>NZ_JBNDKZ010000007.1:0-221180 GCF_050435845.1 Kosakonia sp. 1610 | reverse complement strand
CTTCGCTTTTCGCAGCGGCGCGGGGTGTGCATATTACGCTTTCCCGCTGTGAAGTCAACTGATTATTTTCAGAATTCTTCACCTGACAGGCCGGTTTGTTTGCCGTTGTGCCGTGTCAGTGGAGGCGCATTATAGGGAGTTAATTCCTGCTGACAACCCTTAATTTGAAAAAAGTTACCGTTCGCTCACTTTCCAGGCAGAAACTGTGAAAAGCGTCTATTTCTGCTGTTTTATTAAACAAAAACGGGCCTCAAGAGGCCCGTTTTTCAGTTTTTTATCTTTTATTGAACGGCAACAATGCGGTCATCTTTCACCACAAGCTGCACTGGCTTGCCCGGAATCAGGGTGCCAGAGAGGATCTGCTGCGCCAGCGGGTTCTCTATCTGTTGCTGGATCGCACGTTTCAACGGCCGCGCACCGTAAACCGGGTCGTACCCATTGGCGCTAAGCAGTTTCAGCGCCTCGTCGGAAAGCGTCACGCTGTAGCCACGCTCCTCGAGACGTTTATACAACCGCTGCAGCTGGATCTGCGCAATAGAAGCAATGTGTTTTTCACCTAACGGATGGAACACAACCACTTCATCTATACGGTTGATGAATTCAGGACGGAAGCTCTGACTCACCACGCCCATCACCAGCTCTTTCATATGGCCGTAATCGAGATCGCCAAAACGCTCCTGAATCAGGTCGGACCCAAGGTTAGAGGTCATGATGACCACCGTATTACGGAAGTCCACCGTTCTGCCCTGCCCGTCCGTCAATCGACCGTCGTCAAGCACCTGCAACAGAATGTTGAAGACATCCGGATGCGCTTTCTCTACTTCATCAAGCAGAATGACAGAATAGGGACGGCGACGAACCGCTTCCGTCAGATAACCGCCCTCCTCATATCCGACATAGCCCGGAGGCGCGCCGACCAGCCGCGACACGGAGTGTTTCTCCATAAACTCGGACATGTCGATACGCACCATGGCGTCGTCGCTATCAAACATAAAGTTTGCCAGCGCCTTGCACAGCTCGGTTTTCCCGACCCCGGTCGGCCCAAGGAAGAGGAAGGAGCCAATCGGGCGGTTCGGGTCGGACAGCCCTGCGCGGCTGCGGCGAATGGCGTTAGAGACCGCATCGACAGCCTCATCCTGACCAATCACGCGGTGGTGAAGATCGTGTTCCATGCGCAGCAGTTTCTCACGCTCACCTTCCATCATTCGCGAGACGGGAATACCGGTCCAGCGCGCCAGCACTTCGGCGATCTCCGCATCGGTTACACGGTTACGCAGCAGGCGCATGGTTTTGCCTTCGCTCTGCGTAGCCGCCGCCAGCTGTTTCTCCAGCTCGGGGATTTTACCGTACTGCAACTCAGACATTCTGCCCAGGTCGCCATTACGACGTGCCTGCTCCATGGCGATTTTCGCCTGTTCAAGCTCAGCCTTAATCGTCTGCGTACCGGAAAGAGAGGCTTTTTCGGCCTTCCACTCCTCTTCAAGGGAGGAGTATTGACGCTCTTTCTCTTCCAGCTCCTCGTTCAGCATGTCGAGGCGTTTTTTACTCGCCTCATCAGACTCTTTCATCAACGCGCGCTGTTCCAGCTTGAGCTGGATAATGCGTCGGTCAAGCCGGTCGAGTTCTTCCGGTTTAGAGTCAATCTGCATACGGATGCTGGATGCCGCTTCATCGATCAGGTCGATGGCTTTATCCGGCAACTGACGATCGGAGATGTAGCGATGCGAGAGCGATGCCGCCGCAACAATCGCCGGGTCAGTAATTTGCACATGATGGTGCAACTCATAGCGCTCTTTCAGACCGCGCAGAATAGCGATGGTGTCTTCAACAGAGGGTTCAGCCACCAGCACTTTCTGGAAACGGCGCTCCAGCGCGGCATCTTTTTCGATGTACTGGCGATATTCATCGAGCGTCGTTGCGCCGACGCAGTGCAGTTCACCGCGCGCCAGCGCCGGTTTCAGCATGTTCCCCGCATCCATAGCGCCATCGGCTTTACCGGCACCGACCATGGTATGCAATTCGTCGATAAATAGGATGACGTTCCCTTCCTGTTTGGAGAGATCGTTGAGCACACCTTTCAGGCGCTCCTCAAACTCACCGCGATATTTTGCCCCGGCGACCAGTGAGCCCATATCCAGCGCCAGCACGCGGCGGCCTTTAAGCCCCTCCGGCACTTCGCCGTTCACAATGCGCTGCGCAAGCCCTTCAACGATGGCGGTTTTACCGACACCCGGCTCACCAATTAATACCGGGTTGTTTTTGGTACGGCGCTGCAGCACCTGGATGGTGCGGCGGATCTCTTCGTCACGGCCGATGACCGGGTCAAGTTTGCCCTGCTCGGCACGCTCGGTCAGATCGACGGTAAATTTTTTCAAGGCCTGACGTTGGTCTTCAGCCCCCTGATCGTTCACGTTCTCTCCCCCACGCATTTGCTCGATAGCCTGGGTCACGTTCGCGGTCGTTGCGCCAGCGGATTTCAGCAAATCCGTCAGCGTGCCGCGTGACTCCAGCGCAGCCAGAACAAACAGCTCTGACGATATAAAGTTATCACCCCGTTTTTGCGCCAGCTTGTCGCAAAGGTTAAGCACGCGCACCAAATCTTGCGAAGGCTGCACATCACCGCCGGTACCTTCTACCTGTGGTAAGCGGCTCAGCGCCTGTTCGATAGCAATACGTAACTGGCCAGCATTGACGCCGGCAGAGGTTAATAAAGGTTGAACCGAACCGCCTTCCTGGTTCAGTAAGGCGCTCATTAAATGAAGTGGTTCGATGAATTGGTTGTCGTGCCCCAGTGCGAGCGACTGGGCATCGGCAAGAGCAAGCTGGAATTTATTAGTAAGACGATCCAGACGCATAACCCCTCCCATAACAGGTCAAATTTGCTACTGGAGATTAAATGAGGTCATCCCTCAATTATTCAAGGTGATTGACCTGATTTATGTGAAGAAAACTCACGCGTACTGGATCGTCTTGATTCGTTAGGTTATATCAGCCAAATGAAACTTGCCATACGCCCGGTCGTCTTGTCCCGGCGGTATGAGAAAAAATCACTCTGCTGGCTGAAGGTGCAGTGCTCGCCGCCGTAGATATGCTCGACGCCGACGCTTGCCAGCCGCTGACGCGCCAGCTGATAAATATCAGCAAAATATTTATGACCCTGCGGGCGAAATGCGCGTTCGGCTTCAGCATCGTGAGCCATAAATGCCTCACGCACTTCCGGGCCCACTTCAAAGGCCTCCGGACCAATCGCCGGGCCAAGCCACGCCAGCAGATTTTCAGGTTTGTCGGCAAAACAGGCTACCGTCTCTTCCAGCACGCCGCCGCACAGTCCGCGCCAGCCAGCGTGCGCTGCCGCCACTTCACTGCCATCCCGGTTACAAAACAGCACCGGCAGGCAGTCGGCGGTCATCACCGCGCACACCGTGCCCGGCGTGTTGCTGTATGAGGCATCCGCGCGTTTTGAAGCATAGGGTTCGCCGTCGAGCTTCAATACCGCCGTGCCGTGCACCTGCTCAAGCCAGACCGGTTTAGAAGGCAAGCCCGCCGCCGCAAACAGGCGCGCGCGATTCTCTTCGACATGCTCGCTGTTGTCACCGCAGTGCGCGCCGAGGTTCATGGCATCATAGGGCGGCAGGCTTACACCGCCGATACGCGTTGAGCTGCAGGCCGCCACGCCTTTCGGCAGCGGCCAGTCCGGGACGATCAGTTTGGTCATAACCAAGCGACATCATCCTTATGGGTTTCAAAATCCGCGCGCATCGCGGCGATAAGATCGACCATATCCTGTGGAATTGGCGCATGCCACTCCATTTCAATACCGGTAATGGGATGGTAGAGACGCAGCATGGTCGCGTGCAGCGCCTGGCGGTCAAACTTGCGCAGCGCATCAATGAACTCATCCGATGCGCCTTTCGGCGGACGAGGACGACCGCCGTAGAGCTGATCGCCCACCAGCGGATGGGTAATATGCGCCATATGCACACGGATCTGGTGCGTACGGCCAGTTTCAAGACGCAGACGCAGGCGCGTATGGATACGGAAATGCTCCATAATGCGGTAGTGCGTGACGGCCGGTTTGCCCATCGGGTGAACGGACATATGGGTGCGTTTGGTCGGATGGCGGCTGATAGGCTCTTCCACCGTACCACCCGCGGTCATATGACCGATGGCAACCGCTTCATATTCACGGGTGATTTCACGCAGCTGCAAGGATTCAACCAGTCGGGTTTGCGCCGGAACGGTTTTCGCCACGACCATCAGACCAGTGGTGTCTTTATCCAGACGGTGCACAATACCAGCGCGCGGTACGTCGACAATCGGCGGATAGTAGTGAAGCAGCGCATTCAGCACGGTACCGTCAGGATTACCGGCGCCGGGATGTACGACAAAGTCGCGCGGCTTATTAATGACGAGAATATCGTCATCTTCATAGACGATATTGAGAGGAATATCCTGCGGCTCAAAGCGCGCTTCTTCTTCAATTTCCGCATTGATAGCAATGCGCTCACCGCCCAACACTTTCTCTTTCGGTTTGTCGCTAACGACATCATTGACCAGCACGCGCTGATCAAGAATCCATTCTTTTATACGCGAACGTGAATAATCAGGGAACAATTCGGCCAAAGCCTGATCTAAGCGTTGACCGAGTTGATTCTCGGATACCGTTGCGGTGAGTTGTACCAGTTGTGCCATATACAGCTTCTTCGTTAACGTTGGGTTTTACGGCTTCGCCGTTTAATATAGTGTGCTATTGTAGCTGGTCTTAGTCGGGAGCAGGAGTAAAGAATCTCCCGCATGAACATTCTGAGGAAAGTCTAAACGTTATGACGCGCTTGAAATATCTGGTGGCAGCCGCCACGTTAAGTCTGGCTTTGGCAGGTTGCTCCGGTTCTAAGGAAGAGGTACCTGATAATCCACCAAACGAAATCTACGCGACCGCCCAGCAAAAGCTGCAAGACGGTAACTGGAAGGCGGCAATAACGCAACTGGAAGCTCTGGATAATCGTTATCCGTTTGGTCCTTACTCCCAGCAAGTGCAGTTAGATCTTATCTACGCCTACTACAAAAACGCCGATCTGCCGCTGGCGCAGGCCGCCATCGATCGCTTTATTCGTCTTAACCCAACGCATCCAAACATCGACTACGTGATGTATATGCGCGGGTTGACCAACATGGCGCTTGATGACAGTGCGCTGCAGGGCTTCTTCGGCGTTGACCGTAGCGATCGCGATCCGGCTCATGCGCGTGATGCGTTCAATGACTTCTCACGTCTGGTGCGCGGTTATCCGCAAAGTCAGTATGCGACCGATGCCAACAAGCGTCTGGTCTACCTGAAAGATCGTCTGGCGAAGTATGAATACTCCGTCGCGCAGTACTACACCGATCGCGGTGCGTGGGTTGCGGTGACCAATCGCGTGGAAGGCATGCTGCGTGATTTCCCGGATACCAAAGCGACGCGCGATGCGCTGCCATTGATGGAGCACGCTTACCGCGAGCTGCAGCTCAATGCGCAGGCTGACAAAGTGGCGAAAATTATCGCTGCCAATAACAGCAACGCATAACGCCTGTAAACGCAAAACGGCAGCCCTTGGGCTGCCGTTTTTTTATCCGTTGAATGCCTGGCTGTCGTGCTTTCGCGCCAATGCAACCTATCAACTATGACCGCTAACTTCTCATCCGACAAGCTATATTTCCCCTCTTCCTGCCCTGCCTCACAAACCCCTCGCCTTTGACAAAAAGTGACAAAATTACGTGATTTTAATCACACATTTTGACATTAGGCGCGCTATGCTGAAGTGACTTAGACGGAAAGACAGAGAGGTAAGATGTATGACAATGAACATTACCAGTAAACAAATGGAAATTACTCCGGCAATCCGCCAGCATGTCACCGACCGTCTCGCCAAACTGGATAAATGGCAAACTCAGCTGATTAATCCCCATATCGTCCTCTCTAAAGAGCCACAGGGCTTTACCGCCGATGCGACCATCAGTACGCCTAACGGGCAGCTTGTCGCCAGCGCTAAACACGATGATATGTATATCGCCATCAACGATTTGATCAACAAGCTGGAACGGCAGCTCAATAAAGTGCAGCACAAAGGCGAAGCGCGTCGCGCCGCAACATCGGTGAAAGATGCCAACTTCGTTGAAGAAGAAGAGTAGTCTCTACATTGAGTTTCCAACGCGCCTGCGGGCGCGTTTTTTATTGACAGAGCGAAAAGAGAGCAGTTACTTTAACTCCCTCGCTCAACAGGAAAAATAATGAAAACCACCCCGTTTCTCTTCGCACTCTTTTTTACCTTCCCCAGTTAGGGAGGCGATTCGTTTTGTGAGAAAAAGTGCGAAGACGAACAATAAAGCCTCCCAAACCGGGAGGCTTTTTTATTGATAACAATGAAAGGCAACAACATGACGGCTGAAAACCCCTTACTGGATTTACGCGTGAAGATCAGCGCGCTCGACGAGCAGTTGCTGACGCTGCTGGCCGAGCGCCGCCAGCTCTCCGTTGAAGTTGGCAAAGCGAAACTCGCCTCCCACCGCCCGGTACGCGATATCGACAGAGAGCGGGCCCTGCTGGAACATTTAATCGAGCTTGGCAAAACGCATCATTTAGATGCCCATTACATCACCCGCCTGTTTCAGCTCATCATTGAAGACTCTGTTCTCACCCAGCAAGCCCTGCTCCAGCACCACCTCAACAACATCAACCCACGCTCTGCGCGTATCGCGTTTCTTGGGCCGAAAGGCTCCTATTCGCATCTTGCAGCGCGCCAGTATGCCGCGCGCCATTTCGAGCAGTTTATCGAGAGCGGCTGCGCACGTTTTCAGGATATTTTTAGTCAGGTTGAAACCGGCCAGGCGGATTACGCCGTCGTGCCGCTGGAGAACACCAGTTCGGGCGCGATTAACGATGTCTATGATCTGTTGCAGCACACCAGCCTGTCGATTGTCGGCGAGCTAACCGTTCCTATCGATCACTGCGTGCTGGTATCAGGTACCACCACTCTTGAGCAGATCCAGACGGTCTACAGCCATCCGCAACCGTTCCAGCAGTGCAGCCAGTTCCTGAACCGCTATCCGCACTGGAAGATTGAGTATTGCGAAAGCACCTCGGCGGCGATGGAGAAAGTCGCGCAACTGAACTCACCGCACGTCGCGGCGCTGGGCAATGAACCGGGTGGCGCGCTGTATGGTTTACAGGTGCTGGAGCGCAACCTGGCGAACCAGACACAGAACATTACCCGTTTTGTGGTGCTGGCGCGAAAAGCGATTGACGTATCCGAGCAGGTACCGGCGAAAACCACGCTGCTGATGGCGACCGGGCAACAGGCGGGTGCGCTGGTAGAAGCGCTGCTGGTGCTGCGCAACCACAACCTGATCATGACCAAGCTGGAGTCGCGCCCGATCCACGGCAACCCGTGGGAAGAGATGTTCTATCTGGATATTCAGGCCAACCTGCACGCCAGCGCGATGCAAAAAGCGCTGCGCGAGCTGGGCAGCATCACCCGCTCACTGAAAGTGCTGGGCTGCTACCCCAGCGAAAACGTCGTGCCGGTCGACCCGGTTTAACGCTCGATAAAGAGCGCTTTCTTCATCCCTGCCACCGACACCGGCAGGGTGAAGATCGCCCCCGAAAGCGGATAATCAGCAATCTCCTGCTCATCCATATTTTCGCGGGTAGTGGTAATAAACAGCGTCTGCATATCCGCCCCGCCAAAGCAGACCATCGTCGGGCAGCGCACCGGCAAACGGTACTCTTCCAGCTGCTCGCCCTGCGGTGAGAAACGCGCAATTCGCCAGCCGTCATACATCGCGCTCCAGTAGCACCCTTCGACATCCATTGCCGCACCGTCCGGAATACCTTCGCCCGGGTTAAAGCGACGGAACAGCTCGCGCCGCCCCGGCTCGCCCTGCTCATCCAGCGGCGTACGGTAAATTACGCCGTGTGGTGTATCAGAGGTGAACATCCACTGTTTGTCATGGCTGAAGGCCAGCCCGTTTGCGCCGTGAATATCACACTGCACCACTTTCGGCGTCAGATCGTTATCCACGCGCAGCAGCAGCGCGCCGTTATAATCTCCCGGCGCCCAGAAGGTGCCAGCATAAAAGCGGCCATGGTGATCGGTACCGCCATCGTTAAAACGCGCCAGCTGCGGGTTAGAGGGGTTATCGCACACTTTCTGTCGCAGTAGCCCGCGCTCGTCCGTCAGCCAGATAGCCTGCCGCATGGCGACGATAAAACCGCCCTTCTCACGCAGCGCGAAGCAGCCCACCTCTTCCGGGAACGAGAGCACCGTATGCTCGCCCGTCTCCAGCCGGTAACGGTGGATTTCACCTTCCAGAATATCAGCCCAGTAGAGCGCCTGTTCGGCTTCGCTCCAGGTCGGACACTCAGGTAAATGTCCGGTGTAATCAAACAGTCTCTGCAACTCAGCCATTGCGCATCCCTTAAATAAAAAAAGCCAGCGGGTGACCACTGGCTTTTCAGTATAAACGGCTTTTGAAGTTACGCCCGGCTGTCGTTGGCCTGGCGTAACAGGGTACGGCTCTCGCTCTGGAAACGCTGGGCATAATCACCGAACCAGTGCTCCACTTTGCGGAAGCTGTCGATAAATGCCTGCTTATCGCCCTGCTCCAGCAGGCCGATCGCTTCGCCGAAGCGCTGGTAGTAACGCTTGATCAGCGCCAGATTATCGGGCGAGGACATAATAATGTCGGCATAAAGCTGCGGATCCTGGGCGAACAGCCGCCCCACCATTGCCAGCTCAAGACGATAAATCGGTGATGAGAGCGACAGCAACTGCTCAAGCTGCACATTCTCTTCTGCCAGGTGCAGACCATAAGCGAAGGTGGCAAAGTGGCGCAGCGCCTGGATAAAGGCCATGTTCTGATCGTGCTCGACGGCACTGATACGGTGCAGCCGCGCGCCCCAGACCTGAATCTGTTCCAGGAACCACTGATACGCTTCTGGTTTGCGACCATCACACCACACGACTACCTGTTTGGCGAGGCTACCGCTGTCCGGGCCAAACATTGGGTGCAGACCAAGCACCGGGCCGTTATGCGCCGACAACATCGCCTGTAACGGGCCGCTTTTCACCGACGCCAGGTCGACCAGAATGCAGTCCTCCGGCAGCGGTGGCAGCTTCGCAATTACCGCTTCGGTGACGTGGATCGGTACGCTGACAATCACCATGCCCGCATCCGCCAGCAGCGTCTCTGCCTGCGCCCAATCCTCTTTCTCCAGCGTACGCACCTGGTAGCCAGAGAGCGTCAACATCTTGCTGAACAGTTTCCCCATCTGGCCGCCGCCGCCAACAATGACCACCGGACGCAGCGCAGGACAGAGCGTTTTAAACCCTTTGTCGTTTTCGCTGGAGTAGGATTCGCGCATCACGCGGCGCAGCACATCCTCAATTAGATCCGGCGGCACGCCCAGCGCCTCGGCCTCTTTACGCCGCGAGGCCAGCATTGAAGCCTCACGCTCGGGAACATAAATCGGCAGCCCGTAGTGGCTTTTGACTTCGCCCACCTGCGCCACCAGTTCCAGCCGGCGCGCCAGCAGCCCCAGCAGCGCCTTATCCACTTCATCAATTTGATCGCGCAGCGCGGTCAGTTCAGCAACCATAACACCCTCTTATGCAAAACGCGCCGCCAGACTATTGCGCAGATCGCTGTCGATTTCACGCAGCAGCGCTTCGGTCGCCTCCCAGCTGATGCAGGCATCGGTAACAGAAACACCGTACTTCATATCACAGCGCGGCTGCTCGGATGATTGATTGCCCTCGTGAATATTGCTCTCAATCATCAGGCCGGTAATCGAACGGTTGCCATCTTTGATCTGCGCGACAACGGATTCGGCAACGGCAGGCTGGCGACGGTAATCTTTATTGGAATTCCCGTGGCTGCAATCTACCATCAGCGACGGTTTCAGTCCCGCCTGCTGCATCTCTTTTTCACACTGCGCGACATCCGCCGGGCTGTAGTTCGGCGCTTTGCCACCGCGCAGGATCACATGGCCATCCGGGTTGCCCTGGGTTTGCAGCAAGCAGACCTGTCCGGCCTGGTTAATGCCAACGAAGCGGTGCGGCATCGCAGCCGCGCGCATCGCATTGATGGCGGTAGCCAGGCTGCCGTCGGTACCGTTTTTGAAGCCGACCGGCATCGACAAACCGGAGGCCATTTCACGGTGGGTTTGTGACTCCGTGGTGCGCGCGCCAATCGCCGACCAGCTAAAGAGATCGCCGAGGAACTGCGGGCTGTTCGGATCGAGCGCTTCGGTCGCCAGCGGCAGACCCATGCTGACTAACTCCACCAGCAGACGACGCGCAATCTTCAGGCCAGCTTCCACATCAAACGAGCCATCCATATGCGGATCGTTAATCAGCCCTTTCCAGCCAACGGTGGTACGGGGTTTTTCAAAATAGACGCGCATCACCAGGTAGAGGCTATCGCTGACCTCTGCGGCAAGGGTTTTAAACCGACGGGCGTACTCGAGCGCTGCTTCCGGGTCGTGAATGGAACAAGGACCGCAGACCACCAGCAGGCGCGGATCGCGCCCGGCAATGATGTTGGAGATGGTCTGGCGGGATTGCGCGATTTGCGCCTCTTGTTCGCTGGTCAGCGGGAATGCGGTTTTCAGCTGTTCCGGGGTGATCAGAACCTGCTCGTCGGTGATGTGTACGTTGTTCAGCGCGTCTTTTTGCATGATCAAATCCTGTATGGCTCGTGTGCGATAGGTTTCCTCAAGCGAGGGAGCTGACACCATATCACATCAGGTAAAGATTTCAATCCACAAATCGTACAGATATCGTTACACAACCAACTTTAATAGCGTTTATATGGCTGCCATCTGTAATATTTACTTTACAGACAGCAGCCTCTGGCACTTTACGCCGCGCGAACCTACTGCGTTTTCCGCTGCCAGCGCAGGGCATCGACCAGCATAAACAGCAGTAAGCTGCCGCCCATGACCGGCATTGCCAACCCCAGCAGCAGGGCGATGATCGGCACCACACAGCGGCCCACAACAGGCAGTTGCAGCCAGGCATGGAGCAGCGTCTCGCTCGCCGCCGGGCGGCGGATCCACCACAAACGATAGCCGACGATAATCATCACACACAGCGCGCTGCCAAAGGCGATCAGCACCAGCTGATTTAAGATGCCGAACAGCACGCCCATATGGAAATCGACGCCCCAGCGTGTCAGCTTCGCCATTAACGGGAAATCGGCGAAGTGCACGTGATCGATCACTGCCAGCGAACTCCCCGCTATGGCGACCGCATCTACCTGCGTCGGCCAGCGGCGATCAATCTCCGTAACCGTCCATGCGTGCTCCATATCGCGCGGCGGGCGGATTTCAATTTTCTTCGCCGCGATCCCGGCCGCCTGCGCGCGGGCAAGCACCGCGTCAAGTTGCGCCGGGTTAAGCGTCATGTCGGGCATCGCCATCCCTTCGTGATTCATATGGTGCTCAGCGTGTGGATCGGCCGTTGCGGCTTCGCCCTGAAGCTGAGTATTC
Source organism: Kosakonia sp. 1610 (assembly GCF_050435845.1). Classification (NCBI taxonomy): domain Bacteria; kingdom Pseudomonadati; phylum Pseudomonadota; class Gammaproteobacteria; order Enterobacterales; family Enterobacteriaceae; genus Kosakonia; species Kosakonia sp. 1610. The sequence continues at coordinate 209,656 of NZ_JBNDKZ010000007.1, read as the reverse complement.
ACCTGCGGCGTCATCCAGTTAAATGCAGCGCGCAGTTTATCGACGTTGCCGCCCGCCCACTGCGACCAGGTCAGGCCGGTGGCGGAGAAGAGCAGCATCCCGGCCAGCAGCAGCCAGCCAAGCGTGACGTGCAGGCGGCGATGGTTCTGCACGCTGTTATTGATGCGCCGCTTCGGCCGGGTAAAAAACCACAGCGCAATGCCGCCGAGCGCGGCGATCCACATCCACGACGCCGCCAGCTCACTGTAGAGCCTGCCGGTATCACCCAGCAGCAGCGAGCGGTGCAGGTAATCAATCCACTGGCGCAGCGGCAAAATACCGCTGGTGCCGTAAACGGTCATATCCCCTTTCACCTGTAGCGTCACCGGATCGACAAAAATCGCCCGGCTCTCCGAGACGCCAAGCTGCGGGTCAGCAAACATCACCCGTGTCGTCTCGCTATCGCTCAGGCCAGGCCGCACGGCCTGCAAGCGTAGATGGCCGCCCGTCACCTGTTCGGCGACGCGAAGCTGGTCAGCCAGCGGTTGCCGCTCGCCGCTCTCCACGCCATACAGCGCATCGTGATAGAGCCAGTTCTCCAGTTGCGGCGTGGCAACGTAGAGCGTGCCGCTCAGCGCAGCGATAAAGATAAACGGGCCGACAAACAGACCAATATAGAAATGCAGGCGTCGCAGCAGATTAAGCCACGCCGCGCGAGGGGTGCAGGAAGTCATACTTTTCCTCAAAAAGCGCAAAGGTGTGCCATTCCGCGCAGGCGGAACACTATTTTGGGGTCAGGAAAAGCGTGAAGATGGCGGCGCGCGGGTGTCCGGCCAAAGCCAGGGGATAAAGTGCCACAGCCGAGGGCGCGTGCGGGCAGGCGGGCAGGTCACGCGCAGCACGCGTCCCAGCAGCAGCAGAACAAGCAGGAAAATCAGGCCGGGAACATGGGCCAGCAGCACACAGTAACCACACGCTTCAGCGTGATCGAGCGGCATGGCAGGCGGCGGGCTCTCTGGCTGCGACATCTCATGGTGTGAACGATCGTGGTGGGCATGATCGCTCTGCGCGGGCATCGGCATACTTATCTCATGATGCATACCGGGCATCGCGCTCATCGGATCTTTTTGCAGCGCGGTAGAGATAAGAGGAGCAACAAGGATCAGCAGGATCGCAAACAGCGCCAGCCACAGGGCTGAGCGTTGGGCTCTCGTATGATGAAAAACGTGCTTCACCGCGTCTCCTTCAGGTCGAAGCGGCATTGTAAATTAAACATCACCAGAAGGTTAATCATTTTACCCGAAGAGGCAAAACGGCGCGGCGTAAAAGGGCCAGATAAGTTAGTTAAGCCGCTTTTGCAGGCCCCACCACGCCATCTGCCCTGCGCCCTTATTTTTCGGGCACGCCAGGCAAGTTAAGTGCAGTGAAATGCAGGGTTATGCATCTTCTGCCGCCACGTTGCCGCCATTAAACGCCGCCAGCGGGTTGAGCGTCACCGCCTCTTCGAGGTGATCGGGAGCGAAGTGGGCATAACGCATAGTTTCACGAATATTGGCATGGCCAAGGATGCGTTGCAGCACGAGGATATTGCCGCCATTCATCATAAAGTGCGAGGCGAAGGTGTGGCGCAGAACGTGGGTTTTCTGCCCCTCGGCAAGGGCCAGGGAGGTGGTGGCCAGCATGCGGGTAAAGTCGGCATAACAGGGCTGAAAGAGCGCTCCCTCGAGCGGAGCCAGCTCGTCGAACAGCCACTGCGGGATCGGCACGGTGCGGTTCCTGCCGCCTTTGGTTTTAACAAAGGTGAGCTTATTGGGTGACAGTTGCGTGCGGGTGAGGGATTCGGCTTCGCGCCAGCGCGCGCCGGTGGCGAGACAAATTTTCACCACCCGCGTTAAATCGACATTGCCGAAACGAACACAGGCCGCCAGCAGTTCGGCGATCTGCGCCTGCGTCAGCCAGCTCATCTCGCGCTCTTTTTCGCGAAACGGCCGCACGCTCTCCAGCGGATTGGGCAGCGACCACTCGCCCAGCCGCGTGAGTTCATTAAACACCGCGCTAAGGTAGTGCTGCTCGCGGTTGACGGTGATGGGCTTCACTTTCCACTTTGCCGGGTCTGGCGTGTAGCCATTGTCGATCTCACCGCTCAGGCGCTTATCACGGTAGTGCGCCCAGGCTTTCGCCGTCAGCTGCGCGGCGATGGGATCGCCCAGCCCGCGGCAGACAATCTCCAGCTTCGCCAGCCGCGATTTGCTCGCCGCCAGCGACTGACCGTGCAGCTTGTACCACAGCGCAATCAGCTCGCTTAAGCGGCGGCGGTCAGCCTTCTCGCCGAGCCAGGGTTTCTCTTCCGCTTCCCGCTTCGCCCACGCCTCAAAGGCTTCCGCTTCGCCTTTGGTGGCGAACTGTTTGCGGATGCGCCGCCCGTCGCGCCCCTGCGGATAGACTTCGCAGAGCCACTTCCCGCTCTTCTGTTTGCTGACCGTCATTGCCGCTTACACATGCTTTTCCAGCGTAAAGAGCACCACGCCGAACGGCGCGATCTCCGCTACGCCACACTCAAAATCGACCGCGTTATTGCTCAGGCGCACTTTGCCGCCGGGCAAGCGCACGACATCAAAGACATCCAGCGCATCATCAATGGCAATCACCCAGCGCCCGTTACCAATCTTCTGCGCAGCGGTATCCACCAGCCAGCCGGCATGCAGCCCGTCAATAAAGCGCAGGCTATCGGTAGCGGCAGGTGCCAGCGACGGATCCAATACCCAGACGCCCGCCTCTTTCAGCTCGCCAGACTCATGGCGGAATTTCGGAATAGTAATAACTGCATCGTTCTGCGCAGCAGCCGGTGCCGGGTACATCTCTCCCTGCCCGGTTGCCAGCCACTTCAGGGAGACGCCGGTATCCAGCGCGCAGGTGACGACCACATCACCGGGGAAGAAGTCGCGGCGCACCCAGGTGCTGATGGTGCCTGAAGAGATATCGAGCAAATCGCCCAGATCCTTTTGCATCTGGAAGCCATAGGCATCAAGGATACGCCGCAGTACCGGGCGTCCGCCCGCCGAGAGGATCTCCTCATACAATGCCTTGCCTTTTACCTGCGGCTTCTCAACCAGATTCGCATTTGCAAACTCACCGTTTACCAGCCAGTGCAGATCCGCGCCGGTATCCAGCGCGCATTTGACCACCGCTTTATAGGGCACGCTTTCCCGCTGGATCCAGCTGCTGATATTGTTCGCCGGCACATCCAGCGCCTCGGCAAGCGCTTTCTGACTGGATACGGAGTAGGACGACGCAATGCGATCCACCACATCCTGAACACTCATCTTGTTTTCACTCATGGACACCAACATCGAAAAAGTGATTTACATAATCGCATTTGCGATTTATATTGCTGTTCATCGACCAAAATGCACAGCAGTGCACTACATTTCAAACAACAGGAGATAATGCGATATGTCAGATGCAAAATCAATGCCGTCGCATCCGTTATCCGGCTCTCAAATGCAATTCAGCACCTTTTCGCATGGACAGATGGATGAGCTGATGTCCGCCCTGCTACCGGCGCTGCAAACCCTGATCCGCTCGGCGATGTCCGATGCGATGACGGTGAAGGATTTTGCCGCAATGCGCGGTATCAGCGAGCGTCTGGTGTGGCAGTGGCTGGATGAAGGGGTGCTGCTGAAAGCGCCGACCCGCGAGCATACCGACGCCGGTAAACGCAGCCGCACGCTGATTAACGTTAAAGCCTGGCGCGATAAATTAACGCAGCAGGCTATCGACTGCCGTTACATCGACCGGCGCTCCGCCACCTCATTCGGTTAATTTTGCATTTGCGAGTTCACGCTCACGCAGGAGGATCTATGGCGATCACCTCACCTGCCGCCAGCGCACCGCTGAGTGCCGGCCAGCGGCTTACCGGGTTAAACCACATCAGCGAGCTTCGCGGTCGCCACTGGGGCGACAGCTGGAACGAGGTGGCGCGCTTTATCGACGATATGCGCGACAGACGCGACGAGCAGTATGAGGCAAATGCCCGGGCGCTGGCGGCGATCTTCTTTCTCGCCCGCGTCCCCACCGCTCGCCAGGCGCTTGACCCGCATCAACTCAATCTCGAGGAGAAGCGCGCGCTGATCGCCGCCATGAACCACTTTCGCGTCGTTGTCAGCCTGTTTCCGAAACGGCTAACCATGCCGCTTTAACCCCAACTTTCAACCCAGGACGTCAACCCGTCGGGCATCCCTTTGCCCAAAATCAGGAGAGTTACCATGAGAAAGACCGCAATCCCCTCCCCCGCCCGCAGCGGCGATGAAGTCACGCTGCTGCTGGCTGAAGCCCGCAATAACGAACGCCTGCGCTGCGCCGGTGCCGTTTCTGCCCGCCTTGCTACGCTGGCGAGCTTTATTGCCTCCCAGCGCCTCGACTGGAGCGACGCCGCTGAGCTGTTGCGCCAGGAGGCGACCCATATTGATAACCAGGCGCTGGAGCTGCACTGATGGCCGATGAAATGGATGGCGTTCAACAACGCGAAATGGAGGAGCGCGAGCGGCATATCCTGCACGCCCGCCGCCGTTTACTCCTCCCTTCCCGCTTAACCTGCGAATGCTGCGACATGCCGATCCCCGAGGCGCGTCGCATGGCGCTGCCGGGCGTGACCTGCTGCGTCAGCTGCCAGCAGATCGCCGAACTGAAAGATAAGCACTTCAGGAGAACATAAGTGGCTGTTAGCCTGGCTTATCCCTGGAACGCGCCGCGCTGTGCTATCGCCAGCCCCTACCTGACCCACGCCGAACAGCACCGCCGCAATCAGCATATTGCGGCGGTGCTGCAGGCGCGTCACGCACTGGCGCTCCAACCCACCTGCGTACGCCTCTCCATCAGCCGCACAGAGCAAGCGCTGGAAAAGGCGCATGGCGCGGCGCGGGCGCACGCCTTTCTGCTGCGCTTCGCCAGGCAAACGCTGCCACGTCTGAAAGCAGTGAATGCCCGCTACCAGATCGATGGTCTGCAATCACGCGTCTCAAAGGCGGTATTCACTGGCCATTTTGATACCGCTTTCCAGCAGGCGCTGGCTGGCCGGCTGGTCGATTTGGTTAACCGCTATAACCAGCTCGCGGACTGCAACCGGGCCAGCGTTGACCGGCTGGCGGAAGATATCGCCCACTTTATCCGCGGCGAGCTGGCGGATATTGATGCCGATGAGCAGACCGAGCTGAAAACCCTGCACCGCTGGTATCACCACGCTGCTCTTATCGCCTTGCAATTTAACGTCACCCCACCGCACTGGCAGCGCGTGACGCAACACCGCGTCTGCGCGGAGGATCTCGCCCCGGCGGTGATCCGTCTTTTCAGCGAGCAGTGGTGGCGTGGCCATCTTCGCCGTGCCGCCGCCCAGTGGCGCGAACATCTGCACATCGCGCTGGGCGTGGTGAGCCGTAAAACGCAGCCCTACGCCAGCCGGGACTGCATTACCACGTGGCGGGAGCAGAAGCGCCGCCACCGGGCCTTTCTCAAAAGTATGGAGCTGGAGGATGAAGAGGGAAACCGCATCAGCCTGATTGATAAGCATGACGGGTCGATAGCCAACCCGGCGATCCGCCGCTGCGAGCTGATGACGCGCATTCGCGGCTTTGAAACTATCTGTCAATCCCTTGGCTACGTCGGCGAGTTTTACACGCTGACCGCGCCTGCCGCCTTTCATGCCACCTCCCATACCGGGCATCGCAACCTGAAATGGAACGGCGCCAGCCCGGCGCAAACCCAGGGCTACTTCACTCGTCTGTGGGCGCGCATTCGCGCCAGGCTGCACCGCGATGGCCTGCGCATTTTTGGTATTCGCGTTGCGGAGCCGCATCACGATGGCACCCCACACTGGCATCTGCTGCTGTTTATGCAGCCGCAGGAGAGAGAGAAAGTGCGCGAAATCCTGCGTGATTTTGCCCACCAGCAAGATAGCGAGGAGCTGCGCAGCGACAAGGCGCGGAAAGCCCGTTTTCATGCCGAAGCGATCGATGCGCAAAAGGGGAGCGCGACGGGGTATGTGGCGAAGTATATCGCCAAGAATATCGACGGCTACGCGCTGGAGAATGAAACCGACCACGAAACGGACGCGCCGCTGAAAGAGAGCGCCTGCGCGGTCTCCGCCTGGGCGGCGCGCTGGCATATCCGCCAGTTTCAGTTTGTCGGCGGCGCGCCGGTCACCGTCTACCGGGAGTTACGCAAGATGGCCGACAGCGCCACGGCCAAAGGGCTGAGCGTTGAGTTCGCCGAGGTGCACGATGCCGCCGATAACGGCGACTGGGCTGGCTACGTTAATGCTCAGGGCGGCCCGTTCGTGCGCCGTGACGATCTGCAGGTACGCACCCTTTATCAGGCAGAGGAGGAGTTTAACCAGTACGGCGAACCGACCGTTCGTATTCGCGGCGTGTATGACACGGTAATCGGCAGCGGTTCGCCGGTGCTGACGCGTCTGAAGAAGTGGACCATTGTGCCGAAGCGCGCGGCGGCGGTTTTTCAGGGCGCGGCTGCGCCCGCTTGGAGTTCTGTCAATAACTGTACGCCCTGCGAGCCAGGTAAACCGCTAACGAATTATGAACGGCGGCAACTCACCCGCCGGCTGCGGGAAGGGATCCTCAGTGAACGAAACGGGAGGTTAAAAACCGATCTCAACATCATTAAGAATAATGACTTTTTGGCAAGCAATAGATGGTCAGAATATTTGTCACTTCACAATACTGTTTTTTTATCAGCGACATAGTGATTAGACAAAATAATCTTCGCTTCCCATAAATATCCAGCCTATGATACTGTATATACATACAGTAAGAGAATTCATGAGAGGAATTCATGGTCTTTGAACGACTAAATAAGACTCAGCACAAATGGGCATGCGTGCAATTCATTGCCGAGGTGTCGCTTATCGCCAACTGCAAGCCTTCCGACCTGAAGCTGGCCTTAAGCCTGATCGCGGATCTGGCAGAGAGCGAGAACACGACTCCCGATGATGAGGATATTTATTACAAAGCCGAATAGCCCGCCGAACGCCATTCCGGCCACTCTCTTTACCGTACTCTTACGCACCGGCTAGCGTTTCCCTCGCCCGGTGCGTCGCTTTTTCCTCCCCGTTGTTGTACCAGCCACGCGCCAGCACCAGGCCATAGCCCTTAGCCTCTCTGTTGCGGAAACTTAACCATGGAAAAAACCTTCCGGATGGTAAGAGACGCAAAACGATGAATGCGATAACACAACAGGGCGACACCCTCGATCTGATCTGTCTGCGCTACTACGGGCGAACGGCGGGCGTCGTCGAACGCGTGCTGGCCGCCAATCCTGGTCTTGCCGAGCTGGGGGTGGTTCTCCCGCATGGCACCGCCATCACCCTGCCCGATGTCGCGGTCCAGGCCATGCAGGAGACGGTAAATCTATGGGCATAAGTATCGAGAGAATCAGCTCGTCGCTGGCCTACTGGATTAGCGTCGCCCTGACCTTTTTTGGCGCCATGACGCCACAAGACTTTGCTGCTTACTTCGGCGCGCTCGGCGTCGCCATGACCGTCGGCGTGAACTGGTATTACCGCCGTAAAAGCTATCTGTTCCTCAAATCCTGCGCGGTGAGCCAGGAGGTGGTCAATGGGCTTACCCGTTAAACGCTGTAGCGCGGCGGCCGTGCTGGCGCTGGCGCTGCTGCTGCCCGATTTTCATCTGCTGCACACCTCGCAGGCGGGGCTGGCGCTGATTACCGATCTCGAAGGCTGCCGTCTGCGCCCCTATCAGTGCAGCGCGGGAGTCTGGACCTCGGGGATTGGCCACACGGCGAAAGTGATTCCCACGCGCGATATCAGCGAAAAAGAGGCCGCCGTCAACCTGGTTGCCGACGTGCTGAACGTTGAGCGCCGCCTGGCGCACTGCGTGCCGGTGGAGATGCCGCAACCGGTCTATGACGCGGTAGTCAGTTTTACCTTTAACGTCGGCAGCGGCGCGGCGTGCGCCTCAACGCTTGCCTGGCACCTGCGCCAGAAGGCGTGGAAGCAGGCCTGCGATCAGCTGCCGCGCTGGGTCTATGTCGATGGCGTACGCAACCGCGGGCTGGAAAACCGCCGCCAGCGCGAGCGCGACCGGTGCCTGCAGGGGGTGAAATGAGTGCCCGCCTGGTGGTGGTAATAGCGCTCCTGGCGACGCTGACCGGGCTGTGGTTGTTTGAGCAAAACCACGCTCTGCGTGCCTCTTTAGCCAACGCGCAGCAGCTGACGCGGGAGCAGAACGCCACGCTGACGCGCCTTAAAACCGCCCTCAACGCCACCGCCGAACTGGCGGCAAAGAACCAGCAGGCGCAGGTCACGCTGCGCCAGCAGATCGATGCCGCCAGCGCGCAGGCGCTGCAACGAGAAAACGCGATCGCGAGGTTATTAAATGAGAACGAGGCTTTTCGCCACTGGTATCGCACTGAGTTACCTGATGCTGTGCGCCGGGTGCACCAGCGCCCCGCCTGCCCCTCCGCCGCTCATTGTCTACAACAGCTGCCCGCAGGTCAGCCTCTGCCCGATGCCGGCAAGCGCGCCGCAAACTAACGGCGATTTGAGCGCCGATATCCGCCAGCTTGAGCACGCGCTGGTGCAGTGCGCGCTGCAAGTTGAAACCCTTAAACATTGCCAGGATGAGATCAATGCTAAAACCCAACTCTCTGCGCAGCGCCCTGATTAACGCCGTTCCGGCGCTGCACGATACCCCCTCGATGCTGCGCCTGTGGGTCGATAAAGGCAGCAATATCGCCACGCTCGCCAGCTCCTTATCGTTTGAAAAACAGTTCAGCCTCAACGTCACCATCACCGGTTTTGGCGGCGATATCGACACGCTGTTTGTGCCGGTGATGGCGTGGCTGCGCGATAACCAGCCCGACATTCTCTCCGTCGAGGCGGGGCAGAAAGGCGGCTTTAGCTGGACGCTGCTGACCAACGCCGACGGTACCCAGGATGTGACGATGGTGCTGCAACTGACCGAGCGCACCCAGGTGAAAGAGCTCAACGGGACGCTTATCGCCGAGACGCTGCCGGAGCCGCTGCCGCCGGCCTTCGTCACCCGCCCGAAAGAGCTCTATATCAACGGCGAGCTGGTGAGCCGCTGGCAGGCGTGATCGCCTGCACCCTACGCCACGGGCTGCGTTGTGCCAAAAGCCGGACAGCCTTGTTCAATTTTCAAAACCGGGGACGCATAGCATCATTTCGCTTATGAACAGACAACTTTCGCTTCACGAGCTGGCCCGCCAGCTTCGCAATATGATCCGCACCGGAATTATCGTTGAGGTCGACCTGAAAGCCGGGCGCTGCCGGGTGCAGACCGGCGGTATGGTGACCGACTGGCTGCAGTGGTTAACCCACCGCGCCGGGCGTTCGCGCAGCTGGTGGGCGCCCTCCGTCGATGAGCAGGTGTTGTTGCTCGCCGTCGGCGGCGAGCTGGAGACCGCCTTTGTGATGCCGGGGATTTATGCCAACGATTATCCGGCCCCCTCCGCTTCGGCGGACGCCTGGCACGTCACCTTCCCGGATGGCGCGGTGTTTGAATATGAACCGCAGACCAGCGCGCTGAAGGTGAGCGGCATTAAAACCGCCGATATCACCGCGTCCGAGTCGATTACCGCCAGCGTGCCGCAAGTGCTGGTGAAAGCGTCTACGCGCATCACCCTCGATACGCCGGAAGTGGTCTGCACCAATAAGCTGATCACCGCCACGCTGGAGGTGCAAAAAGGCGGCACCATGAGCGGCAATGTGACGCACAGCGGCGGCTCGCTCACCTCGAACGGCAAAGTGCTGCATAGCCACCAACACCCCGGCGACAGCGGCGGCACCACAGGAGCACCTTTATGACAGCACGTTATTTCGGCCTCGATCGCACCAGCGGGCGCAGCCTCACCGACGTCGACCATATTCGCCAGAGTATCAGCGATATTCTGCGCACGCCGGTGGGCTCGCGCGTGATGCGCCGCGATTACGGTTCGCTGCTGTTCGATATGCTCGATCAGCCGCAGACCCCGGCGCTGGCGCTGCAAATTCAGGTGGCCTGCTATATGGCGCTGCTGCAATGGGAGCCGCGCATCACCCTCAGCGCGGTGACGGCCGAACGTCAGTTCGACGGCAAGATGGTGGTCAATCTGACCGGTCAGCTTGCCAGCACCGGCGAGTCCCTCTCTTTAACCCTTCCTGTGAGTTGATACCATGCCGATTATCGATCTGAGCCAACTGCCCGCGCCCGATGTTGTCGAGGCGCTGGATTATGAGCGCATCCTGGATGAGCGCAAAACGACCCTTGTTTCACTCTTTCCCGCCGATCAGCAGGAGGCCATCGCCCGTACGCTGGCGCTGGAGTCCGAGCCGCTGACCAAGTTTCTCGAAGAGAATGCTTACCGCGAAGTGATCTGGCGCCAGCGCGTCAACGAAGCGGCCCGCGCGGTGATGCTGGCGTATGCCTCCCGCAGCGATCTCGATGCCATCGCGGCGAACAGCAACACCGCGCGGCTGGTGATCGCCCCTGCTGATGAGAGCACGATACCGCCCACGCCGGCAGTAATGGAGTCCGATACGGATTTACGCCTGCGCGCACAGCAGGCTTTTGAAGGGCTAAGCGTGGCCGGGCCGGTGGGTGCGTATGAGTATCACGGCCGCAGCGCCGATGGTCGCGTAGCGGATATCTCTGCCGTCAGCCCATCCCCCGCCTGCGTCACCATCTCTGTGCTCTCCCGCGAAGGCGACGGTACCGCCAGCCCTGAACTGCTGGCGATTATCGATAAAGCGCTTAACGCGGAGGATGTGCGCCCGGTCGGCGATCGCGTGACGGTACAGAGCGCTAAAATTGTGCCCTACCAGATTGATGCCACGCTTTTTCTCTATCCCGGACCTGAATCGGAGCCGATTCGCCAGGCGGCTGAGCAGAAGCTGAAAGCCTATATCACTGCCCAGCGCCGACTGGGGCGCGATATTCGCCTGTCGGCAATCTACGCAGCGCTCCACGTTGAGGGCGTGCAGCGGGTGGTGTTGAACGCACCGCAGCAAGATATTGTGCTCGATCAGAGCCAGGCCTCCTGGTGTACGGCGTGGAAAATCACCACCGGAGGTACCGATGAGTGACGACCGTCTGTTGCCTGTTGGCTCATCGGTTCTTGAGGTGGCGACAGCACACGCGGCGGCGCAGATTGAACGCGTACCGGTGCCGCTGCGCACGCTGTGGGATCCGCTAACCTGCCCGGCCGAGCTGCTGCCCTATCTCGCCTGGGCGCTCTCCGTTGACCGCTGGGATTTTAACTGGCCGGAAGCGACCAAACGTAAGGTGATCGCCTCCTCCTTTTTCGTCCATCAACATAAAGGGACGCGCAGCGCCATTCACCGGGTGGTTGAGCCGCTTGGCTTCCTGATTGAGCTGCGCGAGTGGTGGCAGGATAACGCCGAACCCGGCACCTTCCGGCTAGTGATCGGCGTCCAGGAGAACGGCATTACCGAGGAGACGTACCAGGAGCTGGAGCGGCTGATTAACGATGCCAAACCGGCAAGCCGCCATTTGACGGAGCTGAATATCAGCCTCAGCAGCCAGGGCGAGTGCTACGTTGGCGCGGCCTGCTACCTTGGCGAGGAGCTGACGGTCTACCCTTACAGCCCGGAAGAGATTGTTGTCGGCGGCGAAAGCTATGCGGCATCGGCGATCCACCTGATTGATAGCCTCACTATCACGGTTTAATCCTCCCCCTTCGGGCTACGGCCCGTTTTTTTTATCTACCCTGTTGTGTGCCCCTCAGACCAACGCCGCCGCGTGGCCTCCGCCAGGTGCTGAACGGAAAATATCCCTACCGTTCACTGCTCAACAAACCTGAGAGAATCCCATGTCTGTAAAATATTTCGCGATTTTAACCAATCAGGGCGCGGCAAAGCTGGCGAACGCCACCGCGCTCGGCACGACGCTTAACCTGACGCAGCTGGCCATCGGCGATGGTAACGGCACGCTGCCGGTACCGGACGCGGCGCAAACCCGGCTCATTAATCAGACGCGTATCGCACCGCTCAATACGCTGTCGGTCGACCCGGAGAACCCAAGCCAGATCGTTGCGGAGCAGATTATCCCGGAGAATGAGGGCGGGTACTGGATCCGCGAGCTGGGTCTGTTCGATGACGAAGGGGTCTTGATTGCGGTGGCGAACTGCCCGGAGACCTACAAACCGCAGTTGCAGGAAGGCAGTGGACGCACGCAGACCATTCGCATGGTGGTGGTCGTCTCCTCAACGGCAGCCGTAACGTTGAAAATCGATCCGTCGGTGGTGCTGGCGACGCGTAAATATGCCGACGATCTGCTGGCCGGGCATCTGAAGGCGGCGAATCCCCATCCGCAGTATCTACAGATTGCCGATATCGCCACCTTCACGCCAGTCGGTGTGCCGCTGCCCTACCCATCCGCCACTCCTCCCGCCGGCTGGCTTAAATGCAACGGCGCGGCCTTTAATAAAGGGCAGTATCCAAAGCTGGCGGCCCTCTTTCCTTCCGGCAATTTGCCCGATCTGCGCGGCGAGTTTATTCGCGGCTGGGATGATGGGCGCGCAGTGGATAGCGGGCGTGCCCTGTTAACCAGTCAGGCTGATGAGATAAAAAAATTCACGCTTAAATATCTGGGCCCAGGAGCGGGAACAGGTTCAACGACAGTTTTTGCATTGCAAAGCGGTATGAACCCGATCTATACCAGCGGGATTAGCCAGGCGGTAAATAGTCCTTCTGCAGATGCGTTTCAGATTCCGGGTGGGAATGAAACCCGACCGCGCAACGTCGCCTTTAACTACATCGTCAGAGCAGCGTAATCCTCTCTATATCCCAACGGGCATCGCCCGTTTTTTTTGCCCACCCTGTTGTGTGAGTTCGCAACCAACGCCCCTCAATGGTGTTTGTCTGCGGCTGAACGGAAAATATCGCCATCGTTCACTTCTCAACAAACAACCTGAGAGCGTATGCATGACCGCAAAATATTTCGCTATTTTGACTAACCTGGGGGCGGCAAAGCTTGCAAATGCTGCCGCGCTGGGCACGCAAATCAACCTGACGCAGATGGCCGTCGGCGATGCCAATGGCCAGCTACCTACGCCCGATCCGGCGCAAACCCAACTGATTAACCAGAAGCGTATCGCGCCGTTAAACCGGCTCTCGATTGACCAAAAAAATAGCAGCCAAATTGTTGCTGAACAGGTGATTCCGGAAACCGAAGGTGGCTTCTGGATCCGTGAAATTGGCCTCTATGACGATGCTGGCGTACTGATTGCGGTGGCGAACTGCCCGGAAACCTATAAACCGCAGTTGCAGGAGGGTAGCGGACGCACACAGACCATTCGTATGGTGGTGGTGGTCTCCTCAACGGCGGCGGTGACGCTGAAAATTGACCCGTCGGTGGTACTGGCTACCCGCCAATACGCTGATGAGCTACTTGATAACCACCTTAAGGCCGCCAATCCACACCCGCAATATGCGCCGCTCGCCAGCCCAACCTTTACAGGCATTCCGAAGGTTCCGGATATGCCGATCGGTAACTACGGTCAGCAAATTGCCAATAGCAAATATGTGCACGACGTTGTGGCAAGTGATGTCTACATTCTGCCGGTAGGCGCGCCGATCGCCTGGCCGCTCGCGGAGCCACCGTTAGGCTGGCTCATCTGCAACGGCGCCACGTTCGACAAAACAAAGTTTCCGCGCCTGGGTGCAGCTTACCCGGCCGGTTTAGTGCCGGATCTGCGCGGGGAGTTTATTCGCGGTTGGGACGCTGGGCGCGGAGTGGATCCTGCACGTGCGTTACTAAGCTGGCAGAAAGGGACCATTAATATCAACGATCCTTCACTCAGCTCGGTAAACCTGGCAAGCCCAATTCATGCCAATGACAACGTGGCCACTGCCAGGAGTGACTTCGGATTAGACCCTGTGATGAAAAGCGATTATGCAAATGTGATGAATGCGCTTTTTGTCACCCAGGATGCCGCAATTGATATGGATGCCGGCGGGTTTGCCGGAGGCTATGGCAGCACCCGTCCACGCAACATCGCCTTTAACTACATCGTGAGAGCCGCATAATGACCACCGCAATTTTGAACGAAAACCACCTGGCCAGCCAGGCGGGCACTGTCACCGTCTATAACTTTGACGCGTTGAGCCGCGAGTACCTTGGCAGCACCGTCGAGTATCTTGCCGTCGGCGTCGGTATTCCGGCGAACTCAGCGCTTGATGAGCCTTTAGCGGCGAAAGCGGGTTTTGCGGTGCGCCGCAACGCAGCGCTGGATGGCTGGGAGTATGCCCCCGACTACCGCGGCAGCGAGGTGTATGACAAAATCACTGGCGAGAAAAAGACGCTGGCGCAGCTGGGCGATTACCCGGATGATGTCACTCCGCTTGCCCCCGCCACACCCTATGATGTCTGGAATGGCAGCGGCTGGGTAACGGATGAGGTCGCACAGCAGGCCGCGCAAATCACGCTGGCAGAGCAGACTAAGACCCATCTGCTCAACAAGGCGAAAAATACCATCAGCCTGTGGCAGACCGAACTGCAACTCGGCATCATCAGCGATGATGATAAAGCGCAACTCATCGTCTGGATGCGTTATATTCAGGCGCTGCAGAAGGTCGACACGAAGACTGCGCCCGATATCGCCTGGCCTGAACAGCCGCAATAAAAGATGACGGGCTGCGGCCCGTTTTGCCGGGTGGCACTGCGTTTACCCGGCCTACAACATCCCCAGGCCTGATAAGGCGACGTCGCCATCAGGCCTTTTCCGTTGGGTTGTCCCGCCTGGCAGCCAACCGCATTCGATAGCACCTTCCCCAAACTGACCACGACAATAGCGTTTACTCAATCGCTAACTGAGAGTGAACGCCTGACTATGAAATATTTTGCCATTCTGACTAACCAGGGTGCCGCGAAGCTTGCCAACGCCACCGCGCTCGGCACGCAGCTGAAGCTGACCCATATGGCCACCGGCGACGGTAACGGCAGCCTGCCTACCCCTGATCCTGCACAAACGAAGCTGGTTAACCAGAAACGTATTGCGCCACTGAATATGCTCTTCGTCGACCCTGGTGACGCGAATCAGATTATCGCCGAACAGGTCATCCCCGAGAACGAAGGCGGTTTCTGGATCCGCGAAATCGGCCTTTATGACGCCGATGGCACGCTGATTGCTGTTGCCAACTGCCCGGAGACGTATAAACCGCTTCTGCTGGAGGGCAGCGCCCGCACGCAAACCCTGCGTATGGCGCTGGTGGTCTCCGCAACCTCGGCGGTAAGCCTGAAAATTGATCCGGCGGTGGTGCTCGCGACGCGCAAGTATGTCGACGACAAGGTTATTGAGGTAAAAGCCTACACCGATAACCAGATGAAAGAGCATATTGATGCGGCAAACCCACACAAGCAGTACCCGCTGATTGCCAACGCTCTGAGAGAGATGACTGAGGCGGGATTGCTTGCGGACGTTCTTAAGAATCTGGGATTGACGCTGGCTAAACGTATAGAGGGAAACAGTACTTATACCGGCATCACCGCTCCCGACTTAGGTAGTGCAATTTCCATTTTTAATGACCATACATGGGGTGCTTTTGCAGGCAATAATGTTATCCCTCTGGCCATTGCTGCTGGCGGAACGGGGGGTAAAACGGCCTCCGAAGCCCGTTCAAATTTAGAGCTACAAACTGCCGCAACTAAAGATGTAGGCACGGCTTCGGGACAGATTCCGGATATGAGTAGTTTCACCGCCTACCTGAACGATTTGGGCTATCAAAAATTGCCGGGAGGTTTGATGCTGCAGTGGGGAAAAACGGTCATCTCTGATGGGCAAAAAGTAAATTTACCGCTGGCGTTCCCCAGTAAATTTTGTACGGCACTGATTTCATCCGACCCAAACGATACATCCAGCGCCGAAATTGTGCAGGCCCATCCGGCAAGCTTATCCACTTTCACTGTGGGCGCTGCAAAAGTGCTCAGCGGTGTCACATCACCAACATCAAACATTCATTCAACATGGCTGGCCATAGGATTTTGATATGAATTATTTATATAGCCCAACGACTAACGCATTTTATCTGGCTGCGGATAGCGAGCGTTATAAGCAGTGCGGAACGTTGCCTGACGATGCGACAGGCGTGGAAGATGAGGCTTTTATCCTCTTCTCAAAAGAACCTACGGGCAAGCAGCGGGTCGCAGGCACGGACGGGCTGCCAGCCTGGGCAGATACGCCTCCCCTGACGGCGGAGCAAAAAGCTGCCATCTTTTCTGCAAACAAAAACCGCTTATTGGCAGAGGCCAGCCAGAGTATCGCCCCAATGAAAGATGCACTGGACGGCGGTTACATTGATGATGCTGATAAGCTCAGGCTTGTCGCATGGCAAAAATATCGCTATGACCTGAGCAAAGTGACGCAAGAGAATCAGGACTGGCCGGCAAAGCCAGCGTAAATCAAACGGGCTGCGGCCCGTTTTTTTAATTCCCGCTGTTGTATCAGCCTCTCTCCAACCCGGACAAATAGCGCGCCGCGACGCCACACTCGAAAATAGCACTCACCCCAACACCACGGAGTTAAACGGATGAGTGATTATCATCATGGCGTTCAGGTCGTCGAAATCAACGATGGCACGCGCGTCATTTCCACAGTCTCAACGGCCATTGTCGGCATGGTTTGTACCGCCAGCGATGCAGACGCGGGGATGTTCCCCCTCAATGAACCGGTTCTGATCACCAACGTGCAGAGCGCGATTGCCAAAGCGGGCAAACAAGGCACGCTGGCGGCTTCGCTGCAGGCGATTGCTGACCAGGCGAAACCGGTGATTATTGTTGTTCGCGTTGCCGAAGGCAGCGGTGAGGATGCCAAGGCGCAGACCCTCTCCAACATCATCGGCACCACCGACGAAAATGGTAAATATACCGGCCTGAAAGCGCTGCTGACCGCCGAAGCGGTGACCGGTGTGAAACCGCGCATTCTCGGCGTACCGGGTCTTGATAGCCTCGAAGTCGCTACCGCGCTGGCACCGATCTGCCAGAAGCTGCGCGCCTTCGGTTATGTCAGCGCCTGGGGCTGCAAAACCATTTCTGAAGCGATCAAGTATCGCGAGAACTTCAGCCAGCGCGAACTGATGGTCATCTGGCCAGATTTCCTCGCCTGGGATACCGCCAGCAACAGCTCTTCTGTCGCTTACTCGACGGCTCGCGCGCTGGGTCTGCGTGCGGCGATCGACCAGTCCGCCGGCTGGCATAAAACCCTCTCCAATGTCGGCGTCAATGGCGTTACCGGCATCAGCACCCCGGTGTTCTGGGATCTGCAGGAGTCGGGCACCGATGCCGATCTGCTGAACGAAGCGGGCGTCACCACGCTGATTCGCAAAGATGGCTTCCGTTTCTGGGGCAACCGCACCTGCTCCGACGATCCGCTGTTCCTGTTTGAAAACTACACCCGTACCGCGCAGGTGATTGCCGACACCATGGCTGATGCGCATATGTGGGCGGTGGACAAACCGATCACCGCATCGCTGATTCGCGACATCATCGACGGCATCAATGCTAAATTCCGCGAACTGAAAAGCAACGGCTACATCATCGATGCCACCTGCTGGTTCGATGAAGAGGCTAACGACGCCGTATCGCTGAAGGCGGGCAAGCTCTATATCAATTACGACTATACGCCGGTGCCGCCTCTGGAAAACCTGACCCTGCGCCAGCGCATCACGGATAAGTATCTGGCGAACCTGGTCTCCTCAGTTAACAGCAAGTAAGGAACAGATAGATGGCAATGCCGCGAAAACTTAAATATATGAACGTGTTCCTCAATGGCTTTAGCTATCAGGGGATCGCCAAATCCATCACGCTGCCGAAGCTGACCCGCAAGCTGGAGAACTACCGTGGCGCAGGCATGAACGGCGTGGCACCGATTGATATGGGTCTCGATGACGAAGCCCTGTCGATGGAGTGGTCGCTGGGCGGCTTCCCGGATGCTGCCATCTGGGAACTCTATGGTGCCACCACCGCAGATGCGGTTCCGATTCGCTTTGCCGGTTCCTACCAGCGCGACGACACCGGCGAGACGGTTGCCGTTGAAGTGGTGATGCGTGGTCGTCAGAAAGAGATCGACACCGGTGAGAACAAGCCGGGCGAAGATACCGAGTCCAAAATCTCCGTGGTCTGCAGCTACTTCAAGCTGACGATGGATGGCAAGGAGCTGGTGGAAATCGACACCGTCAACATGGTGGAGAAAGTGAACGGCGTCGATCGCCTTGAGCAGCACCGCCGTAACATCGGCCTGTAACAACCGCCCGGTCAGCCTGCTGGCCGGGTACCTTTTCCCGCGAAGAAGAGAGTGAGGATGCCATGAGCAACGAAACTGACAACGTGATTACCCTGGAAACGCCGATTAAGCGCGGTGAGCAGCTGATTAACAGCGTGACGCTGATGAAACCCAACGCCGGTACGCTGCGCGGATTGAGCCTGGCGTCGGTGGCGAACGCCGATGTCGACGCACTGATCAAAGTGCTGCCGCGCATCACCTCCCCGTCGCTGACGGAGCAGGAAGTAGGCGCTCTCGACCTGGTCGATATAGTTGCGCTGGCGGGCAAGGTGGTCGGTTTTTTGTCACCGGCTTCGGCACAGTAACTTTTCCGGCCTCTCTGTCGGTTGACGATCTGATGGCGGATATCGCGGTGATCTTTCACTGGCCGCCGTCAGAACTCTACCCCCTGAGCCTGACAGAACTCATCACCTGGCGCGAGAAAGCGCTACAGCGAAGCGGAAACAGATATGAGTAACAGCGCAAAATTAGAGGAATTGCTCACGGCTGTTGATCAGGCGACGCGCCCGTTTCAATCGTTGCAGACAGAGAGTCTCTCTCTGTCTGACAGCGTGAAAGGAACGGAGAAAAACCTGCGCGGCTTGTACACCCAGCTTGCGCAGGTCGACGACATCATGCGCGCGGAAAAAGCCCTTGCCTCCGTCAATGCGCAGCTGAGCGACATCAAACAGAACAGGCAAAATGCCGCCAACGGCACAGCAGCGCCAGCGATTATCGATCCCTGGAGCGGAAAACCTAAGTCGGAGAAAGCGCTCAAAAAGGAACGTCTTACCCTGCGCAGAACGATCAAAGCTAATAAGACATCCCTGAAGACGGCCGGTATTGAGGCAAGAACGCCGTTATCCGCGCGACTCCAGCTCAATAGCCGTATCAGCGATGAGTCGGCACAGTTGATCACCCAGCGCCAGGCGCTCAAACAGGAGCAGCATCAGAAGCGCCAGCTGCGTGCGGCAAAAATCCAGGCCGTGCAGCAGCGTATTCTGGGCGCAGGCGAAAAGATTTCGACCATTGGCGAGAAAAGCAAGTCGATTGCCACAACCGGGTTCGAGCTCGGCAAAAAAATCATGCAGCCGGGCTATGAAGCGTCGCTGAAAAACAGCCCGCTTGCGCCGGCTGCGGCCTCCGATAACGCAGAGCCCGGTGCACAGAACAGTACCCCCGCTTCAGGAACAGCGGTCGCTACGCTGCAAAATGGCTCGGGAACAGCCGTTGCTACCCTGCAAAACAGTACCGGAGCTCCGGGAACGGCGGTCGCAGCACTGCAGAATAGCGCTGCCGGCCCCGCCGCGGCGATGCAGAGCAGTGTCGGCAACCTGGGTACCGATCTTGAGGCGCTGCAGGCGGCTTATCAGTCCCTGAGCGTTGATATTTTCAGCACCCAGGAGTCATCTCTGCGCTCGCTGGTGCAGACGGCGACCCGCTATGTCGGGAAGCTGCAGGAGTGGGTGCAAAATAACCAGGGACTGGTGCAGAGCTTCGGGCTTATCGCCACGGTCGTGGTGGGCATTGCAGGCGCTGTCGGCACCGTGGCGGGCGTTATCGCTCCGGTGTTCACCGGCATCAGTACGCTAATCACCATCGCGACGACGCTCGGCAGCGTATTTACCACTATTTTCGGCGGGATAGCTGCACTATTTGGCTCACTCACCCTGCCGATTATCGCGGTTGTCGCCGCCGTTGTGTTTGCGATTTACAAATACTGGGAGCCGGTTAGCGCCTTCTTTGGCGGCGTTATTGAAGGTATCAAAACGGCGTTTGCCCCGATTGCCGAGTTGTTTGCGCCGTTCCAGCCGCTTTTCGACGGCATAGGTAAAGCAATCAGTAATATTGCCGGGTGGTTCGGCGATCTGCTCACCCCCGTCAAATCCAGCCAGCAAACCCTGGAGAACTGCGGTAACGCTGGAAAAATGTTCGGCCAGGTACTGGTTATGGCACTGACGTGGCCCCTTAAATCGCTAAAGCTGCTGAACGAGGGGGTGGCATGGTTGCTGGATAAGCTTGGCGTTATTAACAAACAGTCGGCTGATGCCAGCCCGGATAAGCAAACCCAACCGACCACTGGCGGTGCAGCGTTCGGCATGGTGCAACCTCCACGCTTAGACAATTATCAGGTAGCGCGCCCTGCGGCTGGTGGCTCCTATGTCGATCAAAGCAAGAGCGAATACAACATCACTCTGCAGGGAGATATGTCACCCGGCGGCGATGGCACGCGCCAGTTAAGAGATCTGCTGGCACAGCACGAGCAGGAGAAACGCACTAACTCCCTTTCACAATTCAGCGCGGCAGGAGGATTTGCCTCATGATGCTGGCACTTGGGCTTTTTGTTTTTATGCGCCAGACCCTCCCTTACCAGAGCATGAAAAGGGAGAGCAACTTTAGCTGGGCCAGCAACGCGCGGGTCGGTAAGCGCGATGCCTATCAATTCACCGGCCCCGGGAGCGAGACTATTGATATTACTGGTGAACTCTTCCCGGAGCTCACTGGCGGCACGCTGTCGCTCTCGGCGGTACGTCTGATGGCGGAACAGGGCAAGGCCTGGCCGCTGATTGATGGCACAGGCATGATTTACGGCATGTATGTCGTTAATAACGTTAGCGAAACCGGCACCCTTTTTTACCCGGACGGATCGCCACGCAAAATCAACTTCACCTTGAAGCTGACTCGCGTCGATGAGTCGCTGAAAGTGATGTTTGGCGATATTTATGACCAGGGTAAGCAGCTGGCGACCAACATGCTGGAGAGGTTCTGATGCTTAACGCATTCACAAACGGCTTAGCACGGGTAAAAACGCCGGCATTTTCATTAAAGCTCGGGGAGAAGGATATTACGGGCAATATTCAGTCCCGATTAATTGCCCTGACGGTGACGGATAACCGGGGGTTCGAAGCGGATACGCTTACGCTGACACTTGATGATGCTGACGGGCAAATCGAGATGCCCGAGCGGAGCAATGTCATCACGCTGGCCATCGGCTGGCAGGGTGCTGCGCTGACTGAAATGGGCACCTTTATTGTCGACCAGGTCAGCCACAAAGGCACACCGGATCAGGTTAGCGTCACCGCTAAAAGCGCAGATTTTCGCGGCAGCCTGAACAGCCCCCAGGATAGCTCCTGGCATGATACGACGCTCGGCGCCATCGTTGAGGAGATTGCTAAACGTAATAAGCTGGACACCAGTCTGCCACCCTCGCTGGCGCAGATTAAGATTGCGCATATCGATCAGTCGAATGAGTCCGACGCAAACTTTCTGACGCGCCTGGCGCGGCGTAACGGTGCCGAGATCGCCGTCAAATCGGGGAAACTGTTTTTCATCGTCCCGGGCATGTGCGTAGTAGGCGGCGAAACAATGCCCTCCGCCACGATAGCCCGTAGCGATGGCGACAGCCATGATTTCTCGATCGCCGATCGCATCAACTACTCTGGCGTTACGGCACATTGGCAAGATACCGCCACGCCAAAAAACCAGAATACAGTTCAGCTGCAGAGAAAATCATCGCAACAGAAGCCCACGCCCATTTCCCATCCGCAGGCGGTCAGTAGCCAGGCAGCCTCAAATGGGAAAAGCGAGCCGACAGACTACACGGCAGGCTCAAAAGATAACGTTCTGATTCTCTCCACCACGTTCGCGAATAAAGAGGAGGCGAAGCTGGCAGCTGAAGCCCAATGGAGCGAGATCCAGCGCAACGCGGCGAAATTTTCAATTACCCTTGCGCAGGGCAGAGCAGACCTGCGTCCCGAAACGCCGGTGATAGTGACTGGGTTCAAAAATGTGATTAACGCCAGAATGTGGGTCGTCAAAAAAGTGACCCATCCCATGAACACGCAGGGTTTTGTCAGCAGTGTGGAACTGGAGGTTCGCATTAATAATGTTGAGTATGATGCAAAATAAAAATCACAAATGCATTAATTAACTTGTATTTGCAAGATTGGAGGCTATCATAGCTAGCATAAACACGAAGGAGACCCCATTATGATGCATTGTCCGGTATGCCAGCAGGCCGCGCATGCGCGCTCCAGCCGCTACCTCAGTACCGAAACCAAAGAGCGTTATCACCAGTGCCAGAACGTCGAGTGCGGATGTACATTTGTCACCCATGAATCGCTGGCACGTTATATTGTCCGGCCTGTGGCAGCGCCCACCGCTTCGCCTGCCAGCCTGCGCTAACGTCGCCACCTCATTAAGCCTGCATCCGCAGGCTTTTTTTATGCCTGTAGATCGCCCGTTTTTCTGCCGCCACTCTGCCGCCACAGACAATAAAAAAGGGGTTAGCATTACGCTAACCCCTTGTTCTATAACACGCTTTGGATGTAGCGCGTGCGCTATCTTAGTTAAGACGCTCTTTAATACGAGCAGACTTACCGGTGCGCTCACGCAGGTAGTACAGTTTAGCTTTACGTACAGCACCACGACGTTTAACAGCAATGCTGTCAACTACCGGAGAGTGAGTCTGGAAGACACGCTCAACGCCTTCGCCGTTGGAGATTTTGCGAACAGTGAATGCAGAGTGCAGACCGCGGTTACGAATAGCGATAACCACGCCCTCGAATGCCTGCAGACGTTTTTTGGAACCTTCAACAACCCATACTTTCACTTCCACGGTGTCACCCGGACGGAAGGAAGGTACGTCCTGCTTCATCTGCTCTTGTTCAATTTGCTTAATGATGTTGCTCATAATTTAATCTCTTATCCTGGGTAAACTGATATTTGGAGGGCTTAAGCCATCCCATCATGTTTCTGTTGCTGCTGTTGTGCGTGTTCGCTTTTGAACTCCGCCAGCAACCTTGCTTGCTCTTCAGTCAGAGCCAGGTTTTCCAGAAGTTCAGGTCTTCTAAGCCAGGTTCGGCCCAGCGACTGCTTCAGACGCCAGCGACGTATCTCGGCATGATTTCCCGACAGTAAAACCGCCGGTACTTCCATCCCTTCTAACACTTCAGGACGAGTATAGTGCGGGCAGTCCAGCAATCCATCAGCAAAGGAGTCTTCCGTTGCTGAAGCTTCGTGGCCCAGTACCCCCGGAATAAACCGGGAAACCGAGTCAATCAGCGTCATTGCTGGCAGCTCACCGCCGCTGAGCACGTAATCACCAATAGACCACTCTTCATCAATCTCGGTCTGGATTACCCGCTCATCTATCCCTTCGTAGCGACCGCACACCAGAATCAGTTTCTGATTGGTAGCCAGTTCGCTCACGCCCGCTTGATCAAGCTTGCGTCCCTGAGGCGAAAGATAAATCACCTTCGCGCCTTCGCCCGCCGCGGCTTTCGCTGCGTGAATGGCGTCCCGTAAAGGGTTCACCATCATTAGCATTCCCGGTCCGCCGCCGTAAGGACGTTCGTCCACGGTACGGTGCCGGTCATGAGCGAAGTCACGTGGACTCCAGCTCTCAATGCTCAGCAGGCCTTTTTTTACTGCCCGGCCAGTTACCCCGTAGTCGGTAATCGCGCGGAACATTTCAGGAAACAGGCTAATTATGCCAATCCACATAGCGCCGTCTTTTACCGTATATCCGGAGGTTTAAAAACCAGGATCCCAATCTACTTCAATGGTTTGAGTAGCGAGATCGACTTTCTTGATAACCTGCCCATCGAGGAACGGAACCAACCGCTCCTTGATACCAAATGCATCTTTCAGGTTTGCCTTGATGACGAGAACGTCATTCGACCCGGTTTCCATCATATCGATGACTTTACCGAGGCTGTAACCTTCAGTAGTCACTACCTGGCAACCCATAAGGTCTTTCCAGTAGTAGTCACCCTCTTCCAGTTGCGGCAACTGCGCGGAATCAACGAGAATTTCGCAATTCGTCAGAAGATTCGCGGCATCGCGATCGTCAACGCCTTTCAGCTTGATGACGATATCCTGATTGTGGTAGCGCCAGCTTTCCAGCTCGATGCTCTGCCACTGACCCGCCTTCTGGATAAACCAGGGCTGATAGTCAAAAATGCTTTCGGCGTCTTCGGTGGAGGAAAACACTCTGAGCCAACCACGAATTCCGTAAGAAGATCCCAGTTTGCCAACAATAATTGGCTCAGCAGGGGCCGATGCGGTTTGTTGCTTGCTCATCATGACCACCGTGACAGATTAAGCTGCTTTCTTTGCTTCTTTGATCAGCGCGGAAACGCGATCGGAAACGGTAGCGCCCTGGCCAACCCAATGTGCGATACGATCCAGATCCAGGCGGGTGCCTTCTTCTTTATCAGACGCGATCGGGTTGAAGAAACCAACGCGCTCAATGAAGCGACCGTTGCGTGCATTACGGCTGTCAGTAACAACAACCTGGTAGAACGGACGCTTTTTAGCGCCGTGACGAGCTAAACGAATAGTTACCATAACATCCTCTTGTGTGAATAAAACACCCGGCCCCATCGAGGAACGGAGCCTGGTGTCATATTAAAAGCCCGAAAATTTTACTCATTTTTTGCTAAAAAGCAATCGGAACGTGCGGTTCAGTGAGAGTCGAGGCCGTCGGCGTTGCCGTCAGTTTGGTGCCGGCGTGCGCGCAGAAAGCGGAGCGTACACGTAGTACGTGAGCATTTCGAGCACACCCCGGTATCAAAATGACAAATAAGCCAGGCCGGAATCAGCGGCCAGGGAAACCAGGCGGCATCATCCCTTTCATCCCGCGCATCATCTTCGCCATCCCGCCTTTCTTCATCTTCTTCATCATGCGTTGCATGTCGTCGAACTGTTTGAGCAGACGGTTTACATCCTGCACCTGCATACCGCAGCCTGCAGCGATGCGGCGTTTGCGCGAGCCTTTGATGATGTCCGGGTTGGCGCGCTCTTTGAAGGTCATCGAGTTGATGATCGCTTCCATACGCACCAGCACTTTGTCATCCATCTGCGCTTTTACGTTATCAGGGATCTGGCCCATGCCCGGCAGCTTGCCCATCAGGCTCGCCATACCGCCCATGTTTTTCATCTGGCGCAGCTGCTCAAGGAAGTCGGTCAGATCGAAGCCGTCGCCTTTTTTCAGCTTGTTCGCCAGCTTCTCAGCCTGCGCACGGTCAACTTTGCTTTCGATATCTTCGATCAGCGACAGCACGTCGCCCATACCGAGAATACGCGACGCGATACGATCCGGGTGGAACGGCTCCAGCGCTTCGGTTTTCTCACCGACGCCGAGGAATTTGATCGGCTTACCGGTGATATGACGGATAGAGAGCGCCGCACCGCCGCGGGCATCACCGTCCACTTTGGTCAGCACGACACCGGTCAGCGGCAGCGCTTCATTAAAGGCTTTTGCCGTGTTGGCGGCATCCTGACCGGTCATGGCGTCGACAACAAACAGCGTCTCAACGGGCTTAATCGCCGCGTGAACCTGTTTGATCTCCTCCATCATCGCTTCATCAACGTGCAGACGACCGGCGGTATCCACCAGCAGCACGTCATAAAACTTCAGCTTCGCCTCTTTCAGCGCCGCGTTAACGATGTCGACCGGCTTTTGCGCGACGTCAGAGGGGAAGAAATCGACCTCGACCTGCTGCGCCAGCGTCTCCAGCTGTTTGATCGCCGCCGGGCGGTAAACGTCCGCGGAGACGACCATCACTTTCTTCTTGTGCTTCTCGCGCAGGAACTTACCGAGCTTACCAACGCTGGTGGTTTTACCCGCACCCTGCAGGCCCGCCATCAGCACTACTGCCGGTGGCTGCGCCGCCAGGTTGAGGCTCTGGTTCTCTTCGCCCATCGCGGCAACCAGTTCGTTGCGCACAATTTTGACGAACTCCTGGCCCGGGGTCAGACTCTTGTTGACTTCGTGTCCTACCGCTTTCTCTTTCACGCGGTTGATAAAGTCACGCACTACCGGTAGCGCAACGTCAGCTTCCAGCAGCGCCATGCGCACTTCGCGCAGGGTCTCTTTGATGTTGTCTTCAGTGAGGCGTCCACGGCCACTGATATTGCGCAGTGAGCGCGACAAACGATCGGTTAAATTATCAAACATTGTCTCTCGCCTGAGGTGATACGATTGGCCGCCAGCGCGACGCATAACAGAAATTCGCCGCAGTATAGCATGAAGACATCGCGGCTGTATGTGATGGAACTGTTGGAGGCTGGGTCACGTAACGTTATACTGCTTCTCTTTCTCTCTTAGTCAACTGTCGACACGCCTATGCCCGTTTTTGCCCTGATCGCTCTTGTTGCCTACTCAACCAGCATCGCGCTGATTGTTCCCAGCCTGTTACAAAAAAACAGCGGCTGGCGCAAAATGGCCATCTTTTCAGCGGTGCTTGCGCTTATATTCCACGGCTTCGCGCTGAAAGAGCGCATCTTCCCTGACGATGGCGGTCAAAATCTCAGCCTGCTGAACGTCGGTTCCCTGGTCAGCCTGATGATCTGTACGGTGATGACCATTGTCGCCTCGAAAAACCGCGGCTGGCTGCTGCTGCCGATTGTTTATACGTTCGCGTTAATCAATCTCGCTTTCGCCATTTTCATGCCGAATGAGTTCATCACGCATCTGGAAACCACGCCCGGCATGATGGTGCATATCGGTCTGTCGCTGTTCGCCTACGCGACCTTAATTATCGCGGCCATGTATGCGCTCCAGCTGGCGTGGATCGATTATCAGCTGAAGAATAAAAAGCTGGCTTTCAGCAATGAAATGCCGCCGCTGCTGGTGATTGAACGCAAGATGTTTCATATCACCCAGGTCGGTGTGGTGCTGCTGACGCTAACGCTCTGCACCGGCCTGTTCTACATGCAAAACCTGTTCAGCATGGAAAATATCGACAAAGCGGTGCTCTCGATCATCGCCTGGTTTGTCTATATTGTCCTGCTGTGGGGCCACTATCATGAAGGCTGGCGCGGTCGCCGCGTCGTCTGGTTCAACGTCGCAGGAGCCGGTATTTTAACGCTCGCCTATTTCGGCAGCCGCGTCCTGCAACATTTCGTAAGTTAAAGCAAAGGAGTTCCCCCTGGAACACATCTCCACCACGACGCTGATTATTACGCTTATCATCATGGTCGTGGTTTCAGCCTATTTCTCCGGTTCAGAAACCGGCATGATGACCCTCAACCGCTATCGCCTGCGCCATATGGCCAAGCAGGGCAACCGTGCGGCCAAACGCGTCGAAAAGCTGCTGCGTAAGCCCGATCGCCTGATTAGCCTGGTGCTGATCGGCAACAACCTGGTCAACATTCTCGCCTCGTCGCTGGCGACCATTGTTGGTATGCGCCTGTACGGCAACGCCGGGGTTGCCATCGCTACCGGTGTGCTGACCTTCGTGGTGCTGGTCTTTTCTGAAGTGCTGCCCAAAACCATCGCTGCCCTTTATCCGGAAAAGGTCGCCTTTCCCAGCAGCCTGCTGCTCGGCCCGCTGCAAATTATCATGCTGCCGCTGGTGTGGCTGCTGAACGGCGTGACGCGCATTTTGATGCGTATGATCGGCATTAAAGCCGATGTGGTGGTCAGCGGCGCGCTCAGCAAAGAGGAGCTGCGCACCATCGTTCACGAGTCGCGCTCGAAAATTTCCCGCCGCAATCAGGATATGCTGCTGTCGATTCTCGATCTGGAGAAGGTCAACGTTGATGACATCATGGTGCCGCGCAATGAGATCGTCGGTATCGATATCAATGATGACTGGAAATCGATTGTGCGGCAGCTGACACACTCGCCGCACGGCCGCATTGTGCTCTATCGCGACTCGCTGGATGACACCATCAGCATGCTACGCGTGCGTGAAGCCTATCGCCTGATGACCGAGAAAAAGGAGT
Source organism: Kosakonia sp. 1610 (assembly GCF_050435845.1). Lineage (NCBI taxonomy): Bacteria > Pseudomonadati > Pseudomonadota > Gammaproteobacteria > Enterobacterales > Enterobacteriaceae > Kosakonia > Kosakonia sp. 1610. The sequence goes on along the minus strand of NZ_JBNDKZ010000007.1, from coordinate 181,636 downwards.
TTACCAAAGAGGTGATGCTGCGCGCCGCCGATGAAATTTACTATGTGCCGGAAGGGACGCCGCTCAGCGTTCAGCTGGTGAAGTTTCAGCGTAATAAGAAGAAAGTCGGCCTGGTAGTGGATGAGTATGGCGACATTCAGGGGCTGGTGACGGTCGAAGATATTCTTGAAGAGATTGTCGGGGATTTCACCACGTCTATGTCGCCTGCGCTGGCGGATGAAGCGACGCCGCAGAATGACGGTTCGGTGATTATTGACGGCAGCGCCAGCGTGCGCGAGCTGAACAAAGCCTTTAACTGGCGACTACCGGAAGATGAAGCGCGGACCATTAACGGCATGGTGCTTGAAGAGTTAGAAGAGATCCCGGCAGCAGGAACGCGGGTGCGCATTGAGCAGTATGATATCGATATTCTCGATGTGCAGGAGAACATGATTAAGCAGGTAAAAGTGATCCCGGTTAAAGCGCTGCGGGAGAGCGTTACAGAGTAAAAAAAACCCTCTCATCATGAGAGGGTTTTCGTTTTACGCTGTCGCTTTGGCGACGGTAACCATCGCGGCGCGAATAGTGCGACCATTCAGGGTGAACCCTTTCTGCATCACACCCAGCACGTTGCCGGCGCTGACCTCTTCCGACTCGACCATCGCAATCGCCTGATGCACATTTGGATCCAGCGGAACGTTGGTGTCGGCAATCACCTCAACACCAAATTTCTTCACCACATCCAGCATGTTTTTCAGGGTCAGTTCGATACCTTCGACCATCGGCGCCATCTCGGCGTTCTCTTTGTCAGCCACTTCCAGCGCGCGATCCAGACTATCGATGACCGGCAGGAGTTCATTGATGAACTTCTCCAGCGCAAATTTGTGCGCTTTCTCGATATCCAGTTCGGTACGGCGACGCAGGTTTTCCATCTCCGCTTTGATACGCAGCACCGTCTCGCGCTCGCGGGTTTCCGCTGCTGCTAACTGCGCTTCCAGATTCGCAATTTTCTCATCGCGCGGATCCACCTGCTCAGCCGCTTCGTCAGGCTCAACTACCGCCTCAACGTCGTCGTGCTGTTCCTTGATAATTTCTTCCGGGGACTGCCCGTCAGGCGTTTTCTGTTCTTCACTACTCATGAATTTCTCCGCGTTTTTTTGCAATCATCTCGCTAACCTGCATTATTATGGGGATCCGTTTCCTGGATTCAAGGGAACAAGTCAGATTGTCATCATTCATTCGCCACAAGGACCCGCAGAAAATGACCCAACATTTCAAGTGTATTGGTATTGTCGGGCACCCGCGCCACCCTACCGCGCTCACCACACATGAAATGCTCTACCGCTGGCTGCATGCCAAAGGCTATGACGTGATGGTTGAACAGCGCATTGCCCATGAGCTGAAACTCTCGAATGTGAGAACCGGTACGCTGGCGGACATTGGGCAGCAGGCTGATCTGGCGGTGGTGGTCGGCGGCGATGGCAATATGCTTGGCGCGGCGCGCACGCTGGCGCGTTACGACATCAAAGTGATTGGTATTAACCGCGGCAATCTGGGCTTTCTGACCGATCTTGACCCCGATAATGCGCAGCAACAGCTGGCCGATGTGCTTGAGGGGCACTACATCGCTGAGAAACGGTTTTTGCTGGAAGTACAGGTGTGCCAGCAGGATTGCCAGAAGCGCATCAGCACTGCCATTAATGAAGTGGTGCTGCACCCTGGCAAAGTGGCGCACATGATTGAGTTTGAAGTCTATATAGATGAAGTCTTTGCCTTCTCCCAGCGCTCGGATGGCCTGATTATCTCCACGCCAACTGGCTCCACGGCCTACTCGCTCTCTGCGGGCGGCCCGATCCTCACTCCTTCGCTGGACGCTATTACGCTGGTGCCGATGTTTCCGCATACCCTCTCTGCGCGCCCACTGGTGATTAACAGCAGTAGCACCATTCGCCTGCGTTTTTCCCATCGCCGTAGCGACCTTGAAGTGAGCTGTGACAGCCAGATCGCGCTACCGATTCAGGAAGGTGAAGATGTGCTCATCCGCCGCTGTGACTATCATCTGAATCTGATTCACCCGAAAGATTACAGCTATTTCAACACGTTAAGCTCCAAGCTTGGCTGGTCGAAAAAATTGTTCTGAAAAGCGGCTGCGGGGCTTTACTGTATATAATTCCAGTTTATACTGTACGAAAACACAGTTATGGTTTTTCATACAGGAAAGCAACCATGTTGGCACAACTCACCATCAGTAATTTTGCTATCGTTCGTGAGCTTGAGATCGATTTTAATAGCGGGATGACGGCTATTACCGGCGAAACCGGCGCAGGTAAATCCATCGCGATTGATGCGCTCGGGCTCTGCCTTGGCGGTCGCGCTGAAGCTGACATGGTACGCGCCGGCGCACAGCGCGCCGATCTCTGCGCTCGCTTTGCCCTGAAAGATACCCCTGCCGCGCAGCGCTGGCTCGAAGAGAATCAGCTTGAAGATGGACGTGAGTGTTTACTTCGCCGCGTCATCAGTAGCGATGGCCGCTCCCGCGGCTTTATCAACGGCACTGCCGTTCCCCTTTCCCAGTTGCGCGAACTGGGTCAGCTGCTTATCCAGATCCACGGTCAGCATGCGCATCAGTTGCTGATTAAATCCGAACACCAAAAAACCCTGCTCGATGGCTATGCCGGTGAGTATGTGCTCACTCAGCAAATGGCTGAGCGCTACCGCGCCTGGCATCAAAGCTGTCGTGAGCTGGCACAGCACCAGCAGCAGAGCCAGGAGCGCGCCGCGCGCGCCGAGCTGCTGCACTATCAGCTGAAAGAGCTTAACGAGTTCAGCCCGCAGCCGGGCGAATTTGAACAGATCGATGAAGAGTACAAGCGTCTCGCTAATAGCGGACAGCTGCTCTCCACCAGCCAGCATGCGCTGAACGTGCTTGCGGATGGAGAAGACGTTAACCTGCAGAGCCAGCTCTACAGCGCCCGCCAGCTGCTTACAGAGCTGACCGGGATGGATACACGTCTCTCCAGCGTGCTGGAGATGCTGGAAGAGGCGGCAATCCAGATCAGTGAAGCCAGCGACGAGCTGCGCCACTACTGCGACCGTTTAGATCTCGATCCTAATCGCCTTTACGAACTGGAGCAGCGTATCTCCCGACAGATCTCGCTGGCGCGCAAGCACCATATCGCGCCGGAAGAGCTGCCGCAGTTCCACCAGTCTCTGCTGGATGAGCAGCAGCTGCTTGAAGATCAGGCGGATTCGCAGGAGACGCTGGCGCTGGCCGTTAGCCATCATCACCAGCTGGCGCTGGAGAGCGCGCAGCAGCTGCATGCGCAGCGCGTCAAGTATGCGCAGGAGCTCAGCCAGCTGATCACCGAAAGTATGCACTTACTCTCCATGCCGCACGGCGTGTTTGAGATCGATGTGGCGTTCAATGACCATAGCCTGACGGCAGACGGCGCGGATCGCATTGAGTTTCGTGTCACCACCAACCCAGGACAGCCGCTGCAGGCGATTGCCAAAGTCGCATCCGGCGGTGAGCTGTCGCGTATTGCGCTGGCGATTCAGGTGATTACCGCCCGTAAGATGGAAACCCCGGCGCTGATCTTCGATGAAGTAGACGTGGGTATCAGCGGCCCGACTGCCGCCGTTGTCGGTAAGATGCTGCGCCAGCTGGGCGAATCAACGCAGGTTATGTGCGTGACGCACCTGCCGCAGGTGGCCGGTTGCGGGCATCACCACTTCTATGTCAGCAAAGAGACCGATGGCGCCATGACAGAAACCCATATGCAGCCGCTGGATAAACGTGCGCGTCTGCAGGAGCTGGCTCGTCTGCTGGGCGGCAGCGAAGTGACGCGTAACGCGCTGGCGAATGCCAAAGAGCTGCTGGCAGCGTAAACTTTTCGGTAATATGACGGTCTGACTTCTCGACAAAACGACAACAGACCCGGCCACAAAGGTTTTAAACTGGCGAAAGGTCTATTATTATCGGCATATTACATATGAGCCACGTACTGTTCGGGCCCGAAAAGGAATCAAATCACTATGCGCTGTAAAATGCTGACTGCTGCCGCAGCGGTTCTTCTGATGTTGACCGCTGGTTGCTCCACTCTGGAACGCGTGGTTTACCGTCCGGATATCAACCAGGGGAACTACCTGACGCCCACCGACGTTGCCAAAATCCGTGTGGGTATGACGCAACAGCAGGTTGCGTATGCACTGGGAACCCCGATGATGAGCGATCCGTTTGGCACCAATACCTGGTTCTATATCTTCCGTCAGCAGCCAGGCCATGAAGATGTGACTCAGCAGACGCTGACTCTGACCTTCAACAGCAACGGCGTGTTAACCAATATCGACAACAAACCGGCACTGACCAACCAGCGCTAAGTTTGAAAAACGCGGTTAAACACCAGCTGGTTTAACCGCCTGTAAAAGAAAAAGGTGCTCAGTGAGCACCTTTTTTGTATGTCGCGCCAGGCTAAGCAGCTATGACTTGTTTGCCGCTTTCTCGTTCGCCGCTTTTTCAGCACGCTGGCGACGCAGCTCTTTCGGATCGGCAATCAGCGGGCGGTAGATCTCCACGCGATCGCCGTCATTGACGTTGTCGTGCAGCTTCACCGTCCGGCTGTAGATACCAACCTTGTTCACCTTTAGGTCGATATCTTCGCGCAGCTCCAGCAGCCCGGACGCGCGAATCGCCTCTTCGACGGTCGCGCCCACCTCCAGCTTCACCCGCAGCAGATATTGCTTCTCCGGCAATGCATAGGCCACTTCAACGGCGATTTTACCCGGCACGGTAAACCTCTTTCGCGCGATGGGTAAACGCCTGCACCATGTTCGCGGCCAGCTCTTTAAAGATGCGGCCGAAAGCCAGCTCAATCAGCTTATTGGTAAACTCGAAATTGAGCTGAAATTCCACACGGCAGGCATTCGAGCTAAGCGGGGAAAAGGTCCAGCCGCCGCTCAGCGACTTAAACGGGCCATCCACCAGGTGCATCAAAATGCTTTTGTTAGCTTCCAGCGTGTTGCGCGTGGTAAAGGTCTTGCTGATCCCCGCTTTCGACACGTCCACGGCCGCCGTCATCTCCGTCGGGCTGGAGTCGAGAATTCGGCTGCCGGTACACCCCGGCAGAAACTGCGGGTAGGAGTCCACATCGTTCACTAACTGATACATCTGCTCAGCGCTATAGGGCACCAGCGCAGTACGGCTAATCTGAGGCATAAGGTTTTCCGCGTTCACACAATCGTTAAATAATAACATCTCCCCCGGTTGAAAGGAAAACGCGTTGCCCTAACTCATGCTAAGATAACCCGTTCAGCCTCACAGGACGCAATGAGGTCAGTTTCAGATATCAGATTACCGGATGGCTCCACGATACTATGACGAAGAAAAAAGCATATAAACCAGGTTCAGCCACCATTGCGCTGAACAAGCGCGCCCGCCATGAATACTTCATTGAAGAGGAGTTTGAGGCCGGGCTTTCACTGCAGGGCTGGGAAGTAAAATCCTTACGTGCCGGTAAAGCCAACATTGGTGATAGCTACGTGATTCTTAAAGATGGCGAAGCCTATCTCTTTGGCGCTAACTTCACGCCGCTGACCGTCGCCTCTAGCCACTATGTTTGTGACCCGACGCGCACGCGCAAACTGCTGCTGAACCAGCGCGAACTCGATTCCCTCTACGGCCGCATCAACCGCGAAGGTTACACCGTGGTTGCGCTCTCTCTCTACTGGAAGAACGCCTGGTGTAAAGTGAAGATCGGCGTGGCGAAAGGTAAGAAACAGCACGACAAACGTACCGATGTGAAAGAGCGCGAATGGCAGCTCGATAAAGCACGCATCATGAAAAACGCGGGCCGCTAAGTGCTCGCCCGCGCTGCCCTCTCACCCCGGGAGAGGGCATCAACTCCCCGCCCTACCGCTCCCGCAGCGCTTCATTAAGTTTATTCAACGGTTTAATCAGATAATCCATCACCGATTTTTGCCCGGTTTTAATCTCAACGTTGGCGATCATCCCCGGCAGGATAGGGAAACTTTTGCCGCTGCGGTTCTTCAGCTCCGCGCTCTGCGTGCGGACATAAACACGGTAGTAAAACTGATCGCGCCGTACCTCATCCTGCAACGTATCCGGCGACACCACCTCTACTGTCCCTTTCAAATCGCCATAGATGGAAGAGTCATAGGCCGTCACCTTCACCGTCGCCGGTAAACCGGGGCGAATATAGGCGATATCGCGCGGGTTGATGCGCGTCTCCACCAGCAGTTGATCCTCCAGTGGTACAATCTCCATCAGCTTGCCACCCGGCTGCACCACACCGCCAACGGTATTGATCTGCACATCTTTCACGATCCCGCGCACTGGGGAGTTAAGCACCGCGCGATCCAGTTGATCCGCTTTGCCCGCCATCACCTGTAGCTGCGCATCGAGATCGGCATTATTTTTCACCTGCTCTTCGCGGGCGCGCACCGCAAACTGGTTACGCGCCTCGTCGATTTTTCCCTTCAGCTCCGTCGCCTGGCGTTGCAGGCGGATCACCTCGACATCGCTTGCTGCGCCCTTTGCCACCAGCGGCTGCGTCATGCGCAGCTCCGACATTACCAGCTGATGCGTTTTTTGCAGATTGGCCACCGTCTCGTTGAGGTTGCGCCGCCGCGACTCATACAACTGCCGCTCGCGGGCGACCAGATCCGGTTCACGCATCGACTCGGCGCTAAAACGCAGCGGCTCGCCGGTCAACTCCGAGCGCAGACGCTCGCTGGAGGCGCGCAGTGCCCGCACCCGCGCCGCCGCTTCGCCATAATTAGACTGAAAACGGGTCGGATCGAGCCGCGCCAGCATCTGCCCGCGCTCCACAATATCGCCCTCTTTCACCATCAGCGCGCTGACAATCCCGCCATCAAGGCTTTCAATCACCTGTGCATGAGTTGAGGGGGTGATTTTGCCGGTGCCGACCGTTACCTCATCAAGAATGGCAAACGTCGCCCACGCAATAAACACCACCAGGCCAAGCAGCGTCAGCCAGATCACCGACGAGTAGAAGCGCCCCTGACGCGCCAGCTCATCCTGCATTGAGAGTTGACTCATTTCCCGCTCCTCAGACGATGGACGCCACGTTACTGTTGCGCGCCGCCTGTTTCAGCAGCGTATCGCGCGGCCCATCGGCCACCACTTTGCCGTTCTCCATCACCACAATCCGATCCACCAGGTTGAGCAGCGCCGGGCGATGGGTTACCAGCACCAGCGTGCGCCCGGTGAGCCACTGTTGTAGCTGGCGGATCACCCACGCTTCCAGTTGCTCATCCATTGAGGCCGTTGGTTCATCCAGCAGCACAATTTGCGGATTGCGCACAATCAAACGGCTCAGCAGCACCATCTGCCGCTGCCCGCCGGAAAGCCCGCGTCCGCCCTCATTAATCAGCCGATCGAGGCTGGCGGCATCCTGCTGCACAAGGTTGATCGCCCCGCTGATGCGCAGCGCCTGAATAAGCTCCGCCTCGGTAGCATGCGGATGCCCAAGCATCAGGTTCTGGCGCAGCGTACCGAAGAAGAGGCGCGAATCCTGCGACAGATAACCCACCTGACGGCGCACGTCGGTCGGATCGATATGCGCCATATCGACGCCATCAATAATCACTTTCCCTTTGCTGGCCTGCGCCTGGCCGGAGAGCAGTTTTAACAGCGTTGATTTCCCGGCACCGGTCTTGCCGAGGATCGCCACCCGTTCGCCCGGTTTGATCTCCAGTTCGTTAATATTGATCGCCACATCGCCCTTCTCTTCGTCATAGGTGTACTGCATCTGCTGCAACTGAAAATGGCCGGCCAGCACCGGGCAGTGCGCCATCTTCTTATCTGCCTCTTTATCGAGCGGCTTTTTCAGCAAATCGTTGAGGCCGCTCATCGCCGATTTGGCATGCTGCCAGCGGGAGAAGACCATGGTGAGCTGCATCAGCGGCGCAATGGTGCGTGACGAGAGCAAACTACAGGCCACCAGCGTCCCGGTAGTAATGTCGCCATCGATCACCAGAAAGCAGCCAAACACCAGCATCCCGGCATAGGTGATCTGCTGCACCGTTGAGGCCCAGCCGCTCAGCCGTGCGCCCCACACGCGCTGCTTCATGCCAACATTGGCCCCCACGGCGTGAGTGTTCTCCCACTGCCGCTGGAAGTAGGGCTCTGCCTGTAATGCTTTAATGTCCTCCACCCCTTCGATGGACTCCACCAGCACCGCGTTGCGAATTGCACTTTCGCGCATCCCCGCTTTCGCCAGCTTGGCCATCGGCCACTGCACCAGCAGCCCTGGGATGATAATCAGCGGAATGGCAACCAGCGGGATGATCACCAGCGGACCGCCGACCAGCGCCATAATGCCGAGGAACAGCAGAACAAACGGGATATCCATCGCCGCGCCGACGGTGGTGGAGGTAAGCAGTTCGCGCACCTGATCAAGCTCGCGCAGTTGGGAGATAAACGATCCGGTCGATTTGGGCCGCGCATCGTTTTTGATCGCCATCGCGCGGGCGAAAAAGAGCGACGAGACATTGAGGTCGATATGTTTGCCCATAATGTCAGAGACATGGGTACGCGCGAGGCGGATAAAGAACTCCAGCGCTGCCGCCAGCAGGACGCCGAAAAACAGCACCCACAGTGTCGGCAGGGACTGTGCCGGGATCACCCGGTCATAAACCTGCATCGAGAAAAGAATACCTGCCAGCGCCAGCACGTTACCCACCACCGAGGCGAGCGCGATCTCAGTAAGCTTGCGTCCGCTATGGCGAAAGTGCTTCCAGAACCAGTGCGCCTCCCACGGGCGGGTAAAATCATCGATACGCGAATCGCGCCCGCGCGCGGCGATGCCCAGCATCACCACCTCAGGCTTCACGCGGGTGAGCAGCGTTTCCAGCGGCTCTTCGCGCACCAGATCGCCGCCGTTATCGAGCCAGTAGGTCGCCAGCCCGTCGGCATCCAGCGACTCAAGCAGCAGCAATTCCCCGCTCTCCAGTTGCACAATCACCGGCAGGTTTTGCCCATTCCAGCGCATGCGGGCGAGCGGCACACTGCGCACCTGCAACCCCATTAATCCACTCAGGCGCTCCAGCTTTGCGCTAAGCGGCAGCGCTTCAAACCAGCGCATCTGTTGGCGCACCGCGGGCGCATCGGCGGGCAGGCCAAAGCGCCCTGCCGCGCGCACCATCACATTAATCCAGCTTTCGGTATCCGGCTCTTGCATTACCACTCCTGTGTTGTGCGCTTACAGCGCGGGCAGGTCATCGCCCACGGTACGACTACGTTCAACCCCCAACATATCGAGCAGGTTGTCTGCCGCAGCGGCATAGCGCACGGCGGCATCCCAGGCGTCATAGCGCGCGGTAATCGACGCGGTATCTGCCTGGAAGACATCCTGTTCAATACTGAGCAGGTCGTTCAGGCTGCGCTTGCTCAGCCGGTACTCATCGCGGTAGACGCCGCGCGCCCGCCCGGCGCTGTTGGCCTGCGCCTCGCCCGCCTGCTGGCGCAGCTGCGCGCCGGTCAAATCGGCCCACGCCGTGGCCGCCCGCTGGTTAACATCCAGCTTGCTGGCCTCCACCGCCGCCTGCGCATTGGCGCGATCGCCCTGCGCGGCATCGACGCGGGCGCTCACCGCCCCGCCCTGATAGAGCGGGGCATCAACCACCAGCTGTACCTGGTCATCCCAGTAACTGCTTTGATCGTTCTGGTAACGCGTGCGCCCCGCCTGCACCGAGAGCGTCGGCCAGTGCTGCGCCTGCGCCTGGCGAATACGCTGCTCTGCTGCCTGCTGTTTTGCCTGCGCGCTGCGCACGCTGTTGTTGCGCTCATAAGGCAGCGCATCGAGGGTGATATTTTGTTTGAGGAGATCTTCAGGCAGGTCGGGCAGGTTATCGGCAACCACGCCGGTCAGCACGCTGAGCGCCGCCTGGGCGGATCGCATCTGCGCTTCATATTGCGCCAGCGTAGCGTTCATCCCGGCGATGCGCGACTGCGCCTGCAGGCCATCGGAAGCCGAGCTTAATCCAGCTTCGGAGCGCAGCGTCGCCATCTCCAGCACGCTCTCCAGCGAGTGGATATTGTTGCGTGCCGCGTCAGCCAGCGCCTGGTAGCGCTTGACCTGCAAATAGGCTTGCAGGGTCTGCATCCCTACCTCATTGAGCGTGCTGTAGAGATCGTAGCGCCAGGCATCAGAGAGATTGTGCTGCTCATCGATGCTGCCGCCGGTTTTGCCAAAATCGTAGAGCAACTGGCGTAAGGTGACGCCGCCGGAACCGTTGTTATTTAATGACCCCGACGAGTCGGTACGGCGCGAGCGCCCAAGGTTGCCCTGCAAAGAGAGCTGCGGGAACCAGGCGCTCTCCGCTTCGGTTAAATTGGCGTTGCCCACGCGGATCTGTGCGGCCGCCTGGGCAATTTTTGGATTACGGGCAAAGGCGCGCAAAATCGCGTCTTTGATCGTCAGCTGCGCCGCGCGCTGTTCGCTCGGCGCCCTCTGCCAGCGAAAATCCTGCTCTTCGCCGGGTGCTGCTAATAAACTCGTAACGGGCATAACCAATAACAACAACCCTACCGCTCTTTTCATTCATCCACCCCTGATGTGCCCGTAATGACCTCTTCCTTAATGCGCCTCATCCCTGAGGCGGCAGAACGTCAGACCATATTGACGTGCAGGCCATGCTGGATCAGCACATCGCTGAGGGTATTGGCCTGCGAACTGTTGTGATAAACGTCGAACTGAATGCCATCCACATCGCGCTGCCCGCTGATAGCCCAGGTATCGCTGGCGCCATGCTTGAGGTTGATCTCATCCCCGATGCTGCCTTTGATCAGCAGATCATCTTCCGGTTTATCGGTGATGCTCAGCGCTTCGTTGACATCCAGCGTGACGCTGTTGCTGCCCGATTTACCGAGATCAATTATCTCGATATTGCTGACTTTGCTCCCCAGTTCGATCAGGTTCAGCAACAGGTTGGCACCGTCAAGCATTAGCGTATCCGTCCCCGCGCCGCCGTCGATCTGCACAAAGCCGAGCGAAGAGAGGTGAATGGTGTCGTTGCCGCTGCTCCCCTCGACACTTTCGCCGCTTTCACTGGTGCCATCGGCAAGATCGATACTCAGCCCGCCAATGGTGTAGCTCTCGTCACTTGCCGTGGCGGCAGCCGCCGTCTCCGTCTCTGGCTGACGCGCCGTCTCCACCGTGGCCGTATGCTGCGCATTCAGGCTGTCACTGCTGGTGGAGTCCGACTCTTCGCTCGCACTCGCCGCCAGCAGTGAGAAGCTGTTGGCTTCTGCCATCAGCGACGCGCTGGTGCCCGCCGGTGGTGTGGTAGTCGGGTTGCTGCCGTTAAGGCCAACGTTGAGGTAGGCCAGGTTACCCGCCATATCCGCGGTGTAGAGGTTCACCACCGTATTGAGCGAGAGGATTTTCGCCAGATCGAGGCCGACATCAAGCTGCGTCGACCACTTGCCGTCCGCGCCAACAATCGCCGTCGCCATGGCGGCGTTGAGTAAATTAACGTGAACAATCGCCCCTTGATTGAGATTAGTTGACGCACCGCTGATCGTCAGTTTTGCCGACCCTACCAACCCTAGCAGGACGTTGCCGAGGACACTGGTCAGGTTGGTAATTGGGTTAGTGCTGAGCGTCGGCTGGGTCAGTTTCACCTGCACATCGGCTTCCGTGGCGGTGGTGTTGCCCACCCGGTCAGTCACCGAAATGCCCACTTTCGCCGCGCCGCTGCTCAGCCCCTGCAACAGGGTTTTATTCACCGTCGCCGTCCAGTTGCCGTTCGCATCGACGGTGGCGTTGATTGCCGTGCCGCCAACGGTCACCACCACTTTCGAGCCGCTGACCACCCCGCCAATTTTGCCGCCGATTACCTGACCGTTCGCCGCTTCACTGATGTTCAGATAGCCATCATTACCGAAGAGCGAAGAGAGAGAAATCGTCGGCAGATTATGGGTGATGACATCCAGCGGGCTGGTAATGTTCGCCACTTTACCGGCGGCGTTGGTCACCGCGACGCTCACCGCCTGGGTGCCGTCAGCCAGTGCACTGAGATCGACTTTCGGTACCGTCACGCTCCAGCTGCCGTTCGATGCCACGGTGGTGAGGTAGTTTTTACCGCCAACCGTGACCGTCAGCTGCGAACCGACAGCATTCTGGCTGGTGCCGGAAATTACCTGCGCAGTGGTGATATCCGCAAGGCTCAGGGCGCCATCACCAAACAGCGAGGTGATCGCCACCGTCGGCAGGGCCTGGATCGCCACGCTGGCGCTCTGCACCACATTGGCGATATTGCCCGCCGCATCCGTGGCGCTGGCAGAGACTTGCAGCGCATTGTTGCCATCCTGCAGGTTTTGCAGCGACACCGCCGGGATCGCCAGCTGCCACTGGCCGTTGGCACCCACGGTGGTGGTGTAGGAGAGCAGACCGACCTTCACGGTGATCTGCGTGCCCGCCGCCAGGTTGCTGCTGGTGCCGGAGAGGATCGGGTTGGAGAGCAGATCGTTAAGATCCAGCGTCCCGTTGCCAAACAGTGTGTTGATACCGATCGAAGGCACCGCCTGCACAATCGCGTTCACCAGCTGGCTGCCGGTCGCGGTGTTACCCACCGCATCGGTTACCGTTGCCGTCACGCTCAGGGTGCCATCGGCGATTGAAGCCAGCGCACCGGCAGAGAGTGCCAGCGACCAGCGCCCGTCGGTGACAGGCACCTGATACGCCGTGCCGCCAACATTCACCGTCACCTGCCCGGAACTCAGGCCGGTAACGGTGCCGGAGATAGTCTGCGCCGCCAGCGCTTCGCTCTGGCTGAGGAAACCATCGTTGCCAAACAGTGAGGTGATCGCCACCGTCGGCACATTTTTCACGCCGATAATCACCTGGCTACCGGCCGTGGTTGAACTGTTACCGTCCGGCGTGAGCAGCGTAATAGAAGGCGTAAAGGTGCCATCCGCCAGCCCGGCAAGATCCGTCGGCGTCAGGGCAATAGCGAAGGTGCCGTCGGCATTCACGACACCATTAAAGACTTTCGCACCAATCGCCACCTGAACGGTGCTGCCAATCGGCGCACTGCTGGCGACACCGCTAATGGTCTGGTTGACCAGCGAATCGGCCACGTTCAGCAACCCATCACCAAACAGCGTCACGTTGTTGAGTACCGGCGCTACCAGGTTGACCTTCAGCCCCGCACTCTGCGATGCCTGGTTACCATACTGATCGGTAGCGGTAATGGTGACGGTTTGCGTACCGCTGCCCAGCCCTTGCAGCGCGGCTTTCACCGCATCCGGCAGGTTCACCGACCAGCGCCCGCTATTATCAACATTGGTGGTGAAGGCGGTGGCATCGCCAATCTTGATGGTCAGTGCGCGCCCGGCAAGGTTGGTCGCCGTACCGCTCAGCAGGCCGCTGGCGAGTTCAGGAATGCTCAGCACGCCATCGCCAAACAGCGGATCGAGAGAGATAGCCGGCAGGTTATGGCTGACGACATTAAAGCTGGCATCGCTCTTGATGACGTTGCCAAACTTATCGGTCACCGTCACGTTGGCAGTCGCCGTGCCGTCCGGCAGCGCGCTCAGCAGTTCAGCCGGAAGCGCGGCGCTCCAGTTACCCAGCGCATCCACGGTGGCGTTAATCGCCCGGCCGCCGAAGTTCACTACCACGCTTGTGACATTGGCGACATTGCTCACCGTGCCGGAAAGGGTCTGCGCCACTGTGCTTTCGACGAGGTTAATCACGTTATCGCCCGCGATCACCACATCGTTAACCACCGGCAGGTCGGTCAGCGCCAGCCCGACATCCACCGTTTCATAGCGGGTATTGCCATTGGCATCAACGACACTAACTTGCAGTTGCAAGGTATCGGTAATCAATCCCTGCCAGAGAGAAGGCGGCAGTGAGAAGCTGTAGGAGCCATCCGGCGCTACCGCCAGATCGTTAATGGTGAAGTCCGTGCCGATTACCGTGAGCGAGACTTTCGCGCCGCGATAATCGCCACTCACCTTACCGGTGAGCAGCTGTGTGACCAGTGATTCAGCAACGTTGAGGATCCCGTCGTTAAACACCTGGTCGATGGCCACGCCGAGGCCTTTGTTCAGCGCAACGTTGAGGGAGAGGTTGTTGCTGGAGGTGTTGCCCGCCGCATCCGTTGAGGAGATGGTGACCACCTGCGGCCCGTCGGTCAGGGTAGTGAGATCGAGCTGCGGGAAGGTGTGGCTCCAGTTACCCTGCTGATCGACCGTGCCGGTCCAGCTCAATGGCCCAAGCTGAATCGTCACGCTGTTGCCCGGCTCGCCCTGCCCCTGCAGCACCACACCGGAGACGGCGTTAACGCTGTTCAGCACCGCCGGAACGCCGAGCGCATCCACCTCCAGCAACGGCGAGGAGGCATCAACGGTGAAGTTCTGTGTGGCGTTCGTCGCGTTGCCCGCCGCATCGCTCAGAGTCGCAGTAATGGTGTAGCTGCCATCCTCCAGCGCCGCCATATCTGATGGCGGCACATCGACCGACCATGTGCCGTTAGCCACCAGCGCAGTGTAGGTTTTGCCATTCAGCGTGACGGTGACCTGGCTGCCGTTGGCATCCGAGGTGCCGCTGATGGTCTGCGCCACCGCTTTTTCACTGCTGTTGATCACGTCATTACTGGTGAATTGCGCCATCGCCAGCGTCGGCGCGACGGTATCAACCACCACCGTTTGCGAGGCTGTGGCGCTGGCCTGCGTATCGCTCTGCACCGTCAGGGTGTAGTTACCGTCCGGCAGCGCAGTGCGCGGCACATCCAGCGTCCAGCTGCCATCCGCGTTGACCGTCGCCGTGCCGAGCGTCGTTTGGCCATTCAGGATGGTCAAGGTGGTGCCGTTAAGATTAAAAGCCTGACCGGAGAGTCGCAGCGTTCCGCTACTGAACTCGGTGGCGTTGACATAGTTGTCGCCCGCGACCAGATCCATATTCACTGAGTAGGTTGGCGGCGTGAGATTAATACTCAGTGTGCCGCCGTTAGACGCCGTACCGACGTTGCCCGCTTTATCAATCCCTTCAACGGTAATGGCACCGGCCTGCAGCTGTGCAAGATCGCCTGGCGTTAACACCAGCTCCCAGCTGCCGTCCGCCTGTACGGTGGTCTCGAAGACGTTTCCACCTGCAAAGGTAACACGCACCGTATCGCCGGTGGCTAAGCCGGTTGAGGTGCCGCCAATCGCCTGGCTGGTCTGGCTTTCAGCAAAATCGAGCAGGTTATCGCCAGCAAACGGCGCAGTCACGCTTACCGTCGGCGGGTCGAGCAGCAGCGTGGTGGTGATGCTGGCTGTTCCGACGTTTTGCGCGCCGTCCGTCACGCTGACGGTGACGCTTTGCTGACCGCGCGCCGTAATGGTGCTCCAGTCATCAGCATCCATCGTCAACGTCCACTGGGTGCCGTTCACCGTGGCATCAAAGGTTTGATCGCCGATGGTCACTTTGACCTGCGCGTTAGCCGGGTAAGAGGTTGAGAAGGTACCGCTCAGCGTTGTCCCGGCAGCCGCTTCCGCTGCGCTGACATAACCATCAGCGAAGACCGGCGCGGTGATGGTCACCGATGGCGGTGTCAGTGCTACCTGGTAATCGACGGTGCTGGTGTTGCTGTTGCCATACTGATCTTCGGCATAGATTGAAATCTCATGCTCACCCGGGGCGAGAGATTGCAGCGTCCCGGCCGGGAGCACCACCGACCAGTTGCCGCTGGCATCGACGTTAGCGGTATAGGTCACACCATCGACGTCGATCTTCACCGTCACATACTGGTTCGGCCCGGTGGCACCGGTGAGACCCGCCAGCGTTACCTCTCCTGCCGCTTCGCTAATATTGACAATGCCATCGCCGAACGGATTGGTGACTGTCGGTGCAGGCAGCGCAGTGTGCACCGTGACGTCCGGAGTTTGCTGCGCATCGGTGGTCGCGGTATTACCCGCGCGATCGGATACCGTGACACTAAACGGCAGCGAGTCGTTATCGCTCAGCGCCGCTAAATCGCCCTGCGGAACCCTTACCGTCCAGTCGCCATTCTCATTGACCGTGCCCGTGTAGGTTTGGGTGCCCAGCACTACTGTCACGGTTTGCCCGGTGCCAATCACCCCGGTGTTACCAGTGATAAACTGATCGCTCCCGGTTTCAGCGCTGTTAATGGTGAAATCACCGAACGGCGTCACATAGTTGGCCTGCGGCAGCGCATTGATAATCGCTTCAAAACTGCCCTGCCCGGTCGACTGGTTACCCGCCGTATCGGTGACCGTGACGGTGACCGGCAGCACGCCGTCCGGCAGCGCCTGCAACGTGGCGCTATCGACATTCAGAGTCCAGGTGCCATCCGCATTGATGGTTGCCGCCAGCGGCGCGCCGTTATTAATGCTGACGGTAACCGAGGCAACGCGCGACGGATCGAGGTTAAGCTGCCCGCTCAGGGTTTGTGTGCCCGCGGCCTCGGTGGCGCTGAGAATGCCGTCGGTAAAGAGCGGCGCTAATTGCGGCTCAGGCAGCGGATCGGTGCGGATTTCAACGCTTACCGGGTCAGAAACCGCCGTGTTACCCGCGCGATCGGTGACCGAGATCTGCACATCGTGCGTCCCGTCGGTGATGGCAATCAGCTGCGCCGGTGTCAGGGAGACGATCCAGTTGCCGTTGTTATCGACGGCGCCGGTAAACTCCTGACCGTTATCAAGGATGATGCTGACTGACTGCCCAGGACCGGCCTGGCCAGTGGAACCCGTCAGTTGCACACCGGCGTTGGCTTCCGCCTGGCCGAGAATATTGTCATCGCCAAACAGCGGTTCGGTGACCGTGGCCGTTGGCCGTGTCAGCACTACATCGAGGTTGCCATTGACCGTCGCCGGGTTACCAAACGCATCCACCCCGGTGACCGTCACGGTGTATTGACCGCTGGTGTCCAGCGACCCGCTCGGGATCACCACCGACCAGGCACCATCGTTGACCTCACCGGTATACTCTTCGCCATTGATGGTCACCACAACCTGTGTGCCGTTGGCAAGCCCGCTGGCACTGCCGCTGAGCGTGCTGTCGCTGGCAGCTTCACTGATGCTGACAATGTTATTGCCGAACATAGGGTCAAGGGTCATCGTCGGGCCATCGACGGTTTTAACGTTGATGTTGACCGGCTGCGGGTTGCTATTGCCTGCGGCATCGGTGGTGACGAAGGTGATTTGCGATGTGCCCTGCGGCAATGCCTGCAAGCTCCCCGCCGGGATCACCATGCTCCACTCGCCCTGCTCATTGACCAGTGCCGAGAGCGTAGTGCCGTTAAGGGTAAGCGTTACCGTCTCACCAGGGGTGCCGGTGCCGCCAATCTCCTGATCGACAGCCGCTTCGGCAATGCTGATGTAGCCATCGCCAAGGAACGAGTCTGCAACATCC
Organism: Kosakonia sp. 1610; assembly: GCF_050435845.1. Classification (NCBI taxonomy): domain Bacteria; kingdom Pseudomonadati; phylum Pseudomonadota; class Gammaproteobacteria; order Enterobacterales; family Enterobacteriaceae; genus Kosakonia; species Kosakonia sp. 1610. The sequence goes on along the minus strand of NZ_JBNDKZ010000007.1, from coordinate 164,252 downwards.
ACCGCCAGCGTCGGCGCACTGAGATCGACCGTCACACTGCTGCTGGCGCTCGCCGGGTTCAGCGCGGCATCGACCGCCGACGCCGAGACGACATACGGCGTGCCGTTGGCCGTCTCTTGCAGCGCCTGCATATCGGCCTGCGGCACGGTAATGGTCCAGTTACCGCTGCTGTTGACGCTGCCGGTATAGGTTTTATCGTTAAACAGAACGGTGATTACCGTCCCTGCTGCCAGCGACGTTGATGACCCACTGATGTTCAGCGGCTGACCACGCTCGAGGGCGTTAATCACATCATCCTGCGCCACCGGATTAAGGGTAATGGTCGGCTGCGACGCAGGCTGTGCGGCGAAAGTGACGTTATGGCTGGAGATAGTGCTGTTGCCCGCCACATCGTTCACCGTAACAGAAATGGCCTGACGGCCATCCGGCACCTGCGCCAGATCGGCTGGCGGTACCGTTACCGACCAGCGCCCCTCGGCGTTAACCGTCGCCGTATAATTTTTGCCGTTTAAGGTGACCGTCAGCGTCTGGCCCTCTTCGACATTCTGTGAAGAGCCGGAGATCGTTACCCCACTCTGCCCGTTCGCTTCCGCACGGTTTACAAAATCATCTCCGGCGACTTTATCGATCTGTACCTGCGGCGCGTTAGCGGGAGAGGCATCCAACGTAAAGCTACTGGTTTGCGAGCTGCTGTTACCCGCGGCATCGGTAACGGTAACGCGCACCGCGACCGGACCATCCGGCACGCCAGCCAGCGCACCGGCAGGGAGCACCACGCTCCAGGTGCCGTCCGGCTGGATAATGGCGTCATAATTCTGTCCGTTGACCAGCACGATAACGGTTTGCGCCGACTGCGCATCGTAGTCGCCGGTGCCGCTAATAGTGACCGCGCCAGCGGCTTCAGCGCTGTTAATAATGTTATCGGTGGTGACGTCATTGATTGCGAAGGTCGGTAAAACCGTATCGACGGTCATCGGCGCTGAACTGCTGACGGTGTTCCCCGCCGCATCGGTCGCGGTTACCGTTACGGTATGGCTGCCTTCGCCGAGCGCGCCCAGTTGTGCAGGCGTTAGCGGCAGCGTCCAGTTACCGTTCGCATCCACCTGAGCGGTGAGCGGCGTGCCGTTATCAAAGGTGATGGTCACACTCTGCCCTGCACCAACCACACCGGTATTACCCGCCAGATTACCGCCCGCAGCGGCTTCCTGAGCGTTGACTACGCCATCGCCAAACGGCGCATTCACCACCGGCTGCGGCAACACATGGGTGATGATCGTAAATGGCAGTTCGTTAGAGACAACCGCGTTGTTCTCATCCACCCCGGTGACCGTCAGCGTAACGGTGCCATCAGCAATCGCAGCGGCATCCGCATTCGGTACCGTCACCTGCCAGCCACCGCCCGCTGTCACGGTGGCGGTGTACTGCACACCATTGAGCGTGACGGTAATGATGTTCCCTTCCGGAATACGCACCGACGTGCCGCTGATAGTGAGGCCATCGGCAATGTCGGCAGCGCTGACGCGGTTATCGCCGTCCACCGGGTTAACGGCTATCGCACTGGCGGTGGTATCGACTTTGAAGGTGCTGGAGACCGGCGGCGAGGTGTTGCCCGCGCTATCCTTCACCGTCACGGAGATGGTGTAGCTACCGTTGGTCAGGCTGCTGAGCAACGACGGAGCGACTGGAATGAACCAGAGGCCATCGCCGCCCACTACGCCGGTGAGTGTTTGCCCATTGAGGATGACGGAGACCGTGGCACCCGGCTCGGCCGGAACCGTGCGTCCGGTCAGGCTAAAGCCAGCGTTCTGCTCCGCCAGATCGATAATGTTGTCACGGGCGACTGGATCCATCACCACGTTAGGCGCGGAGGTATCGACAGTCACCGTGCGGATGGTTGTCGTTACGTTACCTGCGCTGTCGGTGGCCGTGACGGTCCATGAACTGGCACCGTCAGGCAGATCGCCGAGCGCGCCGCTGCCGAGGTTAACGCTCCAGCTGCCATTGGTAATGGTTGCCGGGTAGTTTTTGCCGTTAAACGTGATGACCACCGAAGCCGCATCGCTCGAGGTGGTGCCAGAAAGCGTGATACCGGCGGCGATATTGCTGCCGTTGAGCACATCGGTACCGTTAATCGGCGTAACGCTTAATGTCGGCGGGGTTTTATCCACCGTAAAGTTGACGGTGCTGTTAGCACTGTTACCGGCCACATCAGTCGCCACGATGGTCAAGCTGCCCGGCCCTTCGGCTAGAAGCTCCATTGCGCCCTGCGGCAAGGTCAGTGACCAGCTGCCGTCGGCATTCACCACGCCGCTGTATTGCTGGCCGTTCAGGATGGCGACCACTTTTTGCCCGGCGCCGACAACATTGGTGTTGCCGGTCAGCGTCTGGCTCTGGCCCGATTCTGCCAGGCTCACAATGTTATCCACAAAGGCCGGATCGACCGACACGCTCGGCAAGGTATTGATGGCTACCGTGAAGTTGTGGCTATCAAGCACCGTACCGCCGCTGGTGGTGACCGTGGCAGTTACTGTCTGGGTGCCATCTGCAAGCGCCTTCAATGCAGCTGGGTCGACTACCGTTTGCCAGGAGCCATCCGCCTGAATCGTTGCCGGGTAGTTCACGCCGTTCAGCGTAACGGTAACGACCGTGCCCGCAGGCAGGCCTGCGCTGTTACCCCGGATGGTTAAACCATCCGCCGCTTCACTGGCGTTGAGATAGTCATCGCTGGCGATAATGTTGATCGCCACTGCATCGCTGGTGGTATCGACACCAAAGCCCGACTCAATGGTGGTGCTCTGCCCAAAGCCATCCGTCACGCTGACGGTGAGCGTTTGGCCGCCGTCGGTCAGCTTTTGCAGCTCAGCGGCAGGAAGGGTCACCTGCCAGTTGCCCTGAATGTCCGTGACCCCTTCGTAACGCACGCCATTTAACATCACAGTGACGATACTGCCCGCCTCCGCGTTGGATGTGCCATGCAGGATCTGGTCAACTTTAATTTCTGCCGCATCCAGCGTGTTGCCGTCAGTAAGCGCCTGTACGCCAATTTCCACGCCGCTGGTTTTCACCGCGATCGGCTGCGTAACGGTGGTACGGTTACCGGCCGCGTCGGTCAGCGTAACCGTCAGCGGGTAATTGCCGCTCTGAAGCGCGCCCAGATCTGCCGCCGGCAACGCGAGTTGCCAGTTACCGTCGCTGCCCACCACCGTGGTGTAGGTTTTGCCATTCAGGGTGACGACGACGGTTTGTCCCTGCTCACTGACCCCGCTTACGCCCCTTAAAACCTGATCCTGGCCCAGTTCTGCGCCGTTTAGTTTGCCGTCGTTGGTGAGCGGCAGCACGCTCAGCGCCGGGAATTGCGTATCCACAATTGCCGTCTGAGTGAGCGGGGCAGTGTTACCCGCCGCATCGCTGGCGTTCACCGTCACGGTGACGAGGCCATCCGGGATATTTTGCAGATCGCCGGCGGGAATGGTCACTTTCCAGGTACCGTCGTTATCGACCGTCGCCTGGTAGGTTTTACCCGCCACCTGGACGGTAACGCGCTGTCCGATACTGGTTACGCCGGTGTTGCCGCTCAGCACCTGATCGACGCCTTTCTCGGCCGCATTGAGATAACCGTCGCCAAATGGCGCATCCATGACCGGATCAGGCAAGCGGTGAACTTGCACATTCAGCGTGCGCGAGTCTTGCGCGCTCTGATCGTCAAGTACCACCGTAGCGGTGATGACATTTGCCCCATCTTCAAGGCGCAGTAAGTCTTCCGACGGAATGGTCACGCTCCAGCGCCCGGAGGCATCAATGCTGGTCACCGGGTAGTTGATGCCGTTGACGGTGACATAAATCGTCACTCCTTCGCCAAAGACGGTGGTGACGCCGCGCACTTCAAGCGGGTTTTCCGCTTCGCTGGCGTTGAGATAGTCATCGGTAGAGAGGATGGCGATGGCGACACCGGTGAGAGAGGTATCGACGTTAACCGGAACTGTCCTGACGATCGCATTGCCATCCGCATCGTTAACGCTGACAGTCAGTGCATTGTCACCCTGCGGCAATAAACCGAGATCGCCTGACGGTATTGAGGTTTTCCAGCTGCCGTCCCCCATTACTTCGGCGTAGTAAGTTTTGCCGTTAAGGGTAATGGTCACCACCTGGCCCGGCGGGATGTTGTAGGTCTGGCCAGAGAGCACCTGCGTGATGAGGATTTCGGCGCTGTTGATAATGTTATCGGTGGCAACCGGATTGATGGTGATATCCGGGGTGTTGAAGTTGGTGCTGAAGTCGCGCGTCTCTTCGGAGACGTTACCGGCAATATCGACCGCGCGATAAAGCAAGGTGTAACTCTGCCGGTCTTCCAGCAGCGCCATGTCTGCCGCGGGAATAACCAGCTGCCACTGACCGTCAGCATCGGCGATTGCGCTGTAGGTGCGGCCATTAAGCGTGACGTAAATCGTGCTGCCGGCATCCTCTGCACCGACATAGCCGCGGACAATTTTATCCGCCACGTGCTGATCCTGATCGAGGATGTCGCCCGGCGTGAACTGAGTAAGCTCAAGCACCGGCGGCGTGGTACTGATCATGATTTGCGTATCCGCCGCCGCGGTCGCGCCCGCAGGGGTCACCAGCGCAAAGCGTAAGAGATGGAAGCCCTGTGAGAAGGTGTTCAGATCGGCCGGCGAGAGCCAGACGCCCCAACTGCCATCATCTGCAACGGTGGTGGTCCACTTTTTGCCATTGGCGCTGATGGTGACAGTACTACCGGCATGAATCGCTTCTGTCATGCCGCTCAGGAGCTGCGGCTCGGTCGATTCGGCAAGGTTGATGATGTTATCGGAGGCAATCGAGTTAATTCTGAGCGTCGGAACCACAGGTGTTTCGCCGCCGCCGTTATCTCCCCCGCCGTTGTCGCCACCGCCGTTATTACCGCCGCCGTTGTTGCCACCGCCATTATCTCCGCCACCGTTGTCACCGCCGCCGTTATTGTTGTTCCCGCCTCCGCTATTATTTGCCGCAGCGGCTACGCCCACAATACCGCCAACGGCAGCCAGGCCGCCGAGTACCGCCAGGGCCGACAGGCCGCTGGTACCGACCAGCGATCCCAGCGCTACGTCGCTAAACGCCGGAACGATGGTCTCTGCAGTGGCCGGCCCCGCAGCTGCCGCATACGGGAAGGCGGCCTGATGTGTACCCAGCTCATCTTCAAAAATCATCTCGCTGTGCAGGCCCTCGCCATCCACGGTAAAGAAGCTGGTGTAGCGCACCGTGGAGCCATCTTTCATATGGACGATCAGGTCGTTTCCTTCACGCTCGAAGAAATTCACTGACTCCTGCGAAGCATTAACGCGGACGATACTGGTTTCAGTCAGATTAACTACTCTGTCGCTGCCTTTTGCATATTGCGCAACGACATCGCCAGTTTTTTGGTTTATTACATCGACGGAACCAGGAAGACTATTTTGCGGGGCCATATTTTCACCTCGGATGCGAAAGCAATATTAGAGCGCCTGCGAGCATCTGTTTTTGCGCAGGATTACGGTTTACCAATTCACCAGGATTGACAGGGAGCGGATGTGGGACATACGAGATGAAAAATAGCTAAGTTATTGTTTTTCATTTATTATGTTAATCCATCATCATTTAATAAATTTTTACATTAAGAAAGATATAAACAAGCTTCTCTATTTAGGCAACGTTTTAAATCACAAATTGATAACAATCAACTTCGATACAGAATATATTTTAAGGGATATATCTCAAATTAAGTGCCGCTTAATTTTGCGCATAAATGGATTAATAGAAATTGAATTAATAACGCGAGAAATGTAAAGAAATTTACAATGTATAATATATTAGAAAAAGCTAATTAATATTAGCTCTGGTCACTCTTTATATTTATTTACGTCTGAAATAATTGCTTTTCTATATAACTATCCTGCTTAACCACGTGGTTAAAAAACATGCAAATAGTTGAAAGTAAAAACGTTACGGATATGGACTGGCATGTCACGGTGAAAGTTTGCTATACTCCTTATCACACTTTTGGGGCTGATTCTGGATTCGACGGGATTCGCGAAACCCAAGGTGCATGCCGAGGGGCGGTTGGCCTCGTAAAAAGCCGCAAAAAAATAGTCGCAAACGACGAAAACTACGCTTTAGCAGCTTAATAACCTGCTTAGAGCCCTCTCTCCCTAGCCTCCGCTCTTAGGACGGGGATCAAGAGAGGTCAAACCCAAAAGAGATCGCGCGGATGCCCTGCCTGGGGTTGAAGTGCTAAAACTAATCAGGCTAGTCTGTCAGTGGCGTGTCCTTCCGCAGCTGGCCGGCGAATGTAAAGACGGACTAAGCATGTAGTACCGAGGATGTAGGAATTTCGGACGCGGGTTCAACTCCCGCCAGCTCCACCAAAATTCTCCATCGGTGATTACCAGAGTCATCCGATGAAGTCCTAAGAGCCCGCACGGCGCAAGCCCTGCGGGCTTTTTTGTGCCCTCAAATTGTCCCGCGAAGTCCTAACTGAACTAATTAAATCCGAACCTTTTAGGCCCATTGATAGGCCCAACGAAAAGCTCTATTGTTTTCGTTGGGCCTAAACGCATGGAGACTCCACCATGGCAAGAAAAACCAAGCCGTTAACCGCCAGCAAATAAAACAAGGGGTTACGTGAAAGCGTAGCCCTTTATTTTATACAATGTCCACTTTAGGTCCACCCAGACAGGAAAAGGGGGTCACGTCTAAACGTAACCCCTTTGGTCTGCGTGTCGTCTCTGTTTCTTAATGCTTTTACGCTTCGCCTTTCAGTACGTCCATTAACCACGCGATCAGATAGGCCAGGATAAAGAACCCTACAAATCCCGTCAGCTTAAACCAGCCATCCAAAACAAACAGGCTACCGAAAGCAGCCCAGGAACAAACGCCGGTCGATATCCCCTCGACCAGACCGGCAAACTGAAACCCAATAAATTTGCAAAACTTAACGAGGGAGAATTTTGCAGATTTCGTTTTTAGTTCCTTGCAATAGAGGGGCATAAATGAGGTAGGTCTCCAGTTTCTTTTGGCAAACAACCATATCCAGATTCTATGGTCGATTACATAAAAGCATTATGCATCACTTCCCTTTAGTTTATCTGAAACATAGATAATCAGGCATATCAATGCGAAGCAGCTCAAAAAACCGCCTAACTTAAATAACCACCCATCAAAAATAAATAGGCAAGTAAAAGCCGCGATAGACAGGATACCTCTTCCGCAGGCATCGAACATATCAACTACATGTATCCATATCTTCTTCGAAACATCATTTTCCGAGGATTTTGCAGATTTCATCCTGTATCCCTTTGCACTGTATTGGGTGACTGTGATTATACATAAGGTAGGGTTCTAACGGCTTTTCAACGAGAAAGTAAAGCATATCCAGATTCATGGGAAGCGCCCATACAGGCATTCTTAGCAATATTTCGTGGATTTGGCACTTCCTTCTGCATATCAACTTGCTCCAGCAGATTGCTGGTACCATGAAAGAAAAGCGTTGCTCCAGCCACTACCTCCACAATATCCCCGGTAGCAGCGGACCCCGCGCCATAGCGTAACCGCTTGCCATCTTTATCCCGCCAATGAGAATTCCAACAACTGCCACGTTCCACGAAGAATTTGTTTGTCATGCAAATGAGATCTAAAGAGGCCTGGAATCAAGATGCTCCCCCCGGTAGCATTCATTTCAATGAGATTCGTCCCAAGGCATGCAAAAGGTATTGCGCGTACAGAATTTCAAGTAAAAAATAAGCAAAAATGGTGAATAGCTTTACCCAGGTATAAAGGCTAATCATCGCCATATGTAGCAGTATCCGTGCAAAGCTTAAGGGTGCCCCAGGAAAGTTAAGAAAAACTATAATCGAACCATTTACATATAACGGTTTAGCTTAAAATAGCATCCATCAACCTGAAGCGACTATGACACTGACAGGAAAAGACAATGCTTAGTTATAAAAAGAGTGCAGTAATTATAATTTTTGTGATGGCTGCATACTTTATATGGAATACTGTCAAACCGACAAAAATAGTCAAAGTAAATCATGGCGCTATTTTTGCCGAAAATTTACCAATCACCACAGAAGGAAAATTGAAATGGTGGTTGCTAAACAAGGAGTGGCTGCAGCAGAAATATCATATTATTACGACCCCCTACAACTTTACAGTTGTTATCATGAAATTCAATGGGTATGAATCATTACCTAAAGGAACAAGAGATGGTTCCGTTGATGATTATACCTGTCTTAATGATAATGATGGAAACTATGATAGATGTGTATATAACAACATAGCAATAATCGTCAGGGGTAACCTGAATGGCAAGCAATTTATAAACATAGGCGAAAAAACTTATATCCAGACAAGCGATGGCAAAGTCGCATTACAATAATCAGGTGCTGCACAGAAGCCATTAAAGAGTAAAACAGATATGTGCTGTATCTTATTTGACACAAAAATTCGCCATTACATTTCGGTGAGGAGCGGCAAAACCGCTCCAGTTAAATCAAGAAACGCAGAGAGATACTACGGATTAGCATATTCTAAGATTTCTTCGCCCATGAGAGTACAGTCATTGAGGAAGATGAATCGCATGCGGTACTTACCTTTGTAGATATAACCCCACGTCTGGAGTACATCGTAATACTGAGATTTATTTTCCGGATTTTGCATTTTCGCCAATGCAGTTACATCCTTATCAACTTCTGCTCTGTCATCGTTGTCTCTGTAAAATGCTAAAAGTTTTTTGGATTCGGTTATTGCTTGATTTTTACACGTTAAGTCAGATTTTTTCGCAGCAGCAAAAGACGAAAAACTCATCGAAAAAAGTAATGTTGCTATAATGCTGGCTGATATTTTCATAATATTCCAAGCTCTCTCTTTGCTCTTATTAATGCCTTTTTTCTTTCTTCAAGGCCGTTATAACCACCATTAACAAGAAGTGTGACTTTATTTACATCATCCCTGTCTGCTGCCGTATTAACATGCCTGAGGTTCCAGTAATAACAAGCAGCCTTAACAGCAACATATGGGTTCCTGGCGACCATAGTGGGATCGGTTACGTAATCTTTATCAAATTGGCTTCCGAAATTCGTATAGTTATCTCTACCTGTAAGATGCAATAACCCGCGCCCAATGAATTTAGGACCATCACCGACTTCTGTATTACCTAAATTGCGTCCAATCCGCGTTCCTGCATCATATTCCCTGCCGCCATCTCTTGGAACTTCAGTAAAGCTTGAGAAGTTTGCAGTTTCAACACAAGCCTGTGCGAGAAAATGTGCGGCTCTTAATTCGGTATTAATTCCATAGACGGTAAACCATTGATTTAAATGTGGTACTATGGCATGGACATTGTAATGCTGTGAATTTAGCAAGGTTTCTTTATGCTTATAATGCCTGGCTATATTCCAAAGCATGTCTGCAGTAATATCAACCATTTGCCTTATCCTTCTTTTATAACCCATAATCATTTTACCTAACGTGATTGGACATTTGGCAGGTATTTTTTACTTACTTTTACAATCCAGGAAGATTCTCATCCTCCTGTTCTCCGATAATGAGGGCTACTAAAATGCTGCTATCAGAAAAAGCGCAATCAAATCGTGCCACTGTCTGGCTGGCGTTATCAGAACTTTTCACAGCGCGCGAGCTTCAGGATTACGATTACAAATGGATGGTTCTGCTGCTGAGAGAGTCAGGGATGAGCAAAGATGAGATCTTCCGGATCCTTGACGAGGAAGTTGCTCCTGCTCTGTCAGCTAATCTACTCTACAACCCTACGCCAGTGATGGACGGCTGGTGTGCAGAAGAGATAAAAACTATTGTCATGAAGTATCTCGCTAACAAACCCACGTTCGCTGAGCATTTCGTTCCTGCTCGTATCCTTTCAAATTGGCGTCGAAAATTTATTCGTAAGGAAATAAACATGCTCTCTAAAGAACTGGATAACTTCTCCCGGAAAGAGCTATGAAAATCCAGTATGCTCAGATATAAAAATTTATTCTTTTTAATTAATAATAGCTAAAATTGCGTGTGAATTAATTCGAAAAAGTAATGCAGAGAGGAGTTTATGTCACTACATTCAGGATGGATAGCATGGTTCTTTTTTTATGGCATCATGGGATTTATGGTTTTCTACATATTACATGGCTATTTTTTGTATAGAATCATAAAAAAAGATCCGGTATATGCTAAAGCAAAAATTGTTAGCTATGTACCTAAAGCGCCGAATGAACTGGGCAAAGTAGATATTGTTATGACCTACAGCTTTATTGCTAATGATCAAAATTACAGCAAAAATCAGCAGACTTTGAATATAAACACCCTCGATCTGGAAAAATACTACGTGGGCAAAGAAATCCCAATCATCTATTACCGTAAGAATCCTAACTACAGTAAAATTGACGTGTATGATGAGAGCCTGCAATAGTTATTCGCGGATAACTACACAACACATTTTCACATATGATTAGGCGGAGGCATTAGAAGAATCGCCTGATCATATGAGCGTCGCTCCGGAACGCTTGCCGCGCCATGTAACTACATTGATTCTGGCCCATTCAATATTCATTTTCCATCACCCTCTCCTGTTATTTCAAATATATTTGTAGAATATATTTTTTATCTCATTTAAAATTACGCAATTAATTTCGCCGAGAGAAGTTTTGGACGATGTCAAAGTATTCATGGATAATAGCAGCAATTGGCCCTGCACTGCTAATCGGTAGCGTAATTTTTTACTTCCTGAAAGGATACTGTCTCTATCTTAAGATAAAAAAAGATCCGGTCTACGTTAAGGCTAAAATTGTCAACTACATCCCCGGAAGCCCTAATAATATGGGAAAGGTAGATATTGCAATAACTTATACCTTTACGGCTGACAATAAAGTCTACACAAATGGGAAAGAAAACTTAACTATCAACACGCGAGATCTGAATAAAGACCATATCGGTAAAGAAGTGCCGATCGTCTATTACCGAAAAGATCCTAATTACAGCAAAATCGATGTATATGATGAGAGCTTACGTAATTAATTTCATATCTGCTTTCAGCCTATAAATCAGAATAGTACGATGTTCTTACAAGGAGTCTTCAATGTCCAGTTTCTCAGGAATAATCGCAATGATAGGGCCTTGCGTTATACTCGGCTTTATTATTTCACTTATTATAAAAGGTTATATTTTGCACAGTACGATCAAAAAAGATCCGGTCTACACCAAAGCTAGAATAGTTACCTATGTTCCCAAAGCACCAAACGAAAAAGGTCGCGTCGACATTGTTATGACCTATAGCTTCTTGGCTGATAATAAAAGCTATACTAAAGAGCAGCAGACACTAAATATTAACACGCTCGATCTTAATAAATACCACATAGGCAAAGAGGTTCCTATTGTTTATTATCGCAAAGATCCTACTTACAGCAAAATTGATGTTTATGACGAAAGCCTGTGCAATTAAAGAGAAGCCTAAACTGCGAACGGATTAATTTACAAATTACTTAGCTTTGAGGAGGATTTATGTCGCAATATTCAGGATGGATAGCCTGGTCATTTTTTTCTGGAATGATCGGCTTTGTCATTTTCCTTATATTAAAAGGATATTTATTATATATCATTATAAAAAAAGACCCAGTCTACACAAAAGCAAAAATCGTTAGCTATTTGCCAAAAACTCCTGATGAAATGGGTGAGGTAGATATTGTTATGACCTACAGTTTTATTGCTGATGAAAAGACGTATATCAAAGAGCAGCAGGCATTAAATATTAAAACACTCGATTTAGACAAATACTATGTAGGCAAAGAAGTCCCTATAGTCTATTACCGTAAGAATCCTAACTATAGTAAGATTGATGTGTATGATGAGAGCTTGCGCAAATAACAATTGGCGAATAATTAAATAACAGTTTTTCGCAGATAGTCATCTTGCGGCTACAGAAGGAAATTCTGAATATACGATCATCACGCGGGAGCGATTGTCGCTCCTCACCAACCTATTTGATACCAGCACTTTGACAATTGATTAGTGCCGCATACTTGTCAGTTATTTATAAATTATTATGTAGCAGATGTTCATCTGCTCATATATAATTGCGCGCTAAATTCTAACAAAAGCAGATTGGGATAATGTCGAAGTACTCATGGATAATCGCAATAATCGGGCCTACACTTCTCATCGGGTATTTTATTATCTATTTACTTGAAGGTTACTATCTCTATCTGAAGATTAAAAAAGATCCTGTTTATATCAAAGCCAAAATTGATAGCTACGTTCCCGGAAGGCCTGACGACATGGGAAAGGTAGATATTACAATAAATTACAGTTTTACAGTCGATGGTAAAGTCTACACAAAAGAGAAACAGTCCTTAAATATCAACACGCTGGATCTCATTAAAGATCAAGTCGCTAAAGAAGTGCCGATCGTCTATTACCGCAAAGATCCTAATTACAGCAAAATCGATGTATATGATGAGAGCCTGCGCAATTAATCTCATACCAAAAATTAGCATATAAATCAGAATCTACTCAGGGGCATTTACCGCCCCTTTTGACTGGTTTCGAGTTACCAGGCTACTGTCGATTAAGCCTTCAAACCATTGAGCAAAATAACCCCCAACTTTAAACGCCCCTCACCCCTGCCCTGACGCAATCAATCACCGCCCTGGCCTGTTCCAGCTGCACACGCAGTTCATGCACGGTGTCATTATCGGGAATCAACACAATGCAGCCTTTCGATATCTGCACTGTGACATGCACGCCGGTTTCAAAGCCTGCTTCGCGCAGCCATTTACCCTTCAGTTGCAGGGCGGGTGTGCTGGTGTCGCCGCGGTTCGGGCGGTAGCCGACAATACAGTGGCGCTGGGTTTTCGTAAGGGTTTTCGTCATAAGACATTCTCCAATGGCAGTCATTATTTCCGCCAGCAGAGAGGCTAATCTCATGGGTGGCGGAGCCAGACAGGGTTAGCCTTACCGGCCCATCGGAAACCGGCGCGTCTCGCGACGCCCCTGCCCGGCCCACCATTGAGAGGTAACCGAACGCACAACAGAACAGCTCTGTTGCCGATGAGGGTTTTCAGGAGGTCAATCCCGACGCCTGCTGTGGCAGGCGCGGCCAAACAATAAAAAGAAAACCCTACAATCGGCAAGGAAAAACCGCTCTATAGTAGCGCGTCGTTTCGAAACTGGAACCCTTCTCGCAAAACTTCAGAGCAATGGCTGCACACTTACTCTTCACGCTACATCAAGATGCACTCAGGGGAGACTCATCGTTGATAAGAACAGAAACCACCTGAAGAGCTCTTAGCCCCAAAACTAATCAGGTTCATTTTCCTCATTGCCTCCACCGCCTTCAAAAAGCGCATAAATCGCCTTCAGCAAATTTATCGTAAAGAAGTGTTCATTTTGTGATCTGCATCCAGGTTTCCTTGCATTGCTTCCCTGACGGAGCGCCTTCTCTATACTCCTGTTCCAATAAAAACAGGTATGCTTATCACAATTACGTTATTTTGACCGTCTATCAGGTGACACAATGAGCAACGCTGTTATTTTCCTAAAAGAAGTTCATGTCCTGGCACAAAAACTCAGCTGGATTAATAGTGATGCTGTCGTTGATGAATTAAAAGAGTTAATTATCAAAAATAGTAGCTGCTAAATGATGATGAGATAACAGCGTCGTTTATTAACACGCTTATTTATTGTGCCGAAAAAAACGTTACCCCTGAAGACGTTGATAATCTGATATCGAGCTTAAACAACTTCTTTGTCAATTTTCTCTTAATGCAGTCCTGTCATGTTTATTTCGTAGGAAAAAACTGGGACACCTATCGACTTAATGTGCTGTTCCTTCCACCCAATATGGGAAAAATTACGCTTTTTGAAATCGATGCAGATACTGATCCGGCAAGCATAAAGATAAATCCGGAGGACGACTCACTTATCCCCGTGGTTATCACGGATCATATAGGCTTCAACTTTATTAAAAATAACAATATAAAGCTCCCCGAGGCGCTTACCACGCTACTGCTCCCCGAAAAGAAAAGCACGCATCTGGATATGGATGTTGGATTTATCCCTCTTCTCAACGCGCGTTACCAGAAACTTAACGGCGAGGCTGAAGTAAAGAGCGTGATAATAGGATCATCCTACGCATACCAGGGGTTCCCGGATGCTTTATTAGATAAAGCAGTCAATCTTTCCATGTTTTCTGGGGATTTTACGTGGACATACAGCCTGATAAAACACATAACCGGCACCACCAACATTAGAAACTTTATCCTCTGCGTGGGGCTGTATGACGCTTTTTATGAGCTATCGATGGGGGCGTCGCCGATGTTCCCTGTGGCGCGCTATTTCTGCAAAAGCCAGAATGTCGAATACCATTACAGAAACAAAAACGAAGCGTTAAATCAGACACCCGTCACGCAGCACATATTAGGCCCTCTTGACCTGCTCGTTCAGCAAACCTATAAAAACCATATTTATCCGCAATTCTCCAATGATGAGGAGTTAGCCACGCTGGACAGATTGCTGCAGGATGAGTCGGCAGTAAAAAAATCCCTGTATTTCATCAATGGCAGAAGTTCCCGCACGGATTTCACATACTCCTCCTCAGAAATTCTCAATCGGGCATCAGAGCTATCAAGAAATTATCAACGAAAGCACAGCTTTGAGAATAATAAGCGTGTCATGTCATCGCTGACTGCGTTAATAAAAGAAACAAACGCAACGCTTAATATTATCGTAATGCCGTTCACTGAATTCTATATCGAAAATTACGACAAAAACCTGAAAGAAGAAACGCTGGCATATTTGAAAAGCGTTACCGATGACAGCAATATCTTTATCACGGATCTTAATAAGCTTAAGACATTCGCGCCTGAAGATTTTTACGATGCCGACCATTTAAATTTCAACGGTGCAATAAAAGTCTGTGAGATGGTCAAAGCGTTAGGGTTCGACATTTAACTGGCCCTGCCAACCGCGTCACACTTGAAGCCGTGTCGCGCACCGCCATTTGCCTTTCAGTTGCCATCATCTGAGAAGCTAACCCGGCACGCGAGGGTCAGCCTTACCGGCGCGTCTAACGACGCCCGGCAAGGAAAACCGCTTTACGGCTGCGAATACGTTCGAAACTGGAACCCTTCTTGCAAAACTTCAGGGAACCCGCCCGGCGTTACACTTCGTTCTCTTCGCTCCCCAACAGCCGCTTAATGTGCTCGAGCTTCGCCGTCATCCTGCGGATCTCCA
Organism: Kosakonia sp. 1610; assembly: GCF_050435845.1. Classification (NCBI taxonomy): domain Bacteria; kingdom Pseudomonadati; phylum Pseudomonadota; class Gammaproteobacteria; order Enterobacterales; family Enterobacteriaceae; genus Kosakonia; species Kosakonia sp. 1610. The sequence continues at coordinate 148,985 of NZ_JBNDKZ010000007.1, read as the reverse complement.
AAAGATGCAGCGCCTCATAGGCCTCAATCCCCACCAGCTGGCTCTCCCCCAGCTTATCGAGGTCCGCTTTCAGTAACGTGATTTCGTCATCGGTCATCGGTGGTCTCATCGTTCCTCCTGATTTTCACTAACGTTGCACGGTCTGTTCAGGTACAACCTCATTATTAATAGTGTAGAGGTGGCATCCCGCCTTGCCAGCTTCCTGCTGTTTTGCGCAGTAGCCGAGCGCGCTTTCCGCCGCCTCGTCGCGCGTTCTCGCCCAATAAGCAACACCCCAGTCTCCCTGCGCGTCGATGGCGAACGCCTTTTCATAACGTTGCGATGCAGCATATTCCTGAAACGCCTTGCGCCCTTCGTCATTCAGTACCGACGGCACAGGAAGTTTCGTTTCGGGAAGCGCGGCAATGGGCTGATAGGGCAGCACCTGCTGCTGTAAGAAGTTTGCGACCGGCTTCCACCAGAACGCCTCGGGGGCCGAGTCCATAAAGGTATGGCCATTCTCGCCAAATGCCGGCATCGCGACGAACTTCGCGGGCGCACCGTCCTTCTGGTAAGCGCTGAACATCGCTTTCGCCGCAGTTGGCGGAAACGAGCGGTCGTTGGCGGCGTAAAGCCACAGCGACGGAATCGTGGTTCTCTTACCGTAATCGGTAAGCGCCTTCAGCAAGCCGGGCTGGTCGCAGAAGGATTTGCCATCCAGCGCGCCGCGCCCGCCGTCAAAGTTAATTATCGCCTGCACGCCGGGCGGGTTGGCCGCGCCGGTCGCCAGCATGGCGAAACCGCCGGAGGACATCCCCACCAGCACCGCCTGCTTCGGCGACGCCCACGGCTGCTGACGGATCGCCTTCAGCGCCGCCAGCAAGGTATCGCGATCGCGCTCACCTGCCAGTTGATGATGCGGCTGCGCGCACGAGCCGCCCGCATACTCCGCCGCCCCGCTCGACTGCCCATACCCCTGGCGCAGCACAACCACCGCCGCATAGCCGTGGCGGGCAAATGCTATCGCCGTCGAGGCATAGCGGTTAGGGTTCATCACAAAGCGGTCAAAGCTGGCGGTGTCCGCCGTGCCGTTGGTTATAAGTGCAACTGGCGCAGGGTCGTTGTTCGCCGGTCGGGTGACAAACGCCTCCAGCAGCGCAGGCTGGCCGTTCGCAAGCGTCACCGGCAGCATCAGCGGCGTGCGGAGCAGGCCCGCAATCTGTTGGTTTTCCGGCGCGGGGGAATTATCCGCCCAGGCGGGCAAAGATCCGGACAACATCATGGCTAACGCGATCGCTGCACGCATCGCTGAAGCTCCTGGTTAACAAACGTGAATTGTCATTACCGCCGGGTGAGGGGGTATCCTCGCTTTACCGGGAAAAACGTTGTTCGCCCCGGTAAAAACCACACATAAGGTGTTTATTTAATGCATTACTACATGACTTATTGCCCCTTCAAATACAAAGGCGCGGGTACATAATATATTTTTCCGTAGATCAGATAATTCAATAAGATAACAACTTTCTGAAAAAGAGAATCTTTTTCATTTCAACGGCTTCGATTATGTAATTAAAGTAAGCGCACAGGCAATGTTAAGGCAACATATTGAAAATAAAGGCATCAATCAGAAACAATAAAAGCGGAAATGCAATGATCCGCTTTTTTCCGCATTTAGGCGATTGTTTGAATTAAGTCAAATGTGTAATCTTATTTCCGTCTTAGGGAACAACTTAAAGACAAACAGATGCAGGAATAAAAAACATCGCCTGCACAATAAGAGTGTTAAGTTTCATTTATTAGTTAGTTTTTTCTTATCGAAATAAAGTGGTTGCTCGCATATTTATTGTTAAATAATAGTAATTCCGCATCCGGTGTGGTGTTACGGGAGCAACTTATGAACGAACACAATTTTGAAGAACAGATGCAGTCTATTCAGGATCTGAACCTCTCCTATTTATTACTGGCGCAGCGTTTGATCCGTGAAGATAAGATTGCTGCCGGTTTCCGCCTTGGCCTGAACGATGCCACGCTGGAGACGCTAAGCCACTTATCGCTGCCGCAACTGATTAAACTCGCCTCTACCGGGCAGCTGATCAGCCGCCTGCGTATCGATGATGATGTGGTGATTAACTGCCTGACAAAAGAGTCCCGTATCGATGCACTGCAACGTCTGCACACCGGGATTATTCTGTCGAGCAACCTGCTCAACACGGTTGATAATAACGGCGACGAGGCAGCGTAATGAGCGAGATAATGCTGCACGAAAAAAGCATCATGTCTGAAATTAAAGACGCGCAAATCGCGATGGAGTTAATTAATTTCGGTGCGAGGATGCAGGTTCTGGAGAGTGAAACTAATTTAAGCCGCCGTCGTCTGTTAAAACTCTATAAAGAGTTGAAAGGCGATTCGCCGCCGAAAGGTATGCTGCCGTTCTCCGCTGACTGGTATATGTCGTGGGAGCAGAATATTCACTCGTCAATTTTCTACAATATTTACCGCTATTTGCAGAGAGCGGAAAAAGGTCGCTCTGTAGAGCTGATGATTAAAGCCTACCGTATCTATCTGGAACACGGCCTGGCGCAGGCGGACGAGGAGCCGGTACTGGGGCTGACCCGCGCGTGGACGCTGCTGCGTTTTATGGAGGGCGGCATGCTGAAGCAGACCCAGTGCGACTGCTGCGGCGGCAATTTTGTCAGCACGCCAGAGCATATGTTTAACGGTTTTACCTGTAGTCTTTGTGTACCGCCTTCCCGGGCGATGAAAAGAAGCCCGCAGCTCGATTTCGCTGCCGGCACCATGACAACCCTGCAATAACAGGCGTTACAGCGGGTTATCAATGAAAGCCCCGACGGGTCAGCCATAGTGCGGCCCGCCGGGGCTTTTATGTTTCTGAACCGACGACATCAGGCCAGGCGGCCGGTAAAGACGCCGCGGTAGTAGCTCGGGCCGATGTTAAGACGCGTGAGAATATCGCGCCGGTGAACGTAGGCGGTTTTCAGGCTGATGCCGAGCGTAGAGGAGACCTCCTGCGCGCTGGAGCCGGACGCCAGCAGGCATAACACTTCGCGCTGGCGATGAGTCAGCAGCGGCAGAACCGAAAGTTCCTGCGGTTTCGCGCGCTTTTTCGACATCAGGCCGGTAATCGACTCAAATACCGTGCGGATCGGCGCATTAAGGCTGAGCCGCAGCATATCCGGCAGCAGCGCGGGCAGCACGGGATCGAAATCCTCGCACAGCAACAGGCAGGGCAACTCCTCTTTCAGCTCCCGCAAATAGTGGGTGGTCTGCATCAACGACATCAGATTAGTGGCCTGAGTGGCCACCGCCACCAGAATACGCAGCTTATTCCCGGTCGCCCGGCTCGCCTCCTCAAGGCTGCTGATATAGCTGACGCGTAAATTGGGGCGATAGAGCTTTATCAGCGTGATCAGTCCCATCGCCGAAAAGTGATCTTCGCTGTAAATCAAAACATTAGCGTTACTGACGGAGGATTTCAGGCTCATAACCCCTTCCCTGGCAAACGTCACCTCCGGTGACGAAAAGTGAATAACAGCACGGTAAATAGCAGCATCCCTTCATAGCTATCTGAACCCCGTAAGGATCACGAACAGGCGGTCAAAAATGCCGCCCATCATATTTTCGAAGAAGGGAGCCAGCGTGAACATCACCAGCGACATGGCGACCATGCCGACGGTTAATGAAATCGGAAAACCAATGACGAAGATGGAGAGCTGCGGCGAGAGGCGGTTGAGCAGCCCCATGGTCAGGTTGAGGCACAGCAGCAGAGTGATAACCGGCAGGCCGAGCATCATGCCGTAACGGAAGATCATCTCCCCGGCGCTGACCATCGCCATAAAGCCGTTTGCACCCAACGGTGCGGCGTTGATCGGAAACGCGGTGAAACTGCTGGCCAGCACTTCCAGCATATAGAGATGTCCATCAAAAGTGAGAAACAGCAGCGTGACAAAGAGGTTTAACAGGCGCGCGACCACCGGCATACTCGGGCCGCCGGCAGGATCGTAAACCATGGCAAAGGAGAGCCCCATCTGCATACCGATAATCTCGCCCGCGTGGCGCACGGCGACAAAAATCAGCTGCACGGAAAGGCCAATGGCGATGCCGATAATCAGCTGCTGGCAGCAGGCCCAGAAGCCATCCAGCGAGGCGATGGCAATGTTGCTGGCGGGCAGCTGCGGCGCAATAAGAAAAGCGGTTAACAGCCCCAGCGCTACTTTAAAGCGGGCGCTGAGCGGCTTCTCGCTGAAAATCGGCGCGGCGCCGAACAGCGCCAGCATGCGCAGGCAGGGCCAGAAGTACTGGTTTACGTTGTCATAGAGGTGAACCAGCGAGAGCGTAAACATAGTTAGCGAATAAGGTACGGCAAGCTGGTAAAGAGCCCGCGCATGTAGTCAACCAGCGTGGTTAACATCCACGGGCCGCAGGCGATAAGTACCACCACCAGCGTCAGGATCTTGGGAATAAACGACAGAGTCATTTCGTTGATCTGCGTTGAAGCCTGCAGAATGCTGACCAGCAGGCCAGCCGCCAGTGCGGCTAACAGCAGCGGGGTGGCGATCATCAGCCCCACTTTGGTGGCCTGGAACCCCAGCGACATTACACTTTCAGGTGTCATTTTTTACTCTCTTGCTAAAAGAAGCTCTGCGCGAGGGAACCAATAATCAGCTGCCAGCCATCGACCAGCACAAACAGCATCAGCTTAAAGGGCAGCGAAATCGTCGCCGGCGGCACCATCATCATCCCCAGCGCCATCAGAATGCTGGCGACCACCAGGTCAATGATGAGAAACGGAATAAACAGCGTGAAGCCAATCTGGAAGCCGGTTTTCAGCTCACTGGTGACAAACGCAGGCACCAGGATGCTCATCGGCACCGCGTCGGCGTTAGCGAAGTCGCCAGCGTTCGCAATGCGGGAGAAGAGCGCCAGATCCCCTTCACGGGTCTGCTTCAGCATGAAGGCACGCAGCGGCTGCGAGCCCTTCTCTATGGCGACTTCCATAGAGATCTTGTCCTGCGACAGCGGCACCCAGGCGTCGTCATAGACCCGGTTCAGCACCGGCGACATCACGAAGAAGGTCAAAAAGAGCGCCAGCCCGAGCAGCACCTGGTTGGGCGGCGTGCTTGCCGTACCGAGCGCGCTGCGCAGCAGCCCCAGCACAATCACGATGCGGGTAAAGCCGGTCATCATCAGCAGGATGGCGGGCAAAAAGGTGAGCGAGGTCAGCAGCACCAGGGTCTGGACCGGCAGCGACCAGCTCTCGCCGTTCGCGGAGTGCGAGAGCAGAATGTCATTGTTGGCCGCCAGCGCCATCTGGGCCGGGAGCAGCCATCCGGCGAGCGCCAGGCCAAGGCCGCAGAGGGGCATCAGCAGGCGAGCGTTACGTTTCATCTTATTTGCTCTCACCTTTGCGCCGGGCAATGCAGTTCACTAACGCGCTCTGGAAAGTTGGCAGGAAGGAGGCTGTTTTACTCTCTTCAACGTCTGCCCGTTTCTCCATGGTCATCAGGTTAGTGATATTGTCCTGCGTCACGCCCAGCAGCAGCCATTTGTCGTCCACTTCGACCACCACCAGGCGCTCGCGCGCACCGATTGACTGGGTGTGTTTCACACAAAGAATGTTATGTCCCTTTACCATTCGCGTAGCGACGCCACTGCGGCGGGCGATCCAGGCGATAGCCGCCATTAACAGGATCACCAGCGCCAGTGCGCCGATAATATTGCCGGTGCCAACAGGCGCCATTGCTGGCGCTGCGGAGACGGGCTGAACAGCATTAAGCGACGGCGTATTCATTATCTGCTCAAACGATGCATGCGCTCAGACGGGGTAATAATGTCGGTAATACGGATGCCGAATTTATCGGAAACCACCACGACCTCGCCCTGCGCGATTAAATAACCATTGATCAAAATATCAAGCGGCTCGCCCGCGAGGCCATCCAGAGAAACTATGGAGCCTGGGCTTAATCGCAATAACTCTTTGATCGTCATTTTGGTGCGGCCTAATTCCACGGTCATTTTCACCGGGATATCGAGCACCAGATTTAAATCTTCAGATAAATTCACCATTACATCTTCCGCCTGGGAAAGCACCTCGGCACTGTTTTCACTGGACAACTGTTCACTCATTGCGTCGCCCCAAATGTCGCCGAGCGAAGACTTATTTGAGCCTGAATCATGTTCCATATCGCTCATACGACAATTACTCCTTCTTGAAACCTAACAATGTTGAATTCTGTAACGCATCAACCTGGATGGCGTATTGATTATTTGCGCTACCGTATTTACCGGTCATTACCGGCACATCATTAACAAACCCGCCAAGCTGCTCGGGCTTATCCAGCGGAATAATGTCATCCGGTTTTAGCTTCATAATTCTTGAGAGACGGGTGGAGATCTCAGCAAATTTCACTACCAACTCCAGTTCGGTATCGCGCATTTGCGAGGCTAATGAACTGCGCCACTGATTATTTTCATGCTGCGAGTTTTCCAGCGGCGGATTGGTTAACAATTCGCGAATCGGCTCAATAATGCTAAACGGCATACAGATCTGTAACTCACCGCTGTGCGAGCCAATATCCACCTGAAAAGGCGTCGTCACCACAATATCGTTCGGTGATGAGGTGATATTGGTAAATTTCACCTGTAATTCAGAACGCACAAACTCGGTTTTAATTTTGAAAATTGAGGTCCAGGCATAGTCATAGGCCTCGCGCGCCATCGCTAACATGCGCTGAATAATGCGCTGTTCCGTTGGGGTAAATTCGCGTCCGTCCGCCTTGGTCGGGAAGCGACCGTCACCGCCAAAAAGGTTATCTACCGCCGTAAAGACCAGATTTGGCGAGAAGACGAACAGCGCCGTGCCGCGTAGCGGGTTCATGTTCATCAGGTTCAGGCTGGTCATCACCGGCAGATTACGCGCAAACTCATGGTACGGCTGAATCTTAATGTTTCCTGCGGTGACATCCGGGCTACGACGCAAAATATTAAATAAGCCGATGCGAAACTGGCGCGCAAAACGTTCGTTGATAATCTCTAACGAATATAAACGTTCACGGACAACACGACGCTGCGTATTCGGATCGTAAGGCTTAATATTATCTTCTGGCGATGCGGGGGTGGCCGGCGCACTATTTTCACTGCTGCTGGGACCGCCATTCAGAAGATTGTCGATCTCATCCTGGGATAAAATACTGTCCGACATTATGATTACCGTAAGATAAATGCATTAAACAGGACGTTTGTTACCATCGGTTTATGCTGGCCTGGGAGTGAGGCATTAACCGCATCTTTGGTTTTCGCCGCGAGTAAAGCTTTTGCCTGATCGCCGGTTAATTCAGCCGCAGTTTGTTGAGAAAAGAGCACCAGTAAATGGCTACGAATTTCCGGCAGATGTTTTTCCAGCGCGATTTTCGCTTCAGCGCTCGCAACTTTAAAGGTCAGGCCGATATAGAGAATACGATCGCTGTCATGGGCATCGGGTTTCAGGCTGACGGTAAAGGTGTCGAGATCCATATAAACCGGCGTCGCTTCCACTACCGGTGCTGCGGGCGGCTTGCCACTATTAATATGGGTGACCTGATTTTTTAATTTACTGATTTCCACATAGGCATACGCGCCAATTGCGCAGACACCCAGGACAACTAACAGGATGAGTAAAATTAATAGCGGACTTTTTTTCCCGCCTTGCGCTGCTTGTTTTTTCTTCGGCATTTGATGGATAACTCTGTAGTAAAAATTAAATCAGCAATCACGCGACTGGCGAATGACCTGATGGAATGCCGTTATTTTAATACAGCACCCATCCAGGACAATTCATTGAAAAACTGAAATTAGTGACGGCACCTTGCCAGTTCACGCCCGGCTATTACGCAAAGGTGTTGATTCCGCGCGAATAATGCATAACGCGCGTGACGACCGGGCTCTCCTCCTCGGAGGAAACACTCAGATCGCCCTGCCCGCTCTCAGACTTTCCTTGTCCGGATGTATGACCGGAGTGGGCATCACCCGCCGAAGAGGAGGTGTCTGCACCTACGCTGCTCTGCCCGAGGGAAATACCGGACTCCTCAAGCATGGTGCGCAGGTTCGGCATTGCCGACTCCAGCGCCGCGCGAACGTGGTGGCTCTCGGAGACAAAATGCACCTGCGCCTGATCGTTATTTACCCGCAGGCTCACCTGCAGCGCGCCCAGCTCTTCCGGATGGAGGCGCAGCTCGGCGTGATGCACGCCGTTACGGCTAAAGACGGCAATCTGTTGACCTAAAGATTGCTGCCAGGCCGGGGTGCCGACCTCCGCCTGTAACGTAGCGGTTGCAACGGTTGAGGTAGCGATCGCGGTGGCGGGAGCGGTCGCCGTCACTGGCGCAGCCTGAGCGACGATATGCGGCGTGGCAACCGGCTCTGCACTTTTTACGTTATGCAGCGCCTGCGTTAGGCTCTCGCTAAGGGGGGCAGCCGCAGGTGAAGTCGGCAGGGCGCTGCTGTCAGCAGAAGTTAACGATTGCGCTTTACCCTCAACGGCACGCTCCGCTAATGGCATCGCGGGTTGTGCCTCGGGCCGTGTCGGCTGCGGCTTAACGCCAGCAGGCAGATCCTCGGTCGGCTTTTCCTTATCCAGCACGGCGGTGAAATTGACCTGAGTCAGCGGATCGCCAGCCTGCGGCTCAACCGGCAATGCCGCGCCGAGAAGTGGGCTTGCCGGTACGGCGGCAGCCAGCGTCGGATCGGCACTCACCTGCGGCAGTGCCGCCAGATCGGCCTGCGCCGTCTGCACGCCCTGTGCCAGCAGCGCATCCGCTGTGGCGGCAGCGGCATCAAGCGGCATCGCCAGGGTAGTCGCCGCCTGGGTAAGCAGGTCGGCAGGTAAAGCCTGAGTCGCAGGCGTGGCGTCAGCGAGCTGCGCTTTTTTATCAGCAGGCTTTTTCACCTTATCCTGCGGCGCGCCGTTCTGCCGGGCCTCCTGAGCCTGTCCGGATGAGAGCTGCTTTTTCAGTTCGCCAGCGAAGTGCCCCTCTTCCTGCGCGGAGGAGGCGGAAGCGGTCTGACGTCCCGCGTCAACGGGCGAGGCCGGGAGTGAATGTCGGATAATCATCTTATTTATTCCTTTGACTGGCGCGACGAGCGAACTCATCCATCATCTTCTGTTCCAGTCGGTTCTCTTTTAACAATCGCTGTGCGTCGGCACGGTTTTTCAGTGCTTCGAAAGCATTCAGCCGCTGCTTATCTTTTCTCCATGCTTCCTGCACGTTATCCACCGTGTACTGACTGGCAGATACTCTCCTGACTTGTTGCGCCACGACGCCATCCAGCGAGGTCAAAAAGTGCTGGTGCGCCTGGAGGGCCATAATCGATACGCCCTGATCGACAATCGTCGACTGCATCTGCTCGCGATACTCTTGCGCATAGGTCTTGAGCTGATCGAGTCGTGCGGTTTCGTTAAGGTGGGTCTGGCGCGCCGAACCGAGGCGGGTCGTGGTGTCGTTCAGTTTCTTCTCTGCCAACTCGCGCAGGACATCCATCGGGTTTTGGCTCGCCATCATTTCACCTTCACATTACGCGTTATTGCCCTGTGGAAAGAGCGCCGACAGCCCGCGATAGGAGTCGTCATATTCGCAGGACTCATGAATGCCCTGGTGCAGATAGGCCTCCATTTTTGGATAGAGGGTAATCGCCTGATCCAGCAGCGGATCGCTGCCAGCAGCATAGGCCCCCACGCTCACCAGATCGCGGTTGCGCTGATACGAAGAGAGCATCTGCTTAAAGCGCTGCACCTTTTTGTAGTGCGCCGGGTCAATCAGTTCGGTCATCGCACGGCTGATCGAGGCTTCTATGTCGATCGCCGGATAGTGGCCCGACTCGGCCAGACGACGGGAGAGCACCACGTGACCATCGAGGATCGCGCGCGCCGAGTCGGCGATCGGATCCTGCTGATCGTCCCCTTCCGTCAACACGGTATAGAAGGCGGTGATCGAACCGCCGCCTTTGATGCCGTTCCCGGCGCGCTCCACCAGCGCGGGGAGTTTGGCAAACACCGAGGGCGGATAGCCTTTGGTGGCGGGCGGCTCGCCAATCGCCAGCGCGATCTCACGCTGTGCCATCGCGTAACGGGTGAGGGAATCCATAATCAGCAGAACGTTGAGGCCGCGATCGCGGAAATCTTCTGCCAGGCGCGTGGCGTAAACCGCGCCCTGCATACGCAAAATCGGCGAAACATCGGCCGGGGCAGCAATCACCACCGAGCGTTTAAGCCCGTCTTTGCCAAGAATGTTTTCGATAAAATCTTTCACTTCGCGGCCACGTTCGCCAATCAGACCGACGACAATCACATCCGCTTTGGTAAAGCGCGCCATCATCCCCAGCAGCACGCTTTTGCCGACGCCGGAACCAGCAAACAGGCCCATGCGCTGCCCGCGCCCGACGGTAAGCAGGCCGTTAATGGCGCGCACGCCGACATCGAGCACGTTTTTAATCGGATCGCGCTGTAACGGGTTAAACGGCGGCGTAAAGAGCGGCCCGCGATCGCTGGTGTTGGGCGGCGGCAGGCCGTCGAGCGGGCGGGCGCTGGCATCAAGCACACGCCCGAGCAGCTCCGGCCCCAGCGGTAACTGTTTGCCTTTGGTGTTGCTGCCGAGCGCGTAAACGCGCGCGCCCGGCAACACGCCCTCGACGTTCTCAAGGGGCATCAAGTAGAGGATCTCACCATTAAAGCCGACCACTTCGCTCTCGACCCGCTGGATCCCCTCTTCACTTTCACGCTCGACAATGCAGAGCGTGCCGATGGGCAGCTTCAGGCCGACAGCTTCCATCACCAGACCGGTGGCGCGGGTCAGGCGGCCGTAGCGGCGAAACAGCGGCAGCGCCGCGATGCGCTTCTCGCGCAGATCCACGCCATCAAGCCATGTCTTCAGCCGCGCGGTCATAAGGAGAAATCCTCCCGGCTCAGGGTGCAGAGTTCGTTCCAGCGGGTTTCGGTGGTGGCATCAAGCTCACCGCCGTCGGTAGTCAGGCGGCAACCGCCCGGCAGCATCTGCGCATCGGTGCACAACTCCCAGCCACGGGCATGCAGCACTTCGCCCAGTTGCTCCTGAACCGACGCCGACGCCTCCGGGCTGATCCACAACTTCACCTGCCCCAGCTGTTTGGTATCTTCCTGCAACAGTTGCTGAATGCGGGTCAGCAGCCAGGCGTTGGTGGTGGTTGAGACCACGCTTTCGCCGAGCAGGCTGCGCGCTGCCATCAGCGCCACCTGCACCAGCCGCGCGGGCATCACGCTGTCGAGGCTGTCAAGGGTAATTTTGACGTTATCAACCAGCTGCGCGAACTCCTGCGCCTGCGCTTGCTGTAACTGGCGGTACTCGGCCATCCCTTTCTCGATGCCCTCTTCGCGCCCCTCTTCAAAGCCTTTCGCGTAGCCGAGTTTTGTCCCCTCTTCCACGCCGCGCGTCTGGCCCTGGGCAAACCCTTTCTGCTCGGCCTGCTTGCGCAGGCGTGAGAGTTCCATTTGTAGCGCCGCTTCACTCGCCGGATCGCTGGCCGGTACGGCGGTGCGCAGCTCGGGCTCGCTGCTTAACGTATCGTCGAGCAGGTTTTCAGGCCGCCAGGCGTGCCACTGGGTCTTAGACGTAGGCATCGTCGCCTCCACCAATCACAATCTCGCCGGTCTCCGCCAGACGACGCACCACCAGCAGGATCGCTTTCTGTTCGTTTTCGACCTGCGACATACGCACAGGGCCACGGGAGTTCAGATCGTCACGCATAATGTCGGCCTGACGTTTGGACATATTGCGGAAGAACTTGTCGCGCAGCGCGTCGTCCACGCCTTTCAGCGCGACAATCAGCGATTCGTTGTCGATATCCTGCAGGATGCGCTGGATGCTGCGATCTTCCATCTCGACCAGGTTCTCGAAGAGGAACATCTCGTCGATAATTTTCTGCGCCAGCTCCTGGTCGTATTCGCGAACCGCTTCGATAGCCGCATCTTCCTGATGAGATTTCATCAGGTTGAGGATCTCCGCCGCCGGACGCACGCCGCCCATCTTGTTGCGCTTGATGTTCTGACCATGCAGCAGGTTGTTGAGCACTTCCGTCAGCTCCTGCAGCGCCACTGGCTGCACGCCGCCGAAGGTGGCAATACGCAGCAGAATGTCGTTGCGTTCGCGCTCGTCGAATTTCGCCAGCAGATCGGCTGCCTGGCTGCGTTTCAGGTGGACAAGGATGGTGGCGATAATCTGCGGATGCTCATCACGGATGAGATCGAAGACCATCTGCGGCTCCATAAAGTTGAGCGTTTCGATGCCGTTACGATCATCGTTAGCCTCAAGCAGATCTTCGAGCAGGGTGTTAGCGCGCTCTTCGCCCAGCGCTTTCACCAGCACGCTGCGCAGGTATTCATTGGTGTTGACATCCAGCACCGCAAATTCACCGGAATCGCGGCGGAACTCCTTCATCACCACCGCCAGCTGGTCGTGGGTGTAGGTGCCCATCGAGACCATGGCGCTACTGATCATCGTCACTTCGTGGGTATTCAGGTGCTTAAAGACTTCGGCTGCACGCTCGTCACCGAGCGTCAGCATGACTATGGCGCATTTCTCGGCGGCGTTCATGACGACTTCTGCTCCTTATTTAACCATTGGCGTATCACCAGGGCGATGACCTGCGGCTCCTGGTCAGCCATTTCACGCAGATGTTGCGCCTGTTGTTCGGTTTCGACGCGCTGCTGCGCTTTGGCAGTTTCCGCGCTCTGGCGTTTACGCACCTGCTCATCCAGCTCCGCCTGGCGCACCTCTTTCTCCATCTCCAGACGCTGGATCAGCATCTCCTGATGGCGGATCCAGAAGGGTTGCACCGCCTTGCGCCACAGGATCCAGGCGATCAGCGCCACAAACAGATAGCGCGCGCCGGAGAGCATCAGCTTGATAAATTCCGGCTGTTTCCACAGCGGAACAGGCGCTTCCTCTTCCTGGTCGGTAAAGAGGGTGTTGACGACGTTCAGCGTATCGCCGCGTTTGTCGGAGAAGCCCATCACCTCTTTCACCAGCGCATTGATCTGATCCAGCTGCGCCTTGTTGAGCGCCACCGGCTTGCCATCTTTGCCCGCCTTATAGTTCACCACCACCGCAACGGAGAGGCGCTCAAGCACGCCGGTGTTGCGCTTGATGTGGGTCAGCGTTTTATCCACCTCGTAGTTGGTGGTCTCATCGCTCTGCTTGTTGTAAGGCGTCAGCGTCGGTGCCGGTGCCGCAGCGGGTGCCGCGTTATTACCATTAGCGCCGCCCTGCCTGTTGGCCTGCTGCGCTGCGGGATCTTCAATCGGCGTGGAGACCGGGGCCGGTGGCTGGTTGCTTAACGCGCCCGGCACGCCGCCGACTGCATTTTTGCCGCCCTGCTCGTTGTTGCTGCTCTGACGGCTGCGAATCGCCATATTTTCCGGGCGGCTGTTCGGCTGATACTGCTCCGCCGTCTGCTCATGCTGGGTGAAGTCAACCTGCGCTGTTACCTGAGTTCTGACGTTCTGCGTGCCGACAATCGGCGCGAGGATCGCCTGAATACGGCGCTGATAATCGGACTCCATCTTGCGCACATATTGCAGCTGCGTGGTCTGGGTGGCCTGCGCGCCGCTCTGCGACATCATGTGGCCGCTCTGATCGACAATCGTTACCCTATCGGCGCTCAGTCCCGGCACAGCGCTGGAGATCATGAAAGTAATGGCGCTCACCTGCCCTGAATCGAGCGTTCTGCCATTAATCAGGTTCAGCGTCACCGAAGCGGAAGGCTCTTTGCGATCCTGCAAAAAGAGCGACGGCTTCGGCATTGCCAGGTGGACGCGCGCCGAGCGCACCGGCCCGAGGGTTTCGATAGTGCGAGACAGTTCACCCTCCAGCGCGCGCTGGAAATTGACCTGCTCGTTGAACTGGCTGATACCAAACTTCTCCTGGTCCAGCAGTTCAAAACCGACCGAGCCGCCCTTCGGCAACCCTTGCTGCGCCAGCTTGAGACGCACTTCGTAGATCTGCTCTGAGGGGATCTCGATGGAGCCGTCATGCTCGGCAAAACGGTACGGCACCTGCATCTGTTTCAGTTGGGTGACAACCGCGCCGCCATCCTCCTCGCTGATATTGCTATAGAGCACGCGGTAGTCTGGTTCTTTCGCCCAGAACATCAGCGCAATAACAATAGAAATAGCGGCCGCAGCCGCGACAAAAAAGAGGATGCGGGGGTTAGCCCGAATATTTTCGAGCACTGCCTTTACATCGACAATGCCTTTCTTTTTACTACCGGTGATTGTGGCAGTCATGCCAATGTCCTGTAAAAGTGAATGCCGGAATTAAAAGTAAAAATAATTACGGCTCGGCTCATCTGGTATGCAATTAATAAAAGCAAATGTATTTCTCAGGAAAATTCCCGGATGCGTATTATCTACAGAAAGCCCGTTTTTCTAAGTGGTAATAAGGTGAAATTTGTGTCAGCTATTCACGTTATGTCGTTTTTCAGACCACATGGTAAGCTTGCGGCCAATAACTAATAAGGTCATTTTCATGTCGATGAATACATTAGGCGGCGTATTGGATCAGATTCAGTCGCAGGCCAGACAAGTCTCAGATATCAGTGCGTTAAACCCCTTTAACAACGCGACGCGTAAAACAGAAAGCAGTTCACAATTTTCTAATATTTTGCTTAACAGCATTAACAATATTAGCGGAATGCAGACATTTGCTAAGCAACAGTCACAGGCTTATCTCACCGGTGCCGAGGGGATCGGCCTGAATGATGTGATGGTCTCCATTCAAAAATCATCGGTGGCGTTAAACCTGGGCGTGCAGGTACGAAATAAACTCGTCAGCGCCTACCAGGAAATAATGAGCATGCCGGTATAACGCCTAAGCAATATCTTATTCTCGATTAACGCGAAAATAGTGCTGCTATTTTTCACGGCTGAATAAGTCCGGCTGTTTTATCACTGTTAATAAAATAGCCGGCATATCGCCGGTGATTCATTTTAGCGTCACCAGCAATGTGCGTTTAAAAAACCCATGGGTTTAAGCCAACACTTATGACAAAGAGCCAGAAAAATAGATTTTCATCTGCCGATAGCGCAGCGCCCACTCCGGGCACGTTGACCGGCCATGAATTAGAAAAAATCAGCGCGCTGATTTACCAGCGCGCGGGCATTGTGTTGACGCCGCAAAAAAAAGACATGGTGTTCAACCGCCTCTCCCGTCGCCTGCGCGAGCTGAATCTGCGCAGATTCGACGACTACATTGCGCTGCTGGTCAACAACCCGACCAGCCGCGAGTGGCAGGAGTTTATTAACGCCCTGACCACCAATTTGACCTCCTTTTTTCGCGAGGCGTACCACTTTCCGACGCTGGCGAAACATGCCCAGTCGCGACCGGGAATGTACAGCGTCTGGTGCGCAGCAGCCTCAACCGGCGAAGAGCCGTGGTCGATTGCGATGACGCTGGAGGCGGCGCTGGGCCGCAGTATTACCGGCCCGCGCGTGCTGGCGACCGATATCGACACCGACGTGCTGGAGCGAGCGGTACAGGGCGTTTATCGCCTGGCGGATATCGACAACCTGAGCGAGCAGCAGAAAAAAAGCTGGTTTTTACGCGGCACTGGCGAGCAGGCAAATATGGTGAAAATCAAAAGCGAATTGCGCAACAGCGTGCAGTTTCGCCAGCTCAACCTGATCGAAAGCCAGTGGGATATTCCCGCCCCGTTCGATGCGATTTTTTGCCGCAACGTGATGATCTATTTCGATCACAACACCCAGGGGAAGCTACTTCAGCGCTTCGCGAAAATGCTCAAGCCCGGCGGGCTGCTGTTCGTGGGTCACTCTGAACATTTTCAAAACATGAACAGTCCATTTCGTTTGCTCGGACAGTCCGTCTATCGCCTCGCGGAGTGAGAAGGATGAAAAAGATTAAGGTGCTCTGCATTGATGACTCGTCGCTGATTCGCAAAATCATGACGCGCATCGTCAATGAACAACCGGATATGGAAATGGTAGCGACTGCCCTCGATCCCATCATCGCCCGCGATTTGATCAAGCAGCACAACCCGGATGTGCTGACGCTGGATGTTGAAATGCCGCGTATGGATGGCCTCGATTTTCTTGAGCGCCTGATGCGTCTGCGCCCGATGCCGGTGGTGATGCTCTCCTCGCTGACCAATAAGGGCTCGGACATTACCCTCAGCGCGCTGGATCTGGGGGCGGTTGATTTTATTACCAAGCCGGAGACCGGTTTGCAGGACGGCATGGCGCACTACAGCGAGATGATTGTCGACAAAATCCGTATGGCGGCGAAAGCGCGCGTGACCCGCCGCGACGGTAAGCCGCAGCCGCGGCGTATTGTTCACGGCCCGCTGATTGGCAGCGAAAAGATTATTGCTATTGGTTCATCGACCGGTGGCACCGAGGCGCTGCGCCAGCTGCTGGTGCCGATGCCCGCCACCAGCCCCGGCATCGTGATTGCGCAGCATATGCCGGGCGGTTTTACCCGCTCGTTCGCCAACCGGCTCGACCATCTCTGTCAGATGTCGGTACAGGAGGCTGAAGAGGGCGACCGCGTCCTGCCCGGTCATGTTTACATCGCGCCGGGCGGCTTCCATATGGAGCTGACGCGCAGCGGGGCGAACTATCACATCAAATTGAGTGATGACTCGCCGATCAACCGCCATCGTCCGTCGGTGGATGCGCTCTTTCACTCCGTCGCACGCTGCGCGGGGAAAAACGCCGTCGGGGCGATTTTAACCGGCATGGGCAGCGACGGTGCCGCCGGCCTGCTGGCGATGCGTGAAGCCGGCGCATGGACCATCGCCCAGAGCGAGCGCAGCTGCGTGGTCTTTGGTATGCCGCGCGAAGCGATTGCCCTTGGCGCCGCCTGCGAAACGGTCGATCTGGACCAGATTGGCCAGCACATTTTGAACCACTCGGCCGATCAGGCTCGCAGAATTTAACCACCACCCCACTACCCGTTCCACTTACTGAGTTTAGGAAATAGAGATGGCCGACAAGAACTTACGTTTTTTAGTTGTCGATGACTTCGCCACCATGCGACGCATTGTGCGCAACCTTTTGAAAGATTTGGGCTTTAACCGCGTTGAAGAGGCGGAAGATGGCCTGGATGCGCTGAACAAGCTGCGCGAAGACGCCTTCGACTTTGTGATCAGCGACTGGAACATGCCCAACATGGACGGCTTACAGCTGCTGACGGAAATTCGCAACGATGCGAATTTGAAAACCATGCCGGTGCTGATGGTCACTGCCGAAGCGAAGAAAGAGAACATCATCGCCGCCGCGCAGGCCGGAGCCAGCGGCTACGTGGTGAAACCGTTCACCGCGGCGACGCTTGAAGAGAAGCTGAACAAAATTTTTGAAAAGATCGGCTGGTAACCCATGACGGCGGAACATACGCAACCTGAAGAGGATTTCAAAGGCATCTTCTCCCGCGTCGGGCAACTGGCGCGACTGCTGCGCGACAGCCTGGTCGACCTCGGGCTGGATCGCACCATTATCGAAGCGGCTGATGCCATTCCGGATACCCGTGAGCGGTTGAACTATGTGGTAGGCAAAACCGCGCAGGCCGCCGAGCGCGTGCTGACCTGCGTCGAAGAGGCGCGCCCGCTGCAGGAGAGGATCGTTAATGACGGCGAGCAGCTGGCGACACGTTGGGATGCCTGGTTTGCCGCGCCCGTGGAACTCGCCGATGCCCGGGAGTTAGTCACCGCGACCCGTGACTACCTGACGCAGGCACCGCAGGCGGCACGCAAAAGCGATGAGCATCTGATGGAGATCATGATGGCGCAGGACTTCCAGGATCTTACCGGCCAGGTGATTCGCCGCATGATGTCGCTGATTGAAACGGTCGAGACCGAGCTTATCCAGGTGCTGCTGGAGTACGTGCCAGATGCGCCGCAGGAGAAGAGAGTGAAAGAGGATGAAGTGACGCTGGTCAACGGTCCGCAGGTCGACAGCAACAAAGCCGGAGTAATGGCGACGCAAGATCAGGTCGATGACCTGCTTGATTCGCTGGGCTTCTAAAGCAGCGGGCGCGGCCCGTGCACTGAGCAGATCATGTCAGAAGAGAGTGACGTAGAAAAAACCGAAGAACCCACGCCCCACCGAAAACAGAAGGCGCGTGAAGAGGGGCAGATCCCACGCTCGAAAGAGCTGAGTTCGTTACTGATGCTGCTGGCCGGCTGGGCGCTGATGCTCTCCGGCGGCAATCAGTTTGCCCACAACATGATGCAACTGCTGCGCAGCGGGCTGGTGCTCAACCGCTTACCGGTGATGGATCCGCAGTCGATGTTCCATCAGGCGCGCTTTTTACTGGAGATGATGGGCAGTGCGCTGCTGCCCATCTTATTCGGTCTCTTCATCACCGGGATTGCCGCGCCGATGCTGCTGGGTGGGGTCAATTTAAGCGGCAAATCGCTGAAGGTCGATCTCAAGCGGTTGTCGCTGTTGCAGGGGCTGAAACGGCTCTTCTCCGCGCAGGTGATGTCGGAAATGCTCAAAGGTAGTCTGAGGGTGGCGCTGGTGGCGTGCGCCTTCGCGCTCTACCTCTACAACAACAAAGCGCATTTCATCCAGCTGGTTAACGAAGCGTTACCGATGGCCGTCGCCCACGCCATGAGCATGGTACTTAACTGCCTGCTGATGGTGATCTTCTTCCTGCTGCCGGTGGTGGGCTACGACGTCTTTTACCAAATCACGAGTCACCTGAAGAAGCTGCGCATGAGCCGCCAGGAGATCCGCGATGAGTTTAAACAACAAGAGGGCGATCCGCATATCAAGAGCCGCATCAAGCAGATGCAGCGCGCGGCGGCTCGCAGCCGGATGATGGCCGACATCCCGCAAGCGGATGTCATCGTCAATAACCCGACGCACTACTCGGTGGCGCTCTCCTACAAAGAGGGCGGCATGAGTGCGCCGACGGTGGTGGCGAAAGGTGCCGGCGACATCGCCTTAAAAATACGTGAGCTGGGCGCGCAACACCGCGTGCCGATGCTCGAAGCGCCCCCGCTTGCCCGTGCGCTCTATCGCCACTGTGATATTGGCGAGCAGATCCCGGGTGAGCTTTATAGCGCCGTCGCGGAAGTTCTGGCCTGGGTTTACGGCCTGCGACGCTGGCGCAGTAGCGGCGGCATTCCGCCGAAAAAACCCGGGAACCTTGCGGTTCCTGCGTCGATGGATTTCGCAACTGAGAGTAAAGACTGATGGCTAATCTCGCCAGCAAACTACGCTTACCGGCGTTTAAAGAAACCGAATGGCAAATTATGGCCGGCCCGGTGCTGATCATGCTGATTCTGGCAATGATGGTGCTGCCGCTGCCCGCCTTTTTGCTCGATACGCTCTTCACCTTCAATATCGTCCTGTCGTTGATGATCCTGCTGGTGGCGATGTTTACGCAGAAGACCCTCGAGTTTTCCGCCTTCCCGACGGTGCTGCTCTTCTCAACCCTGTTGCGACTGGCACTTAACATCGCCTCAACGCGTATTATTTTGATGGAGGGCCACACCGGTGCCGCCGCCGCAGGCCGGGTGGTTGAGGCCTTCGGCCACTTCCTGGTGGGCGGCAACTTCGCGATTGGTATCGTGGTGTTCGCCATCCTCATCATCATCAACTTTATGGTCATCACCAAAGGTGCCGGGCGTATCGCCGAAGTGGGCGCGCGCTTTGTGCTCGACGGCATGCCCGGCAAACAGATGGCGATCGACGCCGACCTCAACGCCGGGCTTATCGGCGAAGCCGAGGCCAAACGTCGCCGCAGCGAAGTGACCCAGGAGTCCGACTTTTACGGCTCGATGGATGGTGCGAGTAAGTTCGTGCGCGGGGATGCGATCGCCGGGCTGCTGATCATGGCGATTAACGTCATCGGCGGTCTGACCATCGGCGTGCTTCAGCACGGCCTGAGCGTCGCCGAAGCGGGCGAGACTTACACCCTGCTGACCATCGGTGACGGCCTGGTGGCGCAGATCCCGGCGCTGATTATCTCGACCGCCGCCGGTGTGATTGTCACCCGCGTCTCCAATGATGAAGATATCGGCGAGCAGATGGTCAGCCAGCTGTTCAACAACCCGCGGGTGATGGTGCTTTCTGCTGGCGTTATCGGCCTGCTGGGGCTGATCCCCGGCATGCCTAACTTTGTCTTCCTGATGTTTACCGCCATTCTGCTGGGGCTCGCCTGGTGGATGCGCGGCCGCCAAATGAAGCAACCTGCCGCCGCCAGGCGCGGTACTGCCGATGATAAAGATAGCGCCAGCGCGCAGGCCGCCAACGATCACGCCTCTGCCGAAGCCTCGTGGGAAGATGTCGAGATGGAAGATGTGCTCGGCCTCGAAGTGGGTTATCGCCTGATTCCGCTGGTTGACAGTACCCAGGATGGCCAGTTGCTGGTGCGCGTACGCGGTATCCGTAAGAAGTTCGCCCAGGAGATGGGCTTTCTGCCGCCGCCGATCCATATTCGCGATAACCTCGATCTGGCGCCCGGTCATTACCGCATTCTGCTGAAGGGCGTAGAGATTGGCAGCGGCGATATTGAGTCCGACCGCTGGATGGCGATCAACCCCGGCTATGCCGAAGGGACGCTGCCGGGTACGCCGTGCGTCGATCCGGCGTTTGGTCTGCCCGCCTGCTGGATCGATGAAGTGTTGCGTGAACAGGCGCAGATCCAGGGCTTTACGGTGGTCGATCCCAGCTCGGTGATCGCCACCCACCTGAACCATCTCATCACGCTGCACACCGAAGAGCTGTTCAGCCGCCAGGAGACGCAGCAGCTGCTCGATCGCATCACCAAAGAGATGCCGAAGCTGGTGGAAGATCTGATCCCGGGCGTTATCTCCGTAACGCTGTTCCACAAAGTGTTGCAGAACCTGCTGGCCGAGCGTGTGTCGATCCGCGATATGCGCACCATTATCGATACGCTGGCGGAGTATGCGCCGGTGCAGAACGATCCGGATGAGCTCACCTCGCAGGTGCGCGTACGTCTGGGCCGCGCGATCACCGCCCAGTGGTTCCGCAATGATGACGATATCAAAGTGATTGGCCTCGACAGCGCGCTGGAGAGATTGTTGATTCAGTCACTGCAAAGCGGTAGCGCCATTGAGCCGGGTATCGCGGAAAACCTGATGCGCCAGGCCGATCGCGCCATTACCGAACAGCAGTCCCTCGGCGTCTCGCCGGTGGTGCTGGTCAACCCGGCGCTGCGCGCCATGGTGTCGCGCTTCCTGCGCCGCGCCTTCCCGCAGCTTGGCGTGCTGTCTACCATGGAGATCAGCAACAATAAAACGGTGCAGATGACCGCCGTGATTGGCACCAGTGCATGAAACGCGCCCTGCTGATAAGCCTGCTGCTGGCATTGCCGGCAGCGGCTCAACCGCCACAAGGCGCGTGGAGCGCCACAAGTATGGGCGGCAGCGTCAGCCTCGGTAAAGCGATCCTGCGCGCCCGCCCGCTGCATGCCCCTGACCACCTCTCCCCTTCTGCGCGCGTGACGCACTTCTCCTGGCGCATTACCCTGCTCACCCCTCCCCCTCCGGGATTAGAGATTAAGCTCTGTCGCATCGAGCGCTGCGTCATATTACCCGCGCTTGCGGGAACGCAACGCGTGGCGATACCTTTTCCAGCCAGCGGAGAGTTTCGTTTTATCTATTCTGTGAACCGTGCCGGTCAACTGCAGCCGCCGCTTACTGTGCTGCGCAATCAATTAACCGTGAATTATCGTTAGGGTAATTAAAAAGGCTCCAGGTTTAGAATCAACCTACAGCCTTTTTTATAAACTCAATGTAACGAAGGGGCTTGATGAAGGGTATAAAGTTGGCTGCACCGGGCACCACGATGTATAGAGGATAAGTTCTGCTTTAACGTATCAAGACGCGCCCGTAAATTGCGGGTGATTTCAGCTTCATTATCGAGCAACTGTTGTAGCAGACCTTTCAGCGCCTCTTTTTCACTGGCCGAAAGGGCATCCGTACTGTTATTTAAAATATCCTGCTTCTTGATGACATAACGCGAAGCAACCTCAATAAAATCATCCCAGCGCGCTTCTCTCGCCATTGCGAGGATCGCCAGGTTCATCTCATACAGCTCGCGATAGTAATGAGGGATTATTTCAGCCATAGCGCACCCTTTTCTGTGCCGGTTCAATCTCTTTCCAGGTCGCTGCCAGCTTCATTAATAAACCATCAATATGTTTTAACGGCTCGGGATTATTATGCAGATTGGCCTCAAGCAGCGTGCGCGACATATATTCATACATCTGCTCGAGGTCAGCGGCGATACCTTTTCCGGTTTCATGATCGAGCGCGGCGCGCAGGCCGTTATCAATAATATTGATCGCTTTTGAAATCATTTTGCCGCGCTGGGCGACATTACCGTTCTCAAAATGGATGGCGGCCTGCAGGATGGCGCTGTGCGCGCCGTCAAACAGCATAGTAATTAACTGGTGCGGCGTCGCGCCAGCGAGTTTGCTTTGCAGCGAAATCCGGGCGTAGGCGTTGGCGCCTTGTGATGCATACATAAAAAGCTCCTCAAAGCAGGCCGATAACGGCCTGCTGTAAATAAAAATTAGAGTGTGGAGAGCAGCGAGGTGAGCTGCGAGCTCATGCTGTTGAGGTTCGACATCAGGGAGTCCAGGTTCTGGAACTGCACGCGGTAAACCTCCACCTGCGCATCAATCAGCTTCTGGGTTTTATCGATCTGCGCCTGTACGATTTCAGTCTGATCCTCCAGGCTGTCGGTCGCCCCTTCGATGATGCCGTCGGTGTCGGTTTTCGAATCCCCCAGGTAATCGGTCATGATTTTGCCGAGCGACGTGGCCATACCTTCGCTATCGCTGCGTCCGGTGAACATGGTGGCAATCTCTTCCGGGTTATCGGCAATCGCTTCGTCCAGCGTATCTTCATCCAGAGTCATCTGGCCGGTAGCGGCATCGATAGTAATGCCTAAATCTGCCAGTGAACCGTAAGTTGCGCCCGCATCGCCATACACACCGTTAACGGTTGAGCGCAGCTCGCTCACCAGCCCACGCAGCGTGGAGTCGCCCATCAGCGAACCGTTGTCGGAGTTTTCGGTCGCCACTTCTTCATCGCCCAGATCGGAGGTATCTGCCGCGACATACTTACTGGAAGAGGTGGTTTGCTTGAGCAACGCGTTGTATTTACTGACGAAGTCTTGCAGGCTGGTTTTGATCGCCGAGGTATCGTTGGTCAGCGTTAACTGCTCAGCGTCACCATTTTCCGACACGGTTTTCAGGTTCAGCGTGACGCCATCAATGATGTCGGTGATGTTGTTGCTGGAACGGGTGTAGTCCGAGCCGTCGACGCGCAGTTTGGCATCTTTGGCGTCGGAGACCGAAATCATATTGTCGCTCTGGCCCGGGTCATTAATCACCTGGCCCTGATCGTCAATATGCTGACCGCCGTTAGCGGTATCAAGCACGCCCGCCAGCGAAGCATCGCCATCCACTTTTACCGACATTTCGCCGTCGGAACCGGTAGTTTTCGAGCTCAGCACTAGCTGGTAGCCATCATCGGTACGCTGTACCGAGGCGGTGACGTTGCCCTTCTCTTTATTGATCGCTTTCGCAATCTGGTTCAGCGACGTTTCATCATCTTCCAGTTCAACTTCCATGGTTTTGCCGTCGTTCTGGGTGATGGTGATGGTGCGCGTACCGCCGGTGTTACTGGTGCCAAGCGCGGTATCGGCACTGGCTTGCGCCTGGGTTTTTAGCTTGTGCGCGGCAGCTAACTGGGAGATGGTCACCGAATGGCTGTCGGCTTGTGCGCTGCTGGTTGCCGTGGCGGTGAACGCTTCGTTGCTGCTGACGTTTAATTTATTAAAGGCATCACCGCTCATGGTGGTGATGCTTTTTTGCAGCGTCGACATCAGGCTGGAGATTTTGCCCCAGTCGGAAATCTGCGACTCATATTTGCTCTTAAGGTTGGTATAAGGCGTCAGTCGCGTTTGCTCGGCCGCCTGAATCTGGTCAAGCATCGAGGCTGTATCAATCCCGCCGGTACCGACGCCTAGTGATGAAATACCCATTTTTTCTCCTGTCGGAAATCTCGTTTTGCGGTGGTTCTCTATTAAGCTATCGGCGCAGGAAAATAAAAGATGAATTTTTTACCGTTATCTAAAAAACAACAAATATATAGCCAGCCGTCTTCCCTTACGTATTAACAGGCCATCAAACAGCTTTTCAAAAAGCATTATTTTATTGCTTTTAAATGGCAGCAAAAATGGCTTTAATTTGGCCTATCGCTCTCTCCTCATCTTTTCTTCTTTATATAGGAAGAGTCACCAAAGAAATCATCAACCACTAACCCACAACTAAATAGTCGATATAACGCCACTCCTGGCGCCAATTCTTAAAATAAAAACAAAAAACGTATAAATAAGAGACAGAATTGCATCAAAACGGCGTGTTTAATCAAAAAACGGTCGATTCAATAAAAACTTTTTGCCCTGAAAAACTTTAGTCATTTTTTAAAAGGCCGATTTATTTAGTATGCGAACGAAATGACGCATAACCATACTCTGTATAGTAAATTGTGTATAAGGAACTATCATGTCCCAGGTTATTAATACTAACGCCCTTAGCCTCGTCGCTCAGAACAACCTGAACAAATCTCAGGACTCTCTGGGTACTGCAATTGAACGTCTCTCTTCTGGTCTGCGTATTAATAGCGCGAAAGACGATGCAGCAGGTCAGGCGATCTCTAACCGTTTCACCGCTAACATCAACGGTCTGACTCAGGCTTCCCGTAACGCCAACGATGGTATCTCCATTGCACAGACCACTGAAGGCGCGCTGAACGAAATCAACGACAACCTGCAGAACATCCGTCGTCTGTCCGTACAGGCTCAGAACGGCACCAACTCCGATTCTGACCGTCAGTCCATCCAGGACGAAATCGACGCGCGTCTGGACGAGATCAACCGTATCTCTGAACAGACCGAGTTCAACGGCGTGAAAGTACTGAGCAAAGACCAGAAGCTCTCTATCCAGGTTGGTTCTAACGATGGCCAGACTATCGATATCGAACTGAACCAGATGGACTCTTCTACTCTGGGTATGGACGGCTTCAGCGTAGCTAACGGCATTGACACCACTACTCTAACTGCAAGCACCGGTACAGTGAAAGTTGACAGTGGTTTCGACTACGATGTTGCTAATTTTACTGATACCGCGGGTACTGCTACCGCAGTTGACGATATCGTGGTTGACGATAACGGTGACGTCTATGCGCAGGTTGGCGCTGAAATGTACGCCGTAACTGAAGATCCGACTACTGGTGAGATCTCCTTCGACTCCGGTACTGACGTTTCTGGCTCCGTTGTAGGCACACCGACCAGCGTTGTTGGTGAAGATATGATGAAAGACCAGGCTATTAACATGACCGGTATCACCGGTACGTTAATGGAAGATGGCCAGGGTAATTACTACGTTGACGACGGTGCCGGCAACCTGACTGAAGCGACTATTGATACCACTACCTGGGCTGCAACGGATACCGGTAAAGCTGTTTCTACTACTCCGGCAACTTCCGATCCGCTGACCAAAATCGACGAAGCGCTGGCGCAGGTTGATGAAATGCGTTCCGGTCTGGGTGCGGTACAGAACCGTTTCGCGTCTGTTATCAGCAACCTTAACAACACCGTTAACAACCTGTCTGAATCCCGCTCTCGTATTCTGGATGCTGACTTCGCGTCTGAAGTATCTGAAATGAGCCGCGCGAACATTCTGCAGTCTGCAGGCACCACCGTGCTGGCACAGGCTAACCAGGTTCCGCAAAACGTGCTGTCCCTGCTGGGCTAATCTCTGCCGCTTAAGGCAGGTGTTCCTGCCTTATCCTTCAACCGCCCCTCACCGGGCGGTTTTTTTATGCCTGCATTTTGTTAGATCGAGCTGGGCTGACATTGATTGCCGGATGGCGGCTACGCCTTATCCGGCCTACAAAACCGCTCCGACCCCGTAGGCCGGATAAGCGGTACGCGCCATCCGGCATTATCCCCGTGGCACCGATTGCCGGATGCGGCTGCGCCTTATCCGGCCTACAAAACCGCTCCGACCCGTAGGCCGGATAAGCGATACGCGCCATCCGGCATTATCCCCGTGGCACCCATTGCCGGATGGCGGCTGCGCCTTATCCGGCCTACAAAACCGCTCCGACCCGTAGGCCGGATAAGCGGTACGCGCCATCCGGCAATGGGGTTTGCATGCGGCTTTGGTGGAAGGGTTCCGTTCACCAGGCGATGGGGAGTTTCATTAATCTTTTATGCGGTGAACGGGATAAGGGAAGCGGCCGCGCTCCCCTTATCAATCCCCGCGGCCCCGCGAGGAAATCGGTGCTGCGCACTGCGCTCACCTCCCGCGTGCCTGACTGCGGCCGGCTCGACTCGACATCCTGTCTCGGTTCGCCTCTGTCCGCCATCCATGGCGTCCAGACCTTGTCATTCACGCTCCGGTTCGCCGATTTCAGCGGGGACACAACCCCTCGCTGTAAGACCGGAGATAAAAGCGATGAAAGCGTTGCTGTGGGCTCGCTTTTGTAGGCCGGATAAGCGCAAGCGCCATCCGGCAATCCGTGCAGCGATGATAATGCCGGATGGCAGCTCCGCCTTATCCGGCCTACGGGAACAGCAACAAAAAAGCCCCTCCCGTTGCCGGGAGGGGCTTTGCACACTGCCTGAGCGAGGAGCGTTAAAACGCGTTCTCGGTCACGCGCTCAATCAGCTCCATCTCTTCGCTGTTCAGTAGCTTCTCAATATCCACCAGAATCAGCATCCGCTCATCCAGAGAGCCGAGACCGAGCAGATACTGCGTGGAAAGCGTAACGGTATACTCCGGCGCGGGCTTAATCTGCGCCGCGTTCAGCGCCAGCACGTCAGAGACGCCGTCTACCACAATGCCCACCACACGGCCGCTGTCGAGGCTTAGCACAATCACCACGGTATTTTGATCAAACTCTGCCGAGCCGAGGGTAAACTTCACGCGCAGATCGACGATCGGCACGATCACGCCGCGCAGGTTGGTAACACCGGCAATAAAATCGGGCGTGTTGGCGATCCGCGTCACGCGATCGTAGCCGCGAATCTCCTGCACCTTCAGGATCTCAATCCCGTACTCTTCATTGCCCAGGGTAAATACCAGGAACTCATTCCCGGCGTTGTCGCCCGATAACTGTTTGTCTGAGTCAGATACGTTCATCTTATAACCTTTTCAAAAACGCCCTTCAGGCTTGCTGTCAGTGAGGTTTCGCGTTTTTCGCCAATGTTGTTAACACGGCCACATCCAGAATGAGCGCCACGCTGCCGTCGCCAAGGATTGTCGCCGCTGAAATACCGGGGATTTTGCGATAGTTCTGTTCGAGGTTTTTCACCACCACCTGATGTTGACCAATCAGTTGATCGACCAGCAACGCGTAGCGGCTGCCGGCGCTCTGTACAATCACGGCGATCCCTTCGCTGAAGTCATAATCGTCATCGTGAATGCCGAACAGTTTGCCGAGCTCAACCAGCGGCAGATACTCTTCGCGTACCTGCAACATGCGCTCGCCGCCGGTCATCCGGTGCAGGGTGTTTTCGGAGAGCATCAGGGATTCCATCATGCTGCCGAGCGGCAGGACGTAGATCTCAGAGCCGACGCGCACCGACATGCCATCGAGGATCGCCAGCGTCAGCGGCAAAATAATGCGGATCTTGGAGCCACGCCCCTGCTCGGAGTGGATCGTCACATGGCCGCCCATCTCCTGAATGTTACGCCGCACCACGTCCATACCGACGCCGCGCCCGGAGACATCGGTCACCTTTTCGGCGGTGGAGAAGCCCGGCGCAAAAATCAGCATCCAGACATCTTCATCACTCATGTTGTCGCTGATCGCCATCCCCTGCTGCTGCGCGCGGGCGAGGATCTTCTCGCGATTCAGCCCGGCGCCGTCGTCGGTCACTTCAATAATAATGTTGCCGCCGTGATGTTCAGCCGACAGCACCAGGTTACCCTTCTCCGCTTTACCGTTGACACGACGCACCTCAACCGGCTCAATACCGTGATCGAGGCTGTTGCGCACCAGGTGCGTTAAGGGATCGACAATCTGTTCGATCAGCCGCTTATCCAGCTCGGCGGATCCGCCAACCAGCGTCAGCTCTACCTCTTTATTCAGCTTGCCGGCGAGATCGTGTACCAGACGCGGGAAGCGGCTGAAAACATAATCCATCGGCATCATGCGAATCGACATCACCGACTCCTGCAGATCGCGGGCGTTACGCTCCAGCTGAGCGATAGTAGTAATCAGGATGTCGTGGGTGGAGGAGTCGAGCATGCCAGAGAGCTGCGAGAGCATCGCCTGGGTGATGATTAGCTCGCCGACCTGGTTGATTATCTGATCCACTTTCTCTACCGCCACGCGAATGCTGCTCGCCTCCGCCTGATGCGGTTTCGCGCGCGCGGTTTCCGGGCGCGCGGCGCGCACCGCCGGGGCTGCGCTGCTTTGTGCAGGCGCGGTGGTCTCAATAGCGGGAACGGAGGGCTCTTCCACGGGGGCGGGAGAGATCGCAATCTGCTCGGGCTCGAGGATAAAGCAGAGCACTGCCAGGATATCGTCCGGCGTGGCGGTGGTCGCCAGCGTCAGTTGCAAACCCGTCTGGTCCGTCTGCAAGGCGCTGACCTTGCCCAGGTTGCCCAGCTCGTCAATCAGCGGCTGCTGATCCTCCTCTTTTACAGCGCTGAGGATAATACGTAAACGCTCGCCCTCCGGCTTCGCCGCAGCGACGGGCGGTGCAACTGGCTCGACGGCCACAGGCGCGGCGACTTCAGCAGGCAGCGTAGTCGGCTCGGCACTGTCGAGGGCAATCTGGCGCAGCGCTTCACAAATGTAGCGGAACGCCTCCTGATCGGGCTCAGCGGAAGCTTTATAGGCGTCCAGTTGGTCCTGCATAATATCTTTGCTCTCCAGAAACAGATCGCGGATCGGGTCGTTGATCTGCAATTTACCGCTCCGTACATCGTCCAGCAGGTTTTCAAGAATATGCATGGTCTGTTGTAAGACGGTAAAACCAAAAGTACCCGCCCCACCCTTGATGGAGTGGGCGGCACGGAAAATGGCGTTAAGTACTTCCCTGTCCGGAGCCTCGAGATCCAACTCAAGCAGATACTTCTCCATATCCGCCATCAGCTCATCCGCCTCGTCGAAAAAGGCCTGATAAAAATCGCTTATATCCATTATTTGATCTCCTCAGGAGCGCGCTTAGCGGCGGGCTCTGGCGTGCCTTTGCCGCTGGCTGGCTGCGGCGCGGGGCTGACCAGCGTGTCGCGTAAAAGCACATCTTCTTGCATGATCTGTTTCTCTTTCTGCTGGCTTAATACCAGGATGCTGATGCGGCGGTTGATGGGATCGGCGGCGTCGGAGCCGGCCTGCATCATGGTGTCCGCCGTACCGACCACCCGGATGAATTTTTTACTGGCAAGGCCCGCGCCAGAGAGAATGCGGCGCGAGGCGTTAGCGCGATCGGAAGAGAGCTCCCAGTTGCTGTAGCCCTGTTCGCCGTTGGCGTAAGGGAGTGAATCCGTATGACCGGTCAAAATGATGCGGTTGGGCATATCGTTAAGCACCGGCACCAGCGCCTGCAGAATATTGACCATGTAGTTTTCCGGCGTCGGGCGTCCGACCTTAAACATCGGCCGGTCGGCGCTGTCGGTGATCTGCAACAGCAGCCCGTCATCGGTCAGGGAGAGCCGCAGGTTCGAGGTGAAGTTATTAAGCCGCGGATCGACCTCAATCAGGTTCTCCAGCTTCTCGCGCGCCCGCTTGAGGTTGGCTTCGCTCTTCTTCTGATCGAGTTTTTGCAGCGTTCGCTTAAACACCTCACCATCCTGCTTCATCGCATCATCGCCGCCGCCGGGGACAATACTGTCGCTCAGGCTTGCCTTGGTGCCGTGCGCCAGCGTGTTCTTCAGCGGCACCTTAAAGTAGTCAGCAATCTGCTGGCGCTGTTCGGGGCTTGAGGAGGAGAGCAGCCACATCACGAGGAAGAAGGCCATCATTGCGGTCATAAAGTCCGCATAGGCGATCTTCCACGAGCCGCCGTGCGAACCATGCCCTTTTTTGATGGTTTTGCGAACGACGATGGTCTCTACGGGCTTCCTTCTCATGCTGCGTCACTCGCAGACGAGGAGGCGCCTGAGGAGGAGGAAGAGGAGCGGACTTCCCGCACGTGATCTTCCAGCTCGGCAAAGCTTGGACGCTCGGTCGAGAAGAGCGTTTTACGCCCAAACTCGACGGCGATTTGCGGCGCATAACCGTTAATGCTGGAGAGCAGCGTGGTTTTGATGCACTCCATCATCTTCAGATGTTCAGCGCTGCGCTGGCGCAGCAGGGTCGCCAGCGGCAGAACCATGCCGTAGGCGAGCAGAATACCGAGGAAGGTGCCGACCATGGCGTGCGCGATCAGCGCACCAAGCTCTGCCGCCGGGCGATCCGCCGCCGCCAGCGCGTTCACCACGCCCATCACCGCCGCGACGATACCAAACGCCGGCAGGCCATCGCCGACGGCGTTCAGGCTGTGCGCCGGCACTTCATGCTCGTGCTCGCAGGTCTCGATCTCTTCATCCATCAACGACTCAATTTCAAAGGCGTTCATGTTGCCGCTGACCATCAGGCGCAGGTAATCGACGATAAAGTTCATGATGTCGGCATCGGCCAGCAGGCGCGGATAGGCAGAGAAGATCGGGCTGTTTTGCGGATCTTCAATATCGTTTTCCAGCGCGACCAGCCCGCTCTGGCGGCTTTTTGCCAGCAGCAGATAGAGCATGCCCAGCAGATCCAGATAGAGTGATTTGCTGAAATGTGAGCCTTTAAACAGCGAGGGAAGGGCTTTAAGGGTAGCGCGGATCGCTTTGCCATTATTACCGACAATAAAAGCCCCTACTCCGGCACCGCCGATAATTAATAGCTCGGTCGGCTGAAATAGTGACGCGAGGTTACCGCCGCTCAGCACAAACCCGCCAAATACGGTAGCGAGGACGACGACATAGCCAATAATGACTAACACTGCAACTCCTTAATCATTGAATAAAACAACCTGCCACGCTGAATAGTGCGCGCAGCGCATGCCCAATCCGGTTATAGCCGGGGGGTGATGAGCGTTCGCTCGGGGCCTGCGCGTTTAATTGCCCGGGAGGGCGGAAAACATAAACTGCAGGTAAAGACGCCCTGGGTACTTTCCGGCGCGGTAATGAAACGCCCGCCGCAGGTGCAACACTCGATATGTTTGATCATGCCGCAGTCAATAAAACGCAGCAGCGTCCAGGCGCGGGTTAAACCTAATACCGGCTTTTGCGCGGCACCGTTCAGGCTATTTTCTAAATAGAGACGGTAGCCTTTAAGCATAATTTCAACAGGGCGGCCCGATTCGGTCTTTTGCAAATAACAGTAGATGTTATAAAACATTGACGAATGGATATTCTGCTCCCACGCCATATACCAGTCTGTGGAAAACGGCAACATGCCTTTCGGCGGCGAACAGCCTTTAAGCTCTTTATAAAGCTTTAATAAACGCCTGCGGCTTAAGCTCGTTTCGCTTTCCAGAACCTGCATCCTTGCGCCAAAGGAGATCAATTCCATGGCAATCTGCGCATCCCTGATTTCCGACATTATGCTTTTTTCACACATCATAAACTCCGCTTTCAGGTTGTCGACGGCTCTTCCCCGGAAAGAGAATTAAGCAAATCAGTGGATAGGATGATTCCGGTATGGATACTCTGCAAAGCATCAATACGGGAATCCCTGGTTAAACACTCAATAACCGTTTCATTATCAATTCGCAGCTGGCAAATAAGTTGCCCGGTGGATGCAAGCTTGATTAACTGGGGAAAGGTTAACCCTTTAATAATATCGATTGTGGCTTCACTCAATCCAAGCCGAAACTTAGCGGCAAGGCGGTCTTCCAGAATCAAACGCTGCGCCAAAAGCAGGTAGGAAAGATTCATATCCCGAATACACTGCATCGGCTCATCAAAATTCGTTACGTTCACTTCAACTGCCCCTTGTATTTTGTAACCAATAACGCAGTTACCGTCCTGCAATTCGTAACCAATGAGTAACAATAAAAATAAATAAAATTAAAAATAATCAGGCAGCGTCATTCAGCGAGGATTAATTTATTATCGGCATGAGATATTACTTATCACCTTATGATTCCCAGCCCCGACCTTCCAGCCGCGCACGCAAACGTTTAATCGTCTGGCTATGTAATTGGCTGACGCGAGTTTCGGTAATGCCCAGTAGCGATCCCACCTCCTTCATATTCAGCTCTTGTTGATAATAGAGATTGAGCAACATCTGTTCGCGCTCCGGCAGTTCGCGGATCTCATTACTGACCTGCCGGGTTAAATCGCCCAGCACGGCATCATTGAGGGGATCAAGGTGATCCTGCTCAAGCTCCGCCAGCTCGACGCCATCGGCCAGCAACTCCTGCAACTCGTCCAGCGAACAGAGCATGCTGGTATTGGTGTCGGCGAGGATCTGCTGATACTCCTGCAGCGTCATACCAAGCTCAGCGGCCACATCGGATTCCGAGGCCGCGCCGCCGGAACGTTGTTCAACGCGCATAATGGCAGAGGAGACTTCGCGGGTTTTACGGCGCACGCGTCGCGGTACCCAATCATGTTCACGCAGTTCATCCATAAATGCCCAACGCAGACGCTGGGCAATATAGACGCTAAGTTTGACCCCTTTTTTGGGGTCAAACTGATCGATTGCATCAAGAAGAGCAATAGCACCGGCCTGAATAAGATCGTCAATTTCCACACTGGCTGATAATCTTGATTGCATTTTCAGTGCTTCATAGCGGACTAAATAACCATATTTAGCCCACAGCTGCTCTTTTTGAATTGTCCCTTCGGGACTGTATAAGCCATTCACTATTACAATTTCCGGGATGATAATAATAGAATTAAATTATTATTGATTATCGCCAAATCAAATAGCCTGATAAGAAACCGTAAAGTTGAACATATTGCGACTTTATTTCCCGCCCGAACTTCGCGAAATTAAAACGTTTCCCAATCACCTTCGGATTTTTTAACAGGAGCGAAATCTTTTCGTGTGGTGGAAATAACAGGACGCACTGTTTCTATACCATGCTGTTCACGCGCACTGGCGGAAACGTGATGTTCATTAACCACAAACTGCGCCACGATCTGATCGAGACTGCTGGCATGCTGCTCAACGCTG
Organism: Kosakonia sp. 1610; assembly: GCF_050435845.1. NCBI lineage: Bacteria > Pseudomonadati > Pseudomonadota > Gammaproteobacteria > Enterobacterales > Enterobacteriaceae > Kosakonia > Kosakonia sp. 1610. The sequence continues at coordinate 115,754 of NZ_JBNDKZ010000007.1, read as the reverse complement.
GTGGCGGTTTTCGCCGCGTTCTCTACCATCTGGGCATTCTGCTGGGTAACCAGATCCATCTCATTCACCGCCTGAGCAATCTGGTTAATACCGGTGCTCTGCTCATCGGACGCTGAAGTGATCTCCGCCATAATGTCGGTCACCTGCACAACGGATTTCACAATCTCCTGCATTGACGCACCGGCCAGTTCCACTTCCTGGGAGCCGGTATTCATGTTGGCAACACAGGTGTTGATCAGCTGGCGGATCTCTTTCGCCGCGTCGGCGCTGCGTTTCGCCAAGTTACGCACTTCACCCGCTACCACGGCAAAACCACGGCCCTGCTCGCCCGCACGAGCCGCTTCAACCGCGGCGTTCAGCGCAAGGATGTTGGTCTGGTTCGCAATGCTGTCGATAACGCTGTTGATGTCGGCAATTTGACGGGAGTTGGCGGTGATTTCCACCATGATCTTGTCAAGATTACTCATCACTTCGCCCCCTTTTTGCGCGCTGACGCTGGCACTTTCCGCCAGTTGCTGCGCGCTATGGGCGTTGTCGGCATTCTGACGAACGGTGATTTTCAGCTCTTCCATGCTGGCAGCGGTTTCCTGCAGCGCAGAGGCCTGCTGCTCGGTACGAGAAGAGAGATCGTTGTTGCTGGTCGCAATCTCCTGCGCGTTGCTATAGATGTGCTTCACGCCGTTACGGATGCCGTAGACGGTGTCGGTCAGCGACTGGCGCATCCCTTCCACTGCCGTCAACATTTTGCCGATCTCATTCTGCGCGCCAGCCTCAATGCGGGTGCTCAAATTACCGGAAGCGATGGACTGGAAGGCGGCAATCGCCTGATCCAGACGGGTAAAAATAGTCCGTTTTAACCAGATGCGGGAAACCACTGCGCAGATAACAGCAAGAACCAGCGCAAACATGGCGAACATCGTCATACGCTGCGTATCGTCATGGGCAGTCTCGCCAAACCCCGTCACCAGCTCTTCGGCAAAGGCGAGATACTCATCTGCCAGCTCTTTCAAGGCAATACGCTGTTTCGCTTCATCAACAACGTCATTGGTGTAACTGGTTGGGTTGTTAATGTAGTTAATTTTTTTCAGCGAAAACGACATAACGCTTTCAAAGCGCTTGTGGATGTCATTGGCAATAAGCTCCTCTTTTTCCGTTTTGAAGGGCGTGGACATAAATTCGCTCATGTCCTTTTCGGCCAGAGCAAACATCTTTTTCGCATTATCAATATCGCCCTGATTAACCGGCTGGTTAATCATTGTCGCCAACATCCCGGCATTAACCTGCGCCATGGCATTAGTGAGGCCGAGAATAGCGCTATTTAACGTATCGATATTTGTATTGGTCATTACCGCATCATCAAAGTTATCTGATGATGATTTGGCACTGGTCAAGGCATAACCTGACACCGCGACAATACAAACAATTAACAGACCAAGCAGGAGATTTATTCCTGTGGATATTTTCAAATCTTTAAACATAGCTGAACCTGAATAATAGGGAATAAAATGCATCCTTCGCGCAGGGAGAATGCACTGGCAAATAAGCGTCTAATCACATTTCCATCAAGGCTTACGGCATTAACAATCAGCGGCAGGCATCAACCCATTACTTTGAAAATAGAGAGCTGCTGCATCGACTGAAATACCGTCATGGAAGAATTAAGCGCGAACTCAGACATCTTTGACTGAGATAACAGGGTAATCATCGAGTCCCAGTCCGAACCTAAGGTTTCCTGCAGACGGCTCTGCACATTGATGCTTTGAGCCTCAGCGCTGAATCCCAGCGATTCAATCTGCTGCATATTGGTACCGACGGTGGCGCGAACCTTGCCGAGGTTATCAATATTTTTCTTGATGCTGACATTGGCATCATCCAGCACTGCTTGCAGCGCATCCCTGTCCGCATCACTGGTGACCGGCTGTTTCAGCTGCGCAATCGCGCTGTCGAGGGCTTGAAACAGATCGTCCGGCGTGCCGCTGAGAAACACCTCTGAACCGGTATGACCAACCTGCATTTCGGTGCTGTCGGAGACCACCTGCGTCATGGCGGTATCACCGCCGACATAGCTGCCATCGGCCTGGAACGGCGCGCTACCGGTTTTATACCCGGCAAAAATATAGCGCCCGTCGCTGTTTTTGGTATTCGCCAGATCCAGCAGGTTATCGCGGATGCCCTGTAACTCTTCTGCCAGCGCAGCGCGATCTTCGTCAGAGTAGGCACCGTTACCACCGGCGATCACTTTCTGCGTCAGGTTCTCTGTCAGCAAGTTGCCGATAGAGTCCAGGGTGTTATCTTCCTGGCCTAATGCATCCTGCGCGTAGGTGCGCGCGGTGTCGAACTGGCTCATGCGCGACAGCGCCGTTTGTAAGGTGACAGACTGCGACGCGCCGGTCGGATCGTCAGAGGGCTTCAGCAGCGTCTGGCCAGCAGAGAGGCGGGTCGCCAGGTCGTTGTAACCCGTCATCGCGTCGCCCAGGCTGTCTATGCGGTTTTGAAAAATATAACTTGTGCTAAGACGCATCGTTATTTCCCGATCAAAGGTTAAGCAACCCGGCTACCCGGGCGCGATTAACGGATATTTAAAATGGTGTCGAACAGCGTATTCGCGGTTTGCAGCACCTGCGCGTTCGCCTGGTAGTACTGAGAGAACATCTGCAGGTTGACGTACTCTTCCGTGATATCCACCCCGGAAACGGACTGCTGCTGCAACGCCCACTCGTCATAAACGTTCGCGGCAGTCGACATGTCCGCCTTCAGCGCACTGACCGAGGAGCCAACGGAGCTGACCAGGCTGGCGTAGGCGCCGGAGAGCGTCTTACCATCGACCACCTCTTCATCTTTAATCGCAATCAGATCGAGGATGTTTTCGTTATCGCTCTGATCGTCCGGATCGGGGGATTTCGCCGCCGCGATCTGATCGCCGTCGGTGATCGCCACGGTCAGGTTATCCGCTGCGCCGTCGGTCGGGTTGAGGGTGAAGCTGTCGCCCGGCTGCGGAGTGCCGCCTGGCATTACGGAGATGCCTTCAAACTCCAGTTCGCCATTTGTGCCAATCGTCGGCGTGATGCTGCGACCATCGCTGGTGGTGATACTCCAGTCGGTGCTGCCCGGGCCGTTATAGACCAGCTCATAATCTTCAGATTTCACCGACGGAATGTCGGTGAAGTTGACATCCAGCGAACCGGTACCGGTGTTGTTGATGTTGCCCACCGCCAGCGGATCGGCAATGTTGAAGAGATCGCCGCCGGGATTGCCGTCGAGATCGTAACCCTGGGCATTCACTTCGTTGAATTTGTTCGCCATCTGTAACGCCAGCTGGTTAAGCTGATCGCGCGCCGAGACCAGATCTTCGTTGCGGAACTTGAACAGCCCGCCCAGCTCGCCGGTAGTTTTCTCTTCATCCAGCGGTAAGGCGTTGCCGGAGGCGTCAATGTAGGCCACCACGGTGGTGTTCGGATCGCTGTCCGAGGCGCTGGCCTCTAATTCGTAGGATTTCCCGCCGCTCACCAGCGCCATGCCGTTTTGCATCGAGATGTTAACCGCGCCGGTATCGCTGTTTTCAGTCACCTTAATGCCGATCTTTTCGCTCAGCTGGCTGAGTAACTGGTCGCGCTGATCCAGCAGGTCGGCAGGCATACCGCCGGTCTGGCCGTGCACCTTCTCAATCTGTTTATTGAGAGTCGCCAGCTGTTTGGTGTAGGAGTTGATGTCGTCAACGCTCTGGCTAATCTGCGTGTTGGTGCTCTGCTCAAGGCCGTTTAACGTTTTGCTGTTACTGCGATACTGGTTCGCCAGCGCGTTAAACTCGGCAAGCACACTTTGACGCGCGGCCGGATCGACGGGGTCTTTACTGACCGATTCCATGGCTTCAAATAAGCTATCCATGGTGACGGAGATATTGTTCGTGCTGTCGCCGAGCATGTCATCGATTTGGCTGACCTGCTGATAGCGGCTATTGAGGGTATAAAATTCGGTGGTCGCGCCACGCACCTGATTGGTCATAAAACCGTCGTAGGCGCGCTGTACATCGCCCACTTTTACGCCATAGCCGAAGAAGCCATAGCTTGTGGATTTCCCACCCGCCTCGCCGAGAATAATATTCTGGCGGCTGTAGCCTGTTGTTGTGGCATTTGACAAGTTATTACCCACCACATTTAACGCGTTCTGCGCGGCGTTAAGCCCGGACTGGGCCAGATTGATTAAATTCATTGGTATCGATCCTTACCAGAGGAGGAGGAGATAAGAAGCCCCCGATAAAAGTAGTGCTCTCTATATTTATCGGCCCTGCAAAATTTCGCTAAAGGCCGCAGCCTAAAATAATGAGGAAAAATCCGAGGAATATGCCTCTGTCGCTTCACTCACCTTATTTCTCACCTGCTGAATGATATTGATCAATTTTTTCGCATAGGCCGGATCCGTTGCATATCCCGCGGTCTGCAACGCTTTTGCCGCTATTTCCGGCGTTTCCGATTTCACAACATTTTTATAACGAGGATTACGACTAATTAACGACGTATAATCTTCCAGCGCTTCGGCATAAGAGGAATAAACTTTAAATTTATCCTTTATTTTTTGCGCCACGCCATTTTCATATTCGGTAGTGGTTATTTCGGTCGTTTCACCGTGCCACTCTGCGGTAGCTTTTACGCCAAATAAGTTATGGCTCGGTTTACCCTCCTCGGTGAGTATTTCCCGTTTCCCCCAGCCGGACTCCAGCGCCGCCTGGGCAATAATTAATTGATGGGGAATGCCGCTTAAACGCGCTACCGCCATTGCTGGCGCCATCATGCGGGAAATAAAACCGCCGCCGGGGATCGCGGGCACCTCGGGTAGCGCTGCCCGTTCATTGTTGGCCTGCGCCTGTTGCGGAACCTCGGTTTGCAGACGCAGCGGCACGCCAATAAAGCGTGCCGGGCTGATATTAAGGGGAACTTCACGAGTCGCGGTGGTCGTTTCCGCCACCGCATCGCTTTTGCCGCTCAGCTGTTTGACCATCAGATCGGCGAAGCCCATCTTGCCTTTGTCGGCAATATTCTGCGAAATCTGCTGGTCATACAGCGAGGTGAACATCTCTGACTGCTGAGTGTTAAACAGCCCATCCTTAAAGCTGGCCTGCCGCATGCTTTTCAGCATCATCTGCACGAACAGGCCCTCCATCTGTTTCGCGACAGCTTTGAGCGCCTGCGGCGAATCGTTGCGCGCCGCCAGCTTTAACTTATCGAGACTGTGGGCATCAAACGCCGCGTCTTGCGGCACGGATGGGCCAATCATCAGTTGATCTCCAGACGGGCATGCAGACAGCCTGCGCTTTTCATCGATTGCAGAATCGCCATCAAATCGTTCGGCGTTGCACCAAGGCCATTAAGGGCGCGGACGACATTGTTAAGATCGGTGCTGGTCTGCACACGTTGCAGGGAGCCGTTCTGTTCACGGACCGAGAGCTGCGTATTTTGCGTCACTACCGTCTGCCCGCCTGCCAGCGGCGCATTGGGCTGGTTAACCTGCTGGTTTTGCGCCACTTCCACCGTCAAATCCCCCTGCGCAACGGCGCAGGTATCGAGGGAGACATGGCCATTCATCACCACCGAACCGGTACGTGAGTTGATAATGATGCGCGCATCACCCGCGTCGACCCGCAGCGGCAGATCCTGCACCGCCGAGAGAAAGCGCACGCGCGCCGCGCTGTCGGCCGGGGCACGCAGGCTCACGGTACGGGCATCTTCCGCCACTGCTGCGCCGCCATAGCGACGGTTAATGGCATCGCTGATCTGCTGGGCAACGGTGAAGTCATCCTGGTTCAGCACCAGTTTCAGCGTGCTCTGCCCGGCAAAGTTAGAGGGCACCTCGCGCTCAACCGTTGCGCCGCCGCTGATGCGTGCGCCGTTCAACTGGTTGACCTGCACGCGGTTGCCGCCCGCCTGCGCGCCTGCGCCGGAAACCAGCAGGTTCCCCTGCGCCAGGGCGTAGATCTGGCTGTCCGCGCCTTTCAGCGGCGTCATCAGCAGCGTACCGCCGCGCAAACTTTTGGCGTTGCCCATGGAGGAGACCACGACGTCGATCTTCTCCCCTGCGCGGGCAAAGGGCGGCAGCTCCGCTGTCACCATTACTGCGGCAACGTTTTTCAGCTGCATATTGACCCCCGCAGGCACGGTAATACCGAGCTGCGAGAGCATATTGTTGAGGCTCTGGGTGGTAAATGGCGTCTGCATGGTCTGATCGCCGGTGCCATCCAGACCTACCACCAGGCCGTAGCCCATCAGGGAGTTGCCGCGAACGCCCTGAATCGAGGTGAGATCCCGGATCCGCTCAGCGCTGGCCTGGCCGGCAATGAGTGCCGACAGACAGCAGAAGAGCGCCAGGTAACGCGTAAAGGAAAACATTTTCATCATCAATCAAAAAGGAGAAAGGTTAAGGAACAGGCGTTGCAACCAGCCCATCTGCTGCGCTTCGTTGATATAGCCGTTACCGACATATTCAATGCGCGCATCTGCCACCTGGGTGGATACAACGGTGTTGCTGGCGCTGATGGTGCGCGGGTTCACGATGCCGGAGAAGCGGATGAACTCCGTTCCCTGATTAATGGCGATCTGTTTTTCCCCGACCACGGCCAGGTTGCCGTTTTCCAGCACCTGTTTCACCGTCACGGTGATGGTGCCGCTAAAGGTATTTTTCGCTGCCGCTCCGCCTTTACCGGCGAAGTCGTTGGTGCCGCTCAGTGAGGCATCGGCTTTGCCGCCGCCCACCAGCCCGGAGAGGAAGCCCGGTACGGTGCTCATGCCCACATCCGTCGAACCATCGCGCGAGGCGGTGGCGGAGGAGCTTTTGCTGGCGCTGACGTTCTCCTGTAGCGCAATGGTCAGCGTGTCACCGACATTGCGCGGACGGCGGTCCTCAAACATCGGTTGATAACCATAATTCATCGCCTGCCCTGACTGAAAAATTGCGCCGTTAACCGATGCGGCAGCAACCGGCGTAGGCGCGGCAGAGGTTTCCCCCCCTACCAGTGGTTTTTGTGGAATGTAGGCGCAGCCGGTTAACAGACTCATTAACAGGAGCGTTGAGGCCATACGGCCCAGCGTGGTTTCAGAGCAAGGGAGATTAGTCATCATATTCACTACAGGTAATGCAGCCGCGAGCGTGCCCGCGGCCAGGGTTCAAAGTTGTGACAATCGTTGCAGCATCTGGTCAGAGGCCGAGACCGCCTTACTGTTAATTTCATAGGCGCGCTGGGTCTGGATCATGTTGACCAGCTCTTCCGCCACGTTAACGTTGGAGGTTTCGACATAGCCCTGCTTCAGGGTGCCCGCGCCGTTGAGACCCGGCGTGGATTCATTCGGTGCACCCGACGATTGCGTTTCGCGATAGAGGTTTTCACCAATACTTTCAAGGCCGGAGTCGTTGATAAACGAACTCAGCGTCAGCTGTCCCACCTGCTGCGGCGCGGTCTGGCCAGGCACCGTGACGCTTACCGTACCGTCGTTGCCGATGGTCAGGCTCTGCGCATCCTGCGGGATGGTGATCGCCGGCTGAACCTGATAACCGCTGGAGGTCACCAGCTGGCCGTTCTGGTCAAACTGGAAAGAGCCATCGCGGGTATAGGCGGTGGTGCCGTCCGGCAGCAGCACCTGGAAGAAACCGCCGCCTTCAATGGCGACATCTTTGCTGTTGTTGGTCTGCGTCAGGCTGCCCTGGCTGTGAATACGCTCGGTCGCCACCGGACGCACACCGGTACCCAGCTGTAAACCGGACGGGATGGTGGTCTGCTCGGACGACTGCGCGCCCGGCTGGCGCAGGGTCTGATAGATCAGATCCTCAAACACCGCCCGCTGGCGTTTAAAGCCGTTGGTGCTGACGTTCGCCAGGTTGTTGGAAATCACATCCATATTGGTTTGCTGGGCTTCGAGGCCGGTTTTCGCAATCCATAAAGAGCGGATCATGCTGTATTTCTCCTTACCGCGGCCTAACTGGCGCTCAGTAACTGGTTGGCTTTCTGTTCGTTGTCATCGACGGTGGTGATGACTTTCATGTTCATGTCAAAGCCGCGTGAGGTGGCGATCATCTCCACCATCGATTTCACCGGGCTGACGTTGCTCCCCTCCAGCATGCCGGGCATCAGGCGCAGATCGGCATCGGCGGGCAGCACGGCGGCAGCGGCCGGATCGGCGACGTGAAACAGACCGTCGTCGCCATGTTTCAGCACGCCAGGCGTGGCATTGACCATCTTCAGGCGACCAACCTGCGCCAGCGCAGAAGGCTCATCGCCCGCGCCCAGCGCGGTAATGGTGCCGTCGGCGGCGAGCGTCAGTTCTGCCTGCGGCGGGACAGCAATCGGGCCGCCATCGCCAATCAGCGGCATGCCGTGCACGCGTAGCTGGCCGTCGGCGTCCACTTCGATGTTGCCATCTTTGGTGTAGCCTTCACTGCCGTCAGGCAGTTGCACCGCCAGCCAGCCGTTCTGCGGCATCGCCACGTCGAGGTTGCGCCCGGTGGCCTGCATCGCGCCCATGGTGTTGTCGCTCCATGGCGTTGACTCCGTCACCATGGTGCGGGTCTCCAGCGACGGGCCGTGCACCGGGATCGCGCGATACGCGGCGATCTGCGCCCGGAACCCGTTGGTCGATGCGTTCGCCAGGTTGTTTGAGGTCACCGCCTGGCGGTTAAGGGCCGCATTAGCGGCGCCCATTGCGGTATATATCGCGCGATCCATCAGCCATTAACCCAGGTTAACCAGCGTCTGCAGCAGCTCAGACTGGGTTTTGATGGTTTGCGAGTTGGACTGGTAGTTACGCTGGTAAACGATCATGTTCACCATCTCTTTACTCAGATCCACATTGGAGGCTTCCAGCATGTTGCCGCGCAGCGAACCGAGGTTGCCGGTGTCGGCAATACCGGTTACCGGCTGCCCGGATTCCGGCGTCTCGGTCCAGCAGTTGTTACCTGCCGACTCCAGACCGCCCGGGTTGGTGAAGTTGCTCAGTACCACCTGGCCCAGCAGCTGGCTTTCGCCGTTGCTGTAGGAGGCGATGATCTGGCCGTTATCACCGACGGTGTAGCCGTTCATCAATCCCGGCGGATAACCGGTGGTGCTCGGGCTGTCCATGGTATTTTCAGATGCCTGCTGGCTGAGGCCAGAGAGATCGAGATTGAAATTGAGCGCCGCGCCGCCCTGGTAAGCCGCGCCGTCGACGGTCAGTTCAGCCGGGTTGGTGGTCAGCTTGCCGGAGGTATCAAACGTCAGGTTCACGGAGCTGGTGGTGCCCGGTGATGTAGAGTCCACCGAGTAAGCCGTCCACTGGTTATCCGCGGTTTTCACGTAGTAGACGTTAATCGTGTGCTCGTTACCGAGGCTGTCGTAGGCGTTCACCTGCGTGGAGTAGGTATAGGAGTCGCCATCCGTCGGATCGAACGGGGTCACGGAGACAACGTCGTTACCGGAGTCGAGGTTACCGGAGATAGAACCCGCGTCAGAGGCGCGCGCCGGCATCTGCCCGGTCGGGATCTGGATCGCGCCTACCGGTGCGCCCTGCTGGATCGCCGGCGGCGTGCCGGTGGCCATATAACCGGTCAGGCGCATGCCCTGGTTGTTGACCACATAACCGCTTTCATCGGTCTGGAACTGACCATTGCGGCTGTAAAATACACGCCCCGCTTCAGTCACCATGCGGAAGAAGCCGTTGCCCTGGATACCCATATCCAGCGCACTGCTGCCCGCGCCGAGTACGCCATCGCTGAAGTTCTGGTTTACACCAGCAACCTGTACGCCCATCCCCACCTGGGAGCCGGCGAAGACATCGGCGAATGCCACGGAGCCGGATTTAAAACCGACTGTCTGCGAGTTGGCGATGTTGTTACCAACCACATCTAACGCCTGCGATGAGGCGTTTAATCCACTAAGACCTTGAGAGAAACTCATTTGCTAAACGTCCTGTGCGCGTAGCGCGCAACTCTGAATGAAAAATTATTCAATAAGGTAAACTTCGCTGAGCGACGCGGTGCCATCGACGCCCAGTTGCAGCACAGCGCCTGAACTGGTGAAGGAGACGCTCTGCACTTTCGCCGGCTTCAGCGCGGTAATCGCTGGCGCGCTGCCGTCGGCATTGGTGGCGGTAAACGACACCGTAAAGCTGGTGTCCGCCTGGGTACGCGGGTCGCTCGGCTGGAAATCTTCAAAATCATCCAGCGTGTACTCATGCACGCCCGCTTCCACATTCTTCAGCTTCGCGTTGTAGGCGTTACCGGCCGCATCGGTGAGCGTGACGGTGACTTCATCGGCGGCGCTGTCCAGCGACAGCCCCACTTTCTGGTTGCCATCGGTCGCGGTGGAGACCTTCGGATCGCCCTGAATCATGATGTCGCGGCCAACCCAGTCAGCGGAGTTCATCTGCTGCATGCTGGCCACCAGCGTGCCCATGCTGTTCATGGTGGTGTTGAGTTGTTCCACGCCCGCCGCCGTGTTGAACTGCGCCAGCTGAGCAGTCAGGTCGTTGTTATCCATCGGATCGGTCGGGTCCTGGTTCTGCATCTGCGCCACCAGCAGCGTCATAAAACTATCCAGCAGCTCATCCGCGGTGGAGCCGGTGCCGACACTCCCGGAACTGGAGCTCGTCGACGACGTGGAAGAAGTGGTGTTCGTCGTGGTTGACGTACTTTTTGTCGTCACGGCGCTTTGCGTCATGAGCGGTGAAACTGCCATCGTTTTCTCCTTACTGACCCAGCGTCAGCGTTTTCAGCATCAGACTCTTCGCCGAGTTCATCACTTCGACGTTGGCCTGGTAGCTGCGGGATGCCGAAATGGTGTTGACCATCTCACCCACTACATCGACGTTCGGCATATGCACATAGCCCTGCTCATCCGCCAGCGGATTAGCCGGTTCATACACCAGACGATCGGGCGCTTCGGATTCCGTCACGCCGCTGACTTTCACACCGCCAATCTCCTGACCGGCAGCGTTATCGACATTGAAAATAACCTGACGGGCGCGATAGGGTTTGCCATCCGGCCCGGCAACACTGTCGGCATTTGCCATATTACTGGCGCTGACGTTAAGTCGTTTTGACTGGGCGGTCATCGCCGACCCGGAAATATCGAAAATACTAAACAGCGACATGAAAATTATTAACCCTGGTTAATGACGCTCATTAAACCTTTAATTTGAGCGCCGAGGATGGTTAAGCTCGACTGATACTTAACATTGTTATCTGCAAAATTAACGCGCTCACGATCCATATCGACAGTATTACCATCCGCGCTTGGCTGATCCGGAATTCGGTAAAGTAACTGTTGATCGTTGGCTTTTGGCGCAACGCCGGGAATATGTTTCCCGGATGTTATAGCTAATGTTAATGGATGATTATTTCGCGTCTCCTGCGTCATCGCATTTTTCAACTCTTTTGAAAAATCAATGTCTCGCGCCTGGTAGCCCGGCGTGTCGGCATTCGCGATATTGGAGGCTAAAATATCCTGCCGCCGTGACATCAGGCTTAATGCCTGCTGCTGGAAACGCAATTCATTATCAAGTTTATCAAACATGAAATGACTCGCCTGCTTCGCTAATTGATTACGGAGCATAGTCTAAGAGACAACCTAATAAATCTATACCTTAAACATCTGACAGAAATAAGCGCATTTAAATACTTCATTACGCGCATCGATTTCTAAATAGTGTTTTTATACACACTCTGAAACAGCAAATCGGCAATATACAAACAGAACTGCGCGCATTTACGCGATAAACAAATTACCGTCCTGGATTACAATTAAAGTAATCGTAATATCCGCCTTCCTCTATTTATATATAAGGTTGTTCTAAATGCTGCACACGCTATTAAGGCCGCTCTGCCTGCTGCTGCTCTGCTGCGCCGTCACGCTTCCCGTCCGGGCAGCGAAAGCACCCGACGGCGGGCTTGCGTCGCGCATTGCCGGACTGCTGGCCGCTAATCATCACGCATCAGAGGAAAACGCGCCGCAGCTGCGCATTCGCATTCTTACCCCGGCCACAAAACTTGCCGCCCTGTGTGAAAAGCCTGATTTGCGTCTTTCCGGCCATCCGGTGCGTTTGACCGGTAACCGTAGCGTGATCGCTAAATGCGGCAGGAAACAGCACTTTATTCAGGTGAATGTGAGCGCCAGCGGGCGCTACTGGATCACCGCCCGCCTGCTTAAACCGGGGCAAACCATTGGCCCGCGTGATATTCAACCCCTTAGCGGCGAGCTGGATAAGCTGCCCGCCGGGCTGCTGTTAGATGCCAGTAAGATCGTGGGCCGCACGCCGACACGCACCCTGCACCCCGGTCAGCCACTGACGGAAAATCAGCTGCGTCAGCGCTGGCTGGTGGTGGCCAATCAGGAGGTGGAGGTTGTCGCTCCCGGTGATGGTTTTTTGATTCACGCCAAAGGCAAGGCGTTGAACAATGCGGCGCGAAATGAACGGGTACGGCTACAGACGCGCAGTGGCCGCATCGTGGCGGCAACCGCGGTTTCAGAAGGGACAGTAAGCATCAACATCGATAACTGATTTCAGTTTTATTTTGCCTGGGCCGATATCTTTATTACAGGCCACACATAAAAGATATCACCAGGACACTTATGAACATTGAACGCACCAGTCAAGCACGCGCAATCCAGGCGACCACCGCACAACAGCAGGGCGAGCCGCGCGCAAAGTATGACGATATGGGCACAGCGGCGGCATCTGACGATCGGGCAAACGGTACTCAGGTCAAGCTGAGCCAATTGATGCAGCACGTTAAAGCTGACAGTAGCCGTGATATCGATACCGCACGTGTTGCTGAAGTTAAGGCGAAGATGGAAGCGGGCGAGTTAACGCTGGACAGCGACAAGATTGCCAGCGCACTGGTCCGCGACATCTTTCAGTTCTCATAAACCTGACGAATAGTAGAGATGGAAAATTTATCCGTAATATTGAAAAAACTCACCGGCCTGCTGGAGGAGCTGGAGAGCACGCTGGTGGAAGAGAATGGGCAGCTAAGCCGGGCGCAGATCAACCCGATTTCGCTGCAAATTATCTCTGACAATAAAAGCCGCCTGCTTGCCGCCATCAACTTTTATGATGAGCAGCGCAAGCAGGAGGAGAACCAGCAGAGTATCGCGTCACCGTATAGCCATAAACCGCAGCTGGCGGCGCTGTGGAGGGGCATTACTTTAGTGGTGAAAAAATCGAGCGAGCTGAACCAGAAGAATTATCAACTGCTGGAGATGCATATGAAGAAGGTTAACGATGTTAAGCAGATCGTCAGCCGGGCGACCTCAACGACGCAACTCTATGGGCAGAGCGGCAATCACAGCAATGATGGTTCCGGCAATGTCTATCGCATCTCGGTATAGCGCATATCACCCTCACAACGGCTTTCAGGCGCTTGCCTCGCTACCTGCACCGGAAATAAACACCACGCGGTTTCATTTCCGGTGCTCTCAAGCCAGCATTTTCAACTGCACGCTTTTTACTCATTCTCTATTGCGAAAATTGCAACCCCTTTTTTACGTCACCCCGCGCCATTCAACGCTTCGCGCTGATTTACCAAGGCAGATGTTTCTAAATGTTTCTTAAAAATCACCCCCTGAAATGCCCCTCTGCGCAGGAAAAAACAAAAGCGCTGATTTTGATCCCTTTTTTCCGGTTAAAAAAACTGTACGGCTACGTGGTTGCAGTAGATTAATTGCCACACTTTCTCCATTGAAAAGGGTCGAAAAACTCCTTCTATAAATTTGACGAAACAAAACAAAAAAAGGCTGTTTACGCCCTGGCGTGAAATCGTGAAAATACATCCACGCACTGCATCATGACGTTTTACCGGTAATACGAAATGATGGCTCTGTGAAAATTCCCTCTCGAAAAGGCCCATTTTTCCAGTTGCCTTATGCCGGGAAGGTCGGTGACCAAACTCTATTACTGACTTTTATTACCAGTAGTGAGCTGTCATATGTGATGTATAACCACTCTTTTCGATAGCCACCTTCGGGTGGCTTTTTTTTGCTTATTTTTCATGTGATTAAATTTAAAGAAAGAAAAAAGGTTATTAACAATAGCGTTAACCCGGCATGGGCCCGGCTTAAAAAACGCTGCCAAACCGCTATTACCATAAATAAACGTAAGCGTAGCGCTTCGCTAAATTACCGCTTCGTTTTACCGCCCGGCTTATTTCCCCTGTGCATTATCCGTTAATGGATATGCTGCGAATTTACTCGCCATCGACCTCTTTATTAAGCGTTGTTCCCCCCTCCTCTTCCCGTTCATCGGTCCAGATACGGCTGTAGTCGGGCCAGGCCTGCGAATAACACGCAATATTTTTGATGCACACGGGGGTGGTCAGGCGATAACGCTGGGCACAGAGCGGCACCACAAAATAGTGGGTTTTGAGAAAGCGCATCAGCCGCCGGATGCGCGCGCCGTGACGCGCCGCCGGCCCGGCATTGATGCGATCGAGCAGTTGCACGCCGCGCAGCCACTGGGCATGCCCCCAGAACCAGGTCCACATCTCGCTATGGCGATAGCGCTCCTCCAGGCTAAAGGTTTCATGCTGGTCAAAGCGCAGAAAGCCGAGACAGAGATCCTCCTCTTCCCAGCGCTGGTTGGGCAGTAACCAGTGCGAAACGCTGATCGGGTTGGTGTTAACCGTACAGCCGCGGTAGCGCAGGCTTTTGATCAACTCGTCCACCAGCTTTTTCATCTCGGTAGATCGAAAGTAGGTGATATTGAGCGTGGCGGGCAGCAGCGCCTGGGCCACTGGCTCTGTTGGCGGCAGTAACCACTCCGGCAGCGGTGCCAGCGTCTCTTCCCGCTCCATCATCGCGCGGGCGAGCGACTGCGCAATCTGGCGGATCACCGCCTGCTGGGCGAGGCTCAGGCGACCGCGCCGTTGATTAAAGGTGACATAGTAAAACGCATCGCTACTTTCGCGGACGATCATCGGCTCGGGGGATAGATGTGAGCGAGGGGTATCGAGGCGTACCAGCGCTGGCGAGGGGGTGGCGGCCAGCGGCGTGTTGTAGACAATCTCGCTCGCCTGCGGCATTTCACCATGCCAGCCGGGCGCGCGGGTGAGGGTCATCTGCGCATCGGAATGTCTGCCAAGCTGAAAAGGCCCGAGGCCGACCACGCCATTTTCCGGGTGTGCCAGCGCATAGACCGGGCTTGCCAGCCGATAGAGCAGCATCGCGTCCGGTTGGCTGAGGTGCATGATCAACACATAATCCTGCACAATCACATCCGTTACGTGGGGTAAGCCAGGCCCGCCCGCGTAACGCTGAAGCGTGGTCTGCAACTGCACAGGATCTAACGCCTCGCCGTTGTGCCACACCAGCCCGCGACGCAGCATAAAGTGCCAGCTCAGCCCATCGTCACTGACCCGAATGGTGTGGGCGAGACAGGGAACCGGTTCGGCCTGCTCCGGCAGATGGCGCGTCAGCCCGGCATGCACCATTTGTAGAATATGCCGCCCGGCGCGATCGGTATGAATAGAGGGCACGGGTGCCTGTAGCGGGCGATAGAAAGAGATGTGATAGTGAAAGCCGTCGCGGGAGTAACAGGTTCCGTGATTTTCCGGCACGCTTTTCGCCTCTGCCGCAGGGGTATTACTGCCAAGCATATTTTCCAGCGCTGCCACGCTCATCTGGCACTGCAACACGCCGAGCGCGCCGCGCCCCGGTCTGGAGCGCCAGATGAGCCACCCCTCCTCCTGCATCTCTTGCAGCAGGGAGCGCGCATAGCGCGCCGTGCAGGCTAAGGTGTCGGCGATTTGCGCCAGGGATAACTCATGTCGGTGCGTACTGTATTTCGCCAGCAGCCGGTTATAACGGCGCAGCAGGCTACCCTTCTCAATAGCGGAGTAATAAACCATTGGTTATTCACCATGATAAACAGATGACGCAAGGGGATTCGATACGATGGAGAGTGCAGTAGTGAATATAGCATATTAGATAAATCTTATGATTCCGCCCGCCTTCGGCGGCGCGCTATGAGATTTTTCACTTTTTTTTCGCTGCCCGCGAAACCTTTTCCTCTGCGCCAGCGAACTGTAGATGAACGCACACTTAATGTTGACCTGGAGCGCATGATGACCCCGATGAAAAAACTCTTTTTGAGCCTCTCTGCCGCAGCCCTGCTGAATGTTGCCAGCGCCCAGGCGGCGCTGCCCACCGGTTCGCAGGCACCTGATTTCCAGTTACAGGGCGCGCTGGCGGGAAAACCGCTCACCTTCTCACTCAAGCAAGCGCTGCAAAAAGGGCCGGTGGTGCTCTACTTCTTCCCGGCGGCATTCAGTAAAGGGTGCACCATTGAAGCCCACGCCTTTGCCGAAGCGACGGACGATTTTAAAAAGCTCGGCGCGACGGTGATTGGCGTTACCGCCGGTAATACCGATCAGGTGGATGCCTTCTCGAAAGAGGAGTGCCGCGATAAATTTACCGTTGCCGCCGATCCGGGCGCAAAAGTGGCGGCGCAGTACGACACGCTGATGGAGATGAAGGGCAAAACCCTCTCCGATCGTACCTCTTACGTTATCGCGCCGGACGGCAAGATCCTGCTGAGCTACACTGACAGAAACCCGGAAACGCATATCCAGAAAACGATGGACGCGGTGAAACAGTATGCGAAATCCCATTCGTAACTAACCCTTTTTCCGGCAGAGAATCACTATGTTAACCGCCATGCTCGCCGCCTTTGCAGGCGGCATTATTCTCAACTTTATGCCCTGCGTGTTTCCGATTATCTCGCTGAAAGCGCTGGGCCTCCTGCGTCATACCGGGGATCTAGCGCAGACGCGCCGCGAAGGGCTGGGTTTTTTGCTCGGTACGGTGGCGACCATGCTGATCCTCGCCGGGATCCTGCTTGCGCTACGCGCTGGCGGCAGCGCCGTTGGCTGGGGCTTTCAGCTGCAATCACCGCTGGTTATCGCCGCGCTGGCGCTGATTGTGCTGGCGGCAGCGCTTAACCTGCTCGGCGTGTTTGAAGTGGGCCTCTCCGTGCAGCGGGCCGGAGAGATCCACGTCGAACGCGGGGCGTTTGTCCGCGCGGCGTTGACCGGCGCGCTCTCTATTATTGTTGCTACCCCCTGCGCCGCACCGTTTATGGCGGGGGCCATTGGCTATGCACTGGTGCAGCCCCCCACCGTCGCGCTGGCGATCTTCTTCGCCCTCGCGCTCGGTTTTGCCGCACCGTTTAGCCTGATTTCGCTCTTCCCCGCTCTCGGCAAATGGCTGCCGCGACCCGGCGCGTGGATGAACACCCTGAAACACGGGCTGGCCTTTCCGATGTTTGGTGCCTTCGGCTGGCTGGTGTGGGTGCTGGCGCAGCAGGCGGGCACCACGGCGCTGGCGGCGATCATTGCCGCCTCGGTGGTGGTGAGCTTCGCCGCCTGGCTCTATGGCATGGCGCAGCAGCGTCGCTTCGCCGGGCGCGGCCATAAAGGGTTGTTCGCCGCCACCGCACTGCTGATCATCGCCGCCCTTGCCCCGCTACCCTCGGTGGTGAACAACGGCGCGGCACTGGCCTCGTCGCAGGTAGCGGAGACCAGCTGGTCGCCACAAAAAGTGGCGGAGAATCGCGGCCACGGGAAAGCGATTTTCGTCAACTTTACCGCCTCCTGGTGCATCACCTGCCAGGTGAATGAGAAGACCTCGCTCTCAACCGAGGCGGTCAAAACGGCGCTGGCGAAGAGCGGCACCCTCTACATGGTGGCGGACTCGACGAAATTTAATGCCGATATTGATGACGCGCTCAACGAGCTGGGCCAGGGCAGCCTGCCGCTCTATGTCGTCTACCCGGCGGATGGCAGCGCGCCGACCATCCTGCCGCAGGTGTTAACACCCACAATTGTGGTCAATGCCCTGAACGCAGCGAGCGGCAAAAAAACCTAAGGCGGATGATGGAAAAAGCGGAGGCAGCGCGGGAAGAGTGGCCGCATCTGATGGCCAGGGCGCAGGCTGGCGACAGCCAGGCCTACACCCGGCTGCTTAAAGCGCTGGTGCCGGTTATCCGCACGCTTGTGCGTAAGCAGGTAGCCGACGACGAGCTGGTCGAGGATGTGATTCAGGATGTGCTGCTGACCCTGCACCGGGTTCGCCACACCTACGATCCCGCTGCGCCCTTTTTACCGTGGCTGATGGCAATCGCTCATGCCCGCACGGTGGATGCGCTGCGAAAACGCGGCCGCCATCAACAGCGGGAGGTGGCGGACGAGCTGCTGCCTGAGCCGGTCGCAGACGCTCACCCAACTCTGCATGAAAAGGAGCTGGCGGCGCTGCTCGCCCGGTTACCCGCACGCCAGCGCCAGGTGATTGAGCATTTTCACCTGCGCGAAATGAGCCTTGCTGAAACCGCGACGCGGCACAACCTGACGGTCTCCGCCGTCAAATCGCTGCTGCATCGCGCCCTGAATAATCTTCGTCGGTTAGGAGCCCTTCATGGCCGATCATGAGTGGTTAATTGAGAAACTTGGTCGTTCGGCAGAGCCGGTAAAACGGCCCTGGCGCAGCGGCTGGCGGGTGGCAAGCTGGCTTGCCGTGGCATTGCCATGCGGGGTGATAGTCAGCCTGCTGTTAAACAGAACACAGACCGACTGGTCGCACGCAGGCGCTGCGTGGGCGATGCTGCAACTGCTGCTCACCTTTGCCACCGGCACGCTGGCGATCCGCAACGCCTTTCTGCTCAGTATTGCCGGGCAGCGTCCGCTCGGCTGGGGCTGGTTTGCGCCGCTGGTTGGCGTCTGGCTGGCAACAACGTTTTTGAATCTCCATCTGCATCGCGTTCCGGCAAGCGGCATGGTTGAGGGGCCAAACTGCTACCTCTTTATGCTGGCGGTGAGCGTGCCGATGGCGGCAATCGTGGTCGGCTACCTGCGCCGCACCCGCACGCTCTTTCCCGCCCGCAGCCTTGGCGCGGCGGGTGCAGGGGTCGCCTGTATGGCGCTGACCCTGCTCTCGCTCTGCCACCCGACGCACATCAGCGCGGCGGATCTGCTGATGCATATCGCTGCGGTGAGCACCATTGTGCTGCTCACCGTAGTGCTCGGTTACCGCTGGGTTTCGCTGCCGTAGCGGTCACTTTTTCGGGAAGATCCACAGCTGATCGGCAGGCAGCACCACGCGGTAGTTTTGCGCCGTGCGCGACTGGGTGCCGTAGACGCGCACCACATAGTCATCAACCGGAGTGCGGAAGAGATACTCCCAGCGGTCACCAAGGTACATGCTGGTGAGCATCGGCAGATCCAGCGAGTTATCCTGCGGCGTCTCGGTTAGCCGCAGGCTCTCCACGCGGATTACCGCCGTCGCCTCCTGCCCTACGCTAACGCCCGGCCCGGCAACACCCCACAGCGCCCACTGCGCCCCTTCAATGCGCGCGCGGCCGTTGGAGACTTCCGTCACCTTGCCATGCAGGCGGTTGTTGCTGCCCATAAACTCGGCGGTAAAGAGTGTTGAAGGTTTGCTGTACATCTCCTGCGGCGTGCCCTGCTGCTCAATCACCCCATTGTTGAGCAGCAAAATGCGGTCGGAAATCGCCATCGCCTCATTCTGATCGTGAGTCACCATCAGCGCCGACAGCCCGAGTTTGACGATCAACTCGCGCAGGAAGACACGCGCCTCTTCGCGCAGCTTGGCATCGAGGTTAGAGAGCGGTTCATCGAGCAGGATCACCGGCGGGTTATAGACCAGCGCGCGGCCAATGGCGACGCGCTGCTGCTGGCCGCCCGACAGCTGGTGAGGGTGGCGCTGGCCGAGCGCGCCAAGCCCGAGCTGATCGAGCACACTCTGCACCCGCTGGCTAATCTCATGAGCGGCGATTTTGCGCAGCTTCAGCGGGTAGGCGACATTCTCAAACACGGTTTTGTGCGGCCACAGGGCGTAGGACTGGAACACTAGCCCGAGGTTACGCTCCTCCGCCGGCACTTCGCTGCGCGGTGTGCCATCGTAAACCACATTTTTGCCAATGGTGATGCGCCCCTGGGTGGGCTTCTCCAGCCCGGCGACGGCGCGCAGTAGCGTGGTTTTCCCGCTGCCGGAGGGGCCAAGCAGCGAGACCACTTCGCCACGTTTGAGATCCATCGACACGCCCTTTAACACCGGGTTGTCGCCGTAGGTCAGGTGTAAGTTCTCTACCGTTAGCTCAATCATGTAATTTCACTCCAAAACGCAGGGCCACACCAAGACCGATGACCACCAGCAAAATATTGATAAACGAGAGGGCCGCGACAATATCGATAGCGCCCGCCGCCCACAGCGACACCAGCATCGAGCCGATGGTTTCCGTGCCGGGCGAGAGCAGATACACCCCGGTGGAGTATTCGCGCTCAAAGATCAAAAACATCAGCAGCCAGGAGCCGATCAGGCCATAGCGCGACAGCGGCACCGTCACATGGCGGGTCACCTGACCCGGTGTTGCGCCAGTGCTGCGCGCCGCCTCTTCCAGCTCCGGGCCGACTTGCAGCAACGTCGAGGAGATAAGGCGCAGGCCATAAGCCATCCACACTACGGTGTAGGCCAGCCAGACGCTGAAGATGGTGTTGCGCAGCGAGCGCAGCCAGACAATCAGGTTGTCACGCAGCCACTCAGAGACCGGCAGCCCCGACAGCCAGCCGTTTTTCAGGGATTGATCGAGCCACATCGGTAAGAAGAGGAAGACCCACAAAAAAGCGAGACCGGCGAGCAGACCCGGCACCGCGCGCGGCACCAGCACGCTGTAGTCGAGGAAGCGGGTGACGTTATCCTGCTTGCGGTGCATCGCGATGCCGACAAACAGATAGCAGATCACCGCCAGCGCGCCGCCGAAGACGCCAATCGCCATCGAGTTGACGATCGCCCGCAGCAAGTTCGGCTGCTGCCAGATATTGCGGAAGGTCTCCAGCGAGACGTTATCCCACAGCGGCACGCCAACCCCCCAGTGGGAGATAAAGGCGCGCAGCACCACGCCCAGCAGCGGCACGCCGATAGTGACCGTCAGCCACGCCACTACCACCGCACCTGCCACCCAGCGCCATTTGCCCAGCGGCAGCGCGCGCGCCTGCGACGCTTTGCCTTTCATGGTGACAAAGCGGTTCGCGGTACGCATTAAGCGGCGTTGCAGCATCACCAGCGGAATGGTGATGCAGATCAGCACCACCGCCACGGCGGCCATCAGGTGATAAGAGGGCGTGCCGAGCTTGTTGGTCAACTTATAGAGATAGGTCGCCAGCACCATGTTGCCTTCAGGATCGCCGAGCACCAGCATCAGGCCGAACACCTCCAGCCCGAGAAAAAAGAGCAGTACGCAGGCATAAAGGATTGAGGGGCGCACCATCGGCAGGCTAACGGAGGTCATCACCTGTAAAGGCGAGGCTCCCACCGTGCGCGCGGCCTCCTCGACATCTGAACCAACGCTGCGCAGCGCCGACGAGATATAGAGATAGGCGTGCGGAACGTGCGTCAGCCCGGCGATCACCACAATGCTGAACATCGAGTAGATATTCCACGGCACAAACCCCAGCAGCTGTTGCGCCCACTGCGACAAGAAGCCCACCGGCCCGGCAGAGACGACATAGCCAAAGCCAAGCACCATCGGCGAGACGAAAATGGGCACCAGGATCAGCGGCTCAATAAAGCGCCGTCCCGGCAGATCGGTACGCACCATCAAGAAGGCGAGAATGCCGCCGAGCGGAATGGCAATAAACACCAGCCCAAAGGCGAGAATAAAGCCGGACTTTAAGGCGAGGTAAAAATCGGGGTCGGTGAAGATAAAGGCGAAGGATTCGAGGCTCAGCTCCTTACTGCGGGAGAAGAAAGGCGCTGAAAGAAAACTCTGTACGACGATAAATAATAACGGAACGTAGATCACCAGGGCGGTAATCAGGACCGTTACGCCGCGCGGTAACCCTTGCCATTTTCTGCGCACGATATTCATAGAAAATCCCTGTGGTCAGAAGATGAGAGTGAAAGGGTTGTGCGCGGACAGCGCCGCACACAACCGGCAACGCCTCTATTTCCCGGCGGCGGTGCGCCACTGTTTAATAAATTCGAGACGCTTTTTCGGCTCCAGATACTCAAGCAGCGACTCATCAACCGGGATCGGTTTCAGCGCATCGCCGAGCAGTTTGGTCATGCCGTCGATATCATTGTTGCCTTCGATATCGTTACGCAGGGAGGGGATATCCGCCTGGCTTGCGAGAATGCTCTGCCCTTTTTCCGACAGCACATAGTCAAACCACAACTTCGCCGCGTTGCTGTGCTCCGCTTCGGCACTGATAAAGGAGACGCGCGACAGCACCAGCACATAATCTTTCGGGTAGGAGACGCCTAAGGATTTATCCGCTTTCGCACGCGCTTCGGCATAGGAGCCGAGGATGTTGTAGCCGACCAGGTTTTCACCGGAGGAGACGCGCTCCATCATGGTGCCGGTGGAGGATTGCACCGTCAGGCCGCCTTTGGCGATATCCGCAAGATGGGTGAAATACTCTTTGTCGTGCTTGCTGTCTTCAACGGCGAGCATAAAGCCGAGCCCCGATTTTTCGATATCGTAGGTGGTCACTTTGCTCTTGAACTTATCGGTCTGGCTGGCAATCAGCTTCGCCAGTGCGGTGTGGGAATCCGGGACGTCGCCCTGTGGGATCAGGCGTTTGTTATAGATAAAGACCACTGGCTCGTAGGTGGTACCGTAGGCTTTGTTTTTCCAGACCGCCCATTTCGGCAGTTTGCTCTGTTCGGGGGAGGCGTACTCATCGGCGTACTCAGTCGCCAGCTTCAGCGCGGTGTCCATCGACGAACTCCAGACTACATCGCCGCTGCCGCCGCCGGAGGCCTGCTCGCTGAGATAACGGTTATACAGCTCGGTGCTGTTCATATCGTTATATTCAACTTTGATACCGGGATATTGCGCTTCAAACCCTTTGATCAGCGGGCCAGCGGCTTTGGTGTCGGTCGTTGAGTAGACCACCACTTTGCCCTCTTTGGTGCCGGCATCGACGATTTTCTGATAATCCGCCGGGTAGCCCGCAGGGACAGCTGCGAGAGCGGCAGAGGAAAACAGAGCCGCAACTACGCCCGCCAGTACGCTTTTTTTCATCTCCATGAACAAACCCCTATTTATCATTTTGTAAACACAAATTTAACATATAGCGCCTTAGCCACCCGATGCAACGCGGCAGGGCCTTTTTTGCGGGTTTTGTGACATTGAAGGGATTTAAGCCAATTACGCCGTTATTTTACCGAGAGTTAGCGGCATTTTATTCAGAACGGCGTTTTGCTCAGGATGAAAAATGGCGGGGAAAAGAGGTAAGAGTTGTTTACGCTTTTTAACAAATTAATCGCCAAGGATAAGGGGGCGATCGTTCGGGTAAAGCGCTATGCGCTGCGGATTTTGGGGATCATATTTCAGCGCTACGCCGTTTCCAGGCGCGTATCGCATAAAACCATCCATATCTAACGGCCTCTCAAGACTCGCCTGAACGTCAACGCCTTCCCGTGTTTTGAATGCGAAAGTGAGCTGATAAACCGGCATTTCGCCATCAATGAGATCGGTTTTGCGGCGATGGATGATATCCGCATTCACGCCAATACCTGTTTTGCGCACCGCAGACTCCATTCTGAACTGGCGAATGCCGGGCATTATCATCGTCCAGGCTAAGCGCAGCATGCCCACCGCAACCAAAAAGAAAAAAAGGTAGGCCAGGTAGATCCATTCAAACGACATATTCTTTTCTCAACTTTTATCTCGAGGGGCGTTAGCGTCTGTTAATCACCCAAAATGAGTGGTTTGTCATTATCGTCCATCGCAATGCGCTTTGGGTTCTTAGGATCATATTTCAGCGTCGCGCCGTTGCCAGGGGCATAACGCATAACGCCTTCGGCATCGAGTGAACGCCGCAAAGTCGACTCAACTTCGACACCTTCAAGGGTTTTGAATTTGAACGTCAGCCTGTAAACGGGAATGTTAGCGTCAAATAACCCTGTCCGGCTGCGCGCGATGATATCAGCATTAACGGCAATACCCGTTTTCCAGACTTTTGCTTCAACAAGCATCTGTCGTATGTACGAGCCAAAAGAGGCATAAATATCTTTAAGCACCCATACCAGAAACAGAAAGCTGAAAAGAAAGATCAGGTATATCCATTTAAATTCCATAAAAACCTTCCTTTTAGACAGAACCTATTAAAGTCGTGCAATTCTGGCAAAACGAATGGATGTTAAGCATAAACGTTCTCAGCCCTAATCCAATCAAATTCGTTTTCTCACTAATCGTGGTTTGATCACGCAATAAACCCACCAACAGTGTTGAACAGCTAAACCGGTTTAGTTAATGTTTAGCGGTACTCATTATCGGGAGAAAATCATGTCAGCTCGAGTCTGGTGTCTGGGTGACGCCGTGGTGGATCTATTGCCGCAGGGCGATGCCTGCCTGATGCAGTGCCCCGGCGGCGCGCCGGCCAACGTCGCGGTCGGCATTGCGCGCTTACAGGGGAATAGCGGTTTTATCGGTCGCGTTGGCGACGATCCCTTCGGCCACTTTATGCGCCAGACGCTGGCGAAAGAGCAGGTCGACACCGCTTTTATGCGTGCCGATGCGCAGCACCGCACCTCAACCGTGGTGGTGGCGCTCGATGAAGAGGGTGAGCGCTCATTTACTTTTATGGTACGCCCGAGCGCCGACCTGTTCCTGGCAGAAACGGATCTGCCGCCGTTTGCCCGCGGCGAATGGCTGCACTGCTGCTCGATTGCGCTGGCGGCTGAGCCTTCGCGCTCCACCACTTTCAGCGCCATGGAGCGGGTGCGCAGCGCGGGCGGGTTTGTCAGCTTCGACCCCAATATTCGCCACGATTTGTGGGCCGACAGCGCCCAGCTTCGCCACTGCATTGAGCGCGGGCTGGTGCTGGCAGATGTAGTGAAACTCTCGGAAGAGGAGTTGGCGTTTATCGCCGACGCGCCCGCTGAGGAGGTGAGCCTGCCTGAGCTGGCGGCGCGTTACGGCATCACCCTGCTGTTGGTCACCCAGGGCAAAGCCGGGGTGAAAGCCTGCCTGAACGGCAAGTGCTACCACTACCCGACGCTGCCGGTGATAAGCGTGGACACCACCGGTGCGGGCGACGCCTTTGTCGCCGGTCTGCTGTGGGGGCTGGCGCAGCACGGCCTGCCCGATAGCGAACCGCAGTTAGCCGCGCGGCTGGCGAGCGCGCAGATCTGTGGCGCGCTGGCAACCACCGCTAAAGGCGCAATGACCGCCCTGCCCTGGCGCCACCAGCTCGAGGAGCAACTCGCCTGACACCTGCGGGCTTACGTCTCGTTTTGCGAGCCGTCTCACATTCACTAAACCGGTTTAGCTAATTTCATTGCGTCCTGAAATTATGCGCGATTATGATTCGACACCTAAACCGGTTTAGCAAAAATAACTCTGTGATGATGGCTCTTCCTTAGGGATGCAAAATGATGAAAAAAAGCACGCTCGCCATAACCCTTGGTCTTATTCTCAGCGCGGGAGCGGCACAGGCCGCCGACCCGAGCATGAGCAGCATTGAAGCCCGTCTTGCCGCGCTGGAGCAGCGTTTACAGGCCGCCGAACAGCGCGCTAATGCCGCCGAAAGCCGCGCGCAGGCTGCGGAAAAACAGGCCCAGCAGTTAGCGGCCGCACAGCAAAAAACTGACACTACCACCACGCAGGTTGAGCAGCGCACCGCCAAACTGGAGCAGAAAGCCAGCGATGAAGGCGGCTTTGAGTTTCACGGCTATGCCCGCTCCGGCCTGCTGATGAGCGATTCGGCGAGCAAAACTCAGGGCGGCCCGACCGTCACGCCAGCCGGTGAGACCGGCGGTCATGTAGGTCGTCTGGGTAACGAACCGGATACCTATGTCGAGATGAACCTCGAACATAAACAGACCCTTACCAATGGCGCGACCACCCGCTTTAAAGTGATGCTCGCCGACGGCCAGCGCACCTATAACGACTGGACCGCCTCCAGCAGCGATCTCAACCTGCGCCAGGCCTTTACGGAGATCGGCCATCTGCCGAGCTTTAGCGGCGCGTTCAAAGACTCCACCGTCTGGGCGGGGAAACGCTTCGACCGCGATAACTTTGATATCCACTGGATCGACTCCGATGTGGTATTCCTCGCCGGGACCGGTGCCGGGGTATACGACATGAAGTGGAGCGACAAGGCGCGCAGCAACCTCTCCCTCTATGGCCGCACCTTTGGCGATATCGAAAACAGCGAGAACACCGCGCAGAACTACATCCTCTCCCTGAACAACTACTACGGCCCGGTGCAGCTGATGGTCAGCGGCATGCGCGCGAAGGATAATGACGACCGCCTCGATCTGGAAGGCAATAAAGTGAAGAGCGACGCGGCGGACAACGGTGTTCACGCCCTGCTCGGCCTGCATAACGACAGCTTCTACGGCCTGCGTGAAGGTTCAGCAAAAACTGCGCTGCTCTACGGTCACGGCCTCGGTGCGGAGGTGAAAGCCATCGGCTCCGACGGCGCGCTGCTGTCGCAGGCCGATACCTGGCGTCTGGCGAGCTACGGCATCACGCCGCTCGGCGGCGGCTGGCACATTGCCCCGGCGGTGCTGGCGCAGAGCAGTAAAGATCGTTACGTCAAAGGCGACAGCTACCAGTGGGCGACCGCCAACGTGCGCCTGATTCAGGGGCTGACGGAAAACTTTGAAATGCAGTATGAAGGGACGTATCAGTACATGGATCTGCGCCCGGAAGGGTACAACAGCCGCAATAACGTGAGCGGCAGCTTCTACAAACTGACCGTTGCGCCAACGCTGAAAGCGGGCGATGTCGGCGAGTTCCTGAAACGCCCGGAAATCCGCCTGTTTGCCACCTGGATGGACTGGGATCACCGGCTGGATAACTACGCCGGTGACGACGCCTTCGGCAGCGCTGGCTTCAAGGCCGGCGGCGAGTGGAACTTCGGCGTACAGATGGAAACCTGGTTCTGATAGCGCGGCCCCTGCGGGGGCCGTTTGCGTAGCTTGAAAGCCTAAAAACAAGACAGAGGTTGTTATGGATTTTGCACAAATTTCCCGCTCGCTGCTCCCCTTGCTCGGCGGCAAAGAGAATATCGCCAGCGCCGCGCACTGTGCGACGCGCCTGCGCCTGGTGCTGGTGGACGACGCGAAAGCAGACACCGCCGCGATTGGCAAAATCGACGGTGTGAAAGGCTGTTTTCGTAACGCCGGGCAGTTACAAGTCATCTTCGGCACCGGGGTGGTGAACAAAGTCTACGCCGCGTTTATTACCGAGGCGGGGATCAGCGAGTCGAGCAAATCGCAAGCGGCGGATATCGCTGCGCGCAAGCTGAACCCGTTCCAGCGCATCGCCCGTTTGCTGTCGAACATCTTCGTGCCGATCATTCCGGCAATTGTTGCGTCGGGTCTGCTGATGGGCCTGCTGGGGATGGTGAAAACCTACGGCTGGGTCAACCCGGATAACGCGCTCTATATCATGCTCGACATGTTCAGCTCGGCGGCGTTTATCATTCTGCCGATCCTGATTGGCTTTACCGCCGCGCGCGAGTTTGGCGGCAACCCCTATCTTGGCGCAACGCTTGGCGGCATCCTCACCCACCCGGCGCTGACCAACGCCTGGGGCGTGGCGGCGGGTTTCCACACCATGAACTTCTTCGGCATCGAAGTGGCGATGATTGGCTACCAGGGAACGGTCTTCCCGGTGCTGCTGGCGGTGTGGTTTATGAGCATACTGGAAAAACAGCTGCGCCGGGTGATCCCGGACGCGCTGGATCTGATCCTCACCCCGTTCCTGACGGTGATTATCTCCGGCTTTATCGCCATGCTGATTATCGGCCCGGCGGGTCGCGCGCTGGGCGACGGCATCTCGTTTGTGCTCAGCACGCTGATTGCCCACGCGGGCTGGCTGGCGGGGCTGCTGTTTGGCGGGCTCTACTCGGTGATTGTGATTACCGGCGTGCACCACAGCTTCCACGCTATTGAGGCCGGGCTGCTCGGTAACCCGTCAATTGGCGTTAACTTCCTGCTGCCGATCTGGGCGATGGCTAACTTTGCGCAGGGCGGTGCCTGCCTGGCGGTGTGGTTTAAAACCAAAGACGCCAAAATCAAAGCGATTACCCTGCCCTCGGCCTTCTCGGCGATGCTCGGCATTACCGAAGCGGCGATTTTCGGTATCAACCTGCGCTTTATGAAGCCGTTTATCGCCGGGTTGATTGGCGGTGCGGTCGGCGGCGCGTGGGTGGTGTCGATGCATGTCTATATGACGGCGGTGGGCCTCACCGGGCTGCCGGGTCTGGCGATCGTGCAGGCCAGCTCGCTGCTTAACTATATTATCGGTATGGCTATCGCCTTTAGCGTCGCCTTCATTCTCTCCTTCTTGCTGAAATACAAAACGGACGCGGAATAATGGCATCTGACTCTCTGCTGCCCGCCATTTTACAGGCGGTGATGAAAGGCCAGCCGAAAGCGCTGAGCGACCCCTTCTACCCGAGCTGGCACCTGGCGCCGGTCACCGGGCTGCTCAACGATCCCAATGGATTTATCCAGATGGGCGGGCGTTACCACCTGTTTTATCAGTGGAACGCGCTGGGCTGCCAGCACAACCATAAATGCTGGGGGCACTGGAGCTCAGCGGATTTACTCCACTGGCAGCATGAGCCGATTGCGCTGATGCCCGACGAAGAGTATGACCGCAGCGGCTGCTACTCCGGTAGCGCCGTGGATAACGATGGCGTGCTGACGCTCTGCTACACCGGTAACGTCAAGTTTGACGACGGCACGCGCACCGCCTGGCAGTGTCTGGCGGTGCAGAACCGCGACGGCGGCTTCGACAAGCTTGGCCCGGCGATCCCGCTGCCAAACGGCTACACCGGACACGTGCGCGACCCGAAAGTGTGGCGACACGGCGACTTCTGGTACATGGTGCTTGGCGCGCAGGATCTCACCTTGCAGGGCAAAGTGCTGCTGCTGCGTTCGGAAAACCTGTGGAACTGGCAGAACCTCGGTGAGATCGCCGGTAGCGGCCTTAACGGGCTGGGCGATGCGGGCTATATGTGGGAGTGCCCGGATCTCTTTGCGCTGGGCGACAGCACCTATCTTATCTGCTGCCCGCAGGGAATTACGCGCGACGAGAAACGCTGGCTCAACACCCACCCGAGCGCCTATCTCAGCGGCGAGCTGGATTACAACAACGCGCAGTTCCGCCACGGCGAGTTTCACGAGCTTGACGCCGGGTTTGAGTTCTACGCGCCGCAAACCACGCAGAGCGAAGATGGCCGCCGTTTACTGGTTGGCTGGATGGGCGTGCCGGACGGGGAAGAGATGCGCCAGCCCACCGTCGCCAACGGCTGGATCCACCAGATGACCTGCCTGCGCCAATTAACCTCGCGCAACGGTAAGCTTTATCAACAGCCGGTTGTTGAGCTTCAGGCGTTACGCGGCGAAGAGCAGATCTTCAACGGTCAGGCCGACGCGCTATCGGCGCTGGATGCCGCGTCGCTGGAGCTGATTGTCGAGAGCGCAGGCGATCTCACGCTGAATTTCGCCGACACGCTGATCCTTGAGTGGAGCCAGAGTGAACTACGCCTCGCGCGCAGAAGCCTTGAGAGCGGCGAGTGGCACTACCGCTACTGGCAAGGCGCGGCGCACAAGTTGCAGATCCTCTGCGACCGCTCAAGTGTCGAGATCTTTATCAATGATGGTGAAGGGGTGATGAGCAGCCGCTACTTCCCGCAGCAGCCTGCGCGCTTAACGCTTACGGGTGACGCAGAAGTACGGGCGCGCTACTGGTCGTTACGAGCTTGCATGGTAGAATAAGCGCTTGTTTCCTTAAGCGATGCAAAACCGTGAGAAAACCTAAACGCGTTACCATCAGTGATATTGCCGCGCTGGCGGGGGTGTCAAAAGCCACCGCCAGCCTGGTGCTTAACGGCCGCGGCAAAGAGCTGCGCGTCGCCCAGGAGACGCGCGAGCGCGTGCAGGCGATTGCCCAGCAGCACCACTATCAGCCCAGTATTTACGCGCGCTTGCTGCGCGAAAACCGCAGCCATACGCTGGGGCTGGTGGTGCCAGAGATCATCAACTATGGTTTCGCCGTCTTCTCTCACGAACTGGAAAACCTCTGTCGCGAAGCGGGCCTGCAACTGCTTATCTCCTGCACCGATGAAAACGCCAGCCAGGAGACCGTGGTGGTCAATAACCTGGTGTCGCGCCAGGTCGATGGACTGATTGTCGCCTCCAGCATGTTGAACGATGCCGACTACGTAAAACTGAGCGAGCAGCTGCCGGTGGTGTTGTTTGACCGCCATATCAGCGACACCCAGCTGCCGCTGGTGATCACCGATTCACTGACGCCCACCGCCGAGCTGGTCGAGCGTCTGGCGCGCGCCAACCCGGACGAGATCTATTTTCTTGGCGGCCAGCCGCGCTTATCCCCGACCAAAGATCGTCTTGCAGGCTTTATGCAGGGGCTTGAACGCGCAGGCGTCACCCCGCGCCCGGAGTGGATCATTCACGGCAACTATCACCCGAGCAGCGGGTATGAGATGTTCGCCGCCCTCTGCGCGCGCCTCGGTCGCCCGCCGAAAGCGCTGTTTACCGCCGCCTGCGGGCTGCTGGAAGGGGTGCTGCGCTATATGAGCCAGCATCACCTGCTGGAGAGCGATATCCATATCGCCAGCTTCGACGATCACTATCTCTATGATTCGCTCTCGCTGCCCATCGATACCGTCGAGCAGAATATCCCGCGCCTGGCGCAGGACTGCTTCGAAATCATCACGCAGCTGGTGGACGGTAACGAGCCGACCACGCCACAGCGCATTCTCCCCGCCACGCTGCGCTGGCGTCATCCTTAACGCATCCCTCTGGCGCGATATGACCGCGCCACTCAGATAAGAATTTGCTTAGCGTATAAGCGCAACGGGAGCACGTTGCGCTTGCTTCTTTCCCATTTGTATTTTAGATTCTCCTAAATTTAGAAAAAGCTAAAATAAAAATGCCACCATCGAATATTACCCAGTTACAGAACCAGGCTGAGCAGGCCGCTGCGCTGCTGAAAGCGATGAGCCACCCGCGCCGGTTGCTGATTTTGTGCATGCTCTGCGATGCACCCGGCACCCATGCGGGCGAACTCTCGGCGTTGACCGGCCTTAGCCCGTCGGCCACCTCGCAGCACCTGACGCGCATGAAAGATGAGGGGCTGATTGAGAGCGTGCGTCAGGCGCAGCGCATCACCTACTTCATCAAAGATCCCGCCGTGAACCATATCGTCAACACACTTAAGGGTATCTACTGCCCGGAGGTCTGAATATGTCCTACACATCCATTTCCCCGCACGATGCGCGGATACAACAGCAGCAGGGCGTGCCGTTGATTGATATTCGCCAGCCGGATGAGTTTCGTCGTGAACATCTGCCCGATGCCCTCTCCCTGCCGCTGGACGATCTGCTGGGCGGTAAACGCCTGAGCGCTGAAGCCCCCGCGCAAACGGTGATTTTCCACTGCCAGTCCGGGATGCGTACCCAGAAAAACGTTGAGGCGTTGATCCAGGCTGCCGCGCCTGCGCAGGTGCTGTTGCTTGATGGTGGGCTGGCGAACTGGAAGCGCGCAGGCTTGCCGACGGTGCAGGATAAAGCGCAGCCGCGCCCGCTGATGCAGCAGGTGCAGATCGTTGCGGGCAGCCTGGTGCTGCTTGGCGTGGCGCTCGGCTATCTGCTCAATCCGGCCTTCTTTCTGCTCTCAGGCTTTGTCGGTGCAGGCTTATTGTTTGCCGGATTAAGCGGCTGGTGCGGCATGGCGTTGCTGCTGGCGAAGATGCCGTGGAACCGATCATGATGTGCGACATTTCTCCTCCGGGTCAAATGAGTGATATATTTCCCGGCCTACACCCAAGGAGACGCCATGGCGGAATTTGATTCACTCGCGCAGGAAGAGCTGGCGCAGGCAGAGGCTTTGCAGCAACAGGCACGGGATCGTGACCTGCTCAACCAGGTACTCGACATCTATGGTCAAAAGTATGTGGCGGAGCAGTTAAAGAAAGCGGGCAAATCGGAGTGGAGCCGTGAAGCGCTCAACCGCTGGGTTAACGGCAAAGGCGCGGCGAAAACCCTCACCGCCACCGAAGAGAAGCTGCTGCGCGAGCTGTTGCCCTCCCCGCCCGCGCACCATCCCCATTACCGTTTTCGCTTTATCGATCTCTTTGCCGGTATCGGCGGTATCCGCAGTGGGTTTGAAGCGATTGGCGGGCAGTGCGTCTTTACCAGCGAGTGGAACAAAAACGCGGTGCGCACCTATAAAGCCAACTGGTACAACGACAGCGCCACGCACACCTTTAATCAGGATATCCGCGAAGTGACGCTGAGCGGCAATCCCGCCATCTCTGAAGCGCAGGCTTACGCCCACATTGCGCAGCATATTCCCGAGCATGACGTCTTATTAGCCGGTTTCCCCTGCCAGCCCTTTAGCCTTGCGGGCGTCAGTAAAAAGAATGCCCTCGGGCGGGCGCACGGCTTTGAGTGCGAAGCGCAGGGAACGCTCTTTTTCGACGTCGCGCGGATTATCAAAGCCCGCCGCCCGGCGATTTTCGTGCTGGAGAACGTGAAAAACCTCAAGAGCCACGACAAAGGCAAAACCTTCAGCGTAATCATGAATACGCTTGATGAGCTGGGTTACGACGTCGCCGACGCGGAAGCCTCGGGCAAGAACGATCCGAAGATTATCGACGGCAAACACTTTCTGCCGCAGCACCGCGAGCGCATTGTGCTGGTCGGTTTTCGCCGCGACCTCGATCTCGCCGACGGCTTTACGCTGCGCGATATTGACCGCCTCTATCCGCAGCAGCGCCCGACCTTTGGCGAACTGCTGGAGCCGACCGTCGACAGCAAATATGTGCTCTCGCCCAAGCTGTGGGATTACCTCTATCGCTATGCGAAGAAGCACGCCGCCAAAGGCAACGGTTTCGGCTTCGGGCTGGTCGACCCAACGAATGCTGGCAGCGTGGCACGCACCCTGTCGGCGCGCTATCACAAAGATGGTTCGGAAATTCTTATCGATCGCGGCTGGGATAAAGCGCTGGGCGAGGCAGACTTTACCCATGCTGAGAACCAGGCTCGCCGCCCGCGTCGCCTGACGCCGCGCGAGTGCGCCCGCCTGATGGGTTTTGAGAAAGTGGGCGAAAAGCCGTTTCGCATCCCGGTTTCCGACACGCAGGCGTACCGCCAGTTCGGCAACTCGGTGGTGGTGCCGGTCTTTGCCGCGGTGGCAAAACTGCTGGCACCGCGCATCGATCTGGCGGTGAAACGACGCAAAGAGAAGAGCAATCTGTGACGCAGAATACACTTCACTCGGCCTGAGTGAAGTGTTTGATAAGCGATCGTAAAGTTAAGCCTGGCCAGGTCGATAATTCTTGAGCAATCCCGACTCTCTTACGGACTATGGCCATGCTCAAAAACATACGTGTTATCACCGGCATTATTATCGCCCTTTCGGTATTTTGCCTTCTTCAACTGGTCACCGGGGGTCTTTTTTACTCGGCGGTCAATAACGACCGGGTCAATTTCCAGAACACCGGCGTGCTGAATGCGCAGCAAGAAAACCTTGGCGACAGCGTGAATACGCTGATCAAAACCCGCGTTACCGTCACCCGCGTGGCGATCCGCTTCCTGAAAAACCAGCGCGATCCGGCTTCCCTCGCCAGTATCGAAAAGCTGCTCAACACCGCAACCGATTCCCTGCAGAAATCTGAAACCTATTTCAATAACTATAAAAGCACACCGCGCGTCGCCGGGCAGGATAGCGTCCTGGCGGACGACGTCGCGCAAAAGATCACTAAGATGCACGATGTGTTGCAGCAGTCGATCGCCTTCCTGCGCGCCAACAATTATGAAGCCTATGGCAACCTGGATGCGCAGCAGGCGCAGGATGATATGGATGCCAGCTACGCCAAATGGCGTACCGAAAACAACACCTTCTTGCAGGCAGCCGCGCAGCAGAACCAGCACAGCTTTACCAGCATGCAGTGGACGCTGGGGGTCATTCTGCTGGTGGTGATTGCGGTGATGGTGATGATCTGGCTCGGCCTGCAGCATCTGCTGCTGCGCCCGCTGCACAGCGTGATGAACCATATTCGCGCCATTGCTGGTGGTGATTTGACACAGTCCATTGCGGCGCAAGGGCGTAATGAGATGAGCCAACTGGCGGCCGGTCTGCATGAGATGCAATCTTCGCTGGTGAAAACCGTCAGCGCGGTGCGCAACAGTTCAGATTCGATCTATACCGGCGCCAGCGAAATCTCGACCGGCAATAACGATCTCTCTTCACGTACCGAGCAGCAGGCGGCGTCGCTGGAAGAGACCGCTGCCAGCATGGAGCAGCTGACCGCAACGGTGAAACAGAACACCGATAACGCCCGCCAGGCGTCGCAGCTGGCAAAAACCGCGTCTGACACCGCGGCACGCGGCGGCCAGGTGGTGAGCAATGTGGTGCGCACGATGAGCGAGATCTCCGACAGTTCCCAGCAGATCGCCCATATTACCAGCGTGATTGACGGCATTGCCTTCCAGACCAACATCCTGGCGCTGAACGCCGCCGTGGAAGCAGCGCGCGCGGGCGAACAGGGCCGTGGCTTTGCTGTGGTCGCAGGCGAAGTGCGCACGCTGGCAAGCCGCAGCGCGCAGGCGGCAAAAGAGATCAAAACGCTGATTGAAAACTCCGTAAACCGCGTCAACTCCGGCACCACGCTGGTGGCGGAAGCGGGCGATACGATGAAAGAGATCGTCAATGCCGTTACCCGCGTGACGGATATTATGGGCGAGATTGCTTCAGCATCCGATGAGCAGAGCAAAGGTATTGAGCAGGTGAGCCTGGCCGTGTCGCAGATGGATAGCGTCACCCAGCAGAACGCCTCGCTGGTGCAGGAGTCCGCCGCTGCGTCCGCGGCACTTGAAGAGCAGGCCGAGCAGTTGCGTCAGGCCGTTGCCGTGTTTCGCGTCAACGGGCACAGCGCACTGCTTAACGCCAGACCGGGTAAACCGAGCGCCGCGCCGCTGCGCCCGGTGGCTACCGCCAGCAGCGGCAGCGGTGACGGCAACTGGGAAACCTTCTGACAGCCACCCGCGCGATGAAGCTGTCGCGCGGGTTACGCTGCCACCCACTGCGTGATCTCGTGGTGTAAGTGTTCGATATACCGCGTCAGTTTTGGAAGCGGCCGGCTGTCCTGGCGATAGACCAGGCTCACCGGCCGCGGCCTGGGCGTGAAGGGCTGCATGATGCGCACCAGCGTGCCGTTTGCCAGCTCCTCGCGCACCAGGATTTCAGGCTGCAACAGCAGCCCCGCTCCGGCAATCGCCGCCATCCTTAACCCCTGCCCGTCATTACAGCGCAGCACCGGATCGCGCTGCCAGCTCATCTCTCCCGCTTCGCCCGGCAGTTTCCACTCATTGCGCCGGTTCCACACTCCGTTCGACAGACAGCGATGATCGCGCAGCGCCTCGGGTGAGGATGGCTCGCCATAACGCGCCAGATAAGCAGGCGCGGCGCAGATCACCATCCGGTAGAGGCAGAGCGGTTTTACCACAACATCCTCACTGTTCACCTCGCCGATACGGATCGCCAGATCGAACCCCTCCTCCAGCAGATCAACGCTGCGATTACTCAAATCGAGATCGACCCGCACCTGCGGCCACGCCGTGAGAAAGGTGGCGGTGATGGGTGCGATAACGCAGCCGCCAAAAGTGGTTGAGGCGCTGACGCGCAGCGTACCGGCAGGTGCCGCGCGTAGCCGCTCGACGGAGGTTTCGGCAATATGCACCTGCTCCAGCACCCGCCGCGCCTCCTCATAGAAGACGCGACCGGCATCCGTCAGGCTCTGGCGTCGGGTGTTGCGCGCCAGCAGGCGTGTCGCCAGGCTGTTTTCGAGTTGAGCGATGTATTTTCCGACCATTACCGCCGAGATCTCCAGCCTGGCGGCGGCCTGAGTAAAGGACCCCGCCTCTACCACGGCGATAAACACCGCCATACTGCGCAGCTTATCCATAGTGCAAACCACTAGTTAGGAATGAATAAACATTAAGAGCATTTATCTTATCAATGATTAGCGAAAAAATGACCACTCCGCACACTGAAGGAGAGCTGAAATGAAGATTATCGTAATCGGTGCTACCGGCACCCTTGGCCGCGCAGTGGTGGCCGAGCTGGGTCAAGATAACGAGGTGATAAGCGTCGGGTTAACGCATGGCGATCTACAGGTCGATTTAACGCGTGATGAGAGTGTCGAGGCGCTGTTTGCGCAGACCGGACGCGTTGACGCGATTATCGCCACCACCGGCTCACTCTTTTTCGGCCCGCTAACGGCGATGCGCGCAGAGGATTTTGCTTCCGGCCTTAACGACAAACTGCTGGGGCAGGTGCGGCTGTCGCTTATAGGTCAGCACTATCTCAATGATGGCGGCTCGATCACGTTGACCAGCGGCATTATCGGCAGTGAACCCATTGCGCAGGGGGTGAATGCTACCGCGGTCAATGCGGCACTGGAGGGGTTTGTGCGTGCCGCGGCGTGCGAGTTACCGCGCGGCTTACGCATTAACGTCGTCAGCCCGACGGTGCTCCGCGAATCCGTTGAAAAATATGGCGCCTTCTTCCCGGGGTTTGAAAGTGTGCCTGCCGCGCGCGCTGCACTGGCCTATCGACGCAGTGTTCACGGCGTGCAGACAGGCCGCACCTTTACCGTCGGATATTAAGCGCGCTGGCTTTCGTCGCCTGCTGGTTGCTCCGCCGCTTTCAGCAGGGTGGTGAACTGCGACCACTGCTGCTGTAACGCGCCGATGTGGTTTTTCTCAAGCGTGGTGACAAATGGCAGCGAACCGCTGTTTTCCACCCGCTGATTCATCTGCGCAAACCAGCTGCTACTGTCGTCAGTGTTGGCGGTGATTGCCAGCATCGCCTTGCGGTCCATCTGTGAGGAGTGTGTCCCGGCATCAAGCTGTTCGATCGCCTGCTGGCTCTGTTTCGCCTGAGCGGTGTCGCCACGGCTTTGCGCCAGTTCCGCCGATTGGGTCAGCGCCGCGCGGTTGGTCTGATCCGCCTGCTCGCCTTTTTTAGCCACAAACCCGGCGACGAAATCGCGCGCCTGCTGCTGGTAATCCGCAGAGACGAACTTATCCACCACATAATTGAGTTTCGCCTGGGTCATCGCCACGTCCATCCCGAGGGTGGTCTCATCACCGCTGCCTTGCGGCGAGGTCAACGCCTGGTGCAGCGCCGTGGCCATATCATCGGCATTGATGGTGGAGTGCTGGAAAAAGTCGATAAAGCTTACCGCGTCGTTGGCCGTGGCCGGGTCGCCATAGAAGGCGCTGGCCAGGCTCGGCCCGCGTGCATAAGAGGCCATATCGCTATTGCGAAGGGTAGCCATCTCGCGGGCGACCTTTTCGCTCTGCTCTTTGGTAGGTTTTGGCTGGCTCTCTGCGCCGCGCGCCAGCGCTTCTGCAGAGATGGAGACAGAAATTGAACTCTCGGTGACAATCTCTTTGCCACCAAACGTTATCGTTTTTGACGCACGCACCTCATACTGCGACTGCGCTGCCGCAGAGGCACTGACTTCCTGAATGCTCATTTCGCTTCCTTAAAGTGATTGCTAACGTGATATTTATCGACGTCATCAACAATCTCTTTAAGGTTTTGGCGAAAAAATGTGCACTTGATCGGCGTGGGGCGGAGAACCGCCCCGGAAGGATCAGTCGCGGGATTGCACCCAGAAGGCGTGGATCAGGCCCGGGATGTAACCCAGCAGCGTGAGCAGAATGTTAAGAAGAAACGCCAGGCCTAAGCCTTTCCCGAGCAGCACGCCCAGCGGCGGAAGAAGAATCGTAATGACAATACGCCAAAAGCCCATAAAGCCTCCTGTGCAAAGTAAATTCCAGGTGATTGATAATTTACACAATCTGTTTAAGCGTAGCCGCTACATCCCACAGTGCCAATCAGCCATCAAGAGGTTTACCCTCTTTTACGCTGTACCACTCTCACTGTTCAGTCTATGTTTACTCTTACAACCTCGTTACAAAGGAGAGACATATGTTTGCTGTAGGCGATATCGTTCAACCACGCATTGGCGGCCCGAAACTCAAAGTGCTCGAAGTGCATGATGACCAGATTATTGCGGTGCCCACTCACGACGAACAGGCGGAAAAGCTGACGCTTAAAGCCGATGACGTCGAGCTGTACAAAGAAGAGGGCGACTTTGGTGTCTGCTGAGTGATTGCGGTGGGCTCGCCCGCCGCGTAACGGCATACATACCCACTTCTGACGCGTAAAACCCCAACCCCTCCAGACCGCATCTTATGCTGCTAAAAACGCCTTACTAGCATAAAACATACTGCCTCAACGTTTTTCACTCTTCGCCAAAGCATAGCGCGCTACGCTGACCGCTACGCCCTGCCGTGCAATCGTGTAATGTCTTGAAAATTAATCCTTTATAACTCCACCCCAACAATAATAGGGCAATGCCGAAGATTGCAGCAGATGCAGAGCACTTTATCCAGGCGGCGGTCAAAAATAAAAATTAATCGCTAGTTGAGAGTTTCAAATCAGACAGATACGCTATGCGCGTAAATAAGTCCGTTTTAAAACGCTACACCTCTTCATTGCGCCATCATTTTTCAAGGAGCTTCATCATGTTCTCTTCGCAGTCTCGCCTGCGCCACGCCGCTGCGGACACTTTCGCGATGGTGGTCTACTGTTCAGTAGTGAACATGGTGATTGAAATATTCCTCTCCGGAATGAGCTTTGAGCAGTCCCTTTCCTCTCGTCTGGTGGCGATCCCGGTTAACATCATTATTGCCTGGCCTTACGGCTTCTATCGCGATCTCTTTATGCGCTATGCACGCGGCATAAGCCCCGCAGGCTGGATGAAAAATCTGGCGGATGTGCTGGCGTATGTCACTTTTCAGTCGCCGGTATATGTAACGATTTTGTGGTCGGTAGGGGCAGACTGGCAGCAGATTATGGCGGCGGTCAGTTCAAATATCGTGATATCGATGTTGATGGGTGCGGTGTACGGCTACTTCCTCGATTACTGCCGCCGTCTCTTCCGGGTGAGTCATTACCACCAGGCGAAAGCCTGATGGCAGCTCTGGGTTAGTGCTGTTCGCCGAACAGGCCGTTCAGGAAGCGCTCGAGCGCCATACGCGAACTGAAACCATGCGGAATGCCGTAATGGTCCTGTTCATGACCGCCCAGATAGAGCGGGAAATTGTGGTAGTGATCGCACAACTTAATGTCCGATGCGGGATCGGCCAGCGATGAACTGCGCTCTTTCAGGGTGGGATGGATAATCAGCGCCGTGCGGCCCATACGAGCTTCGCGGTTAACATATACATAGTTTTCGCCACGGCGATAACCGTACGCTTTGTTGGTCGCCACATCCATCGTAAAGCCGACATTCTCCAGCACGCGCGCCACTTCATCGGGTCGTAAATACATAGATTTTCCTCATCATCTCTCAACTGCTTCGCAACCTTACAGTACTGAGCATGGTCAGTGACTCAGAAAATTCCACAAACTGCGCGTAAATGGGCGTTTGCCGTTTGGCCTGTAAAATTATGGTCTACGCTTAAAAGCACACCAAAAAAAGGGAGGCTACTATGTTAAACAGACCCACACGCCGTGAAGTAGATGAAGGTGTTGATGATATCAATAACGATGTCAACCAGTTAGCTGATAGCCTGGAAGATTTGCTTAAATCCTGGGGCAGCGACGCGAAAGAGGAAGGCGAATCTGCGCGCCGTAAAGCGCAGGCGCTGCTGAAAGAGACTCGCGCCCGCATGCATGGTCGCAACCGTGTGCAACAAGCTGCACGTGACGCCGTCGGCTGTGCCGATAGCTTTGTGAAAGACCGTCCGTGGTGCAGCGTTGGTGCTGCTGCTGCCGTTGGTATTTTTGTCGGCGCGCTGCTCAGCTTCCGTCGTTAATTTATACAAATAATCTGAAACCTCTGCCCATCCTGCCGGATGGCAGGGGTTTTTCTTTGTCCTTTTTCCGCCCCGCTTTACAATACGCGGCGACATTTCGCCCTTACCCATTCAGCCACTCTCCTGGGCACGGCCTGTGTCTTTTTCCCATATATTGTATGGTTGATAAAATTTATAACTACATCTAGTATCTCTTCTTGTACTCCATACACTAACTGACGCGACTTATCGCGCCGCTCTACTACTTTTAACGGAAATACGAATCATGCGCATTACTATTTACACTCGAGATGATTGTGTTCAGTGCCACGCCACCAAACGGGCGATGGAGAGCCGCGGCTTTGAGTTTGAGATGGTGAACATCGATCATGTGCCGGATGCCGCAGACCAGCTGCGCGCGATGGGTTTTCGCCAGCTGCCGGTGGTGGTTGCAGGCGAGACAAAGTGGTCCGGCTTCCGCCCGGATATGATTAATCGTCTCAGCGCAGCCGCATGAGCACGCTCGTCTACTTCTCCAGCAGCTCGGAAAACACCCATCGCTTTATTGCGCGTCTGGGGCTGCCGGCGGTGCGCATTCCGCTTAACGAGCGTGAGCGTATTCAGGTAGACGAACCCTATATTTTGGTGGTTCCCAGCTATGGCGGCGGCGGTACGGCCGGTGCTGTGCCGCGCCAGGTGATCCGCTTTTTGAACGATCCGCATAATCGGGCGTTGATTCGCGGCGTGATCGCCGCCGGCAATCGCAGCTTTGGCGATGCGTTTTGCCGCGCGGGCGACGTGATCGCGCAAAAATGCGCGGTGCCCTATCTCTATCGGTTTGAATTGATGGGTACTGCGCAGGACATCATCAACGTGCGAACAGGAGTAAGCGAATTTTGGCAACGACAACCGCAGCGCGCGTGATGCAGAGCACGCCCGATTTCCATGCCCTGAATGCCATGCTCAATCTTTACGATCGCAATGGCCGCATTCAGTTTGAAAAAGACCACCAGGCGGTGGACGCCTTTATGGCGCACCATGTTCGCCCCAACAGCGTTCACTTTGCGAGCCAGGATGAGCGCCTTAACTGGCTGGTGGCGGAAAATTATTACGATGAGAGCGTGCTCGCGCGCTATGAGCGGGCGTTTGTCATCGATCTGCTGGCGAAAGCGAAGGCGCGCGGTTTCCGCTTCCAGACCTTCTTAGGCGCCTGGAAGTTCTACACCAGCTACACGCTGAAAACCTTCGATGGCAAACGCTATCTGGAAGATTTTGAAGATCGCGCCTGCATGGTGGCCTTAACGCTGGCGCAGGGCGATACCGCGCTGGCGCAGGAGTTGGTGGAGGAGATCCTCTCTGCCCGCTTCCAGCCCGCGACGCCGACCTTCCTCAACTGTGGCAAAAAGCAGCGTGGCGAACTGGTCTCCTGTTTCCTGCTGCGTATTGAAGACAATATGGAGTCGATTGGTCGCGCGGTGAACTCCGCCCTGCAACTCTCCAAGCGCGGCGGCGGCGTGGCCTTTTTGCTCTCGAATCTGCGCGAAGCAGGTGCGCCGATCAAGCGCATTGAAAACCAGTCTTCCGGTGTGATCCCGGTGATGAAGATGCT
Source organism: Kosakonia sp. 1610 (assembly GCF_050435845.1). Taxonomy (NCBI): domain Bacteria; kingdom Pseudomonadati; phylum Pseudomonadota; class Gammaproteobacteria; order Enterobacterales; family Enterobacteriaceae; genus Kosakonia; species Kosakonia sp. 1610. Next base: position 74,254 of record NZ_JBNDKZ010000007.1, on the reverse strand, counting down.
GGAAGATGCCTTCTCCTATGCCAATCAGCTTGGCGCACGCCAGGGCGCAGGTGCAGTCTATCTCCATGCCCATCACCCCGATATTCTGCGTTTTCTTGATACCAAGCGCGAAAACGCCGATGAGAAGATCCGCATCAAAACTTTGTCGCTGGGCGTGGTGATCCCGGATATCACCTTCCAGCTGGCGAAAGAGAACGCGCAGATGGCGCTCTTCTCCCCCTACGATGTGGAACGCCTGTATGGTAAGCCGTTTGGCGATATGGCGATCAACGAAAACTACCACCAGCTGGTTGCCGACGAGCGGGTGCGCAAAAGCTGGATCAACGCGCGCGACTTCTTCCAGACACTGGCAGAGATCCAGTTTGAGTCCGGTTATCCCTACATCATGTTTGAAGATACGGTTAACCGCGCCAACCCGATTGCCGGGCGCATCAATATGAGCAACCTCTGCTCGGAGATTTTGCAGGTTAACAGCGCCTCGACCTTTGATGACAACCTCGATTACGCCGACACCGGGCACGATATCTCCTGTAATCTTGGCTCGCTGAATATCGCCCACACCATGGATTCGCCCGATTTCGGCCGTACCGTTGAGACGGCGATCCGCGGTTTAACCGCCGTCTCCGATATGAGCCATATCCGCTCGGTGCCGTCGGTGGAAGCGGGCAATGCCGCCTCCCATGCGATTGGGCTGGGGCAGATGAACCTGCACGGCTATCTGGCGCGCGAAGGCATTGCCTACGGCAGCCCGGAAGGGCTCGATTTCACCAATTTCTACTTCTACACCATCACCTGGCATGCGCTGCATACCTCGATGATGATCGCCCGCGAGCGCGGCCAGACCTTTGCCGGTTTCCCCGCTTCTCGCTACGCCAGCGGTGAGTATTTTGATCGCTATCTTGAAGGCGACTGGCAGCCGAAAACCGATAAAGTGCGCACGCTGTTTGCCCGCGCCAATATCACCATCCCGACGCGCGCGATGTGGCAACAACTACGCGAAGAGGTGATGCGTTACGGCATCTATAACCAGAATTTGCAGGCGGTGCCGCCGACCGGGTCGATCTCCTACATCAACCATGCGACATCGAGTATTCACCCAATTGTGTCGAAGATTGAGATCCGCAAAGAGGGCAAAACCGGGCGCGTTTACTACCCTGCCCCGTTTATGACCAATGAGAACCTGGCCCTGTATGAAGATGCCTACGAGATTGGGCCAGAGAAGATCATTGATACCTACGCCGAAGCGACGCGCCATGTCGATCAGGGGCTGTCACTGACGCTCTTTTTCAAAGATACCGCCACCACGCGCGACATCAACCGGGCGCAAATTTACGCGTGGAAAAAGGGCATTAAGACGCTCTACTACATCCGCCTGCGCCAGCTTGCGCTGGAAGGCACCGAAATCCAGGGCTGCGTCTCCTGTGCGCTATGAGGAAAGCATGATGAACCCACTCTCCCGCGTCAGCGCGGTGAACTGGAACAAAATCCAGGATGATAAAGATCTCGAAGTGTGGAACCGGCTGACCAGTAACTTCTGGCTGCCGGAAAAAGTACCGCTGTCGAACGATATTCCGGCCTGGCAGAGCTTAAGCCCGGCCGAGCAGCAGCTGACGATCCGCGTCTTTACCGGGCTGACGCTGCTCGACACCATTCAGAACACCGTTGGCGCACCGGCGCTGATGCCGGATGCCGCCACGCCGCACGAAGAGGCGGTGCTCTCCAACATCAGCTTTATGGAGGCGGTGCATGCCCGCTCCTACAGCTCTATCTTCTCGACGCTCTGCCAGACGCGGGATGTTGATGTTGCTTACGCCTGGAGCGAAGAGAACAGCGCGCTACAGCGCAAAGCGCAGATCGTGCTGGGCCACTATCGCGCTGACGATCCGCTGAAGAAGAAGATCGCCAGCGTCTTTCTGGAGTCGTTTCTCTTCTACTCCGGCTTCTGGCTGCCGATGTACTGGTCAAGCCGCGGCAAGCTGACCAACACCGCCGACCTGATTCGTCTCATCATTCGCGATGAAGCGGTGCACGGTTACTACATCGGTTATAAGTATCAGAAAGGGTTAGAGAAAGTGAGCGAGGCCGAGCGCGAGTCGCTGAAAGCTTTCGCCCTCGATCTGCTGATGGAGCTATACGATAACGAGCTTGCTTACACCGACGATCTCTATGCCGACAGCGGCTGGGCCGAAGAGGTGAAAGCGTTTCTCTGCTACAACGCGAACAAGGCGCTGATGAACCTCGGGTATGAGGCGCTCTTCCCGCCGGAGATGGCGGATGTCAACCCGGCGATATTGTCGGCGCTGTCACCCAACGCCGACGAAAATCACGACTTTTTCTCCGGCTCCGGCTCGTCGTATGTGATGGGTAAAGCCGTCGAAACGGAAGACGAAGACTGGAACTTTTAAATATTCTCTCCTCTCGCGCTGCGGGAGGAGAATATCCCCCCGTTTTTTAATTCACCACTATTTATTCCGCCGCGTTTAAGCTGATTCTTAGTAAAAATAACTATGACGGTCTGCGCTGTCATGGTTTGTTCATATTCCGCAAAATCATCTCCATTCAGGCTCATTTTTCTGTCCAATGCAAAAAAATGATTACCCGCGCCAGCCCTTATATCATGGGAAATAATGCCATTTGAGTGCATGGAAATTCTGTAAAGCGCGGCACAGAAGGGTTGTCTCAGATGAAGAGTGTGGTAGGGTATGACCAGTCAAATATATTCATTGGGTAGCGTATCGAAATAATAAATAACAGGAACTCTATTATTGCATGGCAATTAAATTAGAAGTTAAGAATCTCTATAAAGTATTTGGCGAGCATCCGCAGAGAGCTTTCAAATATATAGAAAAAGGACTTTCGAAAGAAGAAATACTGGAAAAAACGGGTCTGTCGCTTGGCGTGAAAGACGCCAGTCTGGCCATTGAAGAAGGCGAGATATTCGTCATCATGGGATTATCCGGCTCGGGTAAATCCACTATGGTACGCCTTCTCAATCGCCTGATTGAACCCACCCGCGGGCAGGTGCTGATAGATGGCGTCGATATTGCCAAAATATCCGATGCCGAGCTACGCGAGGTGCGCAGAAAGAAGATTGCAATGGTCTTCCAGTCATTCGCCCTAATGCCCCATATGACGGTGCTGGATAATACCGCATTTGGTATGGAGTTAGCCGGCATGCCCGCGCAGGAGCGCCAGGAAAAAGCGCTCGATGCACTGCGCCAGGTGGGGCTGGAAAATTACGCCCACGGCTACCCGGATGAACTCTCCGGCGGTATGCGCCAGCGCGTCGGATTAGCCCGCGCATTAGCCATCAATCCCGATATCTTATTAATGGATGAGGCCTTCTCCGCGCTCGATCCCTTAATTCGTACCGAGATGCAGGATGAGCTGGTCAAGCTGCAGGCGAAACATCAGCGCACCGTTGTCTTTATTTCCCACGATCTCGACGAAGCGATGCGCATTGGCGACCGGATTGCGATTATGCAAAATGGCGAAGTGGTGCAGGTCGGCACGCCGGATGAGATTTTGAATAATCCGGCCAATGATTATGTGCGCACCTTCTTCCGCGGCGTTGATATTAGCCAGGTGTTCAGCGCGAAGGATATTGCGCGCCGTACGCCCGTGGGTCTGATCCGTAAAACGCCTGGTTTCGGCCCGCGCTCGGCGCTGAAAATGTTGCAGGATGAAGACCGCGAATATGGCTATGTCATTGAGCGCGGCAATAAGTTTGTCGGCATTGTCTCCATCGACTCCCTGAAAGCGGCGCTGGCCACCGCGCAAGGAATCGATGCGGCGTTGATTGACTCCCCGCTTGCGGTGGAGGCAGACACGCCGCTCAGCGAACTGCTCTCCCATGTCGGACAGGCGCCCTGCGCGGTGCCGGTGGTGGGTGAAGAGCAACAGTACGTGGGCATCATTTCGAAACGAATGCTGCTGCAGGCTTTAGATCGCGAGGGGGCAAACAATGGCTGATCAAAACAATCCGTGGCAGAGCGCACCGGCAACGGACAACGCCGCACAGTCGGCTGATGCGTGGGGCGGCGGCGCAGCAGCACCTGCCGATAGCGGCAGCGCTGACTGGCTTTACAGCGCCCCGGCACCCGCGCCGGAACACTTCAACATTATGGATCCATTCCATAAAACGCTGATCCCGCTCGACAGCTGGGTAACGCAGGCGATCGACTGGGTGGTGCTCCACTTCCGCCCGCTCTTCCAGGGCATTCGCGTGCCGGTGGATTACATTCTTAGCGGCTTTCAGCAACTGCTGCTCGGCATGCCGTCGCCGGTGGCGATTATTCTCTTCTCGCTGATCGCCTGGCAGATGAGCAGCGCCGGGATGGGCGTTGCAACGCTGGTATCACTGATTGCCATCGGCGCGATTGGTGCCTGGTCGCAGGCGATGATTACCCTGGCTCTGGTGCTCACCGCGCTGCTGTTCTGCGTGGTGATCGGCTTGCCGATGGGGATCTGGCTGGCGCGCAGCCCGCGGGCAGCGAAGATCGTTCGCCCGCTGCTGGATGCGATGCAGACCACTCCGGCGTTTGTCTACCTGGTGCCGATTGTGATGCTGTTCGGCATTGGTAACGTGCCGGGCGTAGTGGTGACGATTATCTTCGCCCTGCCGCCGGTGGTGCGCCTGACGATCCTCGGCATTAACCAGGTGCCGGCCGATCTGATTGAAGCCTCGCGATCCTTTGGTGCCAGCCCGCGCCAGATGCTGTTCAAAGTTCAGCTGCCGCTGGCGATGCCAACCATTATGGCGGGCATCAACCAGACCCTGATGCTGGCGCTGTCGATGGTGGTGATCGCCTCGATGATCGCCGTCGGCGGGCTGGGGCAGATGGTGCTGCGCGGTATTGGTCGCCTTGATATGGGCCTTGCCAGCGTCGGCGGCGTCGGGATTGTGATCCTCGCAATCATTCTTGACCGCCTGACTCAGGCCGTGGGCCGTGACTCGCGCAGCCGCGGTAACCGCCGCTGGTATCAGACCGGCCCGCTCGGCCTGCTGACCCGCCCCTTCGCCAAATAATTTTGCTGCCCGGCGCACCGGCCGGGCAACAACATCACACCTGAAAAATAAGGAATAACGATGCGACATAGCGTACTTTTTGCCACAGCGTTTACCACCCTTCTCTCCACCAGCGCTTTTGCCGCCGATCTGCCGGGCAAAGGCATTACCGTTAAACCGTTTCAGAGCACCATCGCCGAAGAGGCGTTCCAGACGCTGCTGGTCAGCCGCGGCCTTGAAAAGCTAGGCTATACGGTCGAAAAACCGGATGAAGTGGATTACAACGTCGGCTACACCTCGATGGCAGCAGGCGATGTCACCTTTACCGCCGTCAACTGGCAGCCGCTGCATGACGATATGTATGCCGCCGCCGGGGGCGATAAGAAGTTCTACCGCGAAGGCACCTATGTAACCGGCGCGGCGCAGGGCTACCTGATCGATAAGAAAACCGCCGATAAGTACCACATCACCAATATCGAGCAGTTAAAAGATCCGAAAATCGCCAAACTGTTCGACGGCAACGGTGACGGCAAAGCCGATATGATGGGCTGCTCGCCGGGCTGGGGATGTGAAACGGTGATTAACCACCAGCACAAAGCCTATGGCCTGGAGAACACCGTCACGGTTAACCACGGTAACTACTCGGCGATGATGGCGGACACTATCACCCGCTTTAAAGAGGGGAAACCGATCCTCTACTACACCTGGACCCCTTACTGGGTGAGCGATGTGCTGAAGCCGGGTAAAGATGTGGTCTGGCTGCAGGTGCCGTTCTCCTCCCTGCCGGGCGAACAGAAAAATATCGATACCAAACTGCCGAACGGCATGAACTACGGCTTCCCGGTGAACACCATGCACATTGTTGCCAATAAAGCCTGGGCGGAGAAAAACCCGGCGGCGGCGAAGCTGTTTGCCGTTATGAAACTGCCGCTGGCGGATATCAACGCCCAGAATGCGATGATGCACGCCGGTAAAGCCTCCGAAGCGGATGTGCAGGGCCACGTTGATGGCTGGATCAAAGCCCATCAGCAGCAGTTTGATGGCTGGGTGAAAGAGGCGCTCGCCGCGCAGAAGTAACGCACTGACTCTTTGACCTTCTCACGCGCCATCGGGTTCTCACCCGGTGGCGCGTTCGTTTATCCAGCCCGGGTGCACAGATAACAACACACGCCGCCGGGCAATTGTCTATGATGGATTTCTGACAAAGAACCTCATTGATAGTTGATACCTATGACAAAAACTCACCACGGACTTAGCCCGGCGCTGATTGCGCTGATGTCGATGGCAACCGGACTCGCCGTTGCCAGCAATTACTACCCGCAGCCGCTGCTGGATACCATCGCTAACGCCTTTTCGATCACCGCAAGCCAGGCCGGATTTATCGTCACCGCCGCGCAGCTTGGCTATGCCGCCGGGCTGCTGCTGTTGGTGCCGCTTGGCGATATGTTTGAGCGGCGCACATTAATTGTGGTGATGACGCTACTCTCAGCGGGCGGGATGCTGATTACCGCCAGTAGCCCATCGCTCGGTTTGATGATTCTGGGTACCGCACTTACCGGCCTCTTCTCGGTAGTGGCGCAGCTTCTGGTGCCGCTGGCCGCGACGCTTGCGACACCTGAGAGCCGTGGGCGAGTGGTCGGCACGATTATGAGCGGCCTGCTGCTGGGGATCCTGCTTGCGCGCACCGTCGCCGGGCTGCTGGCAAGCCTCGGCGGCTGGCGCACCGTTTACTGGGTTGCCAGCGTATTAATGGTGCTGATGGCGCTGGCGCTCTGGCGCGGCCTGCCGAAACTCAAGTCGGAAACGCACCTTAACTACCCGCAGCTGCTCGGCTCCGTCTTCACCCTCTTCGCCAGCAATAAACTGCTGCGCACCCGCGCGCTGCTTGGCTGCCTGAGCTTTGCTAACTTCAGCGTCTTGTGGACGTCAATGGCCTTTCTGCTCGCCGCGCCGCCGTTTCACTTCTCTGATGCGATGATCGGCCTGTTTGGCCTGGTGGGCGCCGCCGGTGCATTAGGTGCACGTCAGGCGGGCGGGCTTGCGGATCGCGGCAAAGGCCATCTCACCACCACAGTTGGTCTGGTGCTGCTTCTGCTCTCCTGGGTGGCAACCTGGTTTGGTCACAGTTCCGTCTTCGCGCTGATTATCGGCATTATCGTGCTCGATCTCACGGTGCAGGCGGTGCATATCACTAACCAGACGATTATCTATCGCGTTAACCCGGAAGCGCGTAACCGCCTGACCGCTGGCTACATGACCAGTTACTTTATCGGCGGTGCCGCAGGGTCGCTGATTTCGGCCACGGCATGGCAGCATGCGGGTTGGGCTGGTGTCTGCGCTGCGGGCGCTATCCTCGCCTTGCTTAACGTGCTGGTGTGGTGGCGAGGATATCGCCATACGGAGGCGCAGAGCTAAGCAACCGCTCACGTTTAGGCAATTCGGTGCCAAACCGGGGTGTTAACACGTCCGTCACTCTGCTAAGGTTATAGGACTTGTTTATCCCGGTTATATTAACGTGGGTGATATATAACAAACTTTATGGATATGGATCGTTCATTGAATTACACCGCCGGGCCTGAAAAGGTGGCATCGCACACGGAAGGCATCACACACCGCCTGTCCCCTATTGTTAGCCACCCCGCCGTGGCATTTTCCTTCGTTTTATACGCCCGCTTCGCCGGTCGCCACCTCTGGCATCGTCACCGCCCTGTCTTCTTCACGCTAGTGAGCGCACTGCTGTCCGGTGTCGCCTGGAAATTTCTGCCACATGCATAGATAGAGCAAATTTATTAGCACAAATAATACATTTACTTTATTTGTCACCGTCGTTACTATATCGACTGCAATTAATGAGGTTATACCCAAATGGATAGTTCGTTTACGCCCATTGAACAAATGCTTAAGTTTCGCGCCAGCCGCTATGAAGATTTCCCGTTTCAGGAGATTTTATTGACCCGCCTCTGTATGCACATGCAGGGCAAGCTGCTGGAAAACCGCAATAAGATGCTGAAAGCGCAGGGCATTAACGAGACATTGTTTATGGCGCTGATTACCCTGGAGTCGCAGGAAAATCACAGCATTCAGCCGTCGGAACTGAGCAGCGCGCTGGGATCATCCCGCACCAACGCTACTCGTATCGCCGATGAGCTGGAGAAGCGCGGCTGGATCGAACGCCGCGAAAGCGATAACGATCGCCGCTGTCTGCATCTGCAACTGACCGACAAAGGACACGAGTTCCTGCGTCAGGTTCTGCCACCGCAGCACAACTGCCTGCATCAACTCTGGTCAACCCTGACCAACGCTGAGAAAGATCAGCTCGAGCAGATCACCCGTAAGCTTCTGTCGCGTCTCGACCAGATGGATGAAGAGGACGTGGTCCTCGAGGCGCTGCGCTAACGCGATAAGCAGCTTTAGTTTCCAGGATGAGCAATGTGAAGGGCCAGCTAAGCTGGCCTTTCTGACGAAAGGTCGGTACACGCCGACATAACTAAAAATAAGATCGTGGAGAGAATCATGAGCGCAAATGCGGAGAGCCAGACCCCGCAGCAACCGGTCAAAAAGCGCGGCAAACGTAAGGGATTGCTGCTGTTACTGACCTTGCTCTTTGTTGTTATTGCCGTGGCATACGGAATTTATTGGTTTTTAGTCCTGCGTCATTTTGAAGAGACGGACGACGCCTATGTGGCGGGGAACCAGGTACAGATCATGTCGCAGGTCTCCGGCAGCGTGACGAAAGTCTGGGCCGACAACACCGATTTTGTGCAGAAAGGCGATGTGCTGGTCACACTTGATGAGACCGATGCCCGCCAGGCGTTTGAAAAAGCGCAGACCCAGCTGGCAACCAGCGTGCGCCAGACCCGCCAGTCCATTATCAACAGCAAACAACTCCAGGCGAGCGTTGAGCTGAAAAAGACCGCCCTTGCCCAGGCGCAGAGCGATCTTAATCGCCGCGTGCCGCTCGGCAGCGCGAATCTAATTGGTCGCGAAGAGTTGCAGCACGCCCGTGATGCGGTCGCCAGCGCGCAGGCCGCACTGGATGTCGCCGTTCAGCAATATAACGCCAACCAGGCGATCGTGCTGGATACGCCGCTCGAAGAGCAGCCCGCGGTGAAGCAGGCAGCAACAGAAGTCCGTAATAGCTGGCTGGCTTTGCAGCGCACCAAAATTGTCAGCCCGCTCACCGGTTATGTCTCCCGCCGCGCGGTGCAGCCTGGCGCGCAGATTTCTGTCACCACTCCGTTGATGGCGGTGGTTCCGGCGACCAACCTCTGGGTGGATGCCAACTTTAAAGAGACGCAGCTTGCGCATATGCGCATTGGCCAGACCGCGACCATTATCAGCGATTTTTATGGTGATGAGGTTGAGTACAAAGGCAAAGTGGTCGGTCTCGATATGGGTACCGGCAGCGCCTTCTCACTGCTGCCCGCGCAGAACGCGACCGGGAACTGGATCAAAGTGGTTCAGCGACTGCCGGTGCGTGTTGAGCTTGATGCCCAACAGCTGGCAGATCACCCGCTGCGTATTGGCCTTTCAACGACGGTGAAAGTCGATACCTCCGCGCGCGATGGTGCCGTGCTGGCGAAGCAGGCACGCACCACGCCAGCGTATGAGAGTAACGCGCGGGAGATCAATCTTGAGCCGGTCAACACGCTTATCAATAACATCGTGAAAGCCAACGCCGGGTAATCTTATATGAGTGCCATGCAACAGAAACCGCTGGAGGGCGCGCAGCTGGTCATTATGACCATTGCACTTTCACTCGCGACCTTCATGCAGGTGCTGGATTCCACCATCGCCAACGTGGCTATCCCGACGATCGCCGGTAACCTTGGCTCCTCGCTGAGCCAGGGAACCTGGGTGATCACCTCCTTCGGGGTGGCGAACGCCATCTCAATCCCCATTACCGGCTGGCTGGCAAAACGCTTCGGCGAAGTGCGGCTCTTTCTCTGGTCGACGGTGGCGTTTGCCATCGCCTCCTGGGCGTGCGGCGTCTCCAACAGCCTGGGGATGCTGATCTTCTTCCGCGTTATCCAGGGGATTGTTGCCGGGCCGCTGATCCCGCTTTCGCAGAGCCTGTTGCTGAGTAACTACCCACCGGCGAAGCGCTCTATCGCGCTGGCGCTCTGGTCAATGACGGTGATTGTCGCGCCGATTTGCGGGCCGATCCTCGGCGGCTATATCAGCGATAACTACCACTGGGGCTGGATCTTCTTTATCAACGTGCCGATTGGCGCGCTGGTGGTGCTGCTTACCCTGCAAAGCCTGCGCGGACGTGAGACGCGCACCGAGCAGCGGCGTATTGATGGCGTAGGCCTCGCATTGCTGGTGGTGGGTATCGGTAGTCTGCAGGTGATGCTCGACCAGGGGAAAGAGCTGGACTGGTTCAACTCGACCGAGATTATTGTGCTGACGATTGTCGCAGTGATCTCCCTGAGTTTCCTCGTGGTGTGGGAGCTCACCGACGATAACCCGATTGTCGATCTCTCGCTGTTTAAGTCGCGGAACTTCACCATCGGCTGCTTGTGTATCAGCCTTGCCTATATGCTCTACTTCGGCGCAATTGTTTTGCTGCCGCAGCTGTTGCAGGAGGTGTATGGCTATACCGCAACCTGGGCCGGGCTGGCGTCTGCGCCGGTTGGCGTGATCCCGGTACTGCTGTCGCCGATTATTGGCCGCTTTGCGCATAAGCTGGATATGCGCAAGCTGGTGACTTTCAGCTTTATTATGTATGCGGTGTGCTTCTACTGGCGCGCTTATACATTTGAGCCGGGAATGGATTTTGGCGCGTCAGCGTGGCCGCAGTTTATTCAGGGCTTCGCCGTGGCCTGCTTCTTTATGCCACTGACGACCATTACTCTCTCCGGCTTGCCGCCGGAGCGGCTGGCCGCGGCCTCCAGTTTGTCGAACTTTACGCGAACGTTGGCAGGCTCGATCGGCACATCCATCACCACGACGCTGTGGACTAACCGTGAGTCAATGCACCATGCGCAGCTGACGGAGTCGGTTAACCCCTACAACCCGAACGCGCAAGAGATGTATAACCAGCTGCAGGGAATGGGGATGTCGCAGCAGCAGTCATCAGGCTGGATTGCCCAGCAGATCACCAATCAGGGGCTGATCATTTCGGCGAACGAAATTTTCTGGGTCTCGGCGGGGGTCTTCCTGATCCTGCTTGGCCTGGTCTGGTTTGCCAAACCCCCGTTTGGTGCAGGCAGCAGCGGCGGCGCGCATTAACGCCAAATAAAAACGCCTCCGCAGGGAGGCGTTTTTTTATTTCACGATACCGAGGATCTCAAGCGTCATGATTGACGCGACACCCGGTGGCACCATGCCCGGGATCCCCTGCTCGCCATATGCCAGCTCGGCGGGGGTATAGATTCGAATCCGCCCTCCGACCACCACTTTTTCAATCCCTGCGCGCATCAGCGGCGGCAGCTCGCTAATTCGCCCGCTGTGTACCGCACCGCGCGACAGCACCTTGCCGGAACTCAGCTTCTCATCAACCCGAAAGCGGATCACATCGCCAGACAGCAGCGCAACGCCCTGCCCTTTCTTCTCCACCAGATAGATGATGCCATTGGCAGTGCGCTCAGCGCCTTTCAGCTTTGCCGCCTCGGCCAGCAGCTTTTGTGCCTGTTTCCGGTTCTGCGCCAGCTCGTTTTTCTGCGCATCGCCCATCTTTTTATTCAGGCTTTGCAGCACCTTTTCGATATCGTCACTCTTCATCTGCAGGCTGCCGGCGAACTTATCCTGAAAGCCCTGCAAAAACGCCTCTGGCAGATATTTTTGCCCGGAGTGGGTCAGCGTGACGCTCTCCTGCTGCGCTTTCGCCGCAAACCAGGCACCCCAGGCGTAGTTCATTCTGGCGGCGGGCGATCTGTTCTCTGTCAGCAGATAGTGGCTCTGCGCTTTTGGCGGCGCTAACGCCGCTGCACTCTTCTGATCAGCCTGCGCGTTCTCCTCTGTGCGCTGCTTGAGCTGCGCCTCCAGCGTGGTGATACGCGCGGCCTGATCGCTGACCTGCTTCGTGGCGAGATCAAGCTTGCTGCTTATCTCCTCTTTGGCCTGGGTGAGTTGCTTCACCTGCTCCGCGTTTTGCGACGGGGCGGCGGTGTGCTGCTGGCCCTGCTTTTCCAGCGACTCCAGCTGCTGCTGATGGGTTTTCACCTGCTGCTGCAGATCGCTATTCGCCGTGCGAAACGCCTGTAGGGCTTGTGTGTCATCGGCGTGCTTCTGGCTCGTCTGCGCCAGTTGCTGCTGGCTGGCCTTGAGCTGCTGTTCGAGCTGGCTCTTCTCATCTCGCAGATGTTTTAGCGCGTCGCTCTCATTGGCGAGCTTCTGCTTCGTTTCGGCAAGTTGCTGAATATGCGTCTGCAACTGCTGTTTTAACGAGGCACTCTCTTTTGCCACTGCGTCCTGCTTAGCGGGCAGAACAACCGCTGTGGCGCGCTGCTTTTTCTTCAGCGCGGCGATCTGGCGTTGCGCTAACGTAAGCTTACGCTTTAGTTGCGCCACTTCCGCATGCTTCGCCTCACTCTCTTTCGCCTTACTCTGCACCTCAACCGGTGGTGCAGGCGTCGCGTTCGGCTGTGCCGAAAGCCGATCGTTAATAAACGGAGAGTGAGGAGTAACGGCGATAATCTTCTCTTTATTTAACTGCTCAAGTAATGCAGCCGGATCGGCACGAACCCCGGAGGATGAAATAGCTGATAGCAATACAGCTGATGAATATAATAATTTTCTCATAACTGTTTCAGTGCATTTGCGCGCCGGGACATGTTCACGAATACCGCGCTGCGTACGCGCGAGCAAACAACTTCAATTTTGTTATCAATTTCCGTCTTCATTATTTCCGCCGAGTTGTTATCAATAATCGGCTGATTTTTTTTGTAGACTTCATAGCTTTGATTAAGGGTGGTGAATTGCTGCTTATAAGTTTCAAATGCCGTTTTGTCGAGACCCTGCAGAGCGGTAAGCAGTTCGTAGCACTGCTGTGTCTCCTGCTTCTGCGGCGCGTCCTGCACCAGCGCGGGTGCTTTTGATTTAACGCAGCCGGTTAATGTAAGTGAGAGACAAAAAGAGAGACATACGTAAGAGATGGGTGAGCGCCGCATAATATCCTCGTTATTCAGGCATTCTTTTCACTGAAATAGATGCAGAAAATAAATACAGAAGGTAACACGTTCGCCTAATAGCGACGTGCGGTGCAAACTATCATGGCAAGATTGAAATAACAATAAGAAGGCGTGGCGGCAGCAAGGATATTATTTATATATTAAGCGCGAGTAATAATTAAAAGAATTAAATAGAAATAATGTATAAAAACTTTCTTATAAATATGAGGGCATATAATAGTGCCGCTTCCTGTTAACCAGAAAGCGGCATAGCAAACTAGATATGCAGTTCCTGCAACTTCTCTTTCGGCAGAGCCAGGTCATCATTGCTGTTGACGCGCACATCGCGATCGAGAATGTGACGCGCGATCTCCTGCGCCTCTTCCAGCGAGTGCATCTGGTATGTACCGCACTGATAAACGTTCAGCTCAGGGATCTGATTCTGCTCTTTCACTTTCAGCACGTCAGCCATTGCCGCTTTCCAGGCATCAGCGACACGCTGCTCATCCGGCGTACCGATCAGGCTCATGTAGAAGCCGGTGCGGCAACCCATCGGCGAAATATCGATAATTTCTACGCCATCACCGTTGAGGTGGTTGCGCATAAAGCCAGCGAAGAGGTGCTCCAGCGTGTGGATCCCTTTCTCCGGCATAACTTCTTGATTAGGAATGCAAAAACGCAGGTCGAATACGGTGATGGCGTCGCCGTGCGGCGTGTTCATTGTTTTAGCAACACGGACTGCAGGCGCTTCCATACGGGTATGATCGACAGTGAAGCTATCCAGTAACGGCATTTAGTCACCTCCGACAGTGATTTTTTTTAAAATAAACTGAACTCTTTGTTGGCGTGCGAGTCTGAATATATGAAAGACGCGCATTTGTTATCATCATCCCTGTTCTTCGAGAGATGAAATTTTGGCCACAGCGATGTGGCCTTTTTCTTTTCTGCTATGCGTGACGCGCGAGCAGCGCTTCAAACGATTCGTTATCCCCGGCTTCAATCTCCGCCTGGCGCGCCAGTGAAGCGTGGCATTCCGCAATAAAATCCTCTTCATGCAGAATTTCCAGCGGCTCTTCACGCAGCTGCGAACGGTACTGCTCGCTCAGCGCTTTACCTGTTCCGCCCATGCCTTCATCAATCATTGAGCGCAGAATACGCGCCGAGAAGGTTAGCTCAGGATCGTCAAAGCTGGCGACCAGCTGATCGCATACCGCTTCATACTCGTTGCCACCGTACACGCCATCCAGCGTTTGCGCTACCCGTTTCAGATCGTTAAACAGATCGCGTCCGACATCGGCGAGCGGGTATTGCGCGGTTTCACAGCCTATACCGAGCGTCAGGCCCGGCTTACGGCCTTCGAGGATCACGCGGTTCCAGTTAGTGCGCGTACAGAGCAGTTCATCGCTGCTCATCTCCGGCGCATCGGCCAGCACACACCAGACCATAAAGAGATCGAGGAAACGCACCTGCTGCTCATCAACGCCAATCGCGGTGAACGGGTTGATATCCAGCGAGCGCACTTCGATATATTCAATGCCGCCGCGCAGCAGCGCATCCGACGGCGTTTCGCCGCTGCGGGTCACGCGTTTCGGGCGAATCGGCGCGTAGAGCTCATTTTCGATCTGCAGAATGTTGGTGTTGATTTGCAGATACTTGCCCTCTTTCTGCAAACCGATCTTCGCGTACTCTTCCGAGGGCGTTTTGATCGCGCGTTTCAGCGCGACCACGTAATCGTGAAGATTATTGAAGGTAATATTGAGGCTGTTCTGCGACTTATTGGTATAGCCCAAATCGCTTAAGCGCAGCGACGTGGCATAAGGCAGATAGAGCATGCCGTTGTGCATCTTCTCGAAGGGCAACGACGTCTCTTTACCCTGCAGGAAGGAGGAGCAAATAGCCGGTGAGGCACCGAAAAGATAAGGGATGACCCAGCCGAAGCGATAGTAGTTGCGGATCAGGCGGAAATAGCCCTCCGAGACCGCTTCTTTATCGGTGCTGCCGCTTTTCGCCTGCCAGAACGCCATCGGCAGCGAGAAGTTATAGTGCACGCCGGAGATGGTTTGCATCAGCGCGCCATAGCGGTTTTTCAGCCCTTCGCGGTAGAGGGTTTTCAGGCGGCCGATATTTGAGGTGCCGTACTGCGCCAGCTCAATCTCCTGCCCCTCTTTGATGTAGCAGGGCATGCTCAGCGGCCAGAGACGCTCATCGCCAATCTGGCGGGCGGTATAGCGATGGATGTCGCGCATAATAGTGAGCATGCGGTCAATATCACCCTCAACCGGGGTGATAAACTCCAGCAGCGCTTCGGCAAAATCCGTCGTAATCCATTTATGAGTTAATGCAGAGCCAAGCGCTGCCGCGTGACCGGTTGTCGCCAAAGACCCATCCGCGTTAACGCGCAGGGTTTCGCGCTCAAGGCCACGTTGGATGCCTTTGAGCGCCTGAGGATGTTTTTCCAGCCAGGACAACGCCTGTGATACGTCCGGGATCAAATTGACCTCCCGCCTGTAATAATCGTTTTATTAAGCATAATTGTAATGGTTGACGATGAAAGGTCACTCACGCAATCCAATTAGTGCCACCACGTCATACCCTGAAGCGTTACGAGGGCGAGAGCCACATAGCGCAACGCTTTGCCAAGGCATAAAAAAAAGAGCACTGGCCCCCACGAAAGGCGTAGCCATCCCGCAAGTATGCACAGCAGATCGCCTATAACAGGCATCCAGCTCAATAACAGCGCCGCAGCGCCGTAACGTTTGAGCCAGCCGGTCGCCCTCTCCTGCCAGCGCGATGATTTACGCTGCGGGAAGAAGCGCCCAAGAATAACGTTAGTCAGCCCTCCAAGGCTATTACCCATTGTTGCTATTACAACAAGCCACCAGGGCTGGCTGACTTTCGCCAACAGCATAGCGACCAGCACCACCTCCGAGTTGCCCGGTAAAATCGTGGCACTGAGAAAACTGCTGGCGAACAGTGAAAGAAGCGGTAGCGCATCGCTCACAATATGCGGACATCCACAGCGTCCATACCGGCTGCACGCGCCGCCTGCAGGCCGAAGTCGGCATCTTCAAATACCACGCACTGCGACGGCTGCACGCCCATACGTTCGGCGCAGAGTAAAAAGGTATCCGGTGCGGGTTTATGGTGCTGAACGTGATCGGCGGCAATTACCGCATCAAAATAGTGTCGCAGACCGAGATGCGCCAGCAGCGCTTCAGCAACGGCGCTTTCACTTCCGGTGCCAACCGACATCGGGCGACGCCCGTGCCACGCTTTTACCACGTCGATAAGCGGTAACGGGCGCACGCAATCGAGCAGCATCGCTTTTACGGCTGCGGTTTTCTCTTGGGCAAGTAAGTGGGGATCAAGATCGGCCTGGTTTTCTTTGATAACGGCTTCGGCGATACGCCAGGTTGGCGAGCCGTTCAGCGCGACCATTGCCTGTTCGTCAAAATGCATGCCGTAACGCGCCAGCACCTCGTACCAGGCTTTGCGGTGGGTTGGTTCAGTATCCAGGATGGTGCCATCCATATCAAAAATCAAACCAGCGTAACGTGCGTACATCATGTTCTCACAAACCGGATAACTAACATTTACTTTAACGTAAACAAGGCTTTTTGTCGCATCCAGCGCGAGATTAGCTTCAGGGAATATGATTTTGGGCAGAATTTCGTCGAAAGTGTGGGAGTTTTGAGGATGATGCTTTAAGCAGAAAGAATAAGAGAGGAGTTTATTGATGAGTTCGTAAAAGATGGTGCATCCGGGAGGATGACTCGGCTTCGCCTCGCCCTTCGGGTCGTTGCTGAAGCAACGCTATCCTCCCTGGTGCTCGCGGTTAGGCCCGCTACCCCTGAGAAAACAGACTCGCTGTTATCTCGCAGAGAATGGTGCATCCGGGAGGATTCGAACCTCCGACCGCTCGGTTCGTAGCCGAGTACTCTATCCAGCTGAGCTACGGATGCATTGGGAAAACTTTATTTACAACGCAGATTCAGTGCCATGTTTATCACAATCACACTGAGCAAGATGGTGCATCCGGGAGGATGACTCGGCTTCGCCTCGCCCTTCGGGTCGTTGCTGAAGCAACGCTATCCTCTCTGGTGCTTGCGGTTAGACCCGCCACCCCTGAGAAAACAGACTTACAGATATTGCGCAGAATATGGTGCATCCGGGAGGATTCGAACCTCCGACCGCTCGGTTCGTAGCCGAGTACTCTATCCAGCTGAGCTACGGATGCATCGGGAAAACTTTATTTACAACGCAGATTCAGTGTCGTGTTTATCACAATCACACTGAGCAAGATGGTGCATCCGGGAGGATTCGAACCTCCGACCGCTCGGTTCGTAGCCGAGTACTCTATCCAGCTGAGCTACGGATGCATCGGGAAAACTTGCTTTACAACGCTGATTCAGTGTCGCATTACCTCGCCACACTGAGCAAGATGGTGCATCCGGGAGGATTCGAACCTCCGACCGCTCGGTTCGTAGCCGAGTACTCTATCCAGCTGAGCTACGGATGCAAAATGGCGGTGAGGCGGGGATTCGAACCCCGGATGCAGCTTTTGACCGCATACTCCCTTAGCAGGGGAGCGCCTTCAGCCTCTCGGCCACCTCACCACACGCCTCTTACGAGTGCTTCGAAGAGTTCGTTAAGAGCTCATCGTCGCTGCGTGGCGCACATATTACTTTCTGGGACTTATAAGTCAAACAATTTTTCCCAGCCCTGAATCGTTTGCACACTTCGCAGGCAATTAGGCGCTAAAAAGGGCAAAAAGGATGTTTTATCAGCAAAAATTCACTGCCCCGCAGGCATGACATTACAGATGTGTGAAAACAAAAATGGCGCGAGAAAGTATCAGATGCAGGAAATCTGCAATAAAAATGAGACAGAGAAGCGGGAGAATCGACGGGAGGGTTGCGTCTCGCCGAACAACCGCGAGACGCATAATGGCATCAGAAATTGGACTGCTGGGATTTTTCAGCCTGGATACGCTGGTAGATCTCTTCACGATGGACCGATACTTCTTTGGGGGCGTTTACGCCAATGCGCACCTGGTTACCCTTAACCCCTAATACAGTCACAGTGACCTCATCCCCAATCATGAGGGTTTCACCAACTCGACGAGTCAGAATCAGCATTCTTTGCTCCTTGAAAGATTAAAAGAGTCGGGTCTCTCTGTATCCCGGCATTATCCGTCATACAACGCCAAAACATAAGCGATGACAAACTCATAACATGCAAGCAGCCATGGCATTACATTCTGTAGACGTAAGTTTAGCCGATATACACAACTTCAACCTGACTTTCTCGTTATCAATAGCGTAGTGGCAACAAAGCCATAACCTCAAGGTTATGGCTTGTGCGTTCGCTTTGTAATTATGACAGTTTAGCGCTTACCCAATCTTTAACACTGGCGAGAGCAGCAGGCAGCGCGGCCGCATCGGTACCACCGGCTTGCGCCATGTCCGGGCGTCCACCGCCTTTGCCCCCAACCTGTTGGGCGACCATTCCTACCAGTTCCCCTGCTTTAACGCGGTCAGTCACATCCTTAGAGACGCCCGCGATGAGAGAAACTTTACCTTCAACAACAGTGGCAAGAACGATAACCGAAGCGCCGAGTTGGTTCTTCAGGTCGTCCACCATGGTACGCAGCATCTTCGGCTCGACACCTTCCAGCTCGCTCACCAGCAGCTTAACGCCGTTGATCTCCATCGCGTTACCGGAGAGGTTTGCGCTCTCTTGCGCTGCCGCCTGTGCTTTAAGCTGCTGCAACTCTTTTTCCAGCTGACGCGTACGTTCAATCACTGAACGCACTTTGTCGCCGAGATTCTGGCTGTCGCCTTTCAGCAACTGAGCAATATCCTGTAGCTGATCGTTCTGCGCATGCAGGCTGGCAATTGCCGCTTCGCCGGTGACGGCTTCGATACGACGCACGCCCGCCGCGGTGCCGGATTCAGACACAATGCGGAACAGACCAATATCACCGGTGCGCGAAGCATGCGTACCGCCGCAAAGCTCGGTGGAGAAATCCCCCATCTGCAACACGCGAACGCGATCTTCATACTTCTCGCCAAACAGCGCCATTGCGCCGTTCGCTTTTGCCGCTTCAAGATCCATGATGTTGGTTTCGATCGGCAGGTTGCGACGAATTTGCGCATTCACCATATCTTCCACCGCGCGGATTTCCGCCGGCTTCATGGCTTCGAAATGGGAGAAGTCAAAACGCAGCGCTTTGTCATTCACCAGCGACCCTTTCTGCGCGACATGCGTACCAAGTACGCTACGCAGCGCGGCGTGCATCAGGTGGGTGGCAGAGTGGTTAAGGCGGATACGGGCGCGACGCGCTTCGTCAACTTCCGCTTTCACGCCGTCGCCCACTTTCAGCGAACCGCTGCTGAGCTTGCCGACATGACCAATCGCCTGACCATACTTCTGCGTATCCAGGACGGCGAATGTAAAGCCGTTGCCTTTCAGCTCGCCTTTATCACCAACCTGGCCGCCTGATTCCGCATAGAACGGGGTCTCATCAAGCACGACAACCGCTTCCTGGCCGGCGGCAATCGACTCAACCTGTTTGCCATCGACAAACAGCGCGGTCACTTTGCCGTTCAGCTCAAGCTGATCGTAGCCTTTAAATTCTGTTGCGCTATCAACGCGGATCATCGCGTTGTAGTCTGCGCCAAAGCCGCTGGACTCACGTGCGCGACGGCGCTGCTCTTCCATTGCCGCTTCGAAGCCCGCTTCATCCACTTTCAGATTGCGCTCGCGGCAGACGTCTGCGGTCAGATCGACCGGGAAACCGTAGGTGTCGTACAGGCGGAAGGCGGTTTCGCCATCCAGCGTGTCGCCCTGCAGTTTGGAGAGCTCTTCATCCAGCAGTGCCAGACCGCGCTCCAGCGTACGTGCAAACTGCTCTTCTTCGGTTTTCAGAACCTGCTCAACCTGCGCCTGCTGGCGCTGCAGCTCTTCCCCGGCGGAACCCATCACTTCAATCAGCGGGCCAACCAGTTTATAGAAGAAGGTATCCTTCGCGCCGAGCATGTTGCCGTGACGAATCGCGCGGCGAATGATGCGGCGCAGCACGTAGCCGCGGTTCTCATTCGATGGGATCACACCGTCCGCAATCAGGAAGGCGCAAGAGCGGATATGGTCAGCGATAACGCGCAGAGATTTGTTGCTCAGATCCGTTGCGCCGGTCACTTTCGCAACCTGCTGGATCAGCTTCGAGAACAGATCGATTTCATAGTTGGAGTTCACGTGCTGCAGCACGGCTGTAATACGCTCCAGGCCCATACCGGTGTCTACGGACGGCTTCGGCAGCGGCTCCATGGTGCCATCAGCCTGGCGGTTGAACTGCATAAAGACGATGTTCCAGATCTCGATATAGCGATCGCCATCCTCTTCCGGGCTGCCCGGCGGGCCACCCCAGATGTGGTCGCCGTGATCGTAGAAGATCTCGGTGCAGGGGCCACACGGACCGGTATCGCCCATCTGCCAGAAGTTGTCAGACGCATACGCTGCGCCTTTGTTATCACCGATACGAATAATACGTTCGCGCGGGATACCGACCTCTTTTTCCCAAATTTCGTACGCTTCATCGTCGGTTTCGTACACCGTCACCCACAGACGCTCTTTCGGCAGCTTGAACCAGTTTTCACCGGTCAGCAGTTCCCATGCGTACTGGATAGCATCATGTTTGAAGTAGTCGCCGAAGCTGAAGTTGCCCAGCATTTCAAAGAAGGTGTGATGACGTGCGGTGTAGCCGACGTTTTCCAGGTCGTTGTGTTTGCCACCTGCACGCACGCAGCGCTGCGACGTGGTTGCGCGGGAATAATTACGTTTGTCGAGCCCAAGGAAAACGTCCTTGAACTGGTTCATCCCGGCGTTGGTAAACAGCAAAGTCGGGTCGTTATTCGGTACCAGGGAGCTGCTGGCAACTACCTGATGTCCCTTGCTATGGAAAAAATCGAGAAACGCCTGACGGATCTCAGCGGTGCTCTTGCTCATAATTATCCTGAAATCAAGCTAACGAAATGTGGTAGCGGGCCATCGCCATCGCATGGCAGACGCATCCGCTACTGGAAAAAGTGGGAATAAGATAAGTTTTCTTTAGTGGGAAGTAAAATCCCGTATGCGCTCAGTCGGCAAAATTTCGCCATATTTCCTGAATATCTTCTTGCATAAAGCCGCGATAGAGCAGAAAGCGTTGCACTTTCACTTTTGCAGCAAATTCAGTGGGCAACGGCTCGCCATATTTGCGCTGCGCCTGATCGCGGGCGCTGCTTACCCAGTCAATCTCGCATTCGCGCATCGCGTTTTCGCTGGTCTCCCGGGCAATACCTTTCTGGTTCAGCTCCTGGCGAATACGTACCGGGCCATACCCTTTGCGCGCGCGGCTGGCGATAAACTGACGGACAAAACGGCTGTCATCAAGAAAGCTGTGCTCTATGCACCACGCCACAACCTGATCGATCTCTTCCGGCGTCGCGTCAACCGCTTCCGGGCCCTTCTTCGTCATGATGGGTGCGGCAAGCTTGCGGCGAAACTCAAGTTCGCTATGGTCGCGCATTGCCAGAATACGCATGGCGCGATCGCGTAAGCGCGCCATGGCGCTGCGGCGGGAGGTGTTATCAGAAGAGGAGTTATCGGACATCGTAAAATCCTGTCACCATAAAAACAAAAAGGGCTGCATCAGCAGCCCTTGATTACGGATAACGTTATCAGAAATCTTCGTTAGTTTCTTCAACGCCCGCGTCTTTGTCGTCAACGGTAAACTCTGGCGTCGCAGTCTGGTTGCTGAGCAGAATTTCGCGCAGCTTCTTCTCGATCTCTTTCGCCGCAGCCGGGTTCTCTTTCAGCCAGGAGGTCGCGTTCGCTTTACCCTGACCAATCTTGTCGCCGTTGTAGCTGTACCAGGCGCCCGCTTTTTCGATCAGCTTCTCTTTCACGCCCAGGTCGACCAGCTCGCCGTAGAAGTTAATGCCTTCGCCGTAAAGGATCTGGAATTCAGCCTGTTTAAACGGTGCCGCGATTTTGTTTTTCACAACCTTCACGCGGGTTTCGCTGCCGACAACCACATCGCCCTCTTTCACCGCGCCGATACGGCGGATGTCGAGACGAACGGAAGCGTAGAACTTCAGCGCGTTACCACCGGTAGTGGTTTCCGGGTTACCGAACATTACACCGATCTTCATACGGATCTGGTTGATGAAGATAAGCAGCGTATTGGACTGCTTCAGGTTACCGGCCAGCTTACGCATCGCCTGGCTCATCATACGTGCCGCGAGGCCCATGTGAGAGTCACCGATTTCGCCTTCGATTTCCGCTTTCGGCGTCAGCGCCGCAACGGAGTCGACCACCAGCACGTCAACCGCGCCGGAACGCGCCAGCGCGTCACAGATTTCCAGCGCCTGCTCGCCGGTATCCGGCTGGGAGCAGAGCAGGTTATCGATATCAACGCCCAGTTTGCGGGCATATACCGGATCCAGCGCGTGTTCCGCATCGATAAACGCACAGGTTTTGCCTTCGCGCTGCGCCGCAGCGATAACCTGCAGAGTCAGGGTGGTTTTACCGGACGACTCAGGCCCGTAAATTTCGACGATACGGCCCATTGGCAGACCGCCCGCGCCCAGCGCGATGTCGAGGGAGAGTGAGCCGGTAGAGATAGTCTCTACATCCATGGAGCGGTCTTCACCCAGACGCATGATGGAGCCTTTACCGAATTGCTTTTCGATCTGACCCAGTGCAGCTGCAAGCGCCTTTTGTTTGTTTTCGTCGATAGCCATTATTACTCCTGTCATGCAGAGTGAAGCGCGTTACGCCCCGTGGTGAATAACTGATTTGTTGCGGCAATTATACTGTATAGTCATACAGTATCAAGCCTTTTGTAGAAAATGTTGCCAGAGGGTCGTAAGTGCATAGGCCGTCGCTTGACGACGCACCGATTCACGGTCTCCCTGGAAGCATTCGCGCCGCGTAATCCCTTCTCCGTTAACGCAGGCAAGCCCAAACCAGACGGTGCCGACAGGCTTGCTTTCGCTGCCGCCATCCGGCCCGGCGATGCCGCTAATCGAAATCGCATAGTCAGCGCGCGCGGCTTTAAGGGCCCCAATCGCCATCTCGACTACCACCGGCTCGCTGACAGCGCCGTGCGCATCCAGCGTCTCGCTTTTCACGCCGATCATTTGCGCTTTCGCTTCATTACTGTAGGTCACAAACCCGCGTTCAAACCAGGCGGAGCTGCCTGCGATATCGGTAATCACTTTCGCAACCCAACCGCCGGTGCAGGATTCAGCGGTGGTTAGCGTCGCGCCGCGCGCCTTTAGCGCAAGCCCGATGCGCTCGCTGAGCTGCATTAATTCACTGTCCGTCATGATGGCTCCCATGCCTCCATTAAACCGTGGCGTGAAAGATAGCACTTTCCCGTCAAATATGGGGATGGTATGGCAATTTTACGAGGCGACTTCCGAAAAAAGCAGTGTGATATAGCGGGGACGTGGTGAGGAGAAGCCCGGTGCGCCGTCGCGTCACCGGGTAGTTTACAGGCTATCCGCGCAGGGTTACTTCATGCTATTGGCGATAGTGTCCACGTTGTGGCGAAAGGCTTTCTGATAGGTATCCGCCACGCCCCCTTTTGCGCTCAGCGCTTCAGGGTAGAGCTCGCCGCCCGGCTGCGCGCCGGTGGCATTCGCGATCTGTTTTACCAGACGCGGGTCGAGCTGGTTCTCCATAAACCACACCTTCACGCCATCAGCTTTAATCTGTTTGATAAGCGCCGCCACCTGCGATGCATTGGCCTCGCTTTCCGATGAGAGCCCCTGCGGTGCCATAAACTCAACGCCATACGCGCGGGCAAAGTAGCCGAAGGCGTCATGGCTGGTGAGCACTTTGCGTTTCGCCTGCGGAATGGCGCTGAAGCGCTCTTTCGCCCAGCTATCCATCTCTTTCAACTGCTCAATATAGCGCTGTCCCGAGGCGTTAAGCGCCGCTTCATCCGCCGGGTCGGCTTTCACCAGCGCCTTGAGAATATTTTGCGCATAGAGGGCACCATTCGCGGCACTGTTCCACGCATGAGGGTCGGTGACCGTCGCACCATCCTCCTCCAGCGTATGGGTTTGCACACCGTCAGAGGCGATCACCAGTTGGCCTTTAAAACCGGAGGCCTTCACTAACCTGTCGAGCCAGCCTTCCAGCCCAAGCCCGTTGACCACCACCACATCCGCATTATTAAGCAGCGCACTATCTTTTGCCGAAGGCTCAAAGGTGTGCGGATCGCCATCCGGCCCCACCAGCGAGGTCACCTTTACATGATCTCCGCCCACCTGACGGGTGATATCGCCCAATATCGAAAAGCTGGTTACCACGTTGATGGTTTTTGCCACCGCGCTCTGCGCCATCAACCCGAGCGCCAGTGCCAGAATCACCCCTGTACGTTTCATTATGTTCCCCTTTATGTAAAAAGCGCGCGCAGGCTGTTTGCCAGCCCGCTGCGCGTGCCGAATAAGATGGATAAAAAGAAGATAAGGCTCGCAGTCAGCACTATTGCCGGGCCGGCAGGTAGCCCCGCCAGCCACGACAGGCTTAAGCCGAGCCAGGCGCAGAGCGCGCCAATCGCCGCAGCCAGCAGTAACAGACGCGGCAAGGTCCGCGCCCAGCAGCGCGCTGCCACGGCGGGCAGCATCATTACCCCCACCGCCATCAGCGTGCCGAGCACCTGAAAACCGGCCACCAGGTTGAGCACCAGCAGCGCCAAAAACAGCCCGTGCAGCATGCCCGGCAAGCGCGGTGCGTTGACCTGTAAAAAGGCGCTGTCGAACGCCTCACTCACCAATCCGCGATAACAGACGGCAAGGGTAATCAGCGTCAGGCTGGAAACCCCGGCGACAAACAGCGCCGCGTCGCGATCCACCGCCAGAATTGAGCCGAACAGCAGGTGCAGCAGATCGACATTCGACCCGCGCAGCGACACCAGCGTCACGCCCAGCGCCAGCGAGCCAAGGTAGAAACCGGCAAAGCTGGCATCCTCTTTCAGCGGCGTCCGGCGGCTGACCCACCCCGCCACCAGCGCGACGGCAATCCCGGCGATAAACCCGCCGACACTCATCGCCAGCAGCGACATGCCGCTCAGTAAGTAGCCCACCGCTACGCCGGGCAGGATGGCGTGGGATAACGCATCGCCCATCAGACTCATGCGCCGCAGCAGCAGAAAGATGCCGAGCGCCGTGGTGCTGACAGAGAGCGCGAGGCAGACCACCAGCGCGCGGCGCATAAACCCGTATTCGATAAAGGGCTGGAAAAAGAGATGCCAGATCATGCGCAGTTCTCCTCAAGGCTCAGCGTCGCCCCCCACTGCGCCCGTTTCTCATCCAGCCGCAGCGTCTGCGGAAAGTAGCGCGTCACGCGCGCGCTGTCGTGCAGCACCGCCAGCAGCGTCTGCCCGGCGCGGTGCATATCCACCATCTGCTCCATCAGCAGCTGCGACGTCGCTTCATCAATGCCGGTAAAGGGTTCATCGAGCATCACCAGCGGCGCGTTCTGCACCCAGATGCGGGCAAACAGCATGCGCTGAAACTGGCCGCCAGAGAGGGTGTCGATGGTCTCGTGCGCCATCTCCGTTAGCCCGACACGCTCCAGCCCCTGCGCCACGCGTTTGCGCGCATCGCGGTTCAGGCCAGCAAACAGGGAGATGCGCGGCCAGCAGCCCATGCTCACCACCTCCTGCACCGTCAGGGGAAATTGCGCCTCCAGCGCGTGACGCTGCGCCAGCCAGCCGATAGTGGGCCGCGCGCCCTGCCAGCGCAGCACGCCGCTGACCGGGGGTAAAAATCCCGCCAGCGTTTTCAGTAGTGTCGATTTGCCGCAGCCGTTGGCACCAACAATCGCCGTCATGCTGCCGCGCGCCAGCGTGCCGCACAGCGCCGGGGTGATCGCTAGCCGATCATAGCCAGCAACCAAGTGGTCCAGTTCCATCATGGCAGCGCAACCGCCCACTCAGTCAGTAGCCAAAGCAGCAGCAACAGCCCTGCCGCCAGCAGCAGGCGGCTCGCAGCGGAAAAGGAGAAAAGGGTTACGGGAATCATTCACACACCTCATATGTTATAACGTAACAATAAGCTGTAGTGATAATGATGTAAATCGCGGAGCGTAACGGGAGTGCGTCGAAATGTTTCAATCCCCTCCCGCAGGAGGGGAAAGCAATTTACTGAATACGCGCCAGCGCTACCGCCTGGCCAAGCTGCCAGACCGCCATCGCGTAGTGGGTGCTGTGGTTGTAGCGGGTGATGGTGTAGAAGTTCGGCAAACCGTACCAGTACTCATACCCGGTGCCGACATCGAGGCGCAGCAGGCTCGCCTGCTGATGATCGCCCAGCGGCTGTTGCGGTGTCAGACCCGCCGCCGCCAGCTGTCCGAGGCTGTAGTTGGTTTTGAAGCCGTTCGCCAGACCCGGTGCCTGGCCGTTAGCCGGAACCGCAACCTGATCGCCCTTCACCCAGCCGTGCTGTTTGAAGTAGTTAGCCACGCTGCCAATTGCATCCACCGGATCCCACAGGTTGATATGGCCATCGCCGTTGAAGTCCACCGCGTACTGCTTATAGGAGGACGGCATAAACTGGCCGTAGCCCATCGCACCGGCGAAAGAGCCTTTCAGTTCCAGCGGATCGTCGCTCTCATCGCGCGCCATCAGCAGGAAAGTCTCCAGCTCGCTGGCGAAGTAGTCTGCGCGGCGCGGGTAGTCAAAGGCCAGCGTCGCCAGCCCATCGAGGATGCGGGTTTTGCCCATCACGCGGCCCCAGCGCGTTTCCACGCCGATAATGCCAACGATAATTTCCGGCGGTACGCCGTAGACACGCCATGCGCGGTCGAGGGCATCCTGATACTGGTTCCAGAAAGCGACACCGTTCTGCACGTTATCCGGCGTGATGAACTGCTTGCGGTAGCGCAACCACGCACCGTTTGGCCCGGTTGGGCCCGCGGTCGTCGGCGCCTGTTTGTCCATCAGGCGCAATACGTAATCAAGACGTTTCGCCTGCGAAAGGATCTCATGCAGCTGCTGACGATCGAATCCATGCTTGCTCACCATCGCATCAATAAAGCGCTCTGCCGCCGGGTTATTGGCAAAGTCGCCGCCGCTCATCACCACCTCATGCTGCGGTTTAAGCAGAAAGCCGCCGGATGGCGCGGGCGACACGGTCTGGGGAGCTTCAGCGAGCGGGGGTTTACTGCTACAGGCACAGAGCACAACAAACGCGGGCAATAACGCCGCGTAACAACGCTTCAACATGGGATATCCACTTAAACGAATTCAGCCAGGGGGCAAGTATGGTAAAGCATTTCCCCGCCGACAAGGAAGCGCGGCATCACCTGCGTAGAGGATCGCATTTCCCCTGTATCCCCTTCTCTTTTCATTCATTTAAAACCGAAGCACCTCGCAAAAACTTTCAAAATGATCATTTTTTCTTTCATAGTGAGATCTAAATAACACATTAAGACCTTTCATCATGATTATGATAGCGCCCGGTGACATAACAAAAACCCCCTACAGGAGAGAACAATGGAAACCATCACGCATGGTGCCGAATGGTTCATCGGGCTGTTTCAGAAAGGCGGTGAGGTCTTTACCGGTATGGTGACCGGTATTTTGCCGCTGCTGATAAGCCTGCTGGTGATCATGAACGCGCTGATTAACTTTATTGGCCAACACCGCATTGAAAAACTTGCCCAGCGCTGCGCGGGCAACCCGATCGCCCGCTACTTACTGCTGCCCTGCATCGGCACATTTGTGTTCTGTAACCCGATGACGTTAAGCCTCGGGCGCTTTATGCCGGAACGATACAAACCGAGCTATTACGCCGCCGCGTCCTATAGCTGCCACTCGATGAACGGCCTCTTCCCGCATATCAACCCCGGCGAGCTGTTTGTCTACCTCGGTATCGCCAGCGGCCTTACAACGCTCGGCTTACCCCTCGGTCCGCTGGCGGTGAGCTACCTGCTGGTAGGCCTGGTGACCAACTTCTTCCGTGGCTGGGTCACCGATCTCACTACCCGCATTTTTGAGCGAAAAATGGGCATTCAGCTTGCACATGAAGTTCACCTCGCCGGAGCAAAATCATGAGCCGAATCATTATTGAAAAAGGTGCCGGCGGCTGGGGCGGCCCGCTGGAGATCGATGCCAGCAGCGAGAAGAAGATCGTCTATATCACCGCGGGCACGCGCCCGGCAATCGTCGACAAACTGGCGCAGTTGACCGGCTGGCAGGCGGTGGACGGCTTTAAAGAGGGTGAACCGCCTGAGGAGGAGATCGGTGTGGCGGTGATTGACTGCGGCGGCACGCTGCGCTGCGGCATCTACCCCAAACGCCGCATTCCGACCGTCAATATTCATGCGACGGGCAAGTCGGGGCCGCTGGCGCAATACATCCTTGAGGATATCTATGTCTCTGGCGTGAAAGAGGAGAACATCCGGCTGCAAGGTGACGCTCCGGCTGCCAGAGCGCCCCAGCCGCGGGATTACGACACCACGAAAAAGATCACCGAACAGAGCGACGGCCTGCTGGCGAAAGTCGGCATGGGTATGGGTTCGGCGGTGGCGGTGCTGTTCCAGGCCGGTCGCGACACCATTGATACGGTGCTAAAAACCATCCTGCCGTTTATGGCCTTCGTCTCGGCGCTGATCGGCATCATCATGGCTTCCGGGCTGGGCGACTGGATCGCTCACGGCCTTGCGCCGCTGGCCAGCCATCCGCTCGGGCTGGTGACGCTGGCGCTGATTTGCTCCTTCCCGCTGCTCTCGCCTTTTCTTGGCCCGGGGGCGGTTATCGCTCAGGTTATCGGCGTGCTGATTGGCGTGCAGATAGGCCAGGGGCATATCCCTCCGCACCTTGCGCTACCGGCACTGTTCGCCATTAACGCCCAGGCCGCCTGCGACTTTATTCCCGTTGGCCTGTCGCTGGCAGAAGCCCGCCAGGAGACGGTACGCGTCGGCGTCCCTTCCGTGCTGGTGAGCCGCTTTTTAACCGGTGCGCCAACGGTGCTGATCGCCTGGTTTGTCTCCGGTTTTATCTATCAATAAGGGGTGATGCATGACCGTTATCTATCAAACCACCATAACCGCAATTGGCGAAAGCGCACCGGAGGCGCTCAGCGACAACATGCTGATCACCTTCCGCGAGGGCGCACCTGCCGATGTCGCCGAGTTCTGTTTTATCCATAACCACGGCCCGCTCTGCGGCGCACTGCTGCCGGGCGCAAAGTTTACGCTCGGTGAAAAGCACTACCCCGTCACCGCCGTCGGCGAGGTCGCCGAGCAGAATTTGCGTGAGCTGGGTCATATCACCCTGCGTTTCGATGGACAGACGCAGGCGGAGTTTCCGGGCACGGTGCACGTCGCCGGTCCGGTACCGGACGCTGTCGCGCCGGGCTGCATTTTAAAATTTGTCGCTTAAGGTCTAAGGAGAAGAGTATGAAACAGGTTGCCGTTGTCATTGGTGGAGGACAGACCCTCGGGGCGTTCCTCAGCCGTGGGCTTGCCGCAGAAGGGTACCGCGTGGCGGTTGTCGATATTCAGAGTGATAAAGCGGCGACGGTCGCTAATGAAATTAACAGCGAGTATGGCGAAGGGATGGCCTATGGCTTTGGTGCCGACGCCACCAGCGAGCAGAGCGTGCTGGCGCTGGCGCGCGGCGTTGATGAGATTTTTGGCCGCGCCGATCTGCTGGTCTATAGCGCCGGGATCGCCAAAGCGGCGTTTATCAGCGACTTTGCGCTGGGGGATTTTGACCGCTCGCTGCAGGTTAACCTGGTGGGCTATTTCCTTTGTGCCCGCGAGTTTGCCAAATTGATGATCCGCGATGGCATTCAGGGGCGCATTATCCAGATCAACTCCAAGTCCGGCAAAGTGGGCAGCAAGCACAACTCCGGCTACAGCGCGGCGAAGTTCGGCGGCGTAGGGCTAACGCAATCCCTGGCGCTGGATCTGGCGGAGTATGGCATTACCGTGCACTCATTGATGCTCGGCAACCTGCTGAAGTCGCCAATGTTCCAGTCGCTGATCCCGCAATATGCCAGCAAGCTTGGCATTCCGGCAGAGGAAGTGGAGCAGCATTACGTTGATAAAGTGCCGCTGAAGCGCGGCTGCGATTATCAGGATGTGCTGAACGTGCTGATGTTCTACGCCAGCCCGAAAGCCTCCTACTGTACCGGCCAGTCAATCAACGTCACCGGCGGTCAGGTGATGTTCTGATTCGCCCCCAACGCCTGATGGCGCTGCGGTTCTTGTAGGCCTGGGTTTTGTAGGCCGGATAAGGCGTCAGCCGCCATCCGGCAAACAGCCCACACCTACGCCTGATGGCGCTGCGCTTATCAGGCCTACGGGTTCAGCGATTTATAAAGGAGACACCGATGGTTTCATCCCTTATCACTCTCGCCATTATCGCCTGGCTCAGCCAGCTGGCGCTTGGCGGCTGGCAAATCCGCCAGTTCAACAAAGCTTTTGACTCGCTCTGCCAGCGCGGGCGCGTCGGCGTTGGTCGCTCGGGCGGGCGCTTTAAACCGCGCGTAGTGCTGGCGGTGGCCTTCGATCAACACGATCGCGTCAGCGACACGTTACTGATGCGCGGCCTGACGGTTTTTGCCCGCCCGAGCAAAATTGAGCGCTTAATCGGCGTAAAAAGAGAGGAATTAGAGCCCGATGTGATCTTTCCCCATGATCCGGGCTGTCAGAATGCTCTATCATTGGCGCTTAAAATGAAACATGGATAATTTCGTTGTGAACGCTATTAGCTTGCGAAATTATCATTTCGCAACGTAACGCAGGATATCTTCGCCTATGAAACCACGTCAGCGTCAGGCGGCAATTCTTGAGCATCTGCAGAAGCAGGGAAAGTGTTCTGTTGAAGAGCTGGCACACCACTTTGATACCACCGGCACAACCATCCGCAAAGATCTGGTCGCGCTGGAGCAGTCCGGCGCGGTGATCCGCACCTACGGCGGGGTGGTGCTCAATAAAGACGAGGCCGATCCGCCCATCGATCACAAAACGTTGATCAACACCGTGCAAAAGGGTCTGATTGCCGAAGCAGCCGTTGGCTACATCCACGACGGCGACTCGATCATCCTCGACGCGGGCAGCACGGTGCTGCAAATGGTGCCGCTGCTCAGCCACTTCAATAACATCACCGTGATGACCAACAGCCTGCATATCGTCAACGCCCTTTCAGAGCTGGATAACGAACAGACCATCCTGATGCCCGGCGGCACATTCCGCAAAAAATCGGCCTCCTTCCACGGCCAGCTGGCGGAGAACGCCTTTGAGCAGTTCAGCTTCGACAAGCTGTTTATGGGCACCGACGGCATCGATCTTAACGCCGGGGTGACCACCTTTAATGAGGTCTTCACCGTCAGCAAAGCGATGTGCAATGCCGCCCGCGAGGTGATCCTGATGGCAGACTCCTCCAAGTTTGGCCGTAAAAGCCCCAATATTGTCTGTAGCCTTGAGAGCGTCGATAAGCTGATTACCGACGCCGGGATCCCGCCGGACGTTCGCGCCGCGCTGGAAGAGAAAGGAATCGATGTGATTATTGCCGGAGAAGAAAATGCGTGACGCTTTTATTAACGCCGCCCGCCAGGCTCTGCTGCTGGAGCTACAGGAAGCAAGCCGCCTGCCGGAGCGCCTTGGCGACGATTTTGTCCGCGCCGCTGAAACGGTGCTGAACTGCCAGGGCAAAGTGATTGTTTCCGGGATCGGTAAGTCCGGGCATATCGGCAAGAAGATTGCCGCCACCTTCGCCAGCACCGGCACCCCGGCCTTTTTTGTCCACCCGGCAGAGGCGCTGCACGGCGATCTCGGCATGATCGAGAGCCGCGACGTGATGCTGTTTATCTCCTACTCCGGTTCGGCAAAAGAGCTGGATCTGATCCTGCCGCGTCTTGACGAGAAAGCCGTCACGCTGCTGGCGATGACCGGTAAATCGCGCTCGCCGCTGGCGCTCGCTGCCCACGCGGTGCTTGATATTGCCGTTGAGCGCGAAGCCTGCCCGATGCATCTTGCCCCCACTTCCAGCACCGTCAACACGCTGATGATGGGCGATGCGCTGGCAATTGCAGTCATGCAGGCGCGCGGCTTTGACGAAGAGGATTTTGCCCGCTCGCATCCGGCGGGCGCGCTGGGCGCACGGCTGCTGAACAAAGTGCATCATCTGATGCGCAAAGCAGATCAGGTGCCGCAGGTGATGCTGACCAGCAGCGTGATGGACGCGATGCTGGAGCTGAGCCGCACCGGGCTGGGCCTGGTGGCAGTCTGCGACGCCGGGCATCACGTGCATGGGGTGTTTACGGATGGCGACCTGCGCCGCTGGCTGGTGGCGGGCGGTGCCTTAACCGCGGCGGTCAGCGAGGCGATGACGCCGGGCGGCATTACCCTTGACGCCAGTAGCCGCGCAGTGGATGCCAAAGAGCGCCTGATGCAGCGCAAAATCGCCGCCGCGCCGGTGGTAGATGATGCAGGTGAACTGGTCGGTGCCATCAACCTGCAGGACTTTTACCAGGCCGGAATTCTCTAGTCCTTGAGCCCAAGACGCTTCGCCAGCCGGTGCAGGTTGGCGACGTCCATCTCCAGCGCTCTGGCGCAGGCGGCCCACTTGCCGCCACTCTCCTCAAGCGCGCGAGAGATAAGTGTGCGCTGGAACGCCTCCGTCGCTTCGCGCAGGTTTTGCCCGCTTAACGGCACGCTTACCGGCTTTGCCGGCGGTGCAGGCTCATCGCTCAGGGCAAAGTGATGCGCTTCCAGCACGATATCCCCGGCATGCTGGGTGCCGCACGCCAGCACCACCGCCCGGTGGATGGCATGCTCCAGCTCGCGCACGTTCCCCGGCCAGCCGTAACGCTGCAAATGCCCGCGCGCAGCGGGGCTTAGCGCCACGCGCCCGAGACCAAAACGCAGGCGGCACTGCTCGCAAAAATAGCCCGCCAGTAGCACCACATCCTCGCCCCGCTCGCGCAGCGGCGGCACCTGTAACGGAAAGACGCTCAGGCGGTGATAGAGGTCGGCGCGAAACCGTCCGGCAACCACCTCTTCACGCAGATCGCGGTTGGTAGCAGCCAGCACCCGCACATCAACACGCTGGCTGCGGTCATCGCCGACGCGCTGAATATCGCCATACTGCAACACGCGGAGCAGCTTCGCCTGTAGCGCCAGCGAAAGCTCGCCAATCTCATCGAGAAACAGCGTGCCGTTATCGGCCATTTCGAACTTGCCGCTGCGGTTGCTGATGGCTCCGGTAAAGGCCCCTTTCACATGACCGAAAAGTTCGCTCTCGGCGACACTCTCCGGCAGCGCGGCGCAGTTAAGGTAGACCAGCGGCTTGTCGGCGCGCGGCGAGGCTTCGTGGATTGCCTTCGCCACCAGCTCTTTACCAGTGCCAGTTTCGCCGCCGATCAGCACGTTGAGATCCGAAGGCGCAACGATGGCGATCTCTTTTTTCAGCTGCACCATCCCTGGCGACAGGCCGATCATCTCGCTGCGCGCGACCTGCTCAAACGCCGCGGGCGCACCGGGCAGCATGTTCTGCCGCTCCAGCTCCTCAATCAGCAATGCGTTATTGAGCGCGCCTGCCGCCAGCGCGGCAACCAGCCGCAGCTCCTCATCACTGAAGGCGTCAAACTGATCCGGCGACATGCCGTCGAGAGTCAGCGCGCCAATCAGGTTTTGCCCGGCAAACAGCGGCAGGCCGACGCAGGCGTGCACTTTGAGTTTCTCCTGGCCGGGGATCAGCCCATCGTAGGGATCGGGCAGATCGCTGTCGGCAGGAAAGCGCACCACATCCCCGGCGCGGGCAATCGCTTCCAGCCGCGGGTGGCCTTCAAGGGTAAAGCGACGCCCGAGCACATCCTGCGCCAGGCCGTCGATCGCCAGCGGAATAAACTGCCGCGCCTCGTAGCGCAGCAGCGCCGAGGCATCGCACGCCAGCACCTGACGCAGGGTGGTAATCAGCCGCTGGAAACGATCCGCGTGACCGATCCCGCTTTGCAGTTCAATGGCGATACCCGCCAGCACATTCAGAGAAAAACGCATTCTGACCCCACTGTCATTTTGACAATACATAGTGTCATATTGACTGCATTTATCATAGTCATAATGACATTATAATTTTCGATTATTTTAAAAAAACATATCAATATCAAAATGATAAAAATCTGGCATGCCTCTTGATATAGCCATGTATCACATTGAGAAACTGCACAGGACTACGATCATGGCGATTCATGTAAAAAACAATATTCACTGGGTTGGACAACGCGACTGGGAAGTTCGTGATTTTCACGGCACCGAATACAAAACGCTGAAGGGCAGCAGCTATAACAGCTACCTGATCCGCGAGGGCAAAAACGTGCTGATTGATACCGTCGATCACAAATTCAGCCGCGAGTTCGTGCAGAACCTGCGCGGGGAAATCGATCTGGCAATGATCGACTACATCGTCATTAACCACGCTGAAGAGGATCACGCTGGCGCGCTGACGGAGCTGATGTCGCATATCCCCGATACGCCGATCTACTGTACCCATAACGCTATCGACTCGATTAACGGCCACCATCACCACCCTGAATGGAATTTCCATGTGGTGAAAACCGGCGATACGTTGGATATCGGCAACGGCAAACAGCTAATCTTTGTCGAAACGCCAATGCTGCACTGGCCCGACAGCATGATGACCTACCTGACCGGCGACGCGGTGCTGTTCAGCAATGACGCCTTCGGCCAGCACTACTGCGACGAGCATCTGTTCAATGATGAGGTGGATCAGGCCGAGCTGTTTGAACAGTGCCAGCGCTATTACGCCAATATCCTCACCCCCTTTAGCCGACTGGTAACACCGAAAATTACCGAGATCCTCGGTTTTAATCTGCCGGTAGAGATGATTGCCACCTCCCACGGCGTAGTGTGGCGCGATAACCCGACGCAGATCGTTGAGTTGTACCTGAAATGGGCGGCGGATTATCAGGAAGATCGCATCACCATTTTCTACGACACCATGTCAAACAACACCCGCATGATGGCCGACGCCATCGCCCAGGGAATTACCGAAGTCGATCCGCGCGTGGCGGTGAAAATCTTTAACGTGGCGCGCAGCGATAAAAACGACGTGCTCACCAATGTTTTCCGCTCAAAAGGGGTGCTGGTCGGCACGTCGACGATGAACAACGTGATGATGCCGAAGATTGCCGGGCTGGTGGAGGAGATCACCGGCCTGCGTTTTCGCAATAAGCGCGCCAGCGCTTTCGGCTCCCACGGCTGGAGCGGCGGCGCGGTTGATCGCCTCTCGACGCGTTTGCAGGATGCCGGGTTTGAGATGTCCCTCAGCCTGAAAGCGAAATGGCGACCCGATGTCGATGCGCTGGAGATCTGCCGCCAGCACGGGCGCGACATTGCCCGCCAGTGGGCGCTCGCTCCGCTGCCGGAACCGCTCAGCCAGCCCGCCGTGCAAGCTGCCTGCGGCTGCGCAGAATCAACTGCCGATCTCGGCCCGCGTATGCAATGTAGCGTCTGCCAGTGGATTTATGACCCCAAAACAGGCGAGCCGATGCAGGATGTCGCGCCGGGTACGCCGTGGTCTGAGGTGCCGGGCTCCTTCCTCTGCCCGGAGTGTTCGCTGGGTAAAGAGGTATTTGACGAACTGGCAGTGGAGGCAAAATGAGCGCCGGGATTGTGATTATCGGCTCAGGCTTCGCCGCCCGCACGCTGGTGAAAAATATCCGCAAGCTGGACAGCCACGTACCGCTGACGCTGATTGCCGCAGACGGTATGGAAGAGTACAGCAAGCCTGAGCTGAGCCATGTGATAAGCCAGGCGCAGCGCGCCGAAGATCTGATCCGCCAGACGGCGGGCGACTTCGCCGAGCAGTTCAACGTGCGCCTTTTCCCCTACACCTTTGTCACCGCCATCGTTCCCCACGCGCAGGTGGTGAAAAGCGCCGACAGAAGCTGGCCGTACGATAAGTTAGTTCTGGCGACCGGGGCGAAAGCCTTTGTGCCGCCGCTGCCGGGGTGCGAAATGATGCTGACCCTTAACAGTTTGCAGGAGTATCACACCTGCGAAGAGCAACTGCGGGCGGCAAAGCGGGTGCTGATTGTCGGTGCCGGGCTGATTGGCTGTGAGTTAGCGATGGATTTTCAGCGCGCGGGCAAGACCGTCACCCTGCTGGATAACGCCGCCAGCATCCTTCCGGCGCTGATGCCGCCGGAGGTGAGCGCACGTCTGCAACACTGCCTGACGGCAAGCGGCGTGCGCCTGCTGCTCGCCGCTAAGCTGGCACGGCTTGAGGCTCAGGAGAGCGGCGTGCGGGCGCGTCTGGATGATGAGCGCATTGTCGATGCCGATGTGGTGGTTGCCGTCACCGGCCTGGTGCCGCACACCGCGCTGGCGCAGGCCGCCGGGCTGGAGACCCGCCGCGGAATTGTCGTCGACGCCACGCTGCAAACCAGCCATCCGCATATCTTCGCGCTGGGCGACTGCGCCGAAATTAATGGTCAGGTGCTGCCCTTCCTGCAACCGATCCAGCTCAGCGCCATGACGCTGGCGAAAAACCTCACCGGCAGCCCGTCGCAACTGACGCTGCCGCCGATGCTGGTGAAGGTGAAAACGCCGCTGATGCAGCTGCATCTGGCAGGTGAAACCTCGCGCGCCGACCTGCGCTGGTACATCGCTACCGATGCCGCAGGCATGGTGGCAAAAGGGGTCGACGACTCCGACAAGCTGCGCGCGTTTGTGGTCAGTGAAGATCGCATGAAAGAGGCCTTTGCGCTGCTGAAGGCGCTGGGGCAATAGCCCGCGCGGCCGCCACCAGCCCCTGGCCGAAGGCGATGCCGCCATCCCCGGCCGGAAGCTGGTAGGGAAAAAGCAGCGTAAAATCGGCCAGGTAGTGCTGTAAGCGGGCTTTCAGCAGGCGGTTATGCAGCACGCCGCCGCTGAACACCAGCGTTGTAATGCCGCGCTTGCAGGCCTGCCCGCGCGCAAGCCCGGCAAAGCCGCGCGCCAGCGCGTCGTGGAATGCCCACGCCCGCGCGGAGGGTGCCGCCTGCCAGCACAGCCACGTCTGCCAGAAGGTCGCCAGATCGAGCCGGTTCCCTAGAAGCGGCATCTTCACCGAGTGCTCAAGGTTTTCCGCTTTTGCCGCCAGCGCTTCCAGCTGGCAGGCGGCCTCCCCCTCATAGCTAAGCTGCTCTGGCGCACAGCCGAGCGCGCAGGCCACCGCGTCAAATAGCCGCCCGCAGGATGAGGCCAGCGGCGCGTTGATGCCGCGCGCAATTGCTCGCTCCAGCACTGGCCAGTTCTGCTGCTGGATAAGCGCCGTTTCCGGGTACGCCTGCCACCTCTCAACGAAGGCCAGCATCTGCGCCAGCAAGTTGCGCCACGGCTGACGCGCGGCGAGATCGCCCCCCGGCAGCGCCACCGACGGCAGGCCGCCGAGGTGCTCGCAGTCGCGGTAGTTGACCCGCAAACACTCCCCGCCCCACAGCGCACCGCCCTCGCCCATCCCGATACCATCCAGGGTTATGGCAATCACATCCCCGCCGTCGAGCGGCCAGCCATGCTCACCCAGGCAGGCGGCCGCGTGAGCGTGGTGATGCAGCACGGTGTGAACCGGTAATCCCGAACGATCCGCCCATGCGCGAGTGCGATAGGCCGGATGCGCGTCCACCACCACCTGCTGCGGCGTGAAATTGTAGATTTGCTGCATCAGGCGTAGCGCGTTTTGCCACTGCGCCTCGACGCCATCATCGGTTAAATCGCCGAAATGTTGCCCCGGCACGGCACTTTCGCCGCGCAGCAGGCAGAAGGTGTTTTTCATCTGCGCGCCGAGGCAGAGCAGCGGCGGAATATCACGAAAGCCCGGCGGCAGCGGCAGCGCATCGGGCACATAGCCCCTCGCGCGACGCAGCATCTCGCCGCTCGCCCGCACCACGGAGTCATCCATACGCTGCACAATGTCGCGATTATGCAGCAGGAAACCGTCGACTATCGACGCCAGCTCGGCCTGCGCGGCAGCGTTGGTGAGTGCGGGCGGTTTGCCGCTGAGGTTGCCGGAGGTCATCACCAGCGGGCGCTGCAACGCCTGCGCCAGCAGATGCTGCACCGGATTTGAAGGCAGCATCACGCCAATTTCATCAAGCCCAGGGGCAATGGCCTCACAGAGGCCGCTGACGCTTGCGCTCTCCACCAGCACAATCGGCGCCGCAGGCGTGGCCAGCAGGCGCTGCGCTTCAGGGGAGAGCCCGTCGCTTGACGCCAGCATTACCGCCAGCGGCTTGCTCGGGCGCTGTTTTCGCGCGCGCAGGTAGCGCACGGCGGCCTCGTTGCCCGCATCGCAGACCAGATGAAAGCCGCCGATGCCTTTCACCGCCACCACGCCGCCGCTTTTGATCAGCGCCACCGCCATCTGCAACGCCTCTTCGCCCGCAGCCCGGTAGCTCGCATCATGCCAGCTCAGTTGCGGCCCGCATTCAGCACAGGCCACCGGCTGGGCATGAAAACGCCTGTCCAGCGGATTGCGATACTCCGCTTCGCACTCCGGGCAGAGGGGAAATGCCGCCATAACCGTCAATGGGCGGTCATAGGGCATGGCGTGAATAATGGTGAAACGCGGTCCGCAGTGGGTGCAGTTGATAAAGGGGTAACGGTAACGGCGCCCGGCGGGGTCGAACATCTCCGCCAGGCAATCAGGGCAGGTTGCGGCATCGGGAACAATCTGCGTATCCATTGCCCCGCCCGCGCTGTCGCGGATGGTGAAGGCCTGCGGTAATACAGGCCAGTGAAAGGGGTGCTGCTCAACGCGATCGATGCGCGCCAGCGGCGGACAGCGCTGGTGCAGAAGACGGAGAAAGGCCTGCGCGTCGCCAGCGAGACGTATCTCTACGCCCTGCGCGTCGTTACAGACATCGCCGTTCAGCGCCAACTGCTGCGCCAGTTGCCAGACAAAGGGGCGGAAGCCCACCCCCTGCACTTTTCCGTAAACGCGTAAGCAAACCCCAGGGCTTTGGCTCATATCATCATTGCAGCGCCGCATCGCGCAGGCGCGTCTTCATCTGTTGATAGGTGCGCTGAGTGTACGCTTCGGCCCAGGATTGATCGTTGATCGCACTCACCCGTACCGCGCAATATTTGGTCTCCGGCGTTTTCGATATCGGGTCGAGATTATCCTGCGTCAGCTCGTTACAGGCACCGATCCACCACTGGTAAGTCATATAGACGCTGCCCTGGTTGATGCGCTCGCTGACATCCGCGCGGGTGATCACCTTCCCGCGACGCGACTCTACCCACACCAGCTGGCGGTCACGGATCCCCAGCGCATCGGCATCCTGCGGGTTGATCTGCATAAAGCCCGGCTCATCGGCGAGGGTTTGCAGCGCCGCGCAGTTGCCGGTCATTGAGCGGCAGGAGTAGTGCCCTACTTCGCGCACGGTACAGAGCA
Organism: Kosakonia sp. 1610; assembly: GCF_050435845.1. Lineage (NCBI taxonomy): Bacteria > Pseudomonadati > Pseudomonadota > Gammaproteobacteria > Enterobacterales > Enterobacteriaceae > Kosakonia > Kosakonia sp. 1610. Next base: position 34,668 of record NZ_JBNDKZ010000007.1, on the reverse strand, counting down.
CCAGCGGGAATTCACTGTCCGGGCGCTCGGCGGGCGCGCGCCACGGCGCGGCGAAGAGGTGGCCTTTGCCATCCGGCGTATCAAACTTGTTGTCGTGGTAAAGGTAAGGCGTGCCGGGATGATCGAGCGTCGGGCAGGGCCACTGAACATGGCCCATATCGCCCATCTTCTCGTAGGTGACGCCGTAAAAGAGCGGGCAGAGTTCGCGCAGTTCATCCCAAATCTGCTGATTGTTGTCGTAGTGCATCGGGTAGCCCATCTCGGTGGCGATCAGGCTGATAATCTCCCAGTCACGTTTGACGTTATAGGTCGGCTCAATCGCTTTTTCGAAGCGCTGGAAACCGCGGTCGGCGCAGGTAAAGACGCCGCCATGTTCACCCCACGAGGTGGCGGGCAGCAGCACGTCCGCCTGCTCGGCGGTTTTGGTCATAAAGATGTCCTGCACCACGATAAAGTCGAGAGCCTCAAAGCCTTTGCGCACCAGGCCCAGGTCCGCTTCGGTCTGCAGCGGATCCTCGCCCATGATGTAGTAGGCTTTCACTTTGCCCTCCAGCGCCAGGTGCGGCACTTCGGTAATGCGCACGCCCACCTGATCATCCATTACCGCCGGATCGATCCCCCAGGCAGCGGCGAATTTCGCCCGCACCTGCGGGTCAACCACATCCTGATAACCGGGGAACTGGTTCGGGATGACGCCCATATCGCACGCGCCCTGCACATTGTTTTGCCCGCGCACCGGGCCGACGCCGACATGCTCGCGGCCGAGGTTGCCGGTGAGCAGCGCGAGGCTCGATAATCCTTTCACCACATCAACCGCCTGACCAAACTGCGTCACGCCCATGCCCCACATAATGGTGGCGGACGGCGCGGCGGCAAAGGTGCGCATCGCCTGGCGTACCTGTTTCGCCGGCACGCCGGTAAGGTGTTCCACCGCTTCCGGCGCGTACTCTTTTACCGTTTCGCGGTAGGCATCCAGCCCGGTAGTAAAGCTGGCGACATAATCTTTGTCATACAGCTCCTCTTCGAGCAGCACATAACCGAAGGCGTTGACCAGTGCCATATTGCAGCCGTTTTTCAGTTGCAGATGCTGGTCGGCGATGCGCGCGGTCTCGATCCGACGCGGATCGCAGACGATAATTTTCGCACCATTTTGCCGCGCTTTAATCACTCTTCGCGCCACGATCGGGTGTGAATCGGCGCAGTTGTAGCCAAAAATCAGCAGGCAGCGGGAGTTTTCAATATCGCTGATGGAGTTGCTCATCGCGCCGTTGCCGAGGGTCTCCTGCAACCCGGCAACAGAGGGGCCGTGGCAGACGCGGGCGCAGCAGTCGACGTTGTTGGTGTTAAGCACGCCACGGGCGAATTTCTGCATCACATAGTTAGTTTCGTTCCCCGTCCCGCGTGATGAACCAGTCGTCATAATGGCGCGCGGGCCGAACTGGGCTTTGATTTCGCTAAGGCGTTTTGCGGTGTAGCGGATCGCTTCATCCCAGCTGACCGGGGTAAGCTTGCCCCCTTTCTGATAGCGGATCATCGGTTGCGTCAGGCGCGGGGTGAGCAGTTTGGTGTCGTTAAGGAAATCCCAGCCGTAGTAGCCTTTCAGGCAGAGTTCATTCTGGTTGGTATGGCCGTCGGCGGCTTCCGCGCGGATGATTTTTCCGTCATCAACAACCAGTTTCAGCTTGCAGCCCGCGCCGCAGTATGGGCAAACACTTGTGATCTTCTTCATCAGTAACAGACCTGTTAAAAGTGAAAGTAAAGGGGTTAGAAGGTAATGGAGAGCGAGCTGTCGAGCGCGGCGCGACGCCGTTTATCCGCGCTCATCTGCTCCAGCACATTACGATCGATGCAGACCAGCGCCTTGGTCGGGCAGGCCTGAATGCAGGCCGGGCCGCTCTCGCTGTGGTGGCAGAGATCGCACTTGTTGGCTTCAGCTTTTTCCGCCCGCACGTTGAGGCCCGCGCCGCTGTGGCGAATAACCGGACGCACAACCACTTCCATCGCGCCATAGGGGCAGGCCACCACGCAGGTTTTGCAGCCGATGCAGCGCTCCTGCATCACATGCACAAAACCTTCGTCGCGGCGGATGGCGCCGTTCGGGCAGACATTGGCGCAGGGCGCGTCTTCGCACTGACGACACATGGTTGCCGTCGACACATTGACGCCTTTCACCACGTGAATACGCGGCAGGAAGGTTTCCGGGGTGAGCGCCGCGCAATCGCGATCCGCCTGATGGGAGACCACGCAGGCCACCTCACACGTGCGGCAGCCAATGCATTTTGCGGCGTCGGCCATAATAAATCGGTTCATCATTTTCTCCAGCTAAGAGCCTTGTCCCGCTGAAGTATTCATAAAGCGTGCCACTTTTTAAGTGGCTGAATTTAATGATGTTAGTAAAAGCGCAGCGCTGTCATCGACAGAAGTGTCGATGACGGCTGACACCTCAGGCGCAGGGGCCGCTGGTGATAGAGTCGCGCAGGATCAACTCGCCGGGAAAGGTGGATTGCAGGGTAAAGTCGCCGCCATCGAGCATAAATATCAGGCGATTGATGGTCTCTTTGATCATGCCGGTAACCGGGATTTTGACGCTGGAGAGCGCTGGCACGGTGAAGGGTGCCATGGCGATATCATCAAAGCCCACTACCGAAACCTGGCCGGGTATGGCAATGCCGCTGTCATGCAACTGCTTGATGGCACCTACCGCCATATCATCGTTGCTCGCCACCAGCGCACTGAAGGAGACCTTGCGATCCAGCAGTTCACGCACGCCGCTTGCTCCGCTTTGCGGTGTCCATTTCCCTTCGACAATCAATTCGTTACGCACCGCAATGCCCTGCTGTTGCAGCGCGTCTTTGTAACCGGATAAACGCTCAATGCCGGTGGGTGAATCGAGCGAGCCAGTAATCAGCGCAATATCGCGATGGCCGCGCGCAATCAGCGCCGAGACTGCCTGCTGGCTGGCGGCGTGCTGATCGCAAAAGACGCAGTGGCTGAGGTTTTTGCGCAGGCGGCGGTTGAGCACCACAATCGGCCGAGGGTGGCTGTCGATAATCGCATCCAGCTCGTCGACGCTGAGAAAACGCGGGTAGATGATGACGGCGTCGCAGCGCAGATCGAGCAGGTACTGAATCGCCTGACGCTCCTCTTCGGCGCTGTGTTTGCCATCTGCCAGCAGCAGCTGACGCCCTTTGTCTTCGGTCATGCGCGCCGCGTGAGAGAGCAGTTCGCTGAAGTAGACGCCGTGGTAAAGGGTGTTGGTAACCACTAATCCCAGCGTCTGGGTGGTGCTGCTGGCAAGGCTGCGCGCCAGTAAGTTTGGCCGGTAGCCGCTCTCGCTAATCGCCTGAAAGACGCGGTTTTTTGTCTCTTCGCTGACATAGCCTTTACCCGTCAATACGCGTGAAACCGTGGCTTTCGACACCCCTGCCCGCTTCGCCACCTCCTGCATTGTCGCCATCTGTCCTGCTCCTGCAAATGTCCTGTGGCGAAGTGTACTTCAGCCACGAGGCGTATTGAAACAGTTAACCATCCGGCAAAAAGCGCGCGTTTGTGATTATCCGGTGATCTCGGTCACGCTTTGAAAAAGTGCTTATTTTTAGGTCTTGTTTCCCTCACATAAACTCATCATGATTTTGTGGAACCGGTTACCTATTTCATGTTTCATCGCCGCCTGGGCGTGCGATAAGTCATTACCCTATTGATTAAACAGGATAAAAAAACAATGGCTAAGAACTATGCGGCGCTTGCCCACTCGGTGGTAGATGCGCTGGGCGGTGTCGATAACATTGCCGCCGTAACGCACTGCATGACGCGCCTGCGCTTCGTGGTGAAAGATGAAACGCGCATCGACAGCGCGACGCTGAAAAGCATCAGCGGCGTGATGGGCGTGGTACGCAACGACAACCAGTGCCAGGTGATTATCGGTAATACGGTTTCGCAGGCGTTTCGTGAAGTGGTCAGCCTGCTGCCGCAGGATATGCAGCCCGTCGAGACGCAGACCAAACAAAAACTCACCTTGCGCCGCATCGGCGCGGGCATTCTCGATGCGCTGATTGGCACCATGTCTCCACTGATCCCGGCGATTATCGGCGGCTCGATGGTCAAACTGCTGGCGATGGTGCTGGAGATGTCCGGCGCACTGCCCAAAGGCTCCTCTACCCTGACCATCCTGACGGTGATTGGCGACGGGGCCTTCTTCTTCCTGCCGCTGATGGTCGCTGCCTCGGCGGCGGTAAAATTCAAAACCAACATGTCGCTGGCGATCGCCATCGCCGGTGTGCTGGTGCACCCGAGCTTTATTGAGCTGATGGCGAAAGCGGCACAGGGCGAGCACGTCGAGTTCGCGCTGATCCCGGTGACCGCGGTGAAATATACCTACACGGTGATCCCGGCGCTGGTGATGACCTGGTGCCTCTCCTACATTGAGCGCTGGGTCGATCGCATCACCCCGGCGGTAACGAAAAACTTCCTCAAGCCGATGCTGATTGTGCTGATTGCCGCGCCGCTGGCGATTGTGTTGATTGGCCCGCTCGGCATCTGGATCGGTAGCGCCATCTCCGCGCTGGTTTACACCATTCACGGCTATCTCGGCTGGCTCTCCGTTGCCATTATGGGCGCGCTGTGGCCGCTGCTGGTAATGACCGGTATGCACCGCGTCTTTACACCCACTATCATTCAGACCATTGCCGAGACGGGCAAAGAGGGGATGGTGATGCCGTCGGAAATCGGTGCGAACCTCTCCCTTGGCGGCTCGTCGCTGGCGGTGGCATGGAAAACGAAAAACCCGGAACTGCGCCAGACGGCGATGGCGGCGGCGGCCTCGGCGATCCTCGCCGGCATCTCCGAACCGGCGCTCTACGGCGTGGCGGTTCGCCTGAAACGCCCGCTGATCGCCAGCCTCATCAGCGGCTTTATCTGCGGCGCGGTCGCCGGTATCGCCGGGCTCGCCAGCCACTCGATGGCGGCACCGGGGTTATTTACCAGCGTGCAGTTCTTCGATCCGGCAAACCCGATGACCATTGTCTGGGTGTTTGGCGTGATGGCGCTGGCGGTAGTGCTGTCGTTTGTGCTGACGCTGCTGCTCGGCTTTGAGGATATTCCGGTCGAAGCGGAGAAAAACGCACCGATGGCGCAGCCGGTAACGGTAAAAGAAGCACAAGCCTGATTAATAGAGCGAGGTAACGCATGGCTGTTTTTCCGCAAGGATTTTTATGGGGCGGCGCACTGGCCGCCAACCAGTCGGAAGGGGGATATCTGGAGGGCGGCAAGGGGCTGACCACCGTCGATATGATCCCGCACGGCGCGAACCGTCTGGCGGTGAAACTGGGGCAGGAGAAGCGCTTTGCCCTGCGCGACGATGAGTACTATCCCAGCCATGAGGCGATCGATTTTTACCATCGCTACAAAGAGGATATTGCGCTGATGGCGGAGATGGGCTTTACGGTGTTCCGCACCTCGATTGCCTGGAGCCGTCTCTACCCGAAAGGCGACGAATTAACGCCGAATGAAGAGGGGATCGCCTTCTATCGCGCGGTGTTTGCCGAGTGCAAAAAGTACAATATCGAACCGCTGGTGACGCTGTGCCACTTCGATGTGCCGATGCACCTGGTGACGGAGTATGGATCCTGGCGCAACCGCAAAATGGTGGAGTTTTTCACCCGCTATGCGCGCACCTGTTTTGAAGCCTTCGACGGGCTGGTGAAGTACTGGCTTACCTTCAACGAAATCAACATCATGCTGCACAGCCCCTTCTCCGGTGCCGGGCTGGTGTTCGAAGAGGGTGAAAACCAGGATCAGGTGAAGTACCAGGCCGCGCACCATGAGCTGATTGCCAGCGCGCTGGCGACCAAAATCGCCCATGAGGTGAACCCGCAAAACCAGGTGGGCTGCATGCTGGCGGGCGGTAACTTCTACCCCTACTCCTGCAAACCGGCCGATGTCTGGACGGCGCTGGAGAAGGATCGCGAAAACCTCTTCTTTATCGATGTGCAGGCGCGCGGCAGCTACCCGGCCTACTCCGCCCGCGTATTCCGCGAAAAAGGGGTGCAGATTGTTAAAGAAGCAGGCGATGACGACATCCTGAAAAACACCGTCGATTTTGTCTCCTTTAGCTACTACGCCTCGCGCTGCGCCTCGGCAGAGATGAATGCCGCCAACACCAGCGCGGCGAATATCGTCAAATCCCTGCGCAACCCGCATGTTGAGGTGAGCGAATGGGGCTGGGGCATCGATCCCCTTGGCCTGCGCATCACCATGAACATGATGTATGACCGCTATCAGAAGCCGCTCTTTTTGGTGGAGAACGGGCTGGGGGCGAAAGATGAGGTCGATGCCAACGGCGAGATCAACGACGATTACCGCATTAGCTACCTGCGCGAACATATCCGCGCGATGGGCGATGCGATTGAAGATGGCATTCCGGTGATGGGTTATACCAGCTGGGGCTGCATCGATCTGGTGGCGGCCTCCACCGGTGAGATGAGCAAACGCTACGGCTTTGTCTATGTCGACCGCGATGACCAGGGCAACGGCACGCTGGCGCGCAGCCGCAAGAAATCCTTCTGGTGGTATAAGAAGGTGATCGCCAGCAACGGCGCGGATCTCGACTGATCCTGACGGCAGCGAAAACACCGCTTTTCGCTGCCGTTTTATTTCACATATTCCTGGTTTTCCTGCCCGTAACGTGACAACGCTCACATCTATGCCAGGTTTAAACACGTGTCTACATAACGTTTAAGGAGCAAGCATGGCAGAGCAAAACACTAAACGACCTTTAGCGCCGCACTACCCGACCCCTCCTTTTGCCGAGCAACCGCAAACGCCGCCTGGCCTTGCCAGCAAGATGATCCCGGTGCCGGATCATGGCGAAACCAGCTATCGCGGTTCTGGCCGTTTGACCGGACGTAAAGCGCTGATCACCGGGGGTGACTCTGGTATTGGTCGCGCTGTCGCCATCGCCTATGCCCGTGAAGGGGCCGACGTGGCGATTAACTATCTGCCGGAAGAGGAGTCCGATGCGGCAGAAGTGATCAAACTGATTGAAGCGGAAGGCCGCAAAGCGATTGCCATTCCGGGCGATATCCGCTCCGAAGCCTTCTGCCAGCAGCTGGTAGAGGAAGCCGTTAAAGGCCTTGGCGGGCTGGATATTCTGGTTAACAACGCCGGTCGCCAGCAGTTCAACGAATCGATCCTCACCCTGTCGACGGAAGATTTCGACGCCACCTTTAAGACCAACGTCTACGCGATGTTCTGGATCACTAAAGCGGCGGTGAAACACCTGCCGGAAGGCGCGAGCATTATCAACACCTCTTCGGTGCAGGCCTACCAGCCAAGCCCGATCCTGCTTGATTACGCGCAGACCAAAGCCTCGATTGTCGCCTTTACCAAATCCCTGGCGCAGCAGCTGGGCGAGAAAGGGATTCGCGTCAATGCCGTTGCACCGGGTCCTTACTGGACACCGCTGCAATCAAGTGGCGGTCAGCCGCAGGAGAAAGTGCAGCAGTTTGGTGCCAGCGCACCGCTGAAACGCCCAGGCCAGCCGGTTGAGATTGCGCCGCTGTACGTCACGATGGCGTCGCCGGAAAGCAGCTACAGCTCCGGCCAGGTATGGTGCTCCGACGGGGGTACCGGCACATTGTAAGGATTGCCACAATCCTGCATCTCGTGGTCGCCGCCCGGCGGCCACGTCCGTTTCTCCCCTCCTCTCAACAGGACACAACAGACCGTGAAGAACGCGCAATACACCTCTCCCGTGCGGGAAAATGGCTTTGTCGAGGCGGGCGATTATGCGGCTATCGGCGAAGGCCGCTCCGTGGCGCTGATTGCGCCGGATGGCTCGATTGACTGGTGGTGCGCGCCCAATCTTGATTCGGCCCCGCTGTTTGACCGCCTGCTCGACCCCGATATCGGCGGTTTTTTTCAGCTTGAGCCAGATGCGCCCTACAGCGTGACGCGGCGCTATCGCGATGACAGCAACGTGCTGGAAACCACCTTTACCACCGACAGCGGCAAAGTGCTCATCACCGAATCGATTAACAGCACGCTGGCGGGCCGCCTGCCGTGGAGCGAACTGGCGCGGCGCGTTGAAGGAATTGAGGGAGAGGTGAAAATGAAGCTCTCCCTGCGCTTTGGCACGCGGGCAGAAACCTGCTCGCCGTGGCTTAATGAGACAGCTCACGGCAACGTCTACCATATTGCCGATCTGATGGCGATGCTGCGCACCAGCGAGGATGTGGCGATCGTCGATGTTGATGATGAGCAGATCCACGGCGCCTTTACCACCTCGCCCGAGAGCCGCACGCTGGTGGCGCTGCTGGTGACGGAGAAGGAGCCGCTGGCGGTGCCGGATCTCGCGGCGATTGATGAGCGGATTGAGACCAGCCACACCGCGTGGGTCGACTGGTCAAAAAGCCTCAGCTACCGCGGGGCGTATGAAAATCATGTCGGGCGTTCGGCGCTGGCGCTGAAGTTTCTCTGGTATTCGCCGACCGGTGCCCTTGCCGCAGCGGCAACGACGTCGATCCCGGAAGGGGTCGGCAAAGAGAAAAATTATGACTACCGCTATGCCTGGGTGCGCGATGCCTGCCTGATCATTAAAGCCTTCGCCTTTCTCGGCGCGCTGGAGGAGTGCAAAGCCGCCTTCTCATGGTTATCAAAAACGATTATTCGCCACGGTGTGCAGCTCCATGCTTGCTATACGCTGGAGGGCGAAGCGGTGCCCGCCGAGACCTATCCGCCGCTGCGGGGCTATAAAGATTCGCGCCCGGTGCGCGTCGGCAATAACGCCCGCGATCAGCTGCAACTGAGTATGTATGGCGACATGCTGGCGACGGCGCAGCTGTTTGTTAACGCCGGACATGTGCTGGATCTGCGCACGTCACGTTTACTGGGCGAGCTGGCGAACTGCTGCGCCGATCACTGGCGGCAAAAGGATTGCGGCATCTGGGAACTGCCCGAGCACCAGCACTATACCCACTCCAAAATGGCCTGCTGGCTGGCCCTCGACCGCGCGGTCGAGATGGCGCGCGAGAAGCATATTGAGCCGACCTGGGTAGGCCGCTGGGAGCGCGAACGCGACCGCATTCGTGACTGGGTTGAGGAGCACTGCTGGTCTGAGCGCAAACAGGCCTACCTCTTTTATCCGCAAAGCGAGGATCGCCTCGACGCGTCGCTGGCGCTGGTGCACCGCTATGGCAACAGCGTTAATCCGCAGCGCATGTTATCCACCTACCGCGCCATCCGCGAAGAGTTGGGCGACGGCTGCGCCATGACCTACCGTTACAGCGGCGTGCAGGAGGAGGAAAACACCTTTGTCGCCTGTTCGTTCTGGCTGGCGGAAGCGTGGGCGGCAATGGGTGAAATCGACTGCGCGAAAACAGCGATGGAGGAGATCCTTGAGTGCATATGCGATAAAGGCAACGTCGAAACCTTCAACGAGATGTTCGACGTGCGCACCGGAAAATGGAGCGGCAACCTGCCGCAGGGGTTGAGCCATCTGGCGCTGATCTGCGCCGCGCAGGCGATAACGGAGCATTCGTAAGAGGTTGATGCGCCTTGCGCTATCCGGCCAGGTTAAGCGCGTGGCGCGCCTCATGCTCAATTAACCACTTTTTGCGGGCAATGCCGCCGCCATAGCCGGTCATGGTGCCATTTTTACCGATAATACGGTGGCATGGGATGACTATTGCCACCCGGTTGGCACCATTCGCCGCCGCGACCGCCCTCACCGCCAGCGGTTTAGCGATACGCTCGGCAAGGCATTGATAGTGCGTTGTATGACCATACGGCACATCCTGCAAACCTTGCCAGACGAGGCGCTGAAAGGCGCTGCCCGGCAGATCTAATGCCATATCAAAATGGCGGCGATGACCCGCAAAATAGTCGCTTATCTCCTTTTCGGCCTGCCGCGTATGCTCATTCTCTCCGGCGAGAATGCGGGCGTTAAGCAACCGTTGCAGATCGCTGAACTCGGTTTCAAGCATACGTCTGTCGACAAACTCAAGCAGGCAAACCCCGCGCGCGGTAGCGCAGACAAACATTGGACCCAGCGGCGTCGTGAAGCGGTGGATCATGATGGTCTGCCGCCCTTCGCTCGGCGCGGCACCGGTGAGTTTTTTATAGGTGTAACCGAACCCGCTCAGCGATTCATACCCACTGTCGAAAGCCACATCGGTGGCGCTGCGACCACCTTTAAGCTCCTGCAACGCAACGTTGACGCGCATCATCCGCTGAAAAGCCTGAAACGTCATGCCGTGGTGTTGTAAAAACCAGCGCCTGACACGCTCCGGACTGATATTCCGTTCACGCAGTTGCGTATCACTGATGCGGGATTTGAGGTTATTACGCACCAGCGTAACCGCCTGCTCAATAAAGTCTGGCGCAGAGCAGGCATTTTCTGTTGGTCGGCACACTTTGCACGGCCGGAAACCCGCATCCAGCGCCGATTTCATATCGCTATAAAATTCGACATTCTCTCGCTTCGGCTTACGCGCCCGGCAGACAGAGATGCAGAACACACCGGTGGTTTTCACGCCGACGAAGAACACGCCCGTGTACTCCGAGGCGCGGTCAAGCAGCGCCTGATACCAGTTCGCGCATTGAACAGGATCACTGATTTTCATCGCAGAAAATCTCCTCAAAAACCTGCTTCCGCTGAATGCCTGAGAGTAACGTTTTTAGCCGGGCCTGTATCGCTTGATGCAGGAAATTTCCTGTTGATATCCGCCGCACACCCCAGCGTGAGAGTGCAGCAATATCAGCCAGCCCTGGTAAGGCCATCACATTGAGCGGCAGCGCAACCTGTCCGGCAATGGTGATGATATCCGTGTCCTGTTTTACCCCCGGCACAAACAACCCATTTGCACCGTGGTCCGCATACAGTTCGCCGCGCCGCAGCGTTTCCTGCAGGGTATCATCTCCCCCAAGCAGAAAGGTATCGGTACGGATATTGAAAAAGAAACCCGCGGGCAGCAGGCCGACGAGGGTTTGCAACTGACGCGCGAAAAGTAGGGGATCAACCAGAGATCGTCTGCCGTTGACCACCTGGCTATCTTCCAGATTGATACCGACCACGCCCAGTGCGATTAACTGCTGGATATTTTGCGCAATCTCTTCGGCAGAGCGGCCATAACCCGCTTCCAGATCGACACTTAATGGTAAGTCGCTTACGGCGCGAATGCGCTCGACTATAAAGAGCAGGTGTGCGAAGGGCATTGCTTCGCCATCGGCATAGCCGAACTGTGCGGCGATAGCGGCACTTGAAGTGCCTAATGCCGCATAGCCCGCCCGCTCCGCCGCCTGGGCACTGCTTGCATCCCAGACGTTAGCTAACAGTAAAGGGCAAGGTTGTTGATGAAGGTCATTGAACGTCATGGTCGTCTCCGGTGTTGTTGTTGAGCCGAGTCTGACGTTTAGAGCCATACACGCACAACCGAAAATCGGACGACCATTTTTACCCTGAGCGGGCGCGGTTTCTTGCCGGATGGCGGCTGCGCCTTATCCGGCCTACGAAGACGACGGGCGGCGTTCGGGGGCTGTTAAAGATGTTGGTGTTTTCGGGAAGGAGGTGACGGTGCGCGATTCTGTAAAGGCAGGAGCTTTTTTAATTTTGCGACTTTTTCATCGAATACTTTGAGATTTTGACTCTGACCATACCCGCACAAAAAATGCGATTATTTAGGCAATTTGTAACAACCGAGAGTATAAAGATGGAAACCAGGGAAGGCTTTGAAAGAGCGTTAACATGTGGGGAAATTGTGCTGGCACGCTCTATATATGGCAATTCAATTTTTTATAACGACGTAAAAGTACATTGTGACAGTTACTTTCCATTCGGATTACAAGATCCTGCTTATGCAATGGCCCCCAATGGAGAGCTGTGGTTTCGAAAAGAGGGTTATTTATCCGACTTCTCACGAGGAAATGATGAATCTCAGCATACTTTCATACATGAAATGGCTCATGTCTGGCAGCACCAGAAAGGTATGTGGGTAAGGTTGAGCGGCCTTTTTAGCGGAGTTGCTGATTACACGTACCGCCTTGATGGTAAGAGGTTGCTCCATCACTATACGATGGAACAGCAAGCATCCATCATTGCTGATTATTAGTTGCTTCGAAAACTAGGGTATTCCAGATGGATTAAAAACGTACGCCTTATCAATTTCAGGGGTGTAACAAATAAGACTGTCCTGCCAGAATACGAATATGTTCTTTCACACTTTTTAAACCAAAGGTAATAGCCGATGAAAAAAATGGTGTTAGTAAGCCTGTTAGTATTATCGCTTGCAGCCTGCCATCAGAACCCACAGCCTCCGCAGCTACGGGCTAAGGCTGTTACCGTCGCGAATAATGTTTGTGTTCTTGTTCAACCCGAAGGCGATGAAAAAGTGGCGATTGTCAAAATCTTAGAAGTCGGGAATCCGCAAAATGCGCTTGAAAAATATGATATCAACGATACAGCGGCCAGCTCTGACAGTTGCATGCCGACTTATGGCTATAAGTTTGAAAAAGGGTACTTCTATAACTTCACCGTCTACCTCGACTCAGACGAAAAAAGAGAGAAAGCGATAATCCCCTCTTCACGCATATTCTCTGTAGGCTTTGCCGTTCGGGATAATAACGGTAATACAGAAATATTTAGTGATAACTAATTTTGGGCCCAGTGGCTGAGCTCATATTTATTCTCTTACGGGTAAATCGCCATCAGAACACTGCGTTTATCCTGTGAGAAGAGAGTGAAATCATCACTTAGCGCCGGATTTTTTGTTAATAAACGCTGCTTAACCGCCAGAAATTTATCGTCGTTGGTAAAAAACAGCGCCATCAGATAATCCGTATTTTCAATATGATTACTTTCCGATTCGCTGATTACACGTTGATAGCACGCATCCTCTTTTTTACCCAGACGCTCTTTGAGCATGCACTCTTGCAGCAATAATGATGGATTAGCGTTAGATCTGTTAACAGGCTCAAGATAAGTGAGCGATTTCTGATAGTCGCCTCTGGAAGCAAGCAGGCTGGTATAACTGCGAATAACATTCACGTTTTCGGAATTTTTGCGCGCGAGCTTGTCGAAATCCTCTAACACGGCAGGTTTATCCGCATCCTCTGACAGCGTGTATTTTTTCACCAGCTCAGAGGCTTGCTGTTTGGGCTCCGCTATCGCGGGTGCGCTGAGAAAAAGGATTACGAGTAATGTTGTCACGCCACTGATACGCATTGAGCCTTCCTTGCTTTAAAACGAGACATAACCTTACTGCGCAGCGCTTTGCACACCAAAGAGAGGGATATGCCTTATCCGGCCTACAGACGATTTGGGTTGCGTAGGCCTGATAAGCGCAGCGCCATCAGGCAGCAATCTGCTGCCATGCCGGATGGCGGCTTTGCCTTATCCGGCCTACACACGCGACGACTTTGGGCGCGGATGGGGCATTCGAGGCGGTTAAAGCCAAGGCCAGCATCGTGGTTGGTGGCTGGATATGTTGCAACAGTCCACCGGGAAGCCATATGCGGTATAGCGCGGCAGCCTCAGATCTGAAATGCCACCCGTTTACCGGTGGGCAACGTAATATCAATGGTTAACTCGCCGCCCAGCGCCGCAACGTAGCGTTTAAGGGTTGAGAGACGCGGATCGTTGCCCGGCTGCTCTATTTTGGCAAGCGTTGGCTGCTTCACCCCCATCAGGCTGGCAAGCTCGGTCTGGGAAATGTTCAACTCTTCACGAAGCTGGCTTAACACAATGCTGCGACGCAACTCATCAACCCGCTCTTCAATGCGCGCCAGACTTTCAGGGCTTCGTTTAGCTAATAGTTCGTCTAAGGTTGCCATAATAACTCCTTATTTCGCATATGCTTGCTGAACTCTGCGTCGGCAATTTTAATCATCTCTTTATAAAACCGCTTCTCGTTAAAACCCCGTTCCCTCATAGCTTTTTTGCTATGGGAAAAAATTATAGCCTGCAAGCTATGTAAGCAAGATATCGTTGGTTATTTCACAAGCGTACCGACATTTTTCTTCTCATCCTTGCACACCAAACACCCTAAACAGTGCGCTTCTTCCCTCTTCGGTAATCGTCACTTCGCGGTAGCCCGGCGTGCGCTGCAGCCAGCCGCGCTGTTCGAAGGCGACAAGCAGCGCGGCGCCGGCATCGCCGCCGAGATGAAAGCGGCGCTCGCTCCAGTCGAGGCAAGCGCTACAAGGTTTGCGACGGGTGTTCGGGTCGAGCGCTACGCCGAGTTTTGCAAGCTCGCGCCTGCCGGTTTCGGTTACCGCATCACCCGCGTCGGTGATCCACCCATCTCGCTGCATCACGCTGTAAATGCCAACGGCGATCTCACCGGCGAGGTGATCGTAACAGGTACGCGCCCGGCGTAGCGCCAGCGGCGTGCGGGTGACGGGCGCTTTGGCGCCGCGCATCGAGACACCCATCATATTTTCCAGCAGCCCGGCGACATCGCTGCCCGCCAGCCGGTAGTAGCGATGTCGCCCCTGTGAGACGCAGACCAATAGCCCACTGTTTAGCAACTTAGTTAAGTGCGCGCTGGCCGTTGACGCGGCGATATCAACCACTGCGCAGAGTTCCGTTGCGGTCCACGCCCGCCCATCCATCAGCGCACAGAGCATCCGCGCGCGCGACGGCTCCGCCATGGCGCTGGCGATGGCGGCAAGGGCTGTTTCCAGCACTGGCGGTGAATTGTCGGCAGGTAAACTCATACTTTCGATACGTCCCAATGTTGTGTCACCTCGTGCGCCAGTGGATCATTATCGGTGAGCAGGATCAAGCGATTATCGTGATCGCTGTACTGCACCTCAATGTTGATCCCGGCGTTTGCCAGCGCGCGCGCAATTGCACCCAGCTCGCCCGGCCTCTCCTGCTTCAATTTGCGGATAAGCGGCTTTCGCACGCTTTGCAGCGTAAAGCCTGCGGCCTTCAACACCTGCCCTGCGCGCTCCCCCTCTTCCACCAGAAAGTGAGCATGGCACTGCGCGTTGACGGTAAACACGCCGCCGCCCTCAAGGCCGACGCCATTGCGACCCAGCGTTTCGCCAAGCGCCGCCAGCGCGCCGGGCGCGTTATCCAGCACCACGTGAAGATCGTACATATCAGGCTCTCCTGTCGGTCGAGGTGTAGTCGCGAAGCACCTGCGCGACGCGAATGCGGTAGAACGAAAAGATGGTGCGCTGCCCTTCTGCTTGCGCGGCCTGGTGCAGGATGTTTTGCTTCCAGGCGATCACCGCTGCCTCATCGCGCCACCAGGAGAGGGACAAAATCTTCCCCTCCGTGCTCAGGCTCTGAAAGCGCTCGATGGTGATAAAGCCGTCAATCTCCGCCAGCTGCGGCTTCAACTCTGCGGCAAGCTGTAAATAGCGCGGCTGCTCGCCAGGCGCAATATCCGCTTCAAATAACACTGCGATCATAGGTCACTCCCTCTACTGTTCCGTCTCGCCAGTGTTATGCAGCGCCCAACGCGATGCTTCGCCCGGCAACGAAATGTCGCCGTACCCCCTCTTTTTTAGGAGTGATTAAGTTCGCACTTTTCCATGAAACCGGTTGCGGCAGAGCGTCACCAGGCTAGCATGAAACCGGTTTCACCCAGTTACACCTACTCAGTTTCCGATAATAAAAGGTAAATAAAAATGGCCGTTATCAGGGATTACAATAAGTTAGCGAGCGATATCCTGCGGGAGGTCGGCGGTGAAGAGAACATCAGCAACTTCTCCCGCTGCGCCACACGACTGCGCCTTGTCCTCAATGAAACGCCCGCCACGGCGAAAAACAACGTGCAGAGTTTGCCCGGCGTCATTGCGGTCGTTGAGAGCGGCGGTCAGTTCCAGGTGGTGATTGGCACCCACGTCGCCGATGTTTTTAACGCCCTGAGCGGCATGGTGAAAGAGCGCGGGGATGACGCGCCGCCACCCAAAACGCGCTGGCTCGATGCGGTGATCGCCACCATGTCGGCGGTGTTTGCCCCCATCGTCTATATTCTTGCCGCCGCCGGGATTTTACAGGGTTTGTTGATCCTGCTCGGCCTTGCGGATGCGGATATCAAATCCACCGGCACCTTTGCGGTGCTCAACTTTATGTCCTGGACACCGTTTGCCTTCCTGCCGGTGTTTATTGCCATCACCGCCGCGCGCCACTTTAAGTGCAACCCGTTTATTGCCGTGCTCTGCTGCTGTGCGCTGATCAACCCCGAGTGGACGGCGCTGGCGGGCAAAATCGCCGCCGGTAACGAAGTGAAGTTCCTCTTCTTCCCGCTGGCGGAAACGGTTTATACCTCGTCGGTGCTGCCGCCGCTGTTCCTCGTCTGGGCGCTGTCGTGGTTTGAGCGCCGGGTGGAAAAATGGCTGCCGGAGGTGGTAAGCCCGCTCTTTACGCCGCTTATCTGCTTTGTAGTGATTGTGCCGCTGACGCTGATTGTGATTGGGCCGCTGACCAGTTGGGCGGCGATTGGCGTGGCAAATGGCTACAACGCCCTGTTCCATGCCGCTCCGGCGCTGGCAGCCGCGATTATTGGCGGCGTCTGGCAGGTGATTGTGATTTTTGGCGTTCACTGGGGTATTACGCCGGTGATCATGGCCAACTTCGACACCCAGGGGTATGACTCCTTCCAGGCTTACCAGACCATCGCGGTGATTGGTCAGATGGCAGCAGTCTTCGGCGTGTTTATCAAAAGCCGTAACAAACAGCTGAAAGCCACCTCGCTGTCGGCGGGCGTCACCGCTATTTTTGGTATTACCGAACCGGCGATTTACGGCGTTACGCTGCGCTTTAAAAAGCCCTTTATCTGCGGCTGTATTGGCGGTGCCATCGGCGCAGTGGTCGCCAGCCTGTTTGGCAGCCTCTATTATGCTTATGCCGCGCTGCCGGGCCTCTTTACGCTGGTGAACGCCATCAGCCCCGATGCGCCGATGTCCTTTATTGGCGAACTGGCCGGTGCCGGGACGGCGATTGTGCTGACCGTAGTGATGGTGCAGTTTGTTGGCTTTGACGATCCGGTTGAAGAGACGCCCGCAGAGCAGAAACCAGCGACAGTTACCGTTGGCACACTGCAAATGCTCAGCCCAATCAAAGGCGAAGTGATTGCGCTGGAGAGCGTGAAAGATGAAGCGTTTGCCGGCAAAGTGCTGGGCGATGGCATCGCGATTGTCCCCGCCGAGGGAAAAGTGGTTGCGCCGTGCGATGCGCAGGTTGCGACATTAATTGACTCCCATCACGCTATCGGCCTGATCTGTGACAATGGCGCAGAATTACTGATCCATGTTGGCCTGAATACCGTTAATTTACAGGGGCAATACTTTACGCCGCTGGTGAAAGAGGGCGACCGGGTGACAGCAGGCACGCCTCTGCTGGCATTCGATAAGGCGAAAATTGAGCAGGCCGGGTATGATTTAACAACGCCGGTGCTGGTGGTGAACAGCGATGAGTTCACGCTTACTCACCATCAGTCACAAGGCGCCGTCACGGCGGGAGCGCCGCTGATGTCGCTGGCCTGACAAGAGAGATAACACGAGCGAGGATGAAGAATGGTAACGATACTGGATGTCGCACGGCTGGCTGGCGTCTCCAAAGCGACGGTATCGCGCGCGCTGAACGGCAAAGTCTTTGTCCGCGAAGAGGTTAAAGCCCGCATTATGCAGGCGATTGACGAAACGGGTTACAAGCCAAACCAACTGGCGCGCAACCTTGCCAATAACAAAACCAACTCCGTCGGTCTGGTGATCACTAACGGGCTCTACAACGGCCCGTTCTTCTCCAGCATGATTTACCACGCGGCGACCGACAGCGAAATGCACGGTCGTCAGCTGGTACTGGCGGACGGAAAACACAGCGCTCAAGAGGAGCGCGACGCTATCGACCTCCTGCTGTCGCTGCGCTGTGAAGCGATCCTCATCTACCCGAAATACCTGACGGTCGACGAGCTGGACGAGATTATTGATACCAGCGAGACGCCGATTGTGGTGATTAACCGCGAACTGAGCCGCAACCGCAGCCAGTGCGTGTTTGTTGACCACCAGCAGAGCAGTGAAAGGATGGTGGCGTATCTGCTGGCGCAGGGGCATACGCGTATTGCCTTTGTCGCCGGTTCCGAGGGTTCGCCCACCGGCGACAGCCGTCTGGCGGGGTATCACCAGGCGCTGCGCAACGCCGGAATCGAGCCGGACCCACAGTTGCTGGTGCGCGGCAGTTGGAGCACCGACAGCGGTTATGAGGCCGGGCGCGAGCTGCTGGCGCGCAATGTGCCGTTCAGCTGTGTGCTGGCGGGGAATGACGATATGGCGATTGGCGTGGCGAAAGCGTGTCAGGAGGCCGGGCTGCGCCTGCCGGAGGATGTTTCCCTTGCCGGGTTCGATGATTCGGTGATTGGCAAATATTACAACCCGGCGCTCACCACCCTGCATGTGCCGATGGATGAGATGATCCGCCACGCGGTGGCGATCCTTTTATTGCCGGACGAAACGCCCCCGCGCGCCCATCAGGGCGAGTTGGTGTGCCGCGAGTCGGTGGTTAAAGTTGGCTAATGCCTGATTTTTTGTAGGCCGGATAAGGCAAAGCCGCCATCCGGCAATGCAGCAGATTAATGCCTGATGGCGCTGCGCTTATCAGGCCTACGTAAACCGAACCGGTTGAGAGTTTTGTAGGCCGGATAAGGCGGGAGCCGCCATCCGGCAATGCCTGGCGCGCTACGCGCCGATGCTGTTTAACGTCTCCAGCGCCTCGCGCGGCAACACCAGCTTCGCGCTGGCGAGGTTCTCCTGCAGATGCTGCGGAGAGGAGGTGCCCGGGATCAGCAAAATATTGGGCGAACGCTGTAACAACCACGCCAGCGCCACCTGCATTGGCGTTGCATCAAGCTCCGCCGCTACCGCATTCAGCTCGCTCGATTGCAGCGGTGAAAAACCGCCAAGTGGGAAGAACGGCACAAAGGCGATGCCCTGCTCATTCAGACTATCAATCAGCGCGTCGTCCTGGCGGTTTGCCACGTTATAGAGATTCTGCACGCAGACGATGGGCGTCATCTTCTGCGCATCCGCCACCTGTTTCGCCGTCACGTTGCTGAGGCCAATATGGCGAATCAAGCCGCGATCTTTCAGCTTAATTAAGGTCTCCAGCGGCGCCTCCAGCGACCCTTCCGCCGGGCCGTGGGCACTAAACATCGCGCGCAGGTTCACCACATCCAGCACATCAAGCCCGAGATTGCGCAGGTTATCTTCCACCGCGCGGGTCAGCTCTTCATCACTAAAAGCGGGCAGCCAGTTGGCTTTCTCATCGCGGCGCGCGCCGACTTTGGTGACAATCGTCAGGTTATCCGGGTAGGGATGCAGCGCCTGCTTAATCAATTTATTGGTGACGTGCGGGCCGTAAAAATCACTGGTATCAATATGATTCACCCCGGCGGCCACCGCATCGCGCAGTACCTGCAACGCGCGCGCTTCGTCGGCCGGCGGGCCAAACACGCCAGGGCCTGCGAGCTGCATTGCACCATAACCCAGACGACCCACTTCGTTGTCGCCCAGACGATAAGTCAGCGAAAGTTCAGACATAGCATTGCTCCTGTGTGTTAAGTCAGTCGATTGTAGGCGGCGCGTCTGAAGGCGGCAATGCACCTTTTGTGCGAAGGGTAAAGCCCATCCTCAAGCCACGGATATATAACGCAATCGTTACAAGAAATGTCTACACTTTAGAAAACGGGCCCTATCGAGGATGTCATATGATTTTTCCAGCTATGCCAGTCAACGAAAAAGAGCGTCTGCACTCTTTATACATGATGGATCTGCTTGATAAAAAAGATGACGAACGCTTCGACCGCTTAACCCGCATGGCGAAAACCACCTTCGATGTGCCGATTGCGGTGATTAGCCTGCTCGATCGCGATCGCCAGTGGCTGCTCTCTCGCGGCGGCATCGATACCCACGAAACCCCGCGTAACCTCTCTTTCTGCGCCCACGCCATTCTCGAAGAGGGCGTCTTTATTGTGAAAGATACCCAGATGGATACGCGCTTTGCCGATAACCCCTTCGTCACCGGCGAGCCGTGGGTGCGTTTCTACGCCGGTTGCCCGGTGCGTCTGCCGGATGGCGCCATTGCCGGTACCATCTGCATTATTGATACCTACCCGCGCCCCTTCTCCAGCGCGGAGATCAACACCCTGCTCGATTTCGCCGCCATCGTCGAAGATGAGTTTTTAATTCTCAGTATGGCGATGACCGATGCCCTGACCGGCATGCCCAACAGCCGCGGCTTTTACCGCTCCGGCGAGAAGCGCTTCACCTTGTCGAAAGAGCACAACACCCCCTTCAGCCTGCTCTATTTCAGCATCGACAACCTGAAGTCGATCAATGAAGTGCTGGGCAGTAAAGAGGGGGATGCGGTGGTGAAAACCTTCGCCAGCACGCTGACGAAATGCCTGCAGGAGCAGGATATCGCCGCGCGCATGGGTGGCGGGGAGTTTGCCGTGCTGCTCAGTAACAGCGCCGAGCACGATGTCGATGCCTTCCTCTTCGACCTGCAAACGCGAATGGACGCGCTGGAGGTGAGCGGCGGCAAAAACTATCACATCAACTACTCTCACGGTGTGATTGAGCAGGATGAGAAGTACACCACTCTGCGCGACATGCTGGAGGAGAGCGGCAAAGTGATGTACGCAGAGAAACGTCGCCGTTAAAGGGTGGCGAAACCGCCCTGCCCTTGCCAGCCCTCAAGCCGCTGATAGATCGTCTCTACCGCCGCCTTCACCGGCGGCGTCATCGGGTAGTAAAAGCCGACGATATCGGGCTGAATACCGAGGAAAATCACCTCGCCCACATCCTCTTTCAGCTGATCGATCAGGTAGTTGAGCGGCATATTGTGGGTGGTCATCATAAACATCTCGGCGATGTCGTCCGGGTTAACCACACGGATCTCGCCAGGGTTAAGCCCCATATCGGTGGCATCGACCAGCAACAGCCGTGCCGGGCGCAAATCACGGATCGCGGCGACATTATTCTCCGGCGCGCTACCGCCATCAATCACCCGCCACTCTCCGGCAGGTTTCGCGGCGCACATCTCCGCCAGCAGCGGGCCTGCGCCATCATCGCCCATCATGCTGTTGCCGACACAGAGTAAAACGTCAGTCACGTAACCTCCTGACCATCAGATAGATGGCGCTCTCCTGGTAAATATCATGCAGCATCGACAGTAACTCGCGGCTCCACGCCTGCTGCGTTGCGGTTTGCTGCGCCAGCGCGCGGTCAAACGCGTTCGCCAGCAGCATCACATGCGTACTGTCGATAACAATTTCGCCATAGCGCGGCACCCCTTCCATTTTTCGCCGCGCTTCGCTGCCCGCTTCAAGGGTGGCAATCCACGCCAGATAGTCGTCCCACGAGCAGGTGAGCGCCGCCTCCAGACAGTCGATCACCCCAAGATGGTGGCCAATAGCCAGACTGTAGTAGACCACCTGCTGCGCCTGCGGCGGCGTCGCCTCGTTTTCGTCGATAAATTTGCGCCGCAGCTGGCTAAAGACCACCGTTTCGCCCATCAGATTTTCGCCTCCTGCACCACCTGGTTAAGGTGGCTGACAATCTCCGTCAGGCGCGGATCGTTCTCCTGCGCCAGCCAGTTCATCACTTCATGCTCGCCGAGGGTGCGCAGGCGCAGGTAGTCATCGGCAATCTGGCGGCCATAGCGATAACCCGCCAGCCGACGCGCGGTGCGATCCACTTTGACCCGCAGCGGCTGCACCATCTGCGGATGGAGGATCTCCGCCGGTTGATCGTCCTGCTCGCCGGGGAGGCGGGCGTGAATTTTCTGCTCCAGCAGCCCGAGCGCCATCGCAAAGCCATACAGCGTGGCGGCAGGCGTCGGCGGGCAGCCGGGAATATAGACATCGACCGGCACGATCTTGTCCGTTCCGCCCCAGACGCAGTAGAGATCGTGGAAGATCCCGCCGCTATTGCCGCAGGCACCGTAGGAGATGCAGATCTTCGGATCGGGCGCCGATTGCCAGGCGCGTAACGCCGGGGAGCGCATCGCGCGGGTGACCGCACCGGTAAAGAGCAAAATATCGGCGTGACGTGGCGACGGCACTACCTTGATACCGAAGCGTTCGGCATCGAACAGCGGCGAAAGGGTAGCGAAAATTTCGATTTCACAACCGTTGCAGCCACCGCAATCCACGCGGTAAACGTAGGCTGAGCGTTTGATCTTCTTCAGCAGCGAGGCTTTCATGCTGGCGATGGACTCCTCCACCGTCATCGGCAGCGGAATGCCCTCTGCGTCGCGCGGTCCAATAAGCTGGCTCATTAGCTGGCCTCTCTCATATGGCGGGTCAATTCAATCCGGTCGGTTGGCACCAGGCACTGCTGGCGTTTACAGGCCGGGCAGGTTTCAAAGCTGGCGCGGTGCGCTTCGGCGCGGGTGTCGCCGTTATGCGCCAGCAGCGCGATGGCGTAATCGATCTCTTTTTGTACGGCAAAGGGGCGCGCGCATTCGCGGCACTGGCACAGCTCAAAGCGCGACTGTTGCAGAAAGTCGGCCTTGTTCCACACCGCCAGCTCATACTCCTGCGACAGGGTAATCGCCGCCGTCGGGCAGACCTCTTCGCAGCGGGCGCAGAAGATGCAGCGCCCAAGATTAAACTGCCAGGCCTGCTCGCCGGTGGCAAGATCGGTCTCTACCGTCAGCGCATTAGAGGGGCAGGCGTTGACGCACGCCGCGCAGCCGATGCACTGCTGCGGGTTGTGCTGCGGCTTACCGCGAAAATTTTTATCAACTGGCATCGGCGACAGCGGATAGTCGCTTGTCGGCGCGCCGGTTTTGATCACTTTTTTGATAAAGGTAAACATGGCTTGCAACGCTCCTTCTATTTCAGCGGCGAGTGCTTACGCTCAATGCTGTAGCGCTCCAGCTCTTTGTAGGGCACCACCTGGCTCTTTTTCTTGCGTACATCCACCACCGTCATGCGGTCGGTGCAGGAGTAACAGGGATCGAGGCTGCCGATAATCAGCGGCGCGTCAGAGACGGTATTGCCGCGCAGCATATAGCGCAGGGTCGGCCAGTTGGCGTAGGTCGCCGCGCGGCAGCGCCAGCGGTAGAGTTTCTGGTTGTCGCCGGTCATGCTCCAGTGGATATCATCCCCGCGCGGCGCTTCGGAAAAGCCAAGAGCAAAGCGGTGCGGAATATAGGTAAAGCCCTCCACCATCAGCGGGCCGCCGGGCAGATTATCGAGACCAAAATCAATCATATTCAGGGCGGTAAAGACTTCGTTGATACGCACTTTCAGGCGCGAAATCACATCGCAGCCCTGCTCGGTGTGGACGGTCATTGGCAGCAGGCCGTAACCAACAAACGGGTGATCGGCGCGGGTGTCGCGAGCGTGGCCGCTGGCGCGCACCATCGGGCCAACGTTGCTAAAGTCGCGGGCGATTTGCGGATCGAGGCGGCCAATCCCCACCGTGCGCTGCTCAATATTCGGCGTGCTTAACAGCATATCGACCAGCTCCTGCACATCGCGGCGCATCTGCTGCGCCAGCTGGCGGGTCTGGATCATCTCATCCTTCAGCATGTCGCGGCGGATACCACCAATCAGGTTCAGGCCGTAGGTTTTACGCGCCCCGGTGAGAATTTCCGCCATCTTCATTGAGGTTTCACGCACGCGGAAGAACTGCATAAAGCCGGAGTCAAAGCCGACAAAGTGGCAGGCCAGGCCGAGGTTGAGCAGGTTGGAGTGCAGGCGCTCGACCTCAAGCAAAATGGCGCGGATCATCTGCGCGCGCTCCGGCACCACAATGCCCATCGCGTTCTCCACCGAGGTGGTGTAAGCGGTGCTGTGGGCAAAGCCGCAGATGCCGCAAACACGATCCGACAGGAAGGTCACCTCGTTGTAACCCATGCGGGTCTCCGCCAGCTTTTCCATGCCGCGGTGGACATAGAACATGCGGTAATCGGCGTCGATAATGTTCTCGCCATCAACGAACAGGCGGAAATGGCCCGGTTCATCAGAGGTGACGTGCAGCGGGCCAATCGGCACCACATTGTTCTTCTTATCGCCCAGTTCGTTGATGAACTCGTAGGTTTCCGCATCGGTGGTTGGCGCGGGGCGCTGGCGGTAATCCATGCTGTCTTTGCGCAACGGATAGAGTTCATCCGGCCAGTCGTCGGGCAGCACCAGACGGCGCTCATCGGGCAGGCCTACCGGGATCAGGCCATACATATCGCGCACTTCGCGCTCGCCCCATACTGCCGCCGGCACGCGCGGCGTGACGGAGGGGTACTCCGGTTTCAGGGCATCCACTTCGACGCGCACGGTGATCCAGCACTTGACGCCCTGCTCCATCGACAACACGTAGTAAACGGCGAAGTGGCCATTGAGCTTGCGCTCATCGTTGCCAAACAGCACCGACAGCCAGCCGCCCTGCTGGTAGTAGAGAAACTCGACCACTTCCGGCAGGTAGTTGATTTTGATGGTCAGGGTCAGCTGATCCTTCGTCTGCCATGCGCTCTCCAGCACCACGCCGGGGAACTTCTCATGCAGCGCGGCAAGGTAGTGTTGGCCGATCTTTTCTTCAGACATAGATAAACTCTCTTAATAGGTCGCCAGCAAGGAGACAAAGGCCAGGAAGGCGACGCCGAAACCGGCCCAGGTGACGCGCGAAGCGGCAACAAAACGCAGGCGTGCCATGCTGTTTTCAAACAGGGCGATAACCAGTACGCCGAGCAGCAGTTTCAGCAGCGCGACAACCAGCGCCAGCAGCAGCCCGCCAACGCTGAAGGCGGTCATCTGCCCCCAGGGTAAAAAGACGCCGACAAACAGTTGCAGCACCACCAGCTGTTTCAGGCTGATGCCCCACTTGAGGATGGCGAAGCCGCTGCCGCTGTACTCGGAGAGCGGCCCCTCCTGCAACTCCTGCTCCGCTTCCGCCAGATCGAACGGCAGCTTGCCCATCTCAATAAAGGTGGCGAAGGCGCAGGCGCAGAGCGCAAGAAACAGCGGCAGGCTGGCGTGCAGCGGCCAGTGATAAACGGTGTCAGTAATGTGGGTGATATGGGTTGATCCGGCGACCAGCGCCGCCACCCACAAGCCCAACAGCAGGATCGGCTCCACCAGCACGCCGAGCATCGCTTCGCGGCTGGCACCCAGCCCGGTGAAGGGGCTACCGGTATCCAGCCCGGCGATGGCGAAGAAGAAGCGGGCAATGGCGAAGAGGTAGATAAGGGTAATCAGATCGCCGAGCAGCGGCATCGGTGAGGCCACTGTCACTACCGGCAGCGCGGTGGCCACCGTCAGCATCACGCCAACCATCACCAGCGGCGTCAGACGAAAGACCCAGCCGGAAGCCGCCGGGGCAATGCTCTGCCGCCCGAGCAGTTTGAACAGATCGCGATACTCCTGCAGCACGCCCGGCCCGCGCCGGTTATGCAGACGCGCACGCGCCACGCGGCTGATGCCGGAAAGCAGCGGCGCAAGGGCGAACAGCACCAGCGCCTGTACAACAGCAAACAGAAAACTCATCTTCAGGCTCCTCGGGAAATCACCACAACCACCAGCACCGCCAGCTCAATCAGCGCCAGGCGACGAAACAGCAGCGGCGCGGCGTCGCCCCGCCAGACGGGCAGCGACAGCGTTGGCTCCAGCCATTTTCGCAGCGCGAGTATCGGCGCGAAGGCCGCTTTAACCGGCATCGCAAAACCGTGGGCGGTGATGACCATCGACGCTTCATGGTCGTAACCACACACCCACGCCGCCCCCCTGCTGCGCGACGGCAGACGGTCGCCCTTCAGCAGCAAGAGCAGCACCAGCGGCAGCAGCGTTGCGGCAATCAGCAGCAGGGCAATCATCGGTTGCGACACCACGGTGTTCGCCGTTTCAAGCGGCAGCGGCACGGCACTGAACAGGCGCGGCAGCAGCCACGGCGCGGCAACCCCGCCAATCACACAGCAGATCGCCAGCGCCGCTACGCTTACACTCATCAGCCACGGCAGCGGGCGCGGGTTTTCCGCCTGCGCGCTGCGCGGTGCGCCAAGAAAAGTGACGCCATAGACTTTCGCCATGCACATCACCGCCAGCGCGCCGGTAATTGCCAGCCCGACCGCCAGCAGCGGCCCCATCACTTGCAGAAGAAAATTGCCGCTGGCGCTTAAGCGGAAGAAGGCCTGGTAGATCACCCACTCGCCGGCGAAACCGTTGAGCGGCGGCAGCGCGGCCATCGCCATCAGGCCAACCAGCATCGCCAGCGAGATAAGCGGCATGCGTTTACCGAGGCCGCCCAGTTTTTCGATATCGCGAAAACCGGTAGCAAACCAGAGCGCGCCCGCACCGAGAAACAGCGTGCTTTTAAACAGGCTGTGGTTGAAAAGATGATAGAGACCGCCGACCAGCCCGAGCGCCACCAGCGCAGGCTGGCGCAGCGCAAGCCCGGTGATGCCCGCGCCAAGGCCGAGCAGGATAATGCCGATATTCTCCAGCGTGTGGTAAGCCAGCAGCCGCTGAATGTTGTGCTCCATCAGCGCATACAGCCCGCCGACAAACGCCGTCAGCAGACCAAACGCCAGCAGCAGCACGCCCCACCACAGCGGCGGTTGCCCGCCAAGTAAAGAGAGCGTCAGGATGCCGAACAGGCCAACTTTCATCACCACGGCGGAGAAGAGCGCCGCCGCCGGAGCCGGGGCGTTGGCATGGGCCTGCGGTACCCAGGCGTGCAGCGGGATAATCCCCGCCAGCAGGCCAAAACCAATCACGCCAAGCAGCCAGGTGCCGCCGCTCAGCGGGTGCAGGCTCAGCACGCTGAAATTGAGGGTCTGGTAGCGCTGCCACAGCAGCCAGCAGAGCAGCGCCAGCAGCAGCGTGCCGAGACGCCCGAGGGCGAACCAGAGTTTGCCGGAGGCGCTGCACCCGGTGAGGAACACCGCGCAGAGCGCCATGATCTCCGCCATTACCACCAGCGCGCCAAGGTTGGCTGCGCTCACCGCGCAGATCGCCGCCGCCAGCAGGAGGTTAATCAACAGGCCATTGGCTTTTACCGCCTGATGGCGGTGCCACGCCAGGTTATAGAGGCTGATAAAGAAACCGCAGACACCAAGCGTCAGCAGCCAGACGGCGCCGAGCGGCGTGAGTAACAGTTGAAGATTAATCAGCGGCACACTACCGCTCACGGTTTGCCCGTCGAGCAGCGCACCAAGACCAGCCGCCGTCGCCAGCAGGCAGCCCACCGCACCACCCAGCCCCGCGAAGAAGCCGCTCAGGGGTTTGAACGCACTCAGCAGGCCCGCCAGCAGCGCAGCAGCGCTCAGTGTGACGACCGCTGCGCTCAGCAAAGAGAAAAGCGTCATTTTGCACTCCCGTTATTCTGCGCAAACCGCGCCAGATCGCCGTAATCGCTATTAAGGGTCTGCTCGCGTTTGCGGCGGCTGGCGCGATTGATATCGTGCGGGCTGACCAGGTGCAGCGCCTTGGTCGGACACATGCGCACGCAGGCCGGGCCGTCGGCGTCGAAGTAGCAGAGGTCGCACTTCACGGCGATGGCGCGCACGCCCGGCACCCAGTCGAGCAGCGAACTCACTTTCGCAGGCATCGGCGGCGCGGCGGGTGCTTTTGGCGTGTTGACGTTGGCCGGAATATCCAGCGGACGGCTGCCGGAAAACTCAATCGCGCCGAACGGACAGGCAATCGCGCAGAGCTTACAGCTGACGCAGAGGCTCTCATTGAGCTGCACCGCGCCATCCACGCGGTTGATGGCGTTCACCGGGCAGACCCCGGCGCAGGGCGCATCTTCACAGTGGTGGCACTGCTGCGGCGCGGATTCATGATGGCTGCGCATGACGCGCAGGCGCGGCATCGCCTGCAATCCATACGCGCGGTGCGTCTCGGCGCAGGCCGCCTCGCAGGTGTGGCAGCCAATACAGAGCGCCGGGTCGGCAATTACAAAACGGTTCACCAGTCGATCCTCAGGTGAGTCGCCCGCTTACGGGCAGTCATTTTTGACGAAACATGTCGATAGGTGTCATGTCGACACCTGTCGACACTCCAGCTCAGGCCAGCACCGGCGAGTGCCCGTCGCGGGCAAGGGTGGTGAGGTTGACCGGCGTATCGGCTTCCATTGCGGCATAGAGGTTGTCGTAGACGGCGGCGAGTTTGCCGAGGTAGTGCTCAAGCACCTTTTCGCGATCGCGGACCTCAAACAGGCCATCAATTTTCCCGTCGCTGGTGAGCCGCGCTTCGGCGATTAAACGCTTCTCTTCACTGCCTTTATTGGCAATCGCGTACTCAATGGTATGGCCGTTAAAGCCGCCGCTCAGGGTGATATAAACCGTGAAGTGATCGAACAGCACGAAGCAGAGCTGCTGCTCCGGCGCACAGCCAATGGTGTGGTGCAAACGCGCTTTGGCGAGCGTAATGCCCTGAACCAGCGTATTGCAGTAACTGCGCCACGCCTCTTGCAGACGGTGGTGCCGTCCGGCGATGTAATCCGCCTTTTCGCTAATTTCCCAAATCGTCATCTCAGCTTACCCGCTTAATTGAAACAACTGCTGATAAGCATCATCCATGCCAGTTTTTAAGCTACTGATTTTAATTGCTTTTATAAAAATAAAGGCGAATTTCGACGTGTCATCTCGTCATTGTCGTCATCGTCACCCTGACTAAATCGGGAGTGGCACTGTTATTGCATTAGCAGGGGAAATGATAAGGAGGCGTTATGCATGAAATCACGTTGTGCCAGCGCGCGCTGGAGGTGATTGAACAACAGGCGGCGGCAAATGGCGCACGCAAGGTCACCGGCGTCTGGCTGAAGGTGGGCGCATTTTCTTGCGTCGAAACGGACGCTTTAACGTTTTGTTTTGATCTGGTCTGCCGCGGCAGCCTGGCGGAAGGTTGTAGACTGCATATCGAACAACAACAGGCCGAGTGCTGGTGTGAGTCTTGCCAGCAGTATGTGACGTTACTCAGTCAGCGTGTACGCCGCTGTCCACAATGCCACAGCGACCAGTTGCAGATCGTCGCCGACGACGGTATGCAAATTCAGCGACTGGAAATTGAGGAGTAAGCAATGTGTACGACATGTGGTTGTCAGGATGGAAACCGCTATATAGAAGGCGATGAACATAACCCCCACTCCGCCTTTCGCAGCGCCCCCTTCGCTCCGGCGACGCGCCCGGCGCTGACCATTACCGGGGTCAAAACCGATGCGTTCAGCCCGACTCAGCTCGACGAAGGCGATCTACATTATGGACACGGCGCAGCGGGAACCCACGCGCCGGGCATCAGCCAGCGGCGGATGCTGGAAGTTGAGATCGACGTGCTGGATAAGAACAACCGCATCGCCGCCCGCAACCGCGCGCGCTTCGCGGCCCGCCAGCAGCTGGTGCTGAATCTCGTCTCCAGCCCCGGCTCCGGCAAAACCACTCTGCTCACGGAAACCCTGCTGCGCCTGAAAAACCGCCTCCCCTGCGCGGTGATTGAGGGCGATCAGCAAACCGTTAACGACGCCGCGCGCATCCGCGCCACCGGCACCCCGGCGATTCAGGTGAATACCGGCAAAGGCTGCCACCTCGACGCGCAGATGATTGCCGATGCCGCACCGCGTCTGCCGCTGGCCGAGCAGGGCATCATGTTTATTGAGAACGTCGGCAATCTGGTCTGCCCGGCGAGTTTCGATCTTGGCGAACGGCATAAAGTGGCAGTGCTCTCCGTAACTGAAGGCGAGGATAAGCCGCTCAAATATCCGCATATGTTCGCCGCCGCCTCGCTGATGTTACTCAACAAAGTCGATCTGCTCCCCTACCTCAACTTCGATGTTGAGCAGTGCATCGCCTATGCGCGGGAGGTGAACCCGGAGATTGAGATCCTGCTGGTTTCCGCCACCAAAGGCGACGGTATGGACGCGTGGCTTGAGTGGCTGGAGGCGCAACGATGTGCATAGGCGTTCCGGGGCAAATCTGCGCCATTGACGGCCTGCAGGCGAAAGTTGATGTCAGCGGCATCCAGCGCAATGTCGATTTAACACTGGTTGGCAGTGAAGATGAGCAGGGTCGCTCGCGTATCGGCCAGTGGGTGCTGGTGCACGTCGGCTTTGCCATGAGCATTATCAACGAAGCGGAAGCGCGCGAAACGCTGGCGGCGCTGCAAAACATGTTTGACGTTGAGCCGGATGTCGGCGCGCTGCTCTACGGCGAGGAGGGATAATGCGCTTTGTCGATGAATACCGCGCGCCGGAGCAGGTGATGCAGCTTATCGCCCGCCTGCGTGAACGCGCTAACGCACTGGCTTACACCGCTGCGCGACCGCTGCGCATTATGGAGGTGTGCGGCGGCCACACCCACGCCATTTTCAAATTTGGCCTCGACCAGCTGCTGCCGGAGAATATTGAGTTTATCCACGGCCCCGGCTGCCCGGTCTGCGTCTTGCCGATGGGGCGCATCGACACCTGCGTGGAGATCGCCAGCCACCCGGAGGTGATCTTCTGCACCTTCGGCGACGCCATTCGCGTACCGGGCAAAAACGGCTCACTGTTACAGGCGAAGGCGCGCGGCGCGGATGTGCGCATCGTCTACTCGCCACTTGATGCGCTGGCGCTGGCGGAGAAAAACCCGCAGCGTAAGGTGGTCTTTTTTGGCCTCGGCTTCGAAACCACCATGCCTGCCACCGCGATTACGCTACAGCAGGCGAAGGCGCGGGATATCAACAACTTCTGGTTCTTCTGCCAGCACATCACGCTGATCCCGACCCTGCGCAGCCTGCTTGAGCAGCCCGATAACGGCATTGACGCCTTTCTCGCGCCCGGCCACGTCAGCATGGTGATTGGCACCGACGCCTATACCTTTATCGCCGATGAGTTTCAGCGCCCGCTGGTGGTCGCCGGTTTTGAGCCGCTCGACCTGTTACAGGGCGTGCTGATGCTGGTCGAGCAGAAAGTTGCCGCCCAAAGCCGGGTGGAGAACCAGTATCGCCGCGTAGTGCCGGATGAGGGCAACCGGCGGGCGCAAGAGGCGATTGCCGACGTTTTCACCGTGCGCGGCGACAGCGAGTGGCGCGGGCTGGGGATGATTGGCGAGTCGGGCGTGCATCTGACCGCTCCCTATCAGCGTTTTGATGCCGAAGCCCATTTCCAGCCAGCCATGCAGCAGGTGTACGACGACCCGCGCGCCCGCTGCGGCGACGTGCTGACCGGGCGCTGCAAACCGCACCACTGCCCGCTGTTTGGCAACACCTGTAATCCACAAAGCGCCTTTGGCGCGCTGATGGTCTCCTCTGAAGGAGCCTGCGCCGCCTGGTATCACTATCGTGCTCAGGAGTGTGAAGTATGAATGAGGTTCAGATGGCGCACGGCAGCGGCGGCCAGGCGATGAAGCAGCTAATCGGCGAACTCTTTATGCAGGCCTTCGCCAACCCCTGGCTGGCGGAGCAGGAGGATCAGGCGCGCCTCGATCTCACGGCGCTGGCGGCGGGCGGTGACAGGCTTGCCTTCTCCACCGACAGCTATGTGATTGACCCGCTTGTTTTCCCCGGCGGCGATATCGGCAAACTCGCCGTCTGCGGCACCGCCAATGATGTGGCGGTCAGCGGCGCGATCCCGCGCTACCTCTCCTGCGGCTTTATCCTCGAAGAGGGGCTGTCGATGGCAACCCTGAAACAGGTGGTGGAGAGCATGGCCGCGACTGCCCGCAACGCCGGGATCGCCATTGTCACCGGCGACACCAAAGTGGTGCAGCGCGGCGCGGCGGATAAGCTGTTTATTAATACCGCCGGTATTGGTGCGATCCCCGCCACTATTCACTGGGCGGCGGCCTCGTTACAGCCGGGCGATGTGCTGCTGGCAAGCGGCACGCTGGGCGACCACGGCGCGACGATCCTCAACCTGCGTGAAGGGCTGGGGCTCGACGGGGAGTTAAGCAGCGACTGCGCGGTGCTGACGCCGTTAATTGAGACGCTGCGCGATCTGCCCGGCGTCAAAGCTTTGCGCGACGCAACGCGCGGCGGCGTCAACGCGGTGGTGCATGAGTTTGCCGCCGCCTGCGGACATGGCATTGAATTACAAGAGAGCAAATTGCCGATTAACCCGGCGGTGCGCGGCGTGTGTGAACTGCTGGGGCTGGATGCGCTTAACTTCGCCAATGAGGGCAAACTGGTGATCGCCGTTGCGCGCGACAGCGCCGAACTGGCGCTCAGCCGCTTACGCGCCCACCCTTTAGGTAAAGACGCCGCGATGATTGGTGAAGTCGTCGAACAACAGGGCGTGCGGTTAGCCGGGCTTTACGGCGTGAAACGCCTGTTAGATCTCCCCCATGCGGAGCCGTTACCGCGGATCTGCTAGTTGTTATTTTTCACACCTGTTGGTGTGTTTCTGGATGAGCAAAATGTCGTATACACCGATGAGCGATCTCGGACAGCAAGGGCTTTTCGATATCACGCGGATATTATTACAGCAGCCGAACGTGGCGGCGCTCAGCGAAACGCTGGCGCAGCTGGCGCGTCAGGCGGGGCTGGCGCAGGGCGCGGCGATTGTGCTGTGGCATGCGGATAGCCACCGCGCGAGCCGCTACAGTGTTCAGACAACGGAAAAGGGCGCGGAGTATGGCGATCAGGCGCTGCTGGCGAGCGGGCCGGTGCGGCATATTCTCTCGCACCCGCAGGCGCTGCACTGCACGGCGGAGCTGTTTAATGAGACCTGGCCCGTCCTTGCCGCAAGCGGGCTTTACCCACCCTTCGCCCACTACGCGCTGCTGCCGCTGGCGGCGGAGGGGCAGATTTTCGGCGGCTGCGAGTTCTTTCGCTATGACGACCAGCCCTGGAGCGAGCGCGAGCTGGAGCGCCTTAATACGCTGACGCAGTTAGTCGCGGTGGTGGCCGAACAGTTGCAGACCCGCGACCGGCGCACGCCGGACTATGCCCTGCTCAGCCAGGAGCGCAACGATTACCGCATTCTGGTCGCCATTACCAATGCCGTGCTCTCGCGGCTGCATATGGATGAGCTGGTGAGCGAAGTCGCCAAAGAGATCCACTACTACTTCGGCATTGACGCCATCAGCCTGGTGCTGCGCGGCAGCCGCAAAGGCAAGCTGACCATCTACTCCACGCACTACCTTGATGAGGCCAATCCGACGCATGAAACCCAGGAGGCGGACGAGGCGGGCACGCTGACGGAACGCGTGTTCCTGAGTAAAGAGATGCTGCTGCTCAACCTGCACGAGCGCGACAAGCTTGCCCCCTATGAGCGGATGCTGTTTGAGACCTGGGGCAACCAGATCCAGACGCTCTGCCTGCTGCCACTGATGTCGGGCAAAAACCTGCTCGGCGTGCTGAAGCTGGCGCAGTGCCAGAAAGAGGTCTTTACCCAGGCGAACCTCAAGCTGCTGCGCCAGATCGCCGAGCGTATCGCCATTGCGGTGGATAACGCGCTGGCCTACCAGGAGATCCATCGCCTGAAGGAGCGGCTGGTGGATGAGAACCTCGCGCTGACCGAGCAGCTTAATAAGGTCGACAGTGAGTTTGGCGAGATTATCGGCCGCAGCGAGGCGATGTCGCGGGTGCTGAAACAGGTGGAGATGGTGGCGCGCAGTAACAGCACGGTGCTGATCCTCGGCGAAACCGGCACCGGTAAGGAGCTGATTGCCCGTGCTATCCACAATCTGAGCGAGCGCAACAGCCGCCGGATGGTGAAGATGAACTGCGCGGCGATGCCGGCCGGATTGATGGAGAGCGATCTTTTTGGTCATGAGCGCGGCGCGTTTACCGGCGCCAGCGCCCAGCGCATCGGCCGCTTTGAGCTGGCGGATAAGAGCTCGCTGTTTCTTGATGAGGTGGGCGATATGCCGCTCGAGCTGCAACCGAAGCTGCTGCGCGTGTTGCAGGAGCAGGAGTTTGAGCGGCTCGGCAGTAACAAATTGATCCGCACCGATGTGCGGTTGATCGCCGCCACCAATCGCGATCTGAAGAAGATGGTCGCCGATCGCGAGTTTCGCAGCGATCTTTACTACCGTCTGAATGTGTTTCCTATCCAGCTGCCGTCGCTGCGCGAGCGCCCGGAGGATATTCCGCTGCTGGTGAAAGCTTTCACCTTTAAAATCGCCCGCAAGATGGGGCGCAATATCGACAGTATTCCGGCGGAAACCCTGCGGGTGCTGAGCGCGATGGAGTGGCCGGGGAATGTGCGTGAACTGGAGAATATGATTGAGCGCGCGGTGCTGCTGACGCGCGGCAATGTGTTGCAGCTTTCGATGGCGGAGATCGCCATGCCGCCCATGCCCGCGACGCCGCCCGCCGAGTCGCCGCGCGACGGGGAGGATGAGTATCAGCTGATTGTGCGCGTGTTAAAGGAGACCAACGGCGTGGTCGCCGGGCCAAAAGGTGCCGCGCAGCGGTTGGGGCTGAAGCGCACGACGCTGCTCTCACGTATGAAACGGCTGGGGATTGATAAGGATGATTTGTCGGGTGGATAAAATTCAGGTGCCATCCGGCAACCTTTTTGAACGCCAATGCCGGATGGCGCTTGCGCTTATCCGGCCTACGCCGTTTCAGAAACAGGGTTTTGTAGGCCTGATAAGGCGCAGCTGCCATCAGGCATTCCTTCAGCAACACAGATTTTCCCTTTACATCAAGTCTCACAGCGAGGGGGTTGTGTCCCCGCTGAAATCGGCGAACCGAAGCGTGAATGACAAGGTCTGGACGCCATGGATGGCGGACAGAGGCGAACCGA
>NZ_JBNDKZ010000006.1:0-225632 GCF_050435845.1 Kosakonia sp. 1610 | reverse complement strand
GGGGTCTCCCCATGCGAGAGTAGGGAACTGCCAGGCATCAAACAAAGCGAAAGCCTCATGCGAAAGCATGAGGCTTTTTGCTATTCTTTTTCCACGCGTTTTAATCCCCCCTTCGTCGCTAAAGGAAGTAGCCATGGTCACGCTTTACGTTCAGCTTTATAAAAACCGCATGATTGTGCGCAATCTCGCTACTCAGCAGCAGGCTTCCGGCAACCAGCCCTTCAGTAACCAGCGCATCATTGTTGCCGACTTCTTCCTGGCAGAGAAATTGCTCCGGGATCTGATCCTAAAAGTCGCCCCCCGCTCTTTCTGGCATGCCCTGCCCGGAGCCGGTAAGCTGGCCATTCTCACCCATGCGCTGGAGATGAACGAAGGCGGTTTATCGGCGGTAGAGGAGCGTGCCATCATGGAAATGACTTTCGGTGCAGCATATGGCCGGTGCCGCGCGCCTTATGTCATCGCCAATCCCGCCCCACTTAGCGATCCGCAGGTTTTAGACGCGCTGCAGCAGGCTAAAAAGCCAAAACCGCCAGGCAATAACCATCCCACTATCATCAGTTAAGACGTTACGCCGCAAACCGTGATGTGAAACTTTCTCACCTTCCACCGGCAGGCTCGACATTCAGACCATTTATGGGTATTGTCAGCTGTCTGGATGTCTAAACGTATAAACGTATGTTGTGAGGATATAAGTTATGCCGATTCGGGTGCAGGACGAGCTGCCGGCCGTCAATCTTCTCCGGGATGAAAACGTCTTTGTGATGACGACTTCACGCGCGACAGTGCAGGAAATTCGTCCCCTGAAGGTGCTTATCCTCAACCTGATGCCGAAAAAGATCGAGACGGAAAACCAGTTCCTGCGTTTACTCTCCAACTCCCCGCTGCAGGTTGATGTCCGCCTGTTGCGAATCGATTCACGCGAGTCGCGTAACACCCCCGCTGAGCACCTCAACACCTTCTACTGTAACTTCGATGAAGTGTGCGACGAGAATTTCGATGGCCTGATCGTCACCGGCGCGCCGTTAGGACTGGTCGAGTTTAACGATGTTGCCTACTGGCCGCAGATCGAGCAGGTGCTGGCATGGGCTAAAGATCACGTCACCTCAACGCTCTTTGTCTGTTGGGCCGTGCAGGCAGCACTCAATATCCTCTACGGCATTCCGAAACAGACCCGCAGCGATAAACTTTCCGGCGTTTATGAGCATCACCTCCTGCAGCCTCATGCCCTGCTGACGCGCGGCTTCGATGACTATTTCCTCGCACCGCACTCGCGCTATGCTGATTTCCCCGCTGCGCTGATCCGTGATTACACCGATCTCGATATCCTGGCGGAAACGGCAGATGGCGATGCCTACCTCTTCGCCAGCAAAGATAAGCGCATTGCGTTTGTTACCGGCCATCCGGAATACGATCCCGACACGCTGGCGAGCGAATATTTCCGTGATGTGGAAGCGGGCCTGCAACCTGAACTGCCGCACAACTATTTCCCACAAAACGATCCGCAAAACAAACCGCGCGCTTCCTGGCGCAGCCACGGTAATTTGCTGTTCATCAACTGGCTCAACTACTACGTCTACCAGATCACGCCATACGATCTGCGTCATATGAATCCGACGCTGGATTAAGCGTTTCAGCATCAGACGACAGGCACCTTCGGGTGCCTTTTTTGTTTGCGAAAATCACTTCACGCGCCAATTAAAATTTATCTCCTCTCTAATCAACTACTTACCATCAATTAGTAATTAAAATGGAAATTGTTTTTGATTTTGGAAAATTTATTGTCCAGGATTGATCCTGCTGCACGAAAACTGCACAACCGATCGTCGTTTGCCCTGGAAAATGAGTTCGCTGCCAAAAGAGGAGACCGCACCATGACACAACAGGCGACCACAACTGAAGAACTGGCCTTTACCCAGCCCCTTGGCGCGCAGGAGAAGCAGATCCTGACGCCGGCGGCGGTAGAATTCCTGAGCGACCTGGTCGCGCGCTTCACGCCTAAACGCAATCAACTGCTGGCCGCGCGCATTCAGCAGCAGCAAGAGATTGATAACGGCAAGCTGCCAGGCTTTATTTCGGAAACCGCTTCCATCCGTGAAAGCGACTGGACGATCCGCGGTATTCCTGACGATCTTCTGGACCGTCGGGTAGAGATCACTGGGCCCGTTGAGCGCAAAATGGTCATCAACGCGCTGAACGCAAACGTGAAAGTGTTCATGGCGGACTTTGAAGATTCGCTGGCGCCAAACTGGGGAAAAGTGATCGATGGGCAGATCAACCTGCGCGATGCGGTCAATGGCACCATCAGCTACACCAATGAAGCGGGAAAAATTTATCAGTTGAAGCCCGACCCGGCGGTACTGGTGTGTCGCGTGCGCGGCTTACACCTGCCGGAGAAACATGTCACCTGGCGTGGAGAGGCGATCCCAGGCAGCCTCTTTGACTTCGCGCTCTACTTCTTCCACAACCATAAAAGTCTGCTGGCTAAAGGCAGCGGTCCCTACTTCTATCTGCCGAAAACACAAGCCTGGCAAGAGGCTGCCTGGTGGAGCGAAGTCTTCAGCTTCACGGAGGATCGCTTCAACCTGCCGCGCGGCACCATCAAAGCGACGCTGCTGATTGAAACGCTGCCTGCCGTCTTCCAGATGGATGAGATCCTCCACGCGCTGCGTGACCACATTGTCGGGCTGAACTGCGGGCGCTGGGATTACATCTTCAGCTACATCAAAACCCTGAAAAACTATCCGGACCGCGTACTGCCGGATCGCCAGGTGGTGACGATGGATAAACCCTTCCTCAGCGCCTACTCCCGCCTGCTGATCAAAACCTGTCATCGTCGCGGCGCGTTTGCCATGGGCGGCATGGCGGCGTTCATCCCCAGCAAAGATGTCGAACGCAATAACTGGGTGCTGAACAAAGTAAAAGCCGACAAGCAGCTGGAAGCGGATAACGGACACGATGGCACATGGATTGCGCACCCTGGCCTTGGCGACAGCGTGATGGAGATTTTCAACGCGGCGCTGGGCGAACACAAAAACCAGCTTTTCGTCACCCGCGAAGAGGATGCACCAATCCGCGCGGAAGAGCTGCTGGCCCCCTGTGAAGGGGAGCGCACGGAAGAGGGGATGCGCGCCAATATCCGCGTGGCGGTGCAGTACATCGAAGCGTGGATCACCGGCAACGGCTGCGTGCCCATTTACGGTCTGATGGAAGATGCCGCCACCGCGGAAATCTCCCGAACCTCTATCTGGCAGTGGATCCACCACCAGAAGACGCTGAGCAACGGCAAACCGGTGACCAAAGCGCTGTTCCGCCAGATGCTGGCTGAAGAGATGCAGGTCATCCAGGAAGAGCTGGGTGAGCACCGTTACAGCAGCGGGCGTTTCGACGATGCCGCACGGCTGATGGAGCAGATCACCACTTCCGATGAGTTGATTGATTTCTTAACCCTGCCGGGCTACCGCCTGCTGGCGTAACTACCCGGGCTAATTTGTTCGCCACGTTGGCCAGGGCAGCGTTCACCATCCCCGCTTATGACAAACAGGCTGCGGTGGATGTGCTGACCCTGAGCAAACGGCCTTCATCAATAACGCCTGGTACGCCAGGAGAAGAATAGGGAGCATCTGCATATGAAAACCCGTACCCAACAAATTGAAGCGCTGCAACAGGAATGGACACAATCACGCTGGGAAGGCATTCGCCGCCCGTATAGCGCGGAAGAGGTGGTGAAGTTACGCGGCTCGGTCAACCCGGAGTGCACGCTGGCGCAGCTTGGCGCGGCCAAAATCTGGCGTCTGCTGAACGGTGAGTCGAAAAAGGGTTACGTGAACAGCCTTGGTGCATTAACCGGCGGGCAGGCGTTGCAGCAGGCGAAAGCGGGCATTGAGGCGGTTTATCTCTCCGGCTGGCAAGTAGCGGCGGACGCCAACCTTGCCGCCAGCATGTACCCGGATCAATCCCTCTACCCGGCGAACTCGGTGCCAGCGGTGGTTGAGCGCATCAATAACACCTTCCGCCGCGCGGATCAGATCCAGTGGTCGAGCGGCATTGAGCCTGGCGACCCACGTTATGTCGACTATTTCCTGCCGATCGTTGCCGATGCGGAAGCGGGGTTTGGCGGCGTGCTTAACGCCTTTGAACTGATGAAATCGATGATCGAAGCCGGTGCAGCGGCGGTTCACTTCGAAGATCAGCTCGCCTCGGTGAAAAAGTGCGGCCATATGGGCGGTAAAGTGCTGGTTCCGACCCAGGAAGCGGTGCAAAAACTGGTTGCCGCGCGTTTGGCCGCTGACGTGCTTGGCGTGCCGACCTTAGTGGTCGCGCGTACCGATGCGGATGCCGCCGACTTGATCACCTCCGACTGCGATCCTTATGACAGCGCCTTTATTACCGGAGAGCGCACCAGCGAAGGGTTCTACCGTACGCATGCCGGTATCGAACAGGCGATCAGCCGTGGCCTCGCTTATGCCCCTTACGCTGACCTGGTGTGGTGCGAAACCTCGACGCCCGATCTGGCGCTGGCACGCCGCTTTGCTGATGCTATCCACGCGAAATTCCCCGGCAAGCTACTGGCCTACAACTGCTCGCCCTCCTTTAACTGGAAAAAGAACCTCGACGACGACACCATCGCGCGCTTCCAGCAGGAGCTGTCGGATATGGGCTATAAATTCCAGTTCATCACCCTCGCGGGTATTCACAGCATGTGGTTCAACATGTTCGACCTTGCGCACGCCTACGCGCAGGGCGAGGGGATGAAGCACTACGTTGAGAAGGTGCAGCAGCCGGAGTTTGCCGCCGGGAAAGAGGGCTACACCTTCGTCTCGCACCAGCAGGAAGTGGGCACCGGTTACTTCGACAAAGTGACCACCATTATTCAGGGCGGAGCCTCGTCGGTCACGGCATTAACCGGATCGACAGAAGAGGCGCAGTTCGGCGTCTAATGCGCCCGACTGCATTGTGGCTGCCGGATGGCGCGGGCGCGTCTCCGGCTTACACACTAATCCGGCCGTCACCTGGAGGTGCACATGTCGCGTGGCCTGGCGTTGTTAATTGCACAAACCATCCTGCAGGGTTTTGACGCGCAGTATGGGCGCTTTCTGGAAGTGACCGCCGGGGCGCAGCAGCGCTTTGAGCAGGCGGACTGGCACGCCGTGCAGCAGGCGATGAAACAGCGTATCCACCTCTACGATCACCACGTCGGTCTGGTGGTGGAGCAGCTGCGCTGTATCACCGACAGCCAGCATCCGGACGTAGAATTTTTGCAAGAGGTGAAAGCGCACTACACGCAACTGCTGCCCGACTATCCCCGTTTTGAAATTGCCGAAAGCTTCTTTAACTCGGTCTATTGCCGCTTGTTCGATCATCGCTCCCTGTCGCCCGAGCGGCTTTTCATCTTCAGTTCACAGCCCGAACGCCGTTTTCGCACCATTCCGCGTCCGCTGGCGAAAGCCTTCTGGCCGGAGCGCGGCTGGGAAGCGCTGCTGACAAAAGTGTTATCGGATCTGCCGCTGCGGCTGCCGTGGCAGGACAAAGCGCGTGACGTGTGTTATATCAGCGCTCACCTGCTGGAAGCGTTTGGCATGGATGCGCTCAACCACGCGCATTTACAGGTGGCGAACGAGCTTTTCTATCGCAATAAGGCCGCCTGGCTGGTGGGCAAACTCATCACCCCGGCGGGAACGCTGCCGTTTCTGCTGCCGATCCATCGCAGCGAGGAGGGGGAGCTTTTTGTCGATACCTGCCTCACCACGCACGCTGAAGCGAGCATCGTGTTTGGCTTCGCCCGCTCCTACTTTATGGTCTATGCGCCGCTCCCGGCGGCCATCGTCGAGTGGCTGCGCGAGATCCTGCCGGGCAAAACCACCGCCGAGCTTTATATGGCGATTGGCTGCCAGAAGCATGCGAAAACAGAGAGTTACCGCGAATATCTCCACTACGTCACTAACAGTGATGAGCAGTTTATCGAAGCGCCTGGCATTCGCGGCATGGTGATGCTGGTGTTTACCCTGCCGGGGTTCGATCGCGTCTTCAAAGTGATCAAGGATATCTTCCCGCCGCAAAAAGAGATGAGCGCCGCCCACGTTCGCGCCTGCTACCAACTGGTAAAGGAGCACGATCGCGTCGGGCGCATGGCAGACACCCAGGAGTTTGAAAATTTTGTGCTGGAGAAGCGGCAGATTGCGCCGCCGTTAATGGCGCTGCTGCTGGAGCAGGCGCCGGGCAAAATCACCGATCTTGGCGATCGGATTGCCATCAGCCATCTCTATATCGAACGGCGCATGGTGCCGCTCAATCTCTGGTTCGAGCAGGTGAAAGGCCAGCAACTGCGCGACGCGGTGGAAGAGTATGGCAATGCCATTCGCCAGCTTGCCGCCGCCAATATTTTCCCCGGCGATATGCTGTTTAAAAACTTCGGCGTGACGCGCCACGGCCGGGTGGTCTTTTATGACTACGACGAAATCTGCTACATGACGGAAGTGAATTTCCGCGATATTCCCGCCCCGCGTTACCCGGAAGATGAGCTGAGCGCCGAGCCGTGGTACAGCGTCGCGCCGGGCGATGTCTTTCCTGAAGAGTTTCGCCACTGGCTCTGCGCCGACCCGGAGATCGGCCCGCTGTTTGAAGAGATGCACGCCGATCTCTTTCGCGCCGACTACTGGCGTGGTTTGCAGGAGCGCATTCGCCAGGGGCACGTCGAGGATGTCTACGCCTACCGCAAACGCCAGCGCTTCTGCATTCGCTTCGCCCAAAGCACGCTGCGGCAGGCGGGTTAATGCAGATGGGTGTTGTACTGCAACACCGAGTAGCTCAGTGAGCCAAACAGTAACAGCGTCAGCAGCATCGCCAAAAAGGCGGCGGTATTGGCTGCGGCGCTGCGAAACAGCACGGTTTCCCTTGGCGTAAGCAGGATCGCAATCAACGGCACAATAAAAGCCAGGTGACCGACCACATCCGTGATGCCAAAGGGAATAAAGGCCAGCACCGCAATCAGCGCGAAGAGAGTGATGCAGGCGTAGCTTGCCAGCTTGCCGCTGTAGATATGCCAAATCAGGCACAGCTCCACAAACCCGCAGCCGCGCACAAAGAAATCCCAGTCCAGCCCCATCGCCAGCCACGGGTGCGCGTCCAGCAACTGGAAATAGAGATTCGGCTGCATAAATTTCTCCACGGCGCCCCATAAAAAGGAGTAGCAGAGAACCAGCCGCACCAGGGCAATCACGCGTTCGTCGTTTTCCGCCAGCAGAAAGGTCTGGCTGAGGAGATAGATACCAAGGCCGATAAACAGCAGGTAATCGAGCATATGGAACGCGCCGTAAAGCTGCACCGCATAGCTATAAAGAAGCAGCATCAGCAGCCCGGCGATAAAGCTGGTTTTCCGCGTCACGGCGGTGATGGCAATGGCGAAGTGAATGAAGGTCAACCATGGGTTGGCCACGATCAGCTCTGGCGTGAGGATCACCTGCGGGTAGAAGAGGCCGAGGATAAGAAAAAAGAGGCCGGTTCCCACACGCATAATCACCGGAACCCAGCGATGGGCGCGCAGAAGCGGCGGGCGAAAGCGCGGGATCTCAGGGAATGAGGGGAGGCGGCGGTCGGCCAGCGAGGTGGCGAAAATCACCAGCGTGGCGAAA
This sequence comes from Kosakonia sp. 1610, assembly GCF_050435845.1. NCBI lineage: Bacteria > Pseudomonadati > Pseudomonadota > Gammaproteobacteria > Enterobacterales > Enterobacteriaceae > Kosakonia > Kosakonia sp. 1610. The sequence goes on along the minus strand of NZ_JBNDKZ010000006.1, from coordinate 218,004 downwards.
ACCAGCAGCGCCCAAAAGCTGAGCGAACCGGCAATCGCTGTCAGCGAGGCCGGGGCGAGTTTGACGTCATAATCCACAAACCATTTCACATGCGCCCACACCGGAACAGGGAGTGCCAGCAGGAGGGCGGCAAGCGTACGACTATTACACTTCATACAACAGAACCTCAGAAAGGGCATTTTTGCCAAAGTGCCACTGCCTGAGGGGGAACAACAATCAGAGATCCCTTCTGTCGCCTGCGAGAGTGCTCGCGCCCATAGAGAACACTCTTGTTTAGGTGCGAATGCCGCCGTAAGCCAGCGTCACCTCTTTTGCCGCGCGGATTACCATCGCGCCCAACTCCGTGACGCGATCGTCGGTGATGCGCGAAATCGGCCCGGAGATAGAGATGGCGGCGAACGGCTCGCCGTGCTCGTCAAAGATGCAGGCGGCGACGCAGCGCAGGCCGAGCGCATGCTCTTCATCATCAAAGGAGTAGCCGCGTTTACGCGTCTGGGCGAGATCCTCTTTCAGATGCAGCGGCGACACCAGCGTGGCGTGGGTATAAGCGTGCAGCCCCTGGCGATGCAACAGATTACCAACCTGCTCATCATCCAGCCGGGAAAGAAACGCTTTTCCCGCGCCGGAGGCGTGCATCGGCAATTTGCCGCCAATCGGCGCCGACATGCGCATCAACTGCGTACACTGCACCTGATCGATAATGATCGCCTGATGATCGCTCTTATCCAGCACCGCCAGGTTCACCGTCTCGCCGGACTCCTCCATCAGCTTGCGCAGAATCGGGTGCACAATTGCCATCAGGTTGCGGCTTTGCAGGAAGCTGCTGCCGACGATAAAGGCGTGCGCGCCAATCGCCCAGTGCCCCAGCTCGCCGACCTGGCGGACAAAACCCAGCTGCTGCATGGTGGTCAATAGACGGTGGGTGGTGGAGTTGGGTAAACCGGCCTGCTGCGCCAGTTCGGTCAGCGCGACGCTACTGTGTGATTCGGCAATCCACTCGAGCAATTTGAGGCCGCGCGTTAAGGATTGCACCTGCCCGCCAGCGGGCGCGGCGGGAGCGGCGGCTTTTCTGCCACGTTTTGCGGGGACGGAAGCGACCATAGGAGCTCCTTTTCTGTATCGTGGAAATGATTTTCGTTTTGCCAGAGTATAACGTAACTCTTCACTCTACTGATCGGATGAGTGATGGTGAACTTCTCTCATATTCCCCCCGTGTTGCTTTTCCGCCCAGTGACTTTATGCCAGTATGTCCTGCTGGCCTTTTGGCCTGATCTGGCGCCGTCGGGAGTGAGTGTGAGCAGCAACGTTGAGCAACTGAAACAGCAGTTAAGTGAACGTATTCTGGTTCTGGATGGGGGCATGGGCACCATGATCCAGAGCTATCGTTTAAGTGAACAGGATTTCCGCGGCGAACGCTTCGCCGACTGGCCCTGCGATCTGAAAGGTAACAATGACCTGCTGGTTCTCAGCAAACCGCAGGTGATTGCTGATATTCACGATGCCTATTTTGCAGCCGGCGCGGATATCATTGAAACCAACACCTTTAACTCCACCACCATCGCCATGGCGGATTACCAGATGGAATCCCTGTCGGCGGAGATCAACTTTGCTGCCGCGAAGCTGGCGCGTGCCAGCGCCGATAAGTGGACCGCGCAGACGCCGGATAAACCGCGCTATGTAGCCGGCGTCCTCGGCCCAACCAACCGCACCGCCTCCATTTCGCCAGACGTTAACGACCCGGCGTTTCGTAATATCTCCTTCGATCAGCTGGTTACTGCCTATCGCGAATCAACCCGCGCGCTGGTGGAGGGGGGAGCCGATCTGATCATGATCGAAACGGTGTTCGATACCCTCAACGCCAAAGCGGCGATCTTCGCGGTAAAAGAGGAGTTCGACGCGCTGGGCATCGATCTACCGATCATGATCTCCGGCACCATTACCGACGCTTCCGGGCGTACGCTCTCCGGGCAGACCACCGAAGCATTCTATAACTCTTTGCGCCATGCCGATGCGCTCACCTTCGGGCTCAACTGTGCGCTGGGGCCGGACGAGCTGCGCCAGTATGTGCAGGAGCTGTCGCGCATTGCCGAGTGTTACGTCACCGCGCACCCGAACGCCGGTTTACCGAATGCGTTTGGCGAATACGATCTTGACGCCGACACCATGGCGGCGCAAATCGGTGAATGGGCGCAGGCCGGTTTCCTCAACATTGTCGGCGGCTGCTGCGGCACCACGCCGGAACATATTGCGGCGATGAGCCGCGCGGTTGCCGGTGTGCCGCCGCGCAAGCTGCCGGAACTGCCCGTTGCCTGCCGTCTCGCCGGTCTTGAGCCGCTCAATATTGGCGATGAAAGCCTGTTTGTGAACGTCGGCGAACGCACAAACGTCACCGGCTCAGCCAAATTCAAACGCCTGATTAAAGAAGAGAAGTACAACGAAGCGCTCGATGTCGCCCGCCAACAGGTGGAGAGCGGCGCGCAGATCATCGATATCAATATGGATGAAGGGATGCTCGATGCCGAAGCGGCGATGGTGCGTTTCCTCAACCTGATTGCCGGTGAGCCGGATATTGCCCGCGTGCCCATCATGATCGACTCCTCCAAATGGGAGGTGATTGAAAAAGGGCTGAAGTGCATCCAGGGCAAGGGCATTGTTAACTCCATCTCAATGAAAGAGGGCGTTGACGCCTTTATTCATCACGCGAAGCTGGTGCGCCGCTATGGCGCAGCGGTAGTGGTGATGGCCTTTGATGAAGTGGGCCAGGCGGATACCCGCGCGCGCAAGATTGAGATTTGCCGTCGCGCATACCAGATTTTGACTCAGGAAGTGGGTTTCCCGCCGGAAGATATTATTTTCGACCCCAACATTTTCGCCGTGGCGACGGGGATCGAAGAGCACAACAACTATGCGCAGGACTTTATCGGCGCCTGCGAAGATATCAAACGCGAGCTACCCCATGCGCTGATCTCCGGCGGCGTGTCGAACGTCTCCTTCTCGTTTCGCGGTAACGACCCGGTGCGTGAAGCGATTCACGCCGTGTTCCTCTATTACGCCATTCGTAACGGTATGGATATGGGCATCGTCAACGCCGGTCAGCTGGCGATTTATGACGATCTGCCCGCCGAGCTGCGCGATGGGGTAGAAGATGTGATCCTTAACCGCCGCGACGATGCCACCGAGCGCATGCTGGATCTGGCGGAGAAGTATCGCGGCAGTAAAGGTGCCGATGAGGGTGCCGCCGCCCAGCAGGCGGAGTGGCGCAGTTGGGAGGTGAAAAAGCGCCTCGAATATTCGCTGGTAAAGGGCATCACCGAATTTATTGAGCAGGATACCGAAGAGGCCCGCCAGCTGGCCGCACGCCCGATCGAAGTGATCGAAGGGCCGCTGATGGATGGCATGAACGTGGTCGGCGATCTGTTTGGCGAGGGCAAAATGTTTCTGCCGCAGGTGGTGAAATCCGCCCGCGTGATGAAGCAGGCGGTGGCCTATCTGGAGCCCTACATCGAAGCCAGTAAAGAGAAGAGCAGCAGCAACGGCAAGATGGTGATCGCCACGGTAAAAGGCGATGTACACGATATCGGCAAGAACATCGTTGGCGTAGTGCTTCAATGCAACAACTACGAAATTATCGATCTTGGCGTGATGGTGCCGGCGGATAAAATCCTCAAAACCGCCCGCGAAGTGAATGCCGATCTGATTGGTCTTTCCGGCCTTATCACTCCTTCGCTCGATGAGATGGTCAACGTGGCGAAAGAGATGGAGCGTCAGGGCTTCACCATTCCGCTACTGATTGGCGGCGCGACCACCTCGAAAGCCCATACGGCGGTCAAAATCGAACAGAACTACAGCGGGCCGACGGTCTATGTGCAGAACGCCTCGCGCACCGTCGGCGTGGTCTCTGCGCTGCTCTCTGCCACGCAGCACGATGATTTTGTCGCCCGCACCCGCAAAGAGTATGAAACGGTTCGCATTCAGCACGCGCGTAAAAAACCGCGTACGCCGCCCGTAACGCTGCAGGCTGCGCGCGAAAACGATCTCGCATTCGACTGGGCGAGCTACACGCCGCCGGTCGCGCATCGGTTAGGTGTGCAGGAAGTTACGGCCAGTATTGAGACGCTGCGTAACTACATCGACTGGACGCCCTTCTTTATGACCTGGTCGCTGGCGGGCAAATATCCGCGTATCCTCGAAGATGAGGTGGTGGGTGAAGAGGCAAAACGGCTCTTCGCCGATGCCAACGAGATGCTCGATATGCTCGGCGCAGAAAAGCGGCTCAACCCGCGCGGCGTGGTTGGCTTATTCCCGGCGAACCGCGTCGGCGATGACGTCGAGATTTACCAGGATGAAACCCGCACAGAGCTGCTGGCGCTGGGCTGCCATCTGCGCCAGCAGACGGAAAAAATCGGCTTTGCTAACTACTGCCTCGCCGATTTTGTCGCGCCGAAACAGAGCGGTAAAGCGGACTACATCGGTGCTTTCGCTGTGACCGGCGGACTGGAAGAGGATGCGCTGGCAGATGCGTATGACGCCGCGCACGACGACTACAACAAAATCATGGTCAAGGCGATAGCCGACAGGCTGGCGGAAGCCTTCGCCGAGTATCTCCATGAGCGGGTACGCAAAGTCTACTGGGGCTATGCGCCATATGAAAATCTCAGCAACGAGGCGCTGATCCGCGAGAATTACCAGGGGATCCGCCCGGCTCCGGGTTACCCTGCCTGCCCGGAGCACACGGAAAAAGGGACCATCTGGCAGTTGCTGGATGTGGAGAAACATACCGGCATGAAGCTGACGGAGTCCTTCGCCATGTGGCCTGGAGCCTCGGTCTCCGGCTGGTACTTCAGCCATCCGGAGAGTAAATACTTCGCCGTGGCGCAAATCCAGCGTGACCAGGTGGAAGATTACGCGCGTCGCAAGGGGATGAGCGTGCCGGAAGTGGAACGCTGGCTGGCGTCCCATTTAGGTTACGATGCGGATTAAATTATACGGGGCAGGTTAATTGCCCCGTTTTTTCATTTCATTTTCACGAAACTATCGTGAAGCAGACATAATACAAATTTGAACTAAGAACATTCTTAAAGTATGATATTTTCTTAGGCCCTCATTCCGCTTCATGCGTATGATGGAGGCAGATTAAAAAGTAAAGTTGCTCTCTTTTTTGCGCTGCTTTTGGCTGACATCAATTAAACGTGAGTATTATAAAATGGATATTTATGATATCAGGAAAAGAAATTTATTGCCGAAGGATTATGAGAATATCCTTGCGCCAGATATTGCAAAAAACATCATTAAAAAAGAGTACTTTATTGAAAGCAGCCCCAATAATCTTTTAGGCAGTATTGATGGCTACACCATTAAACCTCATCACGGTTTTAAATATGGTTTACCGCACGATCCGCTGGGCCATCAAAAAGAGAACTATATCGATAGCCTGATTGATAAAGGCATTGTGGTGGTGGTCCGGCCGAACGTCAGCGCGCGCAACCGCTTCTACTATCCGTTCTTTATTTCCGAAAGCGCTGAGCTGTTTTGCGTGCAGAGCCTGTCGTTCAACGCCGTCTTTGTGCGCACGATTATCAACGGCTTTAAAGATAGCGTGGCGGTGCACGGGCATCCGGCACCGACCCGCAGCGATTTTGCGCCAGTAACGGATGAGTTTGGCCCCGGCTACTGGAAAACCAGCGAAACGGACTTCCACGGCGTGAAAAATGCGGCAGTGATGCTGCTTAACCGCGCGACCAGTATGGGCGATGAGGGGCGCGTTTTTGGCTCTGACGGCAAAGATTATATGAACACCTCGCGCGATAAAATTCAGCTGTGGACGCCGCTGCCAGCAGACCTGGCGTCCGATACGCGCGAGTTCCTCTATAATCGTTCGGTGATCCGCCGCTACGGCGAAAAACGGACGATCTACCAGAAATATCTTGAGGGTGATGATGCCTGGGCGGTGTCAGGTAAATCATGGCACTGGATTCCAGGCGTAAGGGATGAAGATTATGAATTTAAGAAATAAAATATTTATCTTTTGGGGCGTGATGGACGTGCTGGCGCTGCTCGGATATCTCTTTTTTTCGATGCAGAGCGGTAACGTACCTTTTTATTCTGACATCAGCGCGTTTTATTCCAACTATGGCCGCTTAGGCGTCAGCGGTGTGACGGGCGGATTAATGCAGTTGATGTTCTTTATTAATATTGTATTAATTGTTTCATTAATATTTTCCGCGTGGTCGTTTCTGGCGAAGAAAAATATCAATATGATTTTCTTTGTGGTGCAGGAAATTGCCCGTGTATTCTCATTAAAATGCTCTGTTGCGCTGATCCCGATGATGATGCATCTGAGTGGATTTAGCTCAGCATGGGGCGCGGTTGTGTTGTTTATGTTGTCGGAAGCGTTAAAAATTGGCTCGGTGGTCTGGGCGAAACGTAACGGCACCCCGCGCGCGGATGCCGCATTAATGCGTTAACCGCCAACGCCTCGCTTCTGTCACATAACTGTCATCTATTCTTACAACTCACAGGGCGCGGATTGCGCGCCCTGCGCCCGTCTCAGGTTTAACGCCTTATACTTACTTCATAAAGTTGCCGTATCCATGTGGATAACAGGCAGCGCATAACGATAAGGAGAAGCTGATTCCGTGTTAACTTTGCTACATCTTCTTTCTGCTGTCGCCCTGCTGGTGTGGGGCACACACATTGTACGAACTGGCGTCATGCGCGTGTTCGGCGCGCGTTTACGCACGGTGCTTAGCCGCAGCGTAGAGAAAAAACCGCTCGCCTTCTGCGCCGGTATTGGCGTGACCGCGCTGGTGCAGAGCAGTAATGCCACCACCATGCTGGTGGCCTCCTTTGTCGCCCAGGATCTGGTGGCGCTGACCCCGGCACTGGTGATCGTACTCGGTGCGGATGTGGGTACCGCGCTGATGGCGCGTGTGCTGACCTTCGATCTCTCATGGCTTTCGCCGCTGCTGATCTTTGTCGGCGTGATCTTCTTTCTTGGGCGTAAACAGACCCGCGAAGGGCAGCTTGGCCGCGTCAGCATCGGCCTTGGGCTGTTCCTGCTGGCGCTGGAGTTGATTGTGCAGGCCGTGACGCCGATTACCCAGGCGAATGGCGTGCAGGTGATTTTCGCCTCGCTGACTGGCGATATCATGCTCGACGCGCTGATTGGCGCGGTGTTTGCCATTATCAGCTACTCCAGCCTTGCCGCAGTGTTGCTGACCGCGACGTTAACCGCGGCCGGCATTATCTCGTTCCCGGTGGCGCTCTGCCTGGTGATTGGTGCCAACCTCGGATCCGGTCTGCTGGCGATGCTGAATAACAGTGGGGCCAATGCCGCCGCCCGCCGCGTTGCGCTCGGCAGCCTGCTCTTCAAACTGGTGGGTAGCCTGCTTATCCTGCCTTTCGTTCACCTTCTTGCTGACGGGATGCAGAAACTGCCGCTGCCGGAATCGGAGCTGGTGATCTATTTCCATGTCTTCTATAACGTTATTCGCTGCCTGGCGATGGTGCCGTTTGCCAGCCCGATGGCGCGATTCTGTAAACGTATTATTCACGAAGAGCCTGAACTGGAGGCGCGTCTCAAGCCTAAGCACCTCGACAGCTCCGCGCTCGATACGCCAACGCTGGCGCTGGCCAATGCCGCACGCGAAACACTGCGCATGGGCGATGCGATGGAGCAGATGCTGGAAGGGCTGCACAAAGTGATGCATGGCGAACCGCGTCAGGAGAAGGAGCTGCGTAAGCAGGCTGACGATGTGAATGTGCTCTACACAGCTATCAAACTCTACCTGGCGCGCATGCCGAAAGATGAGCTGGCGGAAGAGGAGTCTAAACGCTGGGGCGAGGTGATTGAGATGTCCCTCAACCTTGAGCAGGCCTCCGACATTATTGAGCGCATGGGCAGTGAAATCGCCGATAAATCCCTCGCCGCGCGGCGCGCGTTCTCCTTTGAAGGGCTGAAAGAGCTGGATGCCCTGCATGAACAGCTGCTTAACAACCTGAAGCTGGCGATGTCGGTCTTTTTCTCCCGCGATGTCACCAGCGCGCGTCGGTTGCGCCGCAGCAAGCACCGCTTCCGCATTCTGAACCGCCGTTACTCCCATGCGCACGTCGATCGTCTGCATCAGCAAAACGTGCAGAGTATTGAAACCAGCTCGCTGCACCTCGGCCTGCTCGGCGATATGAAGCGCCTCAACTCGCTCTTCTGCTCGGTGGCCTACAGCGTGCTGGAGCAGCCCGACGAAGACGAATCCCGCGAAGAGTATTAATCCACGCCGTGCCTGCGGGCACGGCAGTTTAGCGTTTGACTGTCAGTTCAATGCCCAGCGCTTTCATTACGGAGAGTGTCGTCTTCAGTGTCGGATTCCCTTTTTCGCTGAAAGAGCGATAGAGCTGCTCGCGTGACAAACCGGTTTCTGCAGCGATGTCGCTCATCCCTTTGGCCCGAGCAATCATCCCTAATGCTCGGGCGATATAAGCCGCATCGCCGGTTTCGAGCGCATCCGCCATGAAGAGTGCTATCGCCTCATCGTTAACCAGTGCCGCTGCGGGATCGTAAGGGGTTAATTTATTCATGGTAATCACCTGATGGTTAAACACATTTTGCCTGGTATTTTGTACTGTTGAGCAAAAATACTCTTCCACTGGTACGGAAAGAAGTCCCCCATTCTCCTTCTGGAAAGCGTCTCGCAGACTACTTTGCTCGCTTTCACATAGTGCATATATTTTAACGAGTTAGCGCACATTTCTTTGCCGTTGGGGCAAAAATCCATTTTTCTCTTCTGCTCAACAACGTTATATTCCGCTTTCAGAGGAGAACTTATGCTGCCAACCCAATCAACACGTTTAAACAAATACATTAGCGAAAGCGGAATCTGCTCACGCCGCGAGGCTGACCGTTACATCGAACAGGGCAACGTCTTTATCAACGGCAAACGTGCCGGGATTGGCGACCAGGTGGTTGCCGGAGACGTGGTGAAAGTGAACGGGCAACTTATCGAACCGCGAAGCGAAGAGGATCTGGTGTTTATCGCGCTGAATAAACCCGTTGGCATCGTCAGTACCACCGAAGAGGGCGAAAAGGACAATATTGTCGATTTCGTTAACCACAGTAGCCGCATCTTCCCCATTGGCCGGCTCGATAAAGATTCGCAGGGGCTGATTTTCCTGACCAACCACGGCGATCTGGTGAACAAGATCCTGCGCGCGGGAAATGACCATGAAAAAGAGTATCTTGTCACGGTCAACAAGCCGGTTACCGACGAGTTTGTTCGCGGGATGGGCGCAGGTGTGCCGATCCTCGGTACGGTAACTAAAAAGTGCAAAGTGAAGAGGGAAGCGCCTTTTACCTTCCGCATCACGCTGGTGCAGGGGCTTAACCGCCAGATTCGCCGCATGTGCGAACACTTTGGCTATGAGGTGACCAAGCTTGAGCGCACGCGCATTATGAACGTCAGCCTGACCGGATTGCCGCCCGGCGAGTGGCGCGATCTCACCGGTGATGAGCTGATTGCGCTGTTTAAGCTGATTGAGAACTCCACCTCGGAAGCCAAACCGAAAGCGAAGAGCAACGCGAAACCGCAGGCGGCGAAAAAGCCCGCGGTGAAAGCGGCGAAGCCGGAAGAGAAAAGCCGGGCGAAACCGGCCGGTAAGCGCTTTACCCAGCCGGGCAGGAAAAAGAAAGGGCGCTAATCAGCGGCGTCCGCGCGTTTGCGTGGTTGCCGACCACGAAAAGGTGCTGTTCTCATCAGGTTTGTAAGCCTGCTGCTTTTTCACCTGGCGGGCTTTCTTCGCAGTCGCTTCACGCTGCGCCATCAGCTTATCGATGTACTCTTTCTTAACATGGTTCGCCTCAGAGTTGCTCAGCGGGCGTCCATGCGCAATGCGGGCGCGATCGAGCAGCGTTTTAAGCTCCCGCTGTTCACTTTCGGTCATCTCTTTCTGCGTCAGTCTGGTCACGGCCATGGCATGTTCTCCTAAGGAAGTGTCACGAGTCTACGCGATAACGCGTCAAAAGCGCAGGCAAGAACGCCATAACTGGAAATTGGCTCGCAGGTTATCGTTCAGTGAGGATAACCGGAACGACGCGCTGCGCCCGGTATCCCCTTTTCAGTTAACTCGCTTTACGCTTTTCTGTCTGACGGCTCTCTACCGGTTTACCCGACCAGTAGCCCGCCAGCAGCGAGCCGGAAAGATTATGCCACACCGAGAAGAGCGCGCCGGGCAGGGCGGCGAGCGGTGAGAAGTAGAGCTTGCCGAGCGCGGCAGCCAGCCCCGAGTTCTGCATTCCCACTTCGATAGCCAGCGTCCGGCAGGTGGACTCATCAAAACCAAACAGACGCCCGCCCCAGTAACCGCTGAGCAGACCAATCGCGTTATGCAGGATCACCGCCACAATCACCATCAGCCCAACAGAAGCAATATGCGACGCGGAACCGGCGACCACTGCGCTGATGATGGCCAGAATACAGACCATCGAAAAGGCGGGCAGCCAGGGTTCTACCGCTTTCACCACGCGCGGGAGGAGGTAATGAACAATCAATCCCAGCCCAATCGGGATCACCACGATTTGCAGGATACTCAGCAGCATCCCCATCACATCGACCTGAATATGGGCATCGACATAGAGGCGCGTCAGCAGCGGCGTGGCAATAACCCCCACCAGCGTTGAGACCGAAGAGATGGTCACCGACAGCGCGACATCGCCTTTAGCAAGATAGATCATCACGTTGGATGCGGTTCCGCTGGCGACGCTGCCGACCAGCACCATTCCGGCCGAGAGATCAGGTGGCATCTTGAAAATCATTGCCAGCAACCACGCCGCCAGCGGCATCACCAGGTAGTGAAGAAAGGTACCCGCCGCGACGGGGGCCGGTCGGGAGAGCACGCGCTTAAAGTCGTCGAGGGTCAGATGTACGCCCATGCCGAACATAATCAGCATCAGTAGCGTGGTGACCCACGGGCCGATAGCGACAAATGTCGGCGGGAAGAAGTAGGCGAGAACGGAGAGCAGCACGGCCCAGAGCGGGAACAGCCGCGTGAAGGTTGCGAGCATGGGGATTTCCTTGCGATGACATTGTGTTGTGTTATTCCCCGTTCTCGTCAACGATTCGGGGGTTTATTAACGGCCGGGTTCAAGCCCGGCCATAGCCAATGTTTATCGTGCTAAGGATTAATATTCAAACGAATTATGATGAAGATCGTTTATGTTGCGCCACGCACGCTCTCCCAACTGAGGCCAAAGCGCGCAAGATATTTACGCAGCCGGTCAGCATCATTGGGGGTGGCTTTTTTCTGCCGCGAGACCGCAAACAGTTCACGGCCCGCTTCAGAGAGGCTCTGCGTGCGGCGACACACCTCCACCACGCTCTCCAGCTGGCGTCTGTCGAAGAGATCCAGCGTCTCAAGGTCGACCGGAAGATCGCCCGTTGATGGCGCACCGCGCCAGTTGTATTCCAGGCGGGCGATCTCCTCTGACACCAGCGTATCGGTGATGCGGCCCTGTTCCGCCAGCGTTGCCATGCGGGCAATCGAGGTGCTCAGCTCGCGGAAATTGCCGCGCCACGCCGCCTGCGCCGAGCAGGCGAAGGCCAGGTAACGCTCGCGCGCCCCTTTGTCGAAGCGGATCTGCGTCTGCTGCTCAAGGCCAAAACGCTGCAACTCATACTCGATATTGGGAGCGATATCCTCCCGCCGCTGCGCCAGCCCCGGCAGTTCAAAGGTCCACATATTGATACGCGCGTAGAGATCCTCCCTGAATCGCCCCTCATCCACCCACTGCTGCATATTGCGATGGGTACCGGCAATCAGCTGGAAGTCACTCTGCACCTCTTTATCTGAGCCGAAAGGGAAAAAGGTCTTCTCTTCAATTGCTTTTAACAGCATCGCCTGCTCATCCAGCCCCAGCTCAGCGATCTCATCAAGGAACAGTACCCCGCCGTCCGCTTCGCGCAGCAGCCCGGTTCGCGCCTGCTGTGCGCCGGTAAACGCTCCCTTAACGTGACCAAACAGCGTCGACATGGCGTTATCGCCGCGCAGGGTGGCGCAGTTCACTGCCACCAGCCGCCCGGCAACGAGATGGCGGGAGTGGCGTAGCTGAAAGATGCGTTTTGCCAGAAACGATTTTCCTGCCCCGGTCGGGCCGGTAAGCAGAATCGGCGCAGACGAGCGCAGCGCCACGCGCTCAATCTGATCGATCAGGCGGTTAAAGGTAGCGTTGCGCGTATCAATACCCGATTTCAGGAACGAGACCGACTGCTGCTGCTCGCGCTGAAAACGGCTGGTCAGCGTGGCATAGCGGCTTAAATCGAGATCGATAATCGAACAGACGCCCGCTGAGATCTCTTTATCGTTCGCGCCTCTCGCCGCCGGGCCGGTCTGCAACAGGCTGGCGGGAAGGTAGCGCGCTTCGGTGAGCAGGAACCAGCAGATCTGCGCCACGTGCGTCCCGGTGGTGATATGCACCAGGTACTCTTCATTGTCGGTGTCGAAAGGGTAGTGAGTGGCGAAATCGAGAAACGCGGCGTAGACCTCTTCGAAATCCCACGGGTTTTTGATCTCCACTGGGTGGGTGCGCACCTCGGTGCGCGGCGAGAGCACAGCGATATCCTCTGCGGTGTGCGCCGCCAGCCCCTCATCGCGCGGCTGGTGGATCAACTCCAGCCGGTCAACAGGAAAATCCGCTTGCTGGCAGAGTGCCACCGTCGGTCGCCATTTGCGAAAGCGGTTATGCCGTTTTCCGCGTTTATCCAGCACTGTTCCCAGCACCCCAATCACAACCCGACGTTTCATCTTTATCCTGAATAATAAAAGGCGATATATAAAGATAAGAAATCTCGTAGGCTGGCACAATGCCTGGCATCAGGATAAAAAAATAAAATATTAATTTTCAATAAGATAAAAAATTATTTGTTTGTTTTCCTCTTTTTGGCACGCCTCTCGCAATAGTTATCTCGTCAACACGCTGAGTTCGCTGGGGTTATTCACCCCGCCGGCGCATCAGGAGCGGCAAGCGCCGTTTTCCCGGAGGCGTTCCGTCAGTGCAGAGACATCTGCGAAAAATCGGTTATTGATCGGGTTCGACTCCCGAGTTCGCAACCATTATCTCTCCAGATAATCATGATGCAGTACCCCGTCATCACGCAGTTTACGGTGACATGAGACGACCGCCGATAATGGCGCCGGGCGGCAGGCAAAACAGTGTTTCCCCTGTCGCTTCGCCCCTGCATCCGCGGTCGTAACAACAAAAATAAGAGGGAATAGAGATGACCAACAAAATCACAATTCGAAAAGGTCAGTTAGCGTTACTGGCAAAAGAGGGCGACTACTACCAGGTTCTGGAAACCGGAGAGCACCGTCTGCCATGGTTTGGCAAAAAACCGGATGTGCTGATTGTTAACCGTGACGGCAGCGAAGTGCCAGCCGGGCTTGCCGAGTATTTGCGCCGTTTCCAGCCGGAGTGGGTGGAAAAGTATTGCCTGGCAGCCGATCTGGGCGATAACGAAGCGGGCGCGCTCTACCTGAACGGCATGCTGCTGGAGATTTTGCCGCCCGCCACGCGCCGTCTTTACTGGAAAGCGGACGACACCCTGACGCTGGTGCGTATTAATACCGATGAGGTGAGCGTCCCGGCCGATATTCTGAACGCCGTATTACAGCCGAAACGCGGCGCAGCGGTGAAAGGGCGCGACGCAATCCTGGTGGTGCAGGTTCCTGCCTGGCATGCGGGCGTGCTGAAAATCGATGGTGAAACCCAGGCGCTGTTACCGGCGGGTATCAGCGGTTACTGGAAAGTGAACCACCTGGTGGAAGCGGAAGTGGTCGATCTGCGCCTGCAGGTGCTGGAAGTAAGCGGCCAGGAGATCCTGACCAAAGATAAAGTGACCCTGCGCCTCAACCTGGCGGCGAACTGGCGTTACAGCGATGTGCTGAGCGCGTTTGCCCAGTTGAGCAAACCGCTGGATCACCTCTACCGCGAATTGCAGTTTGCCCTGCGTGAAGCGATCGGTACCCGCACGCTGGATGAACTGCTGGAAGATAAGCAGATTATTGCTGATGTGGTTAGCGTACAGGTGGCGAACCGCATGGCGGCCTTCGGCATCGAAGTGGCATCGCTTGGCGTCAAAGACATCATCCTGCCGGGCGAGATGAAAACCATTCTGTCGCGCTTAGTGGAGGCAGAAAAGTCGGCGCAGGCGAATGTGATCCGCCGCCGCGAAGAGACCGCCGCCACCCGTTCGTTGCTGAACACGGCAAAAGTGATGGAGAGCAACCCGGTGGCATTGCGCCTGAAAGAGCTGGAAACGCTGGAGCGTGTCGCAGAGCGCATCGATAAGATCTCGGTCTTCGGTGGTCTCGACCAGGTATTGCACGGCCTTGTAAACATTAAAGGAAAAGATAATGCAGCATAACGATTACAACCTGCTGGCGCGTGAAAACAGCGCGCCGGTGAAGATGTGGACCCACGGCGTGCCGGTCGAGCCAGAAGCGCGTGAGCAGTTGCTTAATACCGCCAAAATGCCGTTTATCTTCAAACATCTGGCGGTGATGCCGGATGTGCACCTCGGGAAAGGTTCCACCATTGGTAGCGTCATCCCGACCAAAGGGGCGATTATCCCGGCGGCGGTCGGCGTGGATATCGGTTGCGGCATGATTGCCGTGCGCACCTCGCTGCTGGCAAGCGATCTGCCGGATAACCTGAGCGGGCTGCGCAGCGCCATTGAGCAAGCTGTGCCGCACGGGCGCTCGGTAAACCGATCGAAGCGGGATAAAGGCTCATGGTCAAGACCGCCGGAAGAGGTGGATGTGCACTGGGCGTCGCTTGCGCCGCGCTTTAAGCGGCTGACGGATAAATATCCGCGCTTGCTGAAAACTAACAATTATCAGCATCTGGGAACATTGGGCACCGGTAACCACTTTATTGAAGTGTGTCTGGATGAGCAGCAGCGGGTCTGGGTGATGTTGCACAGCGGTTCGCGCGGCGTGGGTAACGCCATCGGCAACGTCTTTATCACCCTGGCCCAGCAGGATATGCAGCAGCATATCGCCAATCTGCCGGACCGAAACCTCGCCTATTTCCGCGAGGGGAGCAAGCACTATGACGACTATCTGGAAGCGGTCGAGTGGGCGCAGGATTTCGCCCGTCATAACCGGGAAGTGATGATGTCGCGCGTGTTGGCAGCGCTGTCGAGTATTATCACTAAACCCTTTATGACCCAGCAGGAAGCGGTGAATTGCCACCATAACTATGTGCAAAAAGAGACGCACTTTGGTGAAGAGGTGCTGGTAACGCGTAAAGGTGCAGTGTCGGCGCAAAAGGGGCAGATGGGGATTATTCCCGGCTCAATGGGTGCGAAAAGCTTTATCGTGCGCGGGCTGGGAAATGAAGAGAGCTTCTGTTCATGCAGCCACGGTGCCGGGCGCACCATGAGCCGTACCGCGGCGAAAAAGCGCTTTACCGTTGAGGATCAGATCCGCGCTACCGCGCATGTGGAGTGCCGTAAAGACAGCGAGGTGATCGATGAGATCCCGATGGCCTATAAAGATATCGACGCCGTGATGGCGGCGCAGGCCTCGCTGGTGGAAGTGGTGCATACCCTGCGTCAGGTGGTGTGCGTAAAAGGATAAAGGAGTCAGAAATGGAACAGCACGGAGTTGATGCCGCCATGCGTGAACGCGTGCGGCTCGAGTTAGAGGCAGTAGAGCGCAAATATGATGTGAGAGTGCTCTACTCCTGCGAATCAGGCAGTCGTGGCTGGGGCTTTGCCTCGCCGGACAGCGATTATGATGTGCGTTTTTTGTATGTGCACAAGCCGCAGTGGTATCTGCGCGTTGAACCGCAGCGCGATGTGATCGAGCTGCCGATAGACGCGGAGCTGGATGTTTGCGGCTGGGAGTGGCGCAAAGCGCTGGGGTTATTGAAGTCCGCAAACCCGACGCTTATCGAGTGGCTCGATTCGCCGGTGGTCTATCAGCAGGATGAGGGCGTGCTGGCGGCGTTGCGCGATCAGGTGCCGCACTGGTTTTCACCGGTTCGCGCGCGCTGGCACTACTACGCGATGGCGAAGAAGAACTTTCGCAGCTACTTGCAGGATGAGCAGGTGCGGCTGAAAAAATACTTCTATGTGCTGCGCCCGCTACTGGCGGTGCGCTGGATAGAGGCGGGGAAAGGGATGCCGCCGATGCGTTTCGCCACCCTGCTGGCAGGGAGCGATCTCGGCGCGCCGCTGCGGGCTGAAATCGATGAGCTGCTGGAGGTGAAGCAGCGCGCAGGTGAAGCGCAGTACGGCGCGCGTCGGCCGTTGATGCATGATTTTATAAGCCAGGAGCTGGCGCGCGGTGAAGTGGCCGATGCGTTGCCCGAGAGCCGCAGCGGCAATGTTCACGATCTCGACCAGTTGCTGTTTGAAACGGTGATGGCGTAATCCTGCCGGGTGGCGCTGCGCTTACCCGGCCTACAAACGGCCATGCAGTTAAAATATGCATGGTTTACGTAGGCCTGATAAGGCGCAGCCGCCATCAGGCAGAACCACGATATTGCTGCTGGTTTTGGTTTGCGGAGGCTGCTTGCCGGGTGGCGCTACGCTTACCCGGCCTACAAACGGCCATGCAATTGAAATATGCATGGTTTACGTAGGCCTGATAAGGCGCAGCCGCCATCAGGCAGAACCACGATATTGTGGCTGGTTTTGGCTTGCGGAGGCTGCTTGCCGGGTGGCGCTGCGCTTACCCGGCCTACAAACTACAAACGACATCATTCCCGTAGGCCTGATAAGGCGCAGCCGCCATCAGGCAAAATCTCACTCGAACAGGTTGTGATGTAACTTCTGCACCACCTGTTCGGCCTCTTTTCCGGGGACGAGGAAACAGAGGTTATGGCTCGACGCGCCGTAACAGATCATGCGGATATTGAAGGGTTCGAGCACGCCGAACACCTCTTTGCCCACGCCGCACGCTTTCGACAAATCGTTGCCAATCAGCGCCACCAGCGCCAGATCCTCTTCCACTTCCACCCGACAGAGCGCCGAAAGCTCCATCAGCAGCCCCTGCGTCAGTAGCGTATCGCCCGTGGAGGTGGAACCGGTGGTATCCAGCGTTAGCGCCACGCTCACTTCCGAGGTGGTAATCAGATCGACCGAAATATTGTGCCGCGCCAGAATGCCGAACACTTCGGCGAGGAAGCCGCGCGAGTGGAGCATATTCAGGCTGTGCAGCGTTAACAGCGTCTGCTTACGACGCAGCGCCAGCGCGCGGAACAGCGGCGGATTGGTGGTGTTATTGCACACCAGCGTACCGCCCGCCTGCGGATCTTTGCTCGAGCCGACAAACACCGGAATATCGCTGCGTACCGCCGGTAACAGCGTCGCTGGATGGAGCACTTTCGCGCCGAAGGTCGCCATCTCTGCCGCCTCTTCAAAGGCGATTTCATCAATGCGTTTTGCTGCCGGCACCACGCGCGGATCGGTGGTGTAAATGCCCGGGACATCGGTCCAGATATCGACGCGCGACGCGCTCAGCGCTTCAGCCAGTAACGCGGCGGTGTAATCGCTGCCGCCGCGGCCCAGCGTAGTGGTGCGGCCTTTCGCTTCGCTGCCGATAAAGCCCTGGGTGATCACCAGGCCTTCGTTGATGCGCGGGGCAAGTTGCTGCGTGGCAAGCGTTGAGAGGGCGTCCACGTCCGGCTCGGCGCGGCCAAAACGGTCGCTGGTGCGCATCACTTTGCGAATATCAAACCACTGCGCCTGCACGCTGCGCTCGCGCAGCACTTCCACAAACAGCAGGGTCGACATCAGTTCGCCGTGGCTGACCAGTTCATCCGTCAGCGCCGCCGAGGTCGCCAGCGAAGCAGCTTCAGCGAGGGTAGTAATATTTTCCAGCAGGCGTTCGATCTCTTCGCGGATCACCGCCTGGCTGCCCATACGCTCCAGAATATCGAACTGAATTTTGCGGATGGCGTCGAGCTTGACGAAACGCTCGGTCGCTTCAAGGCCTTCGGCCAGCGCAACCAGTAAGTTGGTCACGCCTGCGGAAGCGGAGAGCACCACCAGACGGACACTGTTATCGGAGAGCACCACGTCCGCACTGCGGTTCATGGCATCGTAATCGGCAACGCTGGTGCCGCCAAATTTAGCGACAACGAAACTTGACATAACTACCTCGTGTCAGGGGATATCATTTCAGCCATGGCACAAGGTTGACCCTTCGCCTTTCACCCCACAGCGGTGGCCTGGGTAGATGAAACTGAAGCGTGCAGTTTTCCTGCAAAAAACATTCGCAAAACAGTGTATTTATAAATAAAGGCTGGGCGGGCATAGTGTCAACGTCGGGATTATGCGGATTTTTCATGCTGCTTTTGCTGTTAGTAAAATGACTTATGTTGTGCTGGTTTTCGCTGTTTTTTGCCTGGCTTTTGCGCACATCGACCGAACCTTTGACATAAAAACCATCACACCTTCCCTTCGCAGGCGCTACAATCGACGGCAGTCTCACTTCTCAAATCAGAAGAGTATTGCTATGAAAAACATCAATCCAACGCAGACTTCTGCCTGGCAGGCACTACAGAAACACTACGCTGAAATGAAGGACGTCACTCTTGCGGATCTCTTCGCAAAAGACGGTGACCGCTTTACCAAATTCTCCGCCACCTTCGACGATCTGATGCTGGTGGATTACTCCAAAAACCGCATCACGCAAGAGACCCTCGACGCGCTGCTGGCGCTGGCGAAAGAAACCGATCTGGCTGGTGCCATCAAATCGATGTTCTCCGGTGAGAAAATCAACCGCACCGAAGATCGCGCCGTGCTGCATGTCGCGCTGCGCAACCGTAGCAATACGCCGATTATGGTCGATGGCAAAGATGTGATGCCGGAAGTGAACGCGGTGCTGGAGAAGATGAAAAGCTTCTCTGAAGCGATCATTTCAGGTAGCTGGAAAGGCTACACCGGCAAGCCGATCACCGACGTGGTCAACATCGGCATTGGCGGCTCGGATCTCGGCCCGTTTATGGTCACCGAAGCGCTGCGCCCGTATAAAAATCACCTCAACATGCACTTTGTCTCTAACGTCGATGGTACCCACATCGCCGAAGTGCTGAAGAAAGTGAACCCGGAAAGCACCCTGTTCCTCGTGGCATCGAAAACCTTCACCACCCAGGAAACCATGACCAACGCCCACAGCGCGCGCGATTGGTTCCTGAAAACCGCCGGTGATGAAAAGCATGTGGCGAAGCACTTTGCCGCGCTCTCGACCAACGCGAAAGCGGTGGGTGAGTTCGGGATTGATACCGCTAATATGTTTGAGTTCTGGGACTGGGTGGGCGGTCGTTACTCCCTGTGGTCGGCGATTGGCCTGTCGATCATCCTCTCGGTTGGCTTCGACAACTTTGTTGAGCTGCTTTCCGGCGCGCATGCGATGGACAAGCACTTCGCCTCCACCGAGCTGGATAAGAACCTGCCGGTGCTGCTGGCGCTGATCGGTATCTGGTACAACAACTTCTTCGGCGCTGAAACCGAAGCGATCCTGCCGTATGACCAGTACATGCACCGCTTTGCCGCTTACTTCCAGCAGGGCAACATGGAGTCCAACGGTAAATACGTTGACCGTAATGGCAACGCCGTGGATTACCAGACTGGCCCAATCATCTGGGGTGAGCCGGGCACCAACGGTCAGCATGCGTTTTACCAGCTGATTCACCAGGGAACCAAAATGGTGCCGTGCGATTTTATCGCTCCGGCCATCACCCATAACGCGCTTTCCGATCACCACCAGAAGCTGCTCTCCAACTTCTTCGCTCAGACTGAAGCGCTGGCGTTCGGCAAATCCCGTGAGGTGGTTGAGCAGGAGTATCGCGATCAGGGTAAAGATCCGGCGACGCTGGATCACGTGGTGCCGTTCAAAGTGTTTGAAGGCAACCGCCCGACCAACTCCATCCTGCTGCGTGAAATTACGCCGTTTAGCCTCGGCGCGCTGATTGCGCTCTATGAGCACAAAATCTTCACCCAGGGCGCCATCCTCAACATCTTCACATTTGACCAGTGGGGCGTTGAGCTGGGTAAACAGCTGGCGAACCGTATCCTGCCAGAGCTGGGCGACGATCGCTCCATCTCCAGCCATGACAGCTCGACAAACGGGCTGATTAACCGCTACAAATCCTGGCGCGGTTAACAGAGAAAGCGTCGCTTCGGCGGCGCTTTTTTTTGTCTGCGCAATTATTCCCGCCGCACCTTAAATATCCGCCTTCAGTGCCAATCAATATATAAGTAATTCCAATAATGTTATTTCCGTTAGGGCTAATCCGGGCGGAATAGCCTTCTTTAACACGCGTAATATCATTCATCAGGTTTATCCGAAAATCAGGGCGCATAGCGTAACGCTTGCTATCTATTTTAGGACTAGCCTTATTGTATGAATAATATGTGATTATTTATGTCTATGTTTTTTAAAGTATTTATAAAGATAGCTGTTTGCTAAATATACGCTCCGGCTAATGTTCCGAAAAGGTTCCCCGCTATTTCCTGAGGCGTAATTCATTTGCTTTAGTTGTGTATACTCCCTATCGCCTGAATTTTTTCAGGCAAATCTCCATTCATTCAATGAAGGGAAATTGATATGAAAAAAGCTCTTTATGGCATTTTTGCCATAACCGCGCTTGCGGCGACGTCTGCTTTCGCTGCACCGGTGCAAACCGGTGACGCAGCAGGCTCGGCAGCGACCTCTGTTTCTGCAGGCAGCTCTGCGGCAACGAGTGCGAGCACCGTAGGGTCAGCGGTAGGTGTCGCTCTGGCGGCAACCGGTGGCGGTGATGGTTCCAATACGGGGACCACAACCACCACCACGACAAGTACTCAGTAATAGCGAGTGCATTAACTATAACCACACTTCGGTGTGGTTATTTCGTCCCTTTCGGAGAAGAGTCGTGAAGCGACCTGGTATCATTTTGATTTGCCTGCTCCTTCAGGCATGTTCTGGCCCGATCAAAGGCCTCGGGAATTCACTCTGGAATAGCGTATTTGGCACGCCGGGCGTGCAGCTTACCGATGAAGATATCCGTAATATGCCCTACGCCAGCCAATATATGCGGCTTAATAACGGCCCTCAGCTGTTTGTGGTGCTGGCATTTGCCGAAAACGGCCAGCAAAAATGGGTGACGCAAGATCAGGCCGTCATCGTGACGCAAAACTATCGCATCGTAAAAACCCACCTTGGCACCGATAACCTGCTTGATGTCACCAACCTGGCGGCAGACCCGCTGGCGAAACCTAACCAAATTATCGATGGCACCCGCTGGACGCGCATGATGGGCTGGACCGAATACAAACAGGTGCGCTATGCCACTGCCCGCTCGGTGTTCCACTGGAATGGCACCGACACCGTGCAGCTGGGCAGCGACGAAACCCGCGTCCGCGTGCTGGACGAAGAGGTCACAACGGATCAAAAAAGCTGGCGCAACCGCTACTGGGTGGATGAGGACGGGGTGATCCGCCAGTCTGAACAGTATCTTGGCGCGGACTGGTTCCCGGTGAAAACCACGCTGATTAAGGCGGGCAAACAATGAAAACACGCGCGCTCCTTTTGATGCTTTCAAGCCTCGCCTCCCCGCTGGCGCTGGCGACCGGCACCGTTGATGTCTACACCCCCGGCGACAGCAAACCGAAAACTTTAACCAATGCCGAACATCTGGTCGATCTGGTGGGCCAGCCGCGGCTGGCGAACAGCTGGTGGCCGGGCGCGGTGGTCAGCGAGCGCAGAGCGACGATCACCGAGCAGGCGCGCCATCAGGCGCTGCTGTCGCGGCTCACTACGCTCGCGTCAGAAGAGGGCGGTGACAGCGCTGCTGCTATTAACGGCTTGCGTCAGCAGTTGCAAGGAATCAAGGTCACCGGCAGGCAGCTTGTCGAACTCGATCCCGACTTTTTGCGCACGCATCGCCGCGCTAACCGGCCGCTGGAAGGCGACTACACCCTGTGGGTGGGAACCCAGCCGACCACCATTACCGTCGTTGGGCTGGTGAGCCGGCCGGGCAAGAAACCCTTTACGCCAGAGCGCGATGTGGTGAGCTACCTCGACGAGATGGATCTGTTGAGCGGCGCGGATCGCAGCTATGCATGGGTGGTCTATCCCAACGGTAAAACGCAAAAGGTACCGGTGGCTTACTGGAACCGTCGTCACGTCGAGCCGATGCCCGGCAGCGTGATTTTCGTCGGTTTCGCACCGGGTTTGTGGAGCGATGAGAATGACAAGCTCAATGCCGACATTCTCCAGTCCCTGACGCATCGGATACCGGAATAATAATGAAAAAATCGTTTGTTATTAGCATATTGGCGCTTGGCGTGAGCGCCGCTTGTCACGCGGAGTCCTGGCCGGACCCGATCGGGCCTTCGCAGTCAGATTTCGGCGGCGTTGGTCTGTTGCAAACGCCCACCGCGCGCATGGCGCCCGAGGGCGAGCTGAGCCTGAACTACCGCGATAACGACCAGTATCGTTACTACTCTGGCTCGGTGCAGCTCTTCCCGTGGCTGGAAACTACACTGCGTTACACCGACGTGCGCACGCGCAAATACAGCTCGGTCGAAGCGTTCTCCGGCAATCAGACCTATAAAGATAAAGCGTTCGATCTGAAATTACGCCTCTGGGAAGAGGGCTACTGGCTGCCGCAGGTCTCCGTCGGCGCGCGCGATATCGGCGGGACAGGGCTGTTCGATGGCGAATATCTGGTGGCGAACAAAGCCTGGGGACCGTTTGATTTCTCCCTCGGTATTGGCTGGGGCTATCTCGGCACCAATGGAAATATTAAAAACCCGCTCTGTAGCTACAAGTCAGCCTATTGCGTGCGTGACAACCGCTATAAACAGGCCGGTTCAACGGATACCAGCCAGATGTTCCGCGGCCCGAGCGCGCTGTTCGGCGGCGTGGAGTACCAGACGCCGTGGAACCCGCTGCGCCTGAAGCTGGAGTATGACGGCAACAACTACCAGCAGGATTTCGCTGGCAAACTGCCGCAGCGCAGCAAAGTGAACGTCGGCGCGATCTATCGCGTGTCGGACTGGGCAGACATCAACCTGAGCTACGAGCGCGGCAACACCTGGATGTTCGGCTTCACCCTGCGTAATAACTTCAATAACTTGCGCCCGGCGTATAACGATAACCCACGGCCGAAGTATCAACCGCAGCCGCAGGATGCGATCCTGCAACACTCGGTGGTGGCGAACCAGCTTACGTTGCTGAAGTACAACGCCGGTCTTGCGGATCCGCAAATTCAGGTCAAGGGCGATACGCTCTATGTCACCGGCGAGCAGGTGAAATATCGTCATAACCAGGAAGGGGTTGAGCGCGCAAACCGTATCATCATGAATGATTTGCCGGACGGTATTCGCACCATCCGGGTGACCGAAAATCGTCTGCGTATGCCAGCCGTGACCACCGAAACGGATGTCGCCAGCCTGAAACGCCACCTTGAGGGCGAACCGCTGGGACAGGATACGGAGCTGGTGCAAAAACGCGTCACGCCAATCGTGCCGGATAAAACCGAGCAGGGCTGGTATATCGACCGCACGGCGTTCGACTTCCATCTCGATCCGGTGCTTAACCAGTCACTCGGCGGGCCGGAAGGCTTCTACATGTATCAGCTGGGGATAATGGCGACCGCCGACTGGTGGGTGACTGACCATCTGCTGACCACCGGCAGCCTGTTCGGCAACATCTCCAATAACTATGACAAGTTTAACTACACTAACCCGCCGAAAGACTCCGCGCTGCCGCGTGTGCGTACCCGCGTGCGTGAATATGTGCAGAACGATGTCTATGTGAACAACCTGCAGGCCAACTACCTCCAGTACCTCGGCAATAACTTCTATGGCCAGGTCTATGGCGGTTATCTGGAGACCATGTACGGCGGTGCGGGTGCAGAGGTGCTGTGGCGTCCGGTTGACGGGCCGCTCGCCTTCGGGATTGACGCCAACTACGTGAAGCAGCGTGACTGGCGCAGCGCCCAGGACATGATGAAGTTCACCGATTACAGCGTGAAAACCGGGCACTTCACCGCCTACTGGACACCGTGGTTCGCCCAGGATGTGTTGGTGAAAGCAAGCGCCGGGCAGTATCTGGCAGGCGATAAAGGGGTGACGCTGGAAGTGTCGAAACACTTCGACAGCGGTATCGTGGTCGGGGCGTATGCGACGAAAACCAACGTTTCCGCCGCGCAGTACGGCGAAGGTGATTTCACCAAAGGGGTGTATGTCTCCGTACCGCTGGATCTGTTCAGCGCCAGCCCAACCCGCAGCCGTGCCGCCATCGGCTGGACACCGCTGACGCGTGACGGCGGCCAGAAACTGGGCCGTAAGTTCGATCTCTACAGCCTGACCAGCGATAAGTCGGTTAACTTCCAGTAAGCAAATGCCCTTCTCGCGCTGAGAAGGGCGCTGTTCTACAACCGGCGCAGCAGTCGCGCCGGGTTGCCCGCATAAACCCCTTTCAGCGTAATCGACTTTGTCACCACGCTACCCGCGCCAATTACGCAACCATCACAAATCGACACCGCCAGAATCGTCGCACCGCTGCCAATAGATACCCCATCGCCAATCGTGATCCGCCCCCAGTTTTCGCGATTTGGATCGGGTTTGCCGTCGCGAAACAGATCGTTGGCGAACATCACGCCATGACCAATAAAGCAGCCTTCGCCAATGGTGACGTACTCGCAAATAAAGGTGTGGGACTGGATCTTCGTGCCTTTGCCTATCTGCGTATTGCCCTGAATTTCCACAAACGGGCCGACAAAAACCTCATCCGCCAGCGTGCAGTCATACAGATTGGCGGGCTCATAAATCACCACATTTTCACCGCAGGTCACGTTGCGAACGGCGGCGTGGCGAAGAGAGGCGGTGTGCATAATGGCTCCTTAAAGCGCTTTGCCGAGAATATGCAGCGTGCTTTGTTGCGAAGGTGTGGTGAAGAGGGCGCTCTTGATAAACGCGAACCCCTGGCGCTGATAGAAACGCTGCGCGTGCGGGTTGGCATCCAGCACCTCCAGCCAGAAAAAGTTCTCGCCACGGCGTTGCGCCTCACGCGCTATCTCATTAATGAGATGCTCGCCGTAGCCTTTTCCCGTTTCGCCAGGTAAGAGATAGAGCTTATGTAGCAGTGTGCCAGCCGGGCCGTTGTCGTCGCTGGCGCAATGCCACGTGACTTTAGCAAAACCCACCGGACTGGGATCGCAGAGGATAAACCAGTTTCCTGCTTCGCTTTGCAGGCTCTGTTGCAGGGATGGCACAGCGTACTCCTGGTGCAGAAATGCCTCCAGTTCACTCTTCTCCTGCCATAAGTGCGCGAAATGGTGGGTATAACTGGCATAGCCCATCTCGCTCAACAGCGCGGCATCTTCCACGCTCGCTTTACGTATCGTCATCATCGCTTATTACTCTCCCGCTTCGCTGGCTCAGCGATACATCTCATCACGGGCTGTCACATAATCTAAGTAAAAAAAGTAGATCAAGATCACATTTACGCGATATACAGAGGATCTTCTAACAATAATGAGGTGCAGTTATGTCGTCGCTTAATCACCCGCGGGTGGCGTTTGTTTCAACTATTTTGCAGGGCATACTCAGCCTGGGTCTGCTGGCGCTGGGTATTATCCTGAT
Organism: Kosakonia sp. 1610; assembly: GCF_050435845.1. NCBI lineage: Bacteria > Pseudomonadati > Pseudomonadota > Gammaproteobacteria > Enterobacterales > Enterobacteriaceae > Kosakonia > Kosakonia sp. 1610. The sequence continues at coordinate 192,373 of NZ_JBNDKZ010000006.1, read as the reverse complement.
TGTTTTTTTGGGCAAAGAGACGCTGCATCTGGCCATTGCGCTCTTCGCGCCGGTACAAACCAGCAAATATGAGCTGGTCGAAGGGCTGGTGGTCTACTTCCTCTACTTCGAATTTATCGCCTTGATTGTGAAGTATTTTCAGTCCGGGCTTCACTTCCCGCTGCGCTACTTTGTCTATATCGGTATTACGGCGATTGTGCGGTTGATCATCATCGATCATCAGTCGCCGATGGATGTGCTGATCTACTCGGCGGCGATCCTGCTGCTGGTGATCACGCTGTGGATCTGTAACTCCCAGCGCCTGCGCCGCGAATAAAAAAGGCGGCCTGTACAGGCCGCCGAAATTGAGGGTGCAGTGGCAATAACAACAAGGGTATGACAACGATGAAATTTAGCCCTTCACCCCGCCGGCCGTCAGGCCATTGACCAGCCAGCGCTGCGCCAGCAGGAACACCAGGGTAATCGGGATGGCGGAGAGCACCGCCGCGGCGGCGAAATCGCCCCATAAGTAGTTCTGCGGGTTGAGATACTGCTGCATCCCCACCGCCAGCGTGTAGCTATCGACATCGCGCAGCAGCAGCGAGGCGACCGGCACTTCGGTAATGGCCGCAATAAACGACAGAATAAACACCACCGCCAGAATCGGCACCGACAGCGGCAGCAGCACCAGGCGGAACGCCTGCCATGGGGTCGCGCCATCCAGCGAGGCGGCCTCCTCCAGCGAGCTGTCGATCGTTTCGAAATACCCCTTGATCGTCCAGACATGCAGTGCGATCCCACCAAGATAGGCGAAGATCACCCCACCGTGCGTATTCAGTCCAATAAACGGAATGTACTGGCCTAAACGATCGAACAGGGCATAGAGCGCCACCAGCGACAGCACCGCCGGGAACATCTGGAAAATCAGCATCCCTTTCAGCAGCGTCGCTTTACCGCGAAAGCGCATACGGGCAAAGGCGTAGGCGCAGGTGGTAGAGAGCGCGACAATGCCGATGGCGGTAATCACGGCGATCTTCACCGAGTTCCACAGCCATAACAGCACCGGGAAGGGGGGCGGGGTGACGCGCCCATCGGCATGCTCAACGCTAAAGCCCAGCGCCAGCCGCCAGTGCTCCCAGGAGATGCGCTCCGGGATCAGGCTGCCGGTGGCGAAGTTGCCTTCACGCAGTGAAATGGCGATCACCATCAGCAGCGGGAACATAATCGCGGCGATAAACAGCAGCAGTAACGCATGGGTGAAAAAGAGCCGCAGCTTTTGCGATTTCGCCTGCACCATAGCCATAGTTTTCCTCCTCCTTAATCGAATTTCATGCGCGTGGCTTTCAGATTGACGATGGCCAGCGCGCCCACCAGCAGGAAGATCAGCGTGGCAATAGCCGCCGCAAGACCGAAGTCCTGGCCGCCGCCGCCTTCAAAGGCGATGCGGTAGGTGTAGCTCACCAGCAGGTCGGTATAGCCCGCCGGAGTGGTGGTGCCGATGCGATCCGGCCCGCCGTTGGTCAGCAGCTGGATCAGCACGAAGTTGTTAAAGTTAAAGGCAAAGCTGGCGATCATCAGCGGCGTCAGGGGCTTGATCAGCAGCGGGAAGGTGATGCGGAAAAAGTTCTGTAACGGCCCGGCGCCATCCATTGCCGAGGCTTCATAGAGATCTTCCGGGATCGCTTTCAGCAGACCCATGCAGAGGATCATCATGTAGGGGTAGCCGAGCCAGGTGTTAACGATCACCACCATCGCGCGGGCGGTATTCGGATCGCTAAACCACGCCGGTTTAATGCCGAACAGCGCGCTCAGCATCATATTGATCTCACCAAAGCTCTGGTTGAACAGCCCTTTAAAGATCAGGATCGAGATAAACGACGGCACGGCGTAAGGCAGGATCAGCAACAGCCGGTAGACAGCCTTACCCTTTAACGACTCCCACTGCACGACGCAGGCCAGCACCATGCCGACCGCCACCGTCAGCATCACGGTGAGAATGGAGAAGATCACCGTCCAGATAAAAATCTCGATAAACGGTTTCTGAATACCTTCATCGGTAAAGACGCGGGTGAAGTTATCCCAGCCGATAGTGACGGTATAACCGGGGCTCAGTTTCTCACTGCCCCAGCTGCCGTCAGCGTTAAGCGCCTGGTAGAAGCCGGTCTGGTTGTTCGGGCGATACTTGATGCCGCTCTGGTTATTGAGCAGCGTGCCGTCCTGCTCAACCTGATAGAGCGGGCGGGTGCCGGAGAACTGGCGCAGCGAGCTCATCGCTACTTTGCTCTCATCCGGCAGTACCGCGGTGAGCTGGTTCAGCCCCTGGCGGTTTTGCGTAATCACACGCAGATTGGCGCGCTCGCCCGCAGGCAGCGCATCGACCTCTTTAACCTTCAGCTGCTGTTCGCCGCCGGGTTTAAAAGCGTCGGAGAGATAGTGTTTGCCGCTCTCGCCATCCGTCAGCGCTAATTGCCACTTATCCCCGTCCGGATAGAGGCCGAAGTTATAGGCTTTGCCCGCCTGATATGAGCGGTCGAGCAGCACCTGCTGCGCGCGCTCCTGGGTGAGCTGGTTAGTGCTGCTGTAGTTGGTAAAGGCGATGGCGATGGTGCAAATCAGCGGGAAGAGGACGAACAGCCCCATCCCCGCAAGACCCGGGTAGACATAGCGCCAGGCATACGCCTTACGATTGGCAAAAATGTAGAGGCCCGCCGAACTCAGCACGAGCGTGGTGATGGCAAAAAGGTATTCCCCCTGGGCATACATCATGACGACAAGGTAAGCCACCAGCAGCCCGATCACGGCGATGGCGGCCCATGCAACCTGCGAGCTTTGCCACCAGTGGCGTTTTCTTACAACATCCATGGGAGTGTCCTCTCTACACACCATTTTCCACGCCGCTTCGTTATTGGCGAGGCAGCGTGAAATCTGGCGTGTATACAGCCTGTCCAGTTAGCCCTGCTCCGGGAGGAACAGGGCCGTTACGTTCTTACTTGGTGATGCGGCCCTGCGCATCTTTCAGCGCCGCATCTACGGTCTGGCGACCGGTCACGGCATTGATCACCGCGGTACGGGTGGCGTACCAGAAGGCGGACATTTGCGGGATATTCGGCATGATTTCGCCGGTTTTGGCGTTCGCCATGGTGGCGGCGATGCGCGGATCTTTCGCTAACTGATCCTGATAGGATTTCAGCGCTACCGCACCGAGCGGTTTGTCTTTATTCACTTCCGCCAGGCCTTCATCGGTCAGCAGGTAGTTTTCAAGGAACTCTTTCGCCAGCTCTTTGTTCGGGCTGGCGGCGTTGATGCCTGCGCTCAGCACGCCAACGAAGGTTTTCGACGGTTTACCGTTGAAGGTCGGCAGCTGCGCGACGCCGTAGTTAATCTTACTCTTGTCGATATTGGTCCACGCCCACGGCCCGTTGATGGTCATCGCCGTTTCGCCTTTGTTAAACGCGGCTTCGGCAATCGAGTAGTCGGTGTCGGCATTCATGTGTTTGTCTTTGATCAGTTTCACCAGGAAGCTGAGACCGGCTTTCGCGCCCGCGTTATCGACACCAACATCTTTCACATCATATTTGCCGTTTTCATACTTAAAGGCGTAACCGCCATCGGCGGCAATCAGCGGCCAGGTGAAGTAGGGCTCTTGCAGGTTGAACATCAGCGCGCTCTTGCCTTTCGCCTTCAGTTCTTTATCCAGCGCCGGGATCTCTTCCCAGGTTTTCGGCGGGTTCGGCACTAAGTCTTTGTTATAAATCAGCGACAGGGATTCTACAGAAACCGGGTAGGCGATCAGCTTGCCGTTGTAGCGCACCGCGTCCCAGGTGAAGGGAACCAGTTTGTCCTGGAAGGCTTTGTCTGGCGTCACTTCTGCCAGCAGACCAGATTGTGCGTAGCCACCGAAACGGTCATGCGCCCAGAAGATGATATCCGGGCCGTCGCCGGTCGCCGCAACCTGCGGGAACTTCTCTTCCAGCTTGTCCGGGTGTTCAACGGTCACTTTGATGCCGGTATCTTTCTCGAATTTTTTACCCACTTCGGCCAGGCCGTTATAGCCTTTGTCGCCGTTGATCCAGATAACCAGCTTACCTTCTTCGATTTTGGCAAGGGCAGAGGCGGAGAACATCATCGTTGCCACTGCGGACAATGCGAGGATGCGTGCGCCTGTTTTGATTTTCATATATCCCGTCCTTTAGATGATGTGCTCATAAATACGCATAAGGTGTTTTGACGGGAGTAGTCTCCTTTTTTGGCAAGCGCTTCTCATCATCCCCACCCCTACGCCCCTGGGGTGATTTGTGTGATCTCTGTTACAGGGATTTTCGTTATGTGTCGCAGCGCACATAAAAATGCGCCGTTTTTTGCAAAGCCGGTCACGAATTTACCCGCCGCCCGCTCGCCGGGGGGGCAGAGCAGCGCGTCTCATCCTCCCATCTCCTCCCCCATAAAAAACGCAGGGGGTGGAGGATTCGCTGGAAAAATCCTTACGCCATAGTCAGGCCACTTTGAATGTATCCGTTGGTATCAGGTTGTAACGAAGGGAGATGGGGATGGCGAGCGTACAGCTGCGAAATGTCACGAAAGCCTGGGGCGATGTGGTGGTATCGAGAGATATCAGTCTGGACATTCACGAAGGTGAGTTCGTCGTGTTTGTCGGCCCGTCAGGCTGCGGTAAGTCAACGCTGCTGCGCATGATTGCCGGGCTGGAGACGATTACCAGCGGGGATCTGCTGATTGGCGATACCCGCATGAATGACGTGCCGCCCGCTGAGCGTGGTATCGGCATGGTGTTCCAGTCCTATGCGCTCTATCCGCACCTGTCGGTGGCGGACAATATGTCATTCGGCCTCACGCTCGCGGGCGCGAAGAAAGATTTAATCAAATCGCGCGTCACCCAGGTTTCCGAAGTGCTGCAACTGGGGCATCTGCTGGAGCGTAAACCGAAGGCGCTCTCCGGTGGCCAGCGTCAGCGCGTGGCAATTGGCCGTACGCTGGTGGCCGAGCCGCGCGTTTTTCTGCTCGATGAACCCCTCTCTAACCTTGATGCCGCGCTGCGCGTGCAGATGCGTATTGAGATCTCCCGTCTGCACAAGCGCCTGCGCCGCACGATGATTTACGTCACCCACGATCAGGTCGAAGCGATGACGCTGGCCGACAAAATCGTGGTGCTGGACGCCGGGCGCGTGGCGCAGGTCGGCAAGCCGCTCGAGCTTTATCACTACCCGGCAGATCGCTTTGTCGCCGGCTTTATCGGCTCGCCGAAGATGAACTTCCTGCCGGTAAAAGTGACCGCCACGGCGATTGAGCAGGTGCAGGTTGAGCTGCCCAACCGCCAGCAGGTATGGCTGCCGGTCGACAGCGCGAACGTGCAGGTCGGCGCCAATATGTCGCTCGGCATTCGCCCGGAGCATCTGCTGCCCAGCGATATTGCCGATGTCACGCTCTCCGGCACGGTTCAGGTCGTCGAACAGCTTGGTCACGAAACACAGATTCATATCCAGATCCCCGCAATACGTCAGAACCTGGTCTACCGCCAGAACGACGTGGTGCTGGTAGAAGAGGGTGCCACATTCGCCATCGGCTTACCGCCGGAGCGTTGCCATCTGTTCCGTGAAGATGGCACCGCCTGCCGCCGGTTGCATAAAGAACCTGGCGTTTAAGCTACCCCACAAAGAGATTACACAAAGCCATTCGCATGATGTCGAGGCGGCAACGGCATGCACTTGTGAGCCTACAAAGGTAGGCGCACGGGTGAATACGGCAGCCAACAAAGCGTTAGCCGGACGGGGGCGTGTAAAAAAAGAAAAGCAAGCTCTCAGGAGATAGAACGATGATTACTCTGCGCAAAGTTCCTCTGGCAATCGCCATTACGGCAGGCATTTTGTCTGCTCAGGCGGGCGCTGTTGATTTTAAAGGTTATGCACGTTCCGGCATTGGCTGGACCGGCAGCGGCGGCGAGCAGCAGTGCTTCCAGGCCACCGGTGCAGATGCCAAATACCGTCTCGGTAACGAATGCGAAACCTATGCTGAAATTAAATTAGGTCAGGAAGTGTGGAAAGACGCTGATAAAAGCTTCTATTTCGACTCCAACATCGCCTATAAAACGGCTCAGTTGAATGACTTTGAAAACACCAATACGCCAGCCGTGCGTGAATTTAACGTTGTGGGTAAAAACCTGATTGACGCGCTGCCGGGTGCCAATATGTGGGCCGGTAAACGTTTCTATCAGCGCCATGATGTGCACATGATCGACTTCTACTACTGGGATATCTCCGGCCCGGGCGCAGGTCTTGAAAATATTGACGTTGGCATCGGTAAACTCTCTCTGGCCGCGACCCGCTCCTCTGAAACCGGCGGTTCTTCAGCTTTCGGCGATCGTGACACAACGACGGGTATCAGAACCTATAACAACGACGTGCCTAACGATGTGTTCGATGTGCGCTTAGCCGGTCTGCAAACTAACCCGGACGGCGTGCTGGAACTGGGCGTGGATTATGGCCATACCAACATTCCGGACAACTACTACCTCGAGCCGGGCGCATCGAAAGATGGCTGGATGTTCACCGCAGAACATACCCAGAGCATGATGAAGGGCTACAACAAGTTCGTGGTGCAATACGCCACCGACTCGATGATTTCTCAGGGTAAAGGCCAGGCGCGTGGCGGCTCAGTGGATAACGACGGTCACCTGATCCGCGTGCTGGACCACGGTGCTATCAACCTCGCTGAGAAGTGGGACCTGATGTATGTCGGTATGTATCAGGATACCGATCGCGATAACAACCGCGGCAACACCTGGTACACCGTGGGCGTGCGTCCGATGTACAAATGGACGCCGATCATGAGCACCCTGATGGAAGTGGGCTACGACAATGTGAAGTCTCAGGAAACGGGCGATCGCAACAACCAGTACAAAATCACCCTCGCGCAACAGTGGCAGGCTGGCGACAGCATCTGGTCCCGCCCGGCGATCCGTGTGTTCGCCACCTACGCCAAGTGGGATGAAAAATGGGGTTACGTGAAGACCGATGCTGACGGTAGCACTTCTTCGTTTGCAGCCAGCAATGGCACGGTAACACCGTTTGGCACCACCAGCCGTGGTGACAACGACGAGTGGACCTTCGGTGCGCAGATGGAAATCTGGTGGTAATCGAGTTTTACCCGCTGTAATGCATGAAAAGAGGGGCGTAAGCCCCTCAATTTTAGGTGAAGCGCGCTATTGCCTGGCTACCGCTCACAACGAAATTAAGGTGATAACAATGAAAATGAAAAAGAGTCTTCTCGCATTGTGCCTCACAGCTGGCCTGCTGGCTGCGCCCATGACCAGCTTCGCAGCGATTAACATCGTGCCACAGGATCTCTCCGCCGCGCCTGCTATTCCTGCCTCCGCGCTTCAGCAGCTGCAGTGGACGCCGGTGAATGCGTCACAAACCGTCACTAACGATATCTCTGTTGCAGGACAGCGTCTGAATGTCAGCGGCATCAGCGGCCCGGTGATGGCCTATAGCGTGCCGGCGAATATCGGCGAACTGAATATTACGTTAAGCAGCAAAGTCAAAGATGAAAGCGTCTTCGCGCCGAACGTGTTGGTGCTGGACCAGAATCTATCGCCAGCAGCCTTTTTCCCCTCCAGCTTTTTTGCCTACCAGGAGCCGGGCGTGATGTCCGATAACCGCCTCGAAGGCACCATGAAACTGACGCCTGCGCTGGGTCAGCAAAAGCTCTATTTATTAGTGTTCACCACGGAAAAAGATCTGCGTCAGACCACGCAAATGGTTGACCCGGCGAAAGCTTACGCCAAAGGAAACGGTAACGCGGTGCCGGATATTCCGGATCCCATCGCCCGCCATGCCACCAGCGGCACACTGGCGCTGAAAGCCAGCACCTCTTCCGCGTCCAGCATTCTTGTCGGCCCGCTGTTTGGCTCCTCGGCACCGAGTGCGGTGACGGTCGGCAACACCGCCGCACCAGCCTATAACACGCAGCCTGCACCAGCGCCGGTGGCTGCACCGGCTCCTGCGCCAGCACCTGCGGCGAAAAGCGAGCCGATGCTCAATGATACCGAGAGCTACTTTAACCGGGCGATCAAACAGGCGGCTGAGAAGGGTGATATCGATAAGGCCCTAAAATTATTGAATGAAGCGGAGCGTCTCGGGTCGAAAACTGCCCGTGCCACTTTTATCAGCAGTGTAAAAGGCAAGGGGTAAACTCTCCCCACGTTGTTGATACTTGCAGTAACTGGTGCGTCGCCAGACGCACCTTTTTTTCCGCCGTGCGGGCGCGCTGTTGCGTAACTGTTGCACGGATGAAAAGCGAATAAACTTTCCCGCCACTCCCTAATCGGTTCTGCGATACACTACTGCGACGTTATGTACCGGAGAGTATGGCATGTCACATCCTGCGCTTACGCAATTGCGTGCGCTGCGCTACCTGGACGCAATCCCCGCGCTGGAACCACAACTGCTCGAGTGGCTGTTGCTGGAAGATTCCATGACCAAACGTTTTGAACAACAGGGCAAAAAGGTCACGGTTACGCTGATCCGCGAGGGGTTTGTCACGCCTGATGAGATCGCCGAAGAGCGCGATCATCTGCCCGATGAAGCCCGTTACTGGCTGCGGGAAATTCTGCTCTGCGCCGACGGAGAGCCCTGGCTTGCCGGTCGCACCGTGGTGCCCGAGTCAACCCTGAGCGGCCCCGAACTGGCGCTGCAGAAGCTGGGGAATACGCCGCTGGGGCGATATCTTTTCACCTCTTCTACACTTACGCGTGACTTTATTGATATTGGACGCCACGAGCAGTTATGGGGGCGGCGCTCCCGCCTGCGTCTCGGCGGTAAACCGCTGATGTTGACCGAACTGTTTCTGCCCGCGTCACCGCTGTACTAAGAGGAACTGAAAATGGAGTGGAGTCTCACGCCAACTAAACTGTTGGCCTTTCATCGGCTGATGCGTACGGACAAACCAATTGGTGCGCTGTTACTGTTGTGGCCGACGCTGTGGGCGCTGTGGGTGGCGACACCTGGCGTACCGCCGCTGTGGATTTTGTTAGTGTTTGTCGCTGGCGTCTGGCTGATGCGCGCGGCTGGCTGTGTGGTGAATGATTACGCCGATCGTAAGTTTGATGGGCACGTCAAGCGTACTGCAAATCGTCCGTTACCGAGCGGCGCGGTGACGGAAAATGAGGCGCGCGGGCTGTTTATCATCCTTGTGCTGCTGGCTTTTGCGCTGGTGCTTACCCTCAATCTGATGACCATTCTGCTCTCGGTCGCGGCGCTGGGCCTGGCCTGGATCTACCCGTTTATGAAGCGCTATACGCATCTGCCGCAGGTGGTGCTGGGCGCAGCGTTTGGCTGGTCGATACCGATGGCGTTTGCCGCTGTGAGCGAGTCCGTACCGCTGAGCTGCTGGATTATGTTCTTCGCCAACATCCTGTGGGCGGTGGCCTATGACACTGAATATGCGATGGTCGATCGCGACGATGATGTGAAGATTGGTATCAAGTCGACGGCGATCCTCTTTGGGCGTCACGACAAGCTGATTATCGGCATTTTGCAGGTGCTGGTGATGGCGATGATGGCGGCAGTCGGCTGGCTGAACGGGCTGGGGTGGATCTATTACGCCACCGTGCTGGTTGCCGGGGCGCTGTTTGTCTATCAGCAGGTGTTGATTGCAGGCCGCGAGCGCGATGCCTGTTTTAAAGCCTTTCTGAATAATAACTACGTTGGTCTGGTGCTGTTTCTGGGGCTGGCGGTGAGTTATCTGCACCTATAGCGCGGGTTTGTCGGGGTTGTGCGCTGAATCGACGGGCTCGTGCGCTAATTTGCTGCGCTCATGCGCTGAGTTGCCGGATGGCGGCTACGCTCCGGCCTACGGGTTCGCTGCCGCTGAAACCGCCCAGGCCGGATAAGCGTTAGCGCGGCATCCGGCAATGAGCATACCGCTCAGCATTATCACCCAGGCCGGATAAGCGTTTACGCGCCATCCGGCAATGAGCATACCGTTCAGCATTATCACCCAGGCCGGATAAGCGTTTACGCGCCATCCGGCAATGAGCATACCGTTTAGCATTATCACGTAGGCCGGATAAGCGTTTACGCGCCATCCGGCACTTCCGTCACTCCGCTTGCGTCGCGCTCTCGATCGTTAAACGCACATCCGATGTCATCAGCTCCGCCAGCATCTGATAAACGCCAAGCGTGCGCGCCGGATCGGCGTCGCCGGTATCACTGATATAACCCTCGTCGCGCAGCGTCAGCACCAGTGTGCTGAAGACTGCTTTATCGAAGAACTCCGGTGCGTTGATGCCGTGCAACACCGACAGACGCTGCGCCAGCGTACGGCTCTCTTTCTCAAGCGTACTGCGGTTCATCGCCGGGTTGGCGCTCAGCAGCCAGAAGGTGATGGCATAACGCTGCAGCGTCTCGCGCGCACCTGCGGCCAGCAGCTGCAGAGTGCGTGAGTGTGCAGGATTGATGCTGAGAAGATCCTCTTTCAGGGTAATCAGCCCCTGGCGCACCAGCTCCTGAATCAGCTTATCCAGCACTTCCGCCAGCTCTGCATTTTCCCAGCGCAGGAACAGCTCGGCTTTCAGCATCGGGTAGAGCAGTTCCACATGACGCAGAATTTCACCGCGTGAGATGGCGCGATGCTGGGTCACAATCGCCGCGATCAGCGACGGCAGCATCAGCATGTGCGCAATGTTGTTGCGGTAATAGGTCATCAGCACCGCCTGCTCGCGCGGCAGGATGATGATATCGCCGATGGTGTCCTTCTCGACCTCAAACTTGTTCATCTGCAGCGCGTGAGCGATAAGCTCAGCGGCGCTGGCGGATGGTGCGGTAGAGTCCGGGGAGTAGGGCACATTGCGCATCAGCTCAAGGTAGCAGTTAAGCTGCTCGGTGAGCTGCTCGCGCGTCAGCGAGCGCTGGCGCGAAGCCAGCAGCGCCGTACAGCAGAGGTTCATGGCGTTTGCCGCACCGGCATTATTGATGCGAACCATCAGATCGGCGGCGATGCTGTTAACCGTCGGCGTCAGCCATGCCGGACGGATCGCTTCAATCGGATCGATCGATTCGCGCCACTCCGGCACATGGTGGTTCAGGTAGTTCATCAGCGGGATTGGCTCGCCAAAGTTCACATAGCCCTGACCAAGGTTACGCAGCTTGCTGAGGCCGCGCACCATCTGCAGCAGGCTCTCTTTCTCTTTCGTCGCGCCGCGCAGCTCTTTGGCGTAGGTGCCGACCTCCATCACATGCTCGTAACCAATATAGATCGGTACCAGCGTGATCGGGCGCGTGCCGCCGCGCAGCATCGCCTGGATGGTCATCGACAGGGTACCGGTTTTCGGATCGAGCAGACGCCCGGTGCGCGAGCGGCCGCCCTCAACGAAATACTCTACCGAGTAACCGCGGCTGAAAAGCTCGCCCAGGTATTCACGGAACACCGTCGAGTAGAGCTTGTTGCCTTTAAAGGTACGGCGAATAAAGAAGGCGCCAAGGCGACGGAAAATCGGACCGGCGGGCCAGAAGTTGAGGTTGATCCCGGCCGCAATATGCGGCGGCACCAGGCCCTGGTGGTAAAGCACGTAGGAGAGCAGCAGATAGTCCATGTGGCTGCGGTGGCAGGGCACATAGACAATTTCATGGCCCTCGTGCGCCAGCTGGCGTACGCGCTCGGCGTTGTGCACGTTGATCCCCTGATAGAGCCGGTTCCACGTAAAGCCGAGGATACGGTCGGTCAGGCGAATCATCTCGTAAGAGAAGTTAGCGGCAATCTCTTCCATCAGCGCGATAGCGTTCTGCTGCGCCTTATCGTGGGAGATCTTTTTGCTGCGCGCTTCATCTTCCACCGCACGGGCAATCGCTTTTGACGACAGCAGCTTATTGAAGAGATCCTGACGCGCCGGCAGGCGTGGGCCAACGGCGGCCAGACGCTGGCGGGCGAAGTGCATACGCGCCACGCGCGCCAGTTTCTGCGCGATGATCTTATCCGTGCCGTGTTCGGTCGCCATGCGGCGCAGCGAAACCGGCGGGGAGAAGCGCACAAAGCTGTCGCGGCCAAGCCACGAAACAGCGAAGAATTTTTGAATACCGTTGAGCATGCGCAACGGCGGGTTGACCTCACCCTTTTCACGCCCCGGCGAGCGGCCAAACATCACCGATACCGGCACCATCTGTACATCCAGATCGGGATGGCTGCGGTGTAAATCCAGGTAGTCGTGGAACAGTTTGATCGACTCTTCTTTCGGCGTGTAATAGGTAAATACGCGCGGGCCACCGTGAATAAACACGTAGCGTGGCAGCAGCGCGCCATCGATCTCCAGCGGTTCGAGGGGATCGGGTAATTCATGCGCCAGGCACTGCTCGCGCAAGGTCATTAAGTCTGCCTTTGAGTTGTAAGGCAGCACGTACATAATAGGACGTGATGTGTCGAGCCCCAGTTCCTGTGCAGGTTCTGCGGGGATCGATTTACTTTTTACCAGCACGCTTAATGGTAAGTTCAGTAATTTGTAGTAAATTCGTGGCCAGCCGGACATAAAGGGTGTAAAGCCTCTGGTTATTAATAGTGCCATTGCGCCGCAAGAATATCAGAAAGCACGCATAATTTCTGTGGTACCGCTGCGTGTACCACTACTCATTGACGCTTAATAGTTAAAAAGGTTCTTTTCATGACCAATAATACCACCGGTTTTACCCGGATCATTAAAGCCGCAGGATATTCGTGGAAAGGTGTACGCGCAGCCTGGATTAATGAAGCTGCATTTCGCCAGGAGGGCGTAGCCGTTGTTCTGGCTATTATTATCGCTGCATTTTTGGATATTGATGTCATCACGCGCGTCCTGCTTATTGGCTCGGTCACGCTGGTGATGATTGTCGAAATCCTCAACAGCGCTATCGAAGCGGTTGTAGACCGTATCGGGTCTGAATTCCATGAGCTTTCCGGCCGGGCAAAAGATATGGGCTCGGCGGCGGTGCTGATGACAATCTTACTGGCGCTCTTTACCTGGATCTCGCTTCTTTGGTCACATTTTCGATAGCGTTTCCATAATTCTATAACACTCTGGATTTTTGCTTAAATGTGGTTTCAAAATCGCCGTTGACTGTATATACTCACAGCATAACTGTATATACACCCAGGGGGCGGGATGAAAGCATTAACGGCCAGGCAGCAAGAGGTGTTCGATCTGATTCGCGATCGCATCACCCAAACCGGTATGCCACCGACGCGTGCGGAAATCGCACAGCAATTGGGGTTCCGTTCCCCAAATGCAGCCGAAGAACACCTTAAAGCGCTGGCGCGCAAAGGGGTGATCGAAATCGTATCTGGTGCATCGCGCGGTCTGCGCCTGCTGCTGGAAGAAGAGAACGATATTGGTCTGCCGCTGATTGGTCGCGTCGCTGCGGGTGAGCCGCTGCTGGCGCAACAGCATATCGAAAGCCACTATCAGGTCGATCCGAATCTCTTCAAACCGCATGCGGACTTCCTGCTGCGCGTTAGCGGGATGTCGATGAAAGATATCGGTATTATGGACGGCGATCTGCTGGCGGTGCATAAAACCCAGGATGCGCGTAACGGCCAGGTGATCGTCGCCCGTATCGAAGATGAAGTGACGGTGAAGCGCCTGAAAAAACATGGCAACACCGTTGAACTGCTGGCGGAAAACAGCGACTTCTCCCCGATTGTGGTCGATCTGCGCAAACAGAACTTCACCATTGAAGGGCTGGCAGTTGGCGTGATCCGTAACGGTGAATGGCTGTAACGCCTCTTTTCTCTGCTGTGGCGCCCCGTTTAGCGCCGCAGCGCCACGCTTCTCCTCTTTAACGACGCTTACGCTATGCCGCTGTTAACCGCATCCGACAAAGCTTTGTGGCGGCTTGCGCTGCCGATGATTTTATCGAATATCACCGTTCCGCTGCTGGGCTTAGTTGATACAGCGGTGATTGGTCATCTGGATAGCCCCGTCTACCTTGGCGGCGTGGCGATTGGCGCAACGGCAACCAGCTTCCTCTTTATGCTGCTGCTGTTTTTGCGTATGAGCACCACCGGGCTGACCGCCCAGGCATTCGGTGCAAAAAATCCCTCTGCACTCTCACGTGCGCTTGTCCAGCCTCTGCTGTTGGCGCTCGGCGCAGGTATCGTCATTGCGCTGCTGCGTACGCCGCTTATCGATCTGGCGCTGCATATTACCGGCGGCAGCGAGGCGGTGCTGGAGCAGGCGCGGCGCTTTCTTGCCATTCGCTGGCTTAGCGCGCCCGCCTCGCTGGGCAATATGGTGCTGCTTGGCTGGCTGCTCGGCGTGCAGTATGCCCGCGCACCGGTGATACTGCTGGTGGTCGGCAACCTCTTTAATATCGTGCTCGACCTCTGGCTGGTGATGGGCCTGCATATGAATGTGCAGGGCGCTGCGCTCGCGACGGTTATCGCGGAATATGTCACCTTTTTTATCGGCTTGCTGATGGTGTGGCAGGTTTTACGCCGGCAGGCTATCTCTCTTTCGATGCTGAAATCCGCGTGGCGCGGCGGCGTTCGCCGTTTGCTGGCGCTCAATCGCGATATCATGCTGCGCTCCCTGCTGCTGCAACTCTGCTTTGGCTCCATCACCGTGCTGGGCGCGCGTCTCGGCAGCGAAACGGTCGCCGCCAACGCGGTGCTGATGATGTTCCTCACTTTTACCGCCTACGCGCTGGACGGCTTTGCCTATGCCGTCGAAGCCCACTCCGGTCAGGCTTACGGTGCGCGTGATGGTAGCCAGCTGCTGCACGTCTGGCGCGCGGCCTGCAGGCAGGCAGGGTTTGTGGCGCTCGCCTTTGCCCTTGTCTATGCGCTGGCAGGAAGCACGCTTATTACGCTGCTGACCTCCATTCCTGAACTGCAGGCGGTTGCCGGGCACTATCTCATCTGGCAGGTGGTATTGCCGCTGGTGGGGGTGTGGTGCTATTTGCTCGACGGCATGTTTGTGGGTGCGACGCGCGCGGCTGAAATGCGTAACAGTATGGCGGTTGCCGCTGCCGGTTTTGGCCTGACTCTGCTGACGGTGCCGTGGTTGGGCAACCACGGTTTATGGCTCTCTCTGGCGGTTTTCCTTGCGCTGCGCGGTATTACGCTGGCGCTGATCTGGCGTCATCACTGGCGCAATGGCAGCTGGTTTGCCAATGCCGACAATGCATGAGGATCTGCGGCTTCGTCTGGCGTGTATGGTTAAAGATTCCGAATAAAAAACCGAACGCCGAATCCTTATCTACAATAATTAGTACGTTCAGCACGCAAGAACGTCATTTTAACCGAACGATAAGGAGTCAATTATGAACAAAGACGAAGTCGGCGGTAACTGGAAACAGTTTAAAGGCACTGTTAAAGAGAAATGGGGCAAATTGACCGATGACGATATGACCGTCATTGAAGGTAAACGTGACCAGCTGGTAGGTAAAATCCAGGAGCGTTACGGTTACGCGAAAGACGAAGCGGAGAAGGAAGTTACGGATTGGGAAACTCGTAACGAATACCGCTGGTAGCCAACACTTCCCCCTCAAGTGTATTAACCCTCACAGGCTACCCTGCCCGTAGGTACAAGGATGTACCTCCCTAATAATCCCTTCATCTTTCACGTTTTATCCGCGTTGGCTGCACTCGCTCACATAGGTCACATACTTATGTATGCTCCCTATGATTCACTCATTTGCCGCCTTGCTAAAACGCGAAATCTTTTGGGATTACTTTCTGAAACAGAAACAGAAACAGAAACAGAAACAGAAACAGAAATTTTAACGTGGTTTCTTCTTCACCTGCAGGCTGTGATCGTGCTGGCAATGGTCGTGATGACGACAGGCTTCGACTTCCACGCAGGCCGCGCATAAGCCGTGGGCTTCAATCACATTATGGCGCAGGGCAAAGCCCATCTTCGCCGCCAGCGCATGCATGATATCTTCCACCCCTTCCGCCTGCTCCTCTTTAACCGCACCGCAGCGGTCGCAGATAAACATCGCAGAGGTGTGCGTCGGCTGATCAAAGAGATGGCACAGCACATAGCTGTTGGTGGACTCCACCTTATGCACAAAACCCTGCTCCAGCAGAAAATCGAGCGCGCGATAAACCGTGGGCGGCTTCGCCTGCGGTTCGCTCTCCCGCAGCAGGTCGAGCAGATCGTAGGCGCTGATGGCGCTCTTTTGCAGGCTCAGCAAACGTAAAACTTCCAGACGCTGTGGAGTCAGGCGCACGTTGCGCTGCGCGCACAGCTTTTCAGCCTGCACTAACATCTCTTGCGAAGTGGTCTTATCCATAGGCGCTCTCGGGTTGGTGAAAAGATGAAGCTTCACACTTTACCATGTCCTGCCGGAAACGCCGAGACCGCCAACTTTAAACACACTTTCGGAACTTTCCTTCCCGAAATGATTTTCCTCTTCTATAAATAGTGAGTGCCATCACTATAAATATGAACCGGCCGCCCTGGAGCGTTCGGAAGAGGTAGTGCCTTTTTCTACTGTTATTCACAGCAATATAAATTCCTGTTTGTGCGCAAACTAACAGGCTTAAATACTCATCTGGCTACGAGAACATACTGTGAAAATAAATGCGAAACTTTCGGTGGTCGCTATTGGTGTCTCCTTTTTTATGGCAAATCAGGCGGGAGCAGCCAATACATGGGCAGAAGCGCGTAACGATGCAATGGGTGGAACGGGCGTCGCATCGGCAAATTATGGCAGTGGAGCATTAATCAACCCGGCGTTGCTGGCGAAAGGTCAGCCGGAAGATGATGTCACCGTGATCCTGCCAAGCGTACAGGCACAAATTTCAGATAAGGATAACCTGCGCGACGAAATTGACTACATCAATGACAAAGTCGATCAGTATAAAGATGTCGTCAATAATCTGACGCCGATAGAGATTATTACTAACCCTTTCGGCACCGTCGATCAGTTCCAGAACGCGGCCAAAGATTTGGGTGACGAGCTGGTTAAACTGCGTGGCAAAACTGCGCAGGCTAAAGCGGCAGCCGGTATTGCGGTCAGCATCCCTAACGATGTGCTCTCTGCGGCTTTCGTCACCAAAGCCTACGCCCACGCGCGCGTTAGCTCCAATATCGATCAGCAGGATATTGATTACCTGCGCAGCATTCAGAACAGCGATGCCGTTGCGGTGCGTGAAGCACTGGGTGCGGCGCTGTCGCCAAACGGCAGCGATGAGATCACCCGTAACCTGAACTCCACCGCTTCCGGACGTGGCGCGATTGTCACCGACTTTGGCGTGGCGCTGGCACATCAGTTTGACGCGGGCGGCATTCCGCTCTCCGTTGGCGTAACGCCGAAGCTGCAAAAAGTGTGGGTCTACAATTACACCGCGTCGATTTATGACTACGACAGCAGTGACTGGAACAGCAGCCGCTACCGCCGTGATGACACCGGCTTCAACGTTGACGTTGGCCTCGCCGCCGACCTCAATGAAAACGTGACGCTCGGTTTAACCGGTCAGAACCTCATCTCGCGTAATATCGACACCCAGGATGCCATTATTCGTAACGGCAGAACGGGCGAAGTGCGCAACTACAAAGATACCTACCAGATTAGCCCGATCGTCACCGCCGGTGCCGCATGGCATAACGAGCTGGTAACGCTGAGCGCTGATGGCGATCTGACTGAAACCAAAGGCTTTAAGAGCGAGAAGAACTCGCAGTATGTTGGCGTCGGGGCTGAAGTCCGTCCGCTTAACTGGCTGGCAGTGCGTGCTGGTTACCGCGCTGATGTGAAGGGCGATGACAAAGATGTCTTCACCGCCGGTGTTGGCTTCTCGCCGTTCAACCGCGTTCATCTTGATCTGATGGGGCTGGTGGGCGAAGACGAAACCTGGGGTGCTGGCGCGCAGCTTAGCCTGACATTCTAAGGAGTAACCGGAGGCTCTGCGCCTCCGGTTTTTTGATTTCGGTTATGGCTTGTTAAGGGTGTTAAAACTGGTCATCAGGTTGCGGTAATCCGGAATATGGTTAGAGAAGAGCGTCCCGAGGCCTTCAATATCATTACGCCAGTCGCGGTGTAATTCACAGGCGATACCAAACCAGGTCATCAACTGCGCACCGGCCTGCGACATGCGATCCCATGCCGAATGCCGCGTGATTTCGTTGAATGTTCCTGATGCATCGGTCACCACAAACACCTCAAAACCCTCCTCAATGGCTGATAAAGCCGGAAAGGCGACGCACACTTCCGTCACCACGCCGGCAATAATCAGCTGTTTTTTACCTGTGGCTTTAACGGCATTCACAAAATCCTCGTTATCCCAGGCATTGATATTACCCGGGCGCGCGATATAAGGCGCATCGGGAAACTGCTCCTTTAACTCAGGGACGAGCGGGCCATTTGGGCCGGTTTCAAAACTGGTGGTCAGGATGGTGGGAAGATTAAAGTATTTTGCGAGATCGCCCAGCGCCAGCACGTTATTTTTGAATTTGTCGGGATCGATATCCCGCACCAGAGAGAGTAAACCTGCCTGATGATCAACAAGCAGTACCGCAGCATTATCTTTATCAAGGCGAACATAAGGTATGGTCATGTTTCAGCTCCTGTCACCCGCAGAGGTGAAGTGAATAGTGCGATTTATTGGAATAGAACTACGATGACTAACAAAAATAATAGGTCATGGTTAAGTTTTGACCAGCGTGACGGCGCGGACCTGTTTGCGGATGCGGGCTGCACGCCGTCGGATTTAACGCATTTCTCTGTGCTAGAATGGCGGCCCGCGATTTCTGGAGCCGGTTTTTTTGCCCGCGCCTGAGGTGGGAGCGATGACGAGAGATTGATTTTAATTGCCCAAAAAATGCACGGTAATCCTGATATGACAAACACCCCTCAAACCTGCGTAACGTCCGCCGATTCGGCTTCTCACTGGCCCGGCCGATTCTCGGTTGCCCCGATGCTCGACTGGACGGACAGGCACTGCCGCTACTTCCTGCGTCTGCTGTCGCGCCACACGCTGCTCTATACCGAGATGGTGACTACCGGGGCGATTATTCATGGCAAAGGTGATTACCTGGCGTACAGCGACGAGGAGCATCCGGTGGCGTTGCAGCTGGGGGGCAGCGATCCGGCGCAGCTGGCTCACTGTGCGAAGCTTGCCGAAGCGCGCGGCTATGACGAAATCAACCTTAACGTCGGCTGCCCCTCCGATCGCGTGCAGAATGGCCGTTTCGGTGCCTGTCTGATGGGCGAAGCGCAGCTGGTGGCGGACTGCATTAAAGCGATGCGCGATGTCGTCTCCATTCCGGTCACGGTCAAAACCCGTATCGGCATTGATGAGCAGGACAGCTATGAATTCCTCTGCGACTTTATTGGCACCGTAGCCGGTAAAGGCGAGTGCGAAAGCTTCACGATCCACGCCCGCAAAGCCTGGCTCTCTGGCCTTAGCCCGAAAGAGAACCGCGAAATTCCGCCGCTCGATTACCCGCGCGTCTACCAGCTAAAGCGCGATTTCCCGCACCTGATGATGTCGATCAACGGCGGAATCAAATCGCTGGAAGAGGCGAAAGCGCATCTCGAACATATGGATGGCGTGATGGTCGGGCGCGAAGCTTATCAAAACCCCGGCATTCTCGCGTCGGTAGACAGAGAGATTTTCGGCGTCGATACGCCGGATGCCGACCCGGTGGCGGTGGTGCGCGCAATGTACCCCTATATTGAGCGCGAACTGAGCCAGGGGGCCTATCTCGGCCATATCACTCGCCATATGCTGGGCCTGTTCCAGGGCGTGCCGGGCGCGCGTCAGTGGCGTCGTTACCTGAGTGAAAACGCGCACAAAGCGGGGGCGGATATCAATGTGGTGGAGCACGCCCTCAATCTGGTGGCGTCGAAACGCTAAAGCGTGCAGATTTATTGCGCAATCGTGGGATCGGTTACGAAAGGAGTGAGCGCTTCGTCACATCCTTGAAACATTTCCCCGTGCAGCCCGGTGAAGCAAATAGGATTTAGCGCGTAAATCTGTCACTATTCCGGCGTAACGAATTCATCGCGCTGTACCCTACAATACAGCCGAACAAAAAAAGAAAGGGCTTCCTGCGGGAAGCCCTAATTCTTTCTGCACAATCACTTACGGAATCAGCAGGCTCGATCCCTGGGTGGCCCGGCTCTCCAGCGCTTCATGGGCGCGCTGCGCATCGGCGAGCGCAAACTTCTGGCTCTCAGCCACTTCCACTTTGATGACGCCACTGGCGATCAGCGAGAAGAGCTCATTGCTCGCTTCCTGCAACTCGTCGCGCGTGGTGATGTAACCGTTCAGCGAAGGGCGGGTGGCGTAGAGCGATCCCTTCTGGTTGAGAATGCCCAGATTGACGCCGGTCACCGGCCCGGAGGAGTTGCCGAAGCTGACCATCAGGCCGCGGCGGCGCAGGCAGTCGAGGGAGGTTTCCCAGGTGTCTTTACCAACGGAATCGTATACGACGCTCACTTTTTTACCGCCGGTCAGCTCTTTTACCCGCTCAACCACGCTCTCTTCGCTGTAGTTGATCACCTGCCAGGCGCCCGCCTGCTGAGCGCGCTGCGCTTTTTGCGCCGAGCCAACGGTGCCAATCAGTTTCGCGCCGAGCGCTTTTGCCCACTGGCAGGCGATCAGGCCAACGCCGCCCGCCGCAGCGTGAAACAGGAACATCTCATTGGGCTTCACTTCATAGGTTTTGCGCAGCAGATAGAAGACGGTCAACCCTTTGAGGAAGGAGGCGGCGGCTTGTTCAAAGGAGATGGCGTTGGGCAGGACGGCGACTTTATCGGCAGGCACATTGTGCACAGAACTGTATGCGCCAAGTCCCGATTGGGCGTAGACCACGCGGTCGCCAACTTTCACATCCGTGACGCCGGAACCCACTTTACTGACCACCCCGGCGGCCTCGGTTCCCAGCCCGCTTGGTAAGCCCGGCGGCGGATAAAGGCCGCTGCGAATGTAGGTGTCGATATAGTTAATACCGATGGCTTTATTCTCGACCTGCACCTCATTTTCTGCCGGATCGACGGGCGTAAACTCCACAGCCTTTAAGACTTCAGGGCCGCCGTGCTGTTGAAACTCGATTCTTGTCGCCATGCTTCCTCCTGATCTGTGATAATCTCTCAACCCATTCATTACCCGGATAACTCCATTCACTATGGCAGGAAATAAACCCTTCAACAAACAGACTGAGCCCCGCGACCACAAGCTTGAGGGGATGAAAGTGCCTCCGCATTCGATCGAAGCGGAGCAGTCGGTGTTGGGCGGTTTAATGCTGGATAATGAGCGCTGGGACGACGTTGCCGAACGCGTGGTCTCCGAGGATTTTTATACTCGCCAGCATCGCCATATCTTTACGGAAATGCACCGCCTGCAGGAGATGGGCAAACCCATCGACCTGATTACCCTTGCCGAATCGCTGGAGCAACAGGGCCAGCTTGATATTGTCGGCGGCTTCGCTTATCTGGCTGAACTGTCAAAAAATACGCCAAGTGCGGCGAACATCAGTGCGTACGCCGATATCGTGCGTGAACGTGCGGTAGTGCGCGAGATGATCGCGGTGGCGAATGAGATCGCCAACGCCGGTTTCGATCCGCAGGGCCGCAGCAGTGAAGATCTGCTCGATCTGGCCGAGTCGCGCGTGTTTAAAATCGCCGAAAGCCGCGCCAATAAAGATGAAGGGCCGAAGAACATCGCCGATGTGCTTGAGGCGACGGTGGCGCGTATTGAGCTGCTGTTCCAGCAGCCCCATGACGGCGTGACCGGCGTGAATACCGGCTATGACGATCTGAACAAAAAGACCGCCGGTTTACAGCCGTCGGATCTGATTATTGTTGCGGCGCGTCCCTCGATGGGTAAAACGACGTTTGCGATGAACCTCGTCGAAAATGCGGCGATGTTGCAGGATAAGCCGGTGCTCATCTTCAGTCTCGAGATGCCCTCCGAACAGATTATGATGCGTTCACTCGCGTCGCTGTCGCGCGTCGATCAGACCCGCATCCGTACCGGTCAGCTCGACGATGAGGACTGGGCGCGCATCTCCGGCACGATGGGCATTCTGCTGGAAAAACGTAATATCTATATCGATGACTCCTCCGGCCTGACGCCGACGGAAGTGCGCTCTCGTGCGCGGCGTATCGCCCGCGAGCACGGTGGCATTGGCCTGATCATGATCGACTACCTCCAGCTGATGCGCGTGCCGTCGCTGTCGGATAACCGTACGCTGGAAATTGCCGAGATCTCCCGCTCGCTGAAAGCGCTGGCGAAAGAGTTGCAGGTGCCGGTGGTGGCGCTGTCGCAGCTTAACCGCTCGCTGGAGCAGCGCGCCGATAAGCGCCCGGTCAACTCCGACCTGCGTGAATCGGGCTCTATCGAACAGGATGCCGACTTAATCATGTTTATCTATCGTGATGAGGTTTATCACGAAAACAGCGACTTAAAAGGCATCGCTGAAATCATTATTGGTAAGCAGCGTAACGGCCCTATCGGCACGGTACGTCTGACATTCAATGGGCAGTGGTCACGCTTCGATAACTATGCCGGGCCACAATACGACGACGAATAACGTTTCGTTACTCTTCGCGCCGCAGGTGCACTCAACGCGCCTGCACACGAACGATCGACAAAATTGTTTTTGAGGAAAAACATGCAAGCGGCAACCGTAGTAGTTAACCGCCGCGCTCTGCGACACAATCTGCAACGCCTGCGCGAACTGGCTCCCGCCAGCCGACTGGTTGCGGTCGTGAAAGCGAACGCTTATGGACACGGTCTTCTCGAGACCGCGCGAACGCTCCCCGATGCCGATGCTTTCGGCGTCTCCCGTCTTGAAGAGGCCCTGCACCTGCGCGCAGGGGGCATTACTCAACCGATTCTGTTACTCGAAGGCTTCTTTGCCGCCAGTGATTTAACGTTGGTGGCTGAGCATCAGCTGCATACGGTGATCCACAGCGTCGAACAGCTTGAAGCCCTGGAAGCCGCCACCCTGAGCGCACCGGTGGATGTCTGGATGAAGCTCGACACCGGTATGCATCGCCTTGGCGTACACCCTCACGAAGCGGAAGCCTTCTACGCCCGCCTGAGCCAGTGCAAGAATGTGCGCCAGCCGGTGAACATCGTCAGCCACTTTGCCCGCGCTGATGAGCCCGACTGCGGCGCGACCGAGCGCCAGATCGATCTCTTTACTACCTTCACCGAAGGCAAGCCGGGCATGCGTTCGATTGCCGCTTCGGGCGGCACGCTGCTGTGGCCGCAATCCCACTTCGACTGGGTGCGCCCCGGCATTATCCTCTACGGCGTTTCGCCGCTCGACCATAAACCGTGGGGCAGCGATTTTGGCTTCCAGCCGGTGATGACGCTTACCTCGCAGCTGATTGCCGTGCGCCAGCATGCGGCGGGTGAACCGGTCGGCTATGGCGGCACCTGGCAGAGCGCGCGCGATACCCGTTTAGGGGTGGTGGCGATGGGCTATGGTGACGGCTACCCGCGCGCAGCACCCTCCGGCACACCGGTGCTGGTCAACGGGCGCGAAGTGCCGATTGTTGGGCGCGTGGCAATGGATATGATTTGCGTCGATCTGGGGCCAGAAGCGCAGGATAAACCCGGCGATCGCGTGGTGCTGTGGGGGGAAGGTTTACCCGTCGAGCGAATCGCGCAGGCAACAAATGTGAGTGCTTACGAACTTATTACACGCCTGACCTCAAGGGCGACCCTTATCTATATCGACTAAAAGGAACGCCCCGTGTCGCCGATGGAAATCGCCGCCTGCCTGGCTTACGCCCTCTCCGTGTGGCTTGCCGCGCGCAACAATGTGCATACGTGGTGGACGGGCATTATCGGCTGCGTGCTCTACGGCTGGGTCTTCTACTCCGTTCAGCTTTACGCGGATGTCACCCTGCAACTCTTCTTTATCGTCAGCAGTATTGCCGGGTGGCTCAACTGGCTGAAGGGCAATCACGGTCAGCAACTGGCGGTGCGCAAAACGCCGCTGCAACATATTGCTTTCCTGCTGGTCGGCGCGCTGATTGTCGCGGGCGGCTATGCCTGGCTACTGCACCGTTTTACCAACGCCTGGTCGCCGTGGCTGGACTCGGCGATTATGGTCTTCAGCATTCTCGCGCAGTTTATGCTGATGGGGCGGCGGCTGGAGAGCTGGTACTTCTGGCTGCTGGTCAACACTATCGCCGTGCCGCTCTATGCCGCGCGCGATCTGTGGCTGACCGCCGGGCTTTACCTGATCTTCTGGTGTAATGCCTGGCACGGGCTTTACCAGTGGCGTAAGGCGCTGGTTAAGCCATGAAACGCTTCGCCAGCGGGCTGATTGTTGGCAAATTCGCGCCGCTGCACTGTGGTCATGAACGGTTAATCAACACCGCGCTGGCGCAGTGCGAACGCCTGTGGCTCATCAGCTACTCCGTGCCAGAACTGCCCGGCTGCGAGCCGGAGAAGCGCGAGCGCTGGCTGCGGGCGCGGTTTCCGCAGTGTGAGATCCTCGTTCTGACACCGGCGCGCGTGGCGGCGCTGGGTTTAGGCCCGTTACCGCATAACGACGCCGATGGCGATCGGCATCGTCACTATGTTGCGGATATCTGTTTGCAGGTGCTGGGCTGCCATCCTGACGCGGTCTTCACGGCAGAAGCGTACGGCGACGGCTTCGCCCGCGTGCTGAGCGAACGTTTTTCCCGCCCGGTGACGCATGTGCGGCTGACGCGCGGGCAGGGTGAGGATGCGCCATCCGGGACGCTGATCCGCAGCGATGTCCACCGCTGGCGGCAGATGCTGGCCGCGCCCGTCTATCACGATTTTGTTCAGCGCATCTGCCTGCTGGGCGGTGAATCGACGGGCAAAAGCACCCTCAGCGCCGCGCTGGCAGAGGCGCTGGGAACGGCGTATGTGGCCGAGTATGGTCGCGAGCGCTGGGAGCAGCAGGGCGGCGAGCTGGTGTATGACGATATGCTGGCGATTGCACAAACCCAGGTGCAACGGGAAGAGAGTACGCCTGCGGTGCGCTGGCTGGTATGCGATACCTCGCCGCTGACCACGCTCTTTTATACGCTGACAATGTTTGGCAAAGCGCCAGCGGCGCTCTACGCACTGGCGGAGCGGCACTATCAGCTGGTGGTGTTGTGCGAGGATGATTTCCCGTTTGTGCAGGATGGCACCCGCCAGGATGAAACCTTCCGCCAGCGCCAGCAGGCCTGGTATCTCGAACAGTTGACCGAACGCGGCGTGCCGTTTATTCGCGTCAGCGGGTCGGTGGCTGAGCGCATCGCGCAAGTGCGCGCAGTGCTGGGCTGTTAATCCTTATTTCGTTTCCGCTTTACTGCCCCCTCGACCTTGTCCGGCTTCCGGTTTATTGTGGTGTTTCGCCCACTGTAAACCTGGAGAATACACGCGTGTTTCAGAAAGTTGACGCCTATGCCGGCGACCCGATCCTCTCATTGATGGAGCGGTTCAAAGAGGATCCCCGCAGCGACAAAGTTAACCTCAGCATCGGGCTCTATTACGACGAAGAGAGCACAATTCCGCGTTTGCAGGCGGTGGCGGAAGCCGAAGC
Source organism: Kosakonia sp. 1610 (assembly GCF_050435845.1). Lineage (NCBI taxonomy): Bacteria > Pseudomonadati > Pseudomonadota > Gammaproteobacteria > Enterobacterales > Enterobacteriaceae > Kosakonia > Kosakonia sp. 1610. The sequence goes on along the minus strand of NZ_JBNDKZ010000006.1, from coordinate 166,887 downwards.
GCGCCTCAACGCGCAGCCGCATGGCGCGTCGCTCTATCTGCCGATGGAAGGGCTTAACAGCTACCGTCACGCCATCGCGCCGCTGCTGTTTGGTGCCGGGCATGTGGTGCTGGAGCAGCAGCGTGTCGCCACCATCCAGACGCTCGGCGGCTCAGGCGCGCTGAAAGTCGGCGCAGATTTTCTGAAACGTTACTTCCCCAACTCCGGCGTTTGGGTCAGCGATCCGACTTGGGAAAACCACATTGCAATTTTCGAAGGCGCGGGCTTTGAGGTCTCTACCTACCCGTGGTATGACAACGAAACCAACGGCGTGCGTTTCGCGGCATTCCTCGAAAAATTAAACAGTTTGCCTGAGCAGAGCATTGTTCTGCTGCACCCGTGCTGCCATAACCCGACCGGTGCCGACTTAACGCCTGCGCAGTGGGATGAGGTGGTTGAGGTGCTGAAAGCCCGCACGCTAATCCCGTTCCTCGATATCGCCTATCAGGGCTTCGGCGCAGGGATGGAAGAGGATGCCTATGCGATCCGCGCGATTGCCCACGCCGGGCTGCCTGCACTGGTCAGCAACTCCTTCTCTAAAATCTTCTCCCTCTACGGTGAACGTGTCGGCGGGCTCTCGGTGGTGTGTGAAGATGCCGATGCCGCCGGGCGCGTGCTCGGGCAGTTAAAAGCCACAGTACGCCGCAACTACTCCAGCCCGCCGAACTTCGGCGCGCAGCTGGTGGCAACCGTGCTGAACAATGCCGGACTGAAAGCGTCGTGGCTGGCAGAAGTTGAGGCGATGCGCACCCGCATTCAGGCGATGCGCCAGACGCTGGTTGATGCGCTAAACGCGGCGATGCCGACCGGGGATTTCACCTACCTGCTGAAGCAGCGCGGCATGTTTAGTTATACCGGGCTGAGTGCTGCGCAGGTGGATCGTCTGCGCGAAGAGTTTGGCATCTACCTTGTTTCCAGCGGCCGCATCTGCGTCGCCGGGCTTAACAACCGCAACGTTCAACGCGTGGCACAGGCCTTCGCGGCAGTGATGTAAGTATTCACTTACTTCTCTTTTCACCCTCTGCGAAGCGGCAGAGGGTGACCCACCAATGCTGGCGGATTTTCCAGAAAAGACTTTGTTTCACTTCGCCCTGCGGTTATGGTCACTCAGGTTTAAGACTATTCACCTCATTTATAAAAACTAAAGCATTAAGAAGCAGGGAAAATTATGCAAAAGTTCAGACACGCGCTCGGCGCGCTTTGCCTGTGGGCGGCCTTTAGCAGCGCGGCGGTTTACGCCTCGGCGCCGACGCCGGTTTCAACGGGCACTAACGTTGCAAAACTCTCTGAGCAGGCGGCGGTACACTGGGTTTCCGTGGCGCAAATCGAAAGCTCGCTGGTTGAACGCCCGCCGATGGCGGTGGGGTTTGATATCGACGATACCGTGCTCTTCTCCAGCCCCGGCTTCTGGCGCGGCAAGAAAACCTGGTCTCCGGATAGCGATGCCTATCTGCACAACCCGGAATTCTGGGAAAAGATGAATAACGGCTGGGATGAGTTCAGCATTCCCAAAGAGGTTGCGCGTCAGCTGATCGCCATGCACGTAAAACGCGGCGACACCATTTTCTTTATCACCGGCCGTAGCCAGACCAAAACCGAGACGGTGAGCAAAACTCTGCAGGATGATTTTCATATTCCCGCTGCCAATATGAACCCGGTAATTTTTGCCGGCGATCAGCCGGGCCAGAACAACAAGGTGCAGTGGCTGAAAGATAAAAAGATCCGCATCTACTACGGCGACTCTGACGGCGACATCACAGCCGCGCGCGAAAGCGAAGCGCGCCCGATCCGCGTGCTGCGCGCCGCGAACTCAACCTACCAACCGCTGCCGCAGGCCGGTGCGTTTGGTGAAGAGGTGATTGTCGACTCCGACTATTAATCGATCGCCCTTTTTTAGAGAAAAAAAGGGCCTCGGGTTTCCCCTTTTGGCCACATGCTGCACACTTACAGAGGTTCATTTTTGATAAGGAGCAGTTTATGTGGCATCAACAGACGCTTACGCTTAGCCAAAAATCGCGCGGCTTTCACCTGATCACTGATGAGGTGCTCGGGCAAATTACTGTGCTTAAGAGCGTGAAAACCGGTTTGTTGCACCTGCTGCTTCAGCACACGTCCGCTTCTCTCACCCTGAATGAAAATTGCGATCCCACGGTGCGCCAGGATATGGAGCGCCACTTTTTACGTGCTGTGCCGGACAACGCGCCCTATGAGCATGATTATGAAGGGCCGGATGATATGCCTGCGCATATCAAATCATCGACGCTTGGCGTGTCGCTGATGCTGCCCGTGCAGAATGGACGCGTATTGCTGGGGACATGGCAGGGGATCTGGCTGGGAGAGCATCGCATCCACGGCGGTTCGCGGCGGATTATCGCGACACTACAAGGGGAATAAACGATGACAATTTCGGAGTTACTGCAATATTGCATGGCCAAGCCTGGCGCGGAGCAGAGCGTGCACAGCGACTGGAAAGCGACGCAGATTAAGGTCGCCGACGTGCTGTTTGCGATGGTGAAAGAGATTGAGGACCGCCCGGCGGTCTCACTGAAAACCAGCCCGGCGCTGGCGGAGCTGCTGCGCGAGCAGCACAGCGATGTGCGCCCCAGCAGCCATCTGAATAAAGCGCACTGGAGCACGGTCTATCTGGACGGCACCCTGCCAGATTCGCAAATCTACTACCTGGTAGATGCCTCGTATCAGCAGGCGATGGAGCTGGTGCCGGAGGGGATCCGGCAACAGCTCTCCGTCTGACTAGCTGAGCAGCGGTTTCAGGAACCGTGCCGTATGCGATGCTTCGCATTCGGCGACGGTTTCCGGCGTGCCGGAGACGAGGATCTCGCCGCCGCCGCTGCCGCCTTCCGGCCCCAGGTCTACAATCCAGTCTGCGGTTTTCACCACGTCGAGGTTGTGCTCAATCACCACGATGGTGTTGCCCTGATCGCGCAGCTGATGCAGCACCTCAAGCAGTTGCTGAATATCGGCGAAGTGCAGACCGGTGGTCGGCTCATCAAGGATATAGAGCGTCTGCCCGGTACCGCGTTTCGACAGCTCGCGCGCCAGTTTCACGCGCTGCGCTTCACCACCGGAAAGGGTGGTGGCCGACTGGCCGAGACGAATATAGGTCAGGCCGACATCCATCAGCGTTTGCAGCTTACGCGCCAGCGCCGGAACCGCGTCGAAGAACTCACGCGCTTCTTCAATGGTCATATCCAGCACTTCGTGGATGGTCTTGCCCTTGTATTTAATCTCCAGCGTTTCGCGGTTATAGCGCTTGCCTTTGCACTGGTCGCACGGCACGTAGATATCCGGCAGGAAGTGCATTTCGACTTTGATCACGCCATCGCCCTGGCACGCTTCACAGCGCCCGCCGCGGACGTTAAAGCTGAAGCGACCCGGCGTATAGCCGCGTGAACGGGACTCCGGCACGCCGGCGAAGAGTTCACGCACGGGCGTAAAGACGCCGGTGTAGGTTGCTGGGTTGGAGCGCGGTGTACGGCCAATCGGGCTCTGGTCGATATCGATCACTTTGTCGAAGTGCTCCAGCCCCTGAATATCGCGGTAAGGCGCAGGCTCGGCAATCGTCGCGCCGTTAAGCTGGCGCTGAGCGAGCGGGAAGAGCGTATCGTTAATCAGCGTCGACTTGCCGGAGCCGGAAACGCCGGTGATACAGGTAAAGAGGCCGACCGGCAGCGTCAGCGTCACATCCTTCAGGTTGTTGCCGCGCGCGCCACTCAGCTTCAGCACGCGCTGCGGATCGGCTTTCACACGCTCTTTCGGCACTTCAATTTTGCGTTTGCCGCTCATGAACTGGCCGGTCAGCGATTCCGGCACCGCCATGATTGCTTCCAGCGGGCCTTCCGCGACCACCTGGCCGCCGTGCACACCGGCACCCGGGCCGATATCGATCACGTGATCCGCTGCGCGGATAGCATCTTCGTCATGCTCAACCACAATCACCGTGTTACCGAGGTTGCGCAGGTGCACAAGAGTGCCAAGCAGACGTTCGTTATCGCGCTGGTGCAAGCCGATAGAAGGCTCATCCAGCACGTACATGACGCCGACCAGGCCTGCGCCAATCTGGCTGGCCAGACGAATACGCTGCGCTTCACCGCCGGAGAGAGTCTCTGCCGAGCGGGAAAGCGTCAGGTAGTTCAGGCCGACGTTAACGAGGAATTTCAGACGATCGCCAATCTCTTTGAGCACTTTTTCAGCGATTTTTGCACGCTGACCGGAAAGTTTGAGATTGGTGAAGAAGTCCATCGCATGACCGATGCTCATATCGGAGATGGTCGGCAGCGGCGTATCTTCAACATAAACATGGCGCGCTTCGCGACGCAGACGCGTCCCTTCGCAGGTGGCGCAAGGGCGGTTGCTGATGAATTTCGCCAGCTCTTCGCGCACCGCGCTTGATTCGGTCTCTTTGTAGCGGCGCTCCATATTGTGCAGCACGCCTTCAAACGGATGACGGCGCACGGAGGTGTCGCCGCGATCGTTCATATATTTGAACTCAATCGACTCTTTGCCGGAACCTGCCAGAATCACTTTCTGCACATTGGCGCTGAGGCTTTCCCACGGTGCTTCGACGTCGAATTTGTAGTGCTCAGAGAGCGACTTCAGCATCTGGAAATAGTAGAAGTTACGGCGATCCCAGCCGCGGATAGCGCCGCCAGCCAGCGACAGCTCCGGGTTCTGGATCACGCGGTCAGGGTCGAAATATTGCTGAACGCCCAGACCGTCGCAGGTCGGACAGGCGCCCGCCGGGTTATTGAACGAGAAGAGACGCGGCTCCAGTTCGCGCATGCTGTAGCCGCAAATCGGGCAGGCGAAGTTTGCCGAGAAGAGCAGTTCTTCGGCTTTAGGATCGTCCATATCGGCAACGATGGCCGTACCGCCGGAGAGCTCCAGCGCGGTTTCAAAGGACTCCGCCAGGCGCTGCGTGAGATCGTCGCGCACTTTGAAGCGGTCAATCACCACTTCAATGGTGTGTTTCTTTTGCAGTTCGAGGCTCGGCGGATCGGAGAGATCGCACACTTCGCCGTCGATACGGGCGCGAATATAGCCCTGGCCTGCCAGGTTTTCGAGAGTTTTGGTGTGCTCGCCTTTACGCTCTTTGATCACCGGTGCCAGCAGCATAAGGCGCTTACCTTCCGGCTGCGACAGCACGTTATCTACCATCTGGCTGACGGTTTGCGCCGCCAGCGGCACGCCGTGATCCGGGCAGCGCGGCTCGCCAACGCGTGCATAGAGCAGGCGCAGATAGTCGTGAATTTCGGTTATGGTGCCGACGGTGGAACGCGGGTTATGCGATGTCGACTTCTGTTCAATAGAGATGGCAGGCGAGAGACCTTCAATGTGGTCAACGTCCGGTTTTTCCATCAACGACAGGAACTGGCGGGCATACGCTGAGAGCGATTCGACGTAGCGACGCTGCCCTTCTGCATAGAGCGTATCGAAAGCCAGCGAGGATTTGCCCGAACCCGACAGCCCGGTGACAACAATCAGTTTGTCGCGAGGGATGACGAGGTTGATGTTTTTGAGATTATGGGTGCGCGCGCCCCGAACTTCTATCTTATCCAATCCATTCACCTTTTACCCGGTGGAACACGTAATGCCCGGTGTGTTTGAAGGACAACCGGCGATCACAAACGGCTAATTATGACACAAATTAACCTGAATGAATATACAGTATAGGAATGCAACTTCCGCGTAAGTGTGTAAAATACGCACTTCGCGGACGATGTCTGGAACCTGCTTCGCAGCTATCAAAATGCTACGTGGAAATGGTACACTCGCGCGTTTACACTACTACGAAACGATTTCAGGAGACACGATCATGGCCAGCAGAGGCGTAAACAAGGTTATTCTCGTCGGTAATCTGGGCCAGGACCCGGAAGTACGCTATATGCCGAGTGGTGGCGCAGTTGCCAACATTACGCTGGCTACGTCCGAATCGTGGCGTGACAAGGCGACTGGCGAGATGAAAGAGCAGACCGAGTGGCACCGCGTTGTGCTGTTCGGCAAGCTGGCGGAAGTTGCCGGTGAGTATCTGCGTAAAGGTTCTCAGGTCTACATCGAAGGCCAGCTGCGCACCCGCAAATGGACCGATCAGTCCGGCCAGGAAAAGTACACGACCGAAGTGGTGGTGAACGTTGGTGGCACCATGCAGATGCTGGGCGGTCGCCAGGGCGGCGGCGGTGCACCGGCAGGTGGCGGTCAGCAGCAGGGCGGTTGGGGTCAGCCTCAGCAGCCGCAGGGCAACAACAACCAGTTCAGCGGCGGCGCGCAGTCTCGTCCGCAGCAGCAGTCTGCCCCGGCACAGTCTAACAACGAACCGCCGATGGATTTCGACGACGATATCCCGTTCTAGGATTTAGCTGTACTGTTTGTAATAATTATCTATCAGGCCTCTGTTAATACAGGGGCTTTTTGTTTTCCTCGCCCTAAAATTAAGTCTTAATAAACCCTTCGCATATTGCATATTTAGCACTTACGTTAAGTGTATGGAGTATGGGCGAATTAAGGATAAATACATGGCTACAATTTTTGTCACCGATAGTAGAGAGCGATACTGCATGGTGATGGATCGCTCTTCCCGCCTTCTGTTTTCTTGGTCACTCTTTTTTAATAACTCAAATCCGCAACAGAGGGGGATGCTTTTTCAATTCAGCCACGCTCAGTTTAAAGGGTAATAACACCTGTCTGTACGTAGCTGTGCGGCCCCGGTTGCGGGCTGTGACATAGTCGACTTTAGGCGTAATATTCCTTCAGCCATGATTAACAGCTCCTGACAGGAGGTTGTGACGGCAGTCTGAGGTGTGGCAAGAGATTCAGCAAAAATGAGCAAACCCGCCCAGGTCTTGTAAAATCGAAGTTGAAAGGGAATACATCAGAGCCAAATAGCGCTACAAGCAGCTGGCGCGTCTACAGCGAGGGCGAGCCCGCGAAAATCTTTCGTCACATGGAGCTGCACGGTTTACCGGACAGCGTGATCGATATAACGGCAACACCGTCTGGCGCGGAGCCTCCGCCGCCCTGCGGTAGCCTGCGTGAAAGCATGCCGGTTACTGAGACTCCACACACAACCTGCACTTTCAGGGCCGGTACCTGGACCGCGAAACAGGCCAACACTACAGCACATACCGCTATCAAGACCCGGCGGACAGGCGTTACAAGCAGGTGAGCCCACCAGGGCTAATAGATGGGCTGAATACCTATATATATGTGGTGAAGCCGCAGGAATTAAGCTTCTGTAATATATGCAGAGATAATATTTCTTATCAAAGTAGGATAGCTCTTCATTTCACAGAAAGATTCGATCCACTATTTTCTTGATAAATTCTCGTACGTTTAATAGCGGCATTCGAAGCAAAAAGGCGGCATCCGGAATAAAAAAGTTTTGGCAGCAAAGGTTTTATTTACAATCAGACTCATCAAGTAAAAATAATCTTTGTAAGATACAAAAATCGGGGCTATCATCAAAAATAAGTAGTGCTTGGATTAATCGTTTCCCAAAATCTATAAATTATAAATTTAATTTAATTTAATTAGCCATCATCATGTTTATTTTTTTCCACATGCTATACGTGTACTGGGTAAAACACATGTAGGTTGCAGCAGTGTTTGACATACAAAATGCCAGGAGGAGTAATGTTATCAAGCATTAAAGAAATTGAGTTTGAGTTGGATAACAAGTTTTCTCCTTTTCAAGGGGAGATGGATGATTTAATTTTGAGGGAAAGAGGAGTGCCTTTAAATAACTTATCAAAACTTGAGCAGAACCTCGATGTAGAACTGAAAGACACTTTTTTGTCATTCGTTATGGAATACAATTTAGATAATTTCTCTCTTGGGAATATATCATTTGGATCAGGTGGTGATTATTTTGAGAAATTAATTTATTTAAATGAAAGCAATGGCTTTAATAATTGGTGGAATGGGCAGTCAAGGCCAAAATCAATGATTATTATTGCTTTATCAGATCCATACACTATTCTCTTGAATACAGTGACAGGAAAGATATATGCAATCACCAGCGAGCCTGGCATCAATGATGAAAAGTCAGTCGCAGACAATTTTGAATTATTTATTAGAGTGGCCGGCTCTTTATTCCTAAAGAAAATCTCCTCGCAGGATGCGATTAAGCTCACAGGTGCAACTAATCAAGACTTTTGGGAAAATATACAATAAGGCCGGAATCTTCCGTACTTAAAAAGTGTTCAGATAGTCCCGACCGCGCACCCTCCATCCCGGCAGAAAAGGACCGCCAGTCATTTAGGGGATTCGACGTTGTCTGGCGCGGCGAATCAAGTGCCTGAGGCCGCAGCCTGCATGTGAGCACACTGGTCGAGCGGGAGGCTCTGCATAATTCTTGTTGGAGATGCTAAAAATAGAGAAACATTTCCTATCTATAAGGCATGACCTGAATTTGTAAAAAATCCATTTACTAATATAATTGATATGGCTTTATAAAAAAGGTCTATCTCCATCTGATGTGGTGTACAAATGACTGTAATGACAAGAAGATCAGCACTCAAAATATTCTCTATATACAAAGTGGCTTTATTGTCTAGGATGGCCATAGATAGCCTTTTATTTGCAGGGTATAATGATGAGGAATCTGGCGAGCCTATTATATATGAAAGTATATATGATGATGAAGTCCAGGATTTTCTTATTGATTTCCATGCTGATGTTATCCTCTTTGGTATATCAAATGAATATCTAATTTCTTTTTTGAACAAACGCTTTAATTGCGAGTTTGTAATTTTAGGTGATGAGCCCGAACTTAATAAGTGTCCCTGCTGTGGTTATTTCACTCTACCAGAACGAGGGCAATATGATGTATGTCCAGTTTGTTTATGGGAAGATGATGGACGTTCGGAGGAATGGATAGATTCATACAGCACAGCTAATCATTCCTCATTAAAAGATTACAGATTGTTAAAATTGGGTGAGATATCAAAAGAAGATATTTTTTACAGGAAAGGGTAGTTACTATCTTGCAATAAAAGGAGGGAATACAATTAATTTTTCCTGGTTTTTTATTATATACTCTCCATTTAATCTACTAAACCAACATGTGCCTCATTTACTTCATAAGCCCGGCATAGATTTTCGCGCAATTCCTGCATCTCATTATTGACAGGGATGATGGCTAGGCATCCTTCCAAAATCTTCACCGTCACGCCATGGCCGATCTCAAATCCCGCCCTTTCAGCCAGCCACCCTAAGTTGCAGGCTGGTGCTGTGAGAATATCTGGTAGAGGCCTTGGTCTTCCGGTTAATGTGGAAGATGCCGACATAGCAGACTTTAAGTCGGTGCTGTGTTTTGGAAAGGTTGACTTGGCGTAAAATTATGTTCAGCCACTAACCGCCTGAAAGCAGGTTGTGGCCTGCAGTAAGCATGGACGGGCCTCAAGATATTGGTGGAAACGGGCGACCAGAACGCGAAAGCGTCGGTGCGGAATTTCTGCATAGAAAACCGCCATGACCTTCTGGCGCGCGTTGACAGCGGCGGTAGCCTGCGCGAAAGCTCGGCAGATAAATGAAATTGGTGGAAATGCTGCAAAAAATGTCAATAAAGGCATACGTCAAGTTGTGAAAATAATATTGTCCAGGTAATAGAGAGTTTAATTCTAAAAATACGCTCTAACAATTTTATGACTTCTTTGACGGCCTTAAACTCTATAACAGTGATGTTCGTATAGAGGTAATAAAGCAAACAGTATTGGATACTTTTTGGAGAATTTAAGCGTGATCACTAAATCAAGCATTCTTATCAGTTATAAAAATATAGAAGTGTTGAGAGGAAAAATAGCTAATTTATTAGGTGGGAATGATGTTGATTTTACTGTTATGGAGTATAATTATTTTGATGTTAATGAATATAAAAAGCGTATTGAGGCAAGCGGGATAAGCCCCGATGAAAATTCAAAATATATTGAAATATTAAGTAATGTGGTTTTTATTTATGAAGTTGACTTTGGAACATCTGTCACTTCTGTTGAAAGTAATTATTTTCCTGCATACATTGATTTTATTTCCCAAGTGCTTTCTCTACAGTTACAGTGTGATGTTTTGACGAGTTTTAAACCATTAAGTGGCGATGAGTGTTGTCCTGTAACTTATTTTTCAAATGGAAAGGAAATTGTCAATCTTATATCTGATTCATCTAATTGCTGGGCTGGGGTCTTATGGGTGAAACGTCAATTCCATAGTTCATAAATAAAATCCGCAATGCCATTGATTAATGGGGGGGTACTCGGATTTATCATTTTTGCTGTTGGTTACCAATGGGGCATTTTTCATGTAACATATTGAAGAAAATTTCCGGCAAGATAAGTAAAAGATAAGCCATGCCGTAGTAATAAAAGATGGGTTTGATATTTAGAATATAATGTCTTACGGGATGTTTTAGAAAGGTATTGCGTATCATCTTTGCTAATTAAAAGTGATATATAAAACGGATAAGAAAACTTGAGAGATGGCTTGCTTTTCATAAAAGAAGATAATCCATAATAGTTAATTTCTACATTTGTTTATCAAAGAAATAATTATCGCTTATGGTAAAATATCAGAAAATGAGGCGAGGTCTATAACTAATAGCTCGCCTATGCTTACCGTTCCACCCAAGAATGACCTTGCAGCTTGCTTGCTGGTACACGAAGAGGAATATTATTGGGTTATGATTACTGCTCATGGTGAACGGTATTTTGAAAAGGGCTTTAGTTATGCTGTACCGAATGGTTACGATGAGTGGGAAAGCAACTATATAAAAGATCATAACCTCAAAACTCATAGTTTGGTATATAAGGATGAGGAGCGATGGAGTTGCTGGAAGTCAAAAAAAGTTTGATTCTAAAGTTAATGATGAATCAACTTAATATCTCTGATTTTATGTGCCAGTTTGGTGATTTCTCTGGAAACGTAGATTTATGCAAAGAGTTAACCATTGCGCGAGAAACCGAAGATGCAGAGTTGGTTGACCATCTTCTTTATCTCAGCGCAGTAATGAATTTTTGTTACTACGATGTCGACATATTAAACCAGCTTGTGAATGACTCCTGGCATCAGAAACATGAAGAGGTCGTAAGATTGTTAGCCCATTATAAGCAGCCTTCCAGCGTGAACCATCTTTATGAAGCTGCGTTGCTCAATCTTGATTACAGGGATTACGACGAGGATTTTGTACTGGCGAATAAATGCATAAGGGCGCTAGAGAAAATAAAAGACCAAAATGCTATTGAAAAAATGGAATTATTAGCCAACGCTGATAATGAGTTAATCCGCCAATATGCACAAAAACACTTAAATAGGGTCAGACGCCAGGAAGAAAAAGGTCATTGGAACGGTTCAACTTAAACGCGTTAAGGCGCGCTATCCATAACATCTCGCGCTTCTAACGACTTTACATATTCCTCCTGGTCAGCCAGTTTGATAACCACGCTCGCCACGTTATCTCTTCAGAAAAAGTTCAGGAAGTAATTGAAAGTCATAGAAAGCTGGCTGTACTTTCTACTGCGGATGAGACGGCAACAATTTTACATGAACTGCCCCTCACCAATACTTTATTAGATCGCTTAGTGCAAACCCAATACGATCAGGATGAAGTGTATTTTATACTGGGATCTTCTATTCCCACTACCTGGGGCAGAAAATAGCAGCATTTGAGATATTATAAGGCTGGTACAATGAAAAATACTCTTAAGATGGTAAAATCATCCTGGAAAATGGAAAGCGTTACTGAGCCGTTTTTCAATTATGATGATAATGGGTTAGAGGTTTACTTTATGGTTTTCATGGGTGAAGAAGCTAGAAATAAAGACTTAAATGAATATGTTTCCAAAAATAAGTTGGTTTCTCAGGATGATATTTCTGATGAAAATTATAATAATGCTGGGTATAGAATTGTGCATATTAATTTTCGTTCTGTTAGTGAGTTCTACTTCTCTGATAACTTATCAGGTTTATCTGTCTATGAGAAAAGTTCCGCTATGACTCCCGGTTTTTATGAGGATATAGACGGAAGAAAAGATAAGGTCGGTTATGTAATTATAGGGCACGATCTATTCGTATCCATAAAAGGTGGGTATTTCACTGAATATTTTACCTCTTTATAAAAAACAACTATATGATAGTGAAATCTCTACTGGCTCAAATCGGACAGAACTGCGCCCAGAGATTATGGTATAATCTTTTTACTATTGCACGTCTGCCTGTATGTGACTATCTGTAAAGATAGCATTGAAAATACGGCTAAGCATTTGGAGACAGGAGGTTTTATTCTTTATGAAAATTTACTGGTCCTACTTATAGGTTTCAAGTTGACGTTTTGATTCCTGTTCGTAAAGGAGATAAAGAATTTAAAGGGAATAAGATGAAATGAAGGAAGTGTATATACCTGTCAGAATTGACATTGGCAATGAAGATAACGATGATGACTTTTTCTTGTTAAGGTCTGTTTTTATTATGATAAAATCATTCCTTTCACCCGGGGTTGTGTCGCGATAAAAATAAGAGAGCCTCACTTTTTTATATAGAAGCAGATGCTCAGATGCTCAGATGCTCAGATGCTCAGATGCTCAGATGCTTGTGCTTAAGGCTGAAAAAATATTTAATCGGCAATGATATATTGCCATTAGCCCTTATTGATGAAAGCATTTTTTATCGGGATAAATCTAAAAACAATCAACATTAAAGTCGATAGAAGCGAAGCTGCTGAAATATAAAAGGGTCTGGGAATTATTTTAAATATTTAAGCAATAGCAGGATAAGGAATTTAATCGTGGCGGCTTTTTATTATGCAACTCTGGGGCAGTACGCTAAACGTCAAGTTCTTGACACCTTGAACCATCTGTTTCGCTGCTAAAGCTGATAGAGCAGCTCCCATACCTCGTTGCAGTCACCATCAGCACAATGCACCACCTTTGGACTGCTGAGAATATTCCGGCAGCTTCTGCCTTACCCCATCTGACAACCGCGCAACGTGCAGAAAAGTTCAGGCGCGATGGCACAAGATCATGCTGCCAGGGCGATTTTATGGTACGTGCTGAATAAGGGGTACTATAAACAGACGCACTCCTGATGCCTTGGGAATAGTGAATTATCAAGGGTATAAAGCAACTAAAGAGATTATTAATGATGGATGACAAATATAAGATTTACATCAACGATGAGCTTTCACTACAGGCCTCTTCTGTGATGGCCTCTTGCTTAGAAGGGGCGAGTGATAATTTTGTTTTGATCAGAGTAAGTGATATTTCTACCTCTTGGGAAAATGGGTTTGATGCAAAAAAAGGAGATTCAATTTCCATAGGGTACTTTATTAATGACATATATGTGTACGAGTTTGAAGGTGATTTGCTGAGTGACATTACACAAGATAATAATAAGCAAAATATTAATTTGGTTATTAGAACAATTGAAATGCCAGATTTACCTCTTATCATGGTCTTGAATAGTTGGGTCCGGGAACATGAAATTCTTAACTGGAAGAAGACTAGGGCAAAAGAAATGAAAGAGTTATGGCTTAATTCATGTCTTTATTGGCAGGGTGTTTTTCCTCCTTCGGGAGATGGCATCATTGAGGCTACTTTATCCATAAAGGATGTTTATTGTTATGAAGATTTTTTCTGTATGCTTGGCGAGTCATTTTTCGGATTTAGAGGCTATATGGGAAAAGGGTTTGATAGTTTTTATGATTGCCTCTCTGAATTGGTGATTAATAATGTCAACGTAACGTTAAAAGATGTTGAGCGAATAGCGCATTTTTTGAAAAGTATTAGCCCAGCAGATACAGACTATTATGATGTTTTTATAAATATACTAACTGAAAATGGATGCGTAATTCATTACTGAAATTTATTTAGCTTGAGGCTTACATAGGTGAATATACGCGGGCAGAAGTACATTTTGAATAATATTAACTCAGCTAGGTATAATGATGGCCTTTGATAATATCTGTATTTCACTTTACGAGAATGGGTATGAAAGCATGAAAAGAGTCGTTTGAAAAAACAAAATCTGCAAGTTGGAATGCTAAAAGAGTACATGCAATAATAATCAGAATCTGTAAGTAACTACGCAAGGTAATGCCTTGAAAAGCGATAAATGGAGCATCTACCCCGGATGGTGAAGGGATAGAGCTTAAAAACCGTTAACAGTGAGTATCAGCTTTAAAGACCATTATAATCTGCGGTTCCGGTTGATAAGGTTTTTCAGCACACGGAATGGTATTGCTGAAGGACGAAAAAAAGTGCAAGCGGACATTGATTCTAAAATGTATAGGATTGCTCAATGAGAACGCAAATTTCTACACTCAAAGATTTTTTTGGTCCGGCAATAGAACAGGTGCAGGGGCGGAAAATCAGAAAGGATATCATGGATAATTTTAGGCTGCCGTATATAAAAAAAGATATGAATTCTCATGGTCCCTTATGGAGCCAATACGCCTGTCCGCAGGAAGTAATTACCGTTTGTGATATAAAACTACATGAAAACATTTCTGGATATATATTTGCAGAGTGCAAAAGTAAAGAAGTTTTTATTTATAATTCTACTCTCATAGATTTTATCAAATACCTTGAAAGTCGAGAGGGTGGTTTGTTCCCGGCCGTTTACTTTATTAACAATACATTAGTTTTTTGCCTTTGTGAGAGTGGAGAAAGAGGAACGATGAAACCCATCTATTTATATAAGGCTGGTAATATATAACCGGGTTGATTTGAAGGAGCGTTCTCACGTTTGATTGTCCTGTATTTGGTGAGTGAAACCTGCTGTCAAAGCCATATATTAAATCGCTTCCAGCCGCCAGGGCGTCTTAACGTCCACGGTAAGCAGGCGTAAATCTTTTGGTATCATCCGGGCCTCTATCGTCTGCCAGACAGAGCGTCTGACGGCATTGTTTACGACGTTTGGGGTGGGGCCTCAGGTGTCAGGGAGAGGCAGCACACTCGCACCTTCCGGTAACTTTTTTTTTGATGAATAGAGTAAAAGCATAAATGCATATAACAACCTATGGATGACAGTTTTGGGTTATTGTCTCTGACACCAAAAATAAAGATGAAAGCAATATCTTAGTCCCGCCACATCCGGTCTTGAACTCTGCCTTTTAAATTCAGTTGCCTTCAAGAAGTATGCCTGCAGGGCGCAAATATGATGCAGGAAGTTTGTTTATGCTCGACGTGAGAGATGTCTGGATAGCTGGCTTTGAAGCTACATCAGGTTTTGGAACATGTAACTTCTGGCATAATATCGAGCCACCCACAATTAACTCCCTCTGGGGGTTGGATAGGGGTAGCGGGCTGAAACGGCGCAAGCGCGTCAGTTTCAAATTAGCGATGTTACTTTTCCCGCGGTGTAACTCCTCCCTGATGGTCCAGTCTGCAGAGGATGGGATAAACCAGCAACCAAAGCCTGTATGCGACGGTGAAGTATATTTACACCGAAATAGCTATGAGCTTTTGACGCGCGTCGACAGTGAGCACGCGTAAACCATCTGGTATCACACGGACTCATGCGGCCTGACGGAGGCGTGGCCGACATCAACGTCAACACCGTCTGGCACCCGTCGTCTGATGCCAGAGGCGGTAGCCTGCGCGTAAGCACGCCGGTCACTTCGGCACCCCGCAATACCTGCATTTCCTGAATCTGTACACAGACGGTGAATAGGGTCTGCACAGCGACATCTTCCGCTGCTATAACCCGGCTGCTAGGGGCCATAGGCAGATGAGTCCCATTTGGCTCCTGGTCGGGTGTAAGTGGTGTACCCCTTATGGCGGCGGCCATTAAATAGCTGGCTTTCAGGGTTTGATTCAGAATGCGAAAGGTCAATGTCTCAAGCTGCCCGAGGTACGAGCTCATTCTGGTTTGTTTTAAATCACTTATACCGCGATTTGCTCGAATAATTGTTCGTAAAAGTCGCAGAGCAATATAAGCATTATCATACGCATCAGAAGAGTATATAAAAATGGCATATCATATCAGTATAATTAAAGTTGAGAACAGTGGGGGAAGTGTAAAGTATAAATTCGGACCCATATCTTCCAACTATCATTCATACGATCATGGGCTTTTTGAGATAAATACAAAAACAGGCGAGATAACTCTTTTGAAAGGCGTGACTACCGATGTGAAAAATAATTATTACATGAGAGCAAGTTTTAAAATATTAACTTGCTGGCGACAAGGAAGCCTGCCAGAACAGGAAGAGTGGGCGTCATAATCTTTAGCCGTATGCTAAACTGAATATGCAACTGCTTAGGTTTATATTTTTCAGTTAATTGTTTAAGATTCTTGCTGTTATAGCTGAAGTAAGCTCATCTATCAAAATTAAAAATAAGGTTACCTTCATAACAGCCGTAACAGTTGCACATAAGGAAGCCAAGTGTCTTTTAGGTAATGAGCGAGCGCATAGGTCAATTTTATCCATTACAGGAAGAAATTATGATTTCAGTAAAAACATATATTAAGAATAATAATGAATTTGTAGAGTTTAGCCATTATACAGAAGCGTTCAAGGATTCTTTCTATATTGAAGGAGCTATTGAATTAACAATTAATGGTGTGGTTATATTCGATAAAGAAATGTGGGACTATATAGATCAGCTATGGTCATATATTGCCGATGGCATTATATGCATCCAGGATAATCAACCATTTGAAACATATTTTCCAGGTCAGCCGATCAAAGTTAGTTTTATGCCAATAAAAGAAGGTGTGTCTGTGAGCGTAACCTGTGATAAAGAAATGAAAGTTAAAGTTGCTAAAAAAGAGTTTGTGAATGAAATATCAAAACATGTAATTGTTTTTTTTGATTACCTTAGGAAAAAAGATTTATCATTTAATAGAAAGTATGACGAGTTATTATCTTTATTGGGTAAGGGTTAGATCATGCATTTTTTTGCGACCCAAACTACACTCTACTCACGCCCTTTACTACGTGTAGTTTCTTTTATCTTAAGATATAAGTATTGATGGGCTATAGAGTAAGTGTGAAATCGGGTATTTAATGACTCTGGATGAAACTCATGAATGACTTATATAAATTTGATGGGGAAATCGAAGGTAAAATTATTTCTGTCGTTGAAAGTGGTAATATCGAACATGATAACGAGAATTTAAATGAAGCGTTGGCCTTGTATCTCTATGCTTGGTCTTTAATTCCAGAACCAAAGTTAGAATGGGATATTTCGAATTGGGTAGCAGCCTGTTTGTATAGTGTTTATTTTGATTTGGAACGTTACACAACAGCGAAAAGGTGGGGTGAGATCGCTCTTAAAACGTGTAGTTCAGATATTGATACCTCCCCAATGATCGATCTTGGCATGGTTTGTTATGAGCTTGGTCAATACGATGAAGCTATAAATTATTTTGATGAGGCTTATAATTTCGGAAAAAATAGAGCATTTCAGGGAAGGCCTAAGAAATATTTAGATTACTATCTTAAAAAAAGAATAGAGCAATGATTACATTTTGCACGTTAGCCTGGCAGCATGAGCGAGACATAGTAACTTACTGGATTTGAGAACAATGCTTTAAGCTGGCGACGATGTTGAAGTTGCCTCTTCAAAGTCATGATCTGAAGCCGGAAACTACTCTATGCTTCACACTGTATGCTACTGAAAAGAGGCGCATGAGTGCTAAACCCGGTAAAGCGGATTGGATTGCTGGGTGGGCTGATCCACGGGCAAGTAATGTCATACGTCTGTTCTTCGCATCAGAGACCTCATCATGAAAAATATCGATAAATTATTAAGCGGGAAAACATTGCTTAGAGAAGTTAGTCCTTTAATGCCCGAGTACAGAACATGGGTGGAAGTTTCATTGAAAGATGAACTAAAGCCATCCTATCCACTCAGAGTTGATGCCTATGCTATGGTCGGGCACTCCCCTTACTTTAATCAAAGTAATAAAGAAGATTCTAAATTCAAAATCCGAATATCATCATTTTTATCTTCTGACATAGAAAATGAGTATGACCCCTCATATAAATATGTTGGGAGATATGAAGAAATTTCTTCTATCGATGAACTGAAAACCAGGTTGAGCAACCTTAATATAAATCTGGAAGAATTTGTAGACTCGTCGCAAGATACAGCGTATCCATTGTAATCACTGCAAAACAGTGCCTGTATCTAATTGATACGGATGCTATAGACAGGAAGATGCAATTGAATCTTAAAATTCTGGACGATTAACTGAGGGGAGCAACGGGAAATAAGAGATAGGTGTGTTTGTCATCCATACTGAACATTAACGAATGTTCAACATTGACAGATGGCTCTACAAAACATTATCGCTTTAAGTCAATTGCGCCACTTTATAATTAAAAATGTTATTAAATTGCAGTCGTTAGTAATCTAAATAAAATCGAAGCAATAAAAGTGCTTAATAACAAGCACTTCACGCGCAGGAATATCTTAGCTTCCATGGGGATATAAATGAATATTGAAAAAGATAAGCTTTTAGAATTATTTAAAGAAAAGGTCACCGACTCTATTTATCCATTAAAAATGGGAGGACACATTGATGAGAAAGCATTCAATGAGCTTTTATTGGTAGCAGAGGAAGCTACAAAGTTATTAAAGGATGATGATTTGGTCCCAAAAAAACTGCTACTGGAAATATATTTGGCGTCAGGAGCTATTGCTGGCGACAACGAATACTTCAAAAATGAATTTTTATCAGAGGTTTCAGCAAGGTTGTTAAAATGCTTTAATCTAATCATAGATGGAAAAACCGTCGAAGACCAAAGGTGTCATGGACCAAGGATTATATAGAGCGAAGGATAAATTTTATCTTTATAAATAAACAGAATGCTACTTTCCTAAGATCTTGAACCCGATCTTTTTTGGATAAAAGTATTTTTAAAGGCGGAGTACAACTCAATCTGTCTGGCGATTAACCCGCTGGGATACGGGAGTACGTTAAGCATGATAGAAAGTTTTTCTAACTCTCTGTTCTAAAGAGAGCATAGTCGGAACGTGCTTTCATAGGTTTTGGCTATGATATGTTGGAATGAATAAGATTAATGACTTTGGACCAGAATCATCATCGGGCGGGAAATGTGAGAAAAATATACACTTCTATTAAACTCCTGGATAAGGAAAATGATGGGAGGGCTAGCCCTATACCACCGGTACAGTTTCGCTGCTTATTGTTATTTGCAGGAGTAAAAGAATTATCTGCATACCCATATGATTGTCGTATATTTTTTGAGGAATGTGTAAAAGGAGTTGATCCTGGGGAAAAGATAGATAATGTGCCTATAGCTTTTTTATCGCCAGAAAAAATATTTCCATACATCCAGGTTGGAACAAGATTCTCTATACGAGATGGGAAGATAATCGGTGATGGGGTTATCACTTCGATAGATAGTCGTATTTAAATCAGCAAGGCTGTTTTATGGTGAACAAGCGGATAATACGACATAAAATAGAGTCGTAGATTTTTATGGAGCGAGCCAGTGAATGTCGATGCAAATGCAAAAATGTTGCTTAAGGTAATAGACAAGTTTATCAGTGGTGATATTTCCGCATGTGAATTTGAAAAAATATATATGTCCACATGGCGAAACCTTAGAGACAGTGATGGCTACAGTAAGCTTAATGAAGCGCAACAAATTTTCTTCGATAGGATATTTACGACTCTAGATGCCTACTGCGCTGAGTCTGAGTTAAGTGAGGCTAACGATTTGGATGATGAGGGGTTGTTTACCGAGGTGGTTAGATTAAGTAACGCATGGAAAAGAAATCTGTATTAGAGTTAATTAAGAAATAGACAGCTACAGGATACCAATTTCCCATCCTATGTATAAGAGAGTCATCTTTCCATGTATGACCTAATCCAGACATTATATATCAGGAATGGGGTTTTATTTTTTAGAAAATTATCCCTTTGGGCTTGCTGATTATAACTACTCTAAAAGCAGGCCTTACTGTGTGCGGTTTGATTTAAGAATGTATTATACTACTAATTGATTTGGCAATAACGCTTCTACAGCAGCGATAAACCTTGCAGGAGGGATGATGAAGATTGAATTTACTTATAAGGAAGTAATGGATTTTATAAGGCTTCATACATTATTTTCAAAGAGTGTGGAAGAACGGGTCGATGCTCTGGTTGAAAACGGTATTATTGAGAACAATATACCCTTAGAGGCATTAAAACAAACCTACAATAAATACATCCGTAGCAATATTACTTACTCCAGGTTAATAAAAAATTCGTTTTGGGAGGCAGTCGTAAAAGAAATATGCGATAGCGATATTATCATAATTGATCATTCTGATCTTGAGATAAGGGGCGTGTGCTGCGAGGCTTGCAGTTATATTGTTTTCGAAAGTCAGGACGATGCTCTTTTTGAGATATGTCCAGTATGTTTGTGGCAAAATGATGGCACGAAGGGTGGGCAATTCAGCGGTTGTAACCATTGTACGCTGGATGATTATAAACGTACTGATGAATTCGAAGCGAGAGTTAGGAATGGGAAATTAAGGTATGTGCCCCATTCAGGCCAAGACGACGAAAAGAGATGAATTTTGATATTCAATTGATTAGAAAAATCGGCTATTACGAGGACGCATGGGTTTGTTAACACATCTTGCTACACAATAAGGAGCATTCCCTAACACAGCAATATAACGGGTCTCACAAGAGGATAATATTAATGAGAGGATCTATAATCGATGAAAGCGAGGCATTCGAAGAGTTAAATAAGAGACTCCGAGCATGGAGTGCGAAAGGTCCTGATAAAGCACGGAAAGAAGTAGACGATTTATTTACTGCGTTAGTTAATTCAAAATGGGACAGGAATCGGATATACAAATTTGTTTTCATTTATACAAAAGATAAATTATCAGATTCGGATTATTATGGAATATCAAAAGAGGCTTTTGATTATTTAGGTGATGTAGAGTCTTCTATTATAGGTCATTGCTGCTGGGAGAGTTTTATGAAGATACCGGATGAGCCACAAAACCAGGATGACTCGGTTGCGTATGTAAGAGGTGGAAAGTGGAAGTCTTGATGGTATAGAGCGTTGATGCACTATCTCTACACCGTTCATACCGGTTAAAGGGCATTGCGAGTTAGCAGCCACGGTGAGCGTGTTCAACTTTACTGATACCATAGCAATACTATGCCTTTCCGGGCTGCATGACGGGCAAGGAAGGTAACTTCTTCCAGCGTTAGCAACATCGCTGGTGCGGTAGCCTGCGCGAAAAGATGTTGATGGTTGAGACACTTCTCAATAGTTGTGCTTTCAGAGCAACTTTCTTGAAGGCTGAACACTCTTGCTCAACTTTCATACGCAATTCAACAATTTTCAGACTACTAAATTCAGTAGGTGATATGAGAGCAACGCACTTAAAACGGTCGCACCTATGCGCATTGCACTGTAAAGAAGTCCTGACATCAAAGATTCGTTGCTAATAAATCCTACTTCAAACCTTTGTCATTGGATCCTTCTTTTTTATTGGTTGCCCATCGCAAACTATTTTCTGCAGGAGACGCTGTAACCTCATCGTACTATTCTCACGAATGTCTGGGTAGTAAGAATATGCCGCGTTACTGTACCGAACACCTGCTGGGTATATAGCTCTTCCTGAGCTAAATAATATCACCGAGCATCGAGTCACATGAATGGCTGTCATGATAATAATGATGGCGCAATTTAAAAGGAAAACATAATGGTTGATATCATTAATTATAACAATCCTGCCAGCAACGAAGAAATTATAACTTTTGAGAAAGAAACGGGTGTTTTCTTTCCTGAAGATTATAAGTCGTTTCTGAAGGCGTATAATGGAGGTCAACCCATACCGAGCGCATTTAGCTTTCTCTCTAAACAAGAAGATGGCTCTGCAATTGATTGGTTTCTTAGTCTAGGGAAAGACAGGTATAGCAACTTGAGAGAATATTATGAGAGGTATAAAGGCAGACTGCCTGAAGAGATGATACCTATTGCGCACGATGCTGGTGGTAACCTTGTTCTGATTGGTGTTAACGAGAAGCAGGGCATCTATTTTTGGGATCACGAGTTTGAAGCTGAGGAGGGAGAAGTTCCTGACATGTCGAATGTTTATACTATTAGTCAGTCATTTACGGACTTCCTTAACAATCTTCATGAGATAGAATTGTGAAGTTAGAAAAGTTAGAAAAGTTAGAAAAGTTAGAAAAGTTAGATTATATTTTTATGCGCTATTAGCTCATGTTCTATTTGAAATGCTCTATTTATGCGCGAGAGTACGGATGTAAACTATAAAACTATCAAAAAATATAACCTTGGCGTCGCATATGCCAATCTCTTAATTAAAGAGGAAGGTAATGAATAACAGCTATATTTTTGAACCAATTGATTTTTTATTTGCCGGCTCTCTTTTTAAAGGCTTTTCTGTAGGGGCAGCCGAAGATATTTTATTATTAGATACATTGACGGACGCTTATCGATTTGCATTTGGGCAAGATCTGCCTCCTCCTTATACAGTTTGGAACGATATTATCGAATACTTCCGAAATCAGTTGAGGGCTGATGACAAGTTCGATGATGCAGAGAAAGTTATTAATGAGTATCTGGGAGAACAACAAGCCCAACACGCTGGCCAATTGATTGAATACAGAAAGAAAAGAATTAGAAAAAATAATACCCAATACGATGATTTTGTATTCTCTGATGCGCGAGAAGATGCCTACTTTGTTCTTTCAACAGTAGCTATAAACCGGTTATTGGGTGATTGCTTACGTAACGGACTACTGGAGAAGATCTTTGCATGTTACAAGCGCGGTGGCTGGCCATGCGGTGTTAAAGGTCAGCAACTGATCGTCTTTAATCCCTCGGTGTTAACTGAATTGTAGCCGAGAGATGATCCCCAATGAACAAAGGTTCAGGCTATGTAGATATTGGTAAAGTGCACAACAAATGAAGCCGATGAATCTAAGAGGGTCCCCTGTTAATGTTTACCGGTAAAGTGGCCTTCTGGACAGCAGAAGATTGGTAACTATAGTTAAAAAAACGAAATCAATAATTCTTAAGCAATAAGAGTTATTTCGTTGAAATATAATAAGAAATTTACTACAAGGCGGGTAGTTATGAAAAGAAGATGGTTAAGGTTTGTGTTACTTGTAGATTGTTCTTTCGCTGATTTACTTATTAAATTATCCATTGCTTTTAATCAACAATTCCTGATGCGTGACGATAAAGGGCGTTATATTGCAGAAGCTGATTGCAATAATTACAAAGTTATAGTTGTGGATAAAGTTGATAGATTGAGTGAAATGTTATGCGATGATCATTATACGCTGGATGTTGTTATAAATTCTGACGGATATTTCAATGCATCTTTTGAGGGAATGATAAAATATATTCTTCGTAGACACGCTATCAAATGGGAACGTTCAATTTGGGCTCCGCATCCCCTATCCACTCATTAGTTTAATGGGGAATTCTGCCGAAAGACCATTGATATTAATTGCATTTATATCTGGTCAGACAGGCGGAGCTCTTCCACGGAACTATAGACAGCTTGATTGAAAGAATAGAGGGGGTTGATATTGCCTAAGCTGATGAGGAATACATGATTAGAGATAAGCTTGTAGAATTAAAATTTGAGCTGGAGTGTGCTGGTTGGAAAATTAAGAATGAATCAGAAACTTTCTCAGTAGCAGATGACAAGATAGAATGGGAATTACATAATGAATATACGTCAGGCAAAGAGTCTTTAATATTTTTTTTATTTGATGATCTTGGGAGAAGAACAGATAAAATATCGGATCTCTTTTATGTTATGCGTGTTAAGGATAAATTCAGGCTCTATATAGAAGATAACAGGAAAGAGTGGAATTCCAGATTGAAAGAATTTGTTTATACTATTAAGTAAATGCAGCCTTTCAATAGCCTTGAATCCATCTTCAATACACTCTAAATTCTTACAAAAGTCTCCCCAGATGTTCAGTTCAGAGATGACAGAACCAAAATTTTGAGGGGTTAATATGTTTTGGAACGAACTTGAAGGTGCTTATCTTTTTAATAAAGTCTTTTCAAAGCCTATATCTATAGACAAAGTCGATCTTTTCTCGGTTAAAATTGAACGGGACGGGCCTTCGGTGCTCATCGAATTTGATTTACTGGAGGCATTGCCAGATAATCCATTACCTCGCTGGCAGTCCAATTATAACAAGTGTAGGTGTGGTCTTATCTGCGCAGGGGTGAAGACAATGCAAATATCCGGTATAGCTACTAATATGGAAGTAGATGTAAGTATCCAGGACAATAGCAAGCTCATTATGAAAGGCCTTGGCTTCAGTTTAGAACTGGAGTGTATCTACATGCATTTATCTGGCCCTTCTGTCTATTTAACTGGTCAATAATACCAATCAAATACTATGAGTTTTTTTATTTGTTTAAACCAATAGCCTTTATTTTGCCGTCTGCACATAATAGTTTTTAACTGTTCTAAACCTGGTGAGATATAATGACGTTAAGTAAAGAAGTTAAAAATAAAATAACTGATCATTACGGAGCAGAGGTAATTGTTGAAGATTGGGGCTACATTGTTGATTATTTATCTAAATCCTTTCAGTGGTCGGGATCTAAAATACAGTGGTCTACGGTATCTGGACATGAATTCCGGAAATTAGACGGCAGATATGGCGACTGGCTGATGCAAATCAATGCTTTTATTTCAGGCGGCGCTGCCAGCGACGCCATTAACACCAGTGGTCTTTTTTACTATGTAAATGATTCTTCGCTAGATTTTGCTGTACTTATGGAGACATCTCATTTTTACAGCTTCCTCGATTATGTGATTAACTCTATTCCTCAGCATCATTATTTTACTGATGAAAAGAAACGATGGTGCTTAGTAATAAGCTCGGAAGGTTATATTGATTTTGGTTATTCAAATAAAAACTTATAAATTCTTTTCGTGAGTTTTGTTTACTCATTTTTAACGCTTTTAAAATCTAGTAACTTTCATAGGACGAGTATTATAAAGTAAACTCGTCCTGTTATAACCTTTATTCCATCACAAAGTATCCCACACGCGTAAGAATTTGAGCAGAGAAAAAGAATGAATGACACCTAGACTAAACTCCAGCCTCTACGTATAGCTAGCGGTTGGTGTATCGATGTTAACAATTTTTATGCATTCGAACCTAATGCAGAAAATATGAGATGGTTTTATGGCTCCATATTGATAAGTGGACATAATCAAAAAGGTTTATGTTTCGACTCAAGATATGAGCCTGAGGGTGATCCTGATGGGGCGTTTGTCCTTGACTTCATACAACTCCCTCAGGATGGTAAGGCGGAAATTTTTTTAGGTACCACTGAAACCCGTTCTAAATCTGACTTTATAACCCAAATCGAAACCTTCATGTTTACAGAAAAAGCGCCTGCCTGAGCGTACTGTTTATAATTCCTGTGCTGTTTCGAATAATTAAACAATTCCGAAAGGATATCAGTTATGATGATTTATGAGAGTGGTGCTTTCTCAAGAGAAGAGGCAAATGCGTTAATTAAAGCGATTCTTTATATCAAGTTTACATGCCATGAACCTGATTCACTGCTCTATTCTAGAAGCCCATTAATAAACTCTGCTCTTGATAAGCTTTTTGAAATGCATGGTCATAAAGCTGATTGGGATAAAGTTTTTGTCACGCTGCCTGAGTCTAATAAGCAAACAGTGCTCGATAAAATAAAGCTTTCTGAGATGAATGAGGAACAAGCATTAGATGAAGAAACCAGGCAACGGGTCATCAACTATAGTCTTCATCCATATGAGCTTTGATAAAAAAATCAATAAGGATTTAGATTTAATATTGAGCGTAAAAGCACCCTTTATACATGGTACTTTGAACGCTGGAATAACATAAACAGTTGTCTATCTGCTTCTGATTCAACTGATAGCACGCCTGCTATGACTATAGCGCAGGAACATGCTCATTCCACTCTATAACGTGGCTGTGCGGTGTCAGAGCGTGTGGCAGAGGCGAGAATAACCATACCAGTCAGAATGATAGTTAATGCTAGGCATTGAGGAGTCCTGGTGACACCTAACATGAGAGGGAGCCCTTACTGAAGGTTGGGCATCGATTAGTACCCGGCTCCCCCTGAGCGGCATAGCTGCTACTGAAGTTACTCTCCTCCTAAAGCCGGATGTCATGCCGAGCCGCTTAAGCCACAGCAACGGCTGCATTATTTTGCGCCAATTCTCAGATGCAAGAACCCGGCTGCGTAAGAGCCTGTCACTGAGGCACAACATGTCGCACTATCTATGCCTGCAGCTTACTCCGGTTCGTAAGGGGAAGAGGTACAATACTCTTCGCTAACATAACTCACTTGAGTAGGAGCGGGCTTACACCTAGTGGATGACGACAGAGCGAATACCTACAGACTATTTCAAAAAGGTGACACATGCAGGATGTGCTTAAGTCTATTGATGAAGCAATTAAGAAATCACATTTAGAACAATCTTCGCTTAATCAAATCAATAATTTGTTTTTATTAAGAAAATTGGCCGTCTATTTGATGACACGGGATATTTCATTGAAGATTGACAGTGTCATTCAGATAGAAAACGAAAGAACTGGCTATTCGGAGTACAGAATTTTAAATGACTGTGAAACGGATAACAGGGATTTGTGGATCGAATATAAGAACGGAAGGGTCAGAGTAAATTCTGGTGATTTATTGATAAAAATGAAGTGATGGTTACCATATTTGATAAAGTGAGGGTCGCAGGCCTTATATCCACACATTCATCTCAAATTATTGATAATAATATGATCTGTTATTTTCTATCTCTACAGAATTGAAACCATATGGATTATAATTTAGATGTCATTTTACCCCGTTCATTCAAACTAAAAGATATTGATATAGATGAAGACTTAATTGAGTGGGGAGCAGAGCGTTACTCTCGAAATCCTGCTGTTTATAAATGGCGTAATAACCTTAAATTAGAGAATTGTGCATTGCCTCTGATTTATACGCGAATGCTGGATGATTATATTAATGCCGCACAGTATGATGCTTTAACGCTTAAAGGCAATCCATTATCTGAGCTGGAATGGGTAGTGAATAAGGGGGGCGACATACATGGGAATCCAGTAATGGAATTTATAAATACCCTGTCCGCAAATGTGGAAGGCTGGTGTTTGATATTATCTTTCGACGATGAAAAAATAGATGTCGTCAAGCGTGTCAATAAGCCTTTTCTTTGCTCAGATAACCTGGTAGACGCATTGCACTGGAATCAAGCTTACGGGCTTATACTATTAAATAATTTTGAATTTTCTATGGGCGATATAACGGCATGACATTCTTATGATGGCCGCGTGAAATATACATGTCGTAGAGTTGGTTAAACCTGCATCTATCTATCATATTTAGGGCTTTTGGTAATGCGATCAGCTATGAATGATTTATTAATTAGTATAAATAGTGGGAGCGATGGAATTATAAGGGGGATTAAATTCAACTCATTTGATACTGCCAGCATAACTATATCTGCAATAAAATATCCGGAAAAAAGATGGGTTAATATTAAATTTATGCTGAGTGAAGTGAAAGAGTTTACCGTCAGGCAAAAGCTGCATTACTCCAACGTTGTAATCTCTAATGGAATAGCTTATGACAATTTTAGCGGTCTACATTATATAGATTTTTCTCCGTACTCAGAAATCATGGAGAATGTAGATGATTTTAGAGCTTCCGACCTCTATTTCGCCGCGGTGAATATCGATTTTAAGGTTTTATCATATTGTGAGTAAAGGCTGTTATATGGAGCACATCAGAGCTGCATCAGAAGGTGTGCTTACAACGTTACGTAAATGACACGCATAGGTCCCCGGTGGGATCAATTCATCACTCATGCTGCATGGCGGCTATGCTTTACGCAGGATTTTCTTCTAGATGAAAATGAGCGCAATACAAACAAAATATGGTGTTCTGTATGGAAGGAACGCTCTAATCTTAACCGATGCAAAACTTACTTTCTATCCTTGGGAGCTGAGATTAACTACATCCTTATCTTTGTCAGCCTGCAAGCCGGCAATCATGAACCGGGATAATGTAATAGTGGGTTTTATATTTCGGGATATCGAGAGTTTAAGCATTTTTAAAACAGATGATTACCCTTATGAAAAATATACTTCATCATGTTTTGATATGGTTATAGGGGAATGCAAAAATGAAAATGAGAGAATCGTTCTTAGCACGTACGATCAGGTATTCGATATTGTTGGTAAATACCTTGTCACATATACATAGAGCTAAGTTTGCGTATGGCGTTAGGTAAATATCTTTATACCGTTATCTTTCATTGTTGTTCAAATACCTTCACGATAACAATCCTACAAGTAAGATCTTTTTCCGTTTAATTCATGCTTAAGCTATTTAATGAGACGGTGCAGGCATGTTTTTTCATAAATAATAAGATGGAGAAGGTGTGAATAAATCAGAGAAAAGGATAAGAGAGAATATTGGAAAAGGATATCGGTATCCACATGATATTGAGTCGGTAGCATCAGCCATATACAATTTAGAGAAGAAGGGGGGAGTGACTGATAAAACATTAATAAATGATTTCATAGAGAGTATCAATGCTTCTCAATATAGTGACATCGTTAATATTACTTATGACTATTTTAAGAGACTGGCGCAGTATGAACATTCATTGATAGGAGAGGAAAAGGAAAAAATTTTAAAATTGTATGAATCGATAAATATTTTGCTTTATTTAGGTGCCGAAGGCGGGGATAGCGTACCAGATGATTTGGAAACTATAATTATCGGTATGTTAGCGCGGCGAAAATTAGTCTTACCTCCTGTGACGGAAAGTTCAAGCTCCTGGTGGAAAGTATTACTCGTCAAAAGTTGTCAGAGTTGATTTATTGATGAGTACTGGTTAGCGTGAGGTTATATGTTCATCAATAAACCCGAGGACGTGCTGGTTATAATAAAAAAAGATCAACTTTTTTACTGGTTCGCCGCGTTTAAAGAAATGTGGATAATGGATAGAGTTAAATGGGTGGCGGACTTTATTCAAAATGGAATTGAGGCCATAATTGAGGGGGTTCATGAGGAAAGATATAATATTCCTATCCTAAGTGAAAGGAATGTTGATGAATTTATTTCCCTCCTGAAAAGAGACCACACTATCTACAATCGTGATGAGATAGCTAATGAGTTTTATAAAAGATTAACAACAGACACAACATGGTGGAATATTGACGATCTTATGCCTGATTTGTTTATCGATTTTGATAGCAAAGCACTTTATTCGCAATATGTTGAAAGTATGCATTATGAAAGGTATGTACCGAAAGGGTGGAAGGGGCAGAGAATTGATTTCTGTGATACTCGTTTTCTTGACATCCATGAATGTTATTGGATAAAGAATGGCCTCAATTACAGGGCAATGATTATGACGCGAACTTGATACTGGTATCATCTGGTTTTAAGTCATAAGGTGGTCGATTATGGCACTTCTTCACCGCCCAACCACATAGCGAGAGTGTTAAATTAACTCTAATGAGTCTTCCTTTGATGGTCTGTAGGCATATATCTTTTACGAGGACGCGAATGGACGTAATATCAAAGATATGTCATGACCTCGGTTTACCCACCGGCGATGGTTATACTCAAGACTGGGCGTACGAGCTTCCTGATGAATACCGCACAAAAGAGTGGCTAGCGAAGTATATCGTAGCTTATTTAAATTATAGTGACTCTTTAGAGGCAAGGCGAGAGTTGATGGCGCTGTCTCTTGACATCATAAACGATTTATTAGCATCTGGATTGAGTACGGCTGATGAACATGTGGTTAAGACGCTCGGCTTGCTTTTCGAAAATTATCCTGTTCACAGTGATCTTATTACTTATTGGGAATGCGGTGCTGATTCTCCAGAAGATTGCTTCGCATTGACTCCGGAGATAAGACGGCTAAAAGAAAGTTGATCGATCTTGCATTTTAACTCTTGCTACCAAGGCTCAGGACTGGTAGCGAACAAATTTTTATTTATAAAAGACAATAGAATGAAATCAAATAACTTTTCTAATGAAAGCCACGAAGTGATGGAGATGTTATCTGAGGCTATTTTAATCTCATGGTGCTATAAAAATCAGTCTCTCGAAATTCATTTAACATCTTACAATGACGATGAAATTGTCTTGACGGCTTCAACTGATACTGTTATTTCAGAAGCCATGAGCGAAAAGGCTTTTTTGAATACATGCCGCATTGAAATCATAAATTTAAAAGGCACACTTGAGATTGAAAATGGATACTACATGCCATGCAAAAATTTTAATGACATAATGAAGTGGAGAAAGTTATCTTTCTTATATGGGAGAGATATCTCTTTTGCATATTGTATATCATTTGTGGGTTTTAAAAGCCTTTTGACATTCCCTGTGAAAAGTCTTTCTGATATCACCTTTGGTATTAAATAGTTTATCCAGTTGCAGTTTATAGCTTTCTAAAAATTCATAATTGCTTGCTGATAATAGAACTTGTTCCACGCACTCTTCTTGAATGCCAACATCGTTTTTGTCCTGCTCAAGAGGATAAACTATGCTTCGAGGAAAATACGCTTATCGCAATTTAAATAAATCAATCTCAAGGGATGACTGCTAATGTTCGAGTACGATGCGTTTTGGATCTTGAATTTCAGGAGTTAGAGTGTGGGTTGTATTATGTTCCGCCGATCTCTTTGCGGCATTTGGGGAGTCAGAGACGTTTTTTACCACTAGCGACAAAATAAATTTTAGAATGTGAGATCATATCTTTTGCGACTGACAAGTAGTCATAAATAATTTTGAGACTTTGATAGAAGAAATGCTATGGTGTACTTTTTTAAGCGTAAGTCTGTTTATTCCCCACGGGCACTGTTTCATAATCGTGAAAGGGTGTAAAAAACCTCTTTATTGAAATGTGAGATGCTGTTAAACATAAAGATAAACTATCTAATAGGATTTTGATGAAGAAAACTCTATTTTCTACTTCTGAAAATTTTTCTGAGAAACACGGTATTGTCAATGTTGAGCCTGCTGTTTGCATGGCCTGGGTGTTTAATAGTAATGAGAAAGAATTATTTGTTAATGACTTCTTGATGTTCATTAATCAATTCCACTCAAAAAGATTGATCGTCTTCGATGATGGTTACTATCCGATTTTTTCAAAACCCCAAATCAAGGTGCTTCAGCGTGCGTTAGGAGGCGTTGGTTTATACGAACTTAAGCGTTTTTTAGTCAATAAAAATGATTTTATCGCGCATGATGGAAGCCGGGTGTATATTGATGACATTATCATCAACGAATGCATCGATAAATCTGTGATTACTAATGTACTTGATAAAATATACAGCGGACTTTCTATCGATCTTTTTGTATCCAGTGATGGCACCTATAACTCTATAAGCGCTGAGTCTATTTTACTGGAGAAAGAAGCCATTAAAGGGATTGATGGTTGCAGGTTTTTGTTTGGGGATTTGAGAAATGGAGCGCGCTTTGCCATTGCTGCCTGCTTAAATGGTTCCGATGCTCATTTCAGATGTGAAGATGTGTGTAATAGAAATGAGGACTTTATCGATTACTTGTCTGAAAGCATAGTGCATTTCTACCCAGTAAATTTTAAAACAAAGATGGCGTGCTTGATTGCAAGGAAAAGCGAGTAATCTTTCAAAAGTAAGTTGAACCAACGGGTACGTGAAAAATCGTCCAGGCCAGAGCACCTCTTTATGCAAGCACATAATTAGTATGCAGTTAGTCTGGGAAGGCTTGTGCGAATCGACCTCAGTCATACTCACAGGATCGTTCTGGTAAGTTTTGTGAACCCATTGTGTCGTGTCGAGCCCACTCAAACGAATTGAGTGCTGTTATTCACTATCCGTAACCCAATCCATGAGCCCTTTTAAATGACAAACCAGACAAAAGAGAGATTAATCAAGTTCCCACTTTCAGACTGGATTGCAGGTATCAATAAATTTCCAGCTCACCTGCCAACTTGCGCATATTGTATCTGCTATCAATATGACTGGAATGAAGCTAACTATGGGCCTTATGGTTTTACCTCCGCCTCATCAAAAAAGCTGTTAAGTTTTTTATTTCATGAGCTACATTTCTACAATCAAAATAGTCTCTCTCTACAACCCGTTTTAACTCCAGGAAATAGTGGCCTTTATTTTTATGGGGAGAGTGTAGAGGAGTTTAACCGTCGGGTAGTTGAGTATAAAAAAGAAAAATTGAAAAGAAAGCTAAAGTCTGAGCTACCGCAGCTACCTGGCTTGTCTATTGAAGCGTCAGAGATTATTAATATCTATAAAAAAGATAAGGTCAGTGCGGTTTTTTTAACCCATCTTGTTAAAAATAATTATTCCTTTTTCTTTAGTTGTTTCTTAACTCCGATGGCAGGTCAAACATTTATTCTTTTTGATAATGCTATATGGGAAAAGGCTAAGTCCTTTTGCCAGCAAAGTGGGATTCAGGTTTTCGAAGCTGATTCAGTTAATGAACTTACTTCATGGTAAAGCTTCAATCGCCGAAAAGCATTTCACCTGGTGCATTCCGCTGATATGGATATAACGGATAGTTTCAGCCAACAGAACGGGGAGCGTTATGAAGACAAGTTTTGTGATGGATGAAAAAAAGTATACTATGGCGTGGCGTTTCAATTCAAAAGATTGCCAGCTATCAGTTGAGGATAAGAAAAAAATAATCATGCTCGGCGAGGATGATTCTGAGCGTTTATGGGATGCTTTTTTTCCATTTGAGATCTTAATGCAGATAGATAGTTCGCATTGTGAGATCCTTGATAAAAAAGTGCTCGATTTTGATGATGTCGACGCGGGTAGGCTTTTCTTTCAGGATAAATTAGATGCGTGCGATGAGGTCATATTCTTTTGGGGGCGAAGGTCATCAGCATTAATATCTTCACCTGCAATTATAGCGAAAGCATGGGATGATTTTTTCTACCCCAGTGATGAGGCAAGCTTAATATATATACCAAATTTTAAAAAAATAATTTTTTCCTATGAAGAAACGTTTTTTCTGGCCAGAACGAATAGATAGAATTTTCCAGCATCAACTCTCGGTTAGAAAATCTGTTCCACACTCATATCAATAATTAATCGAGGGCTTACTTCATTAGCTCTTGTTTTGTTTAGATAGAGTTTTGACATCATTTCCGCTGTGATATTTGAAGTGTAACGCGAGTTAGCAATTAGATGACACGAAAGTTAAGTTCCATTTAGGTTAGCGAGGGAATATGTGGTTTGATCATGCCAGTGGTAATGAAAAAATTAAATTCATGTTCAATAATGAGTTAAGCATAGAGAGAGTCGAGTTTGAAAATATTCTTGTCTATGACCTTTCAAAAGTAAAAATTCGATTTAATTCAAAAAATATTCCTACCACAGTGCCTGATAAATGGAAGAAAAATTACTTTAACGCCATTTCTATTGATCTTGTTTTTGTCGGTTTAAGGCGATTAAGTTTGGAGGGTGACCGTATTGGTTTTGAGTGTACACCTAAGTTCTCTTACTCGGACGATATTACCTCGTTGAGAATTGAGGATGAGAAGGGTATTCTGTTCATGACTCTGTCTGCGGAAGCGATGGTTATTGACTCTATCGAGCCTTATTTAGATCACCGTTGGAAATAGGGCTGTCACCCATACGATAAATTTACTATATTCCATAATGTATAGATAATAATTTTAAGGTACTCATGCCGCTAGACTTAGATATAAAATACGAAAGCAAAATGCTCCATTTCGAGATTAGCGAGGCTTTACATCAATCTATCTTCGCGAATTCAATAAGATGGAGTTCATATAAATATCTACGAAAAATAAAGGATTATTATCGTGCTGACTGCTTGTTGAGAAAGAACGACGCTATCAGTTTTATTAATGAATTACTGAAGATTAGTGAATTACATAATCTCTCAATAGGTACACTTGAAGAACTCAAAACGTCTGTAGTGTTAAACAAAATTGAGTACATAAGAGTAAGTAGCGATTAATATTAACAACCGAGAGCGCAAGCAGGCCTGAACTCTTCCTGCGAACAGAGATATTTGATATGATTTTTTATGATTTATATGCATTTTCCGGAGAGAGTTTAAATCAGGCACGTGATTGGCTTGAAAGGGAATCTGATATTATTTTCCACGAGCACGATAGCGCCTATCAAGGAGGCGTGTATTATATCGCTGGAGATAAAGGGAACGAGCACCTCGTGCTAAAAGAAAATATCGATCTCCTTGATGGTGAGCCTGATGAAATAGACCACCCGGATCATAAGTTCCTTCTCTATATAAATTGTACACAGAGGCCTGAATTTTTTAAGCACATACTATCAGCATGCGGTAGCTTTAAGTTATTAAAATCTGAGAGTTTATAGATATACGCTTCTATACTATTACCGAGGCGATAAAATCAGTCTGCTAATAACGGCTCAACAGGCTGGGAGGAGTATCTATGTTCCCAATTCCTGAGGAACTTCATTTTAGAGTTTCAACGCCCGTCTTAAGGTAACCTATGCTTCAACATAAGAGGAGTGAGTGAATATACTCACTATCAATAATTAGTTTGCTGAAGTATTTATAATGAGGATTGCTCTAAATGAACGATTCAATGGTTTCGCTGATCATTACAGCTGTAAATAACGGTAAGGTTAGAGGCTTCAGTGAAATTAAAGAGGTTGATGGGCGGTTGTTTTTCTTTCAATATGCGATCAAAAAAGAGGCGGGTAGCTATTTGTCTTATCAATTTTGCATACCTGAAGATAAGATAGAAATGGTTGAAGATTATGGTAGTGAAGAGATAGTTGCGCATAATAGCATTACTGATGCGTTGTATTATTTTCAGAGTAAGGACGTGAAAATAGAGTGCTTTTCTTTTTTTAAGGGTGTGCTGCCTTTTTGATTTTATATCCTTACTTTTCTTAAAATTTACAAGTCGATGGCTATGGTAAGCAATTTTAAAACATTCCATATTAGCTCCCTTAAAACCTCACGACCTGTTAAACCATGATTGATTTTAACGCCGACATTATTAGCTTCACCTCACTTGCCAATATCCGGCTCGGGCATTCTGTGGATATTTACCTTGAGGAGATGCTTACCCGCTTTACTGTCGAGACGAAAGAGTACCCCTCTTCATCGCCCTTGGGCGGCGATATGCACGGCTATTTTCTTGATGACAACACGGTATCGATCTTTACCGATGCGAACGACATCATCGTCTCCGTCGTCTGTAACCAGAACTACCACGGGAGATACCAGAATAAGCTCTTTGCCGGTATCACCATGGAGCGGCTTACGCTTCTCAGCAAAAGCGTCCTGCTGATTAACGGCGCTCTGATTGTTGATGGTGATTACGGGCTCGCTTTCTCTCTCCCTTCGCCCTATGACGAAATTGCCGATCATCTCCAGCACATCCCCGGCGATCTGCAACTCAATGAGATTGTCGTCAGCGACCACTCTTCCTGGGCACCACAAGCTTCACGCAAAGGACGTGAAAAAAGATGAATAACAGCCTCGCGTTCAAAGCCTCCATCATCTGACTTTCCCCGAACGTTACATGCGCTTTCTCGGCGCGCTGCCGATGGAGCCTGCCGCTGAGAGTATCGACCAACTGCTCGCCTGAGCGTTTTGCCTTTGATTTTCCTCACAAAGCCCTTTCCAGAACTGCCCGCCCGCGCATCACACAAAAATTTAATTTAAAGCCGGTATAACTTTTGCGCACATTCTTCCGATATATCCGTCATGCGCCCCGCGCCACGCCATATCGGAGAAGTTATGTCAGTCAAAAGAAACACCGGGAAAAAGCTCAAAGCCAGGACGCTGATGTTGATATCCATCTTTGTCACGATAACCGCCGGTTTTCTTGTGACCATTGGCCTGCTGATATGGCAAGCGATGGCGCAACAGGAGGCGGTAGCAAAGAAACATCTGCAACAGATTGCCCAGACCGAAACCCTGCAAGTGAGCCAGCAGCTCGATTCCGCGCTGGTTGCGGCGCGCGATGTCGGCAACAGCGCCTGGTCACTGCGTGAAGCGGGCCTTGCGGATCGCAAAGGGCTGGATCAGCTCCTGCGTGACTACCTGCATGCGCACAGCGATTTTCTCTCAATGTCGCTGGCGTTTGAACCCAACGCTTTCGACGGCAAAGATGCCGAATTTGCCGGCAAACCGGAGCAAGATCCTGCCGGTCGCTACGCCCGTTATGTCGATCGTGACTCGGCAGGCAACCCGTCTCTGCACAACTTGCTCGATTACGAAACGCCGGGCAGCGGCAACTACTACGTGTTGCCGCGCCAGCGGCAAAAAGAGGTGATTATCGAGCCCTATATCTACCCCTACAACGGGGTCGATGTGATGCTTACCTCCATCGCCGCGCCGATTATGCGCAACGGTAAATTCCAGGGCTCGGTCACGTCCGACTTCTCACTGGCGACGCTGCAAAAACGGATTGGTGCCATCAAACCGTGGGACGGCGTCGGCTATGCCGTGCTGCTGTCGGCGGAGAATAACGTCGTCTCCAGCCCGGACAAAGCGGCCATCGGCAAGCCCTACAAAGGCACCATCACGGGCAGCGAGGTGGTGCGTTTTGACGATCCGCAGCTCGGCGAACCGGCATTCATCACCTGGCGCACCATTGCGGTCGGCAACAGCGGCACGCCGTGGAAGCTGGCGATTATCACCCCGGTCAGCGTGGTGATGGCGGAAGCCTGGCACTTCCTGATGAACGCGATTGTGATGATGGTGCTGAGCATTATTATCGTCAGCCTGGTGGTGGCGCTGGTCTTTACCCGCAAAGTCGCGCGCCCGGTGGGCGGTGAGCCATCCGAAGCGGCGGAGATCGCTCTCTCGGTTGCGCAGGGCGATCTTAGCAGTACCATCCCCGTGCAGAGGGGTGACAGCAGCAGCATCTTCTACGCACTGCACGCCATGCAGGGGCAGTTGCACCGCATTGTCAGCACCATCACCGATGCCAGCAACTCGGTGCGTGCGGGCAGTAGCGAAATTGCCGCCGGTAACCTCGATCTCGCTTCACGTACCGAAGAGCAGGCGGCGGCGATTGTGCAAACCGCGGCGAGCATGGAGCAGATTGCCGTTACGGTGAAAAATAACGCCGATAACGCCCACAAAGCGACGCGTCTTACCGAGCAGGCGACGGAGATTGCCGGGCAGGGCGAAGCGCTGGTCGACGAAGTGGTCGATGTCATCAATAAAATCGACGAAAGCGCGCAGAAGATCGGCGATATCAACAGCATCATCGACGGTATCGCTTTCCAGACCAATATCCTTGCGCTGAATGCCGCCGTGGAAGCGGCGCGTGCCGGGGAGCAGGGGCGTGGCTTTGCGGTGGTTGCGGGCGAAGTGCGCAGCCTGGCGCAGCGCAGCGCTAATGCGGCGAAAGAGATCTCAACGCTGATTGATGAGTCGACCGGGCGCGTCAGCAAAGGCGTAGCGCTGGTGAATGAAACCGGCGCGATGATGAAGCAGATCATCGAGGCGGTTACTAATGTCCACCTGGTGATCAACGAAATCGTGCAGGCGCTGGATGAGCAGACCAAGGGCATCAACCAGGTCAGCGTGGCGGTAAACCAGATGGATAGCGCCACCCAGCAAAACGCCTCGCTGGTGCAGCAGATCTCCGCTGCCGCCATGTCGCTGGAGGAGCAGGCGAAATCACTGGAAGAGACGCTGGCCTTCTTTGCCGCGCGTCAGGTGTAATGCAAAGGCCCGCCTGGCGCGGGCCTTTCTCTTTAATGCGTCACTTTGCCAGATCGTCGAGCAGCGCCCGGTGAAAGGTCGCCGGGTCCTGCATCTGCGGCGCGTGACCTAAGCCATCAAACTCCACCAGTCGGGCATTGGGGATCAGCTCCGCCGCCTCTTTGCCCAATACCTTGTAGTTGCCGACCGCCTTTTTCACCTCCGGCGGCGCATCATCGCTGCCGGGCGCGGTTGTATCGCCAGTGCCGATAAACAGCGTAGTGGGCACGCGTAAATCCTTGAACTCATAGAACACCGGCTGGGTGTAGATCATGTCGTAGATCAGCGCCGAGTTCCACGCCACGCGCGTCTTGCCCGGTCCGTTGTTTAACCCCGCCAGCATCTCAACCCATTTATTGTATTCCGGCTTCCATTCACCCATGTAATAGGTCTTCTGCTCGTAGGCTTTAATGCTCTGCGCGGTGCTTTTCAGCTCGCGCTGATACCACGCGTCCACGCTGCGATAGGGCACGCCCTTCGCCTTCCAGTCCTCAAGGCCAATCGGGTTAACCATCACCAGCTTCTGCGTCTCTTGCGGGTACATCAGCGCATAGCGCGTCGCCAGCATGCCGCCGGTGGAGTGGCCGATAATCACCGCTTTTTTTACCCCCAGCTTCGCCAGCAGCTGATGGGTATTCTCCGCCAGTTGCTGGAAGCTGTACTGATAATTGGCAGGTTTAGTGGAGGTACAGAAGCCAATCTGGTCGGGAGCAATCACCCGGTAACCGGCCTCATGCAGCGCGGTAATGGTGCTCTCCCAGGTGGCGGCGCAAAAGTTTTTGCCGTGCAGCAATACCACGGTTTCGCCATTCGGTTTATCGGCGGAGATATCCATATACCCCATGCTTAAGGGCTGGCGCTGGGACTGAAACTCAAAGTGCATCAGCGGCCACGGGTAGGTGAACCCTTCAAGCTGACCACCATACTCCGCAGACTGCGCCGCACCGGTGAAGAGCAACGCGAGCAGTAGCGCGCGGCGGGGGAAACGTCGCATACAACCTCCTGGCTCGTTTAAACGATATCGTCCACCACGCCGCCATCGACGCGCAGCGCTGCGCCGGAGGTCGCCGATGCCTGCGTTGAGCAGACATAAACCACCATATTCGCCACCTCTTCAACGGTGGCGGCGCGCTGGATAACCGATGAGGGGCGATTCGCCATCACAAACTCTTTCGCCAGCGTCTCCAGAGACTTACCGGTTCTCTCCATCTCTTCCTGCATCATGGCGGCGAAACCGTCGGACATCGTCGGCCCCGGTAATACGCTGTTAACCGTGACGCCGCTACCGGCAACAAACTTCGCCAGCCCGCGCGCCAGCGACAGCTGCGCCGTTTTGGTCACGCCGTAGTGGATCATATCTGCCGGAATATTTAGGGCGGACTCGGAGGAGATAAACACCACGCGGCCCCAGCCCTTATCAACCATCGCGGGCAGCAGCGCGCGCGCCAGCCGCACGCCGGACATGACGTTGGTCTGCCAGTAACTCTCCCAGGTCTCATCATCAGTGGCGTAGAAATCCTGCGGGCCATAAATACCGGCATTATTGACCAGGATATCGACGCCGGAGGCCGCCTCAAGCAGGGAAGCCACGCCGTCCGCCGAGCCAAGATCGGCAACGGCGGTACGCACGCGAGCACCGCTCACTTGCTCGGTTAACGCCGCTTTGGCCTTGTTGACCGACTCGTCGCTGCGCCCGTTGAGGATCACTTCTGCGCCGCTCTGCGCAAGTCCGGTCGCAATCGCGAAACCAATCCCGCCCGTCGAGGCGGTGACCAGCGCCACTTTTCCGCTCAGATCAATCTTCATCATTCGCTCCTTATCACGTGGATTTGGCAAATAAATAAGCCTGGCACATGTGGCGCGGTGCGGGCGAAAAAGCATCAGCTGTGGGGATGGGGTTCCTGCGCCAGACACTGTAGATGGCCGTGGCGCACGCCGCGCTGGGCGATCACCTCATCGGCGAAATGCTCAATCTCGGCGCGCTTGCCTTTTAGGACGGCGATCTCAAGGCAGTCGTCATGGCTGATATGCACGTGCAGGGTGGCCACTGAGAGATCGTGATGGTGGTGCTGAGTGGCGACCAGCCGGCTTGCCAGCTCGCGCTTCTCATGTTCATACACGTAGGTCAACACAGCAAAGCCCTGCTTCTCCTGATCCGCCGGAGCCTCCTGCGCCAGCGCGCCGCGCAGCAGATCGCGTGCGGCTTCTGAGCGGTTGTGGTAGCCGTGCCGCTGGCTTAGCGCGTCCAGGGCGGCGAGCAGATCGTCATCGAGCGTTAGGGTAACGCGTTGCATAGCGGGTTCCTCGGGCGAAGTGAAGGGAGGGCGGGTAACACCGCCTGTTGTAGCGCCCGGCCCGCAAGGGAGCTAAAGCGCAGCGGCGCACTGACGGTGACGTTTTCGACGATCTGCCCGGCCTCCATCACCAGCACCCGCTGGCAGAAGCGCTCCACCAGGCGCAGATCGTGGGTGATAAACAGGCACGCCGCGCCGGAGCGCTGTTGCAAGCGTTGCAGCAGGGCGATGATGCCGCTTTGCACCACGCGATCGAGGCTGGAGACCGCTTCATCCAGAATCAGTAACCCCGGCGCGACCGCCAGCGCCCGGGCGAGGCAGACTCGTTGCAACTGACCGCCGCTCAGCTGCATAGGGCGTTTCTCCAGCAGATCCGCTTCCAGCTCGACCTCTGCCAGCAACTGCGTGATGCGCTGGAGCTGCTGCGCTTTACTGAGCTTTGCCAGGTGGCGTAGCGGTTCACGCACAATGTCGCGCACCGTCATGCGCGGGTTGACCGCGCTAATCGGATCCTGAAACACCATCTGCACATCGCGGCGAAAATCACGCCGTGCGGCGGCGGTAAGCTTCTGAAGTGGCGTTTCACGCCAGCAAATGTGGCCTTGCTCAGGTGCTTCCAGCCCGACCAGCAGGCGCGCCAGCGTGCTCTTGCCGCAGCCACTGCGTCCGAGCAGGGCGACGGTTTCACCCTGCTTCAGCATCAGGGAGATATTACTCAGCACCTGTTGGTGGCAGTAAGCGTGGGAGAGTTGGTTAACGCTAAGAATCGTCATTGCGCAAGCTCCATGCCGTAGAGCGCCAGGTGCGCGCTGACTAACTGGCGGGTCAGCGGATGCTGCGGCGCGTGAAAAATAGCCCCGACCGCGCCGCGCTCGATGATGCGCCCGTTATCCATCACCGCTACCTCGTCAGCGAGGCGCGCCACCACGCCCATATCGTGCGTTACCAGCAGCATGCCCGGCTGGCGTTGCTGCATCAGGGAGTCGAGCAGGTCGAGGATACTGGCCTGGGCGATGGCGTCGAGATCGGTGGTCGGCTCATCGGCGATAAGAAAGGGCGCCTCGGCCAGCAGCGCCAGCGCAATCATCACCCGTTGCAGCATGCCGCCGCTCATTTCAAAAGCGTGAAGGGCGAGAACGCGGCGCGCATCGCGCAGGCCCACCTGCTTCAGCGCGGCGATAGCGTGCGCTTCACTGAACGGTTTGCCCAGCGCCAGGCAGCTCTCCCGCGCGTGGTCAGCCATGGTTCGCAGCGGGTTGAACGCGCTGCGTGGGTTTTGCATCACCGTTGCCACCGTCACGCCGCGCAGCGCCTGGGGAGAAACCGGCTGGCCGTCGATCAGCACCGCGCCCGCCGTTTGTCGAACGCCTGCGGGCAATACGCCAAGCGCTGCCGCGCAGGTGAGGGATTTGCCGCTGCCGCTGGCACCGACCAGCGCCAGCACCTGGCCGCGGCGTAGGGTAAGAGAGAGATCGGCAACCAGCGATCGCGCTGCGGAAAGCGTGAGATGTTGCAGGCTCAATTGCGTAGCCATCAGTGGGCGTGCTCCGTAACCAGATGTGGGTCGAGATGGTCGCGCAGCGCGTCGCCCACCAGGTTGAAGGCCATGACGCTGAGAAACAGCGCCAGCCCCGGCCACAGCATTTGCAGCGGCTGCGTCCAGATAAACTGCCGCGCGTCATTGATCATCACTCCCCACTCCGGCGTCGGCGCGCTGACCCCGAGGCCGAGAAAGGACATCCCGGCGACATGCAGCATCATATGGCCGATATCCAAAGTCGCCAGCACCAGCAGCGACGGCACAATCGCGCCCGCCAGGTGGTCGCGAAAAAGATGCAGATAACCCGCTCCGCTGAGCCGCGCTGCCAGCACATATTCACGGCTGCGCAGCGACAGCACCAGGCTGCGCACCATGCGCGCATACCAGGCCCAGTGAGAGAGCGCGATGGCGATAATCACATTGGTCAGGCCGGTGCCAAGCACACCCACCATAAAAAACGACAGGATCGAGGTGGGAAAGGTCATAAAGAGATCGGCAACACGCATAATCAGCTGATCCACGCGTCCGCCAAGCAGCCCGGCGCAGCCGCCGGCGCCAAGCCCGAGGATCAGCACCAGCAGCAGGCAGCAGAGCACCGATCCGAGCGACACGCGGGTGGCGGCCAGCAGCCGGGAGAAGATATCGCGCCCGAGATGATCCGTGCCGAGCCAGTGCTGGCTATCGGGCGGCAGCAGCCGCGCAGGCAGGTCGATAGCCTGCGGATCGAAGGGCAGCCACCACTGGCAGCTAAGGGCTATGATAAACAGCAACGCCAGTATCAGCAGGGCGAGGCGCACCGGCCAGCGCGCGGTGTGGAGAAAGTGCATCAGCGCGCTCCTTCATGATGACGCACGCGCGGATCGAGCGCGGCGCTCAGCAGATCCACCGCCAGGTTGCAGAGGGCAAAAACCATCACCATCACCAGCGTAAAGCACTGGATCACCGGGTAGTCGCGGTTGAAGATCGCCGAGACAGCGTAGCGGCCAATACCGGGCCAGGCGAAGATGCTCTCAATAATCATCGTGCCACCAATCAGCTCGCCAATGTGCATCCCCAGCGCGGTGATCACCGGCAGCGACGCGTTGCGTAAAATATGCCGCCGCTCGGTCTGCTTCTCGCTTAACCCGCGTAGCCGTGCCCAGGTGACGTGGCGCTGCCCGGCGGCCTCCAGCAGGCTGGCGCGCAGCAGACGCGCGTTGATGGCCAGCGACATCAG
The DNA here is from genome assembly GCF_050435845.1 of Kosakonia sp. 1610. Taxonomy (NCBI): domain Bacteria; kingdom Pseudomonadati; phylum Pseudomonadota; class Gammaproteobacteria; order Enterobacterales; family Enterobacteriaceae; genus Kosakonia; species Kosakonia sp. 1610. The sequence goes on along the minus strand of NZ_JBNDKZ010000006.1, from coordinate 124,015 downwards.
CGCGATGGAGACGGCAGGCAGAATCAGGTGCTGCCAGCCGCCATAACCGAGCGCGGGCAGCCAGTGCAGATGCACGGAAAAGAGCATCACCAGCAGAAAGGCGAGCCAGAAGTTGGGCATTGAGACGCCAAGAAACGCCACCGCGCGGACAACAAAATCGGGCCACTTATCGCGGTGTCGCGCTGCCCAGATACCGAGCGGCAGCGAGGTCAGCAGGATCAGCACCAGCGCCGCGCCCGCCAGTTGCAAGGTGGCGGGCAGAAAGCGCAGCACATCCTCCAGCACCGGGCGCTGGGTGGCATAGGAGAGGCCAAAATCGAGATGCAGCGCGCGCCATAACCAGTGGGCGTACTGATCGGCTAACGGCTGATCCAGCCCGAGCGCCACGCGCGTGGCGGCAATCATCTCCGGCGTCGGCGGCAGGTTCGACAAGCGCAGGTAATCGAGCGCCGGGTCGCCGGTGCCGAGGCGCAGCAGCAGGAAAATCACCACCGAGGCGGCAAGGATCATCGGGATCAGTAGCAGCAAACGCTTTATCACGTAGCGGCTCATTGCGCGCTGCCCGGTTTGATCTGATCAAACGGGATCTCGGCTGCAACGGGCGCAAACGGGATCGCCCCCAGCTCCGGCTTCGCCACCACCATTGTCGACACATAGCTGATGGGCAGATAGACGGCATCGTTATGCAAGCGGGTGAGAATATCGCGATAGAGTGCCTGCCGCGTGGCCTCATCGCGGGCGGTGAGCACTTCGCCAATCTCTTTGTCGATCAATGGCTTGTCAGGCAAACCCTGCTGCGCCTGGTAATCGGCGTGCGAGGGCACACGCATCGAACTGATAAACGCGTGGGGATCGTAGGGTGCGCCCCAACTGCGGTTGAAGATCATGCCGAAACGGCCGTCGCGCTGGCGGGCGTAGATGCTGCTCTCCTCTTCCCCGATCAGCGCGATATCCACGCCCACCTGGCGCAGATTGGCCTGAATGATTTCCGCCATCGATTTGCTCAGCGCGTCGGTGCCGGTAAAGGCCAGTTCGATATGCAGCGGCTGGCCCGCTTTTTCGCGAATGGCTTTCCCGGCGGGTAGTAACCAGCCCGCGTTTTCCAGCAGCGCATTCGCCCGGGCGGGATCGTACTGACGCGCTTTAAGGCCAATATTGGCGTAGGGCACGCCCGGAGCGAAAAGCGTGTCGGCGACCTGCTGCGTACCGTACAGCGCGCCGTCGATAAGGTTTTTTTTATCCACCGCATAGTTCAGCGCTTCGCGCACCGCCAGCTCGTTGGTTGGCGCACGGGCGGAGTTAAGCGCCAGCATCACCGTTTCCACTGGTGCAGAGAGTTGGGTGCGCCACTGCGGGTTCTGGCGATAGCGGGCGAAGGTATCGAGCGTCAGCAACCCTTCGTTGCCATACAACAGGTCAATCTCGCCGGTTTCAAACGCCACGGCGCGGCTGGTGGCATCGGGGATCACCTTAATCACCACTTTCGCCAGCGCCGGTTTCGCGCCCCAGTAGCGCTCGTTGCGCACCATCACGTCATATTGATTTAAGCGTGACTCCTGCAAGATCCACGGCCCGGTGCCGATAGGCGCGACAATGCCGTTCAGGGTTTCATGGTTTTTAAATTGCGACGGGGCGATAAAGCGAAACGGGCGGGGCAGGGCAAGCTCTTGCAAGAAGGGGTAATAGGCACTTTTGAGCGTGATTTGTAACTGATTGGGGCTTAAGGCTTTCACTTCGCTGATCTGGTTCACCAACTCCAGCCAGGCGTGGCGCGAGCGATTATCCAGCACCGCGCGGAAGTTCTCCGCTGCCGCTTCGGCGTTAAAGGGCTCACCGTTGGAGAAGGTCACGCCATCGCGCAGGGTGAAGACCCAGGTTTTGCCATCGTCCGAATGGTGCCAGCCTGTCGCCAGCCACGGCCGCACCGTGCCGTCGGCCTCATATTTCACCAGTGGTTCATAAACCATGCTTTGCGCGAACATCTGGTTCGGGGTGTAGAGGTGAGGGTTGAGCGGGCCGACATTCACCGGCCAGGCGGTGGTGAGAGTATCCGTTGCCGCGAAAAGGGCAAACGATGCGCAGAGCAGCAGCAGAGCGCCAGCATAACGGTAGAAAAACACGTAAGCGTCCTGACGAAACGTCATTGGCGGGAAAGTATGACGATTTTAATTATTCATCATACGAATGAGATGTTTTAGATCAAACGGCGGGCGGTTGCGCGGGATTAATTTTGGGCAGGCGGATGAGGATTGCCGGATGGATACGCGCGCGGAATACGTAGGCCCGGTAAGCGCAGCGCCACCGGGCATCTTCCCTTACTGCGCTTTAAACAGTTGCAACAACATCTCTACCTGCTCATCGAGCGGGGCGAGATCCTTTTTGACGATCAGATGCAGCGGCGTGGCGCGCCGCGCGCCGTGGTTAAGCGGCAGCGCTTTCAACTGCCCGCTTGCCAGCAGCGGCGCAATACGCTCCTGCGGCAGCCAGCCGTAACCGACCTGATACTGCACCGCCTCAATGGCGGCATCAATGGTGGAAAAGGTCCACGCCTCCTGCGCAACAGGCGTCTGGCGGGCGTCGCTTTCGGCGATGCGGATCTGCGGCCAGGCGGCGAGCATCGCTTCGCTCACCTGCTGCGCCGCGCTGAGAGGGTGATCGCGGTGCGCCACGCAAACAAAATCGATATTCATCAGCCACTCGCCGCGCCCGGTCATATCCTGGCGGCGGGTCAGCACCATCACATCCGCCTGCGCGTAGCTTGGCGCATCGTCCGGAGCGGTCTCCAGCACTTCGGTTAGGCGTACCTGGGTTTGCGGGTAACAGTGCTGGAACTGGCGCAGGATGGCGAACAGCCGCGCGCGCGGAAAGATGCTATCGACCACCAGATCCAGCCGGGTGCGCATGCCATTTCGCAGCGTGGCGGCGCGGGTCTCTACCCACTCAAACGCTTTCAGCAGCGGCTTCACCTGGCTGAGCAGCAGTTCGCCCGCAGGTGTCAGCACCGCCCGTCGCCCCTCCGGCACCAGCAGCGCAACGCCGAGCCGCTCCTGCAGGAGCGCCAGGTTATAGCTGACCGAAGACTGGCTGCGGTGTGTCTCTTCCGCCGCTTTAGCAAAGCTGCCCAGTTCGACCACTTTTTGCAGCAGCGACCATTGTTCCAGCGTGCTCTTGTGCATGACTCATCTAATTTTTGAATGAATTTGATGCAAATATAGCGTTATTCATTGGTTTTTTGCAGAGGTACGATCTCCTCAACAACAAGAGGAGATGAGATATGAGCAGCTTTGATAAACATGATTTGAGTGGCTTTGTCGGTAAACATCTGGTCTACACCTACGATAATGGCTGGAACTACGAGCTGTATGTTAAAAATGCCAACACCATTGATTACCGCATTCACAGCGGGATCGTGGCGAACCGCTGGGTGAAAGATCAGCGGGTCTATATCGTTCGCGTCGGTGAGAGTATCTATAAAATTTCCTGGACTGAGCCGACCGGTACCGACGTCAGCCTGATTGCCAACCTCGGCGATCGCCTGTTCCACGGCACCATCTTCTTCCCGCGCTGGGTGATCAACAATCCGGAGAAAACCGTCTGCTTCCAGAACGAGCATATTGCGCTGATGGAATCCCTGCGCGAGGCAGGCCCCGCTTACCCGACAGAAGTGATTGATGAGTTTGCCACCATCACCTTTGTGCGCGACTGCGGCGAGAATAATGAGCAGGTGATTGCCTGCCCGGCCAGTGAATTACCGGCTAATTTCCCGCGAAACTTATCAGAATAGTTTCACATTTATGACGCTATTAACGTTGTGGCTAATGAAATAATTGTTTGCAGAAAAATAAGACTATTTTTGCTTTGTTGTCATTCCGTTTAAATAATTAAGATAACGCCCGTTCATTGACTGAATGGGCGTTTTTTATTGCACTTTTTTGACAGGAATCACAGTATAACAAACCTGCTGTATTATATATCGTTATGTTTTTAAAGGTTTTTATATTTTTATCTGAAGGTTATTTTCTTAATCTTCTCCTAATCTTTTATTGCTACCCTCACCATTATCACCTTTTCGGTAAAAAACACTGAAATCGTAGGTTCATTCTATTTTCATTTAAGTTTTGTGCGCCATTTTATTCCCATTACATGTTTCACTGTGGCAGTTTTTTAATATGCCGTTGATGCCAGGAAAAAATGATGAGTGAATTTTTACCCTTTTCACGCCCATCGATGGGAGAGGATGAACTTGCCGCCATTCAGCACGTGCTGGCGTCGGGCTGGATCACCACCGGGCCGAAGAATCAGGCACTTGAAGCCGCGTTTTGCACACTGACCGGCAACCAGCACGCCATTGCCGTCAGCTCCGCCACGGCGGGGATGCATGTCACGTTAATGGCGCTGGGTATTGGTGCGGGCGATGAAGTGATTACTCCCTCAATGACCTGGGTCTCCACCCTCAACATGATCGTGCTGCTCGGCGCGACGCCGGTGATGATCGATGTCGATCGCGACACGCTGATGGTGACACCCGAGGCGATCGAAGCGGCAATCACGCCGCGTACCAAAGCAATTGTGCCAGTGCACTACGCCGGCGCGCCGGTGGATATCGATGCCATCCACGCCCTCGGTGAAAAGTACGGCATTCCGGTGATTGAAGATGCGGCGCATGCGGCGGGCACCTACTACAAAGGCCACCACGTTGGCGCGCGCGGTTGCGCAATCTTCTCCTTTCACGCCATCAAAAATATGACCTGCGCCGAAGGCGGGCTGGTGGTGACCGATGACGAAGCGCTGGCAAACCGCATTCGCAGCCTGAAGTTTCATGGCCTCGGCGTTGATGCCTATGACCGCCAGACCCACGGCCGTGCGCCGCAGGCTGAGGTGATTTCGCCGGGCTTTAAATACAACCTGGCGGATATCAACGCCGCTATTGCACTGGTGCAGCTCGACAAACTGCCTGCCGCCAACGCCCGCCGTCAGGAAATTGCCCACCGTTATCTGACTGAACTGGCAGCGACGCCGTTTCAGCCGCTGGCGCTGCCGTCGTGGCCGCATCAGCACGCCTGGCATCTGTTTATTATTCGCGTCGACGAGCAGCGCTGCGGCCTCTCCCGCGACGCATTGATGGAGCGGCTAAAAGCGCAGGGTATTGGCACCGGCCTCCATTTTCGTGCGGCGCATACCCAGAAGTACTACCGCGAAAACTTCCCGATCGATCTTCCCAACACGGAGTGGAACAGCGCGCGTATCTGTTCCCTGCCGCTTTTTCCGGATATGACCCATGACGACACAACCCGCGTCATTGACGCGCTTAAACAGATCGCAGGCTGCTGATATGTTCACCCTCCCGATTATTGAAAAAGTCTCGGTGGTGATCCCGGTTTATAACGAACAGGAGAGCCTGCCGGAGCTGATCCGCCGCACCACCACCAGCTGCGCGCAAATCGGTATCGATTACGAAATCCTGCTGGTGGATGACGGCAGCAGCGATGACTCTGCGCGTATGCTGACCGACGCGGCAGAGCAGCCCGACAGCCATATCGTCGCGGTGCTGCTCAACCGCAACTACGGCCAGCACTCGGCGATCATGGCCGGTTTCAGCCATGTTACCGGCGATCTGGTTATTACTCTGGATGCGGATCTGCAAAACCCGCCGGAAGAGATCCCGCGGCTGGTGGCGAAAGCCAACGAAGGGTATGACGTGGTGGGCACCGTGCGGCAAAACCGCCAGGACAGCCTGTTTCGCAAGCTGGCGTCGCGCGGCGTTAACCACCTGATCCAGCGCGCTACCGGGAAAGCGATGGGCGACTACGGCTGCATGCTGCGCGCCTATCGCCGCCATATCGTTGACGCGATGCTGCGCTGCCACGAGCGCAGCACCTTTATCCCGATCCTCGCCAATACCTTTGCCCGCCGGGCGGTTGAGATCCCGGTGCAGCACGCCGAGCGCGAATTTGGCGACTCGAAATACAGCTTTATGCGCCTGATTAACCTGATGTACGACCTGGTGACCTGCCTGACCACCACGCCGCTGCGCCTGCTCAGCGTGTTTGGCAGCGCCATTGCCCTGTTTGGCTTTTCGCTGTCACTGCTGCTGGTCATTTTGCGGCTGGCGTTTGGCGCGCAGTGGGCGGGAGAAGGGGTATTCACGCTCTTCGCCATTCTCTTCACCTTTATCGGCGCACAGTTTATCGGCATGGGCCTGCTTGGGGAGTATATCGGGCGCATCTATAACGATGTGCGCGCCCGTCCCCGCTACTTTATTCAACGTGTTGTCCGCCAGGATCATGACGTTTCGCAAGAGGAAAAGAACCAATGAAAGCCGTTGTTTTTGCTTATCACGATATGGGATGCGTCGGCGTACAGGCCTTACTGGACGCCGGGTTTGATATTGCGGCCATTTTTACCCATGCCGACAACGCACAGGAAAACGCCTTTTTTAGCTCGGTAGCACGCCTTGCCGCCGAGCGCGGTATTCCGGTTTATGCCCCGGATGACGTTAACCATCCGCTGTGGGTTGACCGCATTGCCGAGATGAAGCCGGAGGTTATTTTCTCGTTCTACTACCGTAACCTGCTCGGCGAAGCGATTTTGAACAGCGCGCGCATCGGCGCGTTTAACCTGCACGGTTCACTGCTGCCCGCCTATCGCGGACGCGCACCGCTGAACTGGGTGCTGGTGAATGGCGAAACGCAAACCGGCGTCACGCTGCACCGGATGATCTCCCGCGCGGATGCCGGAGCGATCATCGCCCAGCGCGCGGTCGAGATTGCCGACGCCGATGACGCGCTGTCGCTGCACCGTAAACTGACCGAGAGCGCCAAACATCTGCTGGAAGGCGCTTTACCGACGCTGAAAAACGGCACCTTCAGCGAAACCGCGCAGGATGAGAGCAAAGCGAGCTATGTTGGCCGCCGCACGCCAGAAGATGGGCGGCTGGAGTGGGAAAAACCGGCACAAACCCTGCACAACCTGGTGCGCGCGGTGAGCGATCCGTGGCCGGGCGCGTTCAGCTTTGTTGGCACGCACAAATTTATCGTCTGGAAATCCCGCGTGCGCAGCGACGTGGCGCCAGCGCGAGCGGGAACCGTTATCTCCGTCGCGCCGCTGATTATCGCCTGCGGCGAGGGGGCGCTGGAGGTGATGACCGGCCAGACTGAGAAAGGCGTTTATATGCAGGGCGCGCAGCTGGCGCAGTCGCTGGGGCTGGTGGCCGGAGCGCTGTTGAGCAGCAAACCGGTAGTTGCAGTAAAACGCCGCACCCGCGTGCTGATCCTTGGGGTAAACGGTTTTATCGGCAACCACCTGACCGAGCGCCTGCTGCGCGACGATAACTACGAGATTTACGGCCTCGACATCGGTTCCGACGCCATCGGTCGTTTTCTCGACTGCCCGCGTTTTCACTTTGTCGAAGGTGATATCAGCATCCATTCCGAATGGATCGAGTACCACATTAAAAAATGCGACGTGGTGCTGCCGCTGGTGGCGATCGCCACGCCGATTGAGTACACCCGTAACCCGCTGCGCGTCTTCGAGCTCGATTTTGAAGAGAACCTGAAGATCATCCGCGACTGCGTGAAGTACAACAAACGCATCATCTTCCCGTCGACCTCGGAAGTGTACGGCATGTGCACCGACAAAGTGTTTGATGAGGATAACTCGAACCTGGTGGTCGGGCCGGTAAGCAAACAGCGCTGGATCTACTCGGTGTCGAAACAGCTTCTTGACCGTGTAATTTGGGCATACGGCGAGAAAGAGGGGCTGCGGTTTACGCTCTTCCGTCCGTTTAACTGGATGGGCCCGCGTCTGGATAACCTCAATGCCGCGCGCATCGGCAGCTCCCGCGCCATCACTCAGTTGATCCTCAACCTGGTGGAAGGCTCGCCGATCAAGCTGGTTGAGGGCGGAAAACAGAAGCGCTGCTTTACTGATATCAGCGATGGTATCGAAGCGCTGTTCCGCATTATTGAAAACCGCGACGGCCGCTGCGACGGGGAGATTATCAATATCGGCAACCCGGAGAACGAAGCCAGTATCAAGGAGCTTGCCGAGATGCTGCTGGAGAGCTTTGAGCAGCATCCGCTGCGCCACCGCTTCCCGCCTTTTGCCGGTTTCCGTGACGTCGAGAGCAGCAGCTATTACGGTAAAGGATACCAGGATGTTGAGCACCGCAAACCGAGCATTCGCAACGCCAAACGCTGCCTGCAGTGGGAGCCGACGGTGGCAATGCGCCAGACGGTTGACGAGACGCTCGACTTCTTCCTGCGTACGGTCGAACTGACGGATGAGCAATAAGCATGAAAAAAATCGGCTTACGTATTGATGTCGATACCTTTCGCGGCACGCAGCAGGGCATGCCGCGTCTGCTACAGCTGCTGGAGAAGCACCAGATCCAGGCGAGCGTCTTTTTTAGCGTCGGCCCGGACAATATGGGGCGGCATATCTGGCGTCTGCTGAAGCCGAAATTTTTCTGGAAGATGCTGCGCTCGCGCGCGGCGTCGCTATATGGCTGGGATATTCTGCTGGCGGGTACCGCCTGGCCGGGGCGCATTATTGGCGATGCCAATGCAGAGATCATTCGCCAGACGGCGCGTATGCATGAAGTGGGGCTGCACGCCTGGGATCACCACGCCTGGCAAAGCTGGAGCGGCGTCTGGGATCAGGCGCGGCTGGAGACGGAGATTGCACGCGGTCTCTCGGCGCTGGAGCGGATTATCGGCCAGCCGGTTACCTGCTCGGCGGCGGCGGGCTGGCGGGCGGATCAGCGGGTAGTCAAGGCGAAAGCGGTCTTCCCGTTCCGCTATAACAGCGACTGTCGCGGTAGCCAGCCTTTTCGCCCGCAACTGGCGGAAAATGTCTACGCCGCGCCACAAATCCCCGTTTCGTTACCCACCTGGGATGAGGTCGTTGGCTCTTCGGTGAGCGCCGAGGGCTTCAACCGCTTTATCCTCGATCGCATGCATCGCGCCCAGGGTACGCCGGTCTACACCATCCATGCCGAAGTGGAGGGGATTATCGGCGCCGATGCGTTTGATCAGCTGCTGACGCTGGCAGTGCAGGAGGAGATTACCTTTTGCCCGCTGGGGCAGTTGCTACCGGACGATGTCACGACACTGCCGCCCGGCAAAGTGGTACGCGGCGAAGTGGTTGGCCGCGAAGGGTGGCTGGGATGCCAAAAACTGTTGAGTGCACAACGATGAAACCTGTTCATTATGGTTTAGCGCTGCTGGCGCTGTTTGCCCTTTATTACCTTGCGCCGCTGGAGTATCGCCTGCTCTGGCAACCGGACGAGACCCGCTATGCGGAGATCAGCCGCGAGATGTTGCAAAGCGGCGACTGGATGGTGCCCCATTTCCTCGGGCTGCGCTATTTTGAAAAACCGATCGCCGGGTACTGGATCAACACCCTTGCGCAGTGGGTATTTGGTCACAACAACTTCGCGGTACGCTTTGGCGCGGTCTTCTCCACCGCCGTTTCCGCTCTTCTGGTTGGTGCGTTAGCGTGGAAAATGTGGCGCGACAAAGCGACGGCGCTGCTCTCGGGCGTGATCTACCTGACCGTATTGCTGGTGTACGGTGTCGGTACCTATGCCGTGCTGGATCCGATGATCGCCTTGTGGATGACGCTGGCGATGTTCAGCTTCTGGCTGGCGGCGCAGGCCACCAGCAGACGCGGGAAAGCGGGCGGCTATCTGCTGCTCGGTATCGCCTGCGGCATGGGGGTGATGACCAAAGGGTTCCTGGCGCTGGCGCTGCCGGTTATCGGCGTGTTGCCGTGGGTAATTGCGCAGCGGCGCTGGAAAGAGGTGCTGATCTGGGGCTGGCTTGCGGTGCTGGCGTGCGTGCTGACGGTGCTGCCGTGGGGGCTGACCATTGCGGCGCGCGAGCCTGATTTCTGGCGCTACTTCTTCTGGGTGGAGCATATTCAGCGCTTTGCCCAGGATGACGCGCAGCATAAAGCGCCGTTCTGGTACTACATTCCCTGTTTGCTTGCCGGTTCGCTGCCGTGGCTTGGGCTACTGCCCGGTGCGCTGAAAACCGGCTGGCGGGCGCGCAGTGATGCTTTCTACCTGCTCGGCTGGGTGGTGATGCCGCTGATCTTCTTCAGCATCGCCCAGGGAAAATTGCTGACCTATATTCTGCCCTGCTTTGCGCCGCTGGCGATATTGATGGCGCGTTATGCGCGCACCGCCGCGAGCGTGAAAGTGCTGCGCATCAACGCCGGGATCAATATCGCTTTCGGGGTCACTGGCGCGATCGCCGCGCTGGTGGTGTCGCCATGGGGGATGTTGAAGCATCCCGTCTGGCTGCCGATCGAAGATTATAAAGCCGCGCTCGCTGCCTTTATCTTCCTGATGTGGGCGCTGGTCGGGCTGTTTACCTTCAGGGCCAGCGCCGAGCGTTGGTTCTTCGCCGCGCTTTCGCCACTGACGCTGGCGCTGCTGGTGGGGTTTGCCATTCCGGATAAAGTGATGGATTCCAAACAGCCGCAGTTCCTGATCGCCTGTATTGATGATGCGCTGGCGGAGAGCCGCTATGTGCTGTCGGATAATCCTGGCGTCGCCTCCGGACTCGCCTGGGAGCTGAAGCGCAGCGATATTCTGCTGTTCGGTTCGCGCGGTGAGCTGGCTTATGGCCTGGATTATCCTGATGCGAAAGGGCGCTTTGTCGCCGAGCGTGATTTCACCGACTGGCTGGCCGGGCATCGCCAGCAGGGAATTGTTTCCCTGGTGCTGCATCAGTCGCAGGCCGATGAGTTTATGCGTCTACCCATTCCAAAGCCGGATAACGTCTATCAGCAGGGGCGGATGGTGTTATTGCAGTACTTTCCGCAATGAGTAGCTGGATCTGGCTCGGCGCGGCCAGCCTGTTGAGCTGCCTTGGGCAGCTGTGCCAGAAGCAGGCGACGCGCCCGGCGAGCGGGGCATCGCGCGGCAGGCACGTTGGTCTGTGGCTGGCGCTGGCACTGCTGGCGCTGGGTGCGGGAATGGTGCTGTGGCTGCTGGTGTTGCAGCGCATTCCGGTCGGCGTCGCCTACCCGATGCTGAGCCTCAATTTTGTCTGGGTGACCCTGGCGGCGAGGGCGATCTGGCATGAGCGCATTACGTTGCGCCATGCCTTTGGCCTGATGTTGATTATTGCCGGTGTGGCGCTGCTCGGGAGTTCATTATGAAGGGGCTACACTGGGCGCTTCTTAGCGTGCTGCTGGTGAGCGGGGCGCAACTGTTACTGCGTGATGGCATGCTGTCGCTGCCGCCGTTAACCGATCTGCGCGGCTTTTTGCTGGCGCTGCTGCACACACAGGCTGGCACGCTGGCGCTGCTGTTGGGGTTGATGGGCTATGTAGCGTCAATGGGCTGTTGGTATCTGGCCCTGCACCGGATGGCGCTGAGCAAAGCGTATGCTCTGCTCAGCCTGAGTTACATTCTGGTGTGGGCCGCCGCCATCTGGCTGCCTGGCTGGCATGAACCCTTCACGCTGCGCGGTGCGTTTGGCGTGGCGCTGATTGTGGCGGGCGTGCTGGTTATCTTCCTGCCCGCCCGCAGTAGAGCTTAACCGGGTAATCGCGATTTCGGTCGGCCTGGGCCAAGCATAATCGCCAGCTTGCTGCCGCCGGTGGTGGTCTCCATCCAGATTTTGCACACGCTGGTGAGCGGCACCGAGAGTAGCATCCCCACCGGGCCGAGCAGCCATCCCCAGATTAATAACGAGAGGAACACCACCAGCGTCGACATGCCGAGGCGGTGGCCCATCATGCGCGGTTCAAGGATGTTGCCAATCAGCATGTGCACCACCAGGAAGAGGGCACCGACTAACAGGCACTCATAAGTGCCGTTGAACAGCAGGGCCTGGATCATTGGCGGAATGGCGGAGATCACCGACCCGATATTCGGCACGTAGTTCAGCAAGAAGGCGAGCACGCCCCACATCAGCGCAAACTGCACATCCAGCGCCACCAGCCCGACCCAGACAATCAGCCCGGTCCAGACGCTGAGCAGCGTTTTCAGCGCCAGGTAGTGCGACACCCCTTTCAGCGCGCGGTGCAGGCCAGCGATATGGATCTGTGGATTATTCAGGGCGAAGCGCATTTTGTAGGGCACGTGGCGCACTTCAAACAGCATAAACACCACTGTCATCACCAGCAGCACGACGCTTGCCATCGCATTCGATAACTGTGTCGCCATGGTAGTGGCGAAAGACATCATGCGGTCCGAGTCCATGCGTTGCAGCATGCGCTCCGGGGAGAGATGCAGATGCAGGAACGGCAGCGCGTCCTGCAGCTGCAAAAACTTGCGTGTCAGCTCGCGGTTGTACTTCGGCAGCAGGGTCATAAAGTCGTTCATCGACGCGGCAAGCACGGCGAGTAACGCGGTCAGAAAGACCAGCATCACTACTACCACAATGGCAATGGCGGCCGGGCGCTTGATGCCGCGTCGCAGAAACCAGGTCACTAGCGGGTTGAGAACAATGGCGAAGAAGAGCGCCAGCAGGAGTTGCACAATAATATCGGCTGCGGCGTGGATACCGGCGAGTATTACCACCAGTGACGCCAGTTTGAGAAGAATGTGGAGGCCCGCCCGGTCTGGCTGAGGTTGCATCATGATTAATTCCTTTTTTTTCTTATTGCCAGTAAGTGTAGTGCGCCGCGCCACCTTCGCCTGACAGAGATAATCTTAAAGTCGTGCTGCTTTCTACCTTGTGTCGTGGTAATAGTGAAATACTGTTGTAAAAAATCTGAGTAAATTCTGATGCCTGAACACCGCGCTGAACCGGCGCCGAGCGGATTGCGCCTCAATCTGCGGATTTTGTCCGTCGTAATTTTTAACTTCGCCAGCTATCTCACCATCGGTTTACCGCTGGCGGTGTTGCCCGGGTTTGTCCATGACGTGATGGGCTACAGCGCCTTCTGGGCGGGGCTGGTGATAAGTCTTCAGTACTTCGCCACGCTGCTCAGCCGCCCGCATGCCGGGCGCTATGCCGATCTGCTGGGGCCAAAAAAAGTGGTGATTTTCGGCCTCTGCGGCGCGTTTCTCAGCGGGCTGTGCTATCTGCTGGCGGGAATGCAGTCTGGCGTGTTGAGCCTGGTACTGCTCTGCCTTGGGCGGGTGATTTTAGGCATCGGCCAGAGTTTTGCCGGTACCGGCGCGACGCTGTGGGGCGTCGGCGTGGTCGGTTCAGTGCATATCGGGCGCGTGATCTCGTGGAACGGTATTGCCACCTACGGGGCGATGGCGATTGGCGCACCGCTCGGCGTGCTCTGCTATCACTATGGCGGCCTGCACGGGCTGGCGCTGACGATTATGGCTGTCGCGCTGCTGGCGGTGCTGCTTGCGCTACCGCGCGCGGCGGTGAAAGCCAGCAAAGGCAAACCGCTGCCGTTTCGCGCCGTGCTCGGGCGCGTCTGGCTCTACGGGATGGCGCTGGCCCTCGGTTCGGCCGGTTTTGGCGTGATCGCTACCTTTATTACCCTCTATTACGATGCCAGAGGCTGGGATGGGGCGGCGTTCGCTCTGACGCTCTTCAGCGTGGCGTTTGTTGGCGCACGGCTGCTGTTTCCCAATGGTATCAACCGCTTTGGCGGCCTCAATGTGGCGCTGATCTGCTTTGCGGTGGAGACCTGCGGGCTGCTGCTGGTGGGCCTGGCGGTCGATCCGTGGATGGTGAAACTGGGCGTTTTCCTGACCGGGGCCGGTTTCTCACTGGTCTTCCCGGCGCTGGGGGTGGTGGCGGTAAAAGCGGTGCCGCGGCACAATCAGGGCTCGGCGCTGGCGACCTATACAGTGTTTATGGATCTCTCGCTAGGTGTGACCGGCCCGCTGGCAGGGCTGCTGATGGCCTGGGCGGGCGTCTCATCTATTTATCTTGCTGCCGCCGGGCTGGTGGCGGTTGCGCTGCTGTTGGCGTGGCGGTTAAAGCAGAGAGTACCGGATAACGCGTAAACGCTTATCCGGGCTGGCATAAAAAAGGGAACCCGCAGGTTCCCTTTCTCTTTTCGAGTGTTGCGGCGTTATTTCACCACGATGGTGTTGATAATGTTCTCGGCAGCAGTTTGCGCCTGCTGCTGATTTTCCGCCGGCAGCGTCACCTGAAGGGTAACCAGGTGGTTATCAATTTTCCCCAGCACCACGGAGGACCATGCGGTCTGGCCTTTGGCGGAGATCACGCTGTCGAGCTGTTGCAGAGTCTGCCCTTTCAGCTCAATCGCACGGTTGGTCACGACCTGCAACTGCGGGTCGCGGCTGCGCTGCTGATCTTCCAGACGTTTCGCCAGCACGCTCAGATCTTCCTGCGTGTTATCACCAACAATCACAATCACCGCTTTCTGGCCAGTGGCGTCAGAGTAGACGTGCATGTTGTTGGATTGCGTACCCAGCTTGCCGCTCTGATCGGTCATATCCGCAGGCAGCGAGAAGCTGAGTTTACCGTCGAGCAGGGTCACCGGCTGGCCGGAGGCGTTACTCTCTGCGGCGGCACCCTGTACGGGCTTCTTGCTGTCGCTGTTATCACAGGCAGCCAGCCCCATCACCAGCAGGCCAATACCGACATATTTCACCAGATTGCGCATTGACTTCATCCTTTCAATAAACAGCCATAATGGCTTGTTGTTCCATATTATCACAACTGATAAGTCGTACCTTTAACCTGCCTGTAATGCCGAGATTTCAGATTTGTCTGCCAGTCTTTTCAGCAACATATTCAACAGCACGCCGTACATCGGCAGGAAGAAGGCGATGCTGATAAGTACCTTGAAGCTGTAATCCACCAGCGCGATTTCGGTCCAGTGCTGCGCCATAAAGGGATCCGGGCTGCGCCAGAAGGCGATAAAGAAGAAGGCCACCGTATCGCTGGCGTTACCAAAAATGGTCGAGGCCGTTGGCGCAAGCCACCAGCGGCGGCTCTGGCGCAGGCGGTTAAAGACGTGTACATCAAGGATCTGCCCCAGCGCATAGGCCATAAAGCTGGCGGCGGCGATACGCGCCACAAACAGGTTAAAGTGGGCGAGTGCGCCGAAACCTTGCCAGCTGCCCATATAAAACAGCGATGAGATAACGTAAGAGGCGAGCAGGGCGGGCACCATCACGGCAAAAATAATCCGCCGTGCTAAAGGCGCGCCGAAGATGCGCACGGTGAGATCCGTTGCCAGAAAGATAAACGGAAAACTGAATGCGCCCCATGTGGTGTGGAAGCCGAAAATGGCGACCGGGAGCTGCACCAGATAGTTGCTGGAGATAATCACCAGCAGGTGGAAAAGCGATAGCCAAACCAGCGCCTTCATGCGCTGTGCGTTGGAAAAGTGCGTCATATTGTGACCTTTTTGGTAAATGGGGTGAGGGAACCCAGTTCAATTTATGCTCTGCCAGGCAGAAGCCGCCGCATGATACTGCAATCATCGCGCGATGCAACGGCTAATTTTAACGCAATCGTTAACCTCCCTTGCGCCCGGAAAATGGCAGCGTAAACTAGGGCGGTTTTTTCACTTGTGAGATGAAGATGAGCGATCCGTTTTCTACCGCCGACCACACTCTTGATGCCCTTGGCCTGCGCTGCCCGGAGCCGGTAATGATGGTGCGCAAAACCGTGCGTAACATGCAGGTTGGCGAAACTGTACTGATTATCGCCGACGATCCGGCAACCACCCGCGATATTCCCGGCTTCTGCCGTTTTATGGAACATGAGCTGGTTGCCGATCAAACCGACACGCTGCCCTACCGCTATTTAGTGCGTAAAAGCCACTAATCTTTGCGACGTAACAGGCGCAGCGCGTTGGCTGTCACCAGCACCGTTGCGCCGGTATCCGCCAGCACCGCCAGCCATAATCCGGTGATCCCCAAAAGCGTGGTGACCAGGAAGATCCCCTTCAGCCCCAGCGCAATGGCGATGTTCTGACGAATATTACGGTGCGTGGCGCGCGCCAGGCGGATCATCTGCCCAAGTCCGGAGAGCCGGTTATGGGTTAACGCCGCATCGGCGCTCTCCAGCGCGACATCGGTACCGCTGCCCATTGCAATGCCAATTGTTGCCGCCTTCATCGCCGGGGCATCGTTGATGCCGTCGCCGACCATCGCCAGCGGAGCCGCTTCATTCAGCGCGCGCACGGCGCTGACTTTATCTTCCGGCAACAGCCCGGCGCGAAACTCCAGCCCCAGTTCTCCGGCAATCGCTGCCGCTGCCCGCGGGTTATCGCCGGTGAGGATCACCCCCGTGATGCCAAGGGCATGCAGTTCCGCCACCGCGGCTTTTGCATCGTCGCGCAGGGTGTCCTGTAGCGCCAGCGTACCGATGACGACGTTATCGCGCAGAACCACTACCACCGTTTGCCCTTGTGCTTCCTGCTGCTCAATCTGCTTGCGCCCGGCGTCATTAAGCAGGCCCGCTGGCACCTTTTCCGGTGCGCAGATGTGAATGTCATGCGCGCCGATACGCGCTTCAATACCCTTCCCGGCCAGCGCGCGCTGCCCGTCGGCCTGCGGAATAGCGATGCCACGACGCTGCGCCTCCTGCACAATCGCCAGCGCCAGCGGGTGCGTCGAGCCCTGCTCAACCCCGGCGCTGAGCGCCAGCAGTTCCTGCTCCTCTGTAGCCGGAAATGCCTGAATGGCGACCAGCTGCGGTTTGCCGAGGGTCAGGGTACCGGTCTTATCAAACGCCACCTGACGCAGGGTGCCGAGCTGCTCCAGCGCCGCGCCGCCTTTGATCAGCGCGCCGCAACGCGCGGCGGCGGCCAGCCCGGAGGTGATGGCCGCGGGGGTAGAGATCACCAGCGCGCAGGGGCAGCCAATCAGCAGCAGCGCCAGCCCTTTATAGACCCACTCCAGCCACGGAGCGGAAAAGAGCAGGGGGGGAACCACCGCCACCAGCAGCGCCACGGCCATAATTGTCGGCGTATAAATACGGCTGAAGCGATCGATAAAGCGCTCAATGGGCGCGCGGCGCTCTTCCGCCTCCTCAATCAGTTTCAGGATGCGGTCGATAGCGCTTTCGCCCGCTTTTGACACGACTTCGAGGGTAATCAGCCGATCGACGCTGGTAGCACCTGCGGGCACGCTTTCGCCCGCGCTGCGCTCGACGGGCAGTGACTCGCCGGTTAAGGCACTCTCATCAAAACTGGCGAACGGCGAGATAAGGCGGCCATCTGCCGGTAAACGCCCGCCCGCCGGGACTTCAATAGTATCGCCGGGTTGCAGCTGTCTGGCAGGGATAGTTTCACGCACGCCGTTACGCATGCGAATGGCGCTGTCAGGTTTTAACGCCATCAGTGCGCTTACGCCTTTGCGCGCGCGGCTGGCGGCCCAGCCTTCAAGCCGTTCGCCAATTAAAAACAGCAGCAGCACCATCGCCGCTTCGGCGGTTGCGCCGATAAACAGCGCGCCAATCGCCGCCACGCTCATTAAGGTTTCGATGGCGAACCAGCTGCCGCTTCTCATCAGGCGCACGGCCTGGCGGGCAATCGGCCACAAACCGACCAGCGTGGTGAGAACAAAGGCTGCCTGGCCGAAGGGGTGATTGAACTGCTCCAGCCCCCAGCTTAGCGCCATCATGACGATGAGCAGGATCAGCGGCAGGTTTTCGCGCAGGGATGAAGGCGCAGGCGCGGGAGCGCTGTTTTCGCTGCGAAGCTGGTAGCCCGCGTTTTGAACGGCTTTTTCGACGCGCTCGCGCACATCACTCTGCGCGATGACAATCAGCTTTTCGGTGGCAAAAGCGACCTGCACCTGGGTGATGCCCTCGATCTGGCGCACCGCGTTTTCCACTTTACGGGCGCAGGCGGCGCAATCCATACCGCTTACTTGCCAGCTAAAGCGATCGCCTGCGGCGTTTATTTCCGGCGCGGAACGAGTTTCACAGCTTGTATCGCTGCAACAGGGGGCATTGCTTTCAGCAACGGGGCGCAGTTTAAGCGCGGCAAAGTGCGGTGTTTTCTTGAGTTCGGGAGCAGACATCGCATCCTCCGGTGAATGATAATTTTCTCATTAACCGGAGGATACACTCTGGAGTCGACTCCAGAGTCAAGCGCTTTAGATATAGAGCGAACGAACGATCAGGAAGTGGCCTGCGAAGTAGCAGGCAGAGGAGATGGCGTTATCCGCGCTAAAGCGTTTACGGTAGTGGCTGCCGAGCCAGACAATATTGCCGATAAGCAGCAGCGACGCGCCGATAAATGCCGACAGCGCCTGGCTGGTCGGACGGAAGAACCACAGCTCACCGGCCAGCCACACCATGACCAGCGTCATGGCGACAAAGGTGGAGACGGCCATGCGCAGCTCTTCGAGACGCGTCCAGATCACCGCCAGCAGCAGGGCACCAATCACCAGCAGCACCAGCGGCAGCGGCCAGAAGAAGGTCAGCGTCATCTGGCTGGCGAAGTAGATGGTATAAAGCAGATGGGCCAGGAAGAAAGCGCCGATAGCGTAAAGTAACTTTTGGCGCGGCAGCAGCGTCAGAGCATCGCCCACCAGCGAGGCGCACAGACCCGCCAGCACCAGATAGCTGATGGCGTCGAACATGGGCGCTTGCCAGGCGAGCAGGAGTAACAGCAGAAGGGTTACGGGTTTGAACACCCAGCGTTGCCACACCGGGCCACGATAGGAAGCGTCGACGTACAACCAGCCGGAAAAGCAGACAGCAATAAATGACCACAGCATAATTAAGTCCCTGTAACTGTTATTGTTGCGTAAAACTCTCCCCTCAAGTGTAGTGGCGTAAAAAGGGGGATGACAATGCGAACTTCCCCCAATGCCCTGCAATTCCACTTAATCTGACAGAGTTATCTCTTTGCTTTCAGCTTCTTCTGCCAGACCAGCAGTTCAAAGACGCCGAAAAGAAAAATGCGCAGCTGCTCGACTTTGGTCATTTGCGGCCCCTCTTTCGGCAGCGCGGTTTTCATCATCGTCGCCTGCAAGGCATGCATAAAGAAGGTAAAAACCAGCGCGACGTTGACGAAAATATTCAACGGGCGCGGAAAGGGGTGGATCAGATTGAAGATCAGAAAGGCCCAGATGCAGAGCATCATCAGACGGCCCAGATTAATCAGCAACGGCATGCTTCTCTCCTTGTGCTTCGCGGTGATACAAACGGTAAGCCACCTGGCCCGCGACTTTTTCCCGGTGTAAATGCCAGTGCGCAGGCACTGACGGTAAACCATTTTCCACTTCGCTCTCGATATAAATGAGCGCGTCATCCGCCAGCCAGCCGTTGTTCTCCAGCAAACGCACGGTGTCATCCAGCATCCCTTTGCGAAACGGCGGATCGATAAACACAATGGTGTGCGGCGTGCCGGCTGCGGCTAAAAAGTTCAGCGTATTGCTGTTAACGACTTTCGCGTTGGTGGCTTTAAGCGTAGCGAGGTTTTGCTGGAGCTGCTGGGCGACGCTGCGCTCCATCTCAACTAACGTCGCGCTGGCGGCGTAGCGGGAGAGCGCTTCCAGCCCGAGCGCGCCGCTGCCCGCGAAGCAGTCGAGACAGCGGGCGTCAACCATTGACGGTGCCAGCCAGTTAAAGAGGGTTTCGCGCACGCGATCGGTGGTCGGGCGCAGGCCTGGGCTGTCGGGAACCGGTAATTTACGGCCCCGCCACTGCCCGCCAATAATACGAATTTGTCCGCTGGCGGCACGGTTGGGTTTCTTCATGGTCTTCGCTTTGCTCATCATTTCGGCCTGCTATTCTAGCGGGCGGATGAATTGCGTTAAACCCTAATCCTCAGGCCGTGATGAGAGATAAGGAAAGTGTTAGACTATCCGACTAATTCACCAATGATTTCAGTCCTGGTCGAGCAGACAGGCTGCGCTATAGAATCAACAGCGAGGAGTGTAGTCGCCAATGGCAAATGAAAAGAAACGTGGCTTTTTTTCCTGGCTGGGCTTTGGGCAGAAAGAGCGGGCCGATGAGGCGCAAGCTGAAGAGCAGAAAACGGCAGAACAACAGGTAGAAGAGACGCCGGTTGCCGAGCCTGCCGCCGACAGCGAAAAGTTCGCCGAAGAGGTTGTCGAGGTCAGCGAGCAGCTGGCGCATGAAGAGGCACCGCAGCCTGTTGCTGAAGAGCGCGTTGCAGAAGAGCCGGTTGCCGAAGAACAGGTTATAGAAGAAGCGGCTGTTGAAGAACCCGTCGAAGAGATTATCGAAGTAGCACCCGTTGCCGCCGTTGAGCATGAGGCGCTGCCGCTGCCGGAAGAACTCAGCGAACAGAGCATTGACGCCGAAGAGTGGCAGGCCGAAGCCGAGCCGCTGGTTACGGCGGACGTTGAAGTCGACGAGCCAGAAGTTGAAGAGATAGAAGACGAGACGCTGCCGAGCGAGCAAGAGCTGGATGCGCCGGCGGCCGAAGCGGCGGAAGAAGCGGTGATGGTTGTGCCGGTCGACGAGCCGGTTCAGGAGCAGGAGAAGCCGACCAAAGAGGGTTTCTTCGCACGATTGAAGCGCAGCCTGCTGAAAACAAAAGAGAATCTCGGTTCCGGATTTATCAGTCTGTTCCGCGGTAAAAAAATCGATGATGATCTCTTCGAAGAGCTGGAAGAGCAGCTGCTGATTGCCGATGTCGGCGTTGAAACCACGCGGAAAATCATCACTAACCTGACGGAAGGGGCCAGCCGCAAGCAGTTACGCGACGCGGAAGCGCTGTATGGCCTGCTGAAAGAGGAGATGAGCGAGATCCTCGCGAAGGTGGACGAGCCGCTGAATGTCGAAGGCAAAACGCCGTTCGTTATTCTGATGGTCGGCGTTAACGGCGTCGGTAAAACCACCACCATCGGCAAGCTGGCGCGCCAGTTTGAGCAGCAGGGTAAATCGGTGATGCTGGCGGCGGGCGATACCTTCCGCGCAGCGGCGGTTGAACAGTTGCAGGTGTGGGGCCAGCGCAATGATATTCCGGTGATTGCCCAGCATACCGGCGCGGATTCCGCTTCGGTTATCTTTGATGCTATTCAGGCAGCGAAGGCGCGTAATGTCGATGTGCTGATTGCGGATACCGCCGGTCGTCTGCAGAATAAATCGCACCTGATGGAAGAGCTGAAAAAGATTGTGCGCGTGATGAAGAAGCTTGATGAAAACGCGCCGCACGAAGTGATGCTCACGATTGATGCCAGCACCGGGCAAAATGCGGTAAGCCAGGCCAAACTGTTCCACGAAGCGGTCGGTTTAACCGGCATCACGCTGACCAAGCTTGACGGCACCGCGAAAGGCGGGGTGATCTTCTCGGTTGCGGATCAGTTCGGTATTCCAATCCGCTATATCGGTGTTGGCGAACGTATTGAAGATTTGCGTCCGTTTAATGCGGGCGATTTTATTGAGGCGCTTTTTGCCCGAGAGGATTAACAATGATTCGCTTTGAACATGTCAGCAAAGCCTATCTCGGTGGGAGACAAGCGCTGCAGGGGGTGACTTTTCACCTGCAGCAGGGCGAGATGGCGTTTCTGACCGGGCACTCCGGCGCGGGGAAAAGTACCCTGCTGAAGCTGATCTGTGGGATTGAACGGCCAAGCGCCGGGAAAATCTTCTTCAGCGGCCACGATATTTCCCGGCTGAAAAGCCGCGAAGTGCCGTTTTTGCGCCGCCAGATCGGCATGATTTTCCAGGATCACCATCTGCTGATGGATCGCACGGTGTTTGATAACGTCGCGATCCCGCTGATTATCGCCGGTGCCAGCGGGGATGATATTCGCCGTCGCGTGTCGGCGGCGCTGGATAAAGTCGGGCTGCTCGACAAAGCGAAAAGCTTCCCGATCCAGCTCTCCGGCGGTGAGCAGCAGCGTGTGGGCATCGCCCGCGCGGTGGTGAATAAACCTGCCGTATTGCTGGCGGATGAACCGACCGGGAACCTGGATGAAGCCCTGTCTGAAGGGATTTTACGTCTGTTTGAAGAGTTTAACCGCGTTGGGGTGACGGTACTGATGGCGACGCACGACATGGGGCTCATTTCCCGGCGTTCGTACCGCATGCTGAGCCTGAGCGACGGCCATTTGCATGGAGGCCTGGCGGGTGAATAAGCGCGACGCAATCAATCATATTCGACAATTCGGCAGCAAGCTCGACCGTTTTCGCAAATCCTCCTCAGCGGCGGGCGAAGGGAGCCGCAGCGCACCGAGGCGCAGCAAGCAGGCTCCCCGACCGCCTTCGCGTAAAACCAATGTTTTTAACGAGCAGATGCGCTACGCCTGGCACGGCGCGCTGCAGGATCTGAAGAGTAAACCGCTGGCAACGTTCCTGACAGTGATGGTGATTGCCATTTCGCTGACGCTGCCGAGCGTCTGCTATATGGTCTACAAAAACGTCAGCCATGCGGCGTCGCAGTACTACCCTTCGCCGCAAATCACCGTCTACTTCGATAAATCGCTGGATGATAACGCCGCGCAGCAGGTGGTCGGGCAGCTTCAGTCCGAACCGGGCGTTGAGAAGGTGAACTACCTCTCCCGTGAAGATGCGCTCGGCGAGTTTCGTAACTGGTCCGGCTTTGGCGGCGCGTTAGATATGCTGGAAGAGAACCCGCTGCCGGCAGTGGCGGTGGTGGTGCCGAAAATTGATTTCCAGAGCACCGAGGCGCTGAACACGCTGCGCGATCGCATCACGCATGTGCAGGGCATTGATGAAGTGCGTATGGACGATAGCTGGTTTGCACGTCTGTCGGCGCTGACCGGGCTGGTCGGGCGCGTTTCGGCCATGATTGGCGTGTTGATGATCGCCGCCGTCTTCCTGGTGATCGGCAACAGCGTGCGGCTCAGCATCTTTGCCCGCCGTGACACTATTAATGTGCAGAAGTTGATTGGCGCAACCGATGGATTTATTCTGCGTCCGTTCCTTTATGGCGGCGCGTTGCTTGGCTTCTCCGGCGCGTTTTTATCACTCATTTTGTCTGAAATTTTGGTGATGCGACTCTCGTCGGCGGTGACGGATGTGGCGAAGGTCTTCGGCACGCAGTTTGAGTTAAGTGGCTTATCTTTCGATGAATGTTTGCTGCTATTGCTGGTCTGCTCGATGATTGGCTGGATTGCTGCCTGGCTGGCGACAGTGCAACATTTACGTCACTTTACTCCGGACTAACGATTCTCTGGTATACTCCTCCCCTGCAATGACGAATACCGTTGCAGGGAGAGCGTATCCAACTATCTTGCTGTTCCCCGCGTCGGCTGTTCATCCGGATGTCACAATTTGTGCGTAATTTATTCACACGCCTACAAGGAACTTGTGGATAAAATCACTGTCTGATAAAAAAGTGAATGCTATTCTCGTTGCTCAAAAATGCTGGCATGTTTGTTGCCTGATGGGGACAGACCGCCGCCAGTTGATAGTGAATTGAGAGGATTTGAATGACCAAAGAAATGCAAACTTTAGCTTTAGCCCCTGTTGGCAACCTGGAATCTTACGTCCGGGCCGCTAACGCATGGCCGATGTTGACGGCTGATGAAGAGCGGGCGCTGGCTGAAAAGCTGCATTACCAGGGCGATCTGGAAGCAGCGAAAAAGCTGATCCTGTCTCACCTGCGCTTTGTTGTTCATATTGCTCGTAACTACTCGGGCTATGGTCTGCCGCAGGCGGATCTGATCCAGGAAGGAAATATCGGCCTGATGAAAGCGGTACGCCGCTTCAATCCTGAAGTCGGTGTGCGTCTGGTCTCTTTCGCCGTGCACTGGATCAAAGCTGAGATCCACGAGTATGTGCTGCGCAACTGGCGTATCGTGAAAGTCGCGACCACCAAAGCACAGCGGAAGCTGTTCTTTAACCTGCGTAAGGCTAAACAGCGTCTCGGCTGGTTTAACCAGGACGAAGTCGAAATGGTCGCCCGCGAACTGGGTGTGACCAGCAAAGACGTGCGTGAAATGGAGTCGCGTATGGCGGCCCAGGACATGACGTTTGATATGTCTTCCGATGACGATGCGCAGGACGGCCAGCCGATGGCACCAGTGCTCTACTTACAGGACAAAACATCTAACTTTGCTGACGGCATTGAAGATGATAACTGGGAAGAGCAGGCAGCCAACAAGCTGACCGATGCGATGCAGGGTCTCGACGAACGTAGTCAGCAGATCATCCGCGCCCGCTGGCTGGACGAAGATAACAAGTCCACGCTGCAGGAGCTGGCCGACCGTTACGGTGTTTCCGCTGAACGCGTACGCCAGCTTGAAAAGAACGCGATGAAAAAACTGCGCGCCGCTATCGAAGCGTAAGCGGCAGCCGCAAACAGACCGGGTCAGCGAAAGCTCACCCGGTTTTTTATTATCTGAATTTCCTCTCACTCCCGGCGCTGGTTAAAACGTCGTCTTAACGAAGGCGCTATATACTTACTCTGTGGGTTGGCATAGAGAGGGGAAAAAGGTGAAGAATAGTGAATTACATCAGCGGCGTGTAGCCGCGACGCCGCGCGGGGTTGGCGTGATGTGCGGCTTCTACGCTGAGAAAGCAGAAAACGCCACGCTGTGGGATGTGGAAGGCAACGAGGTGATTGATTTTGCCGCCGGGATCGCGGTGCTAAACACCGGCCATCGACATCCAAAAGTAATGGCAGCAGTCGAAAAACAGCTCCAGGCCTTTACGCACACCGCGTACCAAATCGTTCCTTACGAAAGCTATGTCTCGCTTGCCGAGCGTATCAACGCGCTGGTTCCCATTGATGGCCCGGCGAAAACCGCCTTCTTCTCTACCGGCGCCGAAGCGGTTGAAAACGCGGTGAAAATCGCCCGCGCTTATACCAAACGTCCGGGCATTATCGCCTTCGGCGGCGGCTTTCACGGTCGTACCTTTATGACCATGGCGCTGACGGGAAAAGTTGCGCCTTATAAAATCGGCTTCGGGCCGTTTCCCGGTTCGGTTTATCACGCCCACTATCCAAATGAATTGCACGGCGTCAGCACTGAACAGGCGCTGCAAAGCCTGACGCATCTCTTCAAAGCCGATATCGCGCCCGATCAGGTCGCCGCAATCCTGTTAGAGCCGGTGCAGGGCGAAGGGGGCTTTAATATTGCTCCGCCAGAGTTTATGCAGGCGCTGCGCGCCCTGTGCGACAGCCACGGCATTCTGCTGATCATCGACGAGGTGCAGAGCGGTTTTGCCCGCACCGGCAAACTCTTCGCCAGCGAGTACTACGCCATCAAACCCGACCTCATGACTATGGCGAAAAGCCTTGCCGGCGGTTTACCGCTCTCGGCAGTTGCCGGACGTGCCGAAGTGATGGATGCTCCTGCGCCTGGCGGCCTTGGCGGAACCTATGCCGGTAACCCGCTGGCGGTGGCGGCAGCGCATGCGGTGCTGGATGTGATTGAAGAGGAGAAATTGTGCGAACGCGCGAACCAGCTGGGCAAAGATCTGGTCGAAGTGCTGACCCATGCGAAAGCGCACTGCCCGCATATTGCCGATATCCGTGCACAGGGCTCGATGGTGGCGGTCGAATTTCAGAATCCGCAAACCGGCGCGCCGTCGCCGGAATTCACCAAACAGGTGCAGGATAAAGCGCTTCAGGCCGGGTTGCTGCTGCTGAGCTGCGGCGTCTATGGCAACGTTATCCGCTTCCTCTATCCGCTGACCATTCCTGATGAGCAGTTCCGAAAAGCACTGGATATTATCCAGCGGTCGCTAATGTCGTAATTATTCAGCCGCCTTATGGGCGGCTTGGTCACGTTCTCGCATCGCTCTGCCGCACAACCTGCAAAATTGCTATTCCTTATTCCATAAAATGGGGTATGTTTTAGCAGAGTATGCTGCTTACAGGGCACTATTCTGCACAATAACAAATATCATATTCTTTGCTTAGGGTAATAAGCGAAGCAGTATTCCAGATAACAACATCACAACAATTGCAAAAACCATAACAATGGGGAAACTCAGGATGAAAATGAAGGGCAAAGCGTTACTGGCAGGATGTATTGCGTTAGCAATGAGCAACGTGGCATTCGCCAAAGATATCAAAGTTGCCGTTGTCGGTGCGATGTCCGGTCCGGTTGCGCAGTATGGCGATCAGGAATTTACCGGTGCTGAGCAGGCTGTTGCCGATATCAACGCAAAAGGCGGCGTCAAAGGCGACAAACTGGTCGTGGTGAAATATGACGATGCCTGCGACCCGAAACAAGCGGTAGCGGTAGCCAACAAAGTGGTTAACGACGGCATCAAATATGTTATCGGCCACCTCTGCTCCTCTTCCACTCAGCCAGCGTCCGACATTTATGAAGACGAAGGCATCCTGATGATCACGCCTGCGGCTACTGCCCCTGAGCTGACCGCGCGCGGTTACAAACTGACGCTGCGTACCACCGGCCTCGACTCTGACCAGGGCCCAACGGCGGCGAAATACATTCTCGATAAGGTGAAGCCGAAACGCATCGCTATCATTCATGATAAGCAGCAGTATGGCGAAGGCCTGGCGCGCGCCGTGCAGGATGGCCTGAAAAAAGGCAATGCCAACGTGGTCTTCTTCGACGGCATCACCGCTGGTGAAAAAGATTTCTCCACGCTGGTGGCGCGTCTGAAGAAAGAGAATATCGACTTTGTTTACTACGGCGGTTACCACCCGGAAATGGGGCAGATCCTGCGCCAGGCACGTGCGGCAGGTCTGAAAACCCAGTTTATGGGACCGGAAGGCGTGGCGAACGTCTCACTCTCTAACATTGCCGGTGAGTCTGCCGAAGGGATGTTAGTCACCAAGCCGAAGAACTACGATCAGGTACCGGCCAACAAACCGATTGTGGATGCCATCAAAGGCAAGAAACAGGATCCGAGCGGCGCGTTTGTCTGGACCACCTACGCCGCGCTGCAGTCGCTGGCTGCGGGCCTGAACCAGTCTGACGATCCGGCTGAAATCGCCACCTATCTGAAAGGTCACTCCGTTGAAACCGTGATGGGGCCGCTGACGTGGGATGAGAAGGGCGATCTGAAGGGCTTTGAGTTCGGCGTCTTTACCTGGCATGCGAACGGTACCGCGACCGACGCGAAGTGATGAATATTTGCTAGTCGCCTTTCGCGCCGCAGGTGCGTTGGCTGTATTCGCCCCGGTTGCTTACGCCTGTAAGCTTCCGGGGATTAACAACTTCCTGCGACATGAAATTGCGCTCAGGCATGGCTTACCTTGCCCGCTATTTTTAGCGCTTTTCCCAGCCATCTTGCTGCGCGGTAAAGCCGAGCGCTTGTGCAAAGGCGGCCATCACGGCGCGATCTTCAACGCCGATATCTGCGATCCACCAGCTGGTCATCGCCGGGTTATCGCGCATCACCTCTTCCACCAGGTATTGCCCGACGCCGCGACGGCGAGTGACATCCCGTACACGCAGCGAATCCAGCGCACCTTCGGTGCCGCGCAGCGTCACACGTACGGCGGCCAGCAGGCGGTCATTAAACCGCGCGGCATAAATACGGTGCGTATCGTCAATATCGAGAGAGGCGGGGGAGTATTCCGGCCAGATTTTCGCTAAATCAATCTGATCCTGCTCGCTGAAACTGGTCAGCCGGATAATGGTTAATTTCATCTACCGTTTGTCCAAAAGGTGAAACAGGGTGTGAGTGTAAACAATTTCACTTACCGGGGCTGGAGACTTTTTTAATTTTAATACAACAGGTGAATAGTTTTAGCGCAGCGACTGGTATAGCCGGAAACATCAGAGATCGAAAAAGAGACAGGATTTTAACCTGACTGATGGCGCTTTCTCCCGCGTATACTGCCGTTATTTTATGCTGGAAGGCGCGTTTTTAGATGTTTATCTCGCGCTGAATACAGAATATTATCTCTGCTTAATCGCCTGAAAAATAGAGTATTTAGTATGGTTTATCTATAAAAACCACGCTAACTCATTAAAGGCGCTGGTAAAAATAGCATTGTGCATTAAAAGTACAGAATGCTTTTTAACCATATAAAAACAAAATTTTCACACAACATCACGAACGGGGTAGCAGGCATGAAAAGGCACGCGCAAGCATTTGTCGCGGGAATGATTGAAAGCCGGTCATGACAACGCGGTCTTGTTTAAAGGTATTACCGTCGGGGAAGTAGTTTTTTCTGCGCTTAACGCTCATCTAAAAAAAGAAAATATCGTCTTTGTCTACTACGGTGGTTATTAACCGGATAGTGGAGAGATGCTGCGCCGGGCGCGCTGAAACAAGCCGCTGACCTGATTAACGCGTTAAAAGCCAACGGGGCTAAAACCGAAACAGGGCCGCTGAACTGGGATGAAAAAGGCGATCTGAAGGGATTTGAGTTGAGTGTCTTCCAGTGACACGCCGATGGTTCGTCTTGTGTGGCGAAGTCACAGTCATCCCTCTCTTTGGACGAAAATCTTGAGAGATTTAAGAAGGTTAAGTTATGTCTGAGCAGTTTCTCTATTTCTTGCAGCAGATGTTCAACGGCGTCACGCTGGGCAGCACTTACGCCCTGATCGCTATTGGTTACACCATGGTGTACGGCATTATCGGCATGATTAACTTCGCCCATGGCGAGGTCTACATGATCGGCAGCTACGTCTCCTTTATGATTATCGCCGCGCTGATGATGATGGGCATCGACTCAAGCTGGCTGCTGGTCGGGGCCGGTTTCGTCGGCGCGATTATTATCGCCAGTGCCTACGGCTGGAGTATCGAGCGCGTTGCTTACCGCCCTGTGCGCAGCTCCAAGCGTCTGATTGCGCTTATCTCCGCCATCGGCATGTCCATTTTCCTGCAAAACTACGTCAGCCTGACGGAAGGCTCGCGCGACGTAGCGTTGCCAAGCCTCTTCAACGGCCAGTGGACTATTGGCAGCAGTGAAAACTTCGCCGCCTCCATCACCACGATGCAGCTGGTTATCTGGATCGTCACCTTTGTCGCCATGCTCGCATTAACGCTCTTTATCCGCTATTCGCGCATGGGACGCGCCTGCCGCGCCTGTGCTGAAGACCTGAAAATGGCGAGCCTGCTGGGCATCAACACCGATCGGGTGATCGCGCTGACCTTTGTGATTGGCGCGGCGATGGCGGCGGTGGCTGGCGTGCTGCTCGGCCAGTTCTATGGCGTGATAAACCCCTACATCGGCTTTATGGCGGGTATGAAGGCATTTACCGCCGCGGTGCTGGGTGGTATTGGCAGCATTCCTGGCGCGATGATTGGGGGGCTGATCCTCGGGGTGGCGGAAGCGCTCTCTTCAGCCTACCTGAGCACGGAGTATAAAGATGTGGTCTCCTTCGCGCTGCTGATTGGCGTCCTGCTGGTGATGCCGACCGGTATCCTCGGTCGCCCGGAGGTAGAGAAAGTATGAAACCGATGCATTTTGCGATGGCGCTGCTCTCTGCCGCCATGTTCTTCATTCTTGCAGGCGTCTTTATGGGCGTACAGCTGGAGCTTAATGGCACCAAACTGGTGGTCGATAACGCGGCGGATATCCGCTGGCAGTGGATCTTTATCGGCACCGCGGTGGTCTTTTTCTTCCAGTTACTGCGCCCTGTTTTCCAGAAGAGCCTGAAAGGCGTTTCCGGGCCGAAATTTGTTCTGCCCGCTATCGATGGATCTACCGCTAAGCAGAAGCTGTTCCTGCTGGCGCTGTTGGTGATTGCCGTGGTGTGGCCGTTTATGGTTTCGCGCGGCACCATCGATATCGCCACCATGACGATGATCTACATCATCCTCGGTCTTGGGCTGAACGTGGTGGTTGGGCTTTCCGGCCTGCTGGTGCTGGGTTATGGCGGTTTTTATGCTATCGGTGCCTACACCTTTGCGCTGCTGAACCACTATTACGGGCTTGGCTTCTGGACCTGCCTGCCGCTGGCGGGGCTGGTCTCTGCCGCTGCCGGTTTCCTGCTCGGCTTCCCGGTGCTGCGCCTGCGCGGCGACTACCTGGCGATTGTGACGCTGGGCTTCGGTGAGATTGTGCGCATTCTGCTGCTTAACAACACCGAAGTGACCGGCGGGCCAAACGGCATCAGCCAGATCCCGAAACCGACGCTGTTTGGCCTTGAGTTCAGCCGCACAGCGCGCGAAGGGGGCTGGGATACCTTCAGCAACTTCTTCAATGTGAAATACGATCCGAGCGACCGCGTGGTGTTCCTCTATCTGGTGGCGCTGCTGCTGGTGGTGCTGACGCTGTTCGTTATCAACCGCCTGCTGCGGATGCCGCTGGGCCGCGCGTGGGAAGCACTGCGTGAAGATGAGATCGCCTGCCGCTCGCTGGGACTCAACCCGACGCGCATCAAGCTGACGGCATTTACCATCAGCGCCGCGTTCGCCGGTTTTGCCGGGACGCTGTTCGCCGCGCGCCAGGGCTTTGTTAGCCCGGAGTCTTTCACCTTTGCCGAATCGGCCTTTGTACTGGCGATAGTTGTACTGGGCGGGATGGGTTCGCAGTTCGCGGTGATCCTTGCCGCTATTTTGCTGGTGGTATCGCGTGAACTGATGCGTGATTTCAATGAATACAGCATGTTAATGCTGGGTGGTTTGATGGTGCTGATGATGATCTGGCGTCCGCAGGGCTTGCTGCCGATGACGCGGCCGCAGCTGAAACTGAAAAACGGCCAGGCAAAAGGAGAGCAGGCATGAGTCAGCCACTGTTATCGGTAAATGGCCTGATGATGCGCTTCGGCGGTTTGCTGGCGGTCAACAACGTCTCGCTGGAGCTGCGACCGCAGGAGATTGTCTCGCTGATTGGCCCGAACGGTGCGGGGAAAACCACCGTATTCAACTGCCTGACCGGGTTTTATAAACCCACCGGCGGCACCATTATGCTGCGCGACCAGCATCTCGAAGGGCTGCCGGGCCAGCAAATCGCGCGTATGGGCGTGGTGCGTACCTTCCAGCATGTGCGTCTGTTCCGTGAGATGACGGTGATTGAGAACTTACTGGTGGCGCAGCATCAGCAGTTAAAAACCGGGCTCTTCTCTGGCCTGTTGAAGACGCCCGCATTTCGCCGCACGCAGAGCGAAGCGCTCGATCGCGCCGCGACCTGGCTTGAGAGGATCGGTTTGTTAGCCCACGCTAACCGCCAGGCCAGCAACCTGGCGTACGGCGATCAGCGCCGTCTGGAGATTATCCGCTGCATGGTGACACAGCCGGAGATCCTGATGCTGGATGAACCGGCGGCAGGGTTAAACCCGAAAGAGACCAAAGAGCTGGATGAGCTGATCGTCGAGCTGCGTAACCATCACAACACCACCATCCTGCTGATTGAGCATGATATGAAACTGGTGATGGGCATTTCCGACCGGATTTATGTCGTTAACCAGGGAACACCGCTGGCCAACGGAACGCCGGAAGAGATTCGTAATAACCCGGACGTGATCCGCGCTTATCTGGGTGAGGCATAAGATGGAAAACGCAATGTTATCTTTCGACAAAGTTAGCGCCCACTACGGCAAAATCCAGGCGCTGCACGAGGTCAGTCTGCATATTAATCAGGGGGAAATTGTGACCCTGATTGGTGCCAACGGTGCGGGGAAAACCACTTTGCTCGGCACGCTGTGCGGCGATCCGCGCGCTACCAGCGGCCGCGTGGTATTCGACGGCAAAGATATTACCGACTGGCAAACGGCGAAGATTATGCGTGAAGCGGTCGCGATCGTGCCAGAAGGCCGCCGCGTGTTTTCGCGTATGACCGTGGAAGAGAACCTGGCAATGGGCGGCTTTTTCGCCCACCGCGATCAATACCAGACGCGTATTAAATGGGTGTATGAACTCTTCCCGCGTCTGCATGAACGCCGCATACAGCGCGCCGGTACCATGTCCGGTGGTGAACAGCAGATGTTGGCGATAGGCCGCGCGCTGATGAGCCAGCCGCGCCTACTGCTGCTGGATGAGCCGTCCCTCGGGCTGGCACCGATTATCATCCAACAGATCTTCGACACCATTGAGCAGTTGCGTAAAGAGGGAATGACTATCTTCCTCGTGGAGCAAAACGCTAACCAGGCGCTGAAGCTCGCCGATCGCGGCTATGTGCTGGAGAACGGGCATGTGGTGCTTGAAGATACCGGCGATGCGCTACTGGCGAATGAAGCGGTGAGAAGTGCTTACCTCGGCGGCTAACACGTTGAAGTAAAAACATAAAAACCGGCCTCGCAAGGGCCGGTTTTTTTCTGAAAAATGCACTTCCGCCATGTACAGCGAAAGGGTTCGCAACAGGATGCGGGCGGCGCTTGAGGCTTTTTGCCTCATGGCTGTGCTTCAGGAAGTTATGCAGAAATGGTGTGAGGCAGAAAGATGAAAGCCCCGAGTCAATTTTTCAATTAACCCGAGGCTACACTTACGCATCAGCAACGTCAGCGTAGCCTCTTACCTGCTGAAAGGCAAGGAAGTGAAGCTGCGCAAATAAGGGGCTTTCTGGTTCGCCGGGAAGTCCTTTTTTATTAGTGAAAACAGTAACATCAGCGATCGGGTTTAAATCTGAAAAATATATTTCAGCCAGGAAGTATGGCGTATGACCGGGATATGATGCGGGCGGCGCTTGAGGCTTTTTGCCTCATGGCTGTGCTTTAAGAAGTTATGCAGAAATGTTGTGAGGCAGAAAGATGAAAGCCCCGAGTCAATTTTTCAATTAACCCGAGGCTACACTAACACATAGACAACGTCAGCGTAGCCTCTTACCTGCTGAAAGGCAAGGAGTTATAGGCGATGAAAATCCCGCAAACTTTTATCTGCTGCGTGTTTATTCTCTGCTTCACGCTGCTGATATTCACCTATCTGACCCGCAAATCCCTGTGCGAGCTTCGCTATCGGGATAAGGAGAGAGAGGTGGCGGCTTTGATGGCTTACGAATCCGGTAAGTAGCGACCTGGGGCAGGGAGCAATCCCTGCCTTTCAGGTGCAATGATGTTGTTGCAGCGTTGCCTTCGAGCGCCGCTTAAAGGGCTTCCTGGTTCGCCGGGAAGCCCTTTTTTATTATCGAAAACAGTAACATAAGCGATCGGGTTTAAATCTGAAAAATATATTTCAGCCATGAAGTATGGCGTGTGGCCGGGATATGATGCGGGCGGCGCTTGAGGCTTTTTGCCTCATGGGCTGCATTTAGAAGTAATACGCAGAAATGTTGTGAGGCAGAAAGATGAAAGCCCCGAGTCAATTTTTCAATTAACCCGAGGCTACACCAACGCATCAACAACGTCAGCGTAGCCTCTTACCTGCTGAAAGGCAAGGAGTTATAGGCGATGAAAATCCCGCAAACTTTTATCTGCTGCGTGTTTATTCTCTGCTTCACGCTGCTGATATTCACCTATCTGACCCGCAAATCCCTGTGCGAGCTTCGCTACCGGGACAAGGAGAGAGAGGTGGCGGCTTTGATGGCTTACGAATCCGGTAAGTAGCGACCTGGGGCAGGGAGCAATCCCTGCCTTTCAGGTGCGATGATGTTGTTGCAGCGTTGCCTTCGAGCGCCGCTTAAAGGGCTTCCTGGTTCGCCGGGAAGCCCTTTGTCTGAACCGCCATTTTTCCTTCATCTTTCCATCACTTGCACGACATCTGCCTGACGCCTGGCTGTCATGCTTTTGTAATTAAAAAGTTATTTTTCTGTCATTCGAGCGTGTCATGTTACCTCGCGAGCACAAAACGCGTGATATCGCGCATCCCGTATAACAAGAGAGAGCACAATGACGACGTTACGACATACAGCTTTGGGTCTGGCGCTGGGATTTGTTTTTGCTGGCAATGCCATGGCCGTAACCACTATCCCGTTCTGGCACTCCATGGAGGGCGAGTTAGGCAAAGAGGTCGACTCCCTGGCGCAACGTTTTAATGATTCCCACCCTGACTACAAAATCGTTCCGGTCTATAAAGGCAACTACGAGCAGAACCTGAGCGCGGGCATTGCCGCCTTCCGCACCGGCAATGCGCCGGCGCTGCTGCAGGTTTACGAGGTTGGTACCGCGACGATGATGGCCTCGAAAGCGATTAAGCCGGTTTACGAAGTTTTTAAAGATGCCGGTATCACCTTTGACGAAAGCCAGTTTGTGCCGACCGTTGCGGGTTACTACACCGATTCAAAAACCGGGCATCTGCTCTCTCAACCGTTTAACAGCTCCACACCGGTGCTTTATTACAATAAAGATGCCTTCAAAAAAGCAGGCCTGAACCCGGATCAACCGCCAAAGACCTGGCAGGATCTGGCGGCCTACACCGCGAAGCTAAAAGCGGCGGGCATGAAGTGCGGTTACGCCAGCGGCTGGCAGGGCTGGATCCAGATCGAGAACTTTAGCGCCTGGCACGGTCTGCCGGTCGCTACTAAAAACAACGGTTTTGACGGTACCGATGCGGTGCTGGAGTTCAATAAGCCGGAGCAGGTGAAACATATCGCCATGCTGGAAGAGCTGAACAAGAAAGGCGAATTCAGCTACTTTGGCCGTAAAGATGAATCCACCGAGAAGTTCTATAACGGCGACTGCGCCATCACCACCGCCTCATCCGGTTCGCTGGCTGATATTCGCCACTATGCGAAATTTAACTACGGGGTCGGCATGATGCCCTACGACGCCGACGTGAAGGGCGCGCCGCAAAACGCCATTATCGGCGGTGCCAGCCTGTGGGTAATGAAGGGCAAAGATGACGCGACTTACAAAGGCGTGGCGCAGTTCCTCGACTTCCTGACTAAACCAGAAATCGCTGCCGAGTGGCATCAGAAAACCGGTTATCTGCCTGTCACCAAGGCCGCGTACGATCTGACGCGCCAGCAGGGTTTCTATGACAAAAACCCGGGGGCGGATATCGCCACGCGCCAGATGCTGAACAAGCCGCCGTTGGCCTTCACCAAAGGGCTGCGTCTGGGCAATATGCCGCAGATCCGCACCGTGCTTGATGAAGAGCTGGAGAGCGTGTGGACCGGTAAGAAGACCCCGCAACAGGCGCTTGACTCTGCGGTTGAGCGCGGTAACCAGTTGCTGCGCCGTTTCCAGCAGTCGACCAAGTCTTAATGTATTAAGGGCCGGATAAGCGCAGCGCTTGTCCGGCCTGTAAATCGGTCAATCTATCGCGTTGCCGCCCCCCGGCATTTTCAAAAAGAGTCTTGCTATGTCCGCATCCCGTCCGGTGTTTCGTTCACGCTGGCTACCCTATCTGCTCGTCGCGCCGCAGCTGGCGATTACAGTGATTTTCTTTCTCTGGCCTGCGGGCGAAGCGCTGTGGTACTCCGTGCAGAGCGTCGATCCCTTTGGTCTCTCCAGTCAGTTTGTCGGGCTGGATAACTTTACCGCGCTGTTCCACGACAGCTACTACCTCGACGCCTTCTGGACAACAATCCGTTTTAGCGCGATGGTCACCTTCAGCGGCCTGTTGGTCTCGCTGTTCTTTGCCGCGCTGGTGGATAACGTGGTGCGCGGCAGCCGCATCTACCAGACGTTGATGCTGCTGCCCTATGCCGTGGCACCTGCCGTTGCCGCCGTATTGTGGATCTTTCTGTTCAATCCCGGACGCGGCTTGATTACGCACTTTCTTGAGCAGTTTGGCTATGACTGGAACCATGCGCAGAACAGTGGTCAGGCGATGTTTTTAGTGGTGTTCGCCTCGGTCTGGA
This sequence comes from Kosakonia sp. 1610, assembly GCF_050435845.1. Classification (NCBI taxonomy): domain Bacteria; kingdom Pseudomonadati; phylum Pseudomonadota; class Gammaproteobacteria; order Enterobacterales; family Enterobacteriaceae; genus Kosakonia; species Kosakonia sp. 1610. The sequence continues at coordinate 88,597 of NZ_JBNDKZ010000006.1, read as the reverse complement.
AGCAGATCAGCTACAACTTCCTCTTCTTCTTCGCCGCGTTGCAATCCATTCCCCGCTCGCTGGTGGAAGCCGCTGCCATTGATGGCGCTGGACCCATTCGCCGTTTCTTCAAGCTTTCACTGCCGCTGATCGCACCCGTGAGCTTCTTTCTGCTGGTGGTCAACCTCGTCTACGCCTTCTTCGATACGTTCCCGGTTATCGATGCGGCGACCGCCGGTGGCCCGGTGCAGGCGACCACTACGCTTATCTATAAGATTTACCGCGAAGGGTTTGCCGGGCTGGATCTCTCCACCTCTGCGGCGCAGTCGGTGATCCTAATGGTGCTGGTGATTGTGCTGACGGTGGTGCAGTTCCGTTATGTCGAAAGTAAGGTGCGCTACCAATGATTGAGAATCGCCCAGGGCTGACGCTGTTCAGCCATATCATGCTTATCTTAGGCGTTGCGGTGGTGCTGTTTCCGCTCTACGTCGCGTTTGTCACTGCCACGCTTGATAATAACGCGGTGTACGACACGCCGATGACGCTGATCCCCGGCGGCCATCTGTGGGAGAACCTGCGCGCGATTTGGATTAACGGCGTCGGTCCCCACAGCGCGCCCTTCTGGCTGATGCTGACTAACAGTTTCATCATGGCGCTGGTGATAACCGTAGGGAAAATCTCAGTTTCGATCCTCTCGGCCTTCGCCATCGTCTGGTTTCGTTTTCCGCTGCGAAACCTCTTCTTCTGGATGATCTTCAGTACCTTGATGCTGCCAGTAGAGGTGCGCATCTTCCCGACGGTGGAAGTGATCGCCAATCTTAAGATGCTCGACAGCTATACCGGCCTGACCTTGCCACTGATGGCCTCTGCTACCGCGACTTTTCTCTTCCGCCAGTTCTTTATGACGCTGCCGGATGAACTAATCGAAGCCGCGCGCATTGATGGCGCCTCGCCCATGCGCTTTTTCCGCGACATTGTGCTGCCGCTGTCGCGCACCAATCTTGCGGCGCTGTTCGTCATCACCTTTATCTACGGCTGGAACCAGTATCTATGGCCGTTGTTGATCATCAGCGACGTCAACCTTGGCACCGCCGTGGCGGGCGTTAAAGGGATGATGTCGAGCGGCGAGGGCACGACGCAGTGGAACCAGGTGATGGCCGCGATGCTGCTGACGCTGATCCCCCCGGTTGTTATCGTTTTAACCATGCAGCGCGCCTTTGTGCGCGGTCTGGTCGACAGTGAGAAATAAGATGTCATCTCTAAAATTACAGGCAGTGACAAAAAGTTGGGACGGCGGCAAAACTCAGGTGATTGAGCCGCTGACGCTGGATGTGGCCGACGGCGAATTTATTGTCATGGTTGGCCCGTCGGGCTGCGGAAAGTCGACGCTGCTGCGCATGGTTGCCGGGCTGGAGCGCGTCTCCGGCGGCGATATCTGGATTGACCGCCAGCGCGTCACGGAGAAGGAGCCGAAAGATCGCGGTATCGCGATGGTGTTCCAGAACTATGCCCTTTATCCGCACATGAGCGTGGAGGAGAACATGGCCTGGGGGCTGAAAATCCGCGGTATGGGCAAAGCGCATATTGCCGGACGCGTGGCGGAAGCGGCGCGTATTCTGGAGCTTGAAGGCCTGCTGAAACGTCGCCCGCGCGAACTCTCCGGCGGTCAGCGCCAGCGCGTGGCGATGGGCCGCGCGATTGTGCGCGATCCGGCGGTCTTTCTGTTCGATGAACCGCTCTCCAACCTTGATGCCAAGCTGCGCGTGCAGATGCGCCTTGAGTTGCAGCAGCTGCATCGCCGCCTTAACACCACCTCGCTCTATGTCACCCACGATCAGGTGGAAGCGATGACGCTGGCACAGCGCGTGATGGTGATGAATAAAGGCGTCGCCGAGCAGATCGGTACGCCGGTTGAGGTGTATGAAAAGCCCGCCAGCCGTTTTGTCGCGAGCTTTATCGGCAGCCCGGCGATGAATTTACTCGATGGGCACATCAGCCAGACCGGCACTCACTTTGAACTGGCAAGCGGCATGGCATTGCCGATTAACTGGCACTATCGCGGTTATGCCGGGCGGAAAATGACGCTGGGTATCCGCCCGGAACATATTGCGCTAAGCTCACAAGCCGCAGGCGGCGTACCGCTGGTGATGGATACGCTGGAGATGCTCGGCGCGGATAATCTGGCCCATGGCCGCTGGGGTGAGCAGAAACTGGTGGCGCGTCTGTCGCATCAGGAGCGCCCGGCACCCGGCAGCACGCTGTGGCTGCATCTGGCGGAACATCACCTGCACTTATTCGATGGTGAAACAGGACAACGCGTATGAATAACTGGCCCTATCCCCGCATCGTCGCCCATCGCGGCGGTGGAAAACTGGCCCCGGAAAACACCCTGGCAGCGATCGATGTCGGCGCCAGATATGGCCACACAATGATCGAATTTGACGCCAAATTATCAAAAGATGGGCAGATCTTCCTGCTGCATGATGACAACCTGGAGCGCACCAGCAATGGCTGGGGCGTGGCGGGCGAGCTGGCGTGGAGCGATCTGCTGAAAGTTGATGCCGGGAGCTGGTACAGCGGCGAGTTTAAAGGCGAGACGTTGCCGCTGCTGTCGGAGGTGGCGCAGCGCTGCCAGCAGCATGGCATGATGGCAAATATTGAAATCAAACCGACGACCGGAACCGGCCCGCTGACGGGCAAAGCCGTTGCGCTTGCTGCCCGCGAGTTGTGGTCAGAGATGACCCCGCCGCTGCTCTCGTCGTTTGAGATCGATGCGCTGGAAGCGGCGCAACAGGCCGCACCGGAACTGCCGCGCGGTCTGCTGCTGGATGCCTGGCGCGATGACTGGCAGGAGGTGACCGATCGCCTGGCCTGCACCTCTATTCATCTCAACCACAAATTGCTTGATGAAGCGCGCGTTCGCATGCTACGCGACGCCGGTCTGCGCATCCTGGTTTATACGGTGAATCAACCGGCGCGTGCGGCGGAGTTGCTGGCGTGGGGCGTCGATTGCATCTGTACGGATAATATTGACGCTATCGGGCCCCACTTTGGCGCTTAAGGCGTAGTGGTTTGCGGTGTGCTGTGCAGCATGCCGCCACTTTGCGTTTGGGTCTGCGGCAGCATATGCGGCTGCTGCAGGGTCGAACCGCTGGCGCTGTTTTGCGGATGTAACATTCCGCCGCCGCCGCTTTCCTGGCTTAGCATTTCGCCCCCGTTACTGCTGCTCTGGTTCAACGCTCCTGCGTTGTTACTACTCTGTTGACTGAGCATCCCGCCACCGCTACTGCTGCCCTGGCTTAACATCCCGCCGTTGCTGTTGGGGAGCACTTGCTGGTGGGCGGGGTCGAGCTCCCCCGGCTGAGCCTGCCTTATTCGCTGTGAATTATCGTTCATCTGCATTTGCAGGTTCTGTTGCTGCTGGCGGCTCTGAGTCTGCTGCTGCTGTTTCAGTAACCCTTGCTGCTGCTGTTGCTGGTTGAGCATTTGCGTCTGCATCCGCTGCTGGCTTGGCACGACATACCCCGGTTGATTCGGGTTATTTGTCGGGTTAAGCGGCTGTGCGAAAGCGGTAAACGGCAGCAGTGCTGCCACAATTACAAGGCGTTTCATTCTCATCTCCTCCCGTTGAGGCCTGCCCCTAAGTTTAGTCGCATTCCTGCATGACCATGATTTTTTGCGCATTGTGAACCAGACTTAAGCGGGAACTGTAGCCCTTCTTTGTGGAGAACGACGATGATCAAACAGCAGTTTGCGCGTTGGGCGGCAATCGCCGCGCTGACGGCGGGAGCATGTTTCAGTGTCGGCGCTGCGCCGCCGCCTGCTCAGGCACCCGCGCCAGCCCCCGTTTCGTATGGGGTAGAAGCCGATGTCTTTCATCCGGTAGTAGCCCATCAGGGGATGGTGGCCTCTGTGGATGAAGCCGCGACCCGCGTGGGTGTGGAGATCCTCAAAGAGGGCGGTAATGCGGTCGATGCGGCGGTCGCGGTCGGCTATGCGCTGGCGGTGACCCATCCGCAGGCGGGCAATCTGGGCGGTGGCGGGTTTATGATGATCCGCACCAAAGAGGGCAAGGTCACGGCGATCGATTTCCGCGAAATGGCACCCGCAGCCGCCACGCGCGATATGTTTCTTGATGAGCAGGGCAACCCGGACAGCAAAAAATCCCTGACCTCCCATCTCGCTTCCGGTACGCCCGGCACGGTCGCCGGCTTCTCGCTGGCGCTGGAGAAGTACGGCTCGCTGCCGCTGAAAAAGGTGGTGCAGCCTGCCATCAAACTGGCGAAGCAGGGCTTTACGGTTAACGATGCGCTGGCGGACGATCTCAAAACCTACGGCAGTGAAGTGCTGCCAAATCACGACACCAGCAAGGCGATCTTCTGGAAAGAGGGCCAGCCGCTGAAGAAGGGTGACAAGCTGGTGCAAGCCAACCTCGCGAAGAGCCTTGAGCTGATTGCTGAAAAGGGGCCGGATGGTTTCTATAAAGGCACAACGGCAGAGCAGATCGCCCAGGAGATGAGCAAAAACGGCGGGCTGATCACCAAAGAGGATCTGGCGAATTATAAAGCCGTTGAGCGTACGCCGGTGAGCGGCGACTACCGCGGTTATCAGGTCTACTCTATGCCGCCGCCATCCTCTGGCGGGATCCATATCATTCAGATCCTCAACATCCTGGAGAATTTCGACCTCGCGAAATATGGCTTCGGCAGCGCCGATGCGATGCAGGTAATGGCGGAAGCGGAAAAATATGCCTACGCCGACCGCTCTGAATACCTCGGCGACCCCGATTTTGTCAAAGTGCCGTGGCAGGCGCTAACCAACAAAGCGTACGCCAAATCGATTGCTGAACAGATTGATGTCAATAAAGCGCGCCCCTCCAGCCAGATCCGCCCTGGCAAGCTGGAACCTTATGAGAGTAACCAGACCACGCACTTCTCGGTGGTGGATAAAGAGGGGAATGCCGTTGCGGTGACCTATACGCTGAATACCGTGTTTGGTAGCGGCATTGTGGCCGGTAATACCGGTATTCTGATGAACAACGAGATGGATGACTTCTCCGCCAAACCGGGCGTGCCAAATGTTTATGGCCTGGTGGGCGGCGATGCGAATGCTATCGGGCCCGGCAAGCGTCCGCTCTCATCCATGTCGCCAACTATTGTGTTGAAAGATGGTAAAACCTGGCTGGTCACCGGTAGCCCTGGCGGCAGCCGGATTATCACTACCGTGCTGCAAATGGTAGTGAATACCATCGATTATGGAATGAACGTTGCCGAAGCGACCAATGCGCCACGGTTCCATCATCAGTGGTTGCCGGACGAACTGCGCGTAGAGAAGGGCTTCAGCCCTGACACCCTGAAACTGTTGGAGCAGAAGGGGCAGAAAGTTGCGGTGAAAGCCTCAATGGGCAGTACGCAGAGCATTATGGTTGGGCCGGATGGCACGCTGTATGGTGCGTCCGATCCGCGTTCGGTAGATGATTTAACCGCAGGATATTAAAGAAATCTCCCTCTCCCGACCGGGAGAGGGATCTTTTAGCCCTTCATACGCGCCATATAGTACGAATCGACATACTCGCCGTTACGCAGGGCGTGGCGTTTCGCCGTGCCTTCCACTTCAAAACCAAATTTGCGGTAGACCGCCAGCGCGGGTGCGTTATCGGCATACACCGACAGCTCAATGCGGTCGATGCGCAGCCAGTTATCACACAACTGCACCATCTCGTTGATTAACGCGCTGGCGACGCCGCGGTTTTGAAACTGAGGCGCAACCATAATGCCAAAGCTGGCGACGTGGCTGCGACGCGGGTTCTGCTCGACCATTAAACCGAGATGGCCCGCTACCCGCTCATCAAGCGTGGCAATCAGATCCCGGCGTCCCGGCTGCGGCGTCAGGCGTTTATGCCAGTGGTCGGAAGAGGGATGAGGTAGCTGGAGTAGGTTTTGATACACCTCGGGCTGCGCGTAAATCTGTCGTAACGGTTCGACATCGTGCATTTCAGCGTGGCGTATCACTGTCTCGCTCATCCTGCTTCTCCTGTTGGTTGGGTTAGCTTTCACATTCCGGTCTTTCAGGCGAAGCGTCAACTGCCATTTTTTGTCACAGGGGGTAGACAAGTGCGAATGATAATGATTATTATTGCCATGCGTTCAGGGAAACCGTACGGTAATCCTGAAAGCACGACATTGCTCACATTGCTTCCAGTATTTCTTAGCCAGCCGGGTGCTGGCTTTTTTTTACCTGCTATTCAGCGGCTCGCTTCTTCTCTTTCTCAACGCTTAATTTCGCGATCGGCGCAGTGAGTTTCGCCTGGCCTGAGAAGGTGCCACCTTTCTTGATGGTCAACGCGCTGTAGGTCAGCGTACCGTTGATGTTGCCATTCTCCTCAATATTCAGCGTGTCGCTGCTGCACTCGCCGTTTACCGTGCCATCAATAAACAGTTCGCGACAGGAGAGGTTACCTTCAACCACGCCGTTGCGCATGATGCGGATAATGTTGTCTTTCGCTTCGATATTGCCGGTAAGCGTGCCGTAAATATGCACTTGCCCGTTCGAGGTAATGTTGCCGACAAAGTTGGTGCCGCTGGCAACAACCGTGTTCTGCTTCTCATCGCGCAGCGCCTCTTTTTCGTTAATCAGTGAGGCTGCAATCGGTTGTAGTGGGGGCGTTTTTGGGGTTTTCTCTTTACCAAACATAGCGTTAACCTGATGTTGTACAAAGTGTAAGAAGAAGCCGAGAAGCGTTAGCGATGCCGCAACCAGTGCCCAGAGCCGTGCGTCAATGCACCAGCTCCCCAGCGCGAAGGCCCAAAAAGCAAGAGCGAGATTTAAATACCAGTAGTGCTTATCCATGCTGTATTGCGCGCAACTCCCTGCGTGGTGGGTGCTTCTGACTTATGAAAGGGGCAAAAGGATATTGCCGCGTGTTTTATGCGGGAATTAGGGGTGGCGATCAAGAGCGTGGAGGAAAAATCGGAATTTATAAATGGCTTAAAAACATAACAATAATCGATAAATAGAAGCTTCTGGTTTTAGCTCTCGCCGCGCCTGGTCTAAGGTAAAGAGAGATATTCTGCAAAGGACGACACGATGACTCTACATTGCGCATTTATTGGGTTTGGTAAAAGCACCACCCGTTATCACCTGCCTTATGTTCTTAACCGTAAAGCCAGCTGGCACGTGGCGCACATCTTCCGCCGCCATCCGAAGCCAGAGGAGCAACATCCTGATTATCAGCACATCCACTTCACCAGCGATCTGGATGAAGTGCTTAACGATCCGCAGGTCAAACTGGTGATCGTCTGTACCCATGCTGATAGCCATTTCGACTATGCAAAACGCGCGCTGGAAGCGGGTAAAAACGTGCTGGTCGAGAAGCCTTTCACGCCGACCATGGCTGAAGCGATCACGCTATTTGAGCTGGCGAAAAGCAAAGGCCTGACGGTGACGCCGTATCAAAATCGCCGTTTCGACTCCTGCTTCCTCACCACCAAAAAGGTGATTGAGAGCGGCAAACTGGGTGAAATCGTCGAGATCGAAAGTCATTTTGACTACTACCGCCCACAAGCGGAAAGCAAGCCGGGTCTGCCGCAGGATGGCTCGTTTTATGGCCTTGGCGTGCACACCATGGATCAGATTATCTCGCTGTTTGGCCGCCCGGATCATGCCGCGTACGACATTCGCAGCCTGCGCAATAAAGCCAATCCTGACGATACGTTTGAAACACAACTCTTCTATGGCGATCTGAAAGCGATTGTGAAAACCAGCCATCTGGTCAAAATCGATTACCCGAAATTTATCGTCCATGGCCGTAAAGGCTCGTTCGTTAAATATGGCGTCGATCAGCAGGAGACCAGCCTGAAGGCGAATATCATGCCGGGCGATGCGGGCTTTGCCGCAGATGACAGCGTGGGCATTCTGGAGTACGTCAACGAGGCGGGCGAAACGGTGCGTGAAGAGATTTCGCCCGAGCCAGGCGACTACGGGCGCGTCTACGATGCGCTCTATGAAACGCTGACGAACGGCGCGGAAAATTACGTCAAGGAAACTGACGTTCTTACCAACCTCGAGCTGCTGGAACGCGCGTTTGAGCAGGCGTCACCTGCCACGATAACCCTCGCCAACTAAGGCTGAATGGCTCCTCTGCGCTTGTTCACTTTTTTTGAACAGAGGAGTCAATTTTCACCCTCTATGATTGGGCAATGATTGCGTCCACACTTACCCCATCGAAAACAGACGGGGTAAACAAGATGATCTTCTTACGCAAAGCAAATGACCGCGGACACGCTAACCATGGCTGGCTGGACTCCTGGCACACCTTCTCGTTTGCTAACTATTACGATCCGAACTTCATGGGTTTTTCAGCGCTGCGCGTGATTAACGATGATGTTATCGATGCGGGGCAGGGCTTCGGGACCCATCCGCATAAAGATATGGAAATCCTGACTTATGTACTGGAAGGTGCGGTAGAGCATCAGGACAGCATGGGTAACAAAGAGCAGGTTCCGGCGGGCGAATTCCAGATCATGAGCGCCGGTACCGGGGTACGCCACTCTGAGTACAACCCGAGCAAAACCGATCGTCTGCGCCTGTATCAAATCTGGATCATTCCGGAAACTAACGGCATCGAGCCGCGCTACGAGCAGCGCCGCTTTGACGCTACGCAGGGCAAACAGCTGGTGCTTTCGCCGGATGCGCGCGACGGTTCGCTGAAAGTGCATCAGGATATGGAGCTTTACCGCTGGGCACTGCTGAAAGATGAGCAGTCTGTACATCAGATCGCCGCCGAACGCCGCGTCTGGATCCAGGTCGTAAAAGGTGAAGTCACCATTAATGGCACCAAAGCGACCACCAGTGATGGCCTCGCTATCTGGGATGAGCAGGCGATCTCAGTACATGCCGACAGCGATAGCGAAATCCTGCTCTTCGATCTGCCGCCGGTGTGATGTGGCGTAAATAAATCGCGCAATCCTGGGGTTTTTGACCGCAGGATTGCGCATTGTCCGTGATAAACTGCGCACCCCTCTCTTTTGCGTAAATTATCAGGGCGATGAAAAAGAAAAGACCCGTACTACAGGATGTGGCCGATCGCGTAGGCGTGACCAAAATGACGGTCAGCCGTTTTTTGCGTAACCCGGAACAGGTTTCCGTCGCTTTACGGGGCAAAATCGCCGCTGTCCTTGATGAACTGGGTTATATCCCCAACCGCGCACCCGATATTCTCTCCAACGCCACCAGCCGCGCCATTGGCGTGCTTCTCCCCTCTTTGACGAACCAGGTCTTCGCTGAAGTGCTTCGCGGCATTGAAAGCGTCACCGACGCGCACGGTTATCAAACCATGCTGGCGCACTATGGCTACAAAGCGGAAATGGAGGAGGAGCGGCTGGAGTCGATGCTCTCCTGGAACATCGATGGACTGATCCTCACCGAACGCACCCACACGCCGCGCACGCTGAAAATGATCGAAGTGGCGGGCATTCCGGTTGTGGAATTGATGGACAGCAAATCTCCATGCCTCGATATCGCCGTTGGCTTTGATAACTTTGAGGCCGCCAGGCAAATTACCGCCGCCATTCTTGCGCGCGGCCATCGTCGTGTTGCCTATCTCGGTGCACGTCTGGATGAACGTACTATCATCAAACAGAAGGGGTACGAGCAGGCGATGCTGGATGCGGGGCTGACGCCGTACAGTGTGATGGTGGAACAATCCTCCTCTTATACCGCCGGCATTGAGTTAATGCGCCAGGCGCGCCGCGAGTATCCGCAGCTTGATGGGATTTTCTGTACTAACGATGACCTTGCCGTCGGCGCCGCGTTTGAGTGCCAGCGTCTGGGGCTGAAGATCCCACAAGATATGGCGATTGCCGGGTTCCACGGGCATGACATTGGTCAGGTGATGGAGCCGCGTCTGGCAAGCGTGCTGACGCCGCGTGAGCGCATGGGGCGCATTGGTGCGGAACGGCTGCTGGCGCGTATCCGTGGTGAAGCAGTTACGCCAAAGATGTTAGATTTAGGTTTCACTTTGTCACCGGGTGGATCTATTTAGTCTGACAAATTTGAAGTAGCTCACACTTATTTATCTCTGACCGCTGTGGATATTGCTTCTCTGGGATCGCGACAGGACAATGTTACCGATAACAGTTACCCGTAACAATCACTCTTGCACCCGTGGGGGCTTCCCTTTGAGCACAACAAACCTTGATCACCATGTTTTCGTTCTGATGGGCGTTTCAGGCAGCGGCAAATCAGCGGTTGCCAGCGAAGTCGCGTATCAGCTTAAAGCCGCGTTTCTCGACGGCGACTTTCTCCATCCGCGGAGCAACATCAACAAGATGGCCTCCGGCGAGCCGCTGAACGACGATGACCGCAAACCGTGGTTGCAGGCGCTGAACGATGCCGCCTTCGCTATGCAGCGCACCAACAAAGTGTCGCTGATCGTCTGCTCGGCGCTGAAAAAGCACTACCGCGACCAGCTGCGCGCCGGTAATCCTAACCTCTCCTTTATCTACCTGAAGGGCGAATTCGATGTTATCGAAAGCCGCCTGAAAGCGCGTAAAGGCCACTTCTTCAAAACGCAGATGCTGGTCACCCAGTTCGAAACGCTGCAGGAGCCGGGCGAAGATGAACGCGATGTGCTGGTGGTGAACATTGACCAACCGCTTGATGGCGTGGTCGCCAGCACCATTGAAGTGATAACCAAAGGCCGTGAGCAGTGAGTACATTAACGCTGGTATTAACCGCCGTCGGTTCTGTTTTACTGCTGCTGTTTTTAGTGATGAAAGCGCGAATGCACGCCTTCGTTGCGCTGATGGTGGTGTCGATTGGTGCCGGGCTCTTCTCCGGTATGCCGCTAACGAAAATCGCGCAGACCATGGAAAAGGGGATGGGCGGTACGCTCGGGTTCCTCGCCATTGTGGTAGCGCTTGGCGCGATGTTCGGCAAAATCCTGCATGAGACCGGTGCGGTGGACCAAATCGCCGTCAAAATGCTTAACTCCTTCGGACACAGCCGCGCGCACTATGCGATTGGCCTCGCCGGGCTGATTTGCGCCCTGCCGCTCTTCTTCGAAGTGGCGATTGTCCTGCTGATAAGCGTTGCCTTCTCGATGGCGCGCCACACCGGCACTAACCTGGTCAAACTGGTGATCCCGCTGTTCGCAGGCGTTGCGGCAGCGGCGGCATTTCTGCTGCCGGGGCCTGCGCCGATGCTGCTCGCCTCGCAGATGCATGCAGATTTCGGCTGGATGATCCTGATTGGCCTCTGCGCTGCGATCCCGGGCATGCTGGTCGCCGGGCCGCTGTGGGGCAACTTTATTAGCCGCCACGTTGAATTGCATATTCCGGACGATGTTAGCGAGCCGCATCTCGGCGAAGGCAAAATGCCGTCGTTTGGCTTCAGCCTCGCGCTGATCCTGCTGCCGCTGGTGCTGGTGGGGATGAAAACCATCGCCGCGCGTTTCGTGGCTGAAGACAGCACGCTCTATCAATGGTTGGAGTTTATCGGTCACCCCTTCACCGCCATTCTGGTTGCCTGTCTGGTAGCGATTTACGGTCTGGCGGTGCGTCAGGGGATGGAAAAAGATCGGGTGATGGAGATTTGCGGCCAGGCGCTACAACCGGCGGGGATTATTCTGCTGGTGATTGGTGCGGGCGGCGTCTTCAAACAGGTGCTGGTCGATTCCGGCGTTGGCCCAGCGCTCGGTGAAGCGTTAACCGGCATGGGTCTACCGATTGCCCTGACCTGTTTCGTGCTGGCGGCGGCGGTGCGCATTATCCAGGGGTCCGCAACGGTCGCCTGTCTGACCGCAGTCGGTCTGGTAATGCCGGTTATTGAACAGCTGCACTTCAACGGCGCGCAGATGGCGGCACTCTCCATCTGTATCGCGGGCGGTTCGATTGTGGTGAGCCATGTGAATGATGCCGGTTTCTGGCTCTATGGCCGCTTTACTGGCGCGACAGAAGCGCAAACCCTGAAGACCTGGACAATGATGGAAACCATCCTCGGGACCACCGGTGCGATTATCGGGATGATCGCCTTTACGCTGCTGAGCTAAAGGCAAAAGAAAACCCGGTGGTTTCAGGCCACCGGGTTTTTATGTTAACGCTTAAGAAGCTAAAGAGAGTTCCGCTTTGTTATTGCGCGTTAGCCACTGCGCGACACGCGCCTGCTCCTCTTCACTCAGCCACATGCCAAGTTTCGTACGACGCCAGATGGCATCGTCAAGGCGACGTACCCATTCATGCTCGACCAGGTAACGCAGTTCGGCTTCATACAGCTCATGACCGAAGTGCTCGCCCATGCCATCAAGGCTGGTGATACCCGACAGAATCAGTTCACTGTTGCTACCGTAAGTACGGGCATAGTGGCGCGCCAGCGATTCGCTGATGAACGGGTATGTACGGCGCAGTTTCGCCGCATAATCCTCACGATCGCCGTTGATATCGCCGCCGGGCAAGACGCACTCTTTGGTCCACGCCGGACCGATGCCTTTGTAGTACGGCGTCAGTTTTTCCAGCGCATGCTCCGCCAGCTTACGGTAGGTGGTGAGTTTCCCGCCGAAGACCGACAGCAGCGGCGCTTTGCCGTTTTCATCATGAATATCGAGCGTGTAATCACGGGTGATCGCCTGCGGCGAATCGGATTCGTCATCACAGAGCGGGCGCACGCCGGAGTAGGTCCAGGCGATGTCGTCACGCGTCAGCTGTTTCTTAAAGTGATCGTTGTAGACATTGAGCAGGTAGTTGATCTCATCTTCGTCGATCTTCACGTTTTTCGGGTCGCCGTGGTACTCAACGTCGGTGGTACCGATAATAGAGAACTCATCCATCCACGGGATCACAAAGACAATACGTTTATCTTCGTTTTGCAGGATGTAGGCCTGCTTCTGCGCATGGGCGCGCGGCACCACGATGTGGCTGCCCTTGATCAGGCGAATGCCGTATGGCGAAGGCAGTTTCATGCCGTCATCAAAGAACTCTTTCACCCACGGGCCGGTGGCGTTGACCAGACCGCGCGCTTTCCAGCTAAATTTTTCGCCGGTATCGATATCTTCCGCTTCCACCACCCACAGGCCGTTTTCACGACGCGCACTGGTGGCGCGGGTACGGGTCATCACTTTCCCGCCTTTACGCTCAACCATCTGCGCATTCGCCAGCACCATGCGCGCATCATCGACCCAGCAGTCGGAATATTCGAATCCGCGCACGATTTCCGGTTTCAGCACCGATTCTGAGCCAAATCGCAACCCTTTCGACGCCGGCAGGCTGGTGCGTTTACCCAGGTGATCGTACATAAACAGACCAATACGAATCATCCATGCCGGGCGCAGGTGAGGGCGGTGCGGCAGGCGGAAACGCATCGGGAAGGCGATGTGCGGTGCCATTTTCAGCAGCACTTCACGTTCGGCAAGCGCTTCGCTCACCAGGCGGAATTCGTAGTGTTCAAGGTAGCGCAGGCCACCGTGAATCAATTTAGAGCTGTTGCTGGAGGTCGCGCAGGCGAGATCCTGAGCCTCAAGCATGAGCACGGATAAACCACGCCCTGCGGCGTCAACCGCGATACCGGCACCGTTAATGCCCCCGCCTATCACAATCAGATCTTTGGTTTCCATGCTATCCTCACGCACTTTCGTAAAAGCTCAAAAATGTTCGATATCGCTCATAATAGCAAAGGAACGCGCTTTTGGTAACATCAAAAAAACAATTTAGAGTGATATGCATAACATAATGGCGCATCACCGGGGTCACGACGTACACTTGTCGCAGCCTAGCCATAATTCGTGTCAATAAAGAGAACGCCATGGATCAGTTTGAATGTATTAATGTCGAAGAGACCCACCAGAAATTGCAGCAGCAACAGGCCGTGCTGGTCGATATCCGCGATCCGCAGAGTTTCGCGATGGGCCATACGCCGGGCGCGTTTCACCTCACCAACGACACGCTGGGCGCGTTTATGCGCGACAACGATTTCGACACGCCGGTGATGGTGATGTGCTATCACGGCAACAGCAGTAAAGGTGCCGCGCAATATCTGTTGCAGCAGGGCTATGAAGAGGTCTACAGCGTTGATGGTGGTTTCGATGCGTGGCATCGCCACTTCCCGGCAGAAGTCGAGCACGGCACGCTTTAGGCGAAGCGCGACTCTCCGCTATACTGTCTCTCTTTGTATGGACTAAGCGACGCCCGTCATGTTGATGATTACCTCTTTTGCTAACCCCCGCGTCGCCCAGGCGTTTGTCGACTATATGCAGACTCAGGGCGTTATCCTGACGATCCAGCACCATGAGCAGACCGACATCTGGCTGGCGGACGAAAGCCAGGCCGAACGCGTGCGCACAGAGCTGGCGCGCTTTCTGGAAAACCCTGCCGATCCGCGCTATCTGGCGGCAAGCTGGCAATCCGGCCAGACCGACAGCGGTTTGCACTACCGCCGTTTCCCTCTTTCAGCCGCCCTGCGCGAGCGCGGCGGACCGCTCACTATCGCCATCTCCGTGCTCTGCATTATCGTCTTCCTGCTGATGAACGTGATGGGTGATGAAGTCGTGATGGCGTGGCTCGCCTGGCCATGGGATGAGAGCCTGCGCTTTGAAGCCTGGCGCTACTTCACCCACGCGATCATGCACTTTTCGCTGCTGCACATCCTCTTTAACCTCTTCTGGTGGTGGTATCTTGGCGGCGCAGTGGAGAAGCGGCTCGGCAGCGGCAAGCTGGTAGTCATCACGCTGATAAGCGCGCTGTTGAGCGGTTTTGTGCAGCACCAGCTTACCGGCCCCTGGTTCGGCGGCCTCTCCGGGGTGGTCTATGCGCTGATCGGTTATGTCTGGCTGCGCGGCATACGCGACCCGCAACCGAAGGTAGCGCTGCCGAACGGCCTGTTTATCTTTACGGTGTTACTGATGGTGGCGGAATGGTTCGGCTTAACCGGCTTCGCCATTGCCAGCGGCGCGCATACGGCAGGGATTGTTATTGGCCTGGCGATGGCGCTGGTGGACTCGCAGAATGTGCGAAAACGAACATAATTATCCAGGGACACATGATGAAACAGACACAGCGTCACGACGCGATTATCGAGCTGGTTAAACAACAGGGATATGTCAGCACCGAAGAGCTGGTCGAACAGTTCTCCGTCAGCCCGCAGACAATTCGCCGCGATCTGAACGATCTGGCCGATCAGAACAAAATCTTGCGTCACCACGGCGGTGCGGCGCTGCCTTCCAGCTCTGAAAACACCTCGTGGCACGACAGGAAAACGACGCTGGCGGCGGAAAAAGAGCGTATTGCCCGCCGCGTGGCCGAGCAGATCCCCAATGGCGCGACGCTGTTTATCGATATCGGCACCACGCCGGAAGCGGTCGCCCATGCGCTGCTCGACCACAGCGAACTGCGGGTGGTCACCAACAACCTTAACGTCGCTAATACTTTGATGAAGAAGTCGGATTTCCGCGTCATTCTGGCGGGCGGCGAACTGCGTAGCCGCGACGGCGGTATTGTCGGCGAAGCGACTCTCGATTTTATCTCCCAGTTCCGCCTCGATTTCGGCATCCTGGGCATCAGCGGCATTGATGCAGACGGCTCGCTGCTGGAGTTTGACTACCATGAAGTGCGCACCAAGCGCGCGATCATTGAGAACTCGCGCCATGTGATGCTGGTGGTGGATCACTCGAAGTTTGGCCGTAATGCGATGGTGAATATGGGCAGCATCAGCCTTGTCGATGCGGTCTACACCGATGTGATGCCGCCCGCAGGCGTGATGCAGGTGATCAGCCACAACAATGTGCAGCTGGAACTCTGCTAGCCCTTATACCCCATAACCCATAATTTTCAGCAGCCGCTGGGCGTGCTGCACCGCATCCTGACGGTGGGCAACGCCCAGCTTCTGATAGAGGTTGCGGATATGGGTTTTGATGGTCGTCGCGGCGACAGCCAGTTCACCGGCGATCTGCTCGTTGCTGTATCCCGAATAGATAAGCCCCAGCACCTGCCATTCACGCTGGGTCAGCGGGCTGGTGCGGATCAGCTCCGGTACTTCCGGGTGCGTCAGTAAGCGCTCGACAAAGCTCTCATCAAAGTGGGCGAACTTATGCCGGTGATGCTGATTGATTTCGCGCAGAATGCGCTGGGCGCGGTGCTGATCCAGCTCCGGCAGCGTGTTGAGCTGAATGAGCTGGCGCAGCTGTTGCGCCATCGGTTCACCCTCAATCACAAAGTGGCTGATAAACCCGGTGCGGTTGGCGAGTTGCAACGCTTCAAGCAGCACGCGCTGGGCATCGTTTTTGCGCCCGGCGTGCCAGTAAAGCTGGTTGAGCAGCAGCAGGTTGCGGTTGATATCGCTCATCAGGCGCAGGCTGCGCGCGTTTTCGTTTAACTCCTCAAGCACCATCTCCGCCGGGTCAAAATCCCCCAGCAGGATCTGCGCACGGGCAATGTTGCGCCACTGGCTCTGCAGGAAGTGGTTATTGGCAAAGGCTGGTTTTGGCGTCTGGCGCAGCCACTGCGCGGCGGCGTTTTTATCGCCGGTCATTTGCCAGTAGATCATTCGCACTTTATCGGCGTTCGACACCCAGTCGCTGTGATACTGACCGTTGCCGAGCAGGTTCTCCAGCCGGTGCAGATGGCTGCGGGCGTTATCCAGATCGCCACGTGCCAGCGAGACCTGCACAATCAGCGCCAGGCACTGCAACTGCTGCTGCGGTTGCAGTGCAGAGAGCACCTCCATCCCCTGACGCGCGGCGGCTTCCGCTTCATCGAGCCGCGCCCACGCCCACAGAAGCTGGGCGCGAATGCGGAGTAAAAATTCATGCATCGGCAGCTGTTCAAGATGCTGCTCGCGGATAAGCGCGAAGGCTTTCTCCTGCATCTCCCACGCGGCCTGCAAAAAGCCCTGCGCGAAGAGGATTTCGCTCTGCTGGATCAGGCTCCACAGCGCGTAGTGCCAGACATCGTGACGGCGCGCCATCTGCTCGGTTTGCTGCATCACCGCCAGCGAATTGGCCAGCTCGCCTTTGCAGTGCAGCACTTCGCCATGCACCGACGTGGCGACAATCCGACTGTAGTAGTTAGCCAGCGGCAGTTCGTCGAGCGCCACCATCGCCAGCCGTTCTGCTTCCACCGGATCGCCATCGTTAATCGCCACCTGGGCGCGCAGGGCGTTGAAATCGCCATGCAGCGAGGCATCCATCTGGGTCGTCATCTCCTGCTCGGCGCGTGCCAGCAGGGTGTTCACTTCGCTATAGCGGTGCTGGCTTTGCATCAGCCACGCCTGCAGCAGCACCAGCCGCGGGTTCTCCAGCAGGCTCTCCCACGGCAGCGCTTTTAGCGACTCCTCCAGCAGGCTCAGCTCGCTGTGGTTAAACAGACCCCACGCGTGATTGAGCAGAATATCGCGCAGCATCACGCCGTCGCCCGCTGCCAGAGCATGGTGGATCGCTTCGCTCGGGAAACCTTGCGCCATCCAGCTCTCGGCTGCCGCGCGGTGAATATTAGGTAGCTCCGTCGCCAGCTCCCACTGGCAGCGCTGACGCAGAAAACTGCCGAACAGCGGGTGGTAGCTAAACCACTCGCCGGAGTCATCCATGCGCTGTAAAAAAAGCCCCTGACGCTCAATCTCCTCCAGCCGCATCTGCCCGTTCTCTTCGCCGGTGACGCGCACAATCAGCGCATCGTTCATCGAGCGCAGCAGAGCGCTTTTGAGCAGGAACTGGCGGGTGGCGGGATCGACATTATCGAGCACTTCATCGACCAGATAATCGGAGAGATGGCTGGCGTTAATGCCCGCGAGGCGGCGCGCGGAGTGATGCGGTGCGCTGTGGTTTTGCCGGGCGGAGAGGGCGATCAG
Source organism: Kosakonia sp. 1610 (assembly GCF_050435845.1). Taxonomy (NCBI): domain Bacteria; kingdom Pseudomonadati; phylum Pseudomonadota; class Gammaproteobacteria; order Enterobacterales; family Enterobacteriaceae; genus Kosakonia; species Kosakonia sp. 1610. The sequence goes on along the minus strand of NZ_JBNDKZ010000006.1, from coordinate 70,789 downwards.
CTGGAGCGCCGTGGCCCAGCCGGCAACGTCATCACAAAGCCGGCTGCTCTCAGCCGCTTCGATCGGCGCATTCAGGCGGCAGTCAAAAAACTGCTTCGCCTCCTGGTGAGTGAAGGCCAGCTGTTGGCTGCCCACTTCGAGCAGCTGTTCGCGCACGCGCAGGTTGGCAATCCCCAGCTGCGGCAGGTTACGCGAGAGCACAATCAGGGTCAGGTTTTCCGGCTGATGGCGCAGGAAGAAACGCATCGCATCGTGGATCACCGGGTTGGTAATCAGATGGTAATCATCAATCACCAGGTAGAGCGGGCGCTGCCATTCGGTCAGTTCAACAAACAGCTGTGAGAAGAGTGAAGGCAGGCTGGCGTACTGGCGTTTTTGCGCCATCACTTCGCTGCTGGCGCAATGCCCGCCGGTCGCTTGCTGCACTGCGGCGATAAAGTAGCTGGCGAAGCGCTCCTGCTGATTATCTCCCTCATCGAGCGAGAACCAGCCGACATCGCTTTTCCCCGCCGCCCATTGCGATACGAGGGTAGTTTTGCCGTAGCCCGCAGGGCTGGTTACCAGCGCAAGCCGATAATTGTTGGCGCCGGAAAGTTTCGCCAGCAGACGTTCGCGCACCACCGTATGGTCGAGTCGAACCGGGCGACTTAATTTGGACGGAATCAACATAGTTATCACTTCACTGTGAGGGAGAACTGAGATGCGATTTTTTTTGTGCTTCGTAATTAATCTCAATACGTTCGGACAGATGAGGAAATATTGCAAGTTATGTCCGGATCTGACGATTGTGAATTTGCACTATGTCACAGTTCTATTTATGGGCCGAATAAATTCAGCCCAGGCAGGGCGGGCGGCGGCGTAAAAACGGGCAAATTTTCCGTAGAAAAATAGGCCATATTAATGGGTCGCCTAAAAGCAACGTGCAATTAGCGAAACGGTAACCTCGCCGCGCATAAAATATTATTTCGCCGCGTTCTCTGTGCGCGTAAAACAATTTATTACCGAAACGGCATTTCATTATTGGCTCACCGTGCGATAAAAATTTTAGGTGGCGGCGATCACATTTTTTCGCTCATCCCCGCTACTCCTCCCTGTCTAATCCCCGCCAGGATGAGGAAGTGATTCCCGTAGATCTGCACACTAGCGCTAATGTCGATTATCTTCACATAGGACCCGGATTTTTATGACAAAGCCAACGTTTGATAAAGCGCAATTTGAAGCGGCCCTGACGCGCCAGTGGCAGCGTTTTGGGGTTCACTCTGCAACGGAAATGACAACTCGCCAGTGGTGGCATGCGGTGAGCGGCGCGCTGGCGGAACTGTTGGCGGCGCAGCCTGCGCCAAAAGCGGCGAAGGAGCAGCGCCACGTTAACTACATCTCGATGGAGTTTTTGATCGGTCGCCTGACGGGCAACAACCTGCTTAACCTCGGCTGGTATGAGGCGGTCGGCGACGTATTACAGGCGCACGATATCCACCTGACCGATCTGCTGGAAGAGGAGATCGATCCGGCGCTCGGTAACGGCGGGCTGGGGCGTCTGGCGGCCTGTTTCCTCGACTCAATGGCGACCGTCGGCCAGCCCGCCACAGGTTATGGCCTCAACTACCAGTACGGGCTGTTTCGCCAATCCTTTGTCGACGGCCAGCAGCATGAAGCACCGGATGACTGGCACCGCCGCAGCTACCCATGGTTCCGCCACAACGAACAGCTGGATGTGCAGGTCAACATTGGCGGCAAAGTGAGTAAAGAGGGGCAGTGGCAACCGGCCTTTACCCTCGTAGGCGAAGCCTGGGATCTGCCGGTGATTGGCTACCGCAACGGCATTACCCAGCCGCTACGTCTGTGGCAGGCAACTCACGCGCATCCGTTTAACCTCACCAAATTCAATGACGGCGACTTCCTGCGCGCGGAGCAGACGGGTATCGACGCTGAAAAGCTCACTAAAGTGCTCTACCCGAATGACAACCATCAGGCCGGTAAGAAGCTGCGTCTGATGCAGCAATATTTCCAGTGCGCCTGCTCGGTGGCAGATATTCTGCGTCGTCATCACCTGGCCGGACGCAAGCTGGCGCAACTGCCGGATTACGAAGTGATCCAACTGAATGACACCCACCCAACCATCGCCATTCCTGAACTGCTGCGCGTGCTGCTTGATGAGCATCAGCTGAGCTGGGATGACGCCTGGGCGATCACCAGCCGTACTTTTGCTTACACCAACCATACGCTGATGCCGGAAGCGCTGGAGCGCTGGGATGAGTCGCTGGTGAAAGCGCTGCTGCCGCGCCATATGCAGATCATCAAACGCATCAATGAGCGCTTTAAAGCGCAGGTTGAGCAGACCTGGCCGGGTAATAAAGCGGTGTGGGCAAAACTGGCGGTGGTGCATGACAAACAGGTGCGCATGGCCAACCTCTGCGTGGTCGGCGGCTTTGCCGTTAACGGCGTGGCGGCGCTGCACTCGGATCTGGTGGTGAAAGATCTCTTCCCGGAATACCACCAGCTGTGGCCGGGCAAATTCCATAACGTCACCAACGGCATTACGCCGCGCCGCTGGATCAAACAGTGCAACCCGCTGCTGGCCGCGCTGCTTGATAAGACGCTGAAAAAAGAGTGGGCCAACGATCTCGATCAATTAATCAATCTTGAGAAGTACGCCGACGATGCGGCGTTTCGCCAGCACTATCGCGACATTAAGCGGCAAAACAAAGTGCGGCTGGCGGAATTTGTTAAAGCGCGCACCGGTATTGTGATCAACCCTGAAGCAATTTTCGATATCCAGATCAAGCGCTTGCATGAGTACAAACGCCAGCACCTTGGCCTGCTGCATATCATTGCGCTCTATAAGGAGATCCGCGAAAACCCGCAGGCGAACCGCGTGCCGCGCGTCTTCCTGTTTGGTGCAAAAGCGGCGCCGGGTTACTACCTGGCGAAGAATATCATCTACGCTATCAACAAAGTGGCAGACGTAATTAACAACGATGCGTCGATTGGCGACCAGCTGAAAGTGGTGTTCCTGCCGGATTATTGCGTCTCGGCGGCGGAAAAACTGATCCCGGCGGCGGATGTCTCCGAGCAGATCTCAACCGCGGGCAAAGAGGCTTCCGGTACTGGCAACATGAAGCTGGCGCTCAACGGCGCATTAACGGTCGGCACACTGGATGGCGCTAACGTTGAAATTGCTGAGCAGGTGGGCGAAGAGAATATCTTCATCTTCGGTCACACCGTTGAGCAGGTGAAGGCGTTAAAAGCGAAAGGTTACGACCCGGTCAAGTGGCGTAAAAAAGATAAGCTGCTGGATGCGGTGCTGAAAGAGCTGGAGAGCGGAAAATATAGCGGCGGCGATAAGCATGCCTTCGACCAGATGCTGCACAGCATCTGCAAACAGGGCGGCGATCCCTACCTGGTGATGGCGGATTTCGCCGCCTATGTCGAGGCGCAAAAGCAGGTTGATGTGCTCTATCGCGACCAGGAGGCCTGGACGCGTGCGGCGATCCTCAATACCGCGCGCTGCGGCATGTTTAGCTCTGACCGCTCGATCCGCGATTACCAGACCCGCATCTGGCAGGCAAAACGTTAAGGAAGCGCAATGCAGAGTAAACGTCTGGAACAGGCCGCGCTGACGGCAGGAATCAGCCCAAATTACATCAATGCGCACGGTAAACCGCAGTCCATCAGTGCGCAGACCAAACAGCGGTTACTGGATGCGATGCACCCTGTCCCGGCGACGGTAAATGCTGCGCCTGTGCCAGCGGTACAGGTGTTTATTCACGGTAAAAAGAAGCGGCTGGTGGTCTCCGGCAAGGGGCAATACCAGTGGCAGCTGACGACCGAAGCGGGAAAAATCTACCAGGGCGAGATAAGCGGCGGTGACGATCTGCCGCTGCCGGGCGGCCTGGCGCTGGGCTACCACGCTCTGACGCTGACGCAGAAAAAGCAGCAGTGGACGTGCCGGGTGATTATCGCGCCCGCCCGCTGTTATGAGCCGCAGGCGCTGCGTGACGGTAAAAAATTATGGGGAGCCTGCGTGCAGCTCTACACGCTGCGCTCCGAAAACAACTGGGGGATCGGCGATTTCGGCGATCTGAAACAGATGCTCACAGGCGTCGGCGAGCGCGGCGGCGCGTTTATCGGGCTCAACCCGATTCATGCCCTCTATCCCGCTTACCCTGAGAGCGCCAGCCCTTACAGCCCGTCCTCTCGCCGCTGGCTGAACATTATCTATATCGACGTTAGCGCGGTAGAGGATTTTGCCCAGAGCAAAGCGGCGCTGGCGTGGTGGAAAAAAGCCGCCACCCAGAAGGCGCTGCGCGCTGCCCGCGAGAGCGAGTGGGTCGACTATTCGGCGGTCACTGCGCTCAAGCTGACGGCACTGCGCATGGCGTGGCAAGGCTTCAGCCAGCGCGGTGAGGAGGATGAGCAGTTCGCCGCCTTCCGCGCATTCGTGGAGCAGGAGGGGGACAGCCTCTACTGGCAGGCGGCGTTCGATGCGCTGCACGCGTTCCAGGTGCAGGAAGATCCGCTGCGCTGGGGCTGGCCAGCCTGGCCGCAGGGTTATCAATCCATCGACAGCCCGGAAGTTAAAGCCTTTTGCCAGCAGCATGCCGATGAGGTCAATTTCTACCTCTGGCTGCAGTGGCTGGCATTTACCCAGTTCGCTGAGTGCTGGCAAACCAGCCAGGGTTACCAGATGCCGATTGGCCTCTATCGCGACCTCGCGGTTGGCGTGGCGGAAGGCGGCGCAGAGACCTGGTGCGATCGTGAGCTTTACTGCCTGAAAGCCTCCGTTGGCGCACCGCCAGATATTCTCGGGCCGCTGGGGCAAAACTGGGGCTTACCGCCGATGGATCCGCACGTCATGCAGTCGCGTGGCTATGCGCCGTTTGTCGATCTGCTGCGCGCAAATATGAAAAATTGCGGCGCGTTGCGTATCGATCATGTGATGTCGATGCTGCGCCTGTGGTGGATCCCCTACGGCGAAACGGCGGATCAGGGGGCCTATGTTCACTATCCGGTTGACGATCTGCTGGCGATCCTCGCCCTTGAGAGTCACCGTCACCAGTGCATGGTGATTGGCGAAGATCTCGGTACTGTTCCGCAGGAGATCGTCGGCAAGCTGCGGCGCAGCGGCGTTTACTCCTACAAAGTGCTCTATTTCGAAAATGACGATAAGGTGTTCCATGCTCCCAAAGCGTGGCCGGCGCAGTCGATGGCGGTTGCCACCACCCACGATCTGCCGACCCTGCGCGGCTACTGGGAGAGCGGCGATTTAACCCTTGGCAAAACGCTGGGCCTCTATCCGGATGAGGAGCTGCTGAGCGGTTTATATGACGATCGTGAGCAGGCCAAACAGGGGCTGCTGACGGCGCTGCATCAGCACGGCTGCTTGCCGCAGCGCGCGGGGAAAAAGGCGTTACGCATGCCGATGTCGTCGATCCTCAATCGCGGTTTGCAGCGCTATATTGCGGACAGCAACAGCGCTCTGCTGGGGCTGCAACCGGAGGATTGGCTGGATATGTCGTCGCCGGTTAACGTGCCCGGTACCAGCGATCAGTATCAAAACTGGCGGCGTAAGCTCGCGGTTTCGCTGGAGGAGATGTTTGCCGATGAGACGGTGAACAGGCTGATTAAGGATCTCGATCGTCGCCGTAAGGCCGCCGGAAAACGGTAATAAAAATGCCCGGTCGCGTGATGCGCCGGGTATGTTGCCGGATGGCGGCTACGCCTTATCCGGCCTACGCCGTTTCAGTAACAGCGAACCTGTAGGCCGGATAAGCGCAAGCGCCATCCGGCACCTGGTTTCAGCAGCACCGAATCACCTTCGTAGGCCGGATAAGCGCAAGCGCCATCCGGCACGTGATTTCAGCAGCACCGAATCACCTTCGTAGGCCGGATAAGCGAAGCGCCATCCGGCAAGTGGTTTCAGCCACACCGAATCATATTCGTAGGCCGGATAAGCGAAGCGCCATCCGGCAATCCCTGCCTCAGACCACCATGCCTAACAGCAGGCAGCCCACCAGGCCACATACTGAAATAATGGTTTCCAGCGCGGACCACGAACGCATGGTTTCGCCGATGGTGAGGTTGAAATACTCCTTAAACAGCCAGAAACCCGGATCGTTAACGTGGGAAAAGATCACGCTCCCTGAGCCAACGGCAATCACCATCAGTTCCGGGCTAACACCGGTTGTGGCGATCAGCGGTGCCGCGATACCACCTGCGGTAATCGCCGCGACGGTCGCGGAGCCGAGCGCAATACGCAGCACAGCGGCAATCGACCAGGCCATAAACAGCGGAGAGAGGTTGGTGGCATGCATCATTGAGGCGATGTACTTATCCACGCCGCTGTCGACCAGCACCTGCTTAAACGCGCCGCCGCCGCCGATGATCAGCAGCATCATGGCGATGATTTTGATCGAGCTGGTCAGCGTGTCGTTGATATCGTCCATCGAACGGCCGCGATTGAGGCCAAAGGTGAAGACCGCAATCAGCACCGCAATCATTGTCGCCATCACCGGATCGCCGAAGAACTCAGCGTAGGGCAGCAGCGCGTGGCCTTTTGGCAGCACCATCTCCGCCACGGCGCGCAGCGCCATCAGGATCACCGGCACCAGCGATGTCCAGACGCTGACGCCAAAGCCCGGCATCTCTTCTTCACTAAAGGTTTTTGAGTTGTAGAGCCCTTCCGGGATCGGTTTATCGATATTTTTCAGGAAACGAGCGTAAACCGGGCCGGCGAGGATCACTGTCGGAATGCCGAGCAGCGTGCCGTAGAGCAGGGTTTTACCCATATCAGCATGGAAGATAGTGGCGATAGCGGTTGGGCCCGGGTGCGGCGGCAGGAAGCCGTGCGTCACGGAGAGCGCCGCTGCCATCGGCACGCCGACATAGAGCAGGGGAATGCGCGCGGAAGCCGCAACGGTAAAGACCAGCGGCAGCAGCAGTACAAAACCTACTTCGTAGAACAGGGCGAAACCGACGGTAAAACCGGTTAACACGATCGCCCACTGGATATGCTTGCGACCAAACTTTTCAATCAGCGTGGTGGCAATACGCTGCGCGCCGCCGCAGTCCGCCAGCAGCTTACCCAGCATGGCACCGAAGCCCATGATCAGCGCAAGACTACCCAGCGTTCCGCCAACACCAGCTTTGATCGATTTAATCACCGCATCCAGCGGCATGCCCTGCATCATCCCCACGGCAAGCGCGACGAGGATCAGAGCGATAAACCCGTTCATTTTGAAACGGATCATGAGTAACAGTAGGAGAGCAACACCGATAGCAACGATGACTAATGGCATGATTTACCTGGCCTTTAATTTGTTATGGGTAACGTCAGTGTTTTCGGGCAGCCGTTTTCAAAAGGTGAAATCGCGCTGCGGCACCGTTTCGGCTTACATCCATTGCTGAAAATTGTAGTCGGATGTTTTTTATCTTGTCGGTGCCGGTCGGGATGATACGGGTAACATCCCGATAAAGAGAATCACCCGGCGGATCAAAATGTAAGAAGTGAGAGCTTCGTCATACTAACAGCGGAGCAAAAGCGGGGGGTATTTGCCGGATGGCGGCTGCGCCTTATCCGGCCTACGGGGGGAGGAAAAAGCTACTGGGATGGAGTGGTTTGATTGCCGGATGGCGGCTGCGCCTTATCCGGCCTACGGGGCGGGGGAGCAGGCTTGTGGGTTGAAGCGGTTTGGTTGCCGGATGGCGGCTACGCCTTATCCTGCCTACGGGAATAGGTGGAGCAGCTTACCGGATAGAGGTTAACCCGTCAGGGCTTACATAAAGGAGTAGGCCCGGTAAGCGAAGCGCCACCGGGCAATATACTTAAAGCGCAGACAGGCTTAGTAGTAGGAGTGCTCGCCGCGCTGGTGCTCGGTGAGGTCGCGCACGCCGGCGAGTTCCGGGAACTCGTTCAGCAGCTGCTTCTCGATGCCTTCTTTCAGGGTTACGTCAACCATGGAACACCCGTTACAGCCGCCGCCAAACTGCAGAATGGCGTAGCCTTCATCGGTGATCTCCATCAGCGTAACGCGACCGCCGTGGCCTGCGAGCTGTGGGTTGATCTGCGATTGCAGTAAATACTCCACGCGCTCCATCAGCGGGGCGTCGTCGGAGACTTTACGCATTTTGGCGTTCGGAGCTTTCAGCGTCAGCTGAGAGCCCAACTGGTCGGTGACAAAATCGATTTCCGCATCTTCCAGATACGGCGCGCTCAGCTCATCGACATAGGCAACCAGTTGTTCAAATTTCAGCGCGGTATCTGTGGCTTCGACCGCATCCGGCGGACAGTAAGAGACACCACACTCTGCGTTTGGCGTGCCTGGGTTGATCACAAATACGCGGATTTGTGTCCCTTCTTCCTGATTCGCCAGCAGTTTGACAAAGTGCGCTTGGGCAGCGTCGGAAATACGGATCATAGCAATGGCCTAATAGTTGACTATTTTACTCGGTTATAATACGCCCATCATCGAGGGTCTACAAGGTTCGACACAGGCACCAGACCTGAACAGTGGCTGCGCCGCTGCGTAAAAGCAGCTGGCTGATCTCTGCGACCGTGCTGCCGGTAGTGACGACATCATCCACAACAACGATATGGAGACCCGCCACCGGCAATTCAAGACGGAAGGCATTTTTCACGTTCCTTTTACGTAGCCGTGCCGCTAACTGATGCTGAACCGGCGTCGCCCGCTGTCGCCTGAGCGCCGCACGCGGGTAAGGGCAGCGCAGCCAGCGCGAAAGGCTTCTGCACAGCAGATCGCTCTGGTTAAACCCTCTTCGCCACTGGCGACGGCCATGCAGCGGCACGCTCATCAGCATATCCGGCGGCGGCAGCGCATTGATGCGCCGCGCACTGTGTACCGTTAGCAGCAACAGGCGCGCCAGCGCGGGGGCCATCTCCGGGCGCGGATGGAATTTAAACTGATGCACCAGCAGGCTGAGCGGCGGCGCATAGCGGCTAACGGCAATCAGCCGCTGCCAGGGCGGCGCACGGCGTAAACAGCGCCCGCAGGGAAGCCGTTCGCAGGCGGCGGGTAAACCGCACAAAGGGCAAACTTTTTCGCGTCGTTGCAGGCTTCGCGTACAGCGCGAGCAGATGCCCCAGTGGCTGAGCATTAATGGCATCAGGCATAGCCAGCACAATCCCGGCACTGTTAGCATGTGGCACCTCCTTGTGTGAAAGAAGAGAACGATAACTGATGAGTGACATCTGGTGGCAAACCAAAGGCGAAGGAGATGCGCATCTTGTGCTGCTGCACGGCTGGGGACTGAATGCACAAGTATGGGATTGCATTACGGCGGAACTCAGCTCGCATTTTACGCTGCACCTGGTCGATCTACCGGGGTATGGCCGCAGCCGCGGTTTTGGCGCGCAGACCCTTGCGCAGATGGCACAGTGCGTTTTAGCCCACGCACCGGAAAAGGCGATATGGCTCGGCTGGAGCCTCGGTGGGCTGGTGGCAAGCCAGGTTGCGCTACAGGCACCGGAACGGGTGAGCGCGCTGGTTACCGTCGCCTCCTCGCCCTGTTTCAGCGCGCGTGACGCGTGGCCGGGAATTAAACCTGAAGTGCTGGCCGGTTTTCAGCACCAGCTTAGCGAGGATTTTCAGCGCACTGTTGAGCGCTTTCTGGCGCTGCAAACCATGGGCAGCGACACCGCGCGTCAGGATGCGCGCCTGCTGAAAAGCGCCGTCTTATCGCTGGATATGCCAACAACAGAGATGCTGAACGGCGGGCTGGAGATTTTGAAGACGGTCGATCTGCGCGAGGAATTACAGAACCTGTCGCTGCCGTTTTTGCGTCTGTATGGTCATCTTGATGGTCTGGTTCCGCGTAAGATTGTGCCGCTGCTCGATGAGATGTGGCCCGCAAGCGAGTCGATTATCTTCCCGAAAGCGGCGCATGCACCGTTTGTGTCGCACCCTCAAGCCTTTTGCGACGCGTTACTGGCGTTGAAAGCGAAGTTATAGAAGGGGAAAAGCGCTTTGCCTGCCGGGCAAAGCGCTACAGGTTTACACCTCTTTGAGCTGTCCGTTCTGGCGAACGACCGGGATCGGCAGCCAGGCGCGGATACAGAGCCCGCCGCGCTCGCTGGTGCCCAGCTCCAGCAGCCCGTTATGGTTATCAACAATACGCTGCACAATCGCCAGGCCTAAACCGGTGCCGCTGGTGCTGCGAGCGCTGTCGCCGCGTACAAACGGCTGGAAAAGGTGCTCGCGCTGCTCAGGCTGTATGCCCGGACCATCATCTTCCACCTGGAACCAGGCGCGGTTCAGCTCTGTGCCGCTGCTGACTTTGATCCAGCCATTGCCGTAGCGCGCTGCGTTGACCACCATATTGGCGACCGCGCGTTTAATCGAGAGCGGATGCATGCGCACGATGATTTCACCTTCTTGCAGACCGGTATCGATTTCACGTTCGTAGCCACTCTCCGCCGCAATCACTTCCCCGAGCACGGCGTTAAGATCCGCCGCTTCCATCGGCATCTCCTGGCCGGTGCGCAGGTAGTCGATAAACTGCTCGATAATCGCGTTGCACTCTTCGATATCTTTGTTGATGGATTCAGCCAGATAGCCATCCTCTTCACCCATCATCTCCGTCGCCAGACGAATACGCGTTAACGGCGTGCGCAGATCGTGGCTGACCCCTGCCATTAGCAGCGTGCGGTCATCCGCCAGCTGCTTGACGCCCGCTGCCATCTGGTTAAAGGCGCGGGTCACCGAGCGCACCTCCGATGCGCCATACTCCCGCAGCGGCGGCGGGATCTGCCCTTTCCCCACTTTCAGGGCGGCATGTTCAAGGTCAACAAGGGGTCGGTTTTGAATACGGATAAAGAGCCACGCGCCGCCGATAGCCAACAGCATAATCGCCAGCGTATAGCGAAATAGCGGGGAGAAATCGCCCTGATGAATTTCCGTGAGCGGTACGCGCACCCAAATATTGGGCGACAGCCAGGTTTTCAGCCACACCACCGGCGAGCTTTTGTTCACCTCAACGCGTACTTCAGTCGGGCCGCCGAGCTGCTGCGCCATCTGCTGGCTCAGAAACTCATAGTGCTGCGCCCAACGCAGGCCGGCATCTTCCGCCGCCTCGTTGGAGTAGAGAGAGATGCCTAATTCGCGATAGATCTCGCGGCGAAATGCCGGGGGCACCACCAGCTGCGTGCCATCCTCCAGCTGCAGTTTATCGGTCATCAGCATACGAACTTCGTAGGCGAGAACCTTATTGAACTGCTGAAGGCTTGGCAAAATGGCGAAATTCAGTACCACCAGGTACGTCGTCACCAGGCTGACGAACAGCAAAGTGACGATGAGCAGCAGCGTGCGGGCAAAGGAACTTCGCGGCGAGAAACGCACTCGCATCATGCTTTAGCGCCGTCCGGCACAAATACGTAGCCCAGGCCCCAGACGGTCTGAATATAACGCGGATGCGCCGGATCCTCTTCCACCATACGGCGCAGGCGGGAGATCTGCACATCGATGGAACGCTCCATCGCTGAGTATTCACGACCGCGCGCCAGGTTCATCAGCTTATCGCGCGACAGCGGCTCGCGCGGATGGCTGACCAGCGCTTTCAGCACCGCAAACTCACCGCTGGTTAGCGGCATCGGCTCATCTTCGCGGAACATTTCGCGGGTGCCGAGGTTCAGTTTGAACTTACCAAAGGCGATAACTGCTTCTTCCTGAGAGGGGGCACCCGGCAGTTCATTAGCCTGGCGGCGCAGCACCGCGCGGATACGTGCCAGCAGCTCACGCGGGTTGAAGGGTTTGGGAATATAGTCGTCGGCACCGATCTCCAGCCCGACAATGCGGTCAACCTCTTCGCCTTTTGCCGTCACCATAATGATCGGCATCGGGTTGCTCTGGCTGCGCAGACGGCGGCAGATAGAGAGACCATCTTCGCCCGGCAGCATCAGATCCAGCACCATCAGATGGAAGGATTCGCGGGTTAACAAACGATCCATTTGTTCCGCGTTAGCCACGCTACGAACCTGGAAGCCCTGCTCAGTAAGGTAACGCTCGAGCAATGCGCGCAGACGCATATCGTCATCCACGACCAGAATCTTATAATTCTCTTGCATTGTTTTTACTCCCAAAGGTTCCGACAATAATGTTTCCGTATTCTAAAAAAGTGCGCGTTAACGACCAGCGAAATCTGGTATACATTCTAGTCGAAATTGTTACAAAGCATATTTAACAGCAGCTTATATGCATATTGCATCACATAAAGCATGATTAATCCGCACCTTACCGCGTTCCGTTTGTAAAGTGCAGCGAAGACATAAATAAGGCCCATCAATGAAAACGCCCCTGATTACCCGTGAAGGTTACGACAAACTGAAGCAGGAACTCGATTTTCTCTGGCGTCAGGAGCGCCCGGAAGTGACAAAAAAGGTCACCTGGGCGGCAAGCCTCGGCGACCGCAGCGAAAACGCTGATTATCAATACAACAAAAAACGCCTGCGCGAAATCGATCGTCGCGTGCGCTACCTGACAAAATGCCTCGAAAATTTAAAAATCGTCGATTATTCGCCGCAACAGGAAGGAAAGGTCTTTTTTGGTGCCTGGGTGGAGATTGAAAACGACGATGGTGACACCCTGCGTTTTCGCATCGTCGGCTACGACGAAATTTTCGGCCGCAAAGATTACATCTCCATCGATTCGCCGATGGCCCGCGCACTGCTGAAAAAAGAGGTCGGCGATGTGGCGGTGGTGCAGACACCGGGTGGTGAAGCGACCTGGTACGTCAACGAGATTGTCTACGTGAAATAAGTGCCCGGATGAGTCTGAGAGCGCCCGCCGATGGCTGGCATTTTGCTGTGTCAGTCCGTATAACTGTCCCCTGATTTTTTGTTCAGAAGATGATGAAAGCCATGATGAATGATTCGCTCTGCCGCATTATTGCGGGTGAACTTAAGGCACGAACCGAACAGGTGGAATCCGCCGTTCGCCTGCTTGATGAAGGCAACACTGTCCCGTTTATCGCGCGTTACCGTAAAGAGGTGACCGGCGGTCTGGACGACACGCAGCTGCGTCAACTTGAAACCCGTCTCGGCTACCTGCGCGAGCTGGAAGAGCGCCGCCAGGCGATCCTGAAATCGATCGGCGAGCAGGGCAAACTGAGCGATGAACTGGCGCAGGCGATTAACGGCACCCTGAGCAAAACTGAACTCGAAGATCTCTATCTTCCCTACAAACCGAAACGCCGCACGCGCGGGCAGATCGCTATTGAAGCCGGTCTCGAACCGCTGGCCGATTCGCTATGGAACGATCCGTCGCAGGATCCTGAAGCCCTTGCAGCGACCTTCGTGGATGCTGACAAAGGGGTTGCCGACAGCAAAGCGGCCCTCGACGGCGCGCGCTATATCCTGATGGAGCGCTTCGCGGAAGATGCCGCGCTGCTGGCGAAAGTGCGTAACTACTTGTGGAAGAACGCCCATCTCGTCTCGACGGTTGTCGCCGGGAAAGAGGAGGAGGGCGCTAAGTTCCGCGACTATTTCGATCATCATGAACCGCTCTCCACCGTCCCTTCTCACCGTGCGCTGGCGATGTTCCGCGGGCGTAACGAAGGCATCCTGCAACTTTCGCTGAACGCCGATCCGCAGTTCGATGAGCCGCCAAAAGAGAGCCACGGCGAGCAAATTATTATCGACCACCTTGGCCTGCGCCTGAATAACGCTCCGGCGGACAGCTGGCGTAAAGGCGTGGTGAGCTGGACCTGGCGCATTAAAGTGCTGATGCATCTGGAGACAGAGCTGATGGGCACCGTGCGTGAGCGTGCAGAAGATGAGGCGATCAACGTCTTCGCCCGCAACCTGCACGATCTGCTGATGGCCGCGCCAGCTGGCCTGCGCGCTACCATGGGTCTCGATCCCGGTTTACGTACCGGCGTAAAAGTGGCGGTGGTCGATGGCACCGGTAAACTGGTCGCCACCGACACCATCTACCCCCACACCGGGCAGGCGGCAAAAGCGGCGGTGGCCGTGGCGGCGCTGTGCGAAAAGCATAACGTTGAGCTGGTGGCGATTGGTAACGGCACCGCCTCGCGTGAAACCGAGCGCTTCTTCCTCGATGTGCAGAAACAGTTCCCGAAAGTGACGGCGCAGAAGGTGATTGTCAGCGAAGCGGGGGCGTCGGTCTACTCCGCCTCTGAGCTGGCGGCGCTGGAGTTCCCGGATCTGGACGTCTCCCTGCGCGGCGCAGTATCGATTGCCCGTCGTTTACAGGATCCGCTGGCTGAACTTGTGAAGATTGACCCGAAATCTATCGGTGTCGGCCAGTATCAGCATGACGTTAGCCAGAGCCAACTGGCGCGCAAACTCGATGCGGTGGTGGAAGATTGCGTGAACGCCGTCGGTGTCGATCTTAATACCGCCTCCGTGCCGCTGCTGACGCGCGTGGCCGGGTTAACCCGCATGATGGCGCAGAACATTGTCGCCTGGCGCGATGAAAACGGTCAGTTCCAGAACCGCCAGCAGCTGTTAAAAGTGAGCCGCCTTGGGCCGAAAGCCTTTGAGCAGTGCGCGGGCTTTTTGCGTATCAACCATGGCGATAACCCGCTTGATGCCTCTACCGTTCACCCGGAAACCTACCCGGTGGTGGAGCGCATTCTGGCAGCGACTGAGCAATCTCTGCGCGATCTGATGGGCAACAGCAGCGAGCTGCGCAAGCTGAAAGCGTCCGAGTTTACCGATGAGCAGTTCGGCGTGCCGACGGTGACCGACATCATCAAAGAGCTGGAGAAGCCGGGCCGCGATCCGCGTCCGGAGTTCAAAACCGCGACCTTTGCGGAAGGCGTTGAAACCCTCAACGATCTCCAGCCGGGCATGGTGCTGGAAGGGGCGGTGACAAACGTCACCAACTTCGGCGCGTTCGTTGATATCGGCGTCCACCAGGATGGGCTGGTGCATATCTCTTCGCTGGCGGATAAGTTCGTTGAAGATCCGCATACGGTGGTGAAAGCGGGCGATATCGTGAAGGTGAAAGTGCTGGAAGTCGATCTTCCCCGCAAACGTATCGCACTGACTATGCGTCTCAATGAGCAGCCGGGTGAAAGCGCGCCGCGCCGCGGTGGCAACGGTAATGACCGTGATAACGGCAACCGTAATGCCGCTCGTCCGGCGAAAGCACCGCGCGGTCGCGACACGCAGCCTGCCGGCAACAGCGCGATGATGGATGCGCTGGCGGCGGCGATGGGTAAGAAACGCTAATAGATAAGCCCTCTTCACCTGAAGAGGGCTTTTTCTCGCCCGCTGCTTATTTTTTCCGTTGCGCTTAGGTTTTTATTTTTCGCTGAAGAAAATCGTGAGGAAATTTAAGCTATTCCGTGTGCCATTAGCGATTGAGCTAATATTGACGTCATTTATTATATTTCGCTGTGTTATTAAACCAGGCTGCCAAATATAAATTTATTCTTATTATTCTGACGCTCTCGTCACTATTTGTTCCCGAAAATTCCGATGTGGCAAATATTGTTCTACATCAAAAAGAGCGTAACTTTTTAATTATCCCCGCCGGAAGCGCACGCTTTGGATTGCTGATAGAAACCATTCTCATTATCATCGCAGCCACAGGTTCACTCCTTCTCTCTTTGATGACCAACGGTACGTCTCAACGACGCATGAGTGATATTGACTCGCAGAAAAGATAAGTAGGCTCTATGCAATTCTCTCCTGATAGCGCTTGGAAAATTCTCGGTTTCTCGCCAGAAATAAGCCCGGCATGGCGGCAGAAACTTTTATCCCTCGGCATGTTGCCCGGCTCCTCTTTTAATGTTGTTCGCGTTGCCCCTTTGGGCGATCCGGTGCATATCGAAACGCGCCGCGTTAATTTAGTGTTAAGAAAAAAAGATCTCGCCTTTCTCAAATTAGAAGTGGTTTCACGTTAATCGCAACGTTTTCGCGGGGTGCGAAATAAAATGAAAAAAATGACCATTGGCTTAATTGGCAACCCCAATTCAGGCAAGACAACGTTATTCAATCAGTTAACCGGTGCGCGCCAGCGCGTCGGCAACTGGGCCGGGGTCACCGTTGAACGCAAAGAGGGGCTCTTTACCACCACCGACCACCAGGTCACGCTGGTTGATCTGCCCGGCACTTACTCGCTAACCACCATCTCCGCGCAAACCTCTCTCGATGAGCAGATTGCCTGCCACTACATTCTGAACGGCGATGCCGACCTGCTGATAAACGTCGTGGATGCCTCTAACCTTGAGCGCAACCTCTACCTGACGTTACAGCTGCTGGAGCTTGGCGTGCCGTGCATTATCGCCCTCAACATGCTCGATATCGCCGAAAAGCAGAAGTTGCGCATTGATATCGATGCGCTGGCCAGCCGCCTTGGCTGCCCGGTGATCCCGCTGGTCTCCACGCGTGGACGCGGGATCGAGGCGCTGAAACTCGCCATCGATCGCCACCGTGCCAATGACAATGTCGAGCTGGTGCACTACGCGCTGCCGCTGGCGCGCGAGGCGGATACGCTGGCCGGGCAGATGCGCGACGCGCTTCCCTGGCAGCAACGCCGCTGGATGGGGCTGCAAATGCTGGAAGGGGACATCTATAGCCGCGCCAATGCCGATATTTCCGACGGCCAGCTTAACGCCGCGCTTTCGCGTTTGCAGGCGGAGATGGACGATCCGGCGCTGCATATCGCCGATGCGCGTTACCAGGCTATCGCCGCGATTTGCGATACCGTCAGCAATACGCTGACCGCCGAGCCAAGCCGTTTCACCGCCGCCGTTGACCGCATCATTCTCAACCGCTTTCTCGGCTTACCGATCTTCCTGTTTGTCATGTACCTGATGTTCCTCTTCGCCATCAATATTGGCGGGGCGTTCTCACCCATTTTTGATGCCGGTTCGGTGGCGATCTTTATCCACGGCATTCAGTGGCTCGGCTATACGCTGCACTTCCCGGAGTGGCTAACGGTCTTTCTCGCGCAGGGTCTGGGCGGCGGTGTAAATACTGTGCTGCCACTGGTGCCGCAACTGGGGATGATGTACCTGTTTATGTCCTTTCTTGAGGACTCCGGCTATATGGCGCGCGCCGCATTTGTAATGGACCGCCTGATGCAGTCGCTCGGTCTGCCGGGCAAATCCTTTGTACCGCTGATTGTCGGCTTCGGTTGTAACGTGCCGTCAGTAATGGGCGCGCGTACGCTTGATGCGCCGCGCGAACGGCTGATTACTATCATGATGGCGCCGTTTATGTCCTGCGGCGCGCGGCTGGCGATTTTTGCCGTCTTTGCCGCCGCCTTTTTCGGCCAGCAGGGTGCGGTGGCGGTCTTCTCGCTCTATCTGCTGGGCGTGGTGATGGCGATCCTTACCGGGCTGATGCTGAAATACACCCTGCTGCGCGGTGAAGCGTCGCCGTTTGTGATGGAGCTACCGGTCTACCATGTTCCGCATCTGAAAAGCCTGCTGCTGCAAACCTGGCAGCGGCTGAAAGGTTTTGTTATCCGCGCCGGGAAAGTGATCATCATCGTCAGCATTTTCCTCAGCGCGATGAACAGCTTCTCGCTGAATGGCCGCACGGTGCATAACATCAACGACTCGGCGCTGGCCTCTATCAGCCGCGTCTTTACCCCGCTGTTAGAGCCGATTGGCGTACAGGGCGATCACTGGCAGGCAACTGTCGGGCTGGTTACCGGCGCGATGGCAAAAGAGGTGGTGGTCGGCACGCTCAACACGCTCTACACCGCGGAAAATATTGAGCAGGAGGCTTTTAATCCGGCGACGTTCAGCCTGAGTGATGAACTGATTGCCGCGCTGGAAGAGACCGGCAATTCCGTCAAAGAGACCTTCAGCCTGAGCGTGCTTGCTAACCCGATCGAAGCCAGCAAGGGCGACGGCGAAATGGCGACCGGCACCATGGGGGTGATGAGCCAGAAATTCGGCAGCGCGGCTGCGGCCTACAGCTACCTGATTTTCGTCCTGCTCTACGTGCCATGCATTACGGCGATGGGCGCGATTGCCCGCGAAGCGAGCCGCGGCTGGATGGGCTTCTCGGTGCTGTGGGGGCTGAATATTGCCTACTCGCTCTCCACGCTCTTTTATCAAACCGTCACCTTCCATCAGCATCCGCTCTACAGCCTGACCTGCATCCTGGCGGTAGTGGTGTTTAACGTGCTGGTGATTAGCGTATTGCGCCGGGCGCGCAGCCGCGTGAATGTGAATCTGTTGGCTACGCGCAGAACGGTGGCCAGCTGCTGTGACAGCCCGGCAAGCGACTGTCATTAAGGAGAAGCGTAATGGCATCGCTTATTGAGGTACGCGATTTGCTGGCGTTGCAGGGGCGGATGGAGGCAAGCCAGCTCAGCCTCGCCCTGCACACGCCCAAAGCGTTGATTGACGCCATGCTGGCACGGCTGGAAGCCATGGGGCGCGCGGTGCGTGTTGAAGAGGAGGCGAGTGGTTGCCTGACCGGTAGCTGCAAAGCGTGTCCGGAAGGCAAAGCCGCCTGTTCGCGCGAGTGGTGGATGTTGCGCTAACCGATTCATTGCTATAAAAAAACCCGCCTTTCGGCGGGTTTTGTCTCTCTTGCGTAAGCGGATTACAGTTTCGGCCCGGCGCTGACCAGCGCGGCACCCGCAGGGGTATCGGTATACTTCTCGAAGTTCTCAATAAAGAGTTTCGCCAGCTGCGTGGCTTTCTCCTGCCACTGCTCCGGCGACGCGTAGGTTCCGCGCGGATCGAGAATACGGCTCTCAACGCCCGGCAGCGAGGTCGGGATCGCCAGGTCAAACATCGGCAGGGTAAAGGTTTCGGCATCGTCCAGCGAACCATTAAGAATGGCGTCGATGATCGCACGCGTATCCTTAATGGAGATGCGTTTGCCGGTGCCGTTCCAGCCGGTATTCACCAGGTAGGCCTGCGCGCCGGAGGCCTGCATGCGTTTTACCAGCACTTCCGCATATTGCGTCGGGTGCAGCGACAGGAAGGCTGCGCCAAAGCAAGCGGAGAAGGTCGGCGTCGGCTCGGTGACACCGCGCTCGGTGCCGGCCAGCTTCGCGGTAAAGCCGGAGAGGAAGTGATACTGCGTCTGGCTGGCGGTCAGGCGCGATACCGGCGGCAGCACACCAAACGCATCCGCCGTCAGGAAGATCACTTTAGTGGCGTGACCTGCTTTCGAGACCGGTTTAACAATATTCTGGATATGGTAAATCGGGTAGGAGACGCGGGTGTTCTCGGTTTTCGACGCATCGTCAAAGTCGATGCTGCCATCGGCGCGCACGCTGACGTTTTCCAGCAGCGCATCGCGGCGAATAGCATGGAAAATATCGGGCTCCGCCTCTTCAGAGAGACGAATGGTTTTCGCGTAGCAGCCGCCTTCAAAGTTGAAGACGCCGTCGTCGTCCCAGCCGTGCTCATCATCGCCAATCAGACGGCGCTTCGGATCGGTGGAGAGGGTAGTTTTACCGGTGCCGGAGAGGCCAAAGAAGACGGCAACATCGCCTTTCTCGCCAACGTTTGCCGAGCAGTGCATCGAGGCGATCCCTTGCAGCGGCAGTAGGTAGTTCATGATTGAGAACATCCCTTTCTTCATCTCACCGCCGTACCACGTCCCGCCAATCAGCTGGATGCGTTCGGTCAGGTTGAAGGCAACAAAGTTCTCTGAGTTGAGGCCCTGCTCTTTCCACTGCGGGTTGGTACACTTCGCACCGTTCATCACGATAAAGTCCGGCGTGAACTCTGCCAGCTCTTCGTCGCTCGGGCGAATAAACATGTTTTTGACGAAATGGGCCTGCCAGGCCACTTCCGTAATAAAGCGTACCGCGAGGCGGGTGTCCGGGTTGGCGCCGCAGAAGGCATCGACAATAAAGAGACGCTTGCCGGAGAGCTGTTCGGTGACGAGGCCTTTCAGATGCTGCCACACTTGTGGCGAGAGCGGCTTGTTGTCGTTCTTGCCTTTGCCTTTATCAGACCACCAGACGGTGTCGCGCGTGGTGTCATCGCGAACAATGTACTTATCCTTCGGCGAGCGGCCGGTAAAGATGCCGGTATCGACGGCAACCGCGCCGGAGGTAGTCAATACGCCGCGCTCATACCCTTCCAGGTCCGGACGAAGTTCCTCTTGATACAGCGTTTCGTAATCGGGGTTGTAAACGACATCCTGAACATCGTTGATTCCATAAGCCTTGAGATCTTGCGGGGTTAAACTCTTAACACGCATGTCACTGCTCCTTAGCCAAAATGTACTGCCTGAAAGTGTAGGGGTGATTCTTTGCCGCAACCGGGACGAGGTTCATAGATTTACCTGGCTCAAAGCCCAGTCTGACGAAAACGCTGTGATTGAGGTCACTTAACGGCACGGATTATGCCAAAATTTATTACATTCATCGGGGAAATGTTCTTAAAACGGCGCGGGACGGCATTTTTAACCTTTGCTTTGTGACTGTAATCGCTTTCATGAAAGAGAATTACGTAACACTTACAGGCAGGATTTTAACGGAAACGTGATCGGCGAGACAAAAACGCCGCCCGGAGGCGGCGATTAATAACTGCTATCAATGAACCTGGGGGTCAGCCGGGGAGGCGTTATTGCGGATCTCTGCAATATCCATCGCATTGAAGAGGTAGTGGTTACCGCAATAATCGCAGTGCATATCGATTTCGCCCTCTTCGGCGAGGATGCTGTCCACTTCTTCATCCGGCAGGGTTTTCAGCGCGCCTGCGCAACGCTCGCGCGAGCAGGTGCATTTGAACTCAACATCCTGCGGATCGTACAGGGTGACCTCTTCTTCATGATAGAGACGCCACAGCACTTCGTTTGCCGGCAGGGTAAAGAGCTCTTCCGCTTTGACGGTTTCCGTCAGCACGGCCAGATGCTCAAAGTCTTCCGCCTGGGTATCCTGCGCTGGCAGCACCTGCAGCAGCATACCGCCTGCCGCTGGCTGGCCTTCGACATCACCGGTGCGGATAAACAAGCGCGTCGGCAGCTGTTCAGAGCGCTGGAAGTAATCTTCCAGGCATTCGGCCAGCGTTTCGCCTTCAAGGCCAACCACGCCCTGATAGCGCTCGCCCTCTTCCGGCGTAATGGTAATCACCAGATAACCGTTACCCACCAGCGTTTTCAGGCTTGCATCATCTGCAATCTCGCCCTGTACGCGTGCGACGCCGCGCATCTGCTGACGGTTGTTGCCGTTGATCACCGCAAGGCTCATCGGGCCATCGCCCTGCACCTGCACGGTAATATCACCGGCAAACTTCAGCGTTGCGGTCAGCAGGCTGGTGGCAACCAGCAACTCGCCGAGCAGGTTCTTCACCGGCAGGGGATAGTTGTGGTTTTCCAGCACCTCTTTCCAGGTATTGGAGACGGTTACCAGCTCGCCGCGCACGGCATGGTTTTCAAAAAGGTAGCGGTGTAATTGGTCTTGATTGGCCATGTTTTTCTCTCTTGCGGGTGCGCGTTACTCGCTGCCACCGGATTTAAATTTCATCAGATCGCGGCGCTCCTTCTTATCCGGGCGGCGATCGGGGTGCGGCATGGTCAGCGCATTGAGCTTGCGGGCCTGCGCCATTTTTTCGCGTTTCTCAATGCTCTCTGCCGTCTCTTCATACAGTTCAACGGCTTCGCTTGCTGGACGGCGCTGATCGGTAATCCTTTTTACGATCACGGTTCGCTCATCATTGCCCTGACGCAGGGTCAGGGTGGCGTTCAGCTCGACGACTTTACTCGGCTTGCTGCGTTGCCCGTTGTAGTGCACCTTTCCGCCATCGATCATCTCGCGGGCAAAGGCGCGGGTTTTATAAAAACGCGCTGCCCAGAGCCATTTATCCAGGCGGACCTCTTGCGCAGGCTGCTGTTTCATTACATCTCCTTTAGAAGCGAGGGAAGTAAGCGGCGGTAGTCGTTCATGGCCGGATGGCGCAAATAGCGCTTATCCGCCAACCCGGAGTCTGGATTGGCAACGCCGAGACAGTAGCGAATACCAAATGTCGCGGCGGCATCAAGAATCGGCTCGCTGTCATCAATGAACAGCGTCCGCGCGGGATCAAGGCCGGTATGACTGGCGACAGCCTGCCACAAGCGCTGATCCTCTTTCGGATAACCAAATGTATGGGTGGAAAGTAATAAATCAAGGTGCGCCGCCAGACCCGTGTGTTCAAGCTTAACCGCCAGGTTATGCGGGTGCGCGTTAGTCAGCAAAATGCGGCGCTTGCCGCTTTCTTTCAACGCTTCAAGAAACGGAACCGTATCTTCACGCAGTACGGCGCGCGCGCCTTGCTGGGTAGTCATGGCGCAAATATCCAGCCCAAGCCGTTCGCTCCAGTAGTCCAGACAGTACCAGTTTAGCGTATGCTGCACGTCGTGATAGGCCTGGCTAATAGCGCTTTGTGCCTCTTGCGGCGTTAAACCCGCTTTCTCACCGTAGGTTTGCGGCACCAGCTGTTGCCAGAAATAGTTATCGAAGGCGAGATCGAGTAGCGTGCCGTCCATGTCCAGCAGAACGGTATCGACGTCCTGCCAGGCAATATCAATGTGCATGAGAAGGGCTCCAGCCTGAGAAAAATCTGCGCGAAAGGTTAACACAGCTCGCGCAGCAGATCGTTATCAGCCGAGGCTATCTTCGCTGGGGATCAGGCGGGGGTTCAGGCAGCTCTCGTAGTACTGCTGAATCTCTTCGATACGGGTGCGGTTACGCTGATAGCGGCGCAGCGCCAGCACGCCATTGTAGATGCTGGATAAGAGCATTGCTGCCAGCAGCAGGGTGGTGGCGGCATAGCGCCATAAACCGGCGGCATCCGGCATGCGGTGCAGGCTGATATGTTTGGTGCCGTTGGCATCGGTCACCAGGCTTGTGATGATCCCCTCAGCGTGGAACGGCGTCTGCATCAGCATCTGCGCCAGGCGCTGGAACTCGGCCCACTGCTCCTGTGCCGGATAATCATAGAGCGCCATCGGCGGCCACGGCTGATCGACCAGTTCATTACCCTCTTCGCTGACAATTAAGAAGCCGCCCGGAGCCGGGCTGTTCAGCGCCTGCGCCGCGCGCGTGGTTTCACGCATAATAAACGGCGCGGTCGAAGTGGTGACGAGGTTGTCGAGGGACTCTGCGCTCACCGGGCGCAGCAGCACGTTCACCCCGGTAAGCTTGCCCTCGCTGGCGCGTTTGGTCAGCGTCTCCCAATCCTTGCTGTTGCCGAGGTTTACCAGCGCATTTTTCAGGCGCAGGCACTCATCTTCAGCAGAGCAAAGTTCCTGAGTTTTCAGCACGATATCAGCGAAATCATCCAGCAGAACCATGCCGGATTTTTGAATAGCGGAGCGCAACACCGGGCTGACGCGGGAATCCTCTTCCGTGGTCGGATGCAGCTGCTGGCTGACTGCCTGCGCCAGCGCGGTGGCTTTGGTCACAATATCCGATTCCGGCAGCGGCAGGGGAGGGGCGTTGTTCCAGATAATCTGCGAGCAGTCGAATGGCGTGAACGGCGACGTCTGGCGCGAGGCCCAGTTGCTCTGCGTGTGAATGTTACACATCCCGGTGCCGCTGATGCGCAGCGTATCGCCGATACGCAGACCGGCGGATTCAAGCTGATTGACGCTGCTGGCTTCAACAGTTTGCGCGCCTTTAATCCACGACACGGTGAATTTGATCGGCATATCCAGCGGTACCCAGATCAGCAGCATCGCCAGCACCACCAGCGAGCCGAGCGCGATCACCGCGCTGCGCACCCAGTGCTGAAGCGGGAAATTTTTTACCTCGTCATGCAGTGACAAAAAGCGCCCCTGGCGCACGACGTGACGATCGAGATAGATATCAATATCGGTTTGCTGGCCTAAATCACGGGTAATAAAGGGCTGCCAGTGTTTTGGATAGATGAGATCGATAATACCGAGCGAGATGTTGTTCATCTGCTCCTGATTATTTTCACCGAACAGCCCCCAGCGCTTTGGCGTCCCGCGCAGGCAATGAATTTCGCGCAGCGTGTTTTTCGCCGGCGGGGCATAAAGCCCCCACAGCCCAGCCGCCAGCAGCAGCACGCCGCCGCCCGCCATCCACGGAACAAAGACTTCCGGCGACGCGAGGCAGAAGAAGAACATCAGGAATGAGGCGCAGATCAGCAGCGCTTCGCGCATACCGTCCGGGCGGTTCAGCGTATGTTCATAGGGGCTTTCGCGGCGAATATTGAGCAGTTCAATCTGTTCACTCTCTTCACCGCGGATAGCCGAATGGGTTGAGCCAATATGCTGCAGTTCGCTGCCGCGCTCTTCATACATATATTCGCTAAGCGTGTGCCCATTAAGCGCAATCACCAGCGGCATGGAGTCGGTGCGAATCAGCTCAACATTATTCTCATCATTAATATACTGCTCCCATGATGGCGGGAGATGGACCTCAACGGAGTCCAGGTAGTAGCGCCATTTATTCGGCGCATCGGTAGTGATGCCGTAGCGCGTGATGGGATGGGCGACAAACAGCACCGTATTACTGTGTGCGGTAAGTTTAATCGGGACAGGAGCGGCAGTCGCGCCGGTCGGGCCTGGGGTATTTTGGGTACGGGAAAGCGATTCCAGGTAGCGTTCGACGGCGTCGCGCTCTTCTGGAGTCAATTTGCGAGCCGTCGCGCCGGAGAATGCCGGTAAATAAGGCAGTCGGTATCGACGTTGCGACCTGTACCTGTAAATCCATCCGGCGAGGAATGCGCAGGCCAGCATAGCAGCTAAAAAAATCAAAATGGTGCTCATGCTTTCCCCATCTTACTTTTTCAAACAGGTGTAGTCAGTTGCACCCTTCCCGTAAATATCTAATGTGGTTGGCCGCGATAAGCAAGAAATTAACTTGAGTATTTTTAAGCGCATACCATCGTTGGGAAGAATAGCAAAAGCCCCCTGGCGGGAATATCAGCAAATTCTTAGTTTTATTTCAAGCTATTGACTTTTTAGTGAAAATGCGAATTGATTTCAGATAGGTTGCAAGAATGTAAATAAGCGGCAAAGGAGATTGCCCAGGGCGTGCGTAGTGTCGCACAATAACGAAAGTTTCTCTGCAAAGACCGATAATAATGAGCAAATCATTGCAAAAACCCACCATTCTCAACGTCAAAACCGTGGCTTCATCACGGCTTTTTAACGTCGAAAGCGTGGATCTGGAATTTAGCAACGGTGTGCGTCGGGTCTATGAACGCATGCGCCCCTCTAATCGTGAAGCGGTAATGATTGTGCCGATCATCGACGATCACCTGATTCTGATCCGTGAATATGCGGTTGGGACCGAATCCTACGAGCTGGGCTTCTCCAAAGGCCTGATCGATGAGGGTGAAAGTATATATGAAGCGGCTAACCGGGAGCTAAAGGAAGAGGTTGGATTTGGTGCGAACGAGCTCACTTTTCTGAAAAAACTGAGCATGGCGCCCTCCTACTTCTCCAGCAAAATGAATATTCTGGTGGCGGAAAATCTCTATCCGGAATCCCTGCCGGGCGATGAGCCTGAGCCGCTGCCGCAGGTGCGCTGGCCGTTAAAGCATTTAATGGATCTGCTTGAAGACCCCGATTTCCACGAAGCCCGCAATGTCAGCGCGCTCTTTTTAGTGCGTGAGTGGCTCAAAGGGCAGGGGCGGCTTTAACCGCAGCAAGCAATAAAAAAAGAAAAGGGCGCGAAAGCGCCCTTTTTTATACCTCTGTGCAGTGGCTGCGCTAAAATAGCTCGTGCGTCTCGCCATTATCGATAAGCGTAGTGCCCGCTTCATGAACCGCCTGCTGAGTCGGCTGCGTTCCTTCGATAAAGTACTCCTGACGGCTGCTACCACCGTTGGCTAACTGCCCGGTGCTGCGGTCAATATTGACCGTCACCACGCCCGGTGGCGGCGTAAGCGGATCTTCCGGAACACCTTCCAGCACCGCTTTCATATAAGCATCCCACGCTGGCTGCGCACTCTTCGCGCCGCCTTCATAACCGGAGATCTGATCCTTAATCGCGCCGGAAGCACTGGTGCGGCCAAGGTTGCGGCGATGATCGTCAAAGCCAATCCACACCGATGTCACCACGCCCGGACCGTAGCCTGAGAACCAGGCATCTTTCGAGCTGTTGGTGGTACCGGTTTTGCCGCCGATATCATTGCGCTTGAGATCGCGACCCGCGCGCCAGCCGGTACCTTGCCAGCCCGGCTCGCCGAAGACGTTACTGTTCAGCGCGCTTTTAATCAGGAAGGAGAGCGGCGTACTGATGACGTGCGGTGCGTACTCCTCCGCGCCGGTGCGTTCAACCAGCGCCTGGTTTGCCTGCTCCAGCTGCGGCATCGGGACGGCAGGGTTTTGCTGCTCCTGCGAGGTCGCGACGTTCTCCATATCTTTGTTTTCCAGCACGTTCGACTTCGGCGTTTCGCCGTAAATCACCGGAATATCGCAATTGGCGCAGGCGACCTTCGGACGCGCTTCAAACAGCTTATCGCCCTGAACATTCTCGATTTTGCTGATGAAATAAGGGTCAACCAGGAAGCCGCCGTTGGCCATCACCGCATACCCGCGTGCGACCTGCAGCGGAGTAAAAGAGGCAGAGCCGAGCGCTAAAGATTCGGTATGCACAATGTTCTGCGCCGGGAAACCGAAACGCTGCAGATATTCTGCCGCGTAATCGACGCCCATCGCACGCATCGCGCGCACCATTACTACGTTCTTCGACTGCCCCAGACCCTGGCGCAGACGGATCGGCCCGGCATACTCATCCGGCGAGTTCTTCGGTCGCCAGTCGGAGCCCGCGCCCGCATCCCAGCGCGAAATCGGCGCATCGTTAAGGATGCTCGCCAGCGTCAGGCCTTTATCCATCGCGGCGGTATACAGGAACGGTTTGATATTCGAGCCCACCTGGCGCAGCGCTTGTGTGGCGCGGTTGAACTTGCTCTGGTTGAAGTCGAAACCCCCTACCAGCGCCATTACCGCGCCGTTATGCGGGTTAATCGACACCAGCGCCGAATTGACGTCCGGCACCTGTCCCAGCCACCAGCTGTCGCCAACCTGGCGAACCCAAATCTGCTGACCTACCTGCACGGCATCGGTCACTTTGCGCGGCGTCGGGCCCTGCTGCGTATCCGAGCGGTAAGGGCGCGCCCAGCGCACACCTTCCATCTTCAGTGAGACCGTCGAACCGTCCGCCAGTATCGCGGTCGCTTCCTGCGGATCGGCGCTGGTGACAACGGCAGGCGACAGCGGCCCATAAGTCGGCAGCGCTTTCAGAGAGTCAGTGATCTTTTTACTCTCCCACGCCGCTTCGCCCACTTTCCACAGCACGTTAGACGGCCCGCGATAGCCGTGACGCATGTCGTAATCCATCACGTTATTGCGCACCGCATCCTGCGCGGCCTGCTGCACTTTGCGCGTCACAGTGGTGTAAACGCGATAACCATCTTCGTAGGCTTTATCACCGTAGCGGCTCACCATCTCCTGGCGCACCATCTCGGAGAGATAAGGGGCAGAGAAAGCGATTTCCGGCGCATGGTAATTGGCGTCGATAGCTTCGCTACGGGCTTCATCAGCCTGCTGCTCGCTGATATACCCTTCGCTCTGCATACGCGCCAGCACTACGTTACGTCGCGCGGTAGCACGTTCGAGAGAGTAGAGCGGGTTAAAGGTAGAGGGTGCTTTTGGCAGCCCGGCAATCACCGCGATCTCGCTTAAGGTGAGCTGGTCGACGCTTTTACCAAAGTAGACCTGCGCCGCCGCACCCACGCCGTAAGCGCGGTAACCGAGATAAATTTTATTGAGGTAGAGCTCGAGAATTTCGTCTTTGCTCAGCAGTTGCTCAATACGGATCGCCAGGAACACCTCTTTGATTTTACGCATCATTGTGCGTTCCGGGCTTAAGAAGAAGTTACGCGCCAGCTGCTGCGTAATGGTACTTGCGCCCTGCGAGGCGTGGCCGGAGAAGAGCGCCACGCTGGCCGCACGGAAGATCCCTACCGGGTCAACGCCGTGATGCTCATAAAAGCGGCTGTCTTCCGTGGCGATAAAGGCTTTCACCATTACCGGCGGAATGTGATCCAGCGTCAACGGGATACGGCGCTTTTCACCGTACTGCGCGATCAGCTCGCCGTCGGCGCTATAGACCTGCATTGGAATCTGCAGCCGGACATCCTTCAGTGTGGCGACGTCTGGTAGCTGCGGCTCAATATATTTGTACAGACCGTAAATCGAGCCTGCTCCCAACAGAATGCAAAAGACTGCAAGGATGAATAAATACTTTACGAACTTCACTGGAGATTTCCCATTTAGAGTCACTTGGGCAGTTTATAAACAACCGCGCGGTAGTATAAAGGCAAGCCTTGAGCATTGATATAGCGTCCGCCAGCGAGACGATAAGGAGATCGTAATTTATGACATTCAGGCATTGGCAAATTGGTGTGCATATTCAACAGGATGGAGTCTTTATCGTGGCGCTTTCCGCCGGGCGTTATGGGCGGGTGCTGCGCCGCTGGTGGCACCTTCCGCTGCCCAGCGGCGCGGTGGTTCAGGGGCGGATTAAAGCACCGGAGCAGCTGCTTGATGCGCTGCGTCCCTGGCGCCATGCTTTGCCGCAGCGCCACTGCGCGCGTATCGCCTTTCCTGCCGGGCAAACCCTACAGCGAAGGTTGCCGCGCCCGGCGGTGACGCTGCGTGAACCTGCACTGACCGGCTGGGTTTCACAAGCGATGGCGCGCGAGCTGGAGATGGCGCAAAGCGATCTCTGCTTCGACTTCACCGAGGATGAGCCCGCCAGAAGCTACGGCGTGACCGCCGCGCAGAACCGGGATATCGCCGCGCTGCTGGAGATCGCGCAGCAGCTTTCACTCCACCTCTCCTCTATCACACCCGATGCCTGCGCTCTTCAGCCGCTGCTGCCCTCGTTAGCGGCACCGGCGCGCTGTCTCGCCTGGTGCGATGAACGCCAGTGGTTGTGGGCGACAAAAGAGAGCTGGGGGCGGCGAGCGCGCGAAGAGGCGGAAAATGTCGCGCAACTTGGCGCTCTGCTCGCGCTTCCCCCGGATGAAATTATCCAGTGCGGCGAAGGTGTGGGGGAGTTTGACTGCTGGAGCGCGGTACCGTCGCGCCAGCCGCCGCTACCGGATGCAAGCCAGCGCTATGCCGTTGCGTTGGGGCTGGCGATCGCCAGGGGGTACTGATGCGCCCTGCGGTCAATTTTATGCCGTGGCGACAGCTGCAGCGGCGGCGCTGTTTGCGCTTCTGGGCGGCAATCGCGGTGGTAAGCGTAGTGAGCCTGCCGTTGGGCGGTGCGCTGTGGCATGCGCAGCGCGCTCAGGCCGGGCGTAGCGGTTCACTCTGGCTGGCGGCGGATCGGTTATTGCTGGCTGCATTACATGCACAAGAAGAGCCGCTTCGCCTGCGGCGACAGCAGTGGCAGCTGGCGCAGGAGAAAGCGCATCGGCGGCAGATAACAGCCGCCTGGCGGCAAACGCTACTCACGCTCGCGGCTGCGCTGCCGGAAAACGCCTGGCTGACGCAGCTGCGCTGGCGGCAGAACCAGCTTGAAATCCACGGCCTGGCACGCGCCGTCAACGCCCTGGGCGAGTTTGAGCCGCGATTGCAAAAGCTGGCGGGGTTTCACCTTCAGCCGATGGGGAGCGCCTCGCGTGATGGTCAGGGGCTGTGGCAATTTACCTACCAGCTGAGCCGGGAGCAGGTCGATGTCGCTAAACCCTGAAGTCTGGCTCGCGCTTTCGCCCCGCATGCGGGCGATCTGCTGGCTGGCCGCGATGTTTAGCAGTGTTCTGCTTATCGGCTGGTTCGCCATCCGCCCGCTGAATCATGCGCAACGCTTTACGCTCCGCCAGCAGAGCGCCCTCCAGCCGGAGTTACAGGCAGAGTGGCGAAAGCTTCGCGCGCTGGTGCTGCCGGAAGCGCAAAGCGCTGTTACGGAGGTGCGCCGCTTTAGCCCGCTCGACTTTCACGGCCAGGCGCGGCAGCTCTTGCGCTGGCAGCCGATGCAGGGCGGCGGTGAACTGGTGCTGGAAAGCCGCTGGTCGCAAGCCGTGGAGACCTTTTCACTGCTGGCGGAGCGCGGTATGCAGATCCCGGCATTTTCTCTCTCCGCCAGCGAAAGCGGGCTACGTTTTACGCTGCAACTGGAGCATGACGATGAGGGTTAAACGCCTGCTTTTCACCTTCGGGATCGTTACAGTGCTGTGCGGTATGCGCGATCCTTTTCAGCCTCCACCGGATCGCTGCCAGCTTGCACAGCTCCGCGCCTGGCAACTGCACGGCGTTATTGAAAGCGCGCAGCGGCTGGCCATCATCCGCGATGCGGCAGGACGCTGGCACCGGGTAGGCGTGGGCGACACGCTTTCACCCGGCTGGCGCGTTACCGCCATCAACACAGATGAAACAGAGATAGCAACAGGGAAGGCGTGCGCCCCCTCAACATGGCGCTGGAAACGAAAAGGAACTCAGGATGAGAAAATGGATAGCGAGCGTCATGCTCTTTAGTCTGCCGCTGGCCTTTGTCAGAGCTACGCCTCTGGTGACGATGAGCGTTGACGAGGTGCCCGTCGCGCAGGTGCTACAGGCGCTGGCGACGCTGGAAAAACAGAATATCGTTATCCCGCCGGAGGTGAGCGGTGTCGTCTCCCTTAACCTGACGGAAGTGCCCTGGCTACAGGCGATGCAGACCGTCGCGGCCAGCGCAGGGTTAATTCTGAGTCAGCAGGGCGCTATCTGGCAGGTGCATACCGCCTCGTGGCAGCAGCAGAAGCTGGCTGAGCGGGAGGCGGCACAGGCGCGGCGTAAAAAGAACGCGCCAACGCTGACGCGCGGCATTGTGCTGCACTATGCGAATGCCGCCGAGCTGGCAAAAGCCGCAGAGAAGCTGATCAGTGCCCAGGGGACCATCACCGTTGATACGCGCCTTAACCGCTTACTGGTGCGGGATAATAAAGAGAGCCTCGCCGCGCTGGAAAAGTGGATCGCGCAGATGGATCTGCCGGTTGAGCAGGTCGAACTGGCGGCCTGGATCGTCACTATTAATGAAAAAAGCCTGCGTGAGCTTGGCGTAAAGTGGGGGCTCGGGCAAGAGCCTGCCGCCACGCGCGGGCAGGTGAGCACTCTGGCGGCAGATCACAGCGTTGCCAGCGCCACAACGCGCATCGGCTTTAACATCGGCAGTATTAATGCGCGTCTTCTTGAGCTGGAGCTTTCCGCGCTTGAACAGAAGCAGCAACTCGAGATTATCGCAAGCCCACGCCTGCTGGCTTCCCATCTGCAGCCCGCAAGCATTAAGCAGGGGAGTGAAATCCCTTACCAGGTGGCGAATGGAGAGAGCGGCAATACGGCGGTTGAGTTTAAAGAGGCGGTGCTGGGCATGGAAGTGACCCCAACCGTGCTGGCGGACGGACGGGTGCGCCTGAAGCTGCGCATCAGCCAGAATATGCCCGGCCAGGTATTACAGCAGGCCGGAGGCGAAGCGCTGGCGATTGATAAGCAGGAGATTGAAACTGTGGTGGAGGTGAAAAGCGGTGAAACGCTGGCATTGGGTGGCATCTTCTCGCAAAAGAGGCGTAACGGCAGAACCCAGGTTCCAGGCCTTGGGGCTATTCCCGGCTTCGGTCGTCTGTTTCGTCAGGAAGCAAAAGAGGGGGATCGCCGCGAACTGGTGGTCTTTATTACCCCCAGGCTGGCAGCGGTACATTAAATCTGCCGTAACGCCCCTTTTTCGCCGTAACTTGGCCCAGGTGTTTGACGTGGGAGATGATTTAGCTTACAAGGAGTACCGATTTGAGTGTCAGCGGTCTCCGAATAATAAAGGGCGGTAAGAGGGATAACGTGTTTATTCAGTTGCCAAACAAGCCGGAGTACTGAGATAATTTTCGATCTGACTCTCGCACTATCGCATATGAGGTTTCAGTTCATGTCCTGCTACGCCGCACGTTTGCGAAGCGGGTTTATCATCAACGAATAGTCTTAGTAGTACCGAAAAAATGGCAGAGAAACGCAATATCTTTCTGGTTGGGCCTATGGGTGCCGGCAAAAGCACTATTGGGCGTCAGTTAGCTCAACAACTCAATATGGAATTTTACGATTCTGATCAAGAGATTGAGAAACGAACCGGAGCTGATGTGGGCTGGGTCTTCGATGTTGAAGGTGAAGAAGGTTTCCGCGATCGCGAGGAAAAGATCATCAATGAGCTGACGGAGAAGCAGGGCATCGTTCTGGCGACCGGCGGCGGCTCTGTGAAATCCCGCGAAACCCGTAATCGTCTCTCCGCCCGCGGTGTAGTGGTGTATCTGGAAACCACTATCGAGAAGCAACTGGCACGTACTCAACGTGATAAAAAACGTCCCCTGCTGCAGGTGGACGCGCCGCCGCGTGAAGTGTTAGAAGCGCTGGCCGATGAACGCAATCCGCTCTACGAAGAGATTGCCGACGTGACCATCCGTACTGACGATCAGAGCGCGAAAGTGGTGGCGAACCAGATTATTCATA
The DNA here is from genome assembly GCF_050435845.1 of Kosakonia sp. 1610. NCBI lineage: Bacteria > Pseudomonadati > Pseudomonadota > Gammaproteobacteria > Enterobacterales > Enterobacteriaceae > Kosakonia > Kosakonia sp. 1610. The sequence continues at coordinate 38,385 of NZ_JBNDKZ010000006.1, read as the reverse complement.
TGCTGGAAAGCAACTAAATCAGGCTTAATAGACGGCCTGTAGGTTTAAGCAACTAAGGTGGATGTCGCGTCATGGAGAGGATCACCGTTACTCTCGGGGAACGTAGTTACCCTATCACCATCGCGGCTGGTTTGTTTAACGACCCAGCTTCCTTCGCGCCCCTGAAGTCTGGTGATCAGGTTATGCTGGTCACCAACGAAACCCTGGCACCGCTCTACCTTGATAAGGTGCGTAGCGTGCTGGAACAGGCCGGCGTTAATGTCGATAGCGTGATCCTGCCTGACGGCGAGCAGTACAAAAGCCTGGCGGTGATGGACACGGTGTTCACCGCACTGTTGCAAAAACCACATGGGCGCGATACCACACTGGTCGCGCTCGGCGGCGGCGTAATCGGCGATTTGACCGGTTTTGCTGCGGCCAGCTATCAGCGCGGCGTGCGCTTTATCCAGGTGCCGACCACGCTCCTTTCTCAGGTTGACTCCTCCGTTGGCGGTAAAACGGCGGTAAACCACCCCCTTGGCAAAAACATGATTGGCGCGTTCTATCAGCCCGCGTCGGTTGTGGTCGATCTCGACTGCCTGGCAACCCTTCCTGCCCGTGAACTCTCCTCCGGTCTTGCGGAAGTGATCAAATACGGCATTATTCTCGACGGCGCGTTCTTTAGCTGGCTGGAAGAGAATATGGACGCTCTGCTGCGCCTTGATGGCGCGGCGCTGGCTTACTGTATTCGCCGCTGCTGCGAACTGAAAGCGGAGGTCGTTGCCGCCGATGAGCGCGAACACGGCTTACGTGCTTTACTCAATCTTGGTCATACCTTCGGCCATGCGATTGAGGCGGAGATGGGCTACGGTAACTGGCTACACGGCGAAGCCGTTGCTGCCGGGATGGTGATGGCGGCACACGCGTCAGAACGCCTCGGGCAGTTTAGCGCAGCAGATACGCAGCGCATCAAAGCGTTGTTAAAACGCGCCGGTTTACCCGTTGAGGGGCCGCGTGAAATGGCGGCGCAGGCTTACCTGCCGCACATGATGCGCGATAAAAAAGTGTTAGCGGGAGAGATGCGTTTAGTGCTTCCGCTGGCCATAGGGAAGAGTGAAGTTCGCGGCGGAGTGTCGCACGACGTAGTACTTAGCGCTATTGCTGATTGCCAGCAGGCGTAACGATAAGAAAGGTCTGTTCACGCGCTGCGTGGCGTTTAACTTCGGGCGATATGCATCAGTGGCATACGCCTTTGTGTGGGGTGTTAAATGGATGAATTCAAACCAGAAGACGAGCTGAAACCCGATCCCAGCGATCGTCGTACTGGTCGTTCTCGTCAATCTTCCGAGCGTGTCGATGAGCCGCAGATCAACTTTGATGAGGTTGATGTTGATGCCGACGATCGCCGTCCTGCGCGTTCGCGCCGGGTGCGTGATGAGCGCGAAGAAGAGAGCTATCAAGAAGATGAAGCCGCTCTGGACGAGGAGCCGCAGGAGCGTCGCCCGCGTAAGCGTAAGAAAGCCGCTGCCGCTGCGAAGCCAGCCTCCCGCCAGTATCTGATGATGGGCGTCGGTATCCTTGTGTTACTGCTGCTGATTATCGGCATTGGCTCTGCGCTGAAATCCCCCGCGCCTGCTAACAACGAACAAAACACGTCGGGCGAGAAAAATATCGATCTCGGCGCGACGGATAACACTGCTGGTAACAGCGGCAACGCTGCCGATCAGGCAAATGGCGCACAGCCCGCACCGGGCGCGTCGCCGTCTCAGGCACAGAACGCAGGCACCGCGCCGGCTCAGCAGGATGTGACGCTGCCGCCGATCTCCTCGACGCCGTCGCAAGGCCAGCCGTCGGCTACGCCGGAAGGACAAAACCGCGTTGAAGTGCAGGGCGATCTCAACAACGCACTGTCGCAGCCGCAGAGCCAGACGCAGCTTGATAGCGCGGCCAGCTCGACGCTGCCGACCGAACCGGCAACGGTTGCACCGATTCATAACGGTAATGGCAGCAATAATGCCAACGCCGCGCGTAATCAGCAGCAGCCAACGTCCGGTGAAAGCCGCACTACAGCGCCGCGTAACGAACGCAAGCAGATGGTGATTGAGCCGAAGCCAGCCGCCAAAACGCCGGTAGCGAAAAGCGAGCCGAAAGCGGAATCCCGCCCGGTTGCTCAACCGCCGAAACGCACGGAAAGCACCGCTTCTGCGCCAGTGAAAGCGCCTGCTGCAACGTCGACAGCAGCACCGTCAACGTCAACGGCCGCATCCACACCGGCTCAGCCGAAAACCACGGCTCCGGCGGCGAGCGCAAGCAGCGCACCTGCTGCCAGCGGCACGGCTTCTACCGGCAATGTCGGTGCGCTGAAGTCGGCTCCGGGTAACCACTACACCCTGCAGCTGAGCAGTTCATCGAACTACAACAACCTCAATGCGTGGGCGAAGAAAGAGAACCTGAAAAACTTCGTGGTCTACCAGACAACGCGTAACGGTCAGCCGTGGTATGTGTTGGTGAGCGGCGTCTATGCCTCGAAGGATGATGCTAAACGCGCCGTTTCCGCGCTGCCAGCGGATGTGCAGGCGAAAAACCCGTGGGCGAAGCCGCTGCATCAGGTTCAGGCCGATCTTAAGTAATGTGTAAAGCGCAGGATGCTGTCGGAGCTTTCTCCACAGCCGGAGAGAGTGTAAGTAATCAGTCAGCATGAAAAAGAATCGCGCTTTTCTAAAATGGGCAGGGGGAAAATACCCCCTGCTCGACGATATCGGTAGGCACTTGCCCAAGGGAGAGTGCCTCATCGAGCCTTTCGTTGGCGCGGGCTCGGTGTTTCTCAACACCTCCTACTCCCGCTATATCCTTGCAGATATCAACAGCGACTTAATCAGCCTCTATAACATCGTTAAAGAGCGCCCTGATGAGTATGTTCATCACGCGCGCGCGCTGTTTGTGCCTGCGGTGAACCAGTCCGAAGTCTATTACCAGCTGCGTCAGGAGTTTAACCAGTGCCAGGAGCCGTTCCGGCGCGCGCTGCTGTTTTTATACCTCAACCGGCATGGCTACAATGGTCTGTGTCGTTACAACCTGCGCGGGGAGTTTAATGTGCCGTTCGGGCGCTATAAAAAGCCCTACTTCCCGGAAGCGGAGTTGTACCACTTTGCAGAAAAAGCGCAGAATGCCTTCTTTTACTGCGAATCTTACGCCGAGAGTATGGCGCGCGCGGATGCGAACTCGGTGGTCTATTGCGATCCGCCCTATGCGCCGCTCTCTGCGACAGCCAACTTCACGGCGTACCATACCAATAGCTTTACCCTTGAGCAGCAGGCTCATCTTGCCGCGATTGCGGAGAGTCTGGTGCAGAACCGAATCCCGGTATTGATTTCCAACCATGACACGCTGTTGACGCGTGAATGGTACAGTCAGGCGAAATTGCATGTGGTGAAAGTGCGACGCAGTATCAGCAGTAATGGTGGGACGCGTAAAAAAGTGGATGAGCTGCTGGCGCTCTATCGCCCGGCTCCCGCGCCTCGCTAACCCTGCGTTCACCGCGCCGCCGCCTGCCGAAACCTACTTTCTCAAGGAGATGCGGATGAAACAGTATTTAATTGCCCCTTCGATTCTGTCGGCTGATTTTGCTCGCCTGGGCGAAGACACCGCCAGCGTACTGGCCGCGGGCGGCGACGTTGTTCACTTTGACGTGATGGACAACCACTACGTACCGAACCTGACCATCGGCCCGATGGTGCTGAAAGCGCTGCGCAACTACGGCATCACCGCGCCTATCGATGTGCACCTGATGGTGAAGCCGGTCGACCGTCTGGTACCGGACTTCGCCGAAGCCGGGGCAAGCATTATCACCTTTCATCCTGAAGCTTCTGAACATATCGACCGCACGCTGCAGCTGATCAAAGAGCACGGCTGCAAAGCGGGGCTGGTGTTTAACCCGGCGACGCCGCTGAGCTATCTGGATCACGTTATGGATAAGCTGGATGTGATCCTACTGATGTCCGTGAACCCCGGTTTTGGCGGTCAATCCTTCATTCCCCATACGCTCGACAAGCTGCGTGAAGTGCGTCGTCGCATTGACGCCTCCGGCCTTGATATCCGTCTCGAAGTGGATGGCGGCGTGAAAGCGAGCAATATCGGCGAGATCGCGGCAGCCGGCGCGGATATGTTCGTGGCGGGCTCGGCGATCTTCAATCAGCCGGATTACAAACAGGTTATTGATGAAATGCGTAGCGAACTGGCGAAGGTAAGTCATGGATAAATTGCAGTCGATTCGGGGTGTCGCGTTCGATCTCGACGGCACATTAGTGGACAGCGCGCCGGGGCTTACCGCCGCCGTAGACAGCGCGCTGTATGCCCTTGAGCTGCCGCAGGCTGGCGAAGCGCGCGTGATTACCTGGATTGGTAACGGTGCCGATGTATTGATGGAGCGCGCCTTCAACTGGGCCCGCCAGGAGCGTGCCATTCAGCGCGCCTCGCAGGGCAAGCCCGATATTGATACCGGCGATGTGCCGCAGGCCGAGCAGATCGCCATGCTGCGCAAGCTCTTCAACCGCTACTACGAAGAGACCGTGGAGGAGGGCAGCTTCCTGTTCCCGGACGTGGCGCAGACTCTCGCGGCGCTGCACGAAAAAGGGCTGCCGCTGGCGCTGGTGACCAACAAGCCGACGCCGTTTGTCGCGCCGCTGCTGGACGCGCTGGAGATCGCCCACTACTTCACTTTTGTCGTCGGTGGCGATGATGTAGTGAATAAGAAACCGCACCCGGAGCCGCTGCTGCTGGTGTGCGACAAGCTGGCGATTCAACCCCATGAGTTGCTCTTCGTTGGCGATTCACGCAACGATATCCGCGCCGCGCAGGCGGCCGGCAGCGTCTCCGTTGGCCTGACCTACGGCTATAACTATGGTGAAGCGATTACCCTAAGCGAGCCGGACTACGTCTTCGACCGCTTTAACGATTTACTGCCCGCGCTCGGGCTCCCGCTCAGTGAACATCAGGAAATGAAAAATGACTAAGCCCATCGTTTTTAGTGGCGCACAGCCCTCAGGTGAATTGACCATTGGCAACTATATGGGTGCGCTGCGTCAGTGGGTGAACATGCAGGACGACTATCACTGTATCTACTGCATCGTTGACCTGCATGCCATTACCGCGCGTCAGGATCCGGAGAAGCTGCGCAAGGCGACGCTGGATACGCTGGCGCTCTACCTGGCGTGCGGTATTGATCCGCAGAAAAGCACGATCTTTGTGCAGTCCCACGTTCCTGAGCATGCCCAGCTGGGTTGGGCGCTGAACTGCTACACCTACTTCGGCGAGCTGAGCCGTATGACGCAGTTCAAAGATAAATCCGCACGCTATTCAGAAAACATCAACGCCGGCCTGTTTGACTACCCGGTGCTGATGGCGGCAGACATTCTGCTTTACCAGACTAACCAGGTGCCGGTCGGCGAAGACCAGAAGCAGCATCTGGAGCTGAGCCGCGATATCGCCCAGCGCTTTAACGCCATCTATGGCGATGTGTTTAAAGTGCCTGAGCCGTTTATTCCGAAGTCCGGTGCGCGCGTGATGTCGCTGCTGGAGCCGACGAAAAAGATGTCCAAGTCGGACGATAACCGCAACAACGTGATTGGCCTGCTGGAAGATCCGAAAGCGGTAGTGAAGAAGATCAAACGCGCCGTAACCGACTCCGACGAGCCGCCGGTGGTGCGTTACGATGTGGCGAACAAAGCGGGCGTCTCTAACCTGCTTGATATCCTCTCCGCCGTGACCGGCCAGAGCATCGCCGAGCTGGAGCAGCATTTCGAAGGCAAGATGTATGGCCATTTGAAAGGCGAAGTGGCGGACGCGGTTTCCGGCATGCTGACCGAGTTGCAGGAGCGTTACCATCGTTATCGCAATGACGAAGCTTTCCTGCAGCAGATCATGCGCGAAGGTGCGGAAAAAGCGAGCGCGCACGCTTCAGAAACCCTGAAGAAAGTGTACGAAGCGATTGGGTTTGTTGCGAAGCCGTAAGCGGAATAGGCTCGGTTTTGTAGGCCTGATAAGCGCAGCGCCATCAGGCATTGTGCCCGGCGCTGACTGCCGGATGGCGGCATAAATGCCTTATCCGGCCTGTGGGTTAGCGCGTTTTTGTAGGCCTGATAAGCGCAGCGCCATCAGGCATTGTGTCAGGCGCTGACTGCCGGATGGCGGCATAAATGCCTTATCCGGCCTACGGGTTAGCATGGTTTTGTAGGCCTGATAAGCGCAGCGCCATCAGGCATTGTGCCCGGCGGTGATTGCCGGATGGCGGCATAACGCCTTATCCGGCCTGTGGGTTAGCGCATTTTTGTAGGCCTGATAAGCGCAGCGCCATCAGGCATTAGCCTCCGCCCTCGGTCAGGTAAGCTTGCGCCATCAGGCATTGTCTTTAAAACCACTTCAACTTATCGCGTAACGCGACAACCCTGCCGACGATAATCAACGACGGGCTTTTCACCTGTTGCGCCAGGTCCCCAAGCTGCGACAACGCGCCGCTCACCACCCGCTGCTGCACCGATGTGCCATTTTCCACCAGCGCTACCGGCATATCCGCCTGCATACCGTGCGCGATCAACTGCTCCTGAATCGCCGCTGCCTGATTTAACCCCATATAGAACACCAGCGTCTGCTTCTCTGCCGCCAGGTTAGCCCAGTCAAGTTCGCCGCCGGTTTTCAGGTGGCCTGTGACCAGCCGCACGCTCTGAGCGTAATCCCGGTGAGTCAACGGAATGCCCGAGTAAGCGGAACAGCCCGAAGCCGCTGTAATCCCTGGCACAACCGAGAAGGGAATGCCCGCATGGCACAGCGTTTCCAGCTCTTCGCCGCCGCGCCCAAAAATAAAGGGATCGCCGCCTTTTAGCCGCACCACGCGCTTCCCGCTTTGCGCCTCGCGCAGCAGGATCTGGTTAATCTCCTCCTGCGGCACGCAGTGATAGCCCGCTCGTTTACCGACAAACACACGGTCAGCGTCGCGGCGCACCAGGTTCATGATCTCATCGGAGACCAGCCGGTCATACACCACCACATCCGCCTGCTGGATTTGCTGTAAGCCTTTCAGCGTCAGCAGCCCGGCATCGCCAGGCCCGGCGCCCACCAGCACCACTTCACCGCGGTTATCCAGCGGCTCGTTCAGCATCTGCTCGGTGATAGTCTCCACGGCGGCCATATTCTGGTTCGCCAGCGACTGGGCCAGCCGATCGTTAACGAACAGCTTCTCCCAGAAACGACGGCGCTCGCTCATGGTGGCGAAATGGCGCTTCACACGGCTGCGCAGCTGCCCGGCAAACTTCGCTACGTGACCAAGGTGTTGCGGCAGCAGCGACTCCAGCTTCTCGCGCAGTAAACGCGCCAGCACCGGCGACGTGCCGCCGGAGGAGATCGCCACCATCAGCGGCGAACGGTCGATAATCGACGGCATGATAAAGCTCGCTTCTTTCGGCGCATCGACCACATTGCAGAAGATGCGACGCGTTTCTGCCGCATCGCTGACCCGCTGGTTTACCGCGTCGTTATCGGTGGCGGCAATTGCCAGCCAGCACTCATCGAGTAGCGTTTCGCTAAACTCGCCTTCGACCAGCCTCAGCATGCCTTCGGCGGCCCAGGCGGTAAATTGAGGAATAAAGGAGAGGGCATTGACGGTGAGCTGCGCGCCCGCATCCAGCAACAGACGCGCTTTGCGCTCCGCGACGTCGCCGCCGCCGACCAGCAGACAGGCGCGTCCCCGTAATTGACAGAAAATTGGCAGGTGATCCACGACATTACCCCGGAATTGTAGTTATAGGCTGAAGCGGGCGCCGCGCGGCGAGAACCGCGGGCGCTGAGCATGAGCCGTAGCATAACAGCAAGCTATCGCTACGGCCGTTGAGAGGGCAGGGGATTATGCTTTGATCTGCACCTCACCATCCTTCACTCGTGCTTCAAAATGGGCAACTGAACGGCTTTCATCTTCCATGCAGAGGCCATCACGCAGACGGAAGCGCTGTTTTTTTAACGGGCTGGCAACCCACAGTTCGCCCTGATGTTCGGCGATAATGCCGCGAGAGAGCACGCTCGACTGGAAAAAGGGGTCGATATTGCTGATGGCGTAAACCTGGTCATCGTGGCGCGGGCGGAAAATCGCCACCTGCTCGCCATTGACCAGCGCGCAGACGCCGGTTGCCGGGACAATCTCATCAATATTGCAAACGCTGTTCCACTGGCTCATGCGTTCTCCTCCACTAACATCACCGGAATACGTTCATAAGGTGTCGCCGGGCGATGCTGCGCGCGCTCCGGAACCACCTGCACGTTCGGGTCGCGGCGATCGCTGTTGATAAAGTGTTTGAAGCGCGTTTGCGCCGCCGGGTTGTTGACGGTTTCCGTCCACTCGCAAATCACCGCTTCACGCAGGCGGGTCATCTCTGCTTCAAGCTGTGCATCAAAGCCCAGCTTGTCGTCGATGATGACGCTGCGCAGATAGTTGATACCGCCTTCCATCCCCTCAAGCCAGGAGGCGGTGCGGGTCAGTTTGTCGGCGGTGCGAATGTAGAACATCATAAAGCGGTCGAGGTAACGCAGCAGGGTCTCGCGATCGAGGTCCGCCGCCAGCAGATCCGCATGGCGCGGTTTCATGCCGCCGTTACCGCACACATAGAGGTTCCAGCCCTTTTCCGTAGCGATAATACCGACATCTTTCCCCTGCGCTTCCGCACATTCACGGGTACATCCGGAGACGCCGAACTTCATTTTGTGTGGAGTACGGATGCCTTTGTAACGGTTTTCCAGCTCGACGCCGAAACCGACGCTGTCGCCGACGCCATAGCGGCACCAGGTCGAGCCGACGCAGGTTTTCGCCATACGCAGCGCTTTGGCGTAGGCGTGACCGGTTTCGAACCCGGCATTGATTAACTGACGCCAGATCTCCGGCAGATCGTCTTTTTGCGCGCCAAACAGGCCGATGCGCTGCGAGCCGGTGATTTTGGTATAGAGATTGAACTCCCGCGCGATGCGGCCCACTTCCATCAGCCCTTCCGGGGTGATTTCACCGCCCGCAGAGCGTGGGATAACAGAGTAGGTGCCATCTTTCTGGATATTGGCGAGGAAGTTGTCGTTGGTATCCTGCAGCGGCGTGTGCTGCGGTTTCAGGATGTACTCGTTCCAGCAGGAGGCGAGCAGCGAGCCAACAGTCGGTTTACACACTTCGCAGCCGTAGCCGGTACCGTATTTCGCCAGCAGGTCGTCAAAGGTTTTAATCCCTTCCACCTGGATGAGGTGGAACAGCTCCTGGCGGGAGTAGGCGAAGTGTTCACACAGGTTATTGGTGATTTCGATACCCTGTTTCGCCAGCTCGGCGTTCAGCACCTGCGTAACCAGCGGAATACAGCCGCCGCAGCCGGTTCCGGCTTTGGTTTCCGCTTTCAGTGCGGCTACGGTGTGGCAGCCTTTGTTGATGGCCTTAATCAGGTCGCCTTTGGTGACGTCGAAGCAGGAGCAAATTTGCGCGCTGTCCGGCAACTTATCGACGCCAATTGAAGGTTTACCGCCGCTGGCATGCGCTGGCAGGATCAGCGCATCGGGGTTTTCCGGCAGTTCGATGGCGTTGAGCACCAGTTGCAGCAGGTTGCCGTAATCGCTGGTGTCGCCAACCAGTACGGCGCCGAGCAGAGTTTTGTTATCCGGGCTGACAATCAGGCGTTTATAGACTTCTTTGCTTTCGTCGAGGTAGACATAGCTGCGAGCGCCCGCTGTACGGCCGTGTGCATCGCCGATGCCGCCAACATCCACGCCGAGCAGCTTCAGCTTGGCGCTAAGATCTGCGCCTTCAAAGGCATTTTGCGTGCCGAGAATATGGTCAACCGTCACCTGCGCCATTTTGTAGCCTGGCGCGACCAGACCATAAACGCGGTTGTTCCAGCTGGCGCACTCGCCGATAGCATAAATATTGGGATCGGAGGTCTGGCAGCAGTCGTCGATCATGATGCCGCCGCGCGGGGCAACTTCAAGCCCGCACTGGGTCGCCAGTTTATCGCGTGGACGGATGCCGGTCGAGAATACGATAAAGTCCACTTCCAGCTCGCTGCCGTCGGCGAAGCGCATGGTTTTGCGCGCCTCAACGCCCTCCTGCACGATCTCTTTGGTGTTTTTGCTGGTGTGCACGCGCACGCCCATGCTTTCGATTTTACGTCTTAACTGCTCGCCGCCCATCTGATCGAGTTGTTCCGCCATCAGCATTGGGGCGAATTCAATAACGTGGGTTTCGACGCCTAAGTTTTTCAGCGCGCCTGCGGCTTCCAGACCCAGCAGGCCGCCGCCAACCACCGCGCCACGGCGGCTACGACGCGCGCATGACTCAATGGCATTCAAATCTTCAATAGTGCGGTAAACAAAACAGTCCTGGGTTTCAGACCCTTTGATCGGCGGGATCCACGGGTAGGAGCCGGTGGCCATGATCAGCTTATCGTAATAGACCGTGCGACCTGCGCTGGAGTGGATCACTTTTTCCTGGCGATTGATGGTGATGGCGCGTTCGCCCACCAGCACTTTGACGCCATGTTTTTCGTAGAAGCCTTCGCGTACCAGCGACAGCTCTTCGGCTGTATGGTGGGAAAAGTAGGATGACAGGTGGACGCGGTCGTAGGCTTTACGCGGCTCTTCACAGAATACGGTAATGTCGAACTGGCTGGCGTCGGCTTTGTCGAGAAGGTCCTCGATAAAGCGGTGGCCGACCATGCCGTTACCGATGATAGCGAGTTTGACTTTGCTCATTTTTGCCTCGATTTCTTTTTTACTACCTCCTACCTTAACGATTCAGCTTGCACGGTTATTGATGTATATCAATTACACCTTAGCCTACTCCCTAATGAGTATATTGCTGATTTTTCATGGTTTTTATAAGTATTGGATATCATTCATATTTATATGTTGAGGAATTTCTATACTGAAAGTGACGTTTTTTAGTACGAGGCTAGCTACGACATATCTGAGGGAGAAAGAGGAGATAATGCGATGTCAGCAACATCACTATGGCTTGTGCAGAATGTGCACTTGCCCGATCGCGAAGGAGTGTGGCAAATCGCCATTGAGAATGGGCGATTTGGCGAGATTACGCCGATGGATGACGCCCAGAGCGAGACACTTGACGTGCTTGATGCCGGTGGCGGTTTAGCGCTGCCGCCGTTCGTCGAACCGCATATTCACCTGGACACCACGCAAACGGCGGGCGATCCCCGATGGAACGAGTCCGGTACGCTGTTCGAGGGGATTGAGTGCTGGGCCGAACGTAAAGCGCAGCTCTGCCATCAGGATGTGAAAAAGCGCGCCTGGCAGACGCTGAAATGGCAAATGGCCAACGGCGTACAGCATGTGCGCACCCACGTTGATGTTTCCGATCCGCTGTTAACGGCGCTGAAAGCGATGCTGGAGGTCAAAGAGGAGGTCGCGCCGTGGATCGATCTGCAAATTGTCGCCTTTCCGCAGGAGGGGATCCTCTCCTACCCGAACGGCGCTGCGCTGTTAGAAAAAGCACTTCAGCTTGGGGCCGATGTGGTCGGTGCGATTCCGCATTTTGAGTACACGCGTGAATATGGCATTGAATCACTCAATATTGCTTTCGATCTGGCGCGTGAGTATGAGCGCCCGCTGGATATCCACTGCGATGAGATTGATGATGAGCAGTCGCGCTTTGTTGAGACCGTCGCCGCGCTGGCACTTGAAATGGAGATGGGCTCGCGCGTCACCGCCAGCCACACCACCGCCATGCACTCCTACAATGGCGCGTATACATCCCGTCTTTTCCGCCTGCTGCAACGTTCCGGCATCAATTTCGTGGCCAACCCGCTGGTCAATATTCACCTGCAGGGGCGGTTCGATGACTACCCGAAACGGCGGGGCGTTACGCGGGTGAAAGAGTTGATGGCGGCGGGGATGAATGTCTGCTTTGGTCACGATGATGTGTTCGATCCCTGGTATCCGCTCGGCACTGGCAATATGTTGCAGGTGCTGCATATGGGTCTGCACGTATGTCAGCTGATGGGCTATTCGCAGATTGAACAGGGTCTGCAACTCATTACCCACAACAGCGCCAAAACGCTGGGATTGAAAGAGTACGGCATTGCGCCAGGCTTGCCTGCCAATATGGTTATTCTGCCTGTTGAAAACGGCTTTGAGGCGGTGCGCTGCCAGTCCCCGGTACGCTGGTCAATTCGTCACGGACGCATCATTGCCAGTACGCAACCTGCGCAGAGCTGGGTACGGATGGAGCAGGGGTGCGAAGAGGTGCATTTTAACCGGATGCCGCAAGCGTAGCGGCGTGCCAGGCCGTTAAGACGCACGAATTTGGCGGTCTGGCGTTACATCTGTTACCAAATACGTAAAATTAAGTAAAAGGCTGGCCTGCTGGCTGAGTGCTCTTTAGAATCAAGCCACTCGCTTTCGTTACTGCACTTCGTTAAGGAAACCTTATGGTTAAATCGACTCTGGCGGCTATGGCGGCTCTGCTCGCCCTTTCTGCTATCTCCCCTGCTGCGCTGGCCGCAAAAGGCGACCCGCATGTTCTGCTCACCACTTCTGCCGGTAATATCGAACTGGAGCTGAACAATCAGAAAGCCCCCGTGTCGGTGAAAAACTTCCTTGATTACGTGAATAACGGTTTTTATAACAACACCACTTTCCATCGCGTTATTCCTGGCTTTATGGTTCAGGGCGGCGGCTTTAACGAGCAGATGCAGCAGAAGCAGCCTAACCCGCCTATCAAGAACGAAGCGGATAACGGCCTGCGCAACACGCGCGGCACCATTGCCATGGCGCGGACTGCGGATAAAGACAGCGCCACCAGCCAGTTCTTTATCAACGTTGCGGATAACGCCTTCCTGGATCATGGCCAGCGTGACTTTGGCTACGCAGTGTTTGGCAAAGTGGTAAAAGGCATGGACGTTGCCGATAAGATCTCCCAGGTGCCGACGCACGATGTTGGCCCGTATCAGAATGTCCCGTCAAAACCGGTTGTTATCCTCTCCGCGAAAGTGCTGCCATAAGTTTCCTCCACACGGGCTTTGCGGCCCGTGTTTTACCGCTTCCCTGCGTAACCCGGAATTACTGCTTATAATTTTTTGGGCATGTACATCATTTGGGTATGTATATCGCTTAACTGGGAGGCGCTATGCCGAAAAAACTCACCGACAGGCAAAAATCCCGACTCTGGGAGCAGCAGCGCAACATCAATTTTCAGGCCAGCCGCCGGCTGGAGGGCGTTGATAGCGAGCTTGTTACGCTGAATGCGGAAGAGGCGACTTTACGTCTTGAAGAGCTGCGGAGGCAAAATGAGCGATAAATTCGGCGACGGGCGCGACCCGTATCTTTTCCCGGGCCTGAAAGTGATGCGCAATCGCCTCGGCATTCGCAATGCTAAGGGGCTGGAGAAGGAGGCGTATCAGTTCACCGCCCTTCGCGCAGCAACTCTCGAGCTGGGGCCGATTGCCCGCGGGCTGCCGCATCTTTGCGCCATTCATCGGCACCTCTACCAGGATGTCTTCGACTGGGCCGGGCAGATCCGCGAAGTCGATATCTACGAGGGCGATACCCGCTTTTGCCACTTCGAGTATATCGAGAAAGAGGGCAATGCCCTGATGCAGCAGCTTGAGGATGAGGAGTGGCTCGTCGGGCTTGAAAAAGAGGCGTTCATCGCACGCCTGGCGCATTACTACTGCGAAATCAACGTCCTGCACCCGTTCCGCCTGGGTAATGGCATTGCGCAGCGTATCTTCTTCGAACAGCTGGCGCTGCACGCGGGCTTCTCGCTCGACTGGCGCGATATCGATCCCGACGACTGGCGCAACGCTAACCAGGCGGGTGCGATGGGCGATCTTGAACCGTTAACTGCAATCTTCAGCCAGGTGGTGAGCGAGGCGCACGAGGGCGAGTAAAACGAAGGTCTTGCTCCAGTCAGAGCAAGACCTTAAGCCCATGTTTTTGCACTACAGAAAGTAACTTGAGGGAGACACCACTTGGTCGCTTCATACCGTTTTCCCACTTTTGTATCGTTGAAACGCTGGTGTTGAGATAGCGGGCAAAGACCGACTGACTAACGTTGAATCGCTCGCGTAGCCCTTTGATCTCCTCAGGTTTAAGAGCGTCAACAGGGCTCAGGCAACGCTCATCAAAGTTACGCATTGTTTCCTGAGTCATGGCCCCGGCATCAAATAACCCCTTTGCCGCGCTATGGATTGCCTCATAAGCGAGGCTTTTACTTTTTCGTGTCGTTGTCATGAGTAATCTCAACCAACTCTCTGTTACTGATTAGCACCAAAAGGACGCTTTCGGAAAGGCGAGCGTAATGTTTTGCCAGCTCACGAAACGCGGCTAACTCACCGTCATTAATATTTGCCATATCCTGCTTTGCATAGATAAAGGTGTAAAACGCATGTGCGCCGCCTTTTGTCAGGATAATGGCACGATCGCGATTTTGATTTAGCCGTTTCTTGTAGACCCCTCCGCCTAAATTATCCGCCTGGCCCTGCATCAACTCATCGATTGCCTGACGTAATTCGCTGTCGCGGATGCCAAGTTTTTTGGCCGCTTTGGCAAACCATTTGGTTTTAAAAATCCGTTTAAAAGATACCATTACTTCCATCCACAATGTAGCACTTGGTGCAATAGTAATCCTTCAAGTGTGGAAAGGAAGATTTCCGTAAACCCGTTTTTTATCTTTGCGAAGTACCGTATAGTTTCGCGCAAACTGCATGAAACGCGGCACATCCATTGGTTGAATTCACATGATCCTGCTTATCGACAATTACGACTCCTTTACCTGGAACCTCTACCAATATTTTTGTGAGCTGGGCGCAGACGTGGAGGTGAGGCGTAACGATGAGCTGACGCTGGCGGAGATTGAGATGCTAGCGCCGCAGAAAATTGTTATTTCGCCAGGCCCTTGCACGCCGGATGAGTCGGGCATTTCGCTTGAGGTTATTGCGCACTATGCGGGCAAGCTGCCGATCCTCGGCGTTTGCCTCGGCCATCAGGCGATTGCCCAGGCATTTGGTGCCACCATTGTGCGCGCGGCGAAAGTGATGCACGGCAAAACTTCCCCCATTACGCACTCTGGCAGAGGCGTGTTTAGCGGGTTAAATAATCCGTTAACTGTTACGCGTTATCACTCTTTGGTCATCGCTCCGCCTACCTTACCTGACTGCTTCGAGGTCACTGCCTGGAGTGAAAACGGTGAGATTATGGGCATTCGCCATAAGGCGTGGGATCTGGAAGGGGTGCAGTTCCACCCGGAAAGTATTCTCAGTGAGCAGGGCCACCAATTGCTGGAAAACTTCCTTACGCGGTGATTTGTGGTTGCCATATAGTGATTTTTTATGCATATTTCGTGATTATATTTTCACTATGAATGCAACATAACACGGGATGGGCAACCTATGGCAACTCAGCAAGACGCGGTGACACGTGCAAACTTCGATGACGTTATTCTGCCAATTTACGCACCGGCCGAGTTTATCCCGGTAAAGGGAAAGGGCAGCCGCGTCTGGGATCAGCAGGGTAAAGAGTACGTTGATTTTGCTGGCGGCATTGCGGTAACTGCTTTAGGCCACTGCCATCCGGCACTGGTGGAGACGCTGAAAGCGCAGGGCGAGACGCTCTGGCACCTGAGCAACGTCTTCACTAACGAGCCGGCGCTGCGTCTGGCGCGCAAGCTGGTGGATGCCACCTTTGCCGAGCGCGTCGTGTTTATGAACTCCGGTACCGAAGCCAACGAGACCGCCTTTAAGCTGGCGCGTTTTTATGCAACAACGCGCCACAGCCCGCACAAAACCAAAATCATCGCTTTCCACCACGCTTTTCACGGGCGTTCCCTCTTTACCGTTACCGTCGGCGGTCAGCCGAAATACTCCGACGGCTTTGGCCCGAAACCGGCCGACATCGTGCATGTTCCGTTTAACGATCTTCACGCGGTTAAAGCGGTGATGGACGATCACACCTGCGCCGTGGTGGTAGAGCCGATTCAGGGCGAAGGCGGAGTTACCGCCGCAACCCCTGAGTTCCTCAAAGGCCTGCGTGAACTGTGCGATGCGCACAACGCACTGCTGGTGTTTGATGAGGTGCAGTGCGGCATGGGGCGCAGCGGTGAATTGTTCGCTTACATGCACTACGGCGTGACGCCGGACATTCTGACCAGCGCCAAAGCCCTCGGCGGCGGCTTCCCGGTCAGCGCCATGTTAACGACCCATGAGATCGCCAGCGTTTTCCACGCGGGTTCCCACGGCTCCACTTACGGCGGAAACCCGCTGGCTTGCGCCGTGGCTGGCACTGCTTTCGATATCATCAACACCCCTGAGGTGCTGAATGGCGTCAGTGCCAAACGTCAGCACTTTGTGCAGTGCCTGCAGCAGATTAATGAGCAGTACGACCTGTTCAGCGATATTCGTGGCATGGGCCTGTTGATTGGTGCCGAGCTGAAACCGCAATACAAAGGCCGCGCGCGCGACTTCCTGCATGCGGCTGCCGCAGCGGGCGTAATGGTGCTGAATGCCGGTCCGGATGTGATGCGTTTTGCGCCGTCGCTGATTATCGAAGAGCAGGATATTGATGAAGGGATGCAGCGCTTTGCGCAGGCCGTCGCAAGCGTGGTTAACGCGTAAGGCGTCGGCGTAGCCAGATGCCGTGATGCGGGCGCTGACGCCATGCCACCGACGAGATCGTGTGCATGGTGCTCAGATGCCCGATAATGCGCTGCAAATGCTGCTCCAGCGTGCTCATTGGGCCGTGGGTCAGCGCCTCCGGCGCTTCCATAACATTCACCTCGCCTGATTCCCCCGGCCCGTCATACTCCAGCCGCTGCTGACAACGTTGCAGCGCAATTTCGCACGACTCAAGATAGCGCTGCGCCAGATCCGGTGTCAGCATGGTGTGCTCGCGCGCCAGCGTCGTCATGGCGTTGATATGTTCGACAATAAACTGGCTGTGCGTCACCCACAGTTTCATATCGCTCAGGTAGCGGCTGTTAAAGCCGGGCTCCTGCATCGCCTGGTTAAGGGAGTTGAACAGGGCGTTGTGCGCCTGGTTAACCTGCATACGCTGCCAGGCCAGCGGCGTCGCTTCCGGGTTGTTGCTAAGGATCAGGCGAATCGCATCCTGATAAGTCTCCAGCGCATCGTGCGCATTCTGGCGCAGCAGGCCGCTCTGCCACTGCGGCCACAGCCACACCATCCCACCGAAGGCAATCAGGCAGCCAATCAGCGTATCGACCAGCCGGGCGAGAATAAACTGGTCGCCATTGAGCGTCAGGATTTGCAAGGTATAGACCGCTGTAATCGTGAAACCGACCGTCGCCCAGCCGTAGCTTTTGCGGATAATCAAATAGCTACTTAGGGTGATCATCAGCATCGCTGCCAGCGTAAACCCGAGCGGCACATGAAAGTGCAGCGTCATACCCGCCACCACCAGCCCCGCCAGCGTACCGGCGGCACGGTTAACAATGCGTACGCGGGTTGCGCCATAACCGTTCTGCGTCACCACCATCACCGTCATCATGATCCAGTAAGGCTTCGGCAGATTTAATGCGCTGCCCATCAGGCTGGCGATACTGAGCATCACGCTGATGCGCGCCGCATTGCGCAGGGCGGTTGATTTCAGCGACAGATAGCTTTTTAGCGCCGGGATCAGCGGCAGGCGCTCCTGCTTATCCTCCATCAAATCGCGAATATAGAGCGGGCGCTGGGTGCGCAGCACGCGGGCGATGCGGCTGAAGTGCCAGGCGCAAAACTGCCCGACCGGATTATCAGGATGCTGACGGGCAATTTTCTCCAGTGCGCCGACCTGCTTCTCCATGGTGAAGCGGGTCGGATAGCGGTGATAGAGGATGTCATCCGCCAGCACGCGCAGGCGAGCCGCGACGGTCTGCGCATTCCAGCGAATCACCTGTTCGGCATGGGTTCGCTCGACCAGCTTCTGCACCTTTTCCGGCTGATGCAGGCTGACAGAGATATGCTCCTGCAGATCCAATGCGACCTGAAAGACGCGCAGCAGGCGCTTGTAATCGTTGTTCTGATTGGCCGCCAGCATATGCAACTGCTGGTAACACTGGCTAATCAGATCCACCGCTTTCTGCTGGCGGTCGAGCAGCGGCGGCAGCGCGGTTTCCGGATCGATATGCTGGGTTAACAGGCTATATTTCGCTTCGCAATAGTCCGCCAGCTGCCGGTAGAGCAAGCTGAGGGATTCACGCAGCGGCTGTTCGCGCCATAGCCAGAACCAGAACCAGTTAAACAGCCCGTACCACAAGGTGCCGAGGGTGTAGATCAGCAGCGGCTCCCACACCGGCATGTTCCCGGCGAGGCTGAGGGTAAAGATAGCGGCGATCAGCGAGGCTGGCAGCAGGCGGCCATGCAGCGCGCTGATTTCACCCGTCACCCCGAGCAGCAGGGTTAACACTGTCATGATCACCGGCAGCGGAAGATTTTCCGCCAGCAGAAGCTGCACCGCGAGGCTACAGCCGGCAAACAGCGAGCCGCCGATAATCAGGCGTTTGAAGAAGCGTTTATGCGGGGTATCGAGGCCAGCAATATTGCAGCAGGCGGGAACCAGCGAGAAGAGAAGCCCCTGTTGCAGATGGCCGAGCAGCAGCCCAACCGCCACAGGCAGGCATAACACCAGCGTTTGTCGCAGTGCGTAGTTGATTTCGGGGTGATAAATCAGCCTGCGCCACATGGGAAAACAAAAACGGCGCACCGCATAAGCGATGCGCCATTTTGCAGATTAACGCGTACCGTAGACGACGATAGTTTTACCGTGGGCAGAGATCAGGTTTTGATCTTCGAGCATTTTCAGAATGCGGCCAACCGTTTCGCGGGAGCAACCGACGATCTGACCAATCTCCTGACGGGTAATTTTAATTTGCATACCGTCCGGGTGGGTCATCGCGTCCGGCTGTTTCGCCAGGTTCAGCAGAGTCTGAGCAATACGGCCAGTCACGTCGAGGAACGCCAGGTTACCGACTTTCTCCGAGGTCACCTGCAGGCGACGCGCCATCTGCGAGGAGAGGCGCATCAGAATATCCGGATTCACCTGGATAAGCTGACGGAATTTTTTGTAGGAGATCTCCGCAACTTCACAGGCGGTCTTGGCGCGAACCCAGGCGCTACGCTCCTGACCTTCTTCAAACAGGCCCAGTTCACCAATAAAATCGCCCTGGTTGAGGTAAGAGAGGATCATCTCTTTACCCTCTTCATCCTTGATGAGCACTGCCACTGAGCCTTTAACGATGTAATACAGCGTTTCCGCTTTTTCACCCTGGTGAATCAGCGTGCTCTTCGACGGGTACTTATGAATATGGCAATGAGACAAGAACCATTCGAGAGTCGGGTCTGTTTGCGGTTTGCCAAGCACCATGCGCGATTATCCTCTGTTATAAGCTGGCTCCAGAAACGGCGTGAATCATTCAGCTTCTGGGGTTGCAATCAAAGCTTCCCAAATCCCGGGAAGTGGACCGTCAGCGACATCTGCGGTCTCTAATGTATGATATCCCTTGCGTACATTCGTAACGTCAATGTTTCTCTGTAGCATGTAGACTGTTTTAGCATAGCTTTTGGCGCCTGTCTCCTGGTGTCTCGCTTCAGCATGACGCAGGTCGCCTTCCGTTGCGCGTTTTGTTATGTACGCGTAATCTGTGAAAAAATTTGCCATACCGGAGTGATGAACATGCAGGCACGAGTGAAATGGGTTGAAGGGTTAACGTTCCTTGGTGAGTCCGCTTCCGGCCACCAAATCCTGATGGATGGCAACTCCGGGGATAAAGCTCCCAGCCCGATGGAGATGGTCTTAATGGCCGCTGGCGGTTGCAGCGCTATCGACGTGGTGTCGATCCTGCAAAAAGGGCGTCATGACGTGACCGACTGCGAAGTGAAGCTGACCTCCGAGCGCCGGGAAGAAGCGCCGCGCTACTTTACCCATATCAACCTGCACTTCATTGTTACTGGCAAAGCACTGAAAGAGGCCGCTGTCTCCCGCGCGGTCGATCTCTCAGCTGAGAAGTACTGCTCCGTGGCGCTGATGCTGGAAAAGGCGGTCAAGATTACCCACTCCTTTGAGGTTATCGAGGCCTGATAAGCCTGCCCGGCGGCGCTTCCCGCCGGGTTATTTAATCTTTTTGCCTTCCATCAGCCGCTGCACCAGCGGCGTCATAATCAGCTCCATCGCCAGCCCCATTTTGCCGCCCGGCACCACCAGCGTATCCATATGTGAGATAAACGATCCCTGCAACATTGCCAGCAGCCACGGATAATCGATCCCCTCCAGATTGCGGAAATGAATGACGACAAAGCTTTCATCAAGAGAAGGAATGCCTTTGGCGGCGAAGGGGTTTGAGGTATCGACAGTGGGAACGCGCTGGAAGTTGAGATGGGTGCGGGAAAACTGCGGCGTGATGTAGTTGATGTAATCTTCCATTGAGCGCACCACCGAATCCATCACCGCTTCCCGGGAGTGGCCGCGCTCGCTGGTGTCGCGGATCATCTTCTGGATCCACTCCAGGTTAACGATAGGCACCACGCCCACCAGCAGATCAACGTGGCGCGCCACATCATGCTGCGGCGTCACCACTCCGCCGTGCAGCCCTTCGTAGAACAACACATCCGTTGGCTCCGGCAGCGGCTGCCAGGGGGTAAAAGTTCCCGGTACCTGATTCCACGGCACGGCTTCATCATAAGTGTGGAGATATTTTCGCGCCTGGCCCTGGCCGCTCTGGCCATACTCGCTGAAGGTCTGCTCCAGCAGGCCGAAATCGTTCGCTTCCGGGCCAAAATAGCTGATATGCCGCCCGAGATCGCGGGCTTTGCGGATCGCCATATCCATTTCCGGACGGGTATAACGATGGAAGCTGTCGCCTTCCACTTCTGCCGCATGCATGTTGAGCTGGGCGAAAATCTTACGGAAGGCGAGGCTGGTGGTGGTGGTTCCCGCGCCGCTGGAGCCAGTGACGGCGATGACCGGATGTTTGGCGGACATAGCAACTCCCTGAAGAAAAACTGTTGTTCAGTATCAAGGCCGCCCGGCGTCCGGTTATTCGTGGAACTGCCCACGCGGCATAATATTCACCGTTTCGTGCAGCTCTGACCACACCAGCACGGCCTCGCCGCGCTGCAATTGCCGTTTTACGTCGGCGACCTTTTGTTCAAGCGAACGCTCATGTTCACCATAATCGGTGCCTTCGCGCAAGACAAAGCTCTCAATCAGATTGTCGAGCGTGTCGGCGTCGAGTTCTTGCCACGGAATAATCATGATGCTCCCAGATAAGCGGATAACCAGTCCGGAATGCGCGTTTCAAGCCACATCTCCGGGCGACGCAGCGTGCCGCCGACAAAGCCGACGTGCCCGCCATGTTCCGTCAGTTGATACTCAATATTAGCGGGTAATTGCGCAAGATCGGGGATGACGTGATGATCCATAAACGGATCATCCTTGGCGTGAATGATAAGCGTCGGTTTACGAATCTGCGGCAACAGCGGCATGGCGCTACAGCGGCGATAGTAATCAAGTGCATCGTCGAAGCCGTGGATTTTCGAGGTGATCACATCATCAAAATCGCGGATGCGCCGCATTTTACGCAGCACCTCCATGGTCGTCGGTAGCGAGCCGGGATAGGCGCGCAGTTTCCGCGCGGCATTGGCCTTCAGCAGGTTGAGCAAATAACGCTGATAAACGCGCGTGAAGCCCTTATCCATATGATAACTGCACGCTTCCAGCACCAGCGGGGCCGAGACAATCACCGCCGCATCCACCGGCAGATCATCATCCGCTTTCGCCAGCAGGCAGCCGAGCATATTGCCGCCCAGCGAATATCCCACCGCCGCGGTCGGCGCCTCGCCAAGCTCCTGACGCAGCCAGGTGAGAAACCAGGTACCGTCCTCTGTTTCGCCGGAGTGATAGATGCGGTTCAGGCGATTAGGAATGCCGCTACAGCCGCGAAAATGCATCACCACGCCCAGCCAGCCGCGCTGTTTCGCCGCATTGATCAGGCCGTGCGCATAGGGGCTGTGCAGGCTGCCCTCCAGGCCATGAAACACCACCAGCCGCGGTTTATGTCGCGCCTGGTTCGGCTCTTCGCTCCACGCGAGATCGACAAAATCCCCGTCCGGCAGTTCAAGGCGCTGCCACCAGGGTTCAAACGCGACGCGACGGCGAATAAGACGCGGCAGCATGGTTTGAAGATGTGGGTTGCTTGCGCCACGCATCGGTTGGAAGCCATGCGTATCATCTTTCAAAACCGCAAGTTGTGAAGGTGTAGTGTCTGTCATAGCACAAGAAAATAGATAAAAAGTGGGACAACTATAAACGCACGCGAGGCCCCCGTTTACTCATTTAACGGGAAATCAGCTAGCTTTGCTTCAATCAGCCAGCAGGTTGCGCGAAAAGAGGTGGATATCGACATCTGCTTTACGTCGCCACAAGCGCGCTTTTCGCGCGCCGGTCGCCACGCTCTCGCCGGTCTCTTCAAACATGCCGGAGGCTTCAAAACGGCGGATCAGGCTTTTGCGCTGAATCGGCTGGCCGAGAATGATCTCCGTCGCTTCCTGCAGCTGGCTCTGGGTAAAGGTATCAGGCAAACAGTAAACGGGCAGTAACGAATACATCGTTTTCTGCCGCAGGCGGCGCAGCGCAGCGTGGATTATCTCGCCGTGATCGAAGGCCAGCTCGCGCTCATTAAGTTCGGCCACCGGCACCCATTTGGCATCGCTGACGCTTGTGATATGCGGCGCGCAGGCGACCCACGAAATAAGCGCATACCAGGCAACGGTCAAACTCCAGCCGCGCGGATCGCGATCCGGGCCGGAGAAGGTATCCAGCTGTTCAAGCCACGAGGGCGAGACGCCGGTTTTTTCCGTCAGCTTGCGCAGCGCCGTGGCCCGGGTGGAGCTATCCTGCGCCATATCAATAAAGCCACCGGGCAATCCCCAGCGCCCTTGTTGCGGCTGGCTGGCGCGCTCGACCAACAACACACAGAGCGTCTGCTGATGCAGGCTAAACAGCACGCTATCGACCGTCACCAGCGGCGAGGGAAAACGACTCGGATCGTAAGAATCCAGATATTCTGCTTCGCTGATCATCACTGACTCACCTCATTTCACACGCAGCAAGTTTATCAGCCTACCCTGGTGCGGCAAGCGAACTTTTATTTTATGTATTTTCAGTGTCTTATATATTCAGTATAAAAATAATCCAGACAGGGGCTTGCTTAATAGTGTCTTATGGACAATATTAAATGTGTCCAAGGGACATTAACTAATGCAGGTGAGGTGAATGATGGCGAGCAGAATCGAACTCTTTATCGATAATCAAAACGTTGAAATCGAAAACGGCGTATTTCCCGATTGTGCAGTGTGGCTGAAAGTGACGGGCGAACTGCCTGCTTTCGCCCAGCTGATGCGCATCCGTGTCGCCGCCATGCGCGATATGAATGATTTTATGCTGCTGGCGCAGCTGGTAGACGCGGTACGCCACGTTACTGATGTTGCGGTTAGCCATCTGCAGCTCGCCTGGCTGCCGTGGGCTCGTCAGGATCGCCATATGGTGGCGGGCGACAGCTTCGCGCTGAAAGTCTTCGCCAACCAGCTCAACACCCTGAACTTCGATAAAGTCTTTATTCTCGATCCTCACAGCGATGCCGCCGCAGCCGCGATTAACAACTGCGTCGCCATTCCTCAGGAAACCTGCCTGCTTCAGAGCGAGACGCTGCGCCGCGCCATTGCGCAGGGCGAACTGATGCTGGTAGCTCCGGACGCGGGCGCGCTGAAAAAAATTCACAATGTGGCGAAAGCCACTGGCGCGAAAAATTACGCCATTCTCACCAAAGAGCGCGATGTTGCCAGCGGTAATCTGACCGGCTTTGCGCTGGTGGCCGGTGAGGTGGCGGGGAAAGATCTGCTGATTGTCGACGATCTCTGCGATGCGGGCGGCACCTTTATCGGCTCGGCGCAGGTTCTGTGTGAAGCGGGTGCGCGCAGCGTCAGCTTGTATGTTACGCACGGTATCTTCTCGAAAGGCGTTGAAAACCTGCTCAATAACGGGATTGACGCTATTTACACCACCACTTCGTTTACTTCGCCGACGCTGGCTTCACCGGGCGTTGAACTGATCGACATCGCCACGTTATTTCGCGCTTAAGGGGACCACACCATGAAACTGAATCCGATTCTCGCCATCGACGGCTATAAAGTGTCGCACCGCGTGCAGTATCCGCAGGGCACAACAAAGGTTTACTCCAACTTCACGCCGCGCAGCGACCGCTTTTTCCAGTCTCCGGTTGCCGACGGCAAGCTGGTCTTCTTCGGCCTGCAGGGTTTTCTGAAGTGGTTTATGGTCGATCTCTTCAACGACGCCTTCTTTGCCCGCCCGGAAGAGGAGGTGGTGAATGAGTACAAAGAGGTGATGGATAGCTACCTCGGTAAGGATAGCGTGGCGGTCGATCATATCCGTGACCTGCACCGTTTAGGCTACTTGCCGCTGCACATCAAATCGCTGGATGAGGGGAGTAAAGTGCCGATGAAGGTGCCGGTGCTGACCATCACCAACACCCGTGAAGAGTTCTTCTGGCTGGTGAACTACCTGGAAACGGTGCTCTCCGCCGAGTTGTGGAAAGCCTCGACTAACGCCACCATCGCGCACCACTACCGCAAAATTTGTGAGCAGTGGGCAGCGAAAACTTGTAGCGACCTCTCGCACCTGGATTTCCAGTGCCACGACTTCTCATTCCGCGGCATGGCGGGTCTGCACGATACCGCGCAGGCAGGCGCGGGTCACCTGCTGAGCTTTAAAGGCACCGACAGCATCCCTTCGCTGCTCTATGCCCGCGATTTCTACACCGGGGGCGAGGAGTACTTTATCGGCGCAAGCATTCCGGCGACCGAGCACAGCGTGATGTGTATGGGCGAGCATGAGCACGAAATTGAGACCTTCCGCCGCCTGATTGCCGATATCTATCCGCAGGGCTTTGTCTCCATCGTCTCCGATACCTGGGATTACTGGCGTGTGATCACCGAGTATACCCGCGAGCTGAAATCGCTGATTCTGGGACGTGAAGGACGCGTCGTTTTCCGCCCGGACAGCGGCGACCCGGTTGAGATCCTTTGCGGCACCGGCGCAGATGACGATACGCGCGCCGATCGCAGCCCGGAGGAGAAAGGTTCCGTTGAAGTGCTGTGGGAGATTTTCGGCGGCACCGTTAACGAGAAGGGTTACAAGGTGCTGGATCCGCATGTCGGCCTGATTTATGGCGACTCAATTACGCTGGCGCGCGCCAATCAAATTCTCGCGCGGCTGGAAGCCAAAGGTTTCGCCAGCTCCAACGTGGTCTTTGGCGTCGGCTCTTTTACCTACCAGTACAACACCCGTGACACCTTCGGCTTTGCGATGAAAGCGACCTGGGGCGCGGTGAATGGCGAAGGCCGGATGATCTTTAAAGAGCCGAAAACGGATAACGGCCTGAAACGCTCAGCGCGTGGTCTGTTACGGGTTGAGCGCGATGCGCAGGGCGAACTGCAACTGCACGATGAGCAAAGCTGGGAGCAGGAGCAGGGCGGGGAACTGAAAACCCGTTTCCTTGACGGCAAGCTGTACGACACCGAGCACTTTGAGACCATTCGCCAGCGCCTGGCTAACCAGCGTTAAACCCTGAATGGCGGTACGCCTGTACCGCCATCAACTTTACCGCTTACGGCGAAGGGGTGTTACTCCGCTGTAAGCATCGCCTCAAGCTGTTCCTGCGCGTCAAGCCACGCCATTTCACACTCTTCAAGTCCCGCTTTCGCCGTCGCCTGCTGTTGCAGACAGGTGGTCAGCTCCGCTTTACGGCTCTGATCGTACAGGCCGCTGTCACTAAGCTTCTCTTCCGCGTTGGCCAGTTGCGCATTGAGCTTCTCCATCTCCTTTTCCAGACGGGCAATCTCTTTACGCAGCGGCTGTGTTTGCGTGCGCAGCTCCGCTTCTCGACGCTTCTGATCTTTACGCGCCTGAGCGCTGTTGCCATTCTCTTTTGCCGCATCCGTCGGCTGGCTCTCCTGCTTCTGCACGTCACTCAGCCATTGCTGGTAATCATCCAGATCGCCATCGAACGGCTCCACTTTGCCATCGTGGACCAGGTAGAGATCGTCGGTGGTCGAGCGCAAAAGGTGACGGTCGTGCGACACCACTACCAGCGCGCCTTCGAACTCAATCAGCGCATCGGTGAGTGCCTGGCGCATATCGAGATCGAGGTGGTTAGTTGGTTCATCGAGCAGCAGCAGGTTCGGGCGCTGCCAGACGATTAACGCCAGCACCAGCCGCGCTTTTTCGCCGCCGGAGAAGCGCTCTGTTGCTTCGGTGACCTTATCGCCCTGGAAGCCGAAGCCGCCCAGGTAATCACGCAGCTTCTGCTCCAGCTCTTGCGGGGCCAGGCGCGCCAGATGCTGCAATGGCGATTCGTCAGCGCGTAAGAATTCCAGCTGATGCTGGGCGAAGTAACCAAGTTTGATCCCCTTCGCCAGGCCGATTTCGCCGCTCTGCGCCGCCAGCTCGCCCGCCAGCAGTTTAATCAGCGTCGATTTACCGGCACCGTTACGTCCCAGCAGACCGATGCGCGAGCCGGGCACCAGGTTGAGTTTGATGGCATTCAGAATGGTGCGATCGCCATAGCCAGCGCTCACCTTCTCCATCTTCAGGATCGGGTTGGGCAGGCTCTCCGGCGCGCGGAAGCTGAAGTGGAACGGGTTATCAACATGCGCGGGAGCAATCAGCTCCATACGCTCCAGCATCTTGATGCGGCTTTGTGCCTGCTTCGCTTTACTCGCTTTCGCTTTGAAGCGATCGATAAAGCTTTGCAGATGAGCAACGCGCTGCTGCTGGCCTTCATAGGTCGCCTGTTGCTGCGCAAGGCGCGTGGCGCGCTGGCGCTCAAACGAGCTGTAGTTCCCGGTGTATTCAAACATTGATTGCTGCTCAATGTGCAGGATCTTATCGACTACCGGATCGAGAAAATCGCGGTCGTGCGAGATAAGGATCAGCGTGCCCGGATAGTTCTTCAGCCACTTCTCCAGCCAGATAACGGCATCGAGATCGAGGTGGTTAGTCGGTTCATCAAGCAGCAGTAGATCGGAGCGGCAAATCAGCGCCTGCGCGAGGTTTAAGCGCATGCGCCAGCCGCCGGAGAAGGCGCTGACCGGGCGGTCGAGCTGCTCGTTAGAGAAGCCTAAACCGTGCAGCAGGCTGGCGGCGCGGGAGCGCACCGTCCAGGCATCGATAGCGTCGAGCTTGCCGTGTACCGTGGCGATGGCATTGCCGTCGTTGCGCTCGTTGGCAGCATTAAGCGCCGCTTCCAGCTGGCGATATTCACGATCGCCGTCTATCACATAATCTATCGCCGCTTCGTCCAGCGCCGGTGTTTCCTGGTTGACCCACGCCAGTTGCCAGGTGCCGGGAAAAGTGGCACTGCCGCCATCAGCGCTTATCTCGTTTTTCAACAGCGCGAGCAGGGTCGATTTGCCGCAGCCGTTTTTACCCACCAGGCCCACTTTCTGGCCCGGATTGATGGTGGCTGTGGCGTTGTCCAACAGGACACGCACGCCGCGACGAATTTGTAACGAGGAGAAAACAATCATAAGACGCCGTATGTTCAGACTATGTTAATTTGTCTTTATGGTAATGTAAGGCCACGGCGAAATGCCGCACCGGGGCCGCAATGTTAGCCCAAAATGAAGACGATAGACAAAAGCATTCTGGCCACGCCGCAGGGCGCTGGTTTGCAGAGAAGAGAGAATTTAGACCCGGGAGGGGAGTGATGTCGCAGACAGCAAAAGTGTTGCTGATCTATGCCCATCCGGAATCACAGGACTCGGTGGCGAACCGGGTTTTGCTTAAGCCGGCCACGCAACTGGAGAATGTAACGGTGCACGATCTTTACGCCCGTTACCCCGATTTTTTTATTGATATTCCCTATGAACAGGCGTTATTGCGCGAGCATGACGTTATCGTTTTTCAACATCCCCTTTATACCTACAGTTGTCCGGCACTGCTGAAAGAGTGGCTTGATCGTGTGTTGAGCCGCGGCTTTGCCAGCGGAGCAGGCGGGAATGAACTGGCGGGAAAGTACTGGCGTAGCGTGATCACCACCGGTGAGCCGGAGGCGGCTTATCGCCATGATGGTCTCAACCGCTACTCCCTCAACGATGTTTTACGCCCCTTTGAGTTGACCGCCGCGATGTGTCGCATGCACTGGCTCAGCCCAATTATCATCTACTGGGCACGTCGGCAGACGCCGCAGGAGCTGGCGCACCACGCCAAAGCCTACGGTGACTGGCTGGCTTCGCCGCTGCCGCCGGGAGGCCGTTAATGGAAGGTTCCGCACTCTTACTGGCCGGCGTGCTATTCCTCTTCGCGGCGGTAGTCGCTGTGCCGCTGGCCGCACGTTTAGGAATTGGCGCCGTGCTCGGCTACCTGTTAGCGGGTATCGCCATTGGCCCATGGGGACTCGGGTTTATCAGCGATGTTGATGAGATCCTCCACTTCTCAGAGCTGGGCGTGGTGTTCCTGATGTTCATCATTGGGCTCGAACTTAACCCCTCGAAATTGTGGGAGCTGCGTCGCTCTATTTTTGGTGTCGGTGCAGCCCAGGTGCTGTTAAGTGCGGCGATCCTCGCAGGCCTGTTAATGCTGACGCAATTCTCCTGGCAGGCGGCGTTAATTGGCGGTATTGGTCTTGCAATGTCATCCACCGCGATGGCGCTGCAACTGATGCGCGACAAAGGGATGAACCGCAGCGAGTCCGGCCAGCTCGGTTTCTCAGTGCTGCTGTTCCAGGATCTGGCGGTGATCCCAGCGCTGGCGCTGGTACCGCTACTGGCGGGCAACGGCGACGATCATCTCGACTGGATGAAGGTGGGCATGAAGGTGCTGGCCTTTGCCGGAATGCTGATTGGCGGGCGTTACCTGCTGCGCCCGGTGTTTCGTTTTATCGCCGCTTCCGGCGTGCGCGAGGTCTTTACCGCCGCGACGCTGCTGCTGGTGCTCGGGTCGGCGCTGTTTATGGATGCCCTCGGCCTGTCGATGGCGCTCGGCACCTTTATCGCCGGCATTCTGCTGGCGGAGAGCGAATACCGCCACGAGCTTGAGATTGCCATTGAGCCGTTTAAAGGGCTGCTGTTGGGGCTGTTCTTTATTTCGGTGGGCATGGCGCTGAACCTCGGCGTGCTCTATACCCATCTATTGTGGGTCGTGATGAGCGTTGCGGTGCTGGTGGCCGTAAAATCGCTGGTGCTGTACGGGCTGGCGCGCATTTACGGTTTGCGTAGCTCAGAGCGGATGCAGTTTGCCGGGGTGTTGAGCCAGGGCGGCGAGTTTGCTTTTGTGCTCTTCTCCACCGCCTCCTCGCAGCGGCTGTTTAAAGACGATCAGATGGCGCTGCTGCTGGTAACCGTCACGCTGTCGATGATGACCACGCCGCTGCTGATGCGCGCCATTGATAAGCTGCTCTCCCGGCGCTTCAACAAGCCGGAGGATGAAGATGAAGCGCCGTGGGTTGATGATGATAAGCCGCAGGTGATTGTCGTTGGCTTTGGTCGCTTCGGACAGGTGATTGGTCGCCTGCTGATGGCGAACGAAATGCGCATCACCGTGCTGGAGCGCGATATCAGCGCCGTGAACCTTATGCGTAAATATGGCTACAAAGTCTATTACGGTGATGCGACGCAGCTGGAGCTATTGCGTTCGGCAGGGGCGGAGGCCGCACAATCGATCGTTATTACCTGTAACGATCCGGTCGATACCATGAAGCTGGTGGAGCTTTGCCAGCAGCATTTCCCCCATCTGGCGATTCTGGCGCGGGCGCGGGGACGTGTCGAAGCGCATGAACTGTTGCAGGCGGGCGTGATGCAGTTCTCGCGCGAAACCTTCTCCAGTGCGCTGGAGTTGGGGCGTAAAGCGCTAATTTCACTGGGAATGCATCCGCATCAGGCGCAGCGAGCGCAGTTGCACTTCAGACGGCTCGATATGCGCATGCTGCGTGAGCTGATGCCGGTGCATACCGATACGGTACAAATTTCCCGCGTACGTGAAGCGCGCCGCGAACTGGAAGAGATTTTCCAGCGTGAAATGCAGCAAGAGCGGCGTCAGCTCGACGGCTGGGATGAGTTTGAATAAGGGGAGTCGAATGGCTGTTCGTAAACGTTTTATCGCTGGCGCGACCTGCCCGTCGTGCCAGGCGAAAGACTCAATGGCGATGTGGCGCGAAAATAACGTCGATATTGTTGAGTGTGTTAAGTGCGGGCATCAGATGCGCGAAGCGGATAAAGAAGCGCGCGATCATGTTCGCAAAGATGAGCAAGTTATCGGGATTTTTCATCCGGACTAGCGATATCAGGCAGGATTTTTTAAGCTTAAGGGTACACGGGTGCAGAATTCCGTTACAATCTGCGCCAGTAATTTTCCCACGCTCAGGAGATATCATGAAAGTAGCAAAAGACCTGGTGGTCAGCCTGGCCTATCAGGTACGTACAGAAGACGGTGTATTGGTTGATGAGTCTCCGGTGAGTGCACCGCTGGACTACCTGCACGGTCACGGCTCCCTGATCTCCGGTCTGGAAAACGCGCTGGATGGTCATGAAGTCGGCGACAAATTCGATGTGGCTGTAGGCGCGAACGACGCTTACGGTCAATACGACGAGAACCTGGTGCAGCGCGTTCCGAAAGACGTCTTCATGGGCGTTGACGAACTGCAGGTTGGCATGCGCTTCCTGGCTGAAACTGACCAGGGCCCGGTGCCGGTTGAGATTACCGAAGTGGAAGATGACCACGTAGTGGTTGATGGTAACCACATGCTGGCGGGTCAGAACCTGAAGTTCAACGTCGAAGTTGTCGCGATTCGCGAAGCAACCGAAGAAGAGCTGGCGCACGGCCACGTTCATGGCCCGCATGGTCACGATCATGACCACGACCACGGTCACGACGGCTGCTGCGGCGGTCACGGTCACGATCACGACCATGGTCACGATCACGGCGGTAAAGGTGGTTGCGGTAACGGCGGTTGCGGCTGCCATTAATCATACCCGTCGTCTTTCGCGCCGCAGGTGCGTTGGCTAAGGTATCGAGAAGCCCGGTAAGCGTCAGCCGACCGGGCACAAAAAGCGGGGAGACCCGCTTTTTTTACGTCTTAATAATGGGGCGGGGGTGTCTCTTCCGACGGGGACGCCAGATGTGAAGGCTGGCTGGCTTTCACTTTCTCCACCAGCAAACGCAGATGTTCGCGCAGCTTCGCCATTTCCAGCTCATGAGCCACCACCGTCTGGTTTAGCTCTTCAATGGTCATCTCCTGAAAAGCCAGTCGACTCTCCAGTTCAGCCAGTCGCGCTTCTATCGATAACTCTTGCATCTTTTCACCTCCGGGTAATATCCGGGTCGATTGGGGTAATCGGGCGGATTTTACTTAACTTTGCGCGAAGGTACAGCCTTCATGCAGAAACTTATTTAAACAAAAATAGTCACAGATCGGGTGAATTCGGGCAGAGTCCTTATGTTGATTTCCGCCGCAACACTTTATAGTACGCTTCTTACTTTATGTTTAACCCTGGGGCGAGATGCCCCGGTCCCTGGAGAAATGGATGAAATCACTGTTTAAAGTCACGCTGCTGGCGACCACCATGGCTGTAGCCCTTCATGCACCGCTCACCTTAGCTGCTGATGCCGCAACCAAAGACAAAACTGCTGCAACTGACAGCAAATCGGCATTCAAAAACGACGACCAGAAATCAGCTTACGCGCTGGGCGCCTCACTGGGCCGTTACATGGAAAACTCCCTGAAAGAGCAGGAAAAGCTGGGAATCAAACTGGATAAAGACCAGCTGATCGCCGGCGTTCAGGACGCTTTTGCTGATAAGAGCAAGCTGAGTGACCAGGAGATCGAGCAGACTCTGCAGGCGTTTGAAACTCGCGTGAAAACTGCCGCTCAGGATCGCATGGAAAAAGACGCGACTGAAAACGAAACCAAAGGTAAAGCCTTCCGTGACGCCTTCGCAAAAGAGAAGGGCGTGAAAACCTCCAGCACCGGTCTGCTCTACAAAGTAGAGAAAGCGGGTACCGGCGATGCGCCGAAAGATAGCGACACTGTGGTTGTAAACTACAAAGGTACGCTGATTGACGGTAAAGAGTTCGACAACTCTTACACCCGTGGCGAACCGCTCTCCTTCCGTCTTGATGGTGTCATCCCGGGCTGGACCGAAGGCCTGAAAAACATCAAGAAAGGCGGCAAAATCAAGCTGGTGATCCCGCCGGCTCTGGCTTACGGTAAAACCGGCGTACCGGGTATTCCGGCAAACTCCACGCTGGTGTTCGACGTTGAGCTGCTGGATATCAAACCGGCACCGAAAGCGGACGCAGCAGCGCCGGAAGCGGCTCCAGCCGCAGGCGATAAAGCGGATGATGCAAAAGACGCACCCGCTGCGAAGAAGTAAAAGTGTGAAACGCGCCGCCTCAGAGCGGCGTTTTTTTTGCATCGCGGATATAATTCTGGAAAGCATAACCTACGATGTATTAATTTATATCCCCCTGCAAATACTGAGCCTGCCCTGAAAACTTAACGACAGGCTCCTGAAAAGGAGTGTTTTTTTTCATGTCCAGGTCGCTATTAACCAACGAAACCAGTGAGCTTGACCTCCTGGATCAACGTCCTTTCGATCAGACCGACTTCGATATCCTCAAATCCTACGAAGCGGTAGTGGACGGGTTAGCGATGCTCATTGGTTCGCACTGCGAAATCGTGTTGCACTCTTTACAGGATCTCAAATGCTCGGCCATCCGCATCGCTAACGGCGAGCATACCGGGCGTAAAATCGGCTCGCCGATTACCGATCTCGCGCTGCGTATGCTGCACGATATGACCGGTGCCGACAGCAGCGTGTCGAAGTGCTACTTCACTCGTGCGAAAAGCGGCGTACTGATGAAGTCGGTGACGATTGCTATCCGCAACCGCGATCACCGAGTGATTGGTCTGCTCTGCATCAACATGAATCTGGATGTACCCTTCTCGCAGATCATGAGTACTTTTGTTCCACCGGAAACACCGGATGTTGGCTCCTCGGTTAACTTCGCCTCGTCTGTTGAAGACCTGGTGATGCAAACTCTCGAGTTCACCATTGAAGAGGTGAACGCCGACCGCAACGTCTCTAACAACGCCAAAAATCGCCAGATCGTCCTGAACCTCTACGAGAAGGGCATCTTTGATATCAAAGACGCCATTAATCAGGTGGCCGACCGCCTGAATATCTCCAAGCACACGGTCTACCTCTACATTCGCCAGTTCAAAAGCGGCGATTTCTCAGGGCAAGGGCATTAATGCGTTTTGCGTTGATGGTGACCGGCCCGGCCTATGGCACGCAGCAGGCAAGCAGCGCGTATCAGTTCGCGCTTGCCCTACTGGAAGCGGGACATACGCTTGCGAGCGTCTTTTTCTACCGGGAAGGGGTGAGTAACGCGAACGCGTTGACTGCGCCCGCCAGCGATGAGTTTGATCTTGTGCGCGCCTGGCAGCGTTTGCATGCTGAGCAGCAAGTTGAGTTGCACATCTGCGTGGCCGCGGCGCTGCGCCGTGGCGTGGTTGATGAGAGCGAGGCCGCACGGCTGGAGTTAACGGGCGCTAATCTGCAGGCGGGGTTTGCACTTACCGGTCTGGGCGCGCTGGCGGAAGCGGCGCTGACCTGTGACAGAGTGGTGCAGTTCTGATGAAGCGAATCGCCTTTGTTTTCTCCTCCGCACCGCACGGCTCCTCTGCCGGTCGTGAAGGGCTGGACGCGGTACTGGCCACCTCCGCCTTAACAGAAGAGATTGGCCTCTTTTTTATCGGCGATGGCGTGTTGCAACTGTTGGCAAACCAGCAGCCGGGCAAGATCCTGGCGCGCGACTATATCGCGACTTTTAAAGTATTGCCGCTGTACGATGTTGAAGAGGTCTGGCTCTGCGCCGCTTCTCTGCGTGAAAGGGGCCAGGACGAGAATGCGGCGTTTGTCTTACCTGCCCAGCGTCTGGAGCCGGACGCGCTGCGTGAGCAGCTTGAGCAGTACACCGTCGTGCTCAATTTTTGAGGCCTTTATGCTGCTGACTCTATCCCGTTCACCCTGGCACTGCGATATGACGGCGCTGCTGCGCGTTCTGCGCCCCGGTGACGATCTGTTACTGCTCTCTGACGGTGTGCTGGCCGCCCTTAACGGTTCACCGTTCGTTGAATTACTGCTTAATGCCCCCATAACTCTGCATGTGCTGAAAGACGATGTTGACGCGCGTGGTCTCTCTGCTCAAATTTCGAGCAGCGCCGTCAGCGTTAGCTATACTGATTTCGTTAGCCTGGCGGTGAAAAACACCGTTCAGCTGAATTGGTAATGCAGGGATCGCTGTATATTTCTTGACACCTTTTAAGCACAGCCATAAAATTCTGCGTCCTCATATTATATGAGGCCGTTTTATTACGTGTTTACGAAGCAAAAGCTAAAACCAGGAGCTATTTAATGGCAACAGTTAACCAGCTGGTACGCAAACCACGCGCCCGCAAAGTTGCGAAAAGCAACGTGCCGGCGCTGGAAGCATGCCCGCAAAAACGTGGCGTATGTACTCGTGTATATACCACCACCCCTAAAAAACCGAACTCCGCACTGCGTAAAGTTTGCCGTGTTCGTTTAACCAACGGTTTCGAAGTGACTTCCTACATTGGTGGTGAAGGTCACAACCTGCAGGAGCACTCCGTGATCCTGATCCGTGGCGGTCGTGTTAAAGACCTTCCGGGTGTTCGTTACCATACCGTTCGTGGCGCGCTTGACTGCTCTGGTGTTAAAGACCGTAAGCAATCTCGCTCCAAGTACGGCGTGAAACGTCCTAAGGCTTAATGGTTCTCCGTTAAGTAAGGCCAAACTGTTTTAACTTAATGTCACACTAAACTCTTAGAGTTTTGGACAATCCTGAATTAACAACGGAGTATTTCCATGCCACGTCGTCGTGTTATTGGTCAGCGTAAAATTCTGCCGGATCCTAAGTTCGGATCAGAACTGCTGGCTAAATTTGTAAATATCCTGATGGTAGACGGTAAAAAATCTACTGCAGAAGCAATCGTATACAGCGCGCTGGAGACCCTGGCTCAGCGCTCTGGTAAAAATGAACTGGAAGCTTTCGAAGTAGCTCTCGAAAACGTGCGCCCGACTGTCGAAGTTAAGTCTCGCCGCGTTGGTGGTTCTACTTATCAGGTTCCGGTTGAAGTTCGTCCGGTTCGTCGTAATGCTCTGGCAATGCGTTGGATCGTTGAAGCTGCTCGTAAACGCGGTGATAAATCCATGGCTCTGCGCCTGGCGAACGAACTTTCCGATGCTGCAGACAACAAAGGTACTGCAGTTAAGAAACGTGAAGACGTTCACCGTATGGCCGAAGCCAACAAGGCGTTCGCACACTACCGTTGGTAATCCCTTCGGAGTTCTAGTCAACTGGCGGGCGCTTCAAGTAAGTCGCCCGCCGTTTGGCAACTTAATTCTGAACGCCTAAAAGACACAAACGAGGAATCAAATGGCTCGTACAACACCCATCGCACGCTACCGCAACATTGGTATCAGTGCGCACATCGACGCCGGTAAAACCACCACTACCGAACGTATTCTGTTCTACACCGGTGTAAACCACAAAATCGGTGAAGTTCACGACGGCGCCGCAACCATGGACTGGATGGAGCAGGAGCAGGAGCGTGGTATCACCATCACCTCTGCAGCGACTACTGCATTCTGGTCTGGTATGGCGAAGCAGTATGAACCGCATCGCGTAAACATCATCGACACCCCGGGGCACGTTGACTTCACCATCGAAGTAGAACGTTCCATGCGTGTACTGGATGGTGCGGTAATGGTTTACTGTGCCGTTGGTGGTGTTCAGCCACAGTCTGAAACCGTATGGCGTCAGGCTAACAAATATAAAGTTCCGCGCATCGCGTTCGTTAACAAAATGGACCGCATGGGCGCTAACTTCCTGAAAGTTGTTGATCAGATCAAAACCCGTCTGGGCGCGAACCCGGTTCCGCTGCAGCTGGCAATTGGCGCTGAAGAAGGTTTCACCGGTGTTGTTGACCTGGTGAAAATGAAAGCGATCAACTGGAACGATGCTGACCAGGGCGTTACCTTCGTTTACGAAGATATCCCGGCTGAGATGCAGGACCTGGCTGACGAATGGCACCAGAACCTGATCGAATCTGCGGCGGAAGCTTCAGAAGAGCTGATGGAGAAATACCTGGGTGGTGAAGACCTGACTGAAGAAGAGATCAAAACTGCTCTTCGTCAGCGTGTTCTGAACAACGAAATCATCCTGGTAACCTGTGGTTCTGCGTTTAAGAACAAAGGCGTTCAGGCGATGCTGGATGCGGTAATTGATTACCTGCCGTCCCCGACTGACGTTCCTGCGATCAACGGTATGCTGGACGATGGTAAAGATACCCCGGCTGAGCGTCACGCAAGCGACGAAGAGCCGTTCTCTGCACTGGCGTTCAAAATCGCAACTGACCCGTTCGTTGGTAACCTGACCTTCTTCCGCGTTTACTCCGGTGTGGTTAACTCTGGTGATACCGTACTGAACTCCGTGAAATCTGCACGTGAGCGTTTCGGTCGTATCGTTCAGATGCACGCTAACAAACGTGAAGAGATCAAAGAAGTTCGCGCGGGCGATATCGCTGCAGCGATCGGTCTGAAAGACGTGATCACCGGTGACACCCTGTGTGATCCGGACAACCCGATCATTCTGGAGCGTATGGAATTCCCGGAGCCGGTAATCTCCATCGCTGTAGAACCGAAAACCAAAGCTGACCAGGAAAAAATGGGTCTGGCTCTGGGCCGTCTGGCTAAAGAAGACCCGTCTTTCCGCGTATGGACTGACGAAGAATCTAACCAGACCATCATCGCTGGTATGGGCGAACTGCACCTCGACATCATCGTTGACCGTATGAAGCGTGAGTTCAACGTTGAAGCTAACGTGGGTAAACCTCAGGTTGCTTACCGCGAAGCGATTCGCGCGAAAGTTACCGATATCGAAGGTAAACACGCTAAGCAGTCTGGTGGTCGCGGTCAGTACGGTCATGTTGTTATCGACATGTACCCGCTGGAGCCGGGCTCTAACCCGAAAGGTTACGAGTTCATCAACGACATCAAAGGTGGTGTAATTCCTGGCGAATACATCCCTGCCGTTGATAAAGGCATCCAGGAGCAGCTGAAGTCTGGTCCGCTGGCTGGTTACCCGGTAGTTGATCTGGGCGTACGTCTGCACTTCGGTTCTTACCACGACGTTGACTCCTCTGAACTGGCGTTTAAACTGGCTGCGTCTATTGCCTTTAAAGATGGCTTTAAGAAAGCGAAACCAGTTCTGCTTGAGCCGATCATGAAGGTTGAAGTAGAGACTCCGGAAGAGAACACCGGTGACGTTATCGGTGACTTGAGCCGTCGTCGCGGCATGCTGCGCGGTCAGGAATCTGAAGTTACTGGCGTTAAGATCCACGCTGAAGTTCCGCTGTCTGAAATGTTCGGATATGCAACTCAGCTGCGTTCTCTGACCAAAGGTCGTGCATCATACACCATGGAATTCCTGAAGTATGATGATGCGCCGAACAACGTTGCTCAGGCCGTAATTGAAGCCCGTGGTAAATAAGCCGCAGGGTTAAAACCAAAGTCCCGTGCTCTCTCCATTGAGGGAGAGCACTATAGTAAGGAATAAAGCCGTGTCTAAAGAAAAATTTGAACGTACAAAACCGCACGTCAACGTCGGCACAATCGGCCACGTTGACCATGGTAAAACTACTCTGACCGCTGCAATCACTACCGTACTGGCTAAGACCTACGGCGGTGCTGCTCGCGCATTCGACCAGATCGATAACGCGCCGGAAGAAAAAGCTCGTGGTATCACCATCAACACCTCTCACGTTGAATATGACACCCCGACTCGCCACTACGCGCACGTAGACTGCCCGGGCCACGCCGACTATGTTAAAAACATGATCACCGGTGCTGCGCAGATGGACGGCGCGATCCTGGTTGTTGCTGCGACTGACGGCCCGATGCCGCAGACCCGTGAGCACATCCTGCTGGGTCGTCAGGTAGGCGTTCCGTTCATCATCGTGTTCCTGAACAAATGTGACATGGTTGATGACGAAGAGCTGCTGGAACTGGTTGAGATGGAAGTGCGTGAGCTGCTGTCTCAGTACGACTTCCCGGGTGACGACACCCCGATCGTTCGCGGTTCCGCGCTGAAAGCGCTGGAAGGCGAAGCTGAGTGGGAAGAGAAAATCATCGAGCTGGCTGGCTACCTGGATTCCTACATCCCGGAACCAGAGCGCGCGATTGACAAGCCGTTCCTGCTGCCGATCGAAGACGTATTCTCCATCTCCGG
>NZ_JBNDKZ010000005.1:0-331408 GCF_050435845.1 Kosakonia sp. 1610 | reverse complement strand
ATCAAACTCTTCAATTTAAAGTTTGATGCTCATCGAATTAAACCGTAATGAATTACGTGTTCACCCGTGAGACTTGGTATTCATTTAGTGTCCGAGGACATTAAGAATCCATGTCACCTGAGTGCCCACACAGATTGTCTGATAAATTGTTAAAGAGCAGTGCCGCTTCGCTTTTCGCAGCGGCGCGGGGTGTGCATATTACGCTTTCCCGCTGTGAAGTCAACTGATTATTTTCAGAATTCTTCACCTGACAGGCCGGTGTGTTTGCCGTTGTGCCGTGTCAGTGGAGGCGCATTATAGGGAGTTAATTCCTGCTGACAACCCCTAATTTCAAAAAACTTTTCAACCGTGTTTTTTTTCAACAAAGTGCGGTTAAAAGCGGCATAAATAGCGGGTATCGCTGTTTTTACCACCACTTATAGATATCGAATGGCATACTACCGAGTGAAATAAAGAAGAAGGAAGTGAGAAATGCCTCTAAACGCACAGCAACTTGCCGCGCAGAAAAACATCTCCTGGGTGATAGCCGAGAAACTGGCGCAGCAGATCCTGCGAGGAGAGTACGCGCCGGGAACCATTTTGCCCGGCGAGATGGAGCTCGGTGAGACGTTTGGCGTAAGCCGTACCGCAGTGAGAGAGGCAATAAAGACATTAACCGCGAAGGGCATGGTCTTACCCCGCCCGCGTATCGGCACGCGCGTGATGCCGAAGGGGAACTGGAACTTCCTTGATACCGAACTTCTCTCGTGGTGGATGAGCGAAGACAATTTCCAGGAAGTGATCCAACACTTTCTCGTTATGCGCGCCAGCCTCGAGCCGCAGGCGTGCCTTCTCGCTGCCACACTGGCAAGTGCCGGGCAAAAGGCGTATCTGAATACATTAATGGAAGAGATGGTGTGTCTGAAGAAGACGTTTAACCGGGAACGCTGGATAGAGGTGGACATGGCGTGGCATGAACATATCTACACCATGAGCGGTAATCCTTTCCTTATGTCTTTCGCCACACTTTTCCACTCGGTTTACCATACTTACTTCACCTCTATTACTGAAAACGAAGTGATTAAGCTGGATCTTCACCAGGCTATCGTCGACGCAATTCAGGAAAGCGACGGTGATAGTGCGTTTCAGGCGTGCCAGAGATTGTTGAATTCGCCTAATTAAAGGAATGAGTATGACAAAGAAGAAAGGGCGCAGTATGGCCGGGCTGCCGTGGATAGCCGCGATGGCCTTTTTTATGCAGGCGCTCGACGCCACCATCCTTAACACCGCCCTCCCCGCTATTGCACAAAGTCTTAACCGTTCGCCGCTGGCGATGCAGTCCGCGATCATCAGCTACACCCTGACCGTCGCGATGCTGATCCCGGTCAGCGGCTGGCTGGCCGACCGCTTCGGCACGCGGCGCATCTTTATGTTAGCCGTTAGCCTCTTCACCCTCGGCTCGCTGGCCTGCGCCCTCTCCAATTCCCTGGGCATGCTGGTTGTCTTCCGCGTGATTCAGGGAATTGGCGGGGCGATGATGATGCCGGTCGCGCGCCTTGCCCTGCTGCGCGCCTATCCGCGCAGTGAATTACTGCCGGTGCTCAACTTTGTCACCATGCCTGGGCTGGTCGGGCCGATTCTTGGCCCGGTAATGGGCGGCGTGCTGGTTACCTGGGCAAGCTGGCACTGGATCTTCCTGATTAATATTCCCATTGGTGTCGCCGGGTTGCTCTACGCGCGTAAATATATGCCGAACTTCACCACCCCGCGCCGCAGCTTTGATATGTGGGGCTTCCTGTTATTCGGCTTAAGCCTGGTGCTCTTCTCCAGCGGGATGGAGCTGTTCGGCGAGAAAGTGGTCGAAACCTGGCTTGCCCTGAGCATTATCTTCAGCGGCATCGCCCTGCTGCTGCTCTATATTCGCCATGCCCGCCGCCACCCGACGCCGCTCATCTCGCTCAACCTCTTTAAGACCCGCACCTTCTCCGTCGGTATCGCCGGGAATATCGCTTCGCGCCTCGGTACTGGCTGCGTTCCTTTCTTAATGCCGCTGATGTTGCAGGTTGGCTTTGGCTATCCGGCGCTAATTGCTGGCTGCATGATGGCACCGACCGCGCTGGGCTCCATTCTGGCGAAATCGACTGTCACGCAGATCCTGCGCTGGTTTGGCTATCGCAAAACACTGGTTGGCGTCACGCTCTTTATTGGCGTGATGATTGCGCAGTTCGCCCTGCAAACTCAGGCGATGGCGATCTGGATGCTGGTACTGCCGCTGTTCATATTAGGCATGGC
Organism: Kosakonia sp. 1610; assembly: GCF_050435845.1. Lineage (NCBI taxonomy): Bacteria > Pseudomonadati > Pseudomonadota > Gammaproteobacteria > Enterobacterales > Enterobacteriaceae > Kosakonia > Kosakonia sp. 1610. The sequence goes on along the minus strand of NZ_JBNDKZ010000005.1, from coordinate 329,137 downwards.
GATGTCGACGCAGTTTACCGCCATGAACACCATATCTCTTGCCGACTTAACGGATGAAAACGCCAGTAGTGGCAATAGCGTGCTGGCGGTAACGCAGCAGCTGTCGATAAGCCTCGGTGTAGCCGTGAGCGCAGCGGTGCTGCGTTTTTATGAAGGGGTTGATGGTACCAACACCGTTGAGCAGTTCCACTACACCTTTATTACGATGGGCGCAGTAACGGTGGTCTCCGCTTTAACCTTTATGCTGCTGAAGGCGAAAGATGGCCGCAACCTGATCAAGGAGCGCCACAAAAAATCAGGCTGAGCCGCGCTCCATCAAGACCGGTGTCAGTTGCAGACGCTGTTGTTGCAGACTCGGGTCGGCAATACGGTGGATCAGCACATCAATCGCCAGCTCACCCAGTTCATCCTTTGGCTGATGGATGGTGGTGAGCGGAGGCGTCATATAGCGCGCCAGCTCGATATCGTCGTAACCGACAATCGCCATATCCTGCGGGATCGACAGCCCCGCTTGGTAGAGCGCCTGATAAGCGCCGACCGCCATCGCATCATTGCCGATAAACACCGCCTGCGGGCGCTCATCCATCGCCAGCAGACGCTGCATCGCCGTCAGGCCGCCGCCGAACTCAAAATCACTCTCGATCTCGTCGCCGTCGCGAATCGTTAGCCCGGCGCGCGCCATCGCCTCGCGGTATCCCTCCAGCCGCAGCCGGGAGGGCGTTTTATCCAGCGGGCCGGTAATACAGGCGATACGCGTCATCCCTTTATGAATGAGATACTCCGTCGCCATCATGCCGCCCAGCAGCGAGTTGTCCTGAATCAGATCGCTGTCGCCATCGAACGGTGCCCAGTCCATCATCACGGTGGGAATTGAGGGGTAACGGCTCATGATGACTTGCGAAGGCTGATGCGTTTCGGTGCAGAGCAGAAGCAGCCCGTCGACGCGCTTTTGCATCAGCGTTTCCAGATTGCGGTTCATCCGCTGCTCGTCGCCTTCGGTATTGCATAACACCAGGCTATAGCCACGCTCGAAGCAGCTGCGCTCTACCCCGCGCACCAGCTCAGAGTAAAAAGGGTTGGTACTGGCGGTGATCAGCATCCCAATCGTGCGCGTCTGTTTAAGCTTCAGGCTGCGCGCAACCGCGGAAGGCGCATAGTTCAGCGACGTAATCGCGGCGTCCACCTTTTCGCGAATCGCCTCACTGACAAAGCGATCGTTATTAATAACGTGGGAGACGGTAGAGGTAGAAACGCCCGCCAGGCGGGCAACATCCTTCATGGTGGCCACGCGTCACCCCTGCTGAGCAAGAAAATCATCAATCTCATTACGCCACGGAACCGAAGGCTGCGCCCCTTTGCGCGTCACGGCAATAGCCGCCGCAGCATGGGCGAAGCGGATCGCTTCATCCAGCGGCTTCTCTTCCAGCAGTGCAGTCATCAGCGCGCCGTTAAAGGTGTCGCCCGCGGCGATAGTATCAATGGCTTTCACCTTGAAACCCGGTACGCGCTTGCCTTCACCGTTTACGCTGGCCCACACGCCGCGGCTGCCGAGAGTAATGATGACCGTACGGATGCCTTTATCATGCAGCGCCCGTGCGGCACGCGCCGCATCTTCATCACTGGAAACCGCGATGCCGGTGAGTTTTTCCGCTTCGGTTTCATTGGGCGTAATGATATCCACCAGCGCCAGCAGCTCATCGGAGAGTTGCCGGGCCGGGGCAGGGTTTAGCGCGACCGTAGTCTGATTTTGCTGTGCAATACGGGCTGCCGCCAGCACACTCCCAACCGGTGATTCCAGCTGCATTAACAGCGCCGACGCATTTGCAATTAAGGTCTGCTGCTCTGCCACGAGTTCGGTGGAGAGCGCGGCATTGGCGCCGGCATGAATACCGATGACATTCTCCCCTTCGCCGTTAACGAAAATCAGCGCCACGCCGGTTGACTCACCCGCAACCACGCTGACGGGTGCCACATCAATGTTGTCGCTGGCGAGCTGCTTACGCACCCGCGCGCCGGTATCGTCATCGCCGGTGCAGGCGATAAAGGCGATATCCGCGCCGCTGCGTCCGGCCGCCACCGCCTGATTGGCCCCTTTGCCGCCGAACGCAACCTGATAGTGGTTGCCGGTTACGGTTTCGCCGGGTGTCGGGAAAGATTCAAGGTTAAGAATGTGATCGGCATTGATACTGCCAAGAACGACGAGTTTGCCTGCGGTTTTCATGATGAGCGTGTCCATAAAGTGCGCCACCGCGAACGGTGGCGCGTGCCATGCTTTTCTTTTATTACCTTGTCCCTCAGGCTGACAGAACGTACATCGAGCCTGAACGTTCTGTTACTGCTTGATGACCAGTTTCAGGTCAACCGGATTTTTAGCGTAAACTTTTTCGCCTTTCAACACTTTGTCTGCGGTATCAACGCCTTTCGCGCCAATCTGCTCCGGCAGCTGGGCAACGGTAGCAGCCAGTTTGCCATCGTTTACCGCTTTTTCGCCATCCGGCGTACCGTCAAAACCGACTACCATCACGTCGCTTTTGCCCGCAGTCTGCAGCGCGCGCAGCGCACCGAGCGCCATCTCATCGTTCTGGGCGAAGACAGCCTGCACGTCCGGATGCGCGGTCAGCAGGTTCTGCATCACGTTCAGGCCTTTGGTGCGGTCGAAGTCAGCCGGCTGGCTGGCAAGGACATTGAATTTGTGCGCAGCGACCGCCTGCTGGAAGCCTTCACCACGCTCACGCGCGGCGGACGTCCCGGCAATACCCTGCAACTCGATCACTTTCGCGCCTTCACCCGCTTTCTTGGCGATGTAATCACCGGCGATCTTACCGCCGAGCACGTTATCAGAGGCGATATGGCTTACCACTTCACCGCTGCTGGCGACGCGGTCGAGCGTGATCACCGGGATTTTGGCCTGGTTAGCCATCTTAATGGCGTTACCAACCGCATCGGAATCGGTCGGGTTGATCAGCAGCAGCTTGGTGCCGCGAACGGTTAAATCCTGGACGTTGGCCAGCTCTTTCGCCGGGTTGTTCTGCGAGTCCAGCACCACCAGGTCATAACCCAGTTTGTTGGCCTCTTTCTGCGCGCCATCCTTCAGCGAGACGAAGAACGGGTTATTCAGGGTCGAGATCACCAGTGCAATAGAGTCTTTCGCCATCGCGTTCGCACTTACCGTGGCGCTCAGGGCAACAGCAGAAACCAGAGTGGCCAGTTTTTTCATGTTCATGTTCATGAGTCCTGTTGTGTAGGGAATTACTGCTTTTTGTTGTCTACCAGCACCGCCAGCAGAATCACCACTGCTTTAACGATCATCTGGTAATAGGAAGAAACGCTCAACAAATTCAGGCCATTATTGAGGAAGCCAAGAATCAATGCGCCGATCAATGTCCCAACAATACGACCTTTCCCGCCGGCAAGGCTGGTACCGCCCAGCACCACCGCGGCAATTGCATCCAGTTCATAACCCGCGCCCGCAGTCGGCTGCGCTGAGGAGAGACGCGCAACTTCGATAATGCCCGCCAGCGAGGCCAGCAGGCCGCTCAGGGAGTAGACGATGATTTTGACTTTATCGACGCTGATACCGGAGAGACGGGTCGCCGCTTCGTTACCGCCCAGCGCATAGATGTAGCGCCCCAGACGGGTGTGATGTAACAGATACCAGGCGGCAATAAAGACCACGGCCATGATCCACACCGGCGTTGGCACGCCGAGCGGGCGACCGATACCGAACCAGCCAAAAATATCGGCGTTAGCGGTAAAGCCGGTGTTGGCGGGGCTGCCGTTGGTGTAAACCAGCGTCACGCCGCGCAGCAGCAGCATCATCACCAGCGTGGCAATAAATGCCTGCACGCGGCCTTTGGCGACGATGGTGCCGGTCACAGCACCTACCGCCGCGCCCAGCGCCAGCGCACCGGCGACCGCCACCAGCGCATTCACCTCCATACCCACCAGCGAAGCGGCGACCGCACCGGTGAGCGCCAGCAGAGAACCGACGGACAGATCGATCCCCGAGGTCAGGATCACCAGCGTCATGCCCACCGCCATAATGGCGTTCACAGAGGTCTGCTGGAGAATATTCAACAGGTTATTGACGGTAAAAAAGTTGGGACTCATGGTCGAAACGATGGCGATCAGCACCAGCAGGGCGATCAGCGATTTTTGTTCCATCAGCCACGCTTTGCTGAAATAGCGGCGACCAGAAACGGCCTGGGTAGTCATCTCTCTTACTCCTGATTCACACGATTAAGCTTGCCCACAGCGGCAGCCATCAACACTTCCTGAGTGGCCTGCTCGCGCGTGAATTCCCCGCCGAGATGCCCTTCATGCATCACCATGATCCGATCGCTCATACCCAACACCTCCGGCATTTCCGACGAAACAAGAATGATGCTCAGGCCATCGGCCTTGAACTGGTTAATAAGTTGGTAAATCTCTTTCTTCGCCCCGACGTCCACGCCGCGCGTGGGCTCATCAAGGATCAGCACTTTCGGGCGAGTCATCAGACCGCGCGCAATCGCCACTTTTTGTTGATTACCGCCGGAGAGCAGACCGATCGGCTGCTCCATCGACGGCGTTTTAACATTGAACAGACGAATAAAATCACTTACCGCCTGCTGCTCTTCCTGATGCTTCAGGTTGCCGCCCGTGCGGCTGAAGTAGCGCAGCGCGGTCAACGACATGTTCTCTTTTACCGACATGCCGAGCACCAGCCCGTCGCGTTTGCGGTCTTCGGAGATGTAGACAATGCCGTTCGCCAGACCATCCTGCGGCGTTTTAGCGATCACTTCATGACCGTCGAGGGTGACATATCCGCTGGTACGCGGCAGTGCGCCATACAGCACTTTCATCAGCTCCGTACGCCCGGCGCCCATCAGCCCGGCCACGCCGAGGATCTCGCCTTTGCGCAGCGTAAAGCTGACGTTATCAACCCCCGGCCCACAGAGATTATCGACCGTTAAACGCACCTCGCCCGGCGCTTTGTCCAGACGCGGGTATTGATCTTCCAGCTTGCGGCCAACCATCATCTCAATCAGCGTATCTTCCGTTAGCGTTGCCACTTCGCGCTCGGCAATAAACTGCCCGTCGCGAAACACGGTGACGTCATCGCAAATCTCAAAGATCTCTTTCATACGGTGGGAGATATAGACGATGCCGCGCCCCTGCGCTTTCAGTTCGCGGATCACGCGAAACAGCGACTCGGTTTCGGTATCGGTCAGCGCATCGGTCGGCTCATCCATAATGATGACCTGCGACTCATAGCTCATCACTTTGGCGATTTCGACCATCTGCTGATCGCCGATGGAGAGCTCGCCTACCGTGCGATCGCTTTTAAAGCGCAGATTGAGTTTGGCCAGCAGCGTATTGGCTTCGGCGAACATCTTTTTCCAGTCGATTTTGCCGAAGCGGTTAACAAACTCGCGGCCAAGAAAGATGTTCTCAGCAATGGTGAGCTGCGGAATCAGGTTCAGCTCCTGGTGAATAATGCCGATGCCCGCTTCCTGAGAGGATTTTGGCCCGCTGAAGGTGGTCTCTTTACCCAGCCAGAGCAGCGAACCGGCGTCACGGCTGTAGATGCCGGTCAGCACTTTCATCATTGTCGATTTTCCGGCGCCATTTTCGCCGACCAGCGCCATCACGCGGCCGGAATAGACGTTCAGCGCCGCGCCAGAGAGTGCTTTGACGCCGGGAAAGGATTTATCAATGCCTTTAAGTTGCAGTAATGCGTCCATGATCGCCTCAGAAGGTGACGCCGGCACAGAGAATGATATTCGCAAACGGGGAACACTCCCCGCTGCGAATAACCGCCTGACTACCTGCGGTCTCTTTTTTGAATTGTTCGTGCGTAACGTACCGCACTTCGATGGTATTCCCCTGGTGTTGCTGCAGCTGCTCAAGGTGAGTGAGCAACGTTTCGTGGAGCTGCGGATTCAACTGCTTGATCTCCGACGCGATGATTGCGGCCTCAACCTGCATTTCTGCGGTCACCACTTCCAGCACCTGCATAAAGGAAGGCACGCCCTGGGTTAACGCCATATCAATGCGTTGCGCACTGCGCGGCACCGGCAACCCGGCATCACACACCACCAGCGTATCGGTATGACCAAGACGAGAGATGACAGACGAAATATCAGCGTTCAGAACACAACCTTTTTTCATATTTTTGCTCCATGAGCGAAACGTTTCGCTGACGGCAGTGTAGTACGAAGAATGTTCTGAAAACTATCGCCTGATTGAAGAAGTGTGATCGAAATCGAAACGTTTCGCTCAACGGAGTGGCGAAAAAAGCAGCGCGACTCTCTTAAGGGAAATTTATAGCAAATGAGAGCAAAAACCCCTCTTAGGGAGGGGTTTGAAAGGTGTCAGATTTCAACCTGCGTACCGAGTTCGATAACCCGGTTAGGTGGGATCTCAAACTGGTCCGGCGCGCGCAGGGCGTTGCGCTGCAATACCAGGTAGAGCTTACCGCGCAGGCGCAGGTACCACGGACGTTTGCCGAGGATCAGCGACTCGTGGGACATAAAGAAGGAGGTCTCCATCATCCGGCAACTCAGCCCTTCCAGCCCGCAGCGGTGGAACACCTCTTCGACATTCGGCGTTTCGCGCCAGCCGTAGCTTGCCACTACGCGCCAGAAAGTGGGTGAAAGCTGCTCAATCTGCACACGGCGAACGTTATGCACATACGGCGCGTCTTCAGTACGCAGCGTCAGCAGGATCACACGTTCATGCAGCACCTTGTTGTGCTTCAGGTTATGCATCATCGCAAAAGGAATAACATTCAGCGCGCGGGACATATAGACCGCTGTTCCCGGCACGCGAACCGGCGGCGATTTCTCCAGCGAGGCGATCATCGCCTCCAGCGAGTTGCCGTGCTCATGCATCCGGCGCAGCAGGCGGAACCGCTCGCTCTTCCAGGTGGTCATCACCAGGAACATCACCAGACCCAGGCTCAATGGCAGCCAGCCGCCGGAGACAATCTTATCGAGGTTCGCCGAGAAGAGCGGCACATCGATGCAGAGGAAGAAGAGCAGCAGCATGCCGACCAGAATCTTATTCCAGTGCCAGTTTTTGCGCGCCACAGTGGTGAAGAGCATGGTGGTTAGCACCATGGTACCGGTCACCGCAATACCATACGCCGCCGCCAGGTTGCTGGAGTGTTCAAAGCTGACAATCACCAGCACCACCGCGAAGTAAAGCAGCCAGTTGATAAACGGAATATAGATCTGCCCGGACTCCATCTCCGAGGTGTGAATAATCCGCATCGGCGCCAGATAACCAAGGCGTACCGCCTGGCGCGTCAGGGAGAAGACACCGGAAATGACCGCCTGCGAAGCAATCACTGTCGCCAGCGTGGCGATAATCAGCATCGGGATCAGCGCCCACTCAGGGGCTAACAGGAAGAAGGGGTTTTTAATCGCTTCGGGGGTTTTCAGCAGCAGCGCGCCCTGGCCAAAGTAGTTCAGCACCAGCGATGGCAGCACCACGCTAAACCACGCCACGCGGATCGGCAGCTTACCGAAGTGGCCCATATCCGCGTAGAGCGCTTCCACGCCGGTAATAGAGAGCACTACCGCACCGAGAGCGACAAACGAAATGGCTTTGTACTGCAAGAAGAAGTTAACCGCCCACATCGGGTTAAGCGCCTGCAGCACTTCCGGGTTGGCAATAATGCTGCGTACGCCGAGCACCGCCAGAATCAAAAACCACGCCAGCATAATCGGCGCAAAGAGTTTACCCACCAGCCCGGTGCCATGTTTTTGAATCGCAAACAGCAGCGTCAGCACGACGATGGAAAGGGGCACAATCCACGTGTCGAGGGAGGGGGCGACAATCTCAAGGCCTTCGATGGCCGACATCACCGAGATGGCGGGCGTAATCACCACTTCGCCATAGAAGAAGCTGCCGCCGATCAGGCCCATAATCACCAGCACCGAGGTCATCCTGGCGGAAGTGTTACGCCCGGCCAGCGACATCAGCGTCAGGATCCCGCCTTCACCGGCGTTATCCGCCCGCATTACGAAGGTGAGGTACTTAATCGAGACGACAAAAACCAGTAGCCAGAAAATCAGCGACAGGAAGCCAAAGACGGCATCGCGCTCAACGCCGAAGCCGAACTGGCCAGATAAACATTCACGCAGTGTATAGAGTGGGCTGGTACCAATATCACCGTAGACAACCCCAATTGCCGCGAGAGTGACCGCGGGTAACGATTGTTTCTTATCAGTGCTCATAGACTAATCTTTTGATTGAATGCAATTATGTGTGCTTAGTCCCTTGGCCCACAAAAAGCGCACAGTATGCACGATTATCGACGGAATCGTACCCCTAAATGCAACCACATTAATCTGGCTCAATGAAAACAAAGCCGTTCTTCAGTCTATTACAGGCACTTTCAGGAACGTTTATAATCGCTCTGACAAGCCGGAAACCACGGCGAAAGGACGCAGATTCATTATGGCTCACTTACATCTATTAGCAGAAAGAATTTCCCGCCTCAGCAGCGCGCTGGAGAAAGGCCTTTTTGAGCGCAGCCATGCGATCAGGCTCTGTTTGCTCGCCGCCCTGAGCGGCGAAAGCGTATTCCTGCTGGGTCCACCGGGCATCGCCAAAAGCCTGATTGCCCGCCGCCTGAAATTCGCCTTCAAAGATGCCCGCGCTTTTGAATATTTAATGACCCGTTTCTCCACGCCGGAAGAGGTTTTCGGCCCACTTTCCATTCAGGCGCTGAAAGATGAAGGTCGCTATGAGCGTCTCACAAGCGGCTATTTACCGGAAGCGGAAATCGTCTTTCTGGATGAAATCTGGAAAGCAGGCCCGGCGATCCTTAACACCCTGCTGACCGCCATTAACGAACGCCGTTTTCGTAACGGCGCCAGCGAAGATCACATTCCGATGCGCTTGCTGGTGGCGGCCTCTAACGAACTACCGGAAGCGGACAGCAGCCTCGAAGCGCTCTATGACCGCATGCTGATTCGCCTCTGGCTCGACAAAGTGCAGGAGAAGAGCAACTTCCGCTCAATGCTTATCAGCCAGCAGAGTGAGAGTGAAAACCCGGTACCGACAGAGCTGCAAATCACCGATGAAGAGTACATTCGCTGGCAGCATGACATTTCGCAGGTGGCGCTGCCGGAACCGGTGTTTGAGCTGATTTACACCCTGCGCCAGCAGCTGGATACGCTGCCGAACGCGCCTTATGTTTCCGACCGACGCTGGAAAAAAGCGATTCGCCTGCTGCAGGCCAGCGCCCTGTTCAGCGGCCGCGACGCGGTGGCGCCCATCGACCTGATCCTGCTGAAAGATTGCCTGTGGCACGACGCGGAAAGCCTGCGCCTGCTGCAACAGCAGCTTGACGTTTTGATGACCGGACACGCCTGGCAGCAGCAGGCGATGGTGACGCAGCTGAGTGCGATAGCCCAGCGACACCTGCAACTTCAGCAACAGCAAAGCGATAAAACCGCCCTCAGAGTGGAACGTCAGGGCGGCATGTTCAGCCGTCGTCCCCATTACGAACTTCCTGCGGATCTGACCGAGCCGGTGCTGACGCTTCTGCTACAGCAACCGCTGAAACTGCACGATCTTAACGTTATCCACATTACCCTTGAGCGCAGCGCGCTGGAGCAGTGGCTGGCGAAAGGGGGAGAGATCCGCGGCAAGCTTAACGGGATTGGCTTTGCTCAGCCGCTTAATATGGAAGTGGATGCCAGCCAGCATCTGCTGGTGCGCGATGTCAGTTTGCAGAGTTCGCGCCTGGCGCTGCCGGGCACAGCGTCAGAGAACGTGCCGGATGAGATCAGGCAGCAGCTGGAGGCGCTGGACACCACCTGGCACCAGCAGCACACCCGCTTTAGCGAACAGCAGAAGTGCCTGTTTATCTCCAGCGACTGGTTGGGTCGCATTGAAGCCAGCCTGCAGGATGTCAGAGCGCAGATCCAACAGGCGCGTCAATGATCCCACTCGATACGCTCAATGTGATGCTGACCATCAGCGAAGAGGCGTTGATAGAGGATCTTATTATCCTCTTACTCGCCTCGCCGCAGCTGGCGATCTTTTTTGAAAAGTTTCCCAAGCTCAAGCATGCCATTACGGAAGATCTGCCGCGCTGGCGCGAAGCGCTAAAAAAGCACCTTAAAGAGGCGGAAGTACCCAAAACGCTGGCGGAAGAGGTGCTCGCCTTTCAGCAGAGCCAGCTGCTCTCCAGCTCGCAGTTTACCGTTCAGCTGCCGCAAACGCTGGCCCTGCTCGATAAGGTGCAATCCCCGTTCGCGGCGCAGGCTCGCCAGATGGTCAGCGATAACCCCGCTTTCACCCCGGCACTGCATACGCTCTTTCTTCAGCGCTGGCGTCTGAGCCTGGTGGTGCAAACTACCGCCTTTAACCAGCAACTGCTGGAGGAGGAGCGCGAACAACTGCTGAGTGAAGTGCAGGCGCGCATGACCCTCAGCGGCCAGCTTGAACCGGTGTTGATTGAAAATGAGAACGCGGCCGGCAGGTTATGGGATATGAGCGCCGGGCAGCTTAAACGCGGTGATTACCAGCTGATCGTCAAATATGGTGATTTCCTCAAAGAGCAGCCCGAACTCCAGCAACTGGCAGAGCAGCTGGGCCGTTCGCGGGAAGCGCGTTCGGTGCCGCGCAAAGATGCTCCGATGGAGACCTTCCGCAGCATGGTGCGCGAGCCGTCAACGGTGCCGGAGCAGGTCGATGGCCTGCATCAAAGCGACGATATCCTGCGCCTGCTGCCGCCTGAACTGGCGACCCTCGGCATCACCGAGCTGGAGTATGAGTTTTATCGGCGGCTGGTGGAGAAGCAGTTGCTGACCTACCGGCTTCACGGCGATGCCTGGCACGAAAAGATCACTGAGCGTCCGGTGATTCATCAGGATTTTGATGAGCAGCCGCGCGGGCCATTTATTGTCTGCGTCGACACCTCCGGTTCCATGGGCGGGTTCAACGAACAGTGCGCAAAAGCCTTCTGCCTGGCGTTGATGCGCGTGGCGCTGGCGGACAAACGGCGCTGCTTTATTATGCTCTTCTCCAGCGAAGTGGTGCGTTATGAACTGACCTGCGATAGCGGGCTGGAGCAGGCGATCCGCTTTCTGAGCCAGCGCTTTCGCGGCGGCACAGATCTGGCGAGCTGCTTTCGTGCGGTGATTGAGCGGATGCAGGGCGGTGAATGGTATGACGCCGACGCGGTGGTGATCTCTGATTTTATCGCCCAGCGACTGCCGGACGAGGTGATCGGTAAGGTAAAGGAGTTGCAACAGCTGCATCAGCACCGCTTTCACGCGGTGGCGATGTCAGCCCACGGTAAACCCGGCATCATGCGCATCTTTGACCATATCTGGCGCTTTGATACCGGGATGCGCAGCCGCTTGCTGCGCCGCTGGCGGCGTTAAAGCAGGCCGGCAACTTCGTCGCGCACGGCGGCGGGCCATACGCCGCACTGCACCTGGCCGATGTGCGAGAGTTGTAACAGCAGCATGGTGAGGCGCGACTGACCAATGCCGCCGCCGATGGTTTGCGGCATCTCACCACGCAGCAGCGCCTGGTGCCAGTCGAGTTGCAGCCTCTCTTCATCGCCGGTCAGTTTCAGCTGGCGCTTCAGCGCTTCGGCGTCAACGCGGATTCCCATCGATGAAAGCTCCAGTGCATCCTCCAGCACCGGGTTCCACACCAGGATATCGCCGTTGAGGCCGCTGAAACCGGCTTCGGCTGGCGTGCTCCAGTCATCATAATCCGGCGCGCGAACATCGTGACGCTTGCCATCGCTAAGCTTGCCGCCAATCCCCATCAAAAAGACGGCGCCCAGCTCTTTAGCGATCGCTTTTTCGCGCCCTTTCGCATCTAAGTGCGGGAAGCGGCTGAGCAGCGTTTCGCTGTGCACGAAGTGGATCTGCTCTGGCAGGAACGGTGCCAGACCAAACGCTTCGCTAACTGCTGCTTCAGTCGCTTTGATCCCGGACCAGATCGCTTCAACGGTCGATTTCAGGGTCGCCAGCTGGCGCTGACCGTCACCCAATACGCGCTCCCAGTCCCACTGATCCACATACACGGAGTGAATGGGAGAGAGGCGATCTTCATCGGGGCGCAGGGCTTTCATATGGGTGTAAAGCCCCTCACCCGCGCTGAAATCGTGTTGCCCCAGCGTCTGACGTTTCCACTTTGCCAGCGAGTGCACCACCTCAAAGCGGGCATCCGGCAGCGTCTTCACATTGACCTGTACCGCTTTCTCGCAACCCGACAGGTTATCCTGTGTGCCATCCCCTACCCGGCTGAGGATCGGTGCCTGCACTTCAATCAGGCCCAGTTTCTCTTCCAGCTGGCGAGAGAAGAAGGATTTCACGAAGGCAATCTGGCGTTGTTTTGCGATGTAGGCGGTTTTCATTTTTTTAACTCCTGTCTGCGTAGGCTTGCAATTAAGCAACAGAAACAGGCGTCAGTTCAATAATCCACAATTAAAAAGGCCAACAGGCTTTTGAATCGATAAAATAGCCGGTTAAAATAGAATGAATCATTAATCTACATAAGAAAAACGTATGGAAAATTATCAGATCGACAATCTGGATCGCGGCATCCTCGAAGCGTTAATGGCCAATGCCCGTACGGCGTATGCTGAACTGGCGAAGCAGTTCGGCGTAAGCCCAGGCACCATTCATGTGCGGGTAGAGAAGATGAAGCAGGCGGGCATTATCACCGGCGCGCGCATCGACGTCAGCCCGAAGCAACTCGGTTACGATGTCTGCTGCTTTATCGGCATCATTTTGAAGAGCGCCAAAGATTACCCCTCAGCGCTGGCCAAACTGGAGAGTCTGGAAGAGGTGACGGAAGCCTACTACACCACCGGGCACTACAGCATCTTTATTAAAGTGATGTGCCGCTCGATCGACGCACTGCAACAGGTACTTATCAACAAGATCCAGACCATTGATGAAATCCAGTCCACCGAGACATTGATCTCGTTGCAAAACCCCATCATGCGCACGATCCGCCCGTAACCGGGCGTTTTCATCCACGATCAATACCCGCATTGTCCACAGGTAGATCCCAGCTCATTCACAGCGTACAATACGCCCCACTTTGTCGTCGCAGGGCGACTAAAACGGAGCGGATTCATGGCAGACATTACTCTTATTAGCGGCAGCACCCTTGGCGGTGCGGAATACGTGGCAGAACATCTGGCTGAAAAGCTGGAGGAAGCGGGGTTCAATACCTTTACGTTCCATGGGCCGTTATTAGAGGATTTGCCGCAGCAGGGGCTCTGGCTGGTGGTCACTTCCACCCACGGCGCGGGCGATATCCCGGACAACCTGCTGCCAATGTATGAAGAGCTTGATGAACTGAACCCGGATCTGTCGCAGATTCGCTTTGGCGCGATCGGTATCGGCAGCCATGAATATGACACCTTCTGCCAGGCGATCGAAAAAATGGAAGCCGGGCTGAAGAAAAAGGGTGCCAAACAGATCGGTGAAACGCTGAAGATCAACATCCTCGATCACGATATTCCGGAGGATCCGGCCGAAGAGTGGCTGGGATCCTGGATTAAATTGCTCAATATTGTGTAAAGATCGTGCGATCAGCAGTGGATAACTAGGCTTAAAAGCGCTTATTAACCGGTAGTTATCCAATGAATAACTCTGCTCACCGATCCGCCCTGTGCATAACTAGCCCTTTTGATCCCAGCTTATACGTTGCAGGATCACCGATCATTCACAGTTAATGATCCTTCCTAATGAACTGATCTTAAAGCGATGATCCGGCTTATCCACAAGACATCGCGATCCTAATAAGAGATCACAATAGAACAGATCTCTCTATATAAAGATCTTCTTTTTAATAGCCGGGATCCGGAGTCTTTCTCACTGGACTAAAGTTGAGTAGAATCCACGGCCCGGCCACAAATTCACTTTCTAACCGCTCAGGCGAGGCATACCACCATGTTTTATCCGGATCCTTTTGACGTCATCATCATTGGCGGGGGTCATGCAGGCACTGAGGCCGCAATGGCCGCAGCGCGTATGGGTCAGCAGACTCTGCTTTTGACACACAATATCGACACCCTGGGACAGATGAGCTGCAACCCGGCGATCGGCGGTATTGGGAAAGGACACCTGGTTAAAGAAGTGGATGCTCTGGGCGGGCTGATGGCGAAAGCGATCGATCATGCCGGGATCCAGTTTAGGATACTAAACGCAAGCAAAGGCCCTGCCGTTCGGGCGACTCGTGCTCAGGCGGATCGCGTGCTCTATCGCCAGGCGGTACGCACTGCGCTGGAGAACCAGCCGAACCTGATGATCTTCCAGCAGGCGGTTGAGGATCTGATCGTCGAAAACGATCACGTGGTTGGTGCCGTTACCCAGATGGGGCTGAAGTTCCGCGCGAAAGCGGTGGTACTGACCGTCGGCACCTTCCTGGATGGCAAGATCCATATCGGGCTGGATAACTACAGCGGTGGCCGTGCAGGCGATCCGCCGTCGATCCCGCTCTCCCGCCGTCTGCGTGAACTGCCGCTGCGCGTCAGCCGTCTGAAAACCGGTACGCCGCCGCGAATTGATGCGCGCACCATCGATTTCAGCGTGCTGGCACAGCAGCACGGCGACGATCCGATGCCGGTCTTCTCGTTTATGGGCAATGCCGCTCAGCATCCGCGTCAGGTGCCGTGCTATATCACGCACACCAACGAAAAGACCCATGAGGTGATCCGCAATAACCTCGATCGCAGCCCGATGTATGCCGGCGTGATCGAAGGGATCGGCCCGCGCTACTGCCCGTCGATCGAAGATAAAGTGATGCGCTTTGCCGATCGCAACCAGCATCAGATCTTCCTTGAGCCGGAAGGGCTTACCTCCAACGAAATTTACCCGAACGGCATCTCTACCAGCCTGCCGTTCGATGTGCAGATGCAAATCGTCCGCTCAATGCAGGGGATGGAAAACGCGAAGATTGTTCGTCCGGGCTACGCCATTGAGTATGACTTCTTCGACCCGCGCGATCTGAAACCGACGCTCGAGAGCAAATATATCAACGGCCTCTTCTTCGCTGGCCAGATCAACGGCACCACCGGTTACGAAGAAGCTGCCGCGCAGGGGCTGCTGGCAGGTCTGAACGCCGGGCGCTACTCGGCGGATAAAGAGGGCTGGGCACCGCGTCGCGATCAGGCTTACCTGGGCGTACTGGTGGACGATCTCTGCACGTTGGGCACCAAAGAGCCCTACCGCATGTTTACCTCCCGCGCGGAGTATCGCCTGATGCTGCGCGAAGATAACGCCGATCTGCGTCTGACCGAAGCGGGTCGCGAGCTGGGTCTGGTGGATGATGAGCGCTGGGCGCGCTTCAACGAGAAACTGGAAAGCATTGAGCGCGAACGCCAGCGCCTGAAATCCCAGTGGGTGTCACCGGCTTCTGAACATGCGCCGATCGTTAACGCACAGCTGACCGCGCCGTTGTCGCGCGAAGCCAGCGGCGAAGATCTGCTGCGTCGCCCGGAGATGACCTACGAGCAGCTGGTACAGCTGACGCCGTTCGCACCGGGCTTAGAAGATAAGCAGGCTGCGGAACAGGTTGAAATCCAGGTGAAGTACGAAGGCTACATCGCCCGTCAGCAGGATGAGATCGAAAAGCAGCAGCGCAATGAGAATACGATCCTGCCGGCGACCCTTGATTACCGCCAGGTAAACGGCCTGTCGAACGAGGTGATCGCGAAGCTTAACGATCACAAACCCTCTTCCATCGGCCAGGCCTCGCGGATCTCAGGTATTACGCCAGCGGCAATCTCCATTCTGCTGGTGTGGCTGAAGAAGCAAGGGATGCTGCGCCGCAGCGCATAACCGTATCACTCAGGCCCGCACGCCGGGCCTGATAACGCTAAAAGGCGGATAAGCATCGCGCTATTCGCCATGTCGTCTCTCAACAGGTATTCGTTGTGCTCAATAAACTCTCTCGTCTGCTGGCCGAAGCCGGCATTTCGCTGTCCGATCAGCAACAACAGCAGCTGGTGGCGTACGTTGAAATGCTGCACAAGTGGAACAAAGCCTACAACCTCACCTCGGTTCGCGACCCGAACGAGATGCTGGTGCGCCATATCCTCGACAGCATCGTCGTCGCGCCGCATCTGCAGGGAACGCGTTTTATCGATGTCGGCACCGGCCCCGGCCTGCCGGGAATTCCGCTCTCCATCGTGCGTCCAGAATCCCACTTCACCCTGCTCGATAGCCTCGGCAAGCGCGTTCGCTTCCTGCGCCAGGTGCAGCATGAACTGAAGCTGACCAATATCGAGCCGGTGCAGAGCCGCGTCGAGGATTTCCCCGCTGAGCCGCCTTTTGACGGTGTAATCAGCCGCGCTTTTGCTTCACTGAACGATATGGTGAGCTGGTGCCATCACCTTCCGGGCGATGCGGGTCGCTTTTATGCCCTGAAAGGGCAACTGCCGGAAGATGAGATTGCGCTGTTACCTGCGGGCTTAGCCGTGGAGTCGATTGTTGAATTAAAAGTTCCGCACCTCGAAGGCGAGCGCCATCTGGTGATCGTTAAAGCAAACAAAGTTTAATTTTTATCAAAAAATGTTGCATTGATGCTGTTGCATGAATGTTAAAAAAGGCGGCGAAAAAGAGTGATACTTCCGGTTACATTTAACTTAAATTTAACCAGGATTTATCTGACATTTAACGTCGCTTTTTTTCATTCAGCATCAGAATAATCAACAATGAAAATATCAGTCCGCTAAAAATCGGCCTGCAAAACTAGAGCGACTTGTAAAATAATTATTAAAAATGTCAAACAAAGGTTTTTGTTGTAGAGGCGAGTGTTTTAAAAAGAGTTGTGATAAATCGTCTTTATTTTCATAAAGATGAAAAGCATTAAAATCTGCGGGCTTTTAAATCGATGGCGGCATATATGTTTAATTTGTGACCTGGTGCACGCTTTATCGCCGGGTTTTTCGCGTTATTTGCACTTTTGCTCGAAGGTTCATCGTTTGTGCAAAAGTTTAAAAATAGACCTCGGGAAAAATATTTAAACATTTATTCACCTTTTCGCTACTTATTGTTTGAAATCACGAGGCCGCACCGTATAATTTGACCGCTTTTTGATGCTTGACTCCGGGCCGTAAAGAACGTTTTATACGACACGCGACATACCTCAAAGGGAGCAGGAGTTAAGAAAGAATATGTCTGTGTCGCTCTTTAGCCGAAACGTTGCTCGAAGGCTTCTGCTTATTCAGTTTCTGGCAGTAATGGCAAGTGGATTGCTGTTTAGCCTCAAAGACCCCTTCTGGGGCATTTCCGCCGTGAGCGGAGGTATGGCAGTCTTATTGCCGAATATGTTGTTTATGATTTTTGCCTGGCGTCATCAGGCGAATACACCTTCTAAAGGCCGTGTGGCCTGGACCTTCGCCCTCGGTGAGGCGCTCAAGGTGTTACTGACATTCGTGTTACTGGTGGTGGCGCTGGCAGTTTTGAAGGCGGTTTTTTTGCCGCTGATAGTCACGTGGGTTTCGGTGCTAGTGGTTCAGATACTGGCACCTGCTGTAATTAACAACAAAGGGTAAGAGGCATCATGTCTGCAGGAGAAAATTCAACACCGCAGGAGTACATCAGTCACCATCTGAATAACCTTCAGATTGACTTGCGTACCTTCTCGCTGGTGGATCCGCATAACCCCCCGGCCACGTTCTGGACGCTCAATATCGACTCCATGTTTTTCTCGGTGGTCCTGGGTCTGTTGTTCCTGGTGATGTTCCGTAGCGTAGCGAAGAAAGCGACCAGCGGCGTACCGGGGAAATTCCAGACGGCGATCGAGCTGGTGATTGGTTTTGTTAATGGTAGCGTCAAAGACATGTACCACGGCAAAAGCAAGCTTATCGCGCCACTGGCCCTGACGATTTTCGTCTGGGTATTCCTGATGAACCTGATGGATTTGCTGCCTATCGACCTGCTGCCGTATATCGGTGAGCATGTGTTCGGTCTGCCTGCGCTGCGTGTGGTGCCGTCTGCTGACGTTAACATCACGCTCTCGATGGCACTGGGCGTGTTTATCCTGATTCTGTTCTACAGCATCAAAATGAAGGGTATTGGCGGTTTCGCTAAAGAGCTGACTCTCCAGCCGTTCAACCATCCGGTATTTATTCCGGTAAACCTTATCCTTGAGGGCGTGAGCCTGCTGTCCAAACCGGTCTCTCTCGGTCTGCGACTGTTCGGTAACATGTACGCGGGTGAGTTGATTTTCATTCTGATCGCGGGTCTTCTGCCGTGGTGGTCACAGTGGATTCTGAATGTGCCATGGGCCATTTTCCACATCCTGATCATTACGCTGCAAGCCTTTATCTTCATGGTTCTGACGATCGTCTATCTGTCGATGGCGTCTGAAGAGCACTGATTTTTAACAACACTACTACGTTTTAACTGAAACAAACTGGAGACTGTCATGGAAAACCTGAATATGGATCTGCTGTACTTGGCTGCCGCTGTGATGATGGGTCTGGCGGCGATCGGTGCTGCGATCGGTATCGGCATCCTCGGGGGTAAATTCCTGGAAGGCGCTGCGCGTCAGCCGGATCTGATTCCTCTGCTGCGTACTCAGTTCTTTATCGTTATGGGTCTGGTGGATGCAATCCCGATGATCGCTGTGGGTCTGGGTCTGTACGTGATGTTTGCTGTCGCGTAGTAAGGGTTGCTTTTCAAGCAATTGTTTAGAACGTTAACCAGATAAGAGGCATTGTGCTGTGAATCTAAACGCAACAATCCTCGGCCAGGCCATCGCGTTTGTCCTGTTCGTTCTGTTCTGCATGAAGTATGTATGGCCGCCGTTGATTGCTGCCATCGAAAAACGTCAGAAAGAGATTGCTGACGGTCTCGCTTCCGCAGAACGGGCCAAAAAGGACCTGGATCTTGCACAGGCCAATGCGACCGACCAGCTGAAAAAAGCGAAAGCTGAAGCTCAGGTTATCATTGAACAGGCGAACAAACGCCGTGCTCAGATCCTGGACGAAGCGAAAGCTGAAGCCGAGCAGGAACGTAACAAAATCGTGGCGCAGGCGCAGGCGGAAATTGACGCCGAACGTAAACGCGCTCGCGAAGAGCTGCGTAAACAAGTGGCTCTGCTGGCTGTTGCTGGCGCCGAGAAGATCATCGAGCGTTCCGTGGATGAAGCTGCTAACAGCGACATCGTGAATAAACTGGTCGCTGAACTGTAAGGAGGAGGGGCTGATGTCTGAATTTGTAACGGTAGCTCGCCCCTACGCCAAAGCAGCTTTTGACTTTGCCGTCGAAACCCAAAGCGTTGACCGCTGGCAGGATATGCTGGCGTTCGCCGCCGAGGTGACGAAAAACGAACAAATGGCCGAGCTGCTCTCCGGTGCGATTGCACCGGAAACGCTCGCCGACTCGTTTATCGCCGTATGTGGTGAGCAACTGGACGAAAAAGGCCAAAACCTGATTCGTGTGATGGCCGAAAATGGTCGTCTTAAGGTGCTCCCTGATGTTCTTGAGCAGTTCATTCAATTGCGCGCGGCCAGCGAGGCTATCGCCGAAGTCGAAGTGACTTCCGCCTCCGCACTGAGTGAAGAACAGCTTGCGAAAATCAGCACAGCGATGGAAAAACGTCTGTCACGTAAAGTGAAGCTGAATTGCAATATCGATAAGTCTGTAATGGCAGGCGTAATCATCCGAGCGGGTGATATGGTCATTGATGGCAGCGTACGCGGCCGTCTTGAGCGCCTTGCAGACGTCTTGCAGTCTTAAGGGGACTGGAGCATGCAACTGAATTCCACCGAAATCAGCGAACTGATCAAGCAGCGCATTGCTCAGTTCAGTGTTGTGAGTGAAGCTCACAACGAAGGTACTATTGTTTCTGTAAGCGACGGTGTTATCCGCATCCACGGCCTGGCCGACTGTATGCAGGGCGAGATGATTTCTCTGCCGGGTAACCGTTACGCTATCGCACTGAACCTGGAGCGCGACTCCGTAGGTGCAGTTGTGATGGGTCCGTACGCTGACCTCGCCGAAGGCATGAAGGTCAAATGTACTGGCCGTATTCTTGAAGTTCCGGTTGGCCGTGGCCTGCTGGGTCGTGTGGTGAACACCCTGGGTGCGCCAATCGACGGTAAAGGTCCGGTTGATAACGATGGCTTCTCGCCAATCGAAGTTATCGCACCAGGCGTTATCGATCGTCAGTCCGTCGACCAGCCGGTTCAGACCGGTTACAAATCCGTCGACGCCATGATCCCAATCGGTCGTGGTCAGCGTGAGCTGATCATCGGCGACCGTCAGACCGGTAAAACGGCGATGGCTATCGATGCCATCATCAACCAGCGCGACTCCGGCATCAAATGTGTGTACGTGGCCATCGGCCAGAAAGCGTCCACCATTGCTAACGTGGTTCGTAAACTGGAAGAGCACGGCGCACTGTCCAACACCATCGTTGTTGTGGCAACTGCCTCTGAATCCGCTGCACTGCAATACCTGGCACCGTATGCCGGTTGCGCAATGGGCGAATACTTCCGTGACCGCGGTGAAGATGCGCTGATCGTATACGATGACCTGTCTAAACAGGCCGTTGCTTACCGTCAGGTTTCCCTGCTGCTCCGTCGTCCGCCAGGACGTGAAGCGTTCCCGGGCGACGTATTTTACCTCCACTCCCGTCTGCTGGAGCGCGCATCCCGCGTAAACGCGGAATACGTAGAGAACTTCACCAAAGGTGAAGTGAAAGGTAAAACCGGCTCCCTGACTGCCCTGCCGATTATCGAAACGCAGGCAGGTGACGTTTCCGCGTTTGTTCCGACCAACGTAATCTCCATTACCGATGGTCAGATCTTCCTGGAAACCAACCTGTTTAACTCCGGTATTCGTCCGGCGGTTAACCCGGGTATCTCCGTATCCCGTGTGGGTGGCGCAGCGCAGACCAAGATCATCAAGAAACTGTCCGGTGGTATCCGTACCGCGCTGGCACAGTATCGTGAGCTGGCGGCGTTCTCTCAGTTCGCATCCGATCTGGACGAAGCAACCCGTAAACAGCTGAGCCACGGTCAGAAAGTGACCGAGCTGCTGAAACAGAAACAGTATGCCCCTATGTCTGTTGCACAACAGGGCCTGGTGCTGTTCGCGGCTGAACGCGGTTACCTCGAAGATGTGGAACTGGCGAAAATCGGTAGCTTCGAAGCCGCTCTGCTGGCGTACGTTGACCGTGAACACGCTCCGCTGATGCAAGAGATCAACCAGTCCGGTGGCTATAACGACGAAATCGAAGGCAAGCTGAAAGGCATCCTCGATTCCTTCAAAGCAACCCAGTCCTGGTAACGTCTGGCGGCCTGTCTTAGGGCAGGCCGTAAGGCATTGAGGAGAAGCTCATGGCCGGCGCAAAAGAGATACGTAGTAAGATCGCAAGCGTCCAGAACACGCAAAAGATCACTAAAGCGATGGAGATGGTCGCCGCTTCCAAAATGCGTAAATCGCAGGATCGCATGGCGTCCAGCCGTCCTTATGCAGATACCATGCGCAAAGTGATTGGTCACCTTGCGAACGGTAATCTGGAATATAAGCACCCCTACCTGGAAGAGCGCGATGTAAAACGCGTGGGCTACCTGGTAGTGTCGACCGACCGTGGTCTGTGCGGTGGCTTGAACATTAACCTGTTCAAAAAAGTGCTGGCGGATATGAAAGCATGGTCCGATAAAGGCGTTCAGAGCGAACTCGCGATGATCGGCTCTAAAGGCGTCTCTTTCTTCAATTCCGTTGGTGCCAACGTGGTAGCTCAGGTGACCGGTATGGGTGATAACCCGTCCCTGTCTGAACTGATCGGCCCGGTGAAAGTCATGCTGCAGGCTTACGACGAAGGTCGTCTGGATAAGCTTTATATTGTTAGCAATAAATTTATCAACACCATGTCTCAGGTTCCGACCATCACTCAGCTGCTGCCGTTACCGGCTGCAGAAGATGAAGAGTTGAAGCATAAATCCTGGGATTACCTGTATGAACCCGATCCAAAAGCGCTGCTGGATACGCTCCTGCGCCGTTATGTTGAATCTCAGGTTTATCAGGGTGTTGTTGAAAACCTGGCCAGCGAGCAGGCCGCACGTATGGTGGCGATGAAAGCCGCGACCGACAATGGCGGCAGCCTGATTAAAGAGCTGCAGTTGGTATACAACAAAGCTCGTCAGGCCAGCATTACTCAGGAACTCACCGAGATCGTCGGTGGTGCATCCGCGGTATAACCAGGTTAATTCGTAGAGGATTCATGATGGCTACTGGAAAAATTGTCCAGGTAATCGGCGCCGTGGTTGACGTCGAATTCCCTCAGGATGCCGTACCGCGCGTGTACGATGCTCTTGAGGTTCAGAATGGTAACGAGACGCTGGTGCTGGAAGTTCAGCAGCAGCTCGGCGGCGGTATCGTACGTACCATCGCCATGGGTTCTTCCGACGGTCTGCGTCGTGGTCTGCAAGTAACAGACCTCCAGCACCCGATCGAAGTCCCGGTAGGTAAAGCAACACTGGGTCGTATCATGAACGTGCTCGGTCAGCCGATCGACATGAAAGGCGACATCGGTGAAGAAGATCGTTGGGCTATCCACCGTTCTGCGCCGTCCTATGAAGAGCTCTCCAGCTCTCAGGAACTGCTGGAAACCGGCATCAAAGTAATCGACCTGATGTGTCCGTTCGCCAAGGGCGGTAAAGTCGGTCTGTTCGGTGGTGCGGGCGTAGGTAAAACCGTAAACATGATGGAGCTGATCCGTAACATCGCGATCGAGCACTCCGGTTACTCTGTGTTTGCGGGCGTGGGTGAGCGTACTCGTGAGGGTAACGACTTCTACCACGAAATGACCGACTCCAACGTACTGGATAAAGTATCCCTGGTGTACGGCCAGATGAACGAGCCGCCGGGAAACCGTCTGCGCGTTGCACTGACCGGCCTGACCATGGCTGAGAAGTTCCGTGACGAAGGTCGTGACGTTCTGCTGTTCGTCGACAACATCTACCGTTATACCCTCGCCGGTACTGAAGTATCCGCACTGCTGGGCCGTATGCCTTCAGCGGTAGGTTACCAGCCGACGCTGGCGGAAGAGATGGGTGTTCTGCAGGAACGTATCACCTCTACCAAAACCGGTTCTATCACCTCCGTTCAGGCGGTATACGTACCGGCGGATGACTTGACTGACCCGTCTCCGGCAACCACCTTTGCGCACCTTGACGCAACCGTGGTACTGAGCCGTCAGATCGCTTCTCTGGGTATCTACCCGGCCGTTGACCCGCTGGATTCCACCAGCCGTCAGCTGGATCCGCTGGTAGTTGGCCAGGAGCACTACGACACCGCGCGTGGCGTACAGTCTCTGCTGCAGCGTTATCAGGAACTGAAAGACATCATCGCCATCCTCGGTATGGATGAGCTGTCTGAAGAAGACAAACTGGTGGTTGCTCGCGCTCGTAAGATCCAGCGCTTCCTCTCCCAGCCGTTCTTCGTTGCGGAAGTATTCACCGGTTCTCCGGGTAAATACGTCTCCCTGAAAGACACCATCCGTGGCTTTAAAGGCATCATGGAAGGCGAATACGATCACCTGCCGGAGCAGGCGTTCTACATGGTCGGTTCCATCGACGAAGCCGTGGAAAAAGCCAAAAAACTTTAACGCCTTAATCGGAGGGTGATATGGCAATGACTTACCACCTGGATGTCGTCAGCGCAGAGCAACAGATGTTCTCTGGTCTGGTCGAGAAAATCCAGGTAACGGGTAGTGAAGGTGAACTGGGTGTTTTCCCGGGTCACGCCCCGCTGCTCACCGCCATTAAGCCTGGTATGATCCGCATCGTTAAACAGTTCGGTCATGAAGAGTTTATCTACCTGTCCGGCGGCATTCTCGAAGTGCAGCCTGGCAGCGTGACCGTTCTGGCTGATACAGCAATTCGTGGCCAGGATCTCGACGAAGCGCGAGCTCTGGAAGCGAAGCGTAAAGCAGAGGAGCACATCAAAGGCTCTCACGGTGACGTGGATTACGCTCAGGCGTCTGCAGAGCTGGCGAAAGCTATCGCGAAACTGCGTGTTATCGAGTTGACGAAGAAAGCGATGTAACACCGGCTTGAACGTTAAAAAGCCAGTCTGGTCTCCAGGCTGGCTTTTTTTATGGCTGCGTTTCAGGAAAAATGAAACTAAAAAGGTGTTTTAATATTTTGTGATAAATGTCACAAAAATGTTGATCGATTTAACAGCGAGGCGTAGACTCCTTTTCTGTGATGTACATCACATAACCAAATTCAAAAAAGGAAGCCATCATGAAACTGATCAACAAAATCATCGCTATGTTCAGCAACATGAACGTCTCTTTCGGCACGTTCAATCACTGATTGCTGTGATGCCGTGTGGCGCTGCGCTGACTCCGCCTGGAGAAGCGAGCGCCATCGGGCTATCACTTCAGCGCAGCCTCCACCGCCGCGCTCTCCAGCGCCTTCCCTTCGCTGTTCACGCTTTTTCCCTGCCTGATAAAGTAGTTACTGTTATCAATATTCCCGATCACCGCATCGTCATAGCGACCCGGCGCGCTGCGCACCGATTTGTTGCCGCGAAACACGCCCTGCGTTGAAGCGTCGCCATACGGGCTGGGTCGGAAGATAAAATTGAAGCGCTGGTTATCAGCCGCAATGTTGTTCTCCACCAGCAGCCTGCCGGGATTGAAGTTATCGGTAAACCCATCCAGATGGTTACCCACCGCTTTACTGTTACGGATCTGATGCGCCACCGGCTGCCCTTCTCCGCCAAGCTTAAAGCCGTTACTGGTATTGTTGCGGGCAATTGAATTCTCGATCACCACTACCCCATTGGCACCATCTTCAATCTTGTTAAACAGGTCAAAACCGTCATCGATATTGTCATGGGCGTAGCAGCGGATCAGCCGGTTCCCCTCCCCTACGCGCATTTTTACCGCGAAGCCGTCGGCGTTAATCTTGCCCGCATCTTCATTGCCCCAGGACTCTGAATCGACCACCCGGTTATCGCTGGCCCACAGCGCGCGGCCAATCTTCTCCGGGGAGGAGATCTGAATGCCGGTGTCGTCGTTACGCCAGGCAACGACCTTTTCAATCAGGTTATGGCTGCCCTGGATGCGCAGGCTCTTGTCCGTTACCTCAATCCCTTTGATACGCCAGTAGCTGGCATCAAGCAGCAGGCCATGGATCACCACTTTGCCTTCTGCTTCCAGCGTTTTGCGCTGTTTGAGCAGACCGCTCGCCGTCAGCGGGATTTCGGTATAGGGGTAATCACCAGCCTGCAACACGATTTTGCCGCCCGGCGGCAGCAAGCGGATTGCCGTGGCGATATCCAGCGGTGCGGCGGCGGTGCCGGCGCCCTCTGCCGTACCCTGCGGCGCAACATGCAGCGTCAGTGCCACCGGGTCGACCTTCTCAACCTTGACCTGTTGAACCACGGCTTCACCTCCCGCTTTTGGGGTGAAGGTGAGCGCAAAAGTGGTGTTTTGTTTCAGCCGCGTCGGCAGGGTGTACATCTCGCCCGCTTTTATCGGTTTCTCATTACCAATCACCACTTCATTCTCCCGCACGCTGAAGCTGCCATCGTAGTTGGCCCGCGCCTGGAGCTGGTATTTCTCACTGCCGCTTTGTGCAGGCGAGGCGATTTGCACCACCACCGGTAACGCGGGTGGCTGCCAGGGCGCAGAAGCAACCGTGTGGGCTTCTGAGGTGGTTAACGAAGCATCGGTAACGGTGATTTTCGCGTTACGCGAGGCGAAGAAGCCGACGTAATAAAATGCTTTGTCCTGTACCGCAATGAGATCGGCGCGTGGGATCTGCTGGCTTACCCATTGCTCGCTCCCGGCGGGTGCCCAGCTAGTGATAAAGCCGTTATCCGTACGCTCAAGCTTAAGCCGAAAAGTCGGGGTCTTGCGCAGATCGACCTCTTCCCGATAGCTGGTTTTGACAATCGCTGCGCCGGCGTTGCCCCACGGCTGCGTGATGCCCTCCCGGCTGATAGCCTGCATTTTGACGCGGAAATTATCCTTTTTATCCTGCGTCATAATGGCGTTCATCACCATATTGGAAGCGGCAGGAAACTCTTCATACCCCTCTTGCAGCGGCTGCTGGCGCGCGGGGCCGATCACATCGCGCACCAGCAAGCCCGCACCCTCTTGTGCCGCAGGCTTTGCGCCATTTTCCGGGCCAAACTGATCGACGGTGACGGTCGCTTGCAGCGTAAAGTTTTTGCTGACCGGCAGCGTTGTATAGAAGAAGGTGAGGCCATCATGGGAGTTGGCAATTTTGCCGCCGCGGCTCTCAAGGGTGATGGGCTTTGACAGATCGGCGATCGTTTCGGGTGTGAGCTTCTTACCCGCAATTGTCACATCATTGACGCCAATCTTTCTGGCAAGCACGTTCGATGAGAAATTGAGATCGGTCGACTGACCGAAAGCAATGGCTCTCCACTCTGCCGTGGGTTCAGCGAAGGTTGGGGCGCAGACAAGAGAACTGCATATCGCGAGGGCCAGAGGTATTTTATAATTCATTTTATTCTCCTGATGGATAATTGCCGTTTATTATCATCAATATGAAACGGTGTTTCTTTTTTACGGCTCACACTCTTTGCTTAATAAAACGTCGTTTTGTTTTGTGCGATCTTTATTCAGGATGAAAAATAACGGCTAACTCATTGTATAAATGAGCAGCAGTGAAAAATGGAGCGACTTTCTGGTCGTAAACTGCTTTACTCTGCCGATAAAAAGCGCGTTAGCGGGCGCCTGGCGTGGAATGTTGCACGTTTCACCAGCACTCCATTTCATGCTACAAAATATGTAGTATTTTCAATATGAAAGAGGTTAACTTCTTTCCCAAATAATAGTCAGGACGAATATGTTGAACTCAAAAATGAGCGTGGTGATCCTTGCGGCTGGCAAAGGCACACGCATGTACTCCGATCTTCCCAAAGTGCTGCATACTCTTGCAGGTAAAGCGATGGTGCAGCATGTCATTGATGCTGCTACGAAATTGGGTGCGGATCATGTTCATCTCGTATACGGCCACGGTGGCGAACTGCTTAAACAGCGCCTCGTAGACGACAAACTTAACTGGGTGCTGCAAGCGGAACAGCTCGGCACCGGTCACGCCATGCAGCAGGCGGCGCCCTTCTTTGCTGACGATGAAGATATTTTAATGCTCTACGGCGATGTGCCGCTGATCTCCGTCGAGACCCTTGAGCGCCTGCGTGAAGCCAAACCGCAGGGCGGCATTGGGCTGCTTACCGTTAAACTCGACGATCCGACCGGTTATGGCCGCATTACCCGTGAAAACGGCGTGGTCACCGGCATCGTTGAGCAGAAGGATGCCACTGAAGCCCAGCGGCAGATTAATGAGATCAACACCGGCATTCTGATCGCCAACGGCGCAGACCTGAAGCGCTGGCTCGCTAAGCTGACCAATAATAATGCGCAGGGTGAATACTACATCACTGACATTATCAGCCTGGCTTACCACGAAGGGCGTGAAATTGCCGCCGTTCATCCGCAGCGCTTAAGCGAAGTGGAAGGGGTGAATAACCGCCTGCAACTTTCGCGTCTCGAGCGTGCGTACCAGGCTGAACAGGCAGAGAAGCTGCTGCTGGCAGGCGTGATGTTGCGCGATCCGTCGCGTTTCGATCTGCGCGGCACGCTCTCTCATGGCCGCGATATTGAGATCGACACCAACGTCATCATTGAAGGCAACGTTACGCTGGGTAATCGCGTAAAAATTGGCGCAGGCGTGATCCTGAAGAACTGCGTGATTGGCGATGATTGCGAGATCAGCCCCTACAGCGTGGTGGAAGATGCCCGTCTGGACGCGGATTGCACCATCGGCCCGTTTGCCCGTTTACGTCCGGGCGCAGAGCTGCTGGCTGGCGCGCACGTGGGTAACTTCGTTGAGATGAAAAAAGCGCGTCTCGGCAAAGGTTCAAAAGCGGGTCACCTGACTTACCTCGGCGACGCGGAGATTGGCGATAACGTTAACGTCGGCGCAGGGGTGATTACCTGCAACTACGACGGTGCTAATAAATTCAAAACCATCATTGGCGATGATGTGTTTGTCGGCTCCGATACGCAGCTGGTGGCACCGGTCACGGTTGCCAAAGGCGCGACCATCGCCGCTGGTACCACCGTTACCCGCGATATCGCCGAAAACGAGCTGGTATTAAGCCGTGTGCCGCAGGTGCACAAGCAGGGCTGGCAACGCCCGGTGAAGAAGAAGTAAAGCAATAAGACCGGATATGCTCAGCGCTATCCGGCACAGATTCAGGGATGAGAGGAAGATAATCCTCCGCCCGCCAGGCAGTACCTATAACAATAACCCCACTCTCTACAAGGCTCGGGGCGTTCGCAAAGCGGACACGTACACGGAATGATTCGCGGCGCCGCAAAACGGTGGCCCGATCGCGACGTGTAAACAGGTTGACCGACAACAAAAGGCATAATGCCAAAATCGGAATCAAAAACTATGTGTGGAATTGTAGGCGCAGTCGCGCAGCGTGATGTTGCAGAAATTCTTCTCGAAGGCTTACGTCGCCTCGAATACCGTGGCTATGACTCTGCCGGTCTGGCAGTCGTCGACGAAAAGGGTCATATGACCCGGCTGCGTCGCCTCGGTAAAGTGCAGATGCTGTCGCAGGCGGCGGAAGATCATCCGCTGCACGGCGGAACCGGTATCGCGCACACCCGTTGGGCAACCCATGGCGAACCGTCGGAAGGAAACGCGCATCCGCACGTTTCTGAACATATCGTTGTCGTACATAACGGCATTATCGAAAACCATGAACCGCTGCGCGAAGAGCTGAAAGCGCGCGGGTATGTGTTTGTCTCCGAAACCGACACCGAAGTGATTGCTCACCTGGTGCACTGGGAGCTGGAACAGGGCGGTACGCTGCGTGAAGCGGTACTGCGCACTATCCCGCAGTTACGCGGTGCCTACGGCACGGTGATTATGGATACCCGTCATCCTGAGACTCTGCTGGCCGCGCGCTCCGGAAGCCCGCTGGTTATCGGTCTCGGCATGGGCGAAAACTTTATCGCTTCTGACCAGCTGGCACTGCTGCCGGTGACCCGTCGCTTTATCTTCCTCGAAGAGGGTGATATTGCGGAAGTGACCCGCCGTAGCGTGACGATATTTGATAAATCTGGCGTGGAAACCAAACGCCCGGACATCGAATCGAGTCTGCAGTACGACGCGGGCGATAAAGGTATCTATCGCCACTACATGCAGAAAGAGATCTACGAGCAGCCGAACGCCATCAAAAATACCCTGACTGGCCGCATCAGCCATGGCGAAGTCGATCTCAGCGAGCTGGGACCGAACGCGAATGAGATGCTGTCGAAAGTCGAACATATCCAGATCGTCGCCTGCGGTACCTCTTACAACTCCGGTATGGTGTCACGCTACTGGTTTGAATCGCTGGCCGGTGTGCCGTGCGATGTGGAGATTGCGTCAGAGTTCCGCTACCGCAAATCCGCCGTGCGTCGCAATAGCCTGATGATCACCCTTTCGCAGTCCGGTGAAACGGCCGATACGCTGGCGGCGCTGCGTCTGTCGAAAGAGCTGGGTTACCTGGGGTCGCTGGCAATCTGTAACGTACCGGGCTCCTCGCTGGTGCGTGAATCGGATCTGGCGATGATGACCAACGCCGGTACCGAAATCGGTGTTGCCTCAACCAAAGCCTTCACCACCCAGTTAACGGTGCTGCTGATGCTGGTGGCGAAACTGAGCCGCCTGAAAGGTCAGGATGCGTCGATTGAGTATGACATCGTGCACGGTCTGCAGGCGCTGCCAAACCGTATCGAGCAGATGCTGTCGCAGGATAAACGCATTGAAGCGCTGGCAGAGGATTTCTCTGACAAGCATCACGCGCTGTTCCTCGGCCGCGGCGATCAGTACCCGATCGCGCTGGAAGGCGCGCTGAAGCTGAAAGAGATCTCCTATATTCACGCCGAAGCCTACGCCGCAGGCGAGCTGAAACATGGCCCGCTGGCGCTGATTGACGCCGATATGCCGGTTATCGTGGTTGCACCGAACAACGAACTGCTGGAAAAACTGAAATCCAACATCGAAGAAGTGCGCGCCCGCGGTGGCGTGCTGTATGTCTTCGCCGATCAGGATGCCGGTTTCACCAGCAGCGACAACATGCACATCATTGATATGCCGCACGTAGAAGAGACGATTGCACCGATCTTCTACACCGTGCCGCTGCAACTGCTGGCCTATCACGTCGCGCTGATTAAAGGCACCGACGTTGACCAGCCGCGCAACCTGGCAAAATCGGTAACGGTGGAATAATCCTAAACTAACGTCATCTGCCCATCGGGAGGGTGACGTTAACCGTAGTGTAAATAAGTCCGGATATGCTCCTTAAAAAAGCATACCGGATTTTTTTATGTCTCAAATTCGTATCACAGTTAACCTGGCTGCCGCGCCTGACCTGCTTTTCTGGAAAATGTCCGGCAGTGAATCGCTCTCTGAACCTTTTGAATATGCGCTCATGCTATTGGGTGAAGATGCCCGCATTGACCGAAGTCAGATCCTCGGGCAGCCCATCACTATTGATATTCCTGCGCAGGGCGGCGTGGTAAGGCGTTATATCAATGGCAGAGTGACCAGCGTTGCCGTCTCTTCCGTCGAGCTATCCGGTGAGCGTTACGCCGCCTATCAGCTCAGCGTTGAGTCCGACCTCTGGCCAATGCGGCTGGCGCGCGATATGCGTATCTTTCAGGCGCAAACCATCCCGCAGATTGTGCAGACCATGCTGTCCGAACAGGGCGTGAAAGTAGACGATCAGCTGACGCAAAGTTACCGCGTGTGGGAATATTGCGTGCAGTACCAGGAGAGCAGCCTGGACTTTATCTGTCGGCTGATGGAGCTGGAGGGGATCAGCTGGTATTTCCGCCACCAGCCGGATAGCCACACGCTGGTGCTGGCGGATGCCGGTACCGCTTTTCCTTCTGCGCCGGGTTATGAGGTGATCCCCTATATTCAAACCGCCGCAGGCGGCGTGGCTGATTTTGAAGGCATCAGCCAATGGTCGCTGCACGATCGCGTCACGCCAGGGCTTTTTAGCACCGAAGATTATGATTTTCGTAAGCCCAACGCCTGGCTGTTCCAGGCGCGGCAGAATCCCGCCTCGCCCTCTCCCGGCCAGATCGATGTTTACGAATGGCCCGGTCGCTTTGTTGAGCAAAATGACGGCGAATATTATGCCCGCATCAAACAGGAGCGCTGGCAGGTTGATCATCAACAGATTTCCGCCACCGCCACCGCAAGCGGCATTGCCGCCGGTCATACCTTCCAGTTAACCCATGCGCCGTTTGCGCAGGATAACGGGCGTTATCTGGTGACAAAAACCGTGCTGCACATTGAAGAGAACCGCTATGCCAGCGGTGATGAGGGCGCCAGCTCGCGGTTGATAAACTTCAGCGTTATTCCTGCGTCGCTGGTCTGGCGGCCGGAGCAGCGAACCGCCTGGCCTCGCACCTATGGTCCGCAGACTGCCCGCGTTGTTGGCCCCGCCGGGGAGACGATATGGACCGATAAATATGGCCGTATCAAGGTGAAATTCCACTGGGATCGGCTGGGCAAGAGTGATGAAACCAGCTCCTGCTGGGTGCGTGTCTCCAGCGCGTGGGCGGGCCAGGGGTTCGGCGGCGTGCAGATCCCGCGCGTCGGCGATGAGGTGGTGATTGATTTTATTAATGGCGATCCCGACCGGCCCATCGTCACCGGGCGCGTCTACAACGATGCGAATATGCCGCCATGGGCGCTACCCGCCGCCGCCACGGTGATGGGGTTTATGACGCGCTCGAAAACCGGCAGCTGTGACAACGCCAGCTATCTGTTGTTTGAGGATAAGCTCGGCGTTGAGCGGGTCGATATGCATGCCGAAAAGGATATGAATATCTCCGTTGAGAACAACCAGGCGATCACCGTTGGCGGCAACAGAAGCCTGACGGTGTCGGGTGAGCTTGCCGATGAGGTGACAAAAAAAGCGGACTTTACATACCACGCTACCCGCACCACGCTGGTGGAGCAGAAGGACACGCGCACGGTGAATAATGGCGAAGAGCTGACGGTCACCAATGGGCGCGTGAAGAGCGTCACCAGCGGCGGGGAGAAGGTGACGATCAAAGGGGGACGCATTGAGAAGATTGAAGGCGCGGCGTCACAACATGTCACTGCGTTAGTGAGCTATACCTTTGATAGCGGCGTCACCTCGACCATTACCGGCGATCGTCAAGAGCAGATTTCTCAACACCTGACGCAGACCATCGAGGGAAATAGCGCGGCCACCATCAACGGCAGGTGGGATCAGACCGTCGCCGAAGGGGCGAAAATCTACTCGCCGAAGACGATCACCATTGAGAGCGCGGAGAAGGTACATATTAAGACGCCGCATGCGTTTGAATATAAAGATCATAAAGAGACGGCATCGCTTTTCTCTTTTGATTTCACCGCCCTCAAGGTTGCTACCGAAGGCTCTTCATTCACCCTGTCAGCGATAAGCAAGGTAGGTTTAACGAGCCTGAAGTTCGATAAATCGGCATTTGATTTAGCCTCGCATGAAGGGCGCGTCGCATTTGGCAAAGCGATGATGCAGTATGGCCAGGTCATGGCGTCGGTTCATGGCTTAACGATGTTTATGTAAGGGATTGAGTATGAAGATTGCGATCGCTTTTTCTGTCCTCTTTATCGTAGGGATGATCGCCTACATCGTTTACCTGTTTAATCGCGATCACCGCATCCAGACCCAGGGGCGCGACCTGCAGGCCACCATCGAAGAGGTGAGCTATATCAGCTCTAATGATAACGGCACTCAAAATATCCGTTACCGGCTGGCGATCCATGATGGGAGCGTGACGCGCTCGGTCGAGGGGAAAGAGACCATTGCTGCGTTCAACTCGCCGAAAATGCAGAAAGGGCAGAAGGTCGACATTAAGTACCTCGATGACCAGCATATTCTGTTTATTTTTGATAAGCAGGAGTCGTCGGCGAACCCGGGGTAATGCGGGATGAAAAAGAGGCTGCCAGCCGGCAACCTCTTTAGACCCTATTTTACTTTCTGGCTCAAGTCAGCAAGCTGTTTCTCAAGGGTGCTGATGCTGCGCTGCATATCGTCGACTTTACGGCTGAGATCGTCATTGCTTCTTTTCAGCTCATCTCTTTCGCGGCTCATCTTTTCAAGGTCACTTTCCATGCCCTTAATTTTATCCTGCTGCTTAGGGTAATCGCGCTGGATCTCGGAAAGGGTGCTTGCGCTGAGATCAGATGCCGGTGAGATATACGTTTTTCCTTGGGCAGACGAGCCCTGTTCATAGGTCATCAGTGTATCGCCCGAATAGTGGTTGGACATGAAATATACGGGGTCATCTGCTGCCTGGCTGGCGGTAGCGGGTAACAACATCAGCAATCCTGTCGCGAAAACAATTGTTCTGTTCATACTCATCCTTAGTGTCCACTCAGTGGTGTTAACAACGCCTGTTCAACACCGCTATATACATATGAAAACCAGGGTTTGTCTCCTACCTCTTTTCAGTAGCGATGAAGGATAAAAAATCAGCATTGGATGATTGCGAAGTGCGTGGGAAAGCGCGTGGTAGAGGCGGGCATTTTGCGTAAAATTTATTCGGTCAGGGCGAGCAGCCTCGCCTTTTCAGCTACATTTGGATTGTCATAAAAATAAAACATCAGCCAATTGTTAAGGTGTTCTCTAACCTTAATATTTTGATTTTTATAGCTAATAAATATTGGTGCTACGAAAAGCCGCCGCTGTCATCAAACAGTAACAATCGTTGCATATAACTGTCATCAAAGTGTCCTATTTTGCTCCGAGTAGCAACTCAAACAACGATTTACGATTCCTGCAGGAGACATTATGAACGTTATGCGTACCACTGTCGCAACTGTTGTCGCCGCGACCTTTTCTCTGAGCGCTTTTGCTGTCAATGCCGCAGCTAGCCTGACTGGTGCGGGCGCAACTTTCCCTGCGCCGGTGTATGCCAAGTGGGCTGATACCTACCAAAAAGAGACGGGCAATAAGGTCAACTATCAGGGCATCGGCTCCTCCGGTGGCGTGAAGCAGATCACCGCCAAAACCGTTGATTTTGGCGCATCCGATGCACCGCTTTCTGACGAAAAACTCTCCCAGGAAGGTCTGTTCCAGTTCCCGACCGTCATCGGCGGCATCGTGCTGGCTATTAACGTACCTGGCGTAAAATCTGGCGAGCTGGTTCTCGACGGTAAAACCCTGGGCGATATCTACCTCGGCAAAATCAAAAAATGGGACGACGCGGCTATCGCCAAACTCAACCCGGGCCTGAAACTGCCTTCACAGAACATCGCCGTGGTTCGCCGCGCGGACGGTTCCGGTACCTCGTTCGTCTTCACCAGCTACCTGGCGAAAGTGAACGAAGAGTGGAAATCTAAAGTCGGTTCTGGCTCTACCGTTAACTGGCCGACCGGTCTGGGCGGTAAAGGTAACGACGGCATCGCCGCCTTCGTTCAGCGTCTGCCGGGCTCAATCGGTTACGTTGAGTACGCTTACGCTAAACAGAACAACCTGACCTACACCAAACTGATGTCTGCCGACGGCAAAGCCGTTAGCCCGACCGAAGAGAGCTTCTCTAACGCGGCAAAAGATATCGACTGGAGCAAATCCTTCGCCCAGGACCTGACCAACCAGAAAGGTGCTGACGTGTGGCCAATCACCTCCACCACCTTCATCCTGGTACACAAAGAGCAGGCGAAACCTGAGCAGGGCGCTGAAGTGCTGAAGTTCTTTGACTGGGCGTACAAAAACGGCGGCAAACAGGCTAACGATCTCGACTACGCAACCCTGCCGAGCAGCGTTGTTGAACAAGTTCGCGCCGCATGGAAAACCAACGTGAAAGACAGCAGCGGTAAAGCCGTTTACTAATCGCTGATTTTTGAAGAACATGGCGGATGGCGCTTACACCATCCGCCTTACAGATCCTCTGTAGGCCCGGTAAGCGCAAGCGCCTGCGGGCAACTTCGTAAGACGTCAAACTGAAGAGTAATTTATGGCTGCAACCAAGCCGGCATTTAACCCACCGGGTAAAAAAGGCGACATGATCTTCAGCGCACTGGTAAGACTGGCTGCGCTGATTGTGCTATTGCTGCTGAGCGGCATCATCGTTTCGCTGATTTTCTCCTCCTGGCCCAGCATCCAGAAATTTGGTTTCTCCTTCCTGTGGACCAAAGAGTGGGATGCGCCGAATGAAATTTACGGCGCGCTGGTGCCCATTTACGGCACCATCGTGACCTCTGTTATCGCACTGCTGATCGCCGTGCCGGTGAGCTTCGGTATCGCGCTGTTCCTGACGGAACTCTCGCCCGGCTGGCTGAAGCGCCCGCTGGGTATCGCCATTGAACTGCTGGCGGCGATCCCGAGTATCGTTTACGGCATGTGGGGGCTGTTTATCTTCGCCCCGCTGTTCGCGACCTACTTCCAGGAGCCGGTCGGCAATGTGCTCTCCAATATTCCGTTTGTCGGCGCCCTCTTCTCCGGCCCGGCGTTCGGCATTGGGATCCTCGCCGCCGGGGTGATCCTCGCGATTATGATCATTCCCTATATTGCGGCGGTGATGCGCGATGTCTTCGAACAGACCCCGGTGATGATGAAAGAGTCGGCTTACGGCATTGGCTGCACCACCTGGGAGGTGATCTGGCGCATCGTGCTGCCGTTTACCAAAAACGGGGTGATAGGCGGCGTCATGCTCGGTCTCGGCCGCGCGCTGGGTGAAACCATGGCGGTGACCTTTATCATCGGCAACACCTACCAGCTCGACAGTGCCTCGCTCTTTATGCCGGGCAACAGCATCACCTCTGCGCTGGCGAATGAGTTTGCCGAAGCGGAATCGGGCCTGCACGTTGCGGCGCTGATGGAGCTGGGGCTGATTCTGTTTGTCATCACCTTTATCGTGCTGGCGATCTCGAAATTTATGATCCTGCGTCTGGCGAAAAACGAGGGGGCACGCTGATGGCTACGCTTGAAATGCAGCACACCGCAGAGCTGGCTGAATCCCGTCGTAAAATGCAGGCGCGCCGCCGGTTGAAAAACCGCATCGCCCTGACGCTCTCAATGGCGACCATGGTGTTTGGCCTCTTCTGGCTGGTGTGGATCCTCTTCTCTACCGTGACGCGCGGTATCGACGGCATGTCGCTGGCGCTGTTTACCGAATCGACCCCGCCGCCAAACACTGCGGGCGGTGGTCTGGCGAACGCCCTGGCGGGCAGTGGCCTGCTGATCCTGTGGGCGACGGTAATCGGTACGCCGCTGGGCATTATGGCGGGGATCTACCTGGCGGAGTATGGCCGTAAATCCTGGCTCGCCGAGATTATCCGTTTTATCAACGACATTTTGCTCTCCGCCCCCTCTATCGTGGTCGGCCTGTTCGTCTACACCATCGTGGTGGCACAGATGCAGCACTTCTCCGGCTGGGCGGGCGTGATTGCGCTGGCGCTGCTGCAGGTGCCGATTGTCATTCGTACCACGGAAAACATGCTGAAACTGGTGCCGGATAGCCTGCGTGAAGCGGCTTACGCGCTGGGCACGCCGAAGTGGAAGATGATCTCCGCGATTACGCTGAAAGCCTCTGTCTCCGGGATTATGACCGGCGTACTGCTGGCGGTTGCGCGTATCGCCGGTGAAACGGCGCCGCTGCTCTTTACGGCGCTCTCCAACCAGTTCTGGAGCACCGACATGATGCAGCCTATCGCTAACCTGCCGGTGACGATTTTCAAATTCGCCATGAGCCCGTTTGCCGAATGGCAGCAGCTGGCCTGGGCCGGGGTGCTGATTATCACGCTCTGCGTACTGCTGTTGAACATCCTGGCGCGCGTCGTCTTCGCCAAGAATCGACACGGTTAATTTTTGCGACGCGGCGAAGGCGGCGTCGAGTTGAGGAAAGAGATAAATGAGTATGGTTGATACTACGCCGGGCAAGATTCAGGTTCGTGATTTGAACTTCTATTACGGCAAATTCCATGCACTGAAAAACATCAGCCTGGATATTGCCAAAAATCAGGTGACGGCGTTTATCGGGCCGTCTGGCTGCGGTAAATCCACGCTGCTGCGCACCTTTAACAAAATGTATGAGCTCTATCCTGAGCAGCGCGCGGAAGGCGAAATCCTGCTGGATGGCGACAACATTCTCACCAATACCCAGGATATTGCTCTGCTGCGCGCGAAAGTGGGCATGGTGTTCCAGAAACCGACGCCGTTCCCGATGTCGATTTACGACAACATCGCCTTTGGCGTGCGTCTGTTTGAAAAGCTTTCGCGCCCGGATATGGACGAGCGCGTGCAGTGGGCCTTGACCAAGGCCGCATTGTGGAATGAAACCAAGGATAAATTGCACCAGAGCGGCTACTCTCTCTCCGGCGGCCAGCAGCAGCGTCTCTGCATCGCGCGCGGCATTGCTATTCGCCCGGAAGTGCTGCTGCTGGATGAGCCTTGCTCGGCGCTGGATCCCATCTCAACCGGCCGTATCGAAGAGCTGATCACCGAGCTTAAGCAGGATTACACCGTGGTTATCGTGACGCACAACATGCAGCAGGCGGCGCGCTGTTCCGATCACACTGCGTTTATGTATCTCGGTGAGTTGATTGAGTTCAGCAATACAGACGATCTGTTCACCAAGCCTGCGAAGAAGCAAACGGAAGATTACATTACCGGGCGCTACGGCTGATTGCCGAACCACAGAGGTGGCAGCCACCTCGTTACCACGTGAAATTTGTCGGGCATTTGGAGTGCACCATGGACAATCTGAACCTTAACAAACATATTTCCGGGCAGTTTAACGCTGAGCTGGAAAGTATTCGCACTCAGGTCATGACGATGGGTGGAATGGTGGAGCAGCAGCTCTCGGATGCGATCACTGCGATGCATAACCAGGACAGCGAGCTGGCAAAGCGCGTTGTTGAAGGGGATAAGCAGGTCAATATGATGGAAGTCGCCATCGATGAAGCCTGCGTGCGCATTATCGCCAAGCGTCAGCCAACGGCGAGCGATTTACGCCTGGTGATGGCGATCATCAAAACCATCGCCGAGCTGGAGCGCATTGGCGACGTGGCGGATAAAATCTGCCGCACGGCGCTGGAGAAGTTCTCCCAGCAGCACCAGCCGCTGCTCGTCAGCCTTGAGTCGTTAGGCCGCCATACCGTGCAGATGCTGCATGATGTGCTGGACGCCTTTGCGCGGATGGACATTGACGAAGCGGTGCGCGTCTATCGCGAAGATAAGAAGGTGGATCAGGAGTATGAAGGCATTGTGCGCCAGCTGATGACCTACATGATGGAAGACTCCCGCACCATTCCGAGCGTGTTGACCGCCCTCTTCTGCGCCCGCTCTATCGAGCGTATCGGCGACCGCTGCCAGAACATCTGCGAGTACATCTTCTACTTCGTTAAAGGCCAGGATTTCCGCCACGTTGGCGGCGACGAGCTGGATAAGCTGCTCGCCGGAAAAGATCCGAAAGAGTAAGCACAATAAAAACCCCCTCGTGATGAGGGGGTTTTGCTTCACGCTGACTTACTGAGTAACTGACCGGCAAGCGTTGCGAGCTCATCGCATTGCCACAGCTTCTCCCGCCAGCGGTGCGGGATCCCCTCCACGCCGTACCAGGCACCAGCCAGCTGCCCGGCAATCGCCGCAGTGGTATCCGCATCGTCGCCAAGGTTGGTCGCCAGCAGGATCGTCTCTTCGAAACTCTCCCCGTGGGCGAAGCACCAAAGCGCCGCCTCCAGGCTTTGCACGCAGTAACCGGTGCCGAACACCTCCGCACGCGATTTCTGCCGGTAATGCCCTTCGGCGATCTGGCGCAGATTAGCCTGTTCCGGCAGCTGCGCAATATCTGTCAGCGTGTCGGATTTACTCTTGCCCTGTAGCGCATTGATAAGCATCTGCGCGAAGAGACGACAGCTGGCCAGCGCTTCTGGCGCGGCGTGCGTTGTTCGCGATGACGCTTCGGCATACTCCAGCGCCTTTGGTACATCCGGATAGAACCAGAGCACTACCGGCGCCAGCCGCATCAATGAACCGTTGCCCGCCGTGCGCGGATCGCTCGAGCCAGCAAAGGGTTCGCCGTCGTGCGCAAAGCGCTGCAGCGCGGATGAGACAGTCATGCCGATATCAAAACAGGTCCCCGTGGAGCTTAAATAGCCCCACTTCCACCAGTTCAGATAGCGGTTCATCTGATCGGTCGCATCAAACCCTTTACAGGCGATCAGGCTGTGCGCGAGGCAGAGCGCCATGGAGGTGTCATCCGTCCACTGCCCGGCTTTTAAATGAAACGGGCCGCCGCCGACCATATCGGTGACCGGGGTAAAGCTCTCTCTGGGACTGAACTCTACCGTTGTGCCAACCGCATCTCCGGCCGCGAGGCCGAGCAAACACCCTTGATAACGCGCAAGTAAATCCGACATCTTTTATTCCTTATTTCGGGCAAGTCGTCAGGAGAAATCTGCCCACAGACGCAGCTTCCCGCAGTGGAGGCAGCGGAAGAGGTAGCCCTGACAGTCGCCGCCGTCGCGCAGATACTCCTGTAGTTTGTTGATATCCATACCAAAGGCCCGGCAATCGGCGTCCAGATCGGCAAACTGATCCAGCTTGTCGGCTATCTCTTTCCAGCCAACGTAACCGATAAAGGCGCAGAAATCATTGCAGTGCGCCAGCCAGTGTTCCTGCTGCCAGCCGCAATAGCCGGGTGTGCGTTGCGTCAACTCAGCAACGGTAGCTTCCGGCCACGAACTGCTAAAGCCGGTAAATTCGCCCTCATCATCAAACTCCCCTTCGACACCTTCAAGGCTGCAATCATCCTGAAATGTGCCGTTGAATTTCTCTGCTGCTGAGCCATCGGCAATGCACCACGGGCAGAGCGTATCGACATCTTCCGCAGTAAAGAACGGGTTGGTGTAGTAGACGTCTGTTGGCTGTGAGCAACAGGCGCAGGTCACGGTTTTGCCTTCAGAGAAGACGCCCGTTTCCAGGGGCTGTGGATGGTATTTGAATACCGGGAGAGGGCGATTATTCTGGTCCATAAAAACATCCTGTTTTGTAGGTAAGTTAGCGCGTAACAGACCACCCGCGAGCGCGCCACAATGCTGGCAGCTGTGCTAAGTCAGTAAATGTCGTCACTTTTGGGTGATCGATAGGTACGTTATGCGGGTCGGCGCAGAAGTAAAAGACTTCCATCCCTGCCGCAATGCCAGATTGCGCTCCGGCGGCGGAATCATCCACCAGAATGCACTTCTCCGGCGAGACATCGAGTACCTCTGCTGCATGGTACATTAACGCTGGATCGGGCTTCCAGCGCTGGATGTCATAGCCACTGAACAGTTTTTCCGGAAAGTGGTGCAACATCCCAAGTTTACCTAATGAGTGTTGCATTTTGCTCACTGGCCCGTTAGAGACCACGCACATGGGAACGCTAACGGCATCAAGCAGTGCGCTGGCACCCGGAATCACCTCCAGCTCGCTGTCGAACAGACGCGCTACTTCGGCGCGATAAACCGGCTCGAGCAGCGCTTTATCCAGCGCTTTACCGTGCTCTTCGCCGATAACATCAATAATTTCATACAGTTTCATGCCTTTGAAACGCTTAAAGACCTCTTCGAGATCCAGCGTAATGCCAACGGTTTGAAACATATGAACGTATGCGCGGGAACAGATTACTTCGCTATCGACCAGGGTGCCGTCACAGTCGAAAAAGATCGCTTCAATGTGGGACATGCCATTTCCTGTGATTACAAGTTTAACGATTACTTAACGCAGATTGCCGGACGCAATCGTTGCCGTATAAGCAAATTCAATGAAAAAAAGTGCGTGATAACCGTCAATACTGCCTCATTTTGGTATAGGATAGCGACGAATTTTCCCTCCTATTCCGGAAATTGATAATGAGCCAACAACAGACTTCCCAGGCCTCTCGCCCGGGGTTGCTTGACCGCGTGTTCAAACTGCGTGACCACGGCACAACGGCGCGCACCGAAGTGATCGCCGGCTTCACGACGTTTTTAACGATGGTCTACATCGTTTTCGTTAACCCGCAAATTTTAGGCGTCGCCGGAATGGATACCAGCGCAGTTTTTGTCACCACCTGTCTGATTGCTGCGTTCGGCAGCATCCTGATGGGTCTGGTGGCTAACCTGCCGGTCGCGTTGGCTCCGGCAATGGGATTGAACGCCTTCTTCGCCTTTGTGGTGGTTGGCGCGATGGGGCTCTCCTGGCAGGTCGGTATGGGCGCGATCTTCTGGGGTGCGGTCGGTCTGCTGTTGCTGACCATTTTCCGCGTACGTTACTGGATGATTGCCAATATCCCGATGAGCCTGCGCGTTGGCATCACCAGCGGGATCGGCCTGTTTATCGGCATGATGGGCCTGAAGAACGCGGGCGTGATTGTCGCCAACAAAGAGACGCTGGTCAGCATTGGTAATCTGACGTCGCACAGCGTGCTGCTGGGCGTGCTTGGTTTCTTTATCATCGCCATTCTGGCCTCGCGCAATATTCACGCCGCGGTGCTGGTCTCAATCGTGGTGACCACGCTTCTGGGCTGGCTGCTGGGCGATGTGCAGTACCACGGGATTGTCTCTAAGCCGCCAAGCGTGATGTCGGTGGTAGGCAATGTCGATCTCGCCGGCTCCTTTAACCTCGGCCTTGCGGGCGTGATCTTCTCGTTTAT
Organism: Kosakonia sp. 1610; assembly: GCF_050435845.1. Classification (NCBI taxonomy): domain Bacteria; kingdom Pseudomonadati; phylum Pseudomonadota; class Gammaproteobacteria; order Enterobacterales; family Enterobacteriaceae; genus Kosakonia; species Kosakonia sp. 1610. Next base: position 287,455 of record NZ_JBNDKZ010000005.1, on the reverse strand, counting down.
GCTGGTGAACCTGTTCGACTCCTCCGGGACGCTGATCGGTGTGACCGACAAAGCCGGGCTGGTGGATGAGAAGGGCAAATTCCCGCGCATGAAGCAGGCGCTTTACGTTGACAGTATCTCCTCTGTTACCGGCTCCTTCTTCGGTACCTCGTCGGTTACCGCCTACATTGAATCCTCTTCGGGTGTCTCGGTTGGTGGGCGTACCGGCCTGACGGCGGTAGTCGTGGGTTTGCTGTTCCTGCTGGTGATCTTCCTCTCGCCGCTGGCGGGAATGGTGCCGGGTTACGCGGCTGCGGGCGCGCTGATTTACGTTGGGGTGCTGATGACCTCAAGCCTGGCGCGTGTGAAGTGGGACGATCTCACCGAAGCGGTACCGGCGTTTATTACCGCCGTGATGATGCCGTTCAGCTTCTCCATCACCGAGGGGATCGCACTTGGCTTTATCTCCTACTGCGTGATGAAAATCGGTACCGGACGTCTGCGTGAGCTTAGCCCGTGCGTGGTGATCGTGGCGCTGCTGTTCCTGCTGAAAATCGTCTTTATCGACGCGCATTAATCCCTTCTCCCTCTCCCAATTTGGGGGAGGGAAAGACTTATCCCAACACTTATTCAGATCAGCGCTTTTTCGGCGGGCAGGCTGGTGAAACGCATCAGGCGGGAAGCCGGATCGTTGGCGCGGGTCAGCACATCAGTCAGGTAGTGCCACCCTTTCTGGCTATCGAACTCCCAGATGCGCAGGCTCTCAATCGCAGGCGCGACCGCAACTGACCAAATCAGCACATCTTCGGCATCGCACATCACTTCTACCTGCGCATGGCGCGTGACGCGAAGCCGCCCGGAGCCGGGCAGTAGCTGGAGCTGCATCGGGTCGTCCTGCATTTGGTGAATCAGCTTCATCACGCTCTGGCGTAGCGTTAACAGCTGCGTTTGCGCTTCACTGGCATCGTTCTGGTTGTTTATCCACAACTGCTCATTGTTGCTGAAGGTGTATTTATGCCCGTGCGGGCTATGGAAGCTGCGCGTCGCGCGCTGTAGCTCCATATCAAGGCCGCACTCGCCTTCGGTAGTGATGGCAACGCCAACCAAATTCCCGGCGTAGGCCAGTGAAAAGCTCGGCAGGCTGCTGTCGGCGAAGCGCGGTCGTCCGCTCTCCTCAACCACCATCTCCGGCAGTTCGCTGATGCCATAAAGCATAAACATCATCTCGGCGAGCAGCGCCCGGGAAGCGATATAACGGGAGCGGCGATGTTCCGGTAGCTGCCCTGCGGCATCAAGGCACGCCTGAGGGAGCCGGGTCGAGACAAGATGGCCTTCTGAAAGGATCCCTCTTGCAAAGTGTGTCGCCATTTTTCGCTCCGTGATAATGGGCTGCGTGAATCAAATCGATAATCGACATTATCGCCTGTGATGAATAGGTTTTAATGCTAAAAGTCCCATCTGAAAAGTCCTAAGGCGTGATATTTACACTTTCTTTCGTCAATAGGGAACACTTTCGGAAAAAGTGATGAAATGACGGCTAACGAGCGCTAAAACGCCCGCCAGCCGTGGGATGAGGGATTATTTACCAATACAGAAGCTGGAGAAAATCCTGCCCAGCAGGTCATCAGAAGTAAATTCGCCGGTGATCTCGCTCAGGCTCTGCTGCGCCAGGCGCAGCTCCTCTGCGAGCAGCTCGCCCGCCCAGGCACCCAGCAGCTGCGCTTTGCCCTGTTGCAGGTGCTCAGCCGCCATTTCCAGCGCCTGTAAATGACGACGACGCGCAAGGAAGCCGCCCTCCATGCTGGTGTCGAAACCCATGCTCTGCTTGAGATGCTGACGCAGCACGTCCACCCCTTCGTTGGTGCGCGCAGAGAGGCGAACAAGTGAGTGATTGTTCACTTCGCTGATCCCCGGCTGTTCTCCGGTGACGTCTGCTTTATTGCGCACTACGGTGATCGGCAATTTTGCGGGTAAACGGGCGATAAAGTCAGGCCAGATATCCGCCGGATCGACGGCGTCGGTGGTGGTGCCGTCAACCATAAACAGCACTCGGTCCGCCTGTTCGATCTCCTGCCAGGCACGCTCAATCCCGATGCGCTCTACTTCGTCGCTGGCTTCGCGCAGCCCGGCGGTATCAATAATGTGCAGCGGCATCCCGTCGATATGGATATGTTCACGCAGCACATCGCGCGTGGTACCGGCGATATCGGTGACGATCGCCGCTTCGCGACCGGCCAGCGCGTTAAGCAGGCTCGACTTCCCGGCGTTTGGACGCCCGGCAATCACCACTTTCATCCCTTCACGCAGCAGGCTTCCCTGGCGCGCTTCGGCGCGAACCGCATCGAGATCGCTTATCACATCATTAAGCTGCGCTTCGATTTTGCCATCGGAGAGAAAGTCGATCTCCTCATCCGGGAAGTCGATTGCCGCTTCAACGTAGATGCGCAGGTGAGTGAGTGCTTCCACCAGATGATTAACGCGGGCGGAAAACGCGCCCTGCAAAGAGTTGAGCGCCGAGCGCGCGGCCTGCTCGGAGCTGGCGTCAATCAGGTCGGCAATCGCTTCTGCCTGCGCCAGGTCGAGCTTGTCATTGAGAAACGCGCGTTCAGAGAACTCGCCCGGTTTAGCGATACGCAGCCCGGGCAGCGTCAGAATGCGCTTTAACAGCAGATCGAGGATCACCGGGCCGCCGTGGCCCTGTAGCTCCAGCACATCTTCACCGGTAAAGGAGTTGGGCCCAGGGAACCACAGCGCAATGCCCTGATCGAGGGCGCTGCCATCGGCGTCCTGAAACGCAAGATAGTCGGCATAACGCGGTTTCGGCAGCTTGCCCAGCACCGCCTGCGCGACGTCGCGCGCTTTCAGGCCGGAGATACGCAGGATGCCCACACCACCGCGTCCCGGTGGGGTTGCCTGGGCGACGATAGTGTCGTTATGGCTCATGGTTTATTTTCCAAAATCTCAAAATAAGAAAGGCGGTCAGTTGACCGCCTTGTCTGAATCTTACCAGTAATACGCAAAATAATTTAAGTTGCAGGAAGGCGGCAAGCTTGTGAGTCCCCAGAAGTTTACATCAGTAAACAACTGGGGGGAGCAAGTGCAGCCAACGCACATGCAGCTTAAAGAATGACGCGTATTAAGAGCTTTTCTTCTCGCGGCTATGGAGACCACGTTTCTCCAGACCACGGTAAATCAGCTGCTGCTGCAGAATGGTTACCAGGTTGCTGACGATGTAGTACAGCACCAGACCTGACGGGAACCACAGGAAGAACACCGTGAAGATGACCGGCATAAAGGTCATGATCTTCTGCTGCATCGGGTCGGTCACGGTGGTCGGCGACATCTTCTGAATGAAGAACATCGTTACGCCCATCAGGATCGGCAGGATGTAGTACGGGTCTTGCGCAGAGAGATCGTGGATCCACAGCGCGAACGGCGCATGGCGCAGCTCAACGGAGCCCATCAGCATGTAGTAGAGCGCAAGGAAGATTGGCATCTGGATCAGCAGCGGGAAGCAGCCGCCCAGCGGGTTCACTTTCTCCGCTTTGTACATCGCCATCATTTCCTGGCTCATACGCTGCTTATCATCGCCCAGACGCTCACGCATAGCCTGAATCTTCGGCTGCAGCATGCGCATTTTCGCCATCGAGGTGTACTGCGCTTTGGTCAGCGGGTACATGATGCCGCGCACGATGAAGGTGATCGCGATGATAGAGAAGCCCCAGTTGCCGAGGAAGCTGTGGATCCATTTCAGCAGCTTAAACAGCGGCTGAGAGATGAACCACAACCAGCCGTAATCCACGGTCAGATCCAGGTGCGGCGCCGCAGCGGCCATCTTGTCCTGAATCTCCGGGCCGACCCACAGGGTGCTGTTCAGTAAGCCAGTCTGGCCTGCAGCGATGGTAATCGGCTGAGATTTGTAGCCGATTGCCGCAACGCCGTTGCCCAGATTCGCGGTGTAGAAGTTATTCGCGCCGTCGTTACGTGGGATCCACGCCGTGGCGAAATATTGTTGCAGCATCGCAACCCAGCCGCCTTTCGAGCTGACGTTCAGGTTTTCGTCATCGGCGATGGTGTCAAACTTGTACTTCTCATACTTGGTGTCCGGCGTGGAGTACGCCGCGCCGCGGAAGGTGTGCAGCGCAAAGTTGCTGCTGCCGGTATCGCGGTGAGAAGGGAGTTTGATGGTCTGCTTCAGCTGACCAAAGGTAGCCACCTGCAGCGGTGTTGTACCGGCGTTTTTCACGCTGTAGCCAACGTTCACCGCATATTCACCGCGTTTCAGGGTGAAGGTTTTGGTGAAGGTGTTGCCTGCCGCATCGGTATAGGTCAGCGGGATCGCCAGCTCGTTCTGGCCTTCTGCCAGTACAAACGCATCTTTATCGACGTTATACAGCGGGCGTGGGCCGTTAGCCGGGTTGTCCGGGCCATTCTGGCCGGTCAGACCGCTCTGCGCCTGGTAGACAAACTCAGGCGTGGTTTCCAGTAACTGGAACGGCTCGGTCGCACCCAGCTCTTTCGGGTACGTCGGGAGCAGTGCCTGCTCAACATCACCACCACGGGTGTTGATGGTCAGCTCAAGCACGTCGGTTTTAACCGTAATCAGTTTCCCCTGGCCACTGGCCGGAACGCTCTGGTCGGCTGCGTTACCCGCTGCGGTGGTCGTAGTCTGCGTGGTCTGCTGCTGCGCCGGAGGAGGATTTTGTTCCTTCTCCCACGTTTGCCAGATCATGAAAGACACGAACAACAAAGCGATGATAAAAAGATTGCGTTGCGAATCCATCGTTAGTGTTCTCTGGTTTTAGAAGGTCCTGGCGGGACGGGATCGTCGCCACCCGGATGTAAAGGGTGGCATTTTAATACGCGTTTCACTGTCAACCAACTGCCTTTTAACACCCCAAACCTGCGCAAGGCCTCAATTCCATAGTGAGAACAGGTAGGGGTGAAACGGCAGTGCGGCCCGAGTAGCGGACTAATCAGGCGTTGGTAGACCCGTATAAGGGCTATCAGGACCCTTGAGCCTGGCGACAATGGCGGCGCCATAATTTTTCCAACGCTTCCGTGAGAGCACGGTTATCGAGGTCAGCAACCCCTTTCTTTGCCACCACCACAAAATCCATGGCCGGCAGGTCATGTTGGTGCAAACGAAAACTTTCACGCGTCAGACGTTTAATCCGATTGCGTTCATGTGCGCGTTTGACATTTTTCTTGGCGACGGTAAGACCGATACGGGGATGCCCCAGCGAATTCAGGCGGCCGAGGATGGTGATTTGCGGCGTGCCAGCCCGTTGTGGCTGCTGGAAGACGAATGTGAAATGAGTGGGAGTTAACAAACGTAACTCCCTGGGAAAAGCGAGCTTAACCACTCAGGGGTTAGCTTTTATTACTTGGAAACGGTCAGACGTGCGCGGCCTTTAGCGCGACGACGAGCCAGAACCTGGCGACCATTTTTAGTAGCCATACGAGCACGGAAGCCGTGAGAACGGTTGCGCTTCAGTACAGACGGTTGAAAAGTGCGTTTCATGGCGATTTCTACCTAAACTTGAATAAATTCACTGACTTTTGCGTATGCCCGAACGAATATCGAACGACCGGCGCGCAAGCCATGGGTAATTAAAGAGGCCGGATTGTAATAATTGTACACTCCGGAGTCAATTCTCTTTCCTTATAGCGCACGTATTTTTGCACAGATCTGCGCAAAAACTAAGCGGCTTCCGGCGCCTGAAAAGAGTAAGACGCGCCGGGGGCAGAATTATACGGGGCAAATGGCAAAGCGCAAGGATCCGCCTGGATCTTCCTTAGATCGTTTATGGGATTATTCGGCGAAAACCATTTAATTTTCCAATATGCGGCCTAAATCTTCCCGCACCCGCGCCTGGATCGTTTACACTTAGCGCGTTCCGGATCGGCCTGTGGATAAATCGTGAAGAATCTGTGAGAAACAGAAGATCTCTTCGACGGTTTACGCTATGATCCGCGGTCCCGATCGCGATCCACGATCGCTCTGGGGCAAAAACCGTAAACAGCGGTTCGCACATCACCCCGCTGGGTCTTATCGATGTGTGTCAAAAAAGATTAATGTCTCTGTCTTTACTATTTATCGATTTACGTTCGAGTGGAGTCCGCCGTGTCACTTTCGCTTTGGCAGCAGTGTCTTGCCCGATTGCAGGATGAGTTACCAGCCACTGAATTTAGTATGTGGATCCGCCCGTTGCAGGCGGAACTGAGTGACAACACGCTGGCTTTGTATGCGCCAAACCGTTTTGTGCTTGATTGGGTAAGAGACAAATACCTTAATAATATCAACGGCCTGCTTAATGAATTTTGCGGGGCGGACGCGCCACAGCTGCGTTTTGAAGTGGGCGCTCGTCCGGCCAACCAGACATTGAGAGAGCCTGCCACCGTGGCTGCGCCCGCTCAGGCGGCGCAGATCGTGATTCCGCGCGCTGCGCCTGTCGCCCGTTCAGGCTGGGACAACGTGCCCGCGCCGGCGGAACCGACCTACCGCTCAAACGTCAACGTCAAACACACCTTTGATAACTTCGTCGAAGGTAAGTCGAACCAGCTGGCCCGCGCGGCGGCCCGCCAGGTGGCAGATAACCCCGGCGGCGCTTACAACCCGCTCTTTTTATATGGCGGCACGGGTCTCGGTAAAACGCACCTGCTGCACGCGGTGGGTAACGGCATTGTGGCGCGTAAGCCGAATGCCAAAGTGGTGTATATGCACTCCGAACGCTTTGTCCAGGACATGGTAAAAGCCCTGCAAAACAATGCGATCGAAGAGTTTAAACGCTACTACCGCTCCGTTGACGCGCTGCTGATCGATGATATTCAATTCTTCGCCAATAAAGAGCGATCCCAGGAAGAGTTCTTCCATACCTTTAACGCCCTGCTGGAAGGCAATCAGCAGATCATTCTCACCTCGGATCGTTATCCGAAAGAGATCAATGGTGTTGAGGATCGTCTCAAATCACGCTTCGGCTGGGGGCTGACCGTGGCGATCGAGCCGCCGGAGCTGGAAACCCGCGTTGCGATCCTGATGAAAAAGGCCGACGAGAACGATATCCGTCTGCCGGGCGAAGTGGCCTTCTTTATTGCCAAGCGCCTGCGCTCCAACGTGCGTGAGCTGGAAGGGGCACTGAACCGCGTTATCGCCAACGCCAACTTTACCGGGCGCGCCATCACCATTGATTTCGTGCGCGAAGCGCTGCGCGATCTGCTGGCGCTGCAGGAGAAGCTGGTCACCATCGACAATATCCAGAAGACGGTGGCGGAGTATTACAAGATTAAGGTGGCAGATCTGCTGTCGAAGCGACGCTCCCGTTCCGTTGCCCGTCCGCGCCAGATGGCGATGGCGCTGGCCAAGGAGTTGACCAACCACAGCCTGCCGGAAATCGGCGATGCCTTTGGCGGCCGTGACCACACCACCGTACTGCATGCCTGCCGTAAGATTGAGCAGTTGCGTGAAGAAAGCCATGATATCAAAGAAGATTTTTCCAATTTAATCCGAACTCTCTCTTCGTGACGCTATGAAATTTACCGTTGAACGTGAACACTTATTAAAGCCGCTGCAACAAGTTAGCGGCCCGCTGGGCGGACGCCCGACGTTGCCTATTCTCGGTAATCTGCTGCTTCAGGTTACCGACGGCGCGCTTTCGCTGACCGGCACCGATCTTGAAATGGAGATGGTTGCCCGCGTGGCGCTTGTCCAGCCCCATGAACAGGGCGCGACAACCGTACCGGCACGCAAATTCTTCGACATCTGTCGCGGCCTGCCGGAAGGGGCGGAAATTGCGATGCAGCTGGAGGGTGAGCGCATGCTGATCCGTTCCGGGCGCAGCCGTTTCTCCCTCTCAACCCTGCCCGCAGCAGATTTCCCTAACCTGGATGACTGGCAAAGCGAAGTGGAGTTCACGCTGCCGCAGGCCACCATGAAGCGCCTGATCGAAGCGACGCAGTTCTCGATGGCGCACCAGGACGTCCGTTACTACTTAAACGGCATGCTATTTGAAACCGAAGGTGAAGAGCTGCGTACCGTGGCTACGGACGGTCACCGCCTTGCCGTCTGCTCGATGCCGATTGGGCAAACATTGCCGAACCATTCGGTGATCGTGCCGCGTAAAGGGGTGATTGAGCTGATGCGTATGCTCGACGGTGGCGATACGCCGCTGCGCGTGCAGATCGGCAGCAATAACATTCGCGCGCACGTCGGCGACTTTATCTTCACGTCGAAGCTGGTTGATGGTCGTTTCCCGGATTATCGCCGCGTATTGCCGAAAAACCCGGACAAAACGCTGGAAGCGGGCTGCGATTCGCTGAAGCAGGCTTTTGCCCGTGCGGCGATCCTCTCTAACGAGAAGTTCCGCGGTGTGCGCCTCTACGTCAGCGAAAACCAGATCAAAATCACCGCCAATAACCCGGAGCAGGAAGAAGCGGAAGAGTTTCTCGATGTCACCTACGGCGGTAGCGAAATGGAAATCGGCTTTAACGTCAGCTACGTGCTTGATGTGCTGAACGCGCTGAAATGCGAGAACGTGCGCATTCTGCTGACCGATTCCGTTTCCAGCGTGCAGATTGAAGACGCGGCGAGCCAGAGCGCAGCCTATGTCGTTATGCCAATGCGGTTGTAGAAAATAGCGGGCTATCTTTCTGGTTACTCTGGCTTCGGGCAGCGCCCGCAATCTTCACGTACTTCAGTACGCTGCGGTTGCTGCGCGATGGCTGAAGTCAGGCTAACTGCGACGATACGCCCTGGTAATGAGTGAATCATGTCGCTAACCCGCTTACTGATAAAAGATTTCCGCAATATCGAAAGCGCGGATCTCGCGCTCTCCCCTGGCTTTAACTTTCTGGTGGGCGCTAACGGCAGCGGGAAGACCAGCGTGCTGGAGGCGATCTACACCCTCGGGCATGGTCGGGCGTTTCGCAGCCTGCAAATTGGTCGCGTTATTCGCCATGAGCAGGAGGCGTTTGTCCTGCACGGGCGTTTGCAGGCCGAATCGCGCGAAATCGCCATTGGCCTGACCAAAGATAAGCTCGGCGACAGCAAAGTGCGCATCGACGGCACCGACGGTCATAAAGTGGCGGAGCTGGCGCTGCTGATGCCGATGCAGCTTATTACGCCCGAAGGGTTTACCCTGCTCAACGGCGGCCCGAAATACCGTCGTGCCTTTCTCGACTGGGGATGCTTCCACAATGAAAGCGGCTTTTTTACCGCCTGGAGCAACCTCAAGCGCCTGTTAAAACAGCGCAACGCCGCCTTACGCCAGGTGAGCCATTATGGCCAGCTGCGTCCGTGGGACAAAGAGCTTGTGCCGCTCGCCGAGCAGATCAGCCGCTGGCGCGCGGAGTACAGCGCCGCTATCGCGGAAGATATGGCCGACACCTGCCGGCAGTTCTTACCGGAATTTTCCCTGACCTTCTCTTTCCAGCGCGGCTGGGAGAAAGAGACCGATTATGAAGAGGTGCTGGCGCGCAGTTTTGAGCGCGACCGCATGCTCACTTACACCGCGCACGGCCCGCATAAAGCGGATTTCCGCATTCGTGCGGATGGCGCGCCCGTTGAAGACACCCTTTCGCGCGGACAGTTAAAACTGCTGATGTGCGCGCTGCGCCTGGCCCAGGGGGAGTTCTTAACGCGTGAAAGCGGGCGACGCTGTTTATACCTGATAGATGATTTTGCCTCGGAGCTTGATGACGAAAAGCGCGGGCTATTAGCCAGCCGGTTAAAAGCCACCCAGTCACAGGTTTTCGTCAGCGCCATCAGCGCTGAACACGTTATGGACATGTCGGACAAAAATTCGAAGATGTTCACCGTGGAAAAGGGTAAAATAGCCGATTAACCCAAGTTGAAATGAGCGAGAAACGTTGATGTCGAATTCTTATGACTCCTCCAGTATCAAAGTCCTCAAAGGGCTGGATGCAGTGCGTAAGCGCCCGGGTATGTATATCGGCGATACGGATGACGGCACCGGTCTGCACCACATGGTATTCGAGGTAGTAGATAACGCTATCGACGAAGCGCTCGCAGGGTACTGTAAAGACATTATCGTCACCATTCACAGCGATAACTCTGTCTCCGTACAGGATGATGGGCGTGGTATTCCGACCGGTATTCACCCGGAAGAGGGCGTTTCTGCCGCGGAAGTGATCATGACCGTACTGCATGCGGGCGGTAAGTTCGACGATAACTCCTATAAAGTCTCCGGCGGTCTGCACGGCGTTGGCGTTTCAGTGGTAAACGCCCTGTCGCAGAAACTGGAGCTGGTTATCCAGCGCGATAACAAAGTTCACCGTCAGATCTACACTCACGGCGTGCCGCAGGCTCCGCTGGAAGTGACGGGCGAAACGGAAAAAACCGGTACCATGGTGCGTTTCTGGCCGAGCTACGAAACCTTCACCAACGTCATTGAATTTGAATATGAAATTCTGGCGAAACGCCTGCGTGAGCTCTCCTTCCTGAACTCCGGCGTGTCGATTCGCCTGCGCGACAAGCGCGACGGCAAAGAAGACCACTTCCACTATGAAGGCGGCATCAGGGCGTTTGTTGAGTATCTCAATAAAAACAAAACGCCGATCCACCCGAATATCTTCTACTTCTCCACCGAAAAAGACGGTATCGGCGTTGAAGTGGCGCTGCAATGGAACGACGGTTTCCAGGAAAATATCTACTGCTTTACCAACAACATTCCGCAGCGCGACGGCGGTACCCACCTTGCAGGCTTCCGCGCGGCGATGACCCGTACGCTGAACGCCTATATGGATAAAGAGGGTTACAGCAAGAAAGCCAAAGTCAGCGCCACCGGTGATGATGCCCGTGAAGGCCTGATTGCGGTGGTATCGGTAAAAGTGCCGGACCCGAAATTCTCCTCACAGACCAAAGATAAACTGGTCTCCTCCGAGGTGAAATCGGCGGTGGAACAGCAGATGAACGAACTGCTGGCCGAATACCTGCTGGAAAACCCGAGCGATGCGAAGATCGTCGTCGGCAAAATTATTGATGCTGCTCGTGCCCGTGAAGCGGCGCGTAAAGCGCGTGAAATGACCCGCCGTAAGGGCGCGCTGGATCTGGCCGGTCTGCCGGGCAAACTGGCGGATTGCCAGGAGCGTGACCCGGCGCTGTCCGAACTCTACTTAGTGGAAGGGGACTCGGCGGGCGGTTCTGCCAAACAGGGCCGTAACCGTAAGAACCAGGCGATCCTGCCGTTGAAAGGTAAAATCCTCAACGTCGAGAAAGCGCGTTTCGACAAGATGCTCTCCTCTCAGGAAGTGGCGACGCTTATCACCGCGCTCGGCTGTGGCATCGGTCGCGACGAGTACAACCCGGATAAACTGCGCTACCACAGCATCATTATCATGACCGATGCGGACGTCGATGGTTCGCACATCCGTACGCTGCTGTTGACCTTCTTCTACCGTCAGATGCCGGAAATCGTTGAGCGTGGCCACGTCTACATCGCGCAGCCGCCGCTCTACAAAGTGAAGAAAGGCAAGCAGGAGCAGTACATCAAGGATGACGAGGCGATGGATCAGTATCAGATCTCTATCGCGCTCGACGGCGCAACGCTGCACACCACCGAAGGCGCGCCTGCGCTGCAGGGTGAAGCGCTGGAGAAAATGGTCTCCGAATACAACGCTGCGCAGAAGATGATTGGCCGCATGGAGCGTCGCTTCCCGCGCGCGCTGCTGAAAGAGCTGGTCTATCAGCCGACGCTGGCGGAAGCGGATCTCGCCGATGAGCGCGCGGTTACGCAGTGGGTCTCCCAACTGATTACCGTGCTGAATGAGAACGAAGCCCACGGCAGCACCTGGAAATATGATGTCCGGGTGAACAGCGAGCTGAGCCAGTTCGAGCCGATTATTCGCGTGCGCACCCACGGTGTGGATACCGATTATCCGCTCGATCACGAGTTTGTGACCGGCGGTGAATACCGTCGTCTCTGCACGCTTGGCGAGAAGCTGCGCGGCCTGATTGAAGAAGATGCCTATATCGAGCGTGGCGAACGCCGCCAGCCGGTGACCAGCTTCGAGCAGGCGCTGGAGTGGCTGGTGAAAGAGTCCCGTCGCGGCCTTTCCATTCAGCGTTATAAAGGCCTCGGCGAGATGAACCCGGATCAGCTGTGGGAAACCACTATGGATCCGGAAAGCCGCCGCATGCTGCGCGTTACCGTGAAAGATGCGATTGCAGCCGATCAGCTCTTCACTACCTTAATGGGCGATGCCGTTGAACCGCGCCGCGCCTTTATCGAAGAGAACGCCCTGAAAGCGGCGAATATCGATATCTAAGGTAATCCTGCATTAAAAGGGGGATCCCGTATCCCCCTTTCTCTCCCCCTTTTCTCCCCGGCGCGCTGCTGTTTTTTGAGCGGAATCGCGTTAGCATGAGGTCAAACACTTCTCATCTGGGGATCTCATGGCTATCAAACTTATTGCAATCGATATGGACGGCACGCTGCTGCTGCCCGACCACACTATCTCTCCTGCGGTAAAAAATGCGATTGCCGCCGCGCGCGAACGCGGCATCAATGTCGTGCTGACCACCGGACGCCCTTACGCTGGCGTACACAGCTATATGAAAGAGCTGCATATGGAGCGGGAAGGTGACTACTGCATTACCTATAACGGCGCGCTGGTGCAGAATGCCAGCGACGGCAGTACCGTGGCGCAAACCACGCTGAGCTATGACGATTACCGCTATCTGGAGCAACTCTCCCGCGAGGTCGGTTCGCACTTCCACGCGCTGGATCGCAACACGCTCTACACCGCAAACCGCGATATCAGCCCCTATACCGTGCATGAATCTTTTGTCGCCACCATTCCGCTAGTCTTCTGTGAAGCGGAGAAGATGGATCCGCAGACCCAGTTCCTGAAAGTGATGATGATTGATGAGCCGACGATCCTCGACCAGGCGATCGCCCGCATTCCGCAGGAGGTGAAAGAGAAGTACACGGTGCTGAAAAGCGCGCCCTACTTCCTGGAAATCCTGCATAAAAGCGTCACTAAAGGCACCGGCGTTAAAGCCCTTGCCGATGTGTTAAACATCAAGCCGGAAGAGATTATGGCGATTGGCGATCAGGAAAATGATATCGCCATGATTGAGTTCGCAGGCGTTGGCGTGGCGATGGAGAACGCCATTCCGTCGGTGAAAGAGGCGGCAGATTTTGTCACCAAAACCAACCTCGAAGATGGCGTTGCTTACGCGATCGAGAAGTTCGCCCTCAACTAAGCCTGTCCCACTCTCCCCGACCCGCGCTCTGCGCGGGTTTTTTTTTGCCCCGCGCGCCGTTCTGATAACAATTTGCTTACCAATTGTCGTTTTTGTGATCCAAATTGTAGTACAAAACAAAGTGATTGTACTACGATTGCGGCATCTCTTGCGGGGAAGTCAGCATATTTGTACTTCAATGTTGAGGGAAATTGCGGCAGAGGCGATAAAGTAGTGGCAGAGAAACCGTTGCTAAGGACGCGTTATGACCATGAATAAAACCGACCGCATTATCGTCTCGCTGGGCCGCCAGATTATCAGCGGCAAATATGTCCCCGGCTCGGCGTTACCCGCCGAAGCTGATCTGTGCGAAGAGTTTGAAACCTCGCGCAACATCATCCGCGAGGTCTACCGCGCGCTGATGGCAAAGCGGCTGATTGAAATGAAGCGTTATCGCGGCGCGTTTGTCGCCCCGCGTAACCAGTGGAACTACCTCGACACCGAGGTGCTGCAATGGGTGCTGGAGCACGACTACGACCCGCGCTTAATCAGCGCGATGAGTGAAGTGCGAAACCTGGTGGAACCGGCCATCGCCCGCTGGGCAGCGGAGCGCGCCACCTCCAGCGACCTGGCAAATATTGAGTCGGCGCTCAATGACATGATCGCCAACAACCAGGATCGGGATGCCTTTAACGAGGCCGATATCCGCTACCACGAAGCGGTGTTGCAATCGGTGCACAACCCGGTGCTGCAACAGTTGAGTGTGGCAATCAGCTCACTGCAACGGGCGGTATTTGAACGGACCTGGATGGGGGATGAGGCGAACATGCCGAAAACCCTGCAGGAACATAAGGCGCTGTTCGATGCGATCCGGCATCAGGACAGCACAGCGGCAGAGCAGGCGGCGCTCACCATGATCGCCAGCTCAACACGAAGGTTGAAGGAAATTACATGACAGCTCGCTACATCGCAATCGACTGGGGATCCACCAACTTACGCGCCTGGCACTTTCAGGATGGCGTTTGCCTGGAGAGCAGGCAGTCTGGGGCGGGTGTGACCCGACTTAATGGCCGATCCCCCGAAGCGGTGTTAGCAGAAGTGACCGAGGGCTGGAGCAGCGAGACCACGCCGGTGGTAATGGCGGGCATGGTCGGCAGCAATGCGGGCTGGAAAATCGCCCCCTATCTGCCCTGCCCGACTACGCTTGACGGCATCGGTGAGCAGCTGACCCAGGTAAAAGAGCGTGTCTGGATCATCCCCGGCCTGTGCGTCTCCAGCGATGACAATCACAACGTGATGCGCGGCGAAGAGACCCAACTGCTCGGTGCCAGCGAGCTTGCCCCCGCTTCGTTGTATGTGATGCCCGGCACCCACTGCAAATGGGTCGAGGCTGATAACCATCAAATCCGTGATTTCCGCACCGTAATGACGGGTGAACTGCATCATCTCCTGCTGCGCCACTCGCTGGTGGGCGCAGGGTTGCCGGAGCAAACCGCCAGTGATGATGCCTTCGACGCAGGCCTGACGCGCGGCCTCGCGTCACCTGAAATCCTGCCGCAGCTTTTTGAAGTTCGCGCCGCCCATGTGCTGGGCACCCTTGCGCGCGAACAGGTGAGCGAATTCCTTTCGGGCCTGCTGATTGGCGGTGAGGTGGCGACCATGAACGCCCGCTTCGCCGGTTCGCAGGCAATCACGCTGGTCGCCAGCCCATCCCTCTCCGCTCGCTATCAGCGCGCATTTCGCGCCATCGGGCGGGCGGTAAACACGCTGGATGGCGACACGGCATTTCAGGCAGGTATCAGGAGGATTGCCCATGCAGTGGCAAACTAAGCTTCCGCTGATCGCCATTTTACGTGGCATCACCCCGGATGAGGCGCGCGAGCACGTCGCCGCCATTCTCGACGCAGGTTTCGACGCTGTCGAAATCCCGCTCAACTCCCCCGACTGGGAGACCAGCATTGGCGATATCGTAGCGAACTTCGGCGATCGCGCGCTGATCGGCGGCGGTACGGTGCTGAAACCGGAGCAGGTTGATCGGCTGGCGGAGATGGGCTGCAAACTGATTGTCACGCCGAATACGCAGCCGGAGGTGATCCGCCGCGCGGTCAGCCACGGCATGACCGTCTGCCCAGGCTGCGCCACCGCCAGCGAAGCCTTCACTGCGCTGGAAGCCGGTGCGCAGGCGTTGAAAATTTTCCCCTCCTCCGCCTTTGGTCCGGATTACATCAAAGCGCTGAAAGCAGTTCTGCCAGCGGACGTACCGGTGTTTGCCGTCGGCGGCGTGACGCCAGAAAACCTGCACCTGTGGCTACAGGCAGGCTGCGTCGGCGCCGGGCTGGGCAGCGATCTCTATCGCGCCGGACAGCCGGTAAGCCGCACCATCGAGCAGGCGAAAGCATTTGTTAACGCGTATCAAGAGGCTGTGCAATGAAGATAACCAAACTGACGACTTACCGCTTACCGCCGCGCTGGATGTTCTTAAAAATCGAAACCGATGAAGGCGTGGTCGGCTGGGGTGAGCCGGTGATCGAAGGGCGTGCGCGCACCGTTGAAGCGGCGGTGCATGAGCTTGGCGACTACCTGATTGGCCAGGATCCCTCCCGTATCAACGACTTGTGGCAGGTGATGTACCGCGCGGGTTTCTATCGTGGCGGCCCGATCCTGATGAGCGCCATCGCCGGGATTGACCAGGCGCTGTGGGATATCAAAGGCAAAGTGCTCAATGCGCCGGTGTGGCAGCTGATGGGCGGCCTGGTGCGCGACAAAATCAAGGCCTACAGCTGGGTCGGCGGCGACCGCCCGGCAGAAGTGATTGATGGCATCAAAACCCTGCGCACCATCGGCTTCGACACCTTTAAATTAAACGGCTGCGAAGAGTTAGGCATTATCGATGATTCGCGCAAAGTCGATGCGGCGGTCAATACCGTGGCGCAGATCCGCGAAGCGTTTGGCAATGAGATTGAGTTTGGTCTCGACTTCCACGGTCGCGTCAGCGCGCCGATGGCGAAAGTATTAATTAAAGAGCTGGAGCCCTATCGCCCGCTGTTTATTGAAGAGCCGGTGCTGGCCGAGCAGGCGGAGTATTACCCGCGCCTGGCCGCGCAAACCCATATTCCGATTGCCGCCGGTGAACGGATGTTCTCGCGCTTCGAATTTAAGCGCGTGCTGGAAGCGGGCGGCATTGCGATTTTGCAGCCGGATCTCTCCCACGCAGGCGGCATCACCGAGTGCTACAAAATTGCCGGTATGGCGGAAGCATACGATGTGGCGCTGGCTCCGCACTGCCCGCTCGGCCCGGTGGCGCTCGCTGCCTGTCTGCATATCGACTTCGTCTCGCACAACGCGGTGTTCCAGGAGCAGAGCATGGGCATTCACTACAACAAAGGTGCCGAACTGCTCGACTTCGTGAAGAACAAAGAGGACTTCAATATGGAAGGCGGCTTCTTTAAACCGTTGATGAAGCCGGGCCTTGGCGTAGAGATCGACGAAGAGAAAGTGATTGAACTAAGCAAAAATGCGCCGGACTGGCGTAACCCGGTGTGGCGGCATGCGGACGGTACCGTCGCCGAGTGGTAATGCTCGTCATATTTTGCGCCGCCGGTGCGTAGGCTGCGTTTTCTCACCCCCATCACTTACTTCAGTAAGCTCAGGGGGATTCGAAAACTTGCCGCCTTCCTGCGACACAAACTATTTAGCGCATTCAGAACATCAAAAATAATTTTTTTCCTACACCCTCTGTATTTAACAGGGCATGGTGAGCGGCTTCGCCATGCCCAAAACCCGGAGACAGACAGTTATGGATATTTCTGTAACGACTGCAAAAACAGGGCGTCGCCGCTATTTGACGCTGCTGATGATCTTTATCACGGTGGTCATTTGTTATGTCGACCGCGCCAACCTGGCCGTGGCCTCTGCCCATATTCAGGAGGAGTTCGGTATTACCAAAGCGGAGATGGGCTACGTCTTTTCCGCCTTCGCCTGGCTCTATACCCTCTGCCAGATCCCCGGCGGCTGGTTTCTTGACCGTGTCGGCTCACGGCTTACCTATTTCATCGCCATCTTTGGCTGGTCGGTCGCCACGCTGTTTCAGGGTTTCGCCAGCGGCCTGCTGTCGCTGATTGGCCTGCGTGCGATTACCGGCATTTTTGAAGCACCCGCTTTCCCGACCAACAACCGCATGGTGACCAGCTGGTTCCCGGAGCAGGAGCGCGCTTCGGCGGTCGGTTTTTACACCTCCGGGCAGTTTGTCGGGCTGGCTTTTCTCACCCCGCTGCTGATCTGGATCCAGGAGCTGCTGAGCTGGCACTGGGTGTTTATCGTCACCGGCGGCATCGGCATTATCTGGTCGCTGATCTGGATTAAGGTCTACCAGCCGCCGCGCCTGACCAAAAACATCAGCCAGGCGGAGCTGGAGTACATCAAAGCGGGCGGCGGCCTGATTGATGGCGACGCGCCGGTGAAAAAAGAGGCGCGCCAGCCGCTGACCAAAGCGGAGTGGAAACTGGTGTTCCACCGCAAGCTGATTGGCGTCTATCTCGGCCAGTTCGCCGTCACCTCAACGCTGTGGTTCTTCCTCACCTGGTTCCCGAACTACCTGACGCAGGAGAAAGGTATCACCGCGCTGAAAGCCGGGTTTATGACCACCGTGCCGTTCCTGGCCGCCTTCTTTGGCGTGCTGCTCTCCGGCTGGGTCGCCGATACGCTGGTGAAAAAGGGCTATTCGCTGGGGATTGCGCGTAAAACGCCGATTATCTGCGGTCTGCTTATCTCCACCTGCATCATGGGCGCGAACTACACCAACGATCCCGTGTGGATTATGACGCTGATGGCGCTGGCCTTCTTCGGCAACGGCTTTGCCTCGATCACCTGGTCGCTGGTGTCGTCGCTGGCACCGATGCGCCTGATTGGCCTCACCGGCGGGGTGTTTAACTTTGTCGGCGGGCTGGGCGGCATTACCGTGCCGCTGGTGATTGGCTACCTGGCGCAGGATTACGGCTTTGGCCCGGCGCTGGTCTATATCTCCGCCGTGGCGCTGATTGGCGCGCTCTCCTACATTTTGCTGGTCGGCGATGTGAAGCGAGTAGGCTAACGCCACGCAATCTTATACCCTGAGGCCTGTTTATGGCTTCAGGGTACTTTCATGAAACAGCTCACCTTCGCCCCGCGCAATCATCAACTGACCAATATCAACACCTGGACGGCGGACAGCCAGTGGCTGGTGTTCGATGTGCGCCCCTCCGGCGCCTCCTTTACCGGCAAAACTATCGAACGCGTCAACGTTCACTCCGGCGACGTTGAGGTGATCTACACCGCAACGGATGGCGCGCATGTCGGCGTGGTGACCGTTCATCCTGAAGCGCAGAAGTATGTGTTTATTCACGGCCCGGAAAACCCCGATGCCGCCTGGCAGTACGATTTCCACCATCGGCGCGGCGTAATAACCGGGCAGGGCCGCACAACCAATCTTGATGCGCTGGATATCACCGCGCCCTACACGCCCGGCGCGCTGCGCGGCGGCTCGCACGTGCATGTCTTTAGCCCGAACGGGCAGAACATTAGCTTTACCTATAACGATCATGTAATGCATGAGCGCGACCCGGCGCTGGATCTGCGCAACGTTGGCGTCGCGGTGCCATTTGGCCCGGTAACGCCGTCCTGCACCCATCCGCGAGAATATGGCGGCAGCCACTGGTGCGTGCTGGTGAGCCGCACGACGCCGACGCCTGCGCCCGGCAGCGATGAGATCAACCGTGCGTATGAAGAGGGCTGGGTCGGCAACCAGCGGCTGGCGTTTATTGGCGATACGCTCTCCGCCAGCGGTGAAAAAATGCCGGAGTTGTTTATCGTCGATCTTCCTGCTGATGAGCAGGGCTGGAAAACCGCGGGCGATGCGCCGCTGGCTGGCACAGAGCAGACGCTGCCCGCGCCGCCAAAAGGCGTGCAGCAGCAGCGCCTCACCTTCACCCATCACCGACGTTATCCGGGGCTGGTCACGACGCCGCGCCACTGGGTACGCAGCAACCCGCAGGCGAGCGAGATTGCCTTTCTAATGCGTGACGACAACGGCGTTGTGCAGCTCTGGTTAATCAGCCCGGCGGGCGGCGAGCCGCGGCAGCTAACCCACTGTGAGACGGGGATCCAGTCGGCGTTTAACTGGCACCCTTCTGGCGAGGCGCTGGGGTTTGTGCTGGATAACCGCATTGCGCTGTGCGACGCACTAAGCGGAGAGATAACCTTTTTGACGGCCGATCACGCCAACCCCCCTTCCGGGGATGCGGTGGTCTTCTCACCGGACGGTAAGCAGATAGCCTGGATGGAAGAGGCCGACGGTTTCCGCCAGCTCTGGATGACGCAGACCGGTTACTAAATCAGTGCACCGGCATCGGCGCGGGCGGGATAAGGGAGTTAATCGCCTCATTTTCCCGCTCGCTCTTTTCGACTCTCGCTTTCACCGAGTTATCTCTGCGAAAGAGATCCCAGGGTATCAACAGCGTGTCGAGAAGAGCGGTAAAGGGCATATCCAGCGCCACCAGCGATTTCATACCGATGCCGGTGTCGTCATCGGAAATCATCGACGAACTCGCTTTTGTGCCGGGATAAAGCCCCTCTTTGCCGCCCGTATGCGACATCACGCTGGAACAGCCCGAGACCATCACTCCGCAAACCAGTGCAGAAACTATCAAACGCGTTTTCATCATCGATTAATCATCGTTGTTTTATTGTCTGAATGCTGTCACGGCGTTTATAGCCCTACGCCTGCGAAAACAACAGCATTCGCGCTCCGCTCTGTGGCGGCATTCGCACTTTAACCCTTTGTGCGGCCACCCCCAGTCTATGCCCTGTCAGAGAAAGTGCAAAAAAAGTCAAAAATTTGCCCTTGAAAAAATTCCCTGCAACCACACTTTATCACTGTAGCCGCAGAACACGCCGCAAGGGTGTTCGGCTATATGGCATGAAGATCGGTCCATTATGGAAGGTCTTACACACTCGCTGATTTCAGGAGCTTTAACTATGCGTAATTTTGATCTCTCCCCGCTTTATCGTTCAGCTATCGGTTTTGACCGCCTGTTTAACCTGCTGGAAAACAACCCGAACCAGAGCAATAACGGTTACCCTCCGTACAACGTTGAGTTAGTGGATGAAAACCACTACCGCATTGCTATCGCCGTGGCCGGTTTCGCTGAAAGCGAACTGGATATTACCGCCCAGGATAACCTGCTGGTGGTAAAAGGCTCCCACGCCGCTGAACAGAAAGAGCGCTCCTATCTCTACCAGGGCATCGCCGAGCGTAACTTCGAGCGTAAATTCCAGCTGGCAGAAAATATTCAAATCAAAGGCGCCAACCTGGTGAACGGCCTGCTCTATATCGAACTGGAGCGCGTCATCCCGGAAGAGAAAAAACCGCGCCGTATTGAAATTAACTAATTACGTCGGGTCGCTCGCGCGGCCCACTCCCGACATGCTCGCCGACAGGGGGCATATGTGAGCCGAAAGCTCGCAGGTATTCACTCGCTTCTTTGAAGGAGAAACACAATGCGTAACTACGATTTATCCCCGCTTCTGCGTCAGTGGATTGGCTTCGACAAACTGGCAAACGCTCTGCAAACCACCAATGTCGATCAGCAGGCGTTCCCGCCCTACAACATCGAAAAGAGCGACGACAACCACTACCGCATTACCCTTGCGCTGGCCGGTTTCCGCCAGCAAGAGCTGGATATTCAGCTGGAAAATGGTCGGCTGACCATTAAAGGCACGCCGGAAAAACCGGCCAACGAACCGAAATGGCTCCATCAGGGTCTGGTGATCCAGCCCTTTACCCTGAGCTTTACGCTGGCCGATTTTATGGAAGTCTCCGGCGCAACGTTCGTGAACGGCCTGCTGCATATCGATCTGCTGCGCAACGTGCCCGAAAGCGCCGAACCGCAGCGCATTGCCATCAGCTCGCGCCCGGCGTTGAATAGCTAAAACCGCGTATAAAACCGCTAAGCCCTGCTTTCTGAGCAGGGCTTTTTTGTTTCTTTTGCAGGCTGGTATACACTGGAGCCATTGCGGCATTCAGGAGATGGCTATGCTTGGCGAAAAGCTTGAGATTGAAGGACTTATCGGCGTTGGGCGCGCGCAGCTTAGGCTTGAACCTAACCAGCGGATTTATACCTTTATCGGCCCCAACGGCGTTGGCAAAACCAAAATGCTGGAAGCGCTGTTCCAGTTTATGTTTTTTAATAATGAGCTGGTAAAAAAATCCCTCGATTCTAACGATCAGGTTTTCTTCAAGTTCAAATCCGTCGCCACCAATCGCCCGGAACCTTATACGGTTCAGCGGGAAATTAACGATTCTCCCTTATGGCAAATTGCCCGCGGTTATTTTCCCTCGTTGACCGCGAATACGTTCCCGGTGGTATTTCTCGGCGCCCAGGCGCGCGGAAAAATCGAGACGCAATCAAGCGTAACTAACACCTCGCTGGGCAATCTTGAGAACCGCAGAAAGTATTACTTCCAGACGCTGACCCGGCAGATGGAGGCGGATTTCGGCTCCATGAATATGTCAGCCAGTATTCAGGAGTGGTTTATTTCAATTGCCCGCTCTTCTAACCGCTGGCAAAAAAGTGAAGATAACCGCGAGGTGGAGATTTCGACAGTTATCCGCTTATTGCACGAAATTGATGCGCGAATCGATCCGGAGTTTTTACAGATTAGCGGCGACGATCGGGTGAGCCTGAAAGTTGACGGCCAGGTGAGAGAAATTAGCCAGCTCAGCTCCGGTTTTACCTCCATCCTCAAACTGATTCAGGCGATTGTTTCCGGCTACGGCTATTTCACCAATGAAAGCAATATTCAGAAGGTGAAGGGCGTTGTCTTTATCGATGAGATAGAGAGCCACCTGCACCTCTCCTGGCAGGCGAATATCGTGCCGTTGCTCAAGAAGCTGTTTCCTAATACGACCTTTTACATCACCACGCACTCCTCTGTTGTTCTCGCGCAGCTTAAAGAGGGTGAAGCGTATAACCTCTATCGCGACGGTGATGGCGTTGTGAAGACGAAAAAAATTGCCGCGCCGAATAAAGCCGCGCTGGCCGATATCCTGAAAGATGTATTCAGCGTTGATCTAAACCAGATGAAGCTTGAGAACAGCAGCGCCGACGAGCAGCAGGATGCAAAAGCGAACTTATTACGCTTGCTCAACCAGCAGGAGAAAGAGTAATGACACGGAGAGTTTTGCTGGATACCAACCTTCTGATTGCAGCATTTGATAAAAGCGGCAGAACATCCGTGGAAATGAAAACCTCCGCGATAACTATGCTCACTCAGCTACTAGCTGACGATGATGTGGCGCTGTTTATTACGCCGTTGATTCGCTATGAAGTGTTGCGTGGCGTCAGTTGGTCAAATAAAGCGGACTTTGATGAACTTCAGGCCACCCTGAACGGTTTTCCCGAGCTGGATATTACGCGCGATATCTCTGAGCTGTCAGCCAATCTGTTCCGTTTCGATAGCTGGCAGGCGGCGCAACCCGGTGCCGCAGCGCGTAACCTGGAGAAACGAAAGTTTGACGTTTTTCATTTCAGCAGCGCGCACTGCAATACCCTTGAGCTCTGCTCCAACGATTCCGATATCGGGCGCATCCGTCAGTTACATCAATCCTATGATTTAGCGGTCAGTAACCACTGACAACCCCACTGCCTGATGGCGCTTCGCTTACCAGGCCTACGGCAGGATGCAATCTAAGGCATCGCCGCCACCCGGTAGATAAGGCTCCGCATGCGGAGCCTTTTTTATTTATGCCTGCACGCTCTGCAAAAAGCGCTGGCGCCACGGTTTCAGCACAAAGAGGGCGAGCAGCGCGCAGAGAATATCGAGCGTGATTGCACAGCCAAACACCAGGTTCCAGCTACCGGTCTGCTGGTAGAGCAGCGCCGCCAGCGGGCCGCCGAAAATCGAGCCGATTCCCTGCGAGATATAGAGCCAGCCATAGTTTGAGGTAGCATGCTGCGTACCGAAGGTGTCAGTAAGGGTGGCAGGAAAGAGCGAGAAGATTTCGCCCCAGCCGAAAAAGACCACCCCGGAGAGCAGCACAAACAGCAGCGGATCGTCTTTGCACAACAGCCACAGCGCCATCGCGCACCCTTCCAGACCGAAGGCGACAAACATCATGTTTTCGCGCCCAATCCGGTCCGAGATATAGCCGCACACCGGGCGCGTTAAGCCATTCATAAACCGGTCGATGGTCATCGCCAGCGGCAGCGCCGCCATGCCAAGCACCGTGACGGCGGTAATACCGAAATCGTCGGCGAAAATCGCCATCTGCGAAGTGACCATCAGGCCGGAGGTGGACATCATGGTCATCATGACAAACATCAGCCAGAACAGCGGTTTGCGCAGCATCTCTTTCGGCGCGAAGCTCTTCTCGCTCATCTTCAACGGGCTGCTCACCGGCTGCGCGCTGGCATGCTGCGGCGCGCGTAACCCCTGGCTGGCGATAAAACCGATGGCGGCCATCAGCAGGCCGAACTGCCACAGCGTGCTCTCCAGCCCTTTGGCGGCCAGCGACTGCGTCACCGGGAACGTGGTGAGGATCGCGCCCATACCGTAGCCTGCCGCCACCATCCCTGTGGCAAAGCCGCGTTTTTCGGGGAACCAGCGCACCATCAAACCGACCACGCCGATATAGACAATGCCGGTGCCGAGGCCGCCGATCACGCCGTAACAGAGATAGAGCCCCGTCAGGCTGCTGATGTTCGCCGTCAGCATCCAGCTCGCGCCGCTCAGCACGGTGCCAATGGCAATCAACCGGCGCGGGCCAAACTTATCAATCAGCTTGCCCTGAAAGGGGGAAAAGAAGGTTTGCAGAATAATCAGCAGTGAAAAGGTGAGCTGGATCTCCGCCAGCGGAACGCCCAGCTTGGCCATAAACGGCTTTGCCAGCAGCGCCCAGACATATTGCGGGCTGGAGATGGAGATCATGCACAGTAAGCCCAGCGCCAGTTGCACCCATTTCTTCGACGGGCTTGCTACCACTACGCTGGTTAAGGTTGTATTTGTCATTCTGCCACCCTGTTTTTAACAAAAGTGGAGTTGTGCATTAACCATGCCATAACCTGCCAGCGCACGAATCATCAGAAGAGAGTTAGCAGGCGCAGGGTTTAACCTGCGGGTAAACGCCTCAGCTATGCGTTAATTGAGAGCAGCGTCACATTATATGGTGCGCGGTTCGCCACATTAGAGGGCGCGAAAAGCCCTGTACTTTGTGCGCCATCGCCCATAAAACTGCCCTCTTCTCTGCGAGAATTAGCCTAATCATCATGGAAAGGGATTCGATCATGAGTGAGATAGCGTTAATGGTCAGCGTGCTGGCGCTGGTGGCAGTGGTTGGGCTGTGGATCGGCAACATCAAAATACGCGGCATCGGCTTTGGCATTGGCGGTGTGCTGTTTGGCGGGATTATTGTTGGGCACATCGCCGATCGGCTGGGAATAACGTTAAGCGGGCCGATGCTGCTGTTTGTGCAGGAGTTCGGCCTGATCCTCTTCGTCTACACCATCGGTATCCAGGTCGGGCCGGGGTTCTTTGCCTCGCTGCGCGTCTCGGGGCTGCGCCTCAACCTCTTCGCCATCCTGATTGTGCTGCTGGGGGGCCTGGTCACGGCGATCCTGCATAAACTCTTCGCCATTCCGCTGCCAGTGGTGCTCGGTATCTTCTCCGGCGCGGTGACCAACACGCCCGCCCTGGGTGCCGGGCAGCAGATCCTGCGCGATTTGTGGCTGCCGGTGGAACAGCTGGATGTAATGGGCACCAGCTATGCGATGGCCTACCCGTTCGGTATCTGCGGCATTTTGCTGAGCATGTGGCTGCTGCGGGTGCTGTTTCGCGTCAATGTGGATGAGGAGGCCCGCAAGCACGACGCCACCCTCAATAGCGGCGTCTCGCATATTCGCACCATTAATGTTCGGGTGGAAAACAGCAACCTCAACAATATGGCGATTCAGGATGTGCCGCTGCTCAACAGCGACAAAATCATCTGTTCACGGCTGAAACGGGACGAGCTGCTGATGGTGCCCTCGCCCACCACGGTGATTCAGGCGGGCGATCTGCTGCATCTGGTCGGCCTGCCGCGCGATCTGCATAACGCCCAGTTGGTGATTGGCAAAGAGGTCGAGACCTCCCTCTCAACGCGCGGCACCGATCTGCGCGTTGAGCGGGTGGTGGTGACCAACGAAAAAGTGCTGGGGAAAAAGATCCGTGACCTGCAGCTGAAAGAGCGTTATGACGTGGTGATTTCGCGCCTCAATCGCGCCGGGGTGGAGCTGGTTGCCAGCTCCGACGCCAGCCTGCAGTTTGGCGATATCCTCAACCTGGTTGGCCGACCGGCGGCGATTGAGGCAGTGGCCAGCGAAGTGGGCAACGCGCAGCAGAAATTACAGCAGGTGCAGATGCTGCCGGTGTTTATCGGTATCGGTCTCGGTGTGCTGCTCGGCTCGGTGCCGCTGTTTATTCCCGGCTTTCCGGTGGCCTTAAAGCTTGGTCTGGCGGGCGGGCCGCTGATTATGGCGCTGATCCTCGGGCGTATCGGCACCATCGGCAAGCTCTACTGGTTTATGCCGCCGAGCGCAAACCTGGCGCTGCGCGAGCTTGGCATTGTGCTGTTTCTGGCGGTTGTCGGCTTGAAGTCCGGCGGCGATTTCTTTGCCACGCTAACTCACGGCGAAGGGGTGACGTGGATGTGTTACGGCATCTTTATTACCGCCATTCCGCTGCTGACCGTCGGTGTGCTGGCGCGGATGCTCGGCAATATGAACTATTTAACCCTCTGCGGTATGCTGGCCGGGTCGATGACCGATCCGCCGGCGCTGGCCTTCGCCAATAACCTGCATGCCACCAGCGGCGCGGCAGCGCTCTCCTATGCGACGGTCTATCCGCTGGTGATGTTTTTGCGCATTATTACCCCTCAACTCCTGGCGGTGCTATTTTGGGGGCTGGGCCAGGCGTTTTAGCCTGGCGAACGGCCTGCTTTATAAGGAGTGTTGATGAAAATCTCCCGCGTCGGCGAAGCGCCCGATTACCGCTTTTCGCTGGCCAACGAGCGCACCTTTCTTGCCTGGATCCGCACCGCGCTGGGCTTTCTCGCCGCGGGCGTTGGCCTCGATCAGCTGGCACCGCAGTTTGCCACGCCGCTGATCCGCGAAACCCTGGCGCTGCTGCTCTGCCTCTTCGCCGGTGCGCTGGCGCTGTATGGCTATCTGCGCTGGTTGCGTAATGAGAAAGCGATGCGCTTAAAAGAGGATCTGCCCTACACCCGCACGCTGCTGCTTATCAGTATGGCGCTGGCGGCGGTCGCCATAGTGGTGATGGTGCTGGTGTTCTATGCCGGATAGCCGCAAAGCGCGCCGCGCTGTCGACCCCGGTTTGCAGCCGGAGCGCACCTCGCTCGCCTGGCTACGCACGCTGTTCGGCTATGGCGCGCTGATGGCGCTGGCGGTAAAGCATAACTGGCAGCAATCGGGCACGCCGTTCTGGATCTCCCTCGCGCTGCTGGCGCTGGTGGCGGGTATCCTCTGGCGTTATACCCTTCTGCGGCAGCGCATGGATGTGCACGCGGGTGACTTCGCGCTGCCCGGCAGCGTGCGTGACAAGCTGCTTATCGCCCTCGGCGTCTTCTCTCTCGCCCTGCTGTTCGCCGTTACCCATATTCGCCAGTTATGGCTTCTGCTCTGAGTGCGGGAAAAATTTATTACGCTTTGCCGCTACGCGCGCTGAGCAAAAGCATGCTAAATACATGTAATCACCCCCGATTTTCGCAAGGTCAACCGTGTTAAAGCCACTGATTGCTGTTGTTATGTTGCTGGCGGCAACCGCTGTGTATGCCGCCGATACTCCGCTGACGGCGGCGCGTTACGCGCAGCAGTTGGGCGTTGGCATGGACGTTGACTGGGCGCGTACCGAGCGCGGCATCCGCGAATTTGACCCGCTGGTGGTGCGTGATTTTTACAACGCTGGCATTCGCCATGTTCGTATTCGCGTGGCGGATAATATGACCGAAGCGCGGCTGATTCACCTGCGTAAGCTGGTCGAAGCCTGCGAAGCCTACGGCGTAACGCCGATCATCGCTTATCAGGC
This sequence comes from Kosakonia sp. 1610, assembly GCF_050435845.1. Classification (NCBI taxonomy): domain Bacteria; kingdom Pseudomonadati; phylum Pseudomonadota; class Gammaproteobacteria; order Enterobacterales; family Enterobacteriaceae; genus Kosakonia; species Kosakonia sp. 1610. The sequence goes on along the minus strand of NZ_JBNDKZ010000005.1, from coordinate 260,160 downwards.
CGATGGTTTTAAAGCCGATCCCAACGCAAAAACCGAAGCGCAGCTGGTGGCCTGGTGGACGACCGTCGGACAATTTTTTGGCAGCGAGCATCCGACGCTCGGTTTTGATGTGATTTATGAACCCGCCGACAAACTGAACCGCGATCTGCCCGCCTTAAATCGCACTTACGACAATGTGGTGCGCACCCTGCATCAGATTGATGCCCAGCGGATGATCTTCATCGCCCCGCGATTGCGCGCCGCGCCTGAGGATCTCGCCTCGCTGCGGCTGCCTGTGCACAGCCAGAACTACCTGCTGGCGGAGTGGCATATCTTTCCGTGGGGGCCGCTGAAAAGTAACGGCAAATACCCGTGGACTTCCGGCACGGCGGCAGAAAAAGCGGCGATCCGCGCGCGCATCGCTGCGGCGCTGCGCTGGCAGCAAAAAACCGGTCACGCCAGTTGGGTCGGTGGCTGGGCGGTGGGAGAGTCGATAAAAAACGCGCCGACCGCCTCGCAGATGGCTTTCGCCCGCTTTATGGCCTGCGAGCTGAACCGGGCGAAAATCCCGTATGCGATCAATGCCGATACGCAGTTTTATGATGGTGAAGAGGGCGCATGGCGGCCTGCGCCCGCGCCGCTGCTAAAAGAGATGATTACGCCGACCTGCGAAAAGCCCGACCTGAAGCCGGGCCATCATGAGGTCAAACCGCCTGTTCGTGGTGGCCAGGGCGCGACGCCAGCGGCAGCCAGCACAACACAATCAGCAGCCCGGCCAGCGTCATCAGCATCCCAAGGCTAAACTGGCTGTTTTGCGGCAGCTGCGCAGAGAGCCACGCCAGCCCGCCGGAGCCCATATTTTGCAGGCCGCCAATCAGCGCGCCCGCCGTACCGGCTAAGAAGGGGAATGGCTCCATTGCGCCGCTGGTCGCCAGCGGAAAGAGCATCCCGGCACCGAAGAAGAAGAGCGCGGCGGGCACCACTAAGGTCCAGATAGTCATCACGCCAAGGATTCCGGGGATCCACATCAGGATACCGGCCAGCAGGCAGCTTAACGACGCCTGCCACATCAGCGTAGTGAAGCGTTTATTCTGCCGTCCGGCAAACCATGCGCCGAAAAAGGCCGCTGGAATAGGTAGGATAAACAGCACGCTCACCATCATACTGTTCAGCCCCAGTACGCCGCCCATCAGCACGCCTGAGCAGGCCTCAAACACCGCGATGCCCGCCAGGCCGCCAATCAGCATCAGCAGATAACAGCTAAACGCGCCGTTACCGAGCAGGGTTTTATAGCTGGTGATCAGCCGCGAGCGCGGCGCATCCAGCGGACGCGTTTCCGGCATCCAGCGCGCCATGCTGTAGGTGACAATCACACACAGCACCAGCAAGAAGATAAAGCAGGCGCGCCAGTTCACCAGCGTGTTGAGCACGCCGCCAATCAGCGGTGCCAGCAGCGGGCTGACCAGAATACCCATATTTAACAAGCTATTGGCATGCCGAAGCTCGCTGCCCGCATAGAGATCGCGCGGCAGGGTGCGCGCCATTACGCCGCCGACGCCGGTGCCGACGCCCTGCAGGGCGCTGGCGAGGATCAGCACCAGTAAGCTGTTAGTGGTGATAGCGATAAGCGTCGCCAGCATGAAAATCGACATGCCCGCGAGGATCACCGGACGGCGCCCCACTCTGTCGGCCAACGGGCCGTAAAAGAGTTGCGAGACGCCATAGGTCAGCAGGTAGGCCGCCATCACGCTCTGCACCGCCCCTTTACTCACCGCCAGATCGTGCGCCATATCGGCCATCGCCGGAATATAGATGGTTTGCGCCATCTGGCCGACCGCGACCAGAAGCACCAGCATCAATAGCAAATTGACGTTTCTCTGCCTTTTCATATCGATGATTACTTTTCAAAAGTGAAGAATTATAGAATATATGGCTGCAATGCAGCCCAGGTTGCGGAGGAATCTACCACAAGGCGCGGAGTGAGCCACCAGGTGACTCACTAATTGGCAAAGGCTGCCAGGCAGGATTTCTAAACAATTATCGGCAACTTTTGTTGCCAGAATGATCTACGAAAGGCGCAGCAGGATCGCACCGGCGGCAATACCGCAGGCGGCGACAACGCGCACGCCTGCCACGCGCTCTTTGAGCACAAAGCAGGCTAACAGCGCGCCGAAAAGTATTGAGGTTTCGCGCAGCGCAGCCACTACCGCCAGCGGCGCTTGCGTCATCGCCCATAGCGCCAGGCCGTAGGAGCCGAGCGTACCGATGCCGCCCGGCAGCCCTGATTTCCAGTTAGCCACCAGATAACGAGAAACCGCGTGGCGGCGCGCCACCATCGCCCATAGCAGCAGGCAGAAACCGTTGAGGAAGAAGGTCCAGAGGGTGTACCCGAGCGCCGTGCCAGAGAGACGCACGCCGGTGCCATCCACCAGCGTATAGCTGGCGATAAAGCAGGCGTTGAGCAGCGCCAGCCAGATCCCGGTGCGCGACTGGCTGCGCCCGTTAAATGCCATGCCGAGAATCGACAGGCAGATCACCGCAATCCCGCTCCACGCCACCGCGCTCAGGGCATCACCGAGAAACAGCACGCTGACTAACGCCACCAGCAGCGGCGCGGTGCCGCGCATCAGCGGGTAGGTCTGGCTCATCTCTGAGACCTGGTAGGTTTTGGCGACCAGCACGGTATAAACCACTTGCAGAGCACAGGAGAGGGCGAGATAGGGCGCGCTGGCAAGCGTTGGCTGGGGAGAAAAAGGGAGCAATATCAGCGCAATTAGCGCGGCAAATCCGCTCACGGAAATGGCGGAATAGAGCTTATCGCTGCCCGCTTTGACAATGGCGTTCCAGCTGGCGTGGAGCAGTGCGGCGAAGAGCAGAATGCAGAAAACCGAAAGCGTCATGGCGACCTGCGCACGGGAAATGTCACCGAAATGTAACATGACCGGCGCAAGGCGCGCCAGAACGCGAATAGTAAAGAGGGGCGGTTGCCCGCCCCCCTTTGGTGCGACTTGAACCTGAGTTAACGAACAAACTTCAGGACTGCTTCAAGTAGTTGCAACAAGGCAACAATGAGTTTCAGGATCAGGATAACCATCTCCGTCTGGCCCATACGCATCTCCTCAGGTAAAGGAGCACCGGCTGACTTACCTTTCCGCTGCCTGTTATCAGCCGTGTTGTTGACGTAACGCAGTGTGCTCTCAAGGGGTTAAGGCGCTGACGGCACCACCCGTTTCAGCCAGGACTTAGCGCGCCGTAGTTGCGGCCCCCACACAGATGCGCAACATCAGTATATGCGAGTACTGTATTTATATACAGTAATTATTGGTTGTTTTTGCGCCATTGAGCCATACTTAATGCGGATGATTATGTGTAAAAATTGCGCAACCGGACGATATAGCGTATAGTTCCGCTGTTGACGTAACGCAGTGTGCTTGCGGTCACCAGCCGCAAAAAGCTGCAAAAAAACCTCGCTCCGGCGGGGTTTTTTGTTGTCATTTCGGCAATAAGAAATGTGATCAATGGCCCACTTTGCTGCCGGTGCGTAAAAAGCAGTTGTCGGCGAATGATTCCTGTGTTTGTATAAATCTCGTTAATGACATAAAAATTGTTCACACAACAACAGGTCCCCCATGAACGCTGCCACTAAACCGATGAACCTACTAAAAACCGCGCACAACGCCGCGGTGGTCGTCGTGCGTGTGGTGGTGGTCGTCGGCAATGCGCCGTAGGGTCCGGAACAACACACGATTCCAAAACCCCGCCGGCGCAAACCGGGCGGGGTTTCTTGTTTTATCCCTCCCGGAAAGTCGGCCCAGAATAAGAAGGACTGGAGCATGGCAAGTTCGGAAAGCACTCCTCAATCCACGCGCTACACTGGCGCGCAGCTGATTGTTCATTTACTCGAGCGTCAGGGCATCACCACCGTTACCGGCATTCCGGGTGGCACCGTGCTGCCGCTGTACGATGCCCTGAGCCAAAGTACGCAGATTCGCCACGTGCTGGCCCGCCACGAACAGGGTGCCGGTTTTATCGCCCAGGGGATGGCGCGCACGCAGGGAAAACCGGCGGTCTGTCTCGCCTGTAGCGGGCCAGGGGCGACGAACCTGGTCACCGCTATCGCCGACGCGCGCCTCGACTCCATTCCGCTGGTCTGCATTACCGGCCAGGTGCCCGCTTCAATGATCGGCACCGACGCGTTTCAGGAAGTGGACACTTACGGCATCTCTATCCCCATCACTAAACACAACTATCTGGTCCGCGACATTGCCGAACTGCCGCAGGTTATCAGCGATGCGTTTCGCATTGCGCAGTCTGGCCGCCCAGGCCCGGTGTGGATAGATATTCCTAAAGATGTGCAGACTGCGGAGATCACCTTAAGCGAGCTGCCGGAACCGGGCGTTAAAGCCCCGGCTCCGGCGTGGAATGCGCATGACGTTCGTGCCGCAGCGGAGATGATCAATGCCGCGCAGCGCCCGGTGCTCTACCTGGGCGGCGGGGTGATCAATGCGCCGCAGCAAATTCGCCTGCTGGCGGAGAAAGCCAGCCTGCCAACGACTATGACGCTGATGGCGCTCGGCATGCTGCCGAAACACCACCCGCTCTCCCTCGGCATGCTTGGCATGCATGGCGCGCGCAGCACCAACTTCATTCTGCAAGAGGCGGATCTGCTGATTGTGCTGGGTGCGCGTTTTGATGACCGGGCGATTGGCAAAACCGAGCAGTTCTGCCCGAATGCGAAGATTATTCATGTCGATATCGACCGCGCCGAGCTGGGGAAAGTGAAGCAGGCGCATGTCGCGATCCAGGGTGATGTCGGCGAAGTATTGGATGTATTGATTCCGCAGATTGAGGCAAGCGCGCGCCACGCCTGGCGCAACACCGTCGAACAGCTGCAAGCGGAGTTTCCCTCCTCCATTGCGCAGAACAGCGATCCCTTAAGCCACTATGGGCTGATTAACGCGGTGGCAGCCTGCGTTGATGATGAGGCGATTATCACTACCGACGTTGGGCAGCATCAGATGTGGACGGCGCAAGCCTATCCGCTCAATCGCCCGCGCCAGTGGCTCACCTCTGGCGGCCTCGGCACCATGGGCTTTGGTCTGCCGACGGCGATCGGCGCGGCGCTGGCGAACCCGGAGCGGAAGGTGATCTGCTTCTCCGGCGACGGCAGCCTGATGATGAATATTCAGGAGATGGCGACGGCGGCGGAAAACAATCTCGATGTCAAAATCATCCTGATGAATAACGAGGCGCTGGGGCTGGTGCATCAACAGCAGAGCCTGTTCTACAAATCCGGCGTCTTTGCCGCGACCTATCCGGGCATGGTTAACTTTGTGCAGATTGCCGCCGGGTTTGGCCTGCACACCTGCGATTTAAACGCCGCCGCCGATCCGCAGGCCGCGTTGCAGGAGATTATTGACCGCCCAGGACCTGCGCTGGTGCATGTGCGCATCGATCCACAACAGAAAGTCTACCCGATGGTGCCGCCGGGCGCGGCGAATACAGAAATGGTGGGGGAATAAACCATGCAGAGCACTGATAACGTCATTCTTGAACTCACCGTGCGTAACCACCCGGGCGTAATGACCCACGTCTGCGGGCTATTTGCCCGCCGGGCATTCAACGTGGAGGGCATTCTCTGTTTACCGCTCCAGAACGGCGAGCAGAGCCGCATCTGGCTCCAGGTCGCCAACGATCAGCGTCTTGAGCAGATGATAAGCCAGATCGACAAGCTGGAAGATGTGGTGCAGATCATCCGTCACCAGAGCGATCCCGGCGTGTTCAACAAGCTGGGGCTCTTTTTTGAGTAAGCGCTAAAGCGGCACGCCGCCCGTTAAGGCGGCGCGCTACGCTCTATTTTTTGCGCGGCAGCGGAGTGCTGAGGTAGTAGCGCGACTTCTTATTGGTTCTCACGCCGACGACCACAAGTACTACGATGAACAGGATATAACCGATATAAGACATTACTCATCCTCCAGTACGCCAAGCTTGCCCAGTAAATCCACTTGCCACTCGGGTGCCCGCTTCTTATCCCGCTTCGCCAGGAAGCGAACCACTAAAAAGTTAACGTAGCGCGATTCGAAGAACTGCTGCATTTTTTGGTAGTGCTCGTCCAGCCAAAGCTCGATGGCGTAGTTGATCCAGCGGATAAACAGCCAGACATTTTTACGCATACCGCCGCGTTGATTGAGCACGCCAAACGCGTAGAGATAGGCGATATAGGCCAGCTTCTCCTCTTCAACTCGCGACTCAAGCAGCACCTCCGCACACACTTTTTCCACCGCCAGCCGCTGATGCTCCACATCGCGCGACCAGAAGAGCGCACAGGCATAATCATAATGCGCCAGCGCGTGTCCGCGGCGGGTCGCTTCTTCTAACAGCTTCAGGCGCTCGGGCTGGGCCTCTCTTCCGTGCTGCGCTTCCAGAATGCGGCTTTTGCGGAACAGCGCTTCCGGCGAGCGGTTCTGGCAGGCGCGATCAAGCGCTGCGGTTGCCGACTCTGCGGAGGGCGTAATCAGCAAATTGGTCGCCGCAACCGGTGCCAGACCACTGTGAATATCGCTTAACAGCAGCAGCGCGGGGATCACGTCATGTTCGGCGAGCAGCGTTAAAAACTCTTGCGCCTGCGCTTTCTGCTGGAAGAAGCAGAGACGGTTGAGCAGCACGTTCAGCTTGTCCGGCCCGATGCGATCGTCCGTCTGCTTCAGGCGCGCAAGCCACGGCTCAGCCGGGCCAGGAAGATGCACACCTTCCAGCGTCTGCAAGCGCAGATAGGCGCTCAGCAGCAGCTCGGTGTCGTTTTCGCAGCGCGCGCCGGTCAGCGCGATATAGCGCGGGAAGAGCCCCTTCTCATCTTGCAGCGCGTACTCTTTATGGCACAGCACCGACAGCAGCCAGAAGAGCAATGCCCCTTCCTGGGCAAACAGCAGCCGGACTGAACCGTGGTTGAGCATAAACTCAATGCTCTCATAAATGCGCCGCGCGAAGAGCGGGCTATGGGCGTAGAAGGTGTAATCGTCGTCCAGCAGGAAATGGACGTAGGTATCCAGGCAGGTGAGGTGCAGCGCCGCCTTATCTTCCGGCTCCATCGGCAGGGCCAGCATCTGCTGGAACTCCTCATCGAACGCGCCGATCGCTTTGCCGCTGTGCTTATCGGGCCAGTACTCGGGGTTGCCGAGCTTATCCAGCCACTTCACGCTGTAGAGCTTGTTGCGCTTAAGCTCCGGCAACGTGGTGCAGTAGTTGCTGGCTAAAAAGTTATCGATGGCGACATGCTCATCATCGCCGTACCAGCGCGGGTAGAGGTAATAGATAAACTGCTCGCGCACCGGCATGCTTTCCGGGTCGCACTCCAGCGCGCGGTTGAGCCAGTAAAGCGGCGCCATCTCCGCTTCCTGCTCGTCGGCCACGGGCAGACCGGTGTAAATCGGCTCACTGGAGAGCGGTAAACCGCCTTTTTCGCGGGCAAAGGCCAGCGCTGCGTCTGAATAAGCGCTCAGATCAAGCGCTATCGGCTGATGCGGCTCCTCGAACCACGCGGGTTGGTTAAAGTGCCCGCTCGCCGTCAGCAGTAGGTAATAGAGAAAAGGGGTCTGGTTATTCAGGGAGATGGCCTTCGCCGCCCAGTAAAAGAGCAGATCGCTACTGATGCGGGCACGGCTCCACTGGGTGGCGGTCACCCGGTCAGCGTAGTGGCCGCCGCGCGCGTCGCCGGCGATATTAAGCCAGCGCTGAGCCAGCATCGCACAGGGGTAATGGGCCTGCGGCTGCTGCTGATGCCAGGCAGTCAGCAGTTCGACGATCTTCTCTTCGCTATACAACTGCGGGGTAAAGAGAAAGGTGTACTGGCTGATGATGGGAAAAAACGCATCATCGCGATCCTGCTGCCAGCGCGCCTCGGCGGCCGCGTAGTAGCGGGTAAGGGCTTCAAACTCCCCGGCGTGCATCAAATCGCGCAGCTGCTGGCGGACGGAAAAAATCTCATCCAGTGAAATCATGGTGCCTCATAAGGGAGATGTAAGAAAAATGGTGTCCATTGTCACGAAAAAAAGCGGCAGGTACAAACCCCTGATTTAGGTGTTTGAGCGCACTTAGCGCTGTTAGTCGACGCCGATTTGCCCGTATGATGAGCCTCTTTTCGCTGCGGGAGAACGTATGATCTGGTTGATGTTGGCCACGCTGGTGGTGGTCTTTGTGATTGGTTTTCGGGTATTAACCTCCGATTCCCGCCGTGCGATCCGCCGTCTTACCGACCGGCTTAATATTCAACCCGTGCCGGTGGAGTCGATGATTGATCAGATGGGCAAAACCGCGGGCAATGAATTTCTGCGCTATTTAGCGCGTCCCGATGAAGCGCACCTGCAAAACGCGGCGCAGCTGCTGCTGATCTGGCAGGTGGCGATTGTCGATAGCGGTGAGCAAAATTTTCACTACTGGCACCGCCTGATGCAGAAAGCACGGCTTGCGGCACCGATCACCGATGCACAATTACGCCTGGCGCTCGGCTTTCTGCGTGAAATCGATCCGGATAAAGCCGAACTGAGCAATTTTCAGATGCGTTATAACGCGCTCTTCGCACCGGAAGAGGGCGTCTATTGGCTGCACTGATAGCGATGCTGAAGAGTTGCCGAATTGTTAATTGCGTCACACTTTATGAATGTTACACTGCGCGACTTTCACGTTTAACAATTAAGCAGGTAATCAATGAGTGAGCAAAGTATGGCGCAATCTTCAGCCGATCCGGTCACGCGGCCGAACTGGTCCGCCGTTTTCGCCGTGGCCTTCTGTGTAGCATGCTTGATCACCGTTGAGTTTCTGCCGGTCAGCCTGCTGACGCCAATGGCGTTGGATCTGGGCGTTTCCGAAGGGCTTGCCGGGCAAACCGTCACCGTGACTGCCTTTGTGGCGATGTTCGCCAGCCTGTTTATTACCAGCATTATTCGCACCACCGACCGCCGCTATGTGGTGTTCGCCTTTGCGCTGCTGCTGACCCTCTCCTGCCTGCTGGTCTCGTTTGCCACCAGTTTTACCCTGCTGTTAGTCGGGCGTGCCTGCCTCGGGCTGGCGCTTGGCGGCTTCTGGGCGATGTCGGCCTCGCTGACCATGCGTTTAGTGCCGATGCGCACGGTGCCGAAAGCGCTGTCGGTCATCTTTGGCGCGGTGTCGATTGCGCTGGTGATTGCCGCGCCGCTGGGCAGTTTTCTTGGCGGGATTATCGGCTGGCGTAACGTCTTTAACGGCGCAGCGCTGATGGGCGTGGCCTGTATTATCTGGGTGTGGATCGCGCTGCCGTCGCTGCCAGGGCAGACCGAGCAGCACCAGAATATGTTTGGCCTGCTGAAACGCCCCGGCGTTGCGGCGGGGATGCTGGCGATTTTCATGGTCTTCGCCGGCCAGTTCTCCTTCTTTACCTACATTCGCCCGGTCTATACGACCCTTGCCGGTTTCAGCGTCGATGGGCTGACGCTGGTGCTGCTCAGTTTTGGTATCGCCAGTTTCGTGGGTACTTCGTTCTCGTCAGTGGTGATGAAGCGCTCGGTGAAAATGACGCTGGCCCTTGCGCCGCTGACGCTGGCGATAAGCGCGCTGGTGCTGATTTTGTGGGGCAGCGATAAGGTAGTTGCGGCGGGGATCGCCATTGTCTGGGGGCTGGGTTTCGCCCTGATTCCGGTGGGCTGGTCAACGTGGATCACCCGTACCCTTGCCGACCAGGCGGAGAAAGCCGGTTCAATTCAGGTGGCAGTTATTCAATTGGCGAATACCTGCGGCGCGGCGATTGGCGGCTTCGCCCTCGATCATTACGGCCTGCTCTCGCCGTTGATGCTCTCCGGCGGCCTGATGCTGCTCACCGCGCTGCTGGTGGCGGCAAAAGTGAAGGTCAGAGCCTGAATCTCAAAATGCCGGGTGGCGCTGCGCTTACCCGGCCTACAATTCGCGCACGCCCGATAAGGCGCAGCCGCCATCGGGCAATGTGCCGGGTGGCGCTCTGCTTACCCGGCCTACAATTCGCGTAGGCCCGATAAGGCGCAGCCGCCATCGGGCAATGCACCGGCGTTCGTTATGCGGCGCGCACCTTGCGGCGTGAATCCAGCGCGATAAGCAACACCGACGAGACAATCAACAGCGTGCCGAGCCAGTCCGGCAATGTGAAGACCACCCCGAGCAGCGCCACCGAAAGCAGGGCGCTGCTGAGCGGTTCGGCGCAGCTTAAAATGCTCGCTTTCGAGCCGCCAATCATCTGCGCGCCCTTCAAATAAAGGCTAAAGGTCACCGCCGTACCAATCACCACCAGGTAGAAAAAGGCCATCAACAGCGCGCCATCGATGACAAAATCACTCCCCTGCCCGGCATAGAACGGCGTCAGCATTAACCCCGCCAGCAACATACTCCAGCCGACAATCGGCAGCGTGCCGTAACGGGCAATCAGCGCCGAAGGGTACGTGGTGTAAAAGGCGGCGGAGAAGGCGGAGATAATCCCCCACACCAGCGCGCCGGAGGAGATGGAGAGCGAGGTGAGATTACCGTGCGTCACCAGCAGGAAGGTGCCGATTAACGAGGTCATGATCGCCGCTGAGACCAGCAGCGTCGGGCGCGCTTTGCGTACCAGCGCAAACCACGCGACGATAATCGTCGGCGAGAGGAATTGCAGCACTGTGGCGGTGGCGGCGTTGGATTTCTCGATGGTCACCAGGAAGCTCAGTTGCACCACCATCGCGCCAAACAGCGAGAAGAAGAGCAGGCTCAGCGCGTCTTTACGGTTTTTCAGAATGGTAAAAATCTTGTCGCCGTGGACAAACGACAGCGTAAGCAGGATCACGCCGGTAAACAGCAGACGCGTCATGGTCAACCACTGCGCAGAGATGGCGCTCTTCTCCATAATAAACTGCGCACATACGCCGGAACTGCCCCACAGCACTGCCGCTGCGAGCACGCAGAGCATCCCTTTTTTCGTCGAACTCATCGCTAACCCGTTGATAACTTATTAACAGGTTAAGAAGCATAACACAGGCCCGGACAGGAACCGGAGGCGGCATGAGGGGAACCGCCTCCGGGCTGTTACCTTACCACCAGGCTTCCCACATCGCGCCGATGTTGAGCGAGTCGAGGGAGGTATCGTTGGTGCCGTTAACGCGCGCGGTGCGTTTGTTATCCACTTCGCCGCCGGTTACGTAGAAGCGCAGCATCGGGCGGAACTCCGGCCCCATCGCGATAGAGATGTTCTGCGACAGCGTGGCTTTCCAGCCGTGGTTGTCGCCGCCATCATCATAATCCACGCGCTGGTAGCCCAGCTCCAGCCAGGTCGAGTGCACATCGTTCCACCAGTGCATCGGGCGAACAATCGCGCCATAGTTGCGGCGGTTATCCGTTTTTATGCGGCTGTTGTCGTAATCATGGAAGGCGAGCAGGTAATCCACCTGGGTTTGCTGGGTGAATTTATAGGTCCCTTCAAAACTGGTGTAGATGGCCTTCAGATCGTCGGTTTTGTTAAAGACGCTGTTGTCCGAGTTATCAGAGTAGCGGGCGATCAGCTTGTTGATGCCGCTATCGTAGGTATGGCTCAGCACCGCGCCGCCCTGCCAGGCGTGCAGGCGCTCGTCGCGATCCACCGCTTTCGAGTCAAAGCCGTAGTTGGCATAAATCTCCAGATCGAGCGGGCCGACTTTCATGCCGTGCACTTTCGAGGTGACCGCATAGTTGCCTTTATCGCCAACGTTAGAGCTGCCGGTACAGGTGATGCGCGATGGGTTGGATTCATCCTCCAGCACTTCCGGGCTACAGGATTCGATGGAGCCAACGGCCGCAACGTCAAACTGCACGCCGCCAATATCGAAGTTTTTCACCCCCGCGCCCTGGCCGTCGTGGTTCATCCAGAAGTAGTCGTTGATCCCCTGCTGCGGACGCTGGTGGAAATCACGTCCCGCCCAGAAGTAGGCGTTAGGGTTGGAGGCCAGCAGATTAGTCACGCCAGCGTAGGCTTTTTTCAGGTTAACTTCATCGCCCCAGTGATCGAACATCACGTTGATGTCCCAGATCGCGCCGTTATCACCTTTGAACGCTTTCGAGAGCTGGAATTCGCCGCCGTTGCCTTCGTTGCCAAGACGACCAATTGCCGACGCACCGTTGTAGGAGCCATCAACGCCGACATATTTCTGATCGCCGGACTGGTAATGCGCGCCATAGCGGGCATAACCGGTAAATTTCACGCCGTAAGGGATCGCCAAATCGGGCGTTTGCGCCGCGCTTTGCGGCTCAACTACCACATCGGCTTTTTTATTCATTGCGGCGTCCATTTTCGCCTGGCGTTCCGCCAGCGCTTTATCCACCGCTTTTGCGACAATGGCGTCAATTTGCTCTTGCGTAAACTCCTGGGCGAGGGCGGAACCAGAGCAAAGTGTAGCCGCAACCGCCAGCGCCACTGGAAGTTTTTTATTTATCTTCATGGTTATCTCAATATAGTAAGTTGTTCTCAGACAATAACCTTCCGCTCTGTTACAGAGTGGAATATTGCCATCATCAAAACAGACTGCTTTATTTTATTAAGTTGGGTACAGACGTATTAAGATTTACCGTAATCACTTCTCCATTCAGTTACGCTGATAAAGCTGAACGATCTCCTCAGATAATTCACGAGCTAATAACGACGTCATTAAATGGTCCTGCGCATGCACCATAATTAAGGTCATCGGCTGACGGCCTTCGCCAGCATCCTGTTCGATTAATTTGGTTTGCATCTGGTGTGCCTGGCGGGCATAGCCATCGGCCTCTTTCAACAGCAGTTTCGCTTCATCGATGTTGCCTTCACGCGCGGAGCGCAGGGCTTCAAAGCAGAGGCTGCGCGACTGCCCGGCGTTGACGATAATCTCCATTACCGCCTCTTCAAGTGCGACCATAATTTTTAATCCTGAGTAGTGAAACCATTATTCTCAGCGGTGGCGGCAAACCACTCTCCGCTTTTTTTAACGGTGCGTTGTTGGGTGTCGAGATCTAATTGCACGAAACCGTAGCGGTTTTTATAGGCATTACACCACGACCAGTTATCAATAAAGGTCCACATATGGTAGCCAAGACAGTTGCTGCCTTCGCTAATCCCTTTATGCAGCCAGATAAGGTGATCGCGAACGAAATTAATTCGGTAGCTATCGTTTATTTGGCTATTTTCAATAAAGCGCTGTTCATTCTCGACGCCCATACCGTTTTCGGAAATAAAACAGCGTGGGTTACCGTAATTAATGCGCAGGTTGGTGAGAATATCGTAAATACCCGGTTCATAAATTTCCCACCCGCGATAAGGGTTCATTTTACGGCCCGGCATATCGTAATAATCAAACAACCACTCCGGCATAAACGGTGAATCGGGATTGACCGCGCTCTCCCGGCACTTTACCCGCCGCGGCTGGTAATAGTTGATGCCGAGCAGATCGATCTTCCCTTCTGCAATCAGCGCAATATCCTCCGGCTGGCAGGCGGGCAGCTGATTGTGCTCTTTCAGCAGCGCCACCAGGTCAGCGGGATACTCGCCACGCAGTACCGGGTCGAGAAAACTGCGGTTAAACAGTAAGTCAGCGTAGTGCGCCGCCTTCACATCCGCCGGGTGCTGCGAGCGCGGATAAGAGGGCGTCAGGTTGAGCACGATGCCAATCTCACCGGGATGATGCCCGGCACGAAAGGCGCGCACCGCGCTGGCGTGAGCCAGAACCGTGTTGTAAGCCACCGTGGCCGCACGTTTAAAATCGACCACGTTCGGGTAGTGGAAATCGTAAAGATAACCGCCTTCCACCGGCACAATCGGCTCGTTGAAGGTGAACCAGTGATGCACGCGATCGCCGAACAGCTCAAAGCAGATCTGCGCATAGCGGCTGAAGGCGTCGACCACTTCCCGACTCTCCCAGCCGCCCTTCTCCTGCATCACCATCGGCATATCGAAGTGGAACAGGGTAATAAACGGCGTAATGCCCTGCGCCAGCAGTTCGTCAATCACGCTGTTATAAAACGCTACCGCCTGCGGGTTCACCTCGCCGGTACCGTCCGGGATAAGGCGCGCCCAGCTCAGTGAGGTGCGAAAGCTGTTGTGCTTAAGCTCTTTGAGCAGGGCGATATCCTGCTGCCAGTGGCGGTAGAAGGTCGACGTCTGCTGCGGCCCCACCTGCTGATGAAAACGCCACGGCTGACGGGCAAACCAGGCATCCCACGTGGTGGCGCTTTTACCGCCCTGTTCGCTTTCCCCTTCGGTTTGCAGCGCAGAGCAGGCGCTGCCCCACCAGAAGTTTGCGGGAAATTCATATTTCATTACCGACTCCTTTTAATTACTGCTGACGGTTTCCGCCATCGGGGCGCTGCTCTGCGCGGCTTTTTCCTCTTCTGCTTTCATCAGCGAGTGCTCATAAGCGCGCAGGAAAGGCAGATACATCAGGGCGGACATCACCATACAGATCAAACACATTACCAGCGGGCTAAAGGCCCAGTTTGCCGCCCATGAAGCACCGATTGGCGCAGGCGTTGTCCATGGCGTCAGGGAAACGACCTGTGCCAGCAGCCCCATTTTGGTGGCGGTCCAGGCGAGCACGGCGTTAATCAGCGGCACGCAGACAAAAGGCACAAACAGCATCGGGTTCATGATGATCGGCGCACCGAAGAGAATCGGTTCGTTGATATTAAAGAAGCTCGGCACCACGCCCATTTTGCCGATGGTACGCAGATGGGCGACGCGGCTGCGCAGCAGCAGGAAGGCCAGCGGTAACGTGGAGCCGACGCCGCCAATCAGCAGATAGTGATCCCAGAAACCCTGCAGATAGACGTGCGGTAACGCCGCTCCCGCCGCCAGTGCGGCCTGGTTTGCGGAGAGGTTGGCCATCCAGAACGGGTTCATGATGCCGGTGACAATCAGCGAACCGTGGATGCCGGCGAACCAGAAAATCTGGCACAGCAGCACAGAGAGCAGCACCGCGGGCAGCGAGTCGGAGGCGGAAACCAGCGGCTCAAGCAGGTGCATAATCGCCTGCGGCATAATCATGCCGGTTTGCGCTTCGATAAAGAGGTTGAGCGGGTGCAGCGTGCCAATAATCACCAGCACCGGAATGAGGATCTCAAACGAGCGGGCCACGCCGGTCGGCACCTCTTTCGGCAGACGAATAGTGATCTTGTGCTGCTTCAGCCAGGCATAAACCCGTGACGAGTAGATCGAGGTGATCAGCGCCGTAAAGATACCCTGCCCCGAGAGATACTGCGTCGAGATGGTGCCATCTTTGTAAGGCGCGGCGACCAGCAGAAAGGCCATAAACGCCAGCAGGCCGGTCATTACCGGGTCGAGATTAAACTGGCGACCGAGACTGGCACCAATGCCGACAGAGATGAAAAAGGTCATCACCCCCATGCTGAGGTTAAATGGCAACATCAGCTGTTCACGGTATTCGGTCGAGAAATCAAGCCACGCGCGGGCGAAGCCGACGGTGGTATCCGCTGAAAAGGGCGGGAAGATAAACACCAGCATAAACGAGCCGATGATCATAAACGGCAGCGCGGCGGTAAAGCCGTCGCGGATGGCGATAACGTACTTTTGCTGACCAAGACGACCGGCCAGCGGCGTGATGCTTTGCTCAATCACCGTAATCATGGATTGGTAGAGGGAACTCATAAGAACACCTTTTAATGTGCCGCTTCAATCAGCGACAGAGCATAGTCCAGTACCTCGTCGCCACGTTGCATGCCGTAATCCATCGGGTTGATGGGTTGTACCGGAATGCCCTGGGCGGCGGCCTTTTCTGCCAGTGTTTTTAACATGTATTTAACTTGTGGACCGAGAAGCACGACCTGGTAGCGTGGAAACTGCAGATCAAACTCAGCTACGCCGTACGCGTCGATCTCAACCGGGATATCGCGGGCTTTCGCCGCCTCTTCCATTTTTCTGACCAGCAGACTGGTGGACATACCGGCTGAGCAACACAACATGATCCTGAACATCGTTAACCGTCCTCGAAGTGTAAAAAGTTATTGCGGAGACGATTGGATATCATATGGAAACCGGTTTCCATGGATTCGCCATAGAAGTGTGATAGCTGTCAATATCTGTAAATAATAAGGCTGAGTTATTGGATTTCCGTCACGAAATTGCGCCATTTGAACAGGCAAAACGGCGCAAATGGAAAATCGGTTTCCATGAAAAAAAGAAACGGCTATACTCGCGGTGGTTATAGATTAGCCATTGCAGTGTCTGTTTTTTGCGGGCGCACCTTGCGCCTGCCAGGGGAGAAAGATGTCTACAATCAACGACGTATCACGTTTAGCTGGGGTGTCGAAAGCCACAGTCTCACGGGTGTTGAGCGGTTCGCGCGGCGTGAAGGAAGCCAGCCGTCTCGCGGTACTGAAAGCGGTCGACGAGCTGAACTATCGGCCCAATGTTATCGCCCAGTCGCTGCTCAGCCAGTCGACAGGCTGCATCGGCGTGATCTGCGCTCAGGAGAACGTTAACCAGACCACTGGTTATCTTTACGCACTAGAGAAGCATCTCAGCCAGAGCCAGAAGCACCTGCTGCTGCGCTTTGCTAACACCAAAACGGAGGTGATGAGCGCGCTGGATGAACTCACCTGCGGGCTGTGTGACGACGTGCTGATTATTGGTGCCCGTTTTCCGCTATCTATTGACGACGAAAATGTGATTCTCGTGGATTGCGTCGAGTCTGCCGATACCACCCTTAACAGCATTCAGTTCGATCGCGCCTTTGCCGCCGAAACCGCCTGCAACTACCTGACAAGCCAGGGCCGTCGTCAGATCGCGCTTATTCACCCGCATAATGCCGCCGCCGAACAGGTGCTGCACGGTTATAAACTGGCGCTGGAAAACAATTTCCTGCCCTTTAACCGCAACCTGGTGTTTATGGATGACACCTCATCATCCGTGGCGCTGCAGGTGCTGCTGAACAATGCCACCACGCTTAACTTCAACGCCTTACTGGTTGCCGATGAGCAGGAAGCGCAGCGCGTGATCCCGCAGTTACAGGCGTTTAATAAGTCGGTGCCGGAAGATATTATGGTCTTCAGCCTCGCCGGCTCGCTGCATCTGCCGGGTATTCCGACGATTCCGGCGATTGAATATTCAATGGATGCAATGGCCGCGCGTATTGTGTCGTGGCTCAATGAAAAAACGCAGAGCGTATTAGGGACATATCGCGTTCGTGGGGATTTAATTATTCCGGACGTAAGAAAACGCTAAATAAATGGGCCTCCAGACGGAGGCTTTTTATTTTATAGCGGATAAGAATACTCTCTTCGGCGGTTAACCTTTCCCAAACTCATCCTTCGCTATTGAAATGTAATAGAAAATAAACAAACCTATCATACATCGATTTTAAGGGAGCTTAATCGGTATCGAGTCGTACCTGTAAAATCCATTCTTTTAATAAGGAAGGTAGCTATGCGGCACTCGAATATATGTGATTCAGGGATAAAAATCCTGTTCGCTTTTATTATTATGATGGTCGCCATGCCTGCGGATTCACATATTCAGAAGCCAATATCCGCTGCAATCGTACAGGTGTCGACGGATTCATTTACCCCCCTTCTTCCCACTGGCCGCAATGCTGTGGCCAGACATTTCGTCCGCATCGCCGGCGAAAAGCAAAAAAGAATCGACCCTGATGGGCTGCGGCATCACGACTATTTCCGCAACCTGTCAGAGTGCCCCCTCTCTTGCGATCTGTGTGCATCCTGCTGCACCTGTTTTATGGGGCTTAGCGATAACCGTTCACGGCTGACCAGCTACAGCGTGCCGTTTAAGCCAGAAAGCCGACGTTATTCCGATGATATTGAATGGTTCTCACCCTGCTGCCACACCATGCAAATGGCAGCCTGTTACTGAATTGAGAGTGCGTTTTTTCATATACCCCTGCGTTGATGGTCTGACTTGTACGACTTGTTAGATTTGCCGGTCTGTGGACCGGCTTTTTTTTGGCAGGCCGCCGCAGAGCCAAGGAGAATAGCCGTGGAAAAGAGAGAGAGCCTCTGGAAAGTCGCTGGCATTACTAACCTCGCCAGCCGCCTCTATTGTCCGCTGGTCTCCCTGACGGATGGGCGTGTATTTCGCACAGTCCGACTGGAGCTTGATGGGGATCGGCTGAAATATATGACGCTGCGCGAGATAGAGGTGGTGGCGGTCAGCCTGATTAAAAATCATGCTGATGAGAAAACCTGAAACAGGCAGGCGTGCAGAAAATAAAAAGCATTCGTCTGGGCACTACCTTCAATGCAAAAAAGAAGGCTGGAATAATCCCTAATGCCCAGGCGAATGCGTTCTGAAAGCGCAGAAATAATGAGTGGAATATAGCGAGATGCCCGTGAGTTATAAAGCCCCTGATTTCACTATCAGATTAAATAACGTGATCAGGGAGGGTTCTCATCTGTCCCTGTTTTACATCCTTCATGGCAGGGTAAATTACACTTGTCAGATTCTGAGTCATAGCAGAAATGGTAAAGCGGGCAGGTTTCGCAGAGCGCTCTCTCATTATTACAGCGGGTCTTATACAAATGGTTAAGGCACTCGTTATCCTGATTTTTATCCTCAACGCTTAATACGCGAATCAACTCACGGGAAGACATGGTGTGCTCAATTTTTTGCGCGAGTTGTGATTTGTAGGCATATATGGTCTTAATCTGTAGGTTCTTTAATTCCGCTATTTTTTGTATGGAGAAACCAGCAATAAGCAGTCGCAGGGTATTAATCTCATTGGGCGTTGCACCCAGCAAATAAAGCCGGTGATAGATTTTGTCTTGAATCTCTTTATATAACGTTTGCCTGTCATAGAGCAGATTCATCATTCTTGGTCGCATAATACCCGGCGAGAGGCAGACCGGTGAGCGATCCACACGCATCGCTGTCTCTATCTCTGCACGCGTCAGGGTAATCAGTTTCGAATGCGTTATGCAGCGCTTCTCTTCAAAATAAAATTCAGCAACGACTTTGTCATTGAGATGGATTTTACGCGCGGTAAAGAAAACGGCGCGCAGGCGTGACGTTGAGGCGACCGCTGCAATAAGTAATACCTTGCGGTGCGGTGACGCATCAATGATTAAGGGGAGTGAGGTGTTTTTATGCAGGGCCTCTAAAAGCTTTTGCTCATCCTGGTATATTTTTATAACGATAAAACTGTTTTTTTCAAAAAATGCGGTGATGGCCAGGAGCGCAGGCCAGGAATAGCTAAAGACGATGATCTCAGCAGACATACAAAAACTCCCTTTATTTATACCTGCAAGTATGAGAGGTATTTCCTTTTTAAAGCCCGGTGTAAATTTCCAGACCGAGCCAAATTAAGCTGACGACCAACATGATTAAATAGATGGTTATTGCTGCAATAGTTCCGTCTGCAACCCTTTTTTTCTTATTGCCTTCTTCGTCTTGCCAGTATTTCTCTTCAGTACAATTTTCTTTGAACCGATCCGGCTCATGGCTATTCCGTTCCATAACGTCCTCGTTTCTTTGATAGTAAAAGTCTCTGGCAAGTTGCCGCCATTTTTCCCTGAGCAGAACAAATAAACTGACGCCAATCACTCCCATGGCAGTAGCAACAAACATCCTGATGCTGTAGCGCATTCGCACGGGATAGAGTTGATAAGACTCTTTATCTATACGGTAAAACGTGTGGTTAATATCTTCTAAATAACATTTACTGATTTCGTTAATCATGCTCTGCTGCTCATTGTTCGCTTGCTGCAGCACCAACTGAATTGACGTATTCTGCGCGCCGGCAAACCACGAGAGTAGGGATATTCTAATTTGATTAGGGTTGGAATCATCAAGATAGATATCCTGCCACTCACCGCGAGCGATAACTCTTTTTAAGTAAATAAGGTAGTCATTAAAAAAATCGTCAGCTTCAATTACCACTTCAGCACCATAAAAGTTTTGTATACAGGCCATCAGGGGATAAAGAGAAAATTTTTCTGCAGAGCTGATGGTGAGTGATGTTAGCCATTGTTGAGGGTAATAAAATGTACTCAGTATCGCCAACATAAAACCTACTATACCAAAGCAAATGATGTCGCGGCGGGCATGATAAAGAGTAATTAATATTCCTGAAGTGTGATTGTTTTTATTACTATTCCCCATGCGGCACTGTTGTGATGCCATTTATTTAACCCTCATCGTTAAATGGTTAAAGCAACCTCCTGGTCTATTAAGTAAGATATTTTTTGTTGCTGCTTTTTTCAAATCGGCAAAAAAAGGGTTAGCGGCAAACAGACAATTTTATGTGATCTGTGTCACATAAAATTGTGTATTCAGCCCCAGAATAGCGTGATTCAGGCAGTAATAAAGCGATAAGTAAAACCAGGAATTTATTATCTCATGGAAAAAAGCTTTTAGTGATAATAATCTCTCTGTAGATAATTAGCAGGAATTGCGCTTTCGTTAAGAATATTCTTCTGTTTTTTCTTTTTGTCTGCAAATAATAATGGCCTGTTCAATAAATAATCTCAAGCGGGTATTTTTATTACGCCTGGCTGACTAACCAGCTTGCTAAGCCATTGTCACACTCTCCCACCGGTCGGCCGGGCACCATCCGCGTGATTTATTGCGTGGTCTTTATAGAGGATAGCCAGGTAAATCCTTAGCTAAAAAAGTCAGCTGGTTAGCCATAAGATTGCTAAGGTCAGTTTGCTATAAGCCATACGTTTTCGTTGTTAGACAGGTTGAAGTGCGACTCTTATCTTTCGTCATGATTTGTAAATTACATGCAATGACTTGATGAGGGAGCAATTTTGGCCAGGTTACTGAATCGCTTAACAACAAAGCCCACGCACTTCACCCTTGCGCTGAAAATTGCGTTGCTCAGCGGCATGGTGGCGTTTTCCACCGCCTCTTTCGCCGATGAACCCTTAAAAGAGGGCATCACACCCGCAACGGATGCCAGCCAGATCCCGACGGCGGCGAAATTACGTAAAGATACCGTTGTGGCCGGCATCTCTGAGCCGCAGGGCATTTTTAACCCCTACTTTTTCGTTAACGGTTGGGATGAGAACGTCACTAACGTCATCTTCTCACGCCTGATCGACTGGGATAGCCACGGCAAGCTGGTGCCGGGCCTGGCTGAGAGCTGGACCATCAGCCCGGACAATAAGGTCTACACCATCAAGCTGCGCCCCAACTTGACCTTTAGCGACGGTTCACCGCTCACCGCAGAAGATGTGGCGTTCACCTTAACCGTGCTTTATGACCCGAAATATGACGGCGATACCGATATCACGTTAGCGAATATCGCGGGCGGCGCGGAGTATAAAGCGGGCAAAGCGGAGAGCGTCAGCGGCCTGAAAGTGATCGATGCCCACACGCTGCAAGTGACCACCACCCAGCCGGGCGCGACGACGCTGGCGAAAATCGGCGGGCCAGTGCTGTCGAAAGCCTATTACGGCAAAGGGTATCAGCGCGGCAATCTCGACTATTTACGCACGCTGCACGGCAAGCCGCTCGGTAACGGGCCGTACGTCTACGACAAATACATTCCGGGCCAGGAGATCCGCTTCCACGCCAATACCCATTTCTACCGTGGTACACCGCCGACGCCGCGCTTTATCTATCGCGTGACCAACCCGTCGACCAACTTCCAGCTTTTCCAGACCGGCGAGACCGATTACGACGCCTTTACCTCGCGCCCGGATGATATTGAGCAGCTCAAAATGCTGGGCTTCGCCAATATCAACCTCTACGGCTCCAGCGACTACAGCAAAGTGGAGTTCAACGTGCATCGCCCGGCGTTGCAGGATGCGAAAGTGCGTCAGGCGCTGATTTATGGCCTCGATCGCCAGAAACTGATTGATGTGGTCTATCAGGGCTACGGCAAAGTGGCGATTGAGCCGATCGCGCCTATCTCCTGGGCCTATAACGCCGATGGCGTAAACCCCTACAAGTACGATCCGGCACAGGCGAAAAAGTTGCTTGATGAAGCAGGCTGGAAACCGGGCCCGGATGGCATCCGCGTAAAAGATGGCAAACGCCTCGAACTGACGCTGCTGGTGAGCAAAAAAGTGCTCAACGATGCGCTGATCCCTATCGCCAAAGAGAACTGGCAGCAGATTGGCGTGTTGCTGAAACCGCAGGTGGTGGACTTCAACGCTCTGATGTCCCAGCGCAAAGCGGGCAACTATGATCTCGCCTCGTTTAGCACCAGCACGCTGAACGATCCCCATGATGGCGTCTGGGATTACTACAGCACGGAATCGAAAGAGTCGGGCTATAACAATCCGCAGGTCGATAAGCTGATTAACGAAGGCAACGCCGAACTGGATGTTGAGAAACGCAAACCGATCTACCACCAGCTCTATAAAGTGCTGGCCGACGATCCGCCGGTGATTCTCCTTGGCTACCGCCAGATTTTGTCGGCGAGCAGCGCCCGCGTGACCGGCTTCAAACCGGACATCTATAACGGCCTGACCGGCAGCCTGCCGGATGTCAAAATCGTTAAGTAAGACCTTCACCGCCGCCGGGACTGCCCGGCGGCGGGCATGAGAGCGTTATGGGAAACTTTATCCTCAGGCGGCTGCTGCAAACCGTGCCAATGCTGCTGCTGGCTTCACTGATCATCTTTATGCTGTTCGCCAAAACACCCGGCGACTTTATCGACGGCAATATCACCCTGACCGCCGCCCGCGCCGCTGAACTGAAAGCGATTTACGGCCTCGATCAGCCCCTTTTTACCCGCTATCTGCACTGGCTCGGCCAGCTGCTGCGCGGCGATCTCGGCTTCTCGCTGCAATACCAGATCCCGGTCAGCCA
The DNA here is from genome assembly GCF_050435845.1 of Kosakonia sp. 1610. Taxonomy (NCBI): domain Bacteria; kingdom Pseudomonadati; phylum Pseudomonadota; class Gammaproteobacteria; order Enterobacterales; family Enterobacteriaceae; genus Kosakonia; species Kosakonia sp. 1610. The sequence goes on along the minus strand of NZ_JBNDKZ010000005.1, from coordinate 237,425 downwards.
ACTGCTGAACCAGTACATCTGGAACTCCTTCCTGCTGGCAAGCGTGGCGCTGGTCTTCTACTGGGGGATCGGCCTCGCGGTCGGCATTGCTTCAGCGCTGAAACCCAATTCGCTGTTTGACCACGTGGTGAGCGTGGTGGTCTTCGCCGCCATGTCCTTTCCGACCTTTTTCCTCTGCCTGCTGCTGATTAAGTGGTTCGCCGTCGATCTGCACTGGCTGCCGGTGGGCGGCATGACCAATACCGGCAGCGATGAAAGCGGCTGGGCGTGGGTGATGCAGGTTGCCGCGCATCTGGCGCTGCCGGTGCTGGCGCTGGTGATGTTGCAGGCGGGCAGCCTGACGCGCTACTTCCGCGCCAGCATGCTCGATGTGGTGAAGATGGACTTTATCCGCACCGCCCGCGCCAAAGGGCTGCGCGAGCGCACGGTGATCTTCAAACACGCGCTGCGCAATGCCCTGCTGCCGATTATCACTCTGCTCGGTTTTGAGCTGCCGGGGCTCTTTTCCGGGGCGATCATCACTGAAAAAGTGTTTAACTGGCCGGGTGCCGGGCATATTCATATCGATTCGCTGGCCGCGCGGGATTACCCCGTGCTGATGGGTTTCACCCTCTTCCTGGCGGTATTAACCATTGTCGGCAACCTGATTGCCGATGTGCTCTACGCGTGGGCTGACCCGCGTATCCGGGTGAGGTGATGATGCTGGGTTCACTCTTCTCAACCAACCGCCGTCTGCGCAAAGCAGAGATCCCGGCGCTGGCTCAGGCGACGCCGTCACCGTGGCGACAGGCGTGGCGTGCGCTGCGTCACAACCGGCTGGCGATGCTCTGCCTGCTGGCGCTGATTGTGATGGCTGTCTGGTGCATTGTCGGGCCAATCTGGTCGCCGTGGAAAAACGACGCCACCGATGCGCTGATGATCAACAAACCTCCTGGTGCTGAGCACTGGCTGGGCACCGACTTCCTCGGGCGTGATGTTTATACCCGCCTGCTGCTGGCCGGACGTATCTCGCTGATTATTGGCCTGCTGACCATGCTGCTCTCCGTGGCGCTCGGCTACCTGCTTGGCGCGCTGTCGGGCTATGCGGGCGGCTGGACCGATAAAGTGATTATGCGGCTGGCGGATCTGGTGATGACCATCCCAAGCCTGCCGCTGCTGATTGTCGCCGGGGCGATGCTGTCGGAGCTCGATTTCCCCGCCGAGTCGCGTATTTACATGGTGGTGGTGATGCTCAGCCTGCTGGAGTGGCCGAAGCTGGCGCGGCTGGTGCGCGGGCAGATCCTCTCCCTGCGCGAGCGCGATTTTATGCTGGCAACCCAAGTGCTGGGCCTCTCCTCGCGCCGTCGTCTGTTTGGTCACCTGTTGCCCAACACGGTGCCGATTCTGGTGGTGATGGCGACCATGGCGGTGGCGAACGCCATTCTGATGGAGTCGGCGCTCAGCTACCTTGGCATGGGCGTAGTACCGCCGACGCCATCGTGGGGCAATATGATGGATGCCGCTAACAGCCTGATCGATTTTCAACGCCGTCCGTGGCTGTGGATGCCGCCAGGGATCGCCATTTTTATTACCGTGATTGCCATTAACGTGCTGGGCGATGGCCTGCGCGATGCGCTCGATCCGAAAATGAAACGGAGCCTGAAATGAGCGAACCGCTGGTCACGTTTAACCAACTTTCCGTCTCTTTCGCCGCAGAGCAGGGGCGCGTACGCGCCGTGCAGGAGGTCTCCTTTGCCATTCAGGCCGGGCAGACTATCGGCGTGGTCGGTGAATCCGGCTGTGGAAAAAGCGTCACGGCGATGTCGCTGATGGGCCTGCTGCCACCGCAGGCGGCGCGCATCGACGGCGGGGAAATCCGCTTTCAGGGCGAGGATCTGCTGCGCCTGAAGCCGTCGAAAATGGCCGATCTGCGCGGCAACCAGCTGGCGATGATTTTCCAGGAGCCGATGACCGCCCTCAACCCGGTGCTGACCATCGGTGAGCAGCTGTGCGAACCGCTGATCCGCCATCGCGGACTGTCGCCGAAAGCGGCCTGGCAGCGCGCAACGCAATTAATTGCTGAAGTGGGGCTGGCGCGGGCAGAGAGCCTGATGAGCAGCTATCCGCATCAACTCTCCGGCGGCATGCTGCAACGCATCATGATAGCTATGGCACTGAGCTGCCAGCCGAAGCTGTTAATCGCCGATGAGCCAACTACCGCGCTGGATGTCACCGTGCAGGCGCAAATCCTGCGGCTGCTGCGCGACCAGGCGCAGGCGCACGATATGGCGCTGATGTTGATCACTCACGATCTGGGCGTGATCGCGCAGATGGCGGAGCATGTGGTGGTGATGTACGCCGGGCGGATTGTTGAGCAGGGACCAACCGCCGACGTGTTACGTCATCCGCTGCACCCCTACACCAAAGGGCTGATCGCCTCGCGTCCGGTGCCGGGCGAGCGGCGGCGTCGGCTCTACTCGATTCCCGGCCAGGTGCCCGATCTGGCTGAACTGCCACCGTGGTGCGCATTTTACGATCGCTGCGAGCGCGCGACCGACGCCTGTCGGCGCGGCATTCCGCCGCTGGTGGGCGACGAGACCCGGCAGGCGGCCTGTATTCACAGTGCGTTAACGGAGCCGCAGGCATGAGCGCAGAGTATGTGATTGAAGTTAACGACCTGAAGAAGTACTTCCCGCTGCGCGACGGGCTGTTTGGTCAGCAGACCGGAGAGGTGCGCGCGGTTGATGGCGTCAGTTTTAACATTCGCCCTGGCACCATTTTTGGCCTGGTCGGCGAATCCGGCAGCGGCAAAACTACCGTCGGACGTACGCTGCTGGGGCTGTACGACAAAACCGCGGGCAGCGTGAAATATCGCGGCCAGGAGCTGGGCGATCTCCCGGCGAAGGCGCTGCGCGCCCTGCGACCGAAAATTCAGCTGGTGTTTCAGGATCCCTACAGCTCGCTCAATCCGCGCATTCGCATCGGCGATGCGATTGGTGAAGCGATGCTGGAGCATAAGCTCTGCACCCGCGCAGAGCTGTATGACAAGGTTATTGCGGTGATGAAGATTTGCGGGCTGGCACCGCAGCACTACAACCGCTTTCCCCATGAGTTTTCCGGCGGCCAGCGCCAGCGAATTGGCATTGCCCGCGCGCTGATCCTCAACCCCGACTTTATTATTGCCGACGAGCCGATTTCGGCGCTGGATGTCTCCATTCAGGCGCAGATTATTAACCTGTTCGCCGATCTTCGCGACGACTTCGGCGTCACGTTTCTCTTTATCTCCCACGATCTCGGCGTGGTCGAACATCTGTGCGATGACGTGGCGGTGATGTATCTCGGGCAACTGGTGGAGACCGCCAGCCGCGACACGCTCTTCAACCAGCCGCTGCACCCCTATACCCGTGCGCTGCTGGCTGCTGTGCCGACTCTCGATCCGCTGCGTGAGCCGGTAGCGGCGGTGCAGGGCGAGATCCCTGACCCTTCGCGACCGCCGCCGGGCTGCCGCTTTTCGTCGCGCTGCCCGCACGCCACGGAGATCTGCCGTGAACAGGCACCAGCGCTGCGTGAAGTGGCTTCCGGGCATCATGTTGCCTGCCACTGGGTGGATAAGATGTAGTGCCGCTTCGCCGTGCTTCCCCAGGCTGTTCTATGCTTATCAGTCCTGTCTGAAATCATGGGGAACACGGTACATGAGAGCACTTACTTATCACGGTTCACATAAAGTCAGCGTCGATAACCACCCCGATCCGATTATCCAGGCGGCGGATGATATTATCCTCCGCGTGACCGCAACGGCAATTTGCGGCTCGGATCTGCACCTCTATCACGGCAAAATCCCCGGTACGCATCACGGTGACATCTTCGGCCATGAGTTTATGGGCGAAGTGGTCGAGACCGGGGCTGGCGTGCATGCGGTCAGCAAGGGCGACCGGGTGGTGATCCCGTTTGTTATCGCCTGCGGCGAATGTTTTTTCTGTAAGCTCCATCAATACTCCGCCTGTTCGGAAACGAACGAAGGCAAAGGTGCAGCGCTAAACCGAAAAGGCATTACTCCGCCGGCGGCGCTGTTTGGCTACAGCGATCTCTATGGCGGTATTCCCGGTGGCCAGGCGGAGTATGTCCGCGTGCCGAAGGCCAATACCGGGCCGTTTAAAGTGCCGGATACGCTCTCTGACGAGAAGGTGCTGTTCCTCTCCGATATTCTGCCCACGGCCTGGCAGGCGGTAAAAAACGCCGAAATTAAACAGGGCTCAAGCGTGGCGATTTACGGCGCGGGCCCTGTCGGGCTGCTGTCGGCGGCGTGCGCCCGTCTGGAAGGGGCTGAACAGATTTTCATGATCGATGACAGCGACTACCGGCTCGCCTTCGCCCGCGACCGCTACGGCGTTATTCCCATCAACTTTGATAAGAATGACGATCCGGCGGCGTGGATTATCGAAAACACGCCCGGACATCGCGGCGTTGATGCGGTGATTGATGCCGTGGGCTTTGAAGCCAAAGGCAGCACCACCGAAACGGTGCTCAGCACCCTGAAAATCGAGGGCAGCAGCGGCAAAGTATTGCGCCAGGCGATTGCCGCCGTGCGGCGCGGTGGGATTGTCAGCGTGCCGGGCGTCTACGCCGGGTTTATTCACGCCTTTATGTTTGGCGACGCCTTCGATAAGGGGCTGACCTTCAAAATGGGGCAGACTCACGTCCACTCATTCTTGCCAGACCTGCTGCCGCTGATTGAGTCCGGCCATCTCAAACCGGAAGAGATTGTAACGCACCATATGCCGCTCGAAGAGGCCGCCCGCGGCTATGAGATCTTCGATAAGCATGCAGAAGATTGCCGCAAAGTGATCCTCGTTCCGGGGCTCAACGCCGCGAAAGCGACGATCTAACCCCGTTCATGCCCGGTTCGCCGGGCAGACAAGCAAAAAGCCCGGTGAACCGGGCTTTCAGGCATGTTTTAGTTCCTCGAAAAGCTCTGGATGCTTGTCCAGCGCCTTAAAGAGCAAAACTAAAGGTCTTGGCGGGGCAACACGCCCGGTTTCGTATCGGCTAAAGGCGTTTGCGCCGCCGCCAAACATCTCTGCCGCCTGGCGCTGATCGAGATTAAACCGCTTTCGGATGGTGGCAATAAACTGAGGATCAACTTCTTCGGCGTTAACTTTGCGGACAAAAGCTGCAACCTGTTTTGAGTAATGTTCACCGTTCAGACGGTCAAAAATGATCTCTCCACATGCGTCGCAGTACTCGCCTGCGATGGCAGTGAGCGTAGTCACTTTCCCTTTGTAACGGTATTCAATGTTGCGGGTGTCATGTTTGAGTCCCGCAGCGCCGCAAACAGGGCATTTCATTTATCTCTCCTTAAACGACACGATCAGTACATCGTCAGAGACGATTAACTTCAGATAGAGTTTCTGCCTCTTCCAGACTGAACGTTAAATTATGCAAATAGGGTAAAAAACTACCGCATGCAATGTCCTGGTCAAAGCGGGAAAGTAGGGAAATGCGGGTGATGGACTGGTTGGCCTGCAAGAGAATGCAACAAATAAGAAGCCCGGTGAACCGGGCTTCCATTTTTAGATAAAGGTGAAGATCTCGTCGCGCGGCAGGCGGGATTTAGGCAGCGCGGCGTTAAAATCCTGCTCGCTGCGCACGCCGAGCGATACCAGCACGACGCTGGTCAGCCCTTTCTCGCGCAGGCCCAGCGCCAGGTCGAGTTCACGCGCGTCAAATCCCTCCATCGGCGTGGCATCGATGCCGAGCATCGCTGCGCTGAGCAGCAGGCCGCCGAGCGCCAGATAGACCTGTTTCTCCATCCACTGCGGCAGATCGCGCTGCTCATAGCGGTGCAGATCGACATAGGAGCGGCGGCCCTTATCCTGACCCGCTTTCGCGCCGTCAGCCACAAAGCGGCCATCCTTCTCCTCCTGTGCCAGCACCTCTTGCAGGTGGGCTTCATCGAGATCGCTGCGCATGCAGAGCGCAATCACGTGTGAGGCATCGGCAATTTTCGGTTTGTTATAGATGAAGTTGCTGGTGGCGGATTTCGCCATCGCCGCGCGTCCCTCCTCGCTTGAGGCAACAACAAAGTGCCACGGCTGCGAGTTAACGGAAGAGGGGCTGTTTTGCAGCACGTTGAGCAGGGTGTCGATCTTCTCCTGCGGCACGCGCTGAGCGGGGTCGAAGGCTTTGACGGTATGGCGGGAAATTACGGCTTCATCAAGGGTCATTTTTCTCTCCTGGCGAACATTCAAATAACGTGGGGCGCACCGTCCCGTAGAGTCGCCGAGGATAAACGCAACGCCAGCGAAGATAAATTAGTGAAAAACGGCAACACTTTCACTCGCAAAGTGAAAATGCGGTTTGCCTGCGCCCGCTTTTCTGGCACAACAGAAGCGCTTGTTATTTGCCGTTCGGAGAGATGATGATTCGGCTGGAAGATGTCACGCTGTTTGTTCGCTCGGCGCTGCTGGGCAGTTTTTCTAACGCCGCGCGCGAAGCCGGGCTGCTCCCCGGCCAGGTCAGCGCAGCGGTGCACCGCCTGGAGCGCGATCTCGATAAGCGCCTGTTTGTGCGCTCGACCCGTAGCCTGCGCTTAACCGCCGAAGGCGAAAAGTATCTCCCCTTCGCCCAGGAGATGCTGGAGGTGGTGCGTGCCGGAGCAGAGAGCCTGCACAGCGGCGATAACGAACCGCAGGGCGAGCTGCGCATGGCGGTGCCATCCGATCTGGGGCGCAACGTGCTGCTGCCGATCATCACCCGTTTTTGCGCCCAGTACCCGAAGGTCTCTCTGCGCCTCTCCCTTTCCGATCAGCTTAGCGATGTGTTTCGCGATCCGGTGGATGTTGCTATCCGCTACGGCGTGCTGGATAACAGCAGCTATGTAGCGCTGCCGATTGCCGAAGATAACCGCCGTGTGCTCGCTGCGTCGCCCGCTTATCTGGCGCAGCACGGCAGGCCGCAAACCCTTGATGAGGTGGTTAACCATCACTGTCTGCTCTTCACCATGAACAACCAGGTGTATGACAAATGGAGCTTTCCGGAAAATGGCCTGCGCCGACAACTGATCGTCAAAAGCCGCATGTTGTGCGACGACGCGGATGTCGCCCGCCGCTGGGCGGTGGAAGGGATGGGTATTGTCTACAAGTCGTGGATCGACATCAGCGCCGATGTGCTGGCCGGGCGGCTGGAGGTGTTGCTGCCGCAGCATCCCGGCGAGGCCGCGCCGCTTAACCTTATCTGCCCGCATCGCAAACAGTTCTCCCCGGCGATTCGCCACCTGCACGCGGTTTTACGGGAAACATTACGACCGGTAACCGCGCAGTTGCGCAGCCTGGCGGCGGAAAAACCGCACGGATAACCAAAAGCGATCGCCATTACGCGCCAGGCTTAAAGTTTGACCTTCACAGGAGGAAGTGGCGATGGCATTACGTTCATTAGGCACCACGGGGTTACAGATCCCGGCATTAGTTTTTGGCGGCAATGTGTTCGGCTGGACCGTCGATGAGCAGCAGAGCTTCAGTTTGCTGGACGCGTTACTGGAAAAGGGCTTTACGGCGATCGATACGGCAGACGTTTACTCTGCATGGGCACCGGGCAACAAGGGTGGCGAATCGGAAACCATTATTGGTAAGTGGCTGGCGGCGCACCCGGGTCATCGCAACAAGATCACCCTGTTTACTAAAGTGGGCGCCGATATGGGCGAACCCGGCAAAAAAGGGCTCTCGGCACGCTGGATTGAGCAGGCGGTTGATGACTCACTTCGTCGCCTGCAAACGGACTATATCGACCTCTACTTCTCCCACTGGCCGGATAGCGAAACGCCCTACGATGAAACGTTAGGCGCTTATGAAAAGCTGCTGAAAGCGGGGAAAATCCGCGCGATTGGCGCGTCCAACCTCGACGCCCAACAGCTGGCAGAATCGCTGAAAGTAGCGGACGAGAAAGGGCTGCCGCGCTACCAGGTGCTGCAACCGGAATATAACCTCTACGATCGCGAGAGCTTTGAAGGCGCGTTGCAGGATTTAACGGTGCGGGAAAATATTGGCGTGGTGACCTACTACAGCCTCGCTTCCGGCTTCCTGTCAGGAAAATATCGCAGCGAAAGCGATCTTAGCCAGAGCCAGCGCGGGCAGGGCATCGCCAAATACCTGAATCCGCGCGGCTTCGCCATTCTCGACGCACTCGATAAGGTGGCGGCGAATCATAATGTGAAACCCGCCGAAGTGGCGCTCGCCTGGCTTATTAACCAACCGGGCGTCACCGCGCCGATTGCCAGCGCGACCAAAACTGCGCACGTCGAGAGCTTCGCTACCGCCGTGGCGCTGAACCTCTCTACCGATGAGATCGCCGCACTGAATAAAGCCGGCGCATAAACCGCTAAATGCCCGGTGGCGCGCTGCTTACCGGGCCTACGAACTTCTCCACTTCATAAAATAAGGCTTTATAATCGCGCCACCTTCACTGTCGGCTGTAATAAAGATTATGAAAGCTTACGCCCTGGTTTCCCTGCTCCTGCTGTTTAGCCATCATGCTTATTCCACGCAAAAAAGCATTTCCCACTGCATCGAACAATATGGCGAAAACAATGATGAGTGCCTGGCGGATTTAAACGATACCTCCGAGGCTGCGCTGAATAAGGCTTATGAAGCGAAGCTGAAAGAGATCGCCTCTTTTGACTACATGCGCTGGTGGCTCGGCTCTCAGGAGCAGAAAGACCGCATGCTGGCAACCTATAAGCAGAATCAGAAAGAGTGGCTTCAGTACAGAAACAGCTACTGTGAACTGGTGGGCACACAAGCGATGGGCACCCATGTATTTGGTGAAGCTATGTTAGGTTGCATTCTTAATATGAATACGTTGCGTATTGATCAGATTAATAAAATCCGGCTTTAAACCCGCCATACCTCGATGCTTATCCGGCCTGCAAACCCCGTAGGCCGGATAAGGCGCAAGCCGCCATCCGGCATCGCCCTCTATTGCTGGGAGCCGACCCGCCAGGCCATCGCGGCGCTGGCGACGGCGAACAGCGCCATGATCCACGCCATTGTCCACGGCGTGCCGTCGCGAAACGTGGCCAGCAGCAGGGAAGAGATAATGCCGCTGCCATATTGCAGCGAGCCAATCAGCGCCGAGGCTGAGCCGGCAAAGGCCGGGACGGTATCCAGCGCGGCGGCGGTCGAGGCGGCGGCGATAATGCCGTTCATCGAAAAGAAGACAAACACCGTAATCAGCACTGCAACCAGACCACCGAATTGCAGCTTCACCAGCAGCGCCAGCACTATGCCCGCGAGGGCGGCCAGCGTGACGGCGATCTTCAGCAATTTATCGAGCGGATGGCGCTGCACCAGCAGTCGGTTAACGGCACTCATCCCCATCAGACCAACAATATTGAGCGCAAACAGCCAGCCAAAATGCTGCGGCGCGACGTCGTAATAGCCGATATAAACGAACGGCGAGCCGGTGACGAAGGCGTACGCGGAGACATAGAAAAAGGTGACGCACAGCGTGTAACGCATAAACGCGCGATTGCGCAGCAGCGTGAAGTAGTTACGAAATACGCCCGCCAGCGACGCATGAATGCGCTTCTCAGCGGGCAGGGTTTCCGGCAGCGCGAAGAGGGAGACAAACATCAGCCCGCCAATCACCACCAGGATCCAGAAGGCCGCATGCCAGGTGGTGAACTTAATAATCTGCCCGCCCGCCAGCGGCCCGATAATCGGGGCGATCGCCATAATAATGGTCAGGGTGGAGAGCATCTGCGCCGCCCGGGTACGCACAAAGAGGTCGCGGATCATCGCCCGCGCCAGCATCGGCCCGGTACAGGCACCAAATGCCTGAAACACGCGCCAGAACACCATCTGATGGATCTCCGTCGATAACGCACACCCCGCCGAGCCGATGATAAACAGTACCATGCCGATAAACAGCGGCTTGCGGCGACCGATGGCATCGCTCACCGGCCCCCACACCAGCTGCGCCAGCGCGAAGCCCATCAAAAATCCAGTGATGGTCAGTTCGACATCGCCCTGCAGCTCGCGCGCCATCAGCGGCATCGCGGGCAGATAGATATCCGTCGACAGGGAGGTGAAGGCCATCAGCGCGCTGAGGATCGCGAGAAACAGCGGCCCGTGTAGCTTGGTTTGCATAAGATCCTGATTAAGTCACGAAGAGGGTGCCGACAGCGCGGCGCGTTAACTTAAGCAGGGCGACACAAAGCATAACGCCATTAAATCATCATGGCGTTAATGCGGGCTCAGGCGTGGCGTTCACTGACCGTCATGGTAAAGACCACGGGGAGGTCGCCATCGTTGGCGTAGTGGTGCGGCACATCGGTTTGCGCCACGGCAGAGCACCCTTCGGCAATAACCAGCGATGTTTGCGCGACCTCTAACGTCAGCGTACCGCGTTCAACGTGCAGCAACTCGACGGTGCCGACCGGATGGCCGGGTGAGGTAAAACGCTCACCGGGAAAGATCTCCCAGCGCCACAGCTCAAGCATATCTGGCCCGCTGGTGCCCGCCAGCAGGCGCGCGCTGCCGCCTTTCTCGCCGCGCCAGAGCAGCGGAATATCCTCTTTGGCAATCAGATGCGCCAGCGGTTTACTGGCGACATCAACAATGTCGGCCACCGAGACGCCCATCGCCGCTGCAATTTTACACAGCAGCGCGATGCTCGGGTTGGCGAGACATTTTTCAATCTCGACCAGCATACCTTTGCTGACGCCCGCCCGGCGGGAGAGCTCATCCAGCGAGAGTTTTTGCTGCTTACGAAACGCTTTAATTCGCGCGGCAACCGCTTCACTGACACGCTGGATATCCGCGCCGGAGTCGGTCGGTTTATTGACTTTTTTGGTCATCGGTCGATACTGTGCAATAAAATGGTCACTAAAAAGGATTATCCAATGCTTTCCGTTCAGCCGTCAATCGATGCGCGTCTTGCCGTGCTGGCGCCCGGCTTTCGCGCTATCAGCATCTCGCTGCAGGCCGCGCCGCTGATTCACCCGCAGGTGGGCGAAGAGGCGTTAAAGCATGCTTGTGCACTGGTCACGGCGGGCGAGCCTTCGTGGGCGGATGCGCACCTGGCGGCCTGGGATGAAGTGTTTAAACAGTTTGGCGCGAAACCCAAACGCACGCCCTGTTCTGCCCAGGCTTTGCGAAAACGCGTGTTGCGAGACGGCGTCCTGCCCGCCATTGACCCGGTAGTCGATCTCTATAACGCCATCAGTTTGCGCTACGCTGTGCCGGTAGGTGGCGAAAATATCGCCGCGTATGTCGGCGCGCCCTGCCTGACGCTGGCCGATGGCAGCGAGCCGTTCGATACCATGAAAGAGGGCGAACTGGCGCTGGAATCACCGGAGCCAGGAGAGGTTATCTGGCGCGATGAGCAGGGTGTAACCTGTCGACGCTGGAACTGGCGTCAGGGTGTGCGTACGCGTCTGAGCGCGGCAGACAGCCAGATGTGGTTTATCCTTGAGAGTCTGCCGGCGATGCCGCTCGATGCATTATGTGAGGCAGGCGACGAACTGATCGCCGGGTTAGGCCGTATGATGCCGGGTTGCCACACTGAAAAAAGCCTGATTGGGTTTGCGTAATGAGGGAACAAGAATGGACTTCACAGGATTAAGCGCTTTTGCGCTGACGCCGCTTCTCGATGACCGCCTGGATGAGGCGGCCTATATCAGCATTATTGAAAAACTGCGCGCTGCTGGCGTCGACTCCATCGGCGCGCTCGGTTCTACGGGATGTTATCCCTACTTTAGCCGCAGCGAGCGCGCGAGCGTCCTGCGTCTGGCAACGGAGTATTCCGGCGCAGTGCCGGTGATCGCCGGGATTGGCGCGCTGCGCACGCGCGATGTGCTCTGGCTGGCGGAGGATGCGCAGAAAGCGGGCGTCAGCGCCGTGCTGCTGGCACCGGTCTCTTATCATCCGTTAACGGAAGATGAAGTCTTCGATCTGTTTGCCACCGTCACCCGCGAACTGTCGGTGCCGCTCTGTATCTATAACAACCCTAACGCCACGCACTTTAACTTCAGCGACGAGCTGCTTGCCCGTATCGCCCAGTTGCCGAATATTGGCTCTATCAAAATCCCGCCTCTTGCCGCGGAGCTTGCCCCGGAGCGGGTGAGTGCGCTGCGCGCGCAAATCCCGGCGGAGATCCGCCTCGGCATCAGCGGCGACGGCACGGCGGTTGAAGCGCTGAATGCCGGGTGCAGCGTCTGGTATTCGGTGTTCGGCGGGCTTTTCCCGCAGGCGGCACTGGCTATTTCCCGCGCGGCGATGGCGGGCGATATCGCACAGGCGCGCCAGCATACCGCCGCGCTCCAGCCACTGTGGGATCTGTTTAAACGCTATGGCGGCAGCCTGCGCGTCATCGCCACTGCGGCAGAGCTGCTTGGCGTGGTGAAAGCACCGTGTTTACCCACGCCTTTACAGACGCTGCAAGGCGACGCACGGCGCGAGATTGCCCAGGTTATTGAGCAGCTGCGATTAACAGTGTGAGAGGATTGCCGGATGGCGGCTGCGCCTTATCCGGCCTACAAAAGCGGCGAAGCGCCTACGCTAACGATTTAGCCGCTTCGCCACAAACCTTGAGATCGCCGGGCCGGTAATCAGCACCACAATAAAGCGTCCGGTCTGCATCGCCATCACAAAGGCGATATCAACATGGCTGGATGAGGCGATAATTGCCACCGTATCGGCCCCGCCGGGGCTGGTGGCGAGGTAGGCGGTAAGCGGATCGATGCCGGCAAATTTCACCAGCAGGAAGGCGAAACCGCAGCAGATCGTCACCAGCGTCAATACCGACAGCAGCACGCGGGGCAGGGCGCGGGCGGCGTAGCGCACAATCTCGCGCGTAAAGCGCAGGCCAATACTCCAGCCGATAAGCGCGTAAGAGAGCGCCAGCAGCCACGGCGGCAGCTCAAGCGTCAGTAAGCCGCTATCCTCGACGATAATCCCCAACGCGAGCGTAATCAGTAACGGCCCGGAGGGCATCTTCACGTGTCGGGCAATCAGAAAGCCAACGGCAATCAGCATTAACGTTGCGATAAACGGCCACGCGCGCAGCGGGGCGAATAGCGTAAAGGTTGCCACCGCATGCTCGGCGCTCTCTGCCCCCATGCCGAGGCGGGTGACCAGCACCGCGACCAGCGCCACCACCATCACCCGCAGATATTGCATAAACGCCACCAGCCGCACATCGGCGCCAAAACTCTCTGCCATGATTGTCATCGCCGCCGCCGCGCCGGGCGATGAGCCCCAGATAGCAGTCGAGCCGGGAAAAACCTGCAGTTTCGCCATTATCCAGCCGAGAATGGCGCTGGCGAAAATTACGGAGAAAATACAGACCACAAACAGCGGCCAGTCGGCGGCGATACGACCAAACACCGACGGCGGAATAGCGTGCGCAATCATCGCGCCAACCACCGCCTGCGCGGCGCTAAACCCCTGTTTATTAATGGTGACCGGGCGGCCGTTGATGGCGAGAAAAATGCCCGCGAACATCGGGCCAAGCAGCAGGGCGGCGGGAAGATGGAGCCACTCCATTACCACCACCAACAATAATGAGAGCGTAATAAGCTGCAACCAGTTACGCCATATGGGCGTTAACGTGGTCATTAACGGCAATCCTTTTGTGTCGCCGCAATATGAATAAATAGGCTGGATGACATACGCTTCCCGCAATCAATAAATTGAAGAGCAAATCAGATTATTGGAATGTAAGCGCTCTCTCTGTGGACTGCAAACCTGAGACTCTTTTTAGATAAAAAGGGTGTAAATCAAACATTATTTACACCCTGCATTACTACTGGCGACAAAATAAAGAGATCTTTTATTACTGGAATTCCTGCCCAACGACCTCATCACGTGCCGCCATAATGCAATCCAGCACGTGCTTCATCAGCTCCGGCGTCAGGTGCATATTCATAATGTAGATTTTCAGGGCGAACACTTTGGCCTCCGGATCGGCCGCATCGCGGTTGTACTCGGTGACGCAGAAACCGGTGGTAAAGCTCATATAGGGCGTATGCATCCCGTTGATCTGCTTACCTGCGCGGAACCATTCATAGAGTTTATTGCCAATCGCTAGCGTTAACTGATTATGTGCCGACAGCTGCGGTTTATACGCGGGGTCGGTCAGCTCACGTTGATACTGCTGCTGGGCATTCACTCCCTGCGGATAGATGCGCAGCAGGGTGACCATGCCATTATCCTGCGGATTGACGCATACCGTAGATGGCTCTGCTTGCAGCAGATTACGCATCACCAGATGATTTTCCAGGATCGAGCCCAGACACGCCTGGAAACCCTCATAGCCAAAGTATTTCATCGTCGCCCAGCCCGCGACCGCGCCAGTTGCCGCGCGCGAAACTTCAAGCGTGTAGTGATAAGGGTTGTAATCCGTGCGGGACTGCAAATAAGCCGAGCCAGGACGCTGCAACAGCGCTTCAAACTCGCCAGCATCGCGATAAGCAAAGAAGCTGCTGGTGTAGGGCGAAAAGCCCGCTTTATGGAAATCAATCCCAATGGCATCCGCGTATTTCATCTTCTCCAGTTCGCGGGCGTTGCTCTTCATCATCGGCAGTAGCGCTTCGGTAAACTGCAGCGGGTTAGCGGCAAAGTCATATTTCTGGAAGGCCAGCCATGACCAGCTGGTCACCGCATCGCAGTAGAGCAGCGCCTTGCCATATGGCGCGGCGTTGCGATAGCGATCCAGTAAGCGGCGCACATCCGCCACCGGATCGAAGGCGTTAGCATCGGTTGTTCCCATCGTACAGACCACTGACGCAACCGGGATATTTTGCATCCGTAGCGCAATCAGCACCGCTTCCAGATCTTTTAGATCCATGGCGTTGGTCTTCGGATCGGTTTTGATGCAGATAATGTTATCCGTCCCGAGACCGGTCCAGTCGGTGCTGTTCAGCATGGTGAAGTGCGCCTGCTGGGAACAGAGGACTTTCGCATTAGTGCGAACGCCTTCGCGTCTGGAGCCAGGCAGCACGCGCGACAGGGCATATTTGAGGTGGTAGGTCCAGCAGCCGGAGCCGCCGTAGGTATAAAGACCGCCAGCCCGTTGCGCATCCCAGCCAATTAAGTTTGCTACCATCCCGGCGCTTTCCAGTTCCGCGCGTTGAACGTTCCAGGAGTACTCTCCCGACACAATATTAGGGGAGAAGACCTGCGCGATCATGCCTGCAATAACCGAAGCCGTATTTCCCTGCGGGATGGTATTGCACATCGCTAAGGGATGGCCCCAGTTCGGCATACCGTGAAAAAGTGCTGCCGTCTCGTTAATAACATCCTCGCACTGGCGTAAATTATCGGCCATTTCGGCAACCCTGACACTTTTATAATCAACGTCAAGCTTACCGCTATTACCTAACCACGCCGGGCCATTATTCTCCGGACGCAATCGGTTTATATGCTCTGAAATACGCGTCATGTTTTCAGAGAGAGCATCATGGTTATCAGAAAAGGCTGAAGGGAATAGTGAGCTTGCTACTTCCTGATATTTCTTAGCTCGTCTGTTTGGATCTTTATTAATAGTGTTCATCACAATCCTTTGCGCGTGGAGTGGTATTAAATGAGCGCTTTTTGCGGTTCTCTTAAGATAGGGTAGAGCTCAGGGAAACCGTCGACGCAGAGTTTGAAATCTGCGGGTTTGAAGCCAAGCCGCCCAGCAAGACGTTGCACACGCGCAGCCGTACATTCGGCATAGCAAGGCACGCCTGCTTGATCCTGTAAATGGATTAAACGGTACATCAACGCGTTGATAACGTCCATGCCGCGATCCTGGCCAGGAATAGCAAGCACGAAAATATAGAAGTGTGGAGTTGTTGGATGATAAGCGCTCAGCTTGTGCATTAAATAGGCCATGGTGGCGTAATCAGCACTATACTCATCTCGTAACTGCTTGAACAGGATCTCATCGGTAATATTTTCTGAGTCATAATGAAAATACATTAGCGCGCCGACATTATTTTCATCAATAATAACGCCGCCTTTGCGTAGCGCGACTTCGGCATAGATCCTGAAGAAGCTGCGCAATGCCTCTCTTCGTCTTTCCGGTGCCGGAAAGGCTGATTCAATAAGCACATCGTCATAAAATGCTTCGGCCAGCAGGTCGCATATGAGCTCGATATCAGAAAAGGTAGCATCCCTTACATTCATTATTTTCCCTCGGTTGGTTGGATTGATATAAATGCTTTATTAATGCGTCTTATTAATTCTAGGGGTGGTATGGCGCAAAAAGATATCATGATTAATAAATGCGAGGGTGACGAAACATCCGAAAATAAATTTACGGCTGCATGTTGCTATTGGTAGAAATAATTATTGATGAGTTGTTGTTTTATTTAGAGGGTAAAATTAAGTGGAGTTTAGTGATGCGTTTATCGATTTTTAACTTACTGCTTATTTTAAATGGCGCTGTAGCTCGGTGAAAAATAAATATTCAGCTAGCGTTTTTGAACCGCTTTTTTTACTTATCCTGCCTGCGTCGCGTAAATCCTCACAATGATTAAATTGCAGAAATTGATCCAGCTTCTTTTGCCAGTCCGGAGGAAAATCTGCTTACGACGGCGAGCCTGATCTTCAGCAAAATCCAGCCAGATATTAACTATCAGCTAAGCGTATGAACTGAGCGGCGGGTTCTTGAGCCTGATTTCATCAATTACAAACCCTTTGGCCAGATACTTTTGCAGGGTTTACGCCGCCCACTGGCGGAATTGTGTGCCGCGGACAGAGCGGACGCGGTAGCCCACGGCAATAATGATAGGCAAGCTGTAGTGAAGCGTGTTACGACTTACTTGCCGTGTTCCTTCTTGTCGAACCTGTAAGTAAGACTTACAGGTTACATTTTGTTCAAGCTCGCTCTCTCCATAAATAGCTTTAATATGTTGAGTAATAGCTTGCGACGTCACTTGATAAAGTGAGGCAATTGCAGCCTGCGGAAGCCACAGCGTATCGCTTTCAAAGCGGCATTCAATACGCATTTTCCCGTCTCCGCTGGCGAACATAATGAACTCGCCTGCGGGGGATGGGGGGAGGTGTTTATCAGTCATGTCGTCTCCGCGCTACGCATATGAAGTGAGAGTGGTTGATGCAGTATGCCAGAGAGGTACACTGCATTTCATTAGTGCAACCGCTACTTGTTAATACACCTGGAAGGGATATTAAACTGGTCAGGAGTCTTTGCAGGCCGTTTTTATCATGCTCTTAATTTCCTTCAGCTCACTGCTGCTCTTTTTCGCTTCGGCTAATAAAAACTCCTCTCTTTCACTGTATTTCACCAGCACGATACAACCATTCATTGCTTTAACAGTTAAATGCTGTCCTGTATCAAACCCGGCATCGCGAAGCCACGCGCCTGAAAGAGTAATGCTGGGGATGCTTTTATCGCCACCATTTGGGCGGTAACGCACAATTACGCTGCGCTCAGTTCCGGTAGTCGGGATCGCTGGGGTAGAATGCGAATCAGCCATTATCAACTCCTTGATAGTTGTGATGGTTAGCTCTTGTCAGGTATGGCATTACCTGATGAGAGCATTCAAGAATCAGGACGTCTTTCCTTGAAGGTACGTACCTGTTGGTTAAGGATTATGCTCCAGGTACGTACATGACTACAGCCAAACGTGATACCAATCAATCAAAATGCGGCAAAGCTCCCACCTTTCAAATGCGTATTACACCGGAACTAAAACAACAATTTGACGCAGCTGCAAAAAATGCGGGGATGAGTTTAGGTAATTGGCTTAAATCTTTAGGAAGAAAAGAACTGGAAAGATTAGCGAACGATGCCGAAGAAAAATAAAACAAGCGTGACGCTGAATTAATTTAATACGCGCTCAGGCTGCAAAAAGCATGGTGGAAATAAGAAGTGATATTTAGCGATGTGCCAACTAGAGGCTTAATTTTGGCGGAAGATCACAGGAGTCGAACCTGCCCGGGACCGCTGGCGGCCCCAACTGGATTTGAAGTCCAGCCACCTCACCGGAGATGACGATCTTCCGCGCCTGCATTGCTACATGGAGGCGGGGCGCATTATACCTACTTTCAGTGATTTACCACATCCCTCACCGTAATTTTTCACGTTCTGCTTTCCCTTTCTCTGACCGTTTAAGATAAATCTCTATCTTTTCCATTGGTTAGCTTTTTTCATACGTTAAGGAATCGCGATCACAGAAAAGAATAAACGTAATTTAATAACCAGAAATCGCAATTTCCGCCCGTAAAGCGATCGATTAAAACCCTTAACACCGCATTCGGCATGGTTTTGCTGCGTTAAGGAAACAAAAATGGACAGTCAGGCTATTTCTGTTAAAGAAAAGATTGGCTACGGGATGGGCGATGCCGCCAGCCACATCATCTTTGATAACGTCATGCTCTACATGATGTTCTTCTATACCGATATTTTCGGCATTCCCGCCGGGTTTGTCGGCACCATGTTCCTGCTGGCGCGTGCGCTGGATGCCGTTTCCGACCCCTGCATGGGGCTGCTCGCGGACCGTACGCGCAGCCGCTGGGGCAAATTCCGGCCATGGATCATCTTTGGCGCGCTCCCTTTCGGTATCGTCTGCGTGCTCGCTTACAGCACGCCGGATCTCAGCCTTAACGGCAAGATGCTCTATGCCGCTGTCACCTATACGTTACTCACCCTGCTTTATACCGTCGTGAATATTCCTTACTGCGCGCTGGGCGGGGTCATCACCAACGATCCGCAACAGCGCATCTCTGTGCAATCCTGGCGCTTCGTGCTGGCTACCGCAGGGGGCATGCTCTCCACGGTACTGATGATGCCGCTGGTAACGCTGATTGGCGCAGAGGATAAGGTCGTCGGTTTTCAGGGGGGGATCGCCGTGCTATCGGTGATCGCATTTATGATGCTGGCATTCTGCTTTTTCACCACCAAAGAGCGCATCCAGGCACCACCAGCCACCACCTCCATGCGCGAAGATCTGCGCGATATCTGGCAAAACGATCAGTGGCGCATCGTAGGGATACTGACCATCCTGAACATTCTTGCGGTGTGCGTGCGCGGCGGTGCGATGATGTATTACGTCACGTGGATCATGGGCGATGCCGCCATCTTTACTGCTTTCCTCACAACCTACTGCGTCGGTAACCTGATTGGCAGCGCGCTGGCGAAACCGCTCACCGACTGGAAGTGCAAAGTCACCATCTTCTGGTGGACCAACGCCGCGCTCACCCTGCTCAGCATCGCCATGTTCTTTATCCCCATTCAGGCCAGCTTCACCATGTTCGCCTTTATCTTTGTTATCGGCGTGCTGCACCAACTGGTCACCCCGATCCAGTGGGTGATGATGTCTGATACCGTCGATTACGGCGAATGGTGCAACGGCAAGCGTCTGACCGGCATCAGCTTTGCGGGCACGCTGTTTGTGCTGAAACTCGGCTTCGCCCTTGGCGGAGCGCTGATTGGCTGGGCGCTGGCGGGCAGTGGCTATGAAGCCGCCGCGCCGCGGCAAAACAGTATGACGCTCACCATCATCATCGCGCTATTCACACTGGTGCCGGCTGCCTGCTATCTGCTCAGCGCCCTTATCGCCAGACGCTACTACACCCTGAAAACCCCACTGCTGGAGTCGATTGTGGCGCAGCTGGCGCGCGGCGAATACCGTAGCCAGAAGCGGTTCGGCAATATCTCACCCCGGGAAGAGTTACTGTAAGGAGCAACGTATGAAGATCAGCGATGGCAACTGGCTTATCCAGCCCGGCCTGACATTAATTAATCCGATTCAGGTATTTGATGTTGACCTACAGGGGAGTGAGATGGTGGTGTATGCCGCCCCGCGCGACGTGCGCGAGCGCACCTGGCAACTGGATACGCCGCTCTTTACGCTGCGCTTCTTCTCGCCGCAGGAGGGCATTATCGGGGTGCGTATCGCGCACTTTGAGGGCGGCACGGAGAAAGGTCCGCATTTCCCGCTCAACATTGCGCAAGATGTGGCGGTCGCGATAGATAACACACAGACGTATGCCGAGCTACGCAGCGGCGCGCTGGCCGTTCGGGTGACGAAAGGCGAAGCGTGGGCCATTGATTTTCTGCGCAACGGCGAGCGCATCACCGGCAGCCAGCTTAAAAACAGCGGCTACGTGCAGGATGGTAACAGCGGGCGTAATTACGTTTTCGAACGGCTGGATCTGGGCGTCGGTGAAACGGTTTATGGCCTGGGCGAGCGCTTCACGGCGCTGGTGCGGAACGGGCAATCTGTGGAAACCTGGAACCGCGATGGCGGCACCAGCACCGAACAAGCCTATAAAAACATTCCCTTCTATCTCACCAACCGGGGCTACGGCGTGCTGGTCAATCATCCGCAGGCGGTGGAGTTTGAAATCGGTTCGGAGAAAGTCTCCAAAGTGCAGTTCAGCGTTGAGGGGGAGTCGCTTGAGTACTTCGTCATTGACGGCCCAACACCGCAAGCGGTGCTAAACCGCTACACCCGCTTCACTGGCCGCCCGGCGCTGCCACCGGCGTGGTCGTTCGGCCTGTGGCTCACCACCTCTTTTACCACCAACTACGACGAAGCGACCGTAAACAGTTTTATTGACGGCATGGCTGAGCGCCAGCTGCCGCTGCATGTTTTTCACTTCGACTGCTTCTGGATGAAGGCTTTCCAGTGGTGCGATTTTGAGTGGGACCCGGTGACCTTCCCGGATCCGGCAGGGATGATCAAACGCCTGAAGGAGCGTGGGCTAAAAATCTGCGTCTGGATAAACCCTTACATCGGACAAAAATCCCCGCTGTTCCGCGAACTGAAAGAGAAGGGCTATCTGCTGAAACGGGCGGACGGCTCGATATGGCAGTGGGATAAATGGCAGCCGGGGCTGGCGATTTATGACTTCACCAATCCGCAAGCCTGCCAGTGGTATGCCGATAAGCTTAACGCGCTGGTGGCAATGGGCGTCGACTGTTTTAAAACCGATTTCGGCGAGCGCATCCCAACGGATGTGGTGTGGCACAACGGCGCCTGCCCGCAAAAAATGCATAACCACTACGCCTATATTTACAACGAGCTGGTGTGGAACGTGCTGAAAGAGAGGGTGGGTGAGCAAGAGGCGGTGCTATTTGCCCGCTCGGCCTCCGTCGGCGCGCAACAGTTCCCGGTGCACTGGGGCGGCGACTGCTATGCCACCTATGAATCGATGGCGGAAAGCCTGCGCGGCGGGTTATCCATTGGTCTTTCCGGCTTTGGCTTCTGGAGCCACGATATCGGTGGCTTCGAGAATACCGCGCCTGCGCATGTCTATAAGCGCTGGTGTGCGTTCGGCTTACTCTCCAGCCACAGTCGCCTGCATGGCAGCAAATCCTATCGGGTGCCGTGGGCTTACGATGACGAGTCCTGCGATGTGGTGCGCTTTTTCACGCAGCTGAAATGCCGCCTGATGCCCTATCTCTACCGGCAGGCGGTAGCAGCAAACGAATCGGGTGTGCCGATGATGCGCGCAATGATACTGGCTTTCCCGGACGATCCGGCCTGCGATTACCTTGACCGCCAGTATATGCTCGGCGACGCCCTGCTGGTCGCGCCGGTGTTCAGCGAAGCGGGTGAGGTGCAGTTTTACCTGCCGGAAGGGCGCTGGACGCACCTGTGGCATAACGACCTCCTCGACGGTAGCCGTTGGCACAAACAGCGGCATGGCTTTATGAGCTTGCCGGTCTACGTTCGCGACAATACGCTACTGGCGCTGGGCGATAACGATCAGCGACCCGATTACACCTGGCATCAGGGCACCGCGTTCCAGCTCTTTCAACTCGACGATGGGCGCGAAGCTGTGTGTGAGGTGTCGGATAGCCGCGGCGAGAGCGTTTTCCGTTTATCAGCCAAACGTGAAGGCGCTGTGATTACCGTGCGGGCTGATGGCGAAGGCAAAAACTGGACGCTATGCCTGCGCAATATTATGCAGATAACCCATCTGCAGGGTGCGACGGCGAGCATGAGTGAAACCGGTTTGGTCATTACCCCGCAGGGCACCGAAGTTTCTATCACCCTCTAAACGCAGATTGCCCGGTGACGCTAACGCTTACCGGGCCTACAAAGGGAAGTCAAAAGTAGGCCGGATAAGCGCAGCGCCATCCGGCAATGGTGCAGGAGCTGCCCGGTGGCGCTAACGCTTACCGGGCCTACAAAGGGAAGGTCAAACGTAGGCCGGATAAGCGCAGCGCCATCCGGCAATGGTGCAGGAGCTGCCCGGTGGCGCTAACGCTTACCGGGCCTACAAAGGGAAGGCCAAACGTAGGCCGGATAAGCGCAGCGCCATCCGGCACGGGTTTACGGCGTCGCCTGCGGCGCGGCGGCTGGCGCAACGGCACCCGCGCTGCTCACCGTGCCGCCGTGCATGCTCTGCTTAATCTGCTGTTTTTGCGCGTTGACCGCCTGTAACTCGCCGTTGACGGAGGGTTTTAACGGTGCTTCTGCGCGCACCTGGCCGCTGGCGGTTAACTGCAAATTGCCTTCGCCATCAATCGGCAATGCGGGCCAGCCCCACGCCTGCAATACATTGACCGGCACGCCGCGCCCGTTGAGGCTGACATTGACGCTGCGGTCCGGGGTTTGCGCAACCACCGCTCTTGCTTCCAGCAGTCCCTGGCCGGTGAAGGCGCTAAGTTCGGTGATATTGACCGTGTTGCTATTGGCATTGAGTGCCAGCGACGGGCGGCGCACATCGACGCGGTTAAAGGTGCCTGCGGCAGCGTTCAGCTTCGCATTCCCACTCCAGACACCCCATTTCCGTTCGCGCACCAGCTGCAAATTGTTGCCATACCCATCCAGCGCGGTGAGCTGCCACGGGAATGTCGGATCGATATCAATCACCAGGTTGCGGCTGGCGCTGAATTTTTTCAGCACCAGGCTGTTCAGCCATGGAGGCAGATCGTCCATCCACAGCTGTTTCCAGTTCGCCGGCAGCGTGTACTCCAGCCCGGCAAACGCCGCATCGTCCAGCACTAGCGCCTTGCCTGTGCGGTACCAGTTACCGGAGGTGCGCACCATGCCGTTTTCCCAGCGGGAGGTGAATTGCTGCAGCGCAATGCCCTGCGGGGAGAAGCTGGCATTCAGAATCGGGTCGAAAAAGTGCAGCGAACCGTAGATAAACTCGCTGGCATTCATCGACAGTTTGCCCTCTTCGCTCTCCCAGTCGCCCTTCTTGAAGGTCAGGTTGCGCAGGCTAAGATCGAGGTCGGTCACTGCCCACTCAGGCCCCTGCAAGGTGGCGTCGGTCACTTCCACACGGCCGATTTTCAGCGAAGGTAGGGTGGTGAGCGGGGCAAAGAAATCCTGCAACGACTTATCGCTTTGCAGACGAATATCGTTAAGACGCAGATTATTCACCACCCAGCTGCCATCGGCGCTGCGCTTTGCATCACCCGTGAGCGAGCCGCGCGCCATATCGGCACCGATAGTGGTTAAGGTCACCACATCTTTATCAATACTGCCCTGAATCAGCACGTTACTGGCGGGAACGCCATTTAACGTCAGCGAACCGGCGCTCATCTGCAACTGTGCTTTACTGCCGATCACATTACCTGCCGCTGGCTGCCAGGGTGAGATACCGCCGGTAACGCGCTGCGCGCTTAACTCCCAGCCAGTTGCCGGGCTGTTGAAGGCCATGTTGCGCAGTTGCAGGCGATCGGCCTGGAAAGGCAGCGGCGCGGCGGTTGGGGAGAGGTTAAGCGTACCGTCCTGTAACAGAATGGTGTCGGCATGCAGCGGGTCGGTGAGTTGTCGGCTGCTGAGGCCGATATCGACCATTTTCGCCACCAGCGTTGCTGGCTGGCCTTTGCGGCCAAAGCTGACGCCTTTTAATACCAGATGAGAAGGGGAAGAGAAGCGGTGGTCAATGGCGTCAAAGGTGAGGTGATAATCGCTGTTGTCGCTGATCCACTGGCTCGCTTGCGTCGCGCCCCAGCGGGTTTGCAGCAGGAAGTAGGCCGCCAGCAGCAGCACAAACAGGATAATAACGACCGCTAACAGCAGCTTCCCAAGAAATTTCATCATCTTCCTCCCTCACGTGACCGTAAGGGAGTTATGCACGAATTGCGCGCGATGCTCAAGGAAGGAATGATGAAAGGAAATTGCGGCGGCAGCAGAGGATGCTCTGTTGCCGCGCGAGGCAATTTACTCTTTTTCCGGTGGGAAGATGAGGTTCAGGACGATAGCGGTGATCCCGCCTGCTGCGATGCCGGAGGAGAGCAGATTTTTCAGCCAGTCCGGCGCAAATTGCAGGATCTGCGGCTGCTGCGACACGCCTAAACCCACCGCCAGCGACAGCGCGATAATCAGGATCGCGCGGCGGTTGAGCGGTTCGCGGGAGACAATGCGCACGCCGGAGGCGGCGATAGTACCGAACATCACCAGCGTGGCGCCGCCGAGTACCGGCTCCGGTAACTGCTGCACAAAAGCGCTCACCGCCGGGAAGAGGCCGAGCACCATCAGCATCACCGCGATAAAGAAGCCGATATAACGGCTGGCGACGCCGGTCAGCTGGATCACGCCATTATTCTGGCCAAAGCAGGAGTTGGGAAAGGTATTGAACACCGCAGAGACAAAGGAGTTAAGACCATTCGCCAGCACGCCACCCTTAAGCCGCTTCATGTAGAGCGGGCCGGTAACAGGCTGTTCAGAGACGTCGGAAGTGGCGGTGATATCGCCGATGGTCTCCAGGGAGGTGATCATAAAGACCAGCATCAGCGGCAGCAGCAAGCTCCAGTCAATGCTCAGGCCGTAATAGAGCGGCGTCGGTACCATAAAGGTACTCTCCGGCGCGTTGTACTCCGGCAGCATGCCCATAAACATCGCCAGCACATAGCCGACCGCCATCGCGATCACCAGTGAGGCAATGCGCAGATAGGGGTTGCGTTGGCGGTTAAGCAGGATAATCAGCCCGAGCACCACGCCTGCCAGCAGCAGGTTTTTCGGCGCGCCGAAAGTGTGGTTACCCATGGCCGCGAAGCCGCCACCGACGGAGGTCAGCCCAACCTGAATCAGCGACAGGCCGATAATCATCACCACCACGCCGGAAACCAGCGGGGTGATAATGCGGCGCGCCAGCGGCAGAATACGCGAGATAACCATCTCGGTGCAGCTTGCCAGCATCAAGGTGCCAAACAGCGCCGCCATCATCGTCGGCACATCGGCACCGCCGGTTTTCAACGCCGTACCGCCCATAATCAGCGGTGCCACGAAGTTAAAGCTGGTGCCCTGGATTGAGAGCAGCCCGGAGCCGACCGGGCCCCAGGCTTTAATTTGAATCAGCGACGCGACGCCGGAAGCGAAGAGCGACATGCTGAGAATATGTTGAGTGTCCTGAGCCGGTAAACCCAGCGCCTGGCAGATCAGCAGCGCGGGCGTGATCACGCCAACGAACATTGCCAGCAGGTGTTGCAGCGCCGCAAACAGCGTTTGCGGCAGCGGGGGACGATCTTCAAGGCGGTAGATCAATTCGCTGGGTTGAGTCTTCGCAACCGGTTGCGCATTTTCCGACTCGATGGTGTTTACGGACATCTCAAGCTATCCCCTGATGGAAAAGCGCTGATTTTATCGGACTGAATGGTAAAAGCAAACGGTTGCTTCGGCTGGAAGCATACTTTTCTAACGGAGGTTGATCTCACACCATCAGGTTCTAAAAATCAGGCGTTGGAGTAGCGTTCGGTTTCCGGCATCCAGCGGTCAATCAGCGCTTCTGCCAGCTGCGGGTAACGTTCGTGAATATGGCGCGCAACGCGCTGAACTTCGGGGATCATTGCCTGGTCGCGCAGCAGATCGGCCACTTTAAATTCGGCATTGCCGGTCTGGCGGGTGCCCAGCAGCTCGCCCGGGCCGCGGATCTCGAGATCTTTTTGCGCAATTACAAAACCGTCGTTGCTGTCGCGCAGCACCTGCAGGCGCTTTTGCGCGGTTTTCGACAGCGGGGATTTGTAGAGCAGCACACAGTGTGAGGCCACCGCGCCACGTCCGACGCGCCCGCGCAGCTGGTGGAGTTGCGCAAGACCAAGACGTTCGGGGTTCTCAATAATCATCAGGCTGGAGTTCGGCACATCCACGCCAACTTCAATTACCGTGGTGGCCACCAGCAGATGAAGCTCGCCCTGTTTAAAGGCCTGCATCACCGCCTGTTTCTCGGTCGGCTTCATGCGGCCATGTACCAGCCCAACGTTCAGCTCCGGCAGAGCCAGCTTTAACTCTTCCCAGGTCGCTTCCGCCGCCTGGGCTTCCAGCAGATCCGACTCTTCAATCAGCGTGCAGACCCAGTAGGCCTGGCGACCTTCACCGGTGCAGGCGCTGCGGACACGATCGATAATCTCGCTGCGACGCGTATCGGGAATGGCTACCGTGGTCACCGGCGTACGACCCGGCGGCAGTTCATCAATCACCGAGGTATCGAGATCGGCATAGGCCGTCATCGCCAGCGTTCGCGGGATTGGCGTGGCGGTCATAATCAACTGATGGGGATGAAAGCCCTGCTGCTGCCCCTTTTCCCACAGCGCCAGCCGCTGGTGGACGCCAAAGCGGTGCTGCTCATCAATAATCACCAGTGCCAGGCCGTTAAACTGCACCTGCTCCTGGAAAATAGCGTGGGTGCCGACGATCATCTGCACCTGACCGCTGGCAATCGCCTCTTGCTGCGCCTGGCGGGCTTTGCCTTTCTGCTTACCCGCCAGCCAGCCAACTTCGATACCGAGCGGCGCAAACCAGGCGCGGAAATTGTTGGCATGCTGCTCCGCCAGCAGTTCGGTCGGTGCCATCATCGCCACCTGCTTGCCATTGGCGATTGCGCGTAGCGCCGCGAGCGCGGCCACCAGCGTTTTACCGGAGCCGACGTCGCCCTGGACCAGGCGCATCATCGGCATATCCAGCGCCATATCGCGTTCAATTTCCGCCACCACCCGCGCCTGTGCGCCGGTTGGTTTAAAGGGCAGGGAGGCGAGCAGTTGATCTTTTAACGTATCGTTAGCGGCGAGCGACTGCGCATGGTAACGCTGCGCACCGGCGCGTAGCGCCAGCATGCTCAGGTTATGTGCCAGTAGCTCTTCGAGAATCAGTCGGCGTTGAGCGGGATGCTGCCCGCTCTCCAGTTCGCTTAATTGCAGCGATGGCGGCGGGCGATGCAGCGTATGCAGCGCCTCCGGCAGGCTCATCAAACCCTGCGCCAGCTCCGGCGGTAGCAGTTCACTGATGGCGCAGGTTGCCAGCAGCTCCAGCGCCTGATCGGTTAATTTGCGCAGCGTGGCCTGCTTAACGCCTTCGGTCGTTGGGTAGACCGGCGTCAGCGTCTCCTGAAGCTCCGGAGTGCTGAGATCGCCCTGCACCTTATACTCCGGGTGGATCATCTCCGCGCCATACTTTCCGCGTTTCGCTTCGCCGTAAGCCAGCACGCGGCGGCCAACCGCAAGGCTGTTTTTCATCGCCGCGTTGAAGTTGAAAAAACGCATGGTCAGCATGCCGGAGCCGTCGCTAATCTGGCAGGTCATCATCCGGCGACCGCCGAACGTGACGTTACAGTTCAGCACTTCGCCTTCTACCGTGGCGTAAATGCCCGGCAGCAGGTCGGCAATGGGGTAGAGTTGGGTTCGATCTTCGTAACGCAGGGGAAGGTGTAACAGCAGATCCTGAACGGTGTGCAGGCCAATTTTCGCCAGCTTGCTGCTCTGCGCCGCGCCAACGCCGGTCAATGAACTCAGTGGCACCGCATCGAGCAGCTTCCCTTTCATCGGTTACCTCGAAGCCTGCATGGTAGCCCACCACGTCGGGTCGGCTTCAATCTGCCCCTCATTATTGACATGAGGGTAAGACAGGCCTTTTTGTTTCGCGACGCGGGCGAGCACAGGGTAGCCGCCTTCGAACAGCAGGCGCTGCTGCTCGGCGTCCGGCAGCATGCTGTTTTCACGCTTATACATACCGGCGTTTTGCCGCTGGCGCTGCGCTTCGTAGAGAATGAGCGCCGAGGCTACGGAGACATTGAGTGACTGCACCATGCCCGTCATCGGAATGATGATATCCCGATCCGCGAGATCCAGCGCTTGCTGGGTGATCCCAGTTTTTTCCTGACCCATCAAAATACAGGTCGGACGGGTATAGTCGATCTCACGGAAGTCGACGGCTTTATCCGACAGATGGGTAGCCAGGATCTGCATGCCGCGCTGCTTGAGCACGCCGACGGCGTCTTCAATGGTACGGTGAGTTTTAACATCCACCCAGCTGTTGCTGCCCGCGGCGGAAGAGGCCATGGTGCGCATGCGGTTCCCCGGCCAGACAGCGTGCACTTCATGCACGCCGACGGCGTCCGCAGTACGGATAATGGCAGAGACGTTATGAGGTTTGTGGACCTGCTCCATGCAGACCGTCAGATCCGGCTGACGCCTGGCGAGCATCTCGCGGATTCGCGCATAACGCTGAGCATTCATACAATCAGTTTCGGTTACGGGTGACTTTAATCACATCCGGCATCACGCGGATTTTACGCATGATATTCGCCAGATGAACGCGATCGCGCGCCGTCAGGCGGATGAACGCGCTATAAACGCGGCCATCTTTCTCTTCCGTATTCAGGCTCTGAATATTGGAAGTGGCGGTGTTAATGGCCGCCGTCAGGTTCGCCAGCGCGCCCTGGTGGTTAAACATATCCACCTTGATCTCGGTGATAAACTCCTGCGCCGTCTCTTTATCCCACTCCACGGCCATAAACTTCTCTGGCTCTTTCTGGTAGCCACGAATATTACGGCAGGACTCATGGTGGATAACCAGCCCTTTACCGGGGCTGACGTGGGCGACAATCGGGTCGCCAGGGATCGGGCGGCAGCATTTGGCGAAGGTGATCAGCACGCCGTCTGCGCCTTTAATCGGCAAGTGCGCGGTGTTTGCGCCAGTCGGTGCGGCGGTGCCCGGCGTGGCTTCCCCCTGCTGCAGATTTTTCGCCACCACAACGCTCATCGCGTTGCCAAGGCCGATCTCTGCCAGCAGATCGTCAAGCGACGCCAGCCGCATACGCTCCAGCTCGCGCTGAATATGCTCCTGCGGAATTTCCGCCAGCTTGCGGCTTCCGCCCAGCGCGTGATTCAGCAGACGACGACCGAGGCTTACGGAGTCGTCGCGCTTGAGGTTCTTCAGCATCTGGCGGATCTTCGCGCGCGCTTTCGAGCTGACGACAAAGTTCAGCCAGGCGGCATTCGGGCGGGCGCCCGGCGCGGTGATAATCTCCACCGTCTGGCCGCTGGAGAGCGACTGCGACAGCGGGTAGGGCTGACGATCGACGCGCGCGCCAACGCAGGCGTGACCGATATCCGTGTGCACCGCATAGGCGAAATCCACCGGCGTCGCGCCAGCAGGCAGTTCGACAATGCGGCCTTCAGGGGTGAAAACATAAATCTCATCGGGGAAGAGATCAGATTTAACGCTTTCGATAAATTCGAACGAGCTACCGGCGCTCTGTTGCAGCTCCAGCAGGCTCTGCATCCAGCGCTGGGCACGGATTTGTGCGGTGGTGCTGCTTTCGCCATGTTCTTTATAAGCCCAGTGCGCGGCAACCCCCATTTCCGCCATTTGATCCATATCTTCAGTACGAATCTGCACCTCGACCGGTACGCCGTGCGGGCCAATCATTGAGGTATGGAGGGATTGATAGCCGTTCGCCTTGGGGATGGCGATATAGTCTTTTACGCGACCGGGACGCGGCTTGTAGAGGCTGTGCATCTGACCGAGTACGCGATAGCAGGTATCGAGATCGTGAACAATAACGCGGAAGGCGTAAATATCCATGATCGAGTGAAAACGCTGCTCTTTCAGCACCATCTTGCAGTAGATGGAGTAAAGGTGCTTTTCCCGCCCGCTGACGCGGCAGGGAATACCCGCTTCCTGTAAACGCCCTTCGATTTCCGAGAGGATTTTTTGAATCATCTCTTTGCGGTTGCCGCGCGCGGCTTTTACCACTTCTTTGATCACGCGATAGCGGTTCGGGTAGAGCGCCTCAAAGCCCAGCTCTTCGAGCTCGGTTTTGATGTGATGGATACCTAAACGGTGCGCCAGCGGACTGTAGATTTCGAGGGTTTCACGGGCGATGCGGCGACGCTTGTCCGGGCGAAGGGAGCCCAGCGTGCGCATATTGTGGGTGCGGTCAGCAAGCTTGATAAGGATGACGCGGATATCCTGCACCATCGCCATGATCATCTTGCGAAAGTTTTCCGCCTGCGCCTCTTTTTTATCCTGGAATTTGAGCTTATCCAGCTTGGAGACACCCTCCACCAGCTCGGCAACGCTTTTGCCAAAGAGCTGCTCCATATCCTGGTAGGTGGCGGGGGTATCTTCAATCACGTCATGCAGCAGCGCGGCCATCAGCGTTTCGTAGTCGAGTTTCATCTCGGCCAGAATACAGGCCACCGCTACCGGGTGCGTGATATAAGGTTCACCGCTTGAACGTGTCTGACCCTCGTGAGCGTCACGTGCAACGAGATACGCCTGCCTGAGACGTTTGATCTGGTCTTCAGGCAGATAGTTTTGAATCAGCTGATTCAGGCTTTCAAACAGATACAAGGGTGACCTGCAGGTTAATTAACGACGACCTTCAGCAATGGCGGTAACAGCCTGCAGTTCTGCGGCTTCCTGCTCTTGCTGTTCCTGGCGCTCACGTACATCAAGGATCTGGTTGTTAATCAGACCTTCTTCGATTTCGCGCAGCGCGATAACGGTGGTTTTATCGTTTTCTTCCGGTACTAACGGATCTTTACCGCCAACCTGCATCTGACGAGCGCGACGCGCGGCGACCAGCACCAGGTCAAAACGGTTACCAACTTTCTCTACAGCGTCCTGAACAGTTACGCGTGCCATACTTAAAATGCTCCACAGGTGAAGAAATGACTGGGCATGATACTGAAACCAGGCTCAGTCTGCCAATAGTTTGCTGATTAAAGCGTCATGTCGCTGCTTTTGGCGGCTCATGCGCAGACGTTCAGCGCGGATAATGGTTTTCAGATCGCCCAGGGCGGTATCGAAATCATCATTCACAATCAGGTAATCATACTCGGCGTAATGGCTCATTTCGGCAACCGCCTGCGCCATACGTTTCGCGATCACCTCTTCGCTATCCTGGCCGCGGCCACGCAGGCGGCGATCCAGCTCCAGCTTCGACGGCGGCAGAATAAAGATGCTGCGCGCCTGCGGCATGCGGGTGCGAATTTGCTGCGCGCCCTGCCAGTCGATATCAAGAAACACATCGACGCCCGTTGAGAGCACTTGCTCAATCGTCGCGCGTGAGGTGCCGTAATAGTTGCCAAACACTTCGGCATGCTCAAGAAACGCATCCTCACTAATCATCGCTTTGAACTCATCGTGATTAACGAAGAAGTAGTGTTCACCGTGTACTTCACCCGGACGCGGCGCGCGCGTGGTGTGCGAAACAGAAACTTGCGTGTCGTATAACGGTTGGGTTTTCAGCAAAGCCTGGATGAGGCTTGATTTACCCGCGCCGCTGGGGGCGGAAACAATATAGAGCGTGCCTTGAGCCATGAGAGTCTTTTGTATGTGAATGCGATAGGAACTTACATACGTGCCTATTATACACATCGCCGCTACGTGACGTAGCTTTTGTCACCCGTTTTCCCATCAATGATTCGATTTTGCGTACTGCTTTCCTGTTTTTTATGCACGTTTTCATTGCTATGTAAGTTTCCCGGAAGCCCGCTCGCATCCTGCCTTTTTCCCACTCGAAAGCGCTCAAGCACAGCGTTATAACCACTCCGCAATCACAAGGGAGAGGCATGATGTGGAGAAGCGTTGGAGTCACTATTTTTCTACTGCTATGGAGTGCGTTTAGCCTGGCGGCTTGTCCGGTCTGGTCGCCATCACGGGCGCAGGAGGAGGTAACGCGCCTGAAACAGCAGCTCAGCAGATGGAACGACGATTACTGGTCCAGAGGCGCAAGCGCGGTGAGCGATGATGTTTACGATCGGATGAGCGCGCGCCTGGCGAACTGGCAGCGCTGTTTCAACGTGACATCCGCAGACATTGCGCCTGCTATGCCGGGCGGAAATCTCAATCATCCGGTTGCCCATACCGGGGTGCGCAAACTGACGGATAAATGGGCGTTGCAGCAGTGGATGAGGGGAAAGCAGGATCTGTGGGTGCAGCCGAAAGTGGATGGCGTTGCCGTCACGCTGGTCTATCGCAACGGCAGGCTGGCACAGGCTATCAGCCGGGGTAATGGCCTTGCGGGCGAGGAGTGGACAGCAAAGGCGCAGGCCATCCCCGCGATCCCGAAAACCGTCACCGGTGCGCTGGCGAATAGTGTCTTGCAGGGTGAACTCTATTTACGCCGCAAGGGGCATATCCAAAAACAGGCCGGGGGTCTCAATGCCCGAGCAAAAGTCGCCGGCGCGATGATGCGGCACGACAACCCGGAGCTGCTTAATGACCTCGCTTTTTTTGTCTGGGCCTGGCCCGATGGCCCTGCCACTTTAGCGCAGCGGTTGGTGGCACTGAAAAAGGCGGGCTTTGAAGAGGCGCACTACTACAGCGCGCCGGTCAACAGCGTGCAGGAGGTGGAGCGTCTTCGCCAGCACTGGTTCACCTCGCCGCTGCCCTTCGTCACGGATGGCGTGGTGGTGCGCACCAGTGCAGAGCCTGCGGGCAAAGCGTGGTTACCTGGTCAAAGCGACTGGGTGGTGGCCTGGAAGTATGAACCGGTAGAAGAGGTGGCAGCGGTAGAGGATATTCAGTTTGCCATCGGGCGAACCGGGAAAATTTCCGTTGTCGCGCTGCTGGAGCCGGTAAAACTGGATGATAAGCGCGTGCAGCGCGTGAATATTGGGTCCATTCAGCGCTGGCAGGCGTTAGATATCGCACCGGGCGACCATATTGCCGTCACCCTTGCCGGGCAGGGGATCCCGCGCGTGGAGCGCGTGGTCTGGCGCAACCTTGTTCGACAGCCTCCCACGCCGCCACAAGCTCGCTTTACGCCGCTGAGCTGTTTTTATGCCACGCCGGATTGCCAGCAACAGTTTATTGCCCGTCTCTCCTGGCTTAGTTCTGACAAGGCGCTGGAGATAGCTGGATTGAGCGAGAGCGGCTGGCGAACGCTGCACCAGGCGCACCATTTTGAACATCTTTTCTCCTGGCTGGCGTTGACCAAAGAGCAGTTGCAGGCCACACCCGGTATGTCGCCCGCGCGCGGGCTGCAACTCTGGCACCGTTTTTCCTTAACGCGGGAGAGGCCGTTAAGCCGCTGGCTTCACGCGCTCGGTACGCCGCTGCCACAATCGGCGATCAATGCCGCGGGCGATGTTTCATGGCGGCAGATGCGAAGCCGCGATGAACTGGCCTGGCAACAACTACCCGCCATCGGCGCACAGAAAGCGCGTCAGGTTGTCGCTTTTATCCGCGAGCCGGCGGTTGAGCAGCTCACGGCCTGGCTTGCGAAGCAGGGCGTAAAAGCTTTTCAGTGAGCATTATGCTTGTAGTGAAACACCGGCAGGCCCAGCTTCCAGCGAATCGCCAGCAGGCGGCTGGTAAAGCCAAACAGCAGGGTGGTAATCACCACGATGTCGTGGTTGGTGACGACATGGCTTAGCGCGATATAGAACACGGCGGCAGCAAACGCGATCCCGGCATAGAGTTCTTTCTGGAAGACGAGAGGAATGCGCTTACAGAACATATCGCGCAGCACGCCGCCAAAAACACCGGTGATAACGGCCGCAATCACGGCGATGATCGGGCCTTCGCCCATATCGAGCGCGATTTGCGCCCCGATAATAGAAAATACCACCAGGCCAAGTGCATCCAGCACCAGAAACAGGCGGCGCAGGTGGGGCATTACCGGGGCAAAGATTGTGGTCAGCACCGCGGCGACGGCCACGATGATCACATACTCCGGGTGCTTCACCCAGCCGAGCGGATAGTGGCCAAGCAGGATATCGCGCACCGAACCGCCGCCAAGCGCGGTCGCGGTGGCAATAATAATGACGCCAAAGGTGTCCATACGACGTCGCCCGGCGGCCAGCGCGCCGGTCATGGCTTCGGCAGTGATGCCGATCAGATAGAGAATGTGTAACAGCATGCCGCCCCCATAAATTCAGTGCGGGCAGGGTAATGATTAAGCAGGAAGAGGGCTATTGAGATTTTCTAACGAGCGGTGTTTCGGATTAGCTGAGGTAATGTCCTTCATAGCGAATGGTTGTTATTATTGAATTGATTTTAAATGAATTAATTAAAATTTTACTGAGGTGGTTACCGGGCTTGCAAAGCTGCTATCGATAAATAATATGCAGGTTTAAGTATGCCAAAAAAGGCCCTTACGTGCTTTTTAATGAGACAGGATGTTTATTTGAGAGTCTCAATCTATATTGGATGGCACAGGAAACTAAAGCCGTTCAACAACAGTACAGGCTTGCACAATCACAAACATCAAAAGGTGCGCAATGCTTTTGTTATGCCCAATGCACAATAATGCTGCAAACTATTGTTTATCGAAAAATATCAAAGAGATACTGCATCAAAATAAGGCGTTATCAGATTATGCGTTTTGCCGACTGACTGTGCATAAATGGGATAATGGTGTTAAAACCGGTTCTCCTCATTACTTCCTTGAAAAAGAAGATGTGCAGGCGTTAGAGCTTCCATTTACTACGTTTATTGATCTGAACGACAGGGACAAAGAAAAAAATCGCTAAACGACCGCTTTGTCATTCTGAAAATGCGGCGGCTTTTATCGACCGTTTGCTCGGAGTGTATTGCACCGTTGGAAGCATTAGATCTGTGGGATGATTAAAATCAGGGTGCCTTGGGGAACTTTTTTATATTAACGCACTAATTACATGTAACACCCTCGCATGCATAAGAGTATTCAGCGGCTCAGCAGCCAGAGAAATAGAGGATTGTAATGAGAATAAAGAAAACGACCTCTGCCATAGCTTTCATGATGATATTGAGCTCGGCTAATACTGTGGCTGATATGCGCCCGCATTCACTGTGGGATTTTATTAGTACCATGCGTAAATCCTTAGCGGATATCAATGTTGCTACGCTTAACCGCTTGCCCGTGACGTTTTGGCTCAAGGATCAGAACGAGTACATCAATTTTTACGGTGCTGGGGATGTCGCATTTTCTGCTGCGGGAAGGGCAACCGGTACTGAATTAAGGCTGAGCAGAGATCCGCATGAAAAAACGTTGCTGTTTATGTTCCACTGGCGGGGTGAGTGCCTGACCCGGAGTGAAATCAAAAAGCATTATCCGATGCTCACGAGCACTGACACTCCACGAGGCCATTCATTAAATGAAGTGACCAGCTACACGACGCCTGCCGGTGCGTCTGGCGAGAGCGTGACGTTCAGCTTTACCGCTAAAATGCCAGATTGCCTGAGTGAAGTGATTATCAGCCGGGAGGGTTGACGGCGTACAAGCTTGTCAGCCACGTCGGAGGTGCACTAGCCTTACCGCCACGCTACGTGCATCGGCGCCCATTCGGAGCAAAATAACCAATATTCCCAATCCCTATAATTAATTGCCTCTTTAATTAAAATATTATTCTTTCTTATCAAATCCTTTAAATCAGGCGGTATTGCAAAGGCGAAACTCTTTCTTTACTAATGTACCAGTACGTTATTATTTGTGTCGTTCATGAAATATGCTGTACTTACTCTAATTTCATTCCTGCCTTCAATGCCGAATTTTATTGAAATAGGATTTGTCTGTATATGAAAGATAATCATAGTATGTTTCTATATCAATTATTGATATATTCAGCAGCGAGCGCGCATCAATTATGTACAATCATAAGAGCCGCTTCGTTATCTGACATTACTTGTTTCAACTGGCTGCGAATGGCGTGTGCGACACGAGCGTACCTGCGTCTGCGGTAGCCATAGCCTTGTTATAAAATTTCATAAAACTTGCGACGTGTCTTAACTGAAACTGCAAAGTGTTTCTGGCAGATGCCTGCTGCGTTGTCAGCACCCTGAAAATAGTGAGTTATTTGCTGCTGTGTTGTGATTTATAGAGCATCGCTGATCGGATCTGTGGTTCTGGTTTGCGATGCGATCTCCACTACTGCGCACTGGGTGGGCCGCTCCGTAAAGGTAAATTCAAAAAATTTAATACATTATAAACTGCATACTTATCTGGCTCCCCAGAAGGGGGCCAGAAGTTGCGCATCCGTTCCCTTTTGGCATTAGCGACATTTGTTTCAGAAAGCAGAGTAGGTCTCGTAATTGGACGGAACAGTAAAAAGCGCTAATTTTGAAAAACTCACAGTAAGATGACTTCAGTGAGGCCACGATCAAGTTACACAGAACAACATATCAACATATCAACATATCAACATATCAACATATCAACATTATTAGAATAAATTAATCGCTTGGCTATAAATGGCAATAAAATCAGGAAAATCATATTTATTAAAAGGCGTAATCACACCTGATTCATTGAATAAGCATTTTTTTGAAATACACAGACATAAAGATAATACATAATAATAAAAAACATACTTTCCGGAATATTATTTTTTATAATGCATGCTTAATGTTATTTAGAGGTGTAAGGGTTCCTTTATCCACACAAAGTGGCGTTTCTTTAGTCTTGTCTTATTAGAGTTTATATTCTCTTCGATGGGTACATTCATTTTGCTAGTGATGGCACAATTCTGAAATACCCTCTCCTGTGTCGATGTTGAACTCATGGATGCTACCCTGGCCTGATCGGCTGGCTTGTCGTGTTGGGCGCAAAAATCGGCGGCCCGATTGGGGCCTGTACTGGAATGGTGATCGCCGCACTTCCGGCGGCGGATAAGGAGAATGGTATATCAAGTGGGAAAGCTAACCCTACGCATCGCCACTTTATGAGTGAGGTGACTCTCTTGTATCGAAAAAGAGAAAGCAGAGGATGAGGCTATATTGATGGTTTTATAAGGAGATCAAAATGAAAACATTGCGAAGGCTAATTTGCAGTCTCCTCGCAGGGCTGGCACTCTTTTCTGTTGTAATACCTGGTCACGGAAGCACGAATATGAAACAAGCAGCGCCGGAAGTTTATTTTAGTGGCACGCAATTACAGCTCGCTCAGGCGATTGCCGAGCATAATTTGTCTGAAGTAAAAGCCTTGTCAAAAAGCACTGATTTAAATAAACCCGGCAGTCAGAGCATGACTATGCTGATGTACGCGCTGTTAGAGGCGACAAACGGCGATGGCCGCTCTCTGTCCATTGTGACGGGGCTGGTCAAAGCGGGCGCGGATCCGCTACAGGATATTCCTGATTTTGGCAGCCCGGCGGCCGTGATGGCGAGCTCAAACGACCCTGCCTATATCAAAGCGCTGATTGACGGTGGTCTAAGCCCAAACGCCATGACCAACTACCAGCCGTTAATTTTTAACTCCGCTTCAGACAATTCGTTTGCCGTCCTGAAGTATTTATTGTCAGCTGGCGCCGATGTCAATAAAACCGACAGCGCCGGTAAAACGGTATTGATGTCCGCCCTGGCTGGCATGGAACTGGACCAGGTTGAGTATTTGCTGAACCATGGTGCTAACCCCAATATCGAAAATCAGAATGGCTTAAATTTTGGGAAAATGCTCTCAGATGTTATCGATCGTGAAAAAGATAGCGATAAAAGAACCGTCAATAAATTAGAAGAGATTCATAAGGTTGCCATGCGCAAAGGGTTGCACTGGCCGCCAGCTAAAGACTGAATGGTGCTTCACAATACTTACCGCTCCTGTCCGGGGCGATAATTTCATCTGTGCTTTATTGTCTTTACTAGTGAACGCGTTTTTTACTCTGTTATGAAAAGAAGTCTTACGTAACGGCGCAGCGCACCACGTATGGTTATGACGCTTTCGGTCGACGCAGCTGGAAGCAGGATGCATTCGGCGTGACGACCTTCTTGTGGGATGGCAATCGGCTGCTGAGTGAAACGCGGGGCGCGCGCAGCCATCTCTGGGTTTACGAAGACGACAGCTTCGCGCCACTGGCGCAAATCAGCCTGCAGCAGGGCGGGACGGAGCACGACGTGGAAGTTTACTGGTATCACAAAGATGTGTCCGGCATGCCGCGTGAACTGACCGGCGCGGGCGGCGAAATCGCCTGGCGGGCTGAATACCGCAAGTGGGGCAATACGCTACGTGTGGAAGATATCGCACCGCGCAGCGGTGAGCCGGTGCATCAGCCGCTACGCTACCAGGGGCAGTACTTTGATGCCGAGAGGGGTTTGCACTATAACCGTTTCCGCTACTATGATCCGTATGCGGGGCGCTTTATCAGCAGGACCCAATAGGGCTCGCGGGTGGGATAAACCGGTATCAGTATGCGCCGAACCCGCTGGTTTTTATGGATCCTTTCGGTCTTAGTTGGTTAGATATTATAAAAAGTAATGGACATATTGTTCCATCGGATATGGTTAACCCTCATGGACATCATATTGTTTTTAAGGGTGCTTACAAAAAAAATCCGGATATGCGTACGCAGCTAAATCGCAGTAGGAAGATTCTTAAGATCTATAATATTGATATAAATGATCCGGCTAACCTAATGGTAGCTAATAATGGTAAAGGCGTGCATACTGTTCCAAATGCGGAAAAAGTTGCAGACATATTAGAAAAGGAACATTTAGCTATATCAGATCAAGTGAAAGATAAAATTATCAGCCATTCTGAAGCGACTGGAAAAATGAAATGCAAACTTCAAGAAGCTGGTAAAGATTTTTTCGGAGAGTATAGGTGAACTATTATGAGCAAATTATGGGAAGTTTTTGAAGAAGATCTAGAGCGCGCCGTGCGTAACGATTATTTGAAGATAGTTAAAAACTTGAATGAGAATGTTTATTCTGTTGCCCTCGTCACAGATAGTTTTGCAAAGTCATTGTTTTTGGCGTTAAACACATATGAATCTTTAGCTAAAGTTAAAGAGAAATATATTAGAGAGATAAAACCAAAAGAGGATTATTTTAAAAATGTTTTAAAATGGACTCCTTCCGAATGGGCTTATGGGAATGATGACTTAAATGATTCTGAAATCAAAAATATAAGTCACAAGCTTGCTCAGATAGACGATAGTTCAGATGAGTTTCAGGCGGAATTTTATGAATCGCTTACTGGTGTGTTAAATACGTTAAAAAAATCAGGGCTTTTCCCCGAAAACGATTTTACCTTATTTATCTCAGTAACTGATGATGATAGATCTGAAGCAGTAGAAAATTATTCTGCCCAGTTATTAAATTCCAAAGATGTTTTCATGAAATTTAAAGAAAGATACTCTGATCAGCCTGCGTGAGGATCTTCTTCTAGTTTTTTGATAGTAAATAATA
The DNA here is from genome assembly GCF_050435845.1 of Kosakonia sp. 1610. Lineage (NCBI taxonomy): Bacteria > Pseudomonadati > Pseudomonadota > Gammaproteobacteria > Enterobacterales > Enterobacteriaceae > Kosakonia > Kosakonia sp. 1610. The sequence goes on along the minus strand of NZ_JBNDKZ010000005.1, from coordinate 198,148 downwards.
AAGCGGCCAGCATCATCTTGACGACTACGATGCACTGGGCCGCTTGACCTGTGTCCATGAAGGACTCTCTGCCTTTAATCCAGACTATAATCACCCAAGCGATAACGGCACGAATTAAAGTGGGCTACTTTAATGATTGATGAACAATATGTAAAAGTTACATTCTATTTAAACCAGGATGAGGATGGTTATCCGCCGGTTAACTATGAGTCTGTATGGTTAAGAAAGAATGAGCAAGGAGAATATGAATTGGATAATATACCGTTTTATATATATGGCGTAAGTAAGTGCGATGTATTAGCATTTCAGGAAAATAAAGATGAGTTTGTTGTGAGTGGCGTTTTGCGAAATAATGGCCACTCAACTATGCGTATTTATATGAATGTGGAAGAGCAGAAAAGTAATGTTATATCTGCCTTGCAGTTATTAGGTGGGGTTACTAACTCAGCTAACGCTTCGCCATTATTTAGTCTTGATATCCCTCCTTCGGTGTCTATTTCGGGTATTGATCTTTTTTTAAAAGATAAGTTGGATGAAGGCATCCTTGACTATGAAGATGCTTGCCTTCAGCATACAGGCATAGATGAAAAAAGGCTGAAAGAGTGTAAGGCGCTTACAAATATAAAGTATTTAAATCATTGAACATATAGGAGGGTGTAAATGAGGCCTGTATTATTATTTGGAAAAAAATATAATCTTAATCTCAATGTATAAAAGCCTCTTAGTTAGATATTTAATAATGTTTGTCAAGGGGGGTAAATAAAATCTCCCTGAGATTTTAAATAAGAAAGGCAAGGAGTGTAGGTTTGACCTTAGAAGCTGATTTGAAAAAAAATGCTAAATTCAGCAATGAATCTGAAGTGGCTGCTTTTAATGAAACACTGAAAAAAATGACTTTGTCTAAAGATGCTAATTATATCGAAATAATGCTATCTTATCTTGATGATGACTGCGAGTACGGTGATGTAATGAAAAATATCATTGGCATGGCCGAGACATTTGAGGTTTGTTCGTATATAAATGCTGTCGTTCATGTTATCGATGACCTTAAAGAAAAAGCCCCTGATTGGCTTGAAGTTATACATTATAGAATTACAAACGCAAAACCACATACAGAAGCTTACAAAGAAAAATTAAGACTACTTAACTATCCTGAATATTTGATTAATTATCTGAAGGATTTTCTGGACGCAAATCCAGAAAAATTTTCTGAAGTAGAATATATTCTTTCTGAGAATCCTTAAGCAGGGTTAATCTTTAACAGTATGCGCCGAACCCGCTGGGTGGCTTTAATATCGCTGGTTAGCGAAGGCTTTAGCAAATGGCAACGTTATACCTAATGGCATGACAAGGTCCCATGATGATGAGTTTTTTTTAAGGGAAACATTAAAGAAATATCTGGCTCCGCATTTAGCAAGATAGAAGCCTACCCTCAAAAAGCACGGCATTGATCCTGTAAATGATCCAGAAAATCTTATGATGACTAATAATGGAGAGGACGTCCGCACAAAAGAAAATGAAAAAAAGTGGCAGACGCATTAGACAAAGATGATAAAAAATTTTAAGGAAATAAGTAAGCGTGACGGTTTTTCATGCAGTGGTAAAAATGGTCTTCTCAAAAAGAAGTTACAAGTAATTGGGTATGAAATATTCGGATGAAATAGATAATGGAAAATTGGCATAGCACGCAATTGGACAATTTAAATAAATTAATCCAAGATGAGTTTTTAGAGTTATATAAAAAATACAACCAAGGCGATGTTATTTACGGAGTCGTCCTGGTACTAGACGATGATGGGTTGACAAGCTATATGGCTGTATCTACTAAGAAGAGCATTGAAAAGATGCACAAAGGAATAGAGTGGGAAGGTTATTCTTGGGTGCAGGGATTTTTTGATGATAATGATGATGTGGGAGTTCGTTCATTTACTCCTGTAATGATGGATCATTACTATGAAGAGATTCAGCCTTTATTATCAAAAGGTTATGATTTTGATGAGGAAAGAAAAAGAAATCTTAATCTCTATATAAGTGCTATGAAAAAGGCAAAGCAACAGTTATGTAATTCTGTTGGAAGCGATGTAAACAGCATGGTTTTTTACATTACTATTCCCGGTGAGCCTGAAATTGATCGCGATTCGGCTATAGAAATTAATGAGCCTTCTGATAATTTAAACTGGTTTTTAGAAACTTACAAAGAATTGTTATGATCTTTAAAAAGGCCTTTAGTGGCCTTTTTAATTACTTGATATAATTTCATTCTCATATAATGCATATCTACCGCTTAAAGAGTAAACGCTGGAATTACTATTAAGCAGCAATTTTTCTGGAACATGGAGCATCAGCTTGCGGAATCCGTCGCAGTTTGTAACGGCGCAGCGCATCACGTATGGTTACGACGCTTTCGGCTGACGCAGCCGGGATTGGTTTGGCGTGACGGCAAGAGGCCAGTGGTAGTGTAAGCACACTCGATGTAGTTCCTCGCACTTTTTAGGTTGCATGTTTTTCTGCCATCAGCCGGTACTCTCTCTATGTCATTTTATTCAGAGGCTTATGAAGCCAATCGCTGTTGTCTCTGCCATTGCTCTGTGATTTCTCACGCTTTATCAGGGTCCTAAACAGATAAAAACCCATCATTTCTGTCAGGTACGTCCTGTTACCGTTCGATAAAGGCATTCTGCGTCGGCCTTCCCGGTTTGATAAATTCCAGTATTAAGCCATGCACTTTAGCGTGCTGCGCCAGCATCAGTGATTTTAAATACATGCTGTAGTGATATATAAAAAGACCATGATTTACTATGGCCTTTTTGTCCAGATGCGACTTAGTGAGACAACGCGAGATCGCGTGAAACGTTACTCGATATTCTGAATCTGCTCGCGCATCTGCTCGATAAGGACTTTCAATTCAATAGCCGAGTTGGTCACTTCCGCATTGATTGATTTAGAGGCCAGCGTGTTCGACTCGCGGTTGAACTCCTGCATCATAAAGTCGAGGCGGCGACCCACAGCTTCCTTCTTCTTCAGGATGTTGTAGGTCTCTTTCACATGCGCTTCGAGCCTGTCCAGCTCTTCGGCAACGTCGATACGCTGCGCCATCATTACCAGCTCTTGCTCGACGCGGTTGTTTTCCAGCTGTACCTGCGCCTCTTCCAGCTTGCTGACCAGGCGCTCACGCTGCCATTGCAGGATTTGCGGCATATGGGCGCGCACGTTTTTGACTTCGGTGCTGACGCCTTGCAGACGCTGCTCGATCAGCGCTTTCAGCGCCTGGCCTTCGGTTTCACGGGCGACGATAAAGTCGTCCAGCGCGCCATCCAGCGCGGCGAGGATTTCAGCGGTAATCGCATCGAGATCCTGCTCCTGAGCCGCCATCACGCCAGGCCAGCGCAGAATATCGACTGGATTAATTTCACCCTCGTCGCTCTGCATTTTTACCCAGTTCGCGGCGGTGACCAGCTGCTTAGCCAGTTTTTCATTCAGAATCAGCTCGCCCTGCGCGCTGGCGTCCGGCTCAAAGCGTAAGGTGCATTCCACTTTACCGCGGGTCAGACGGGTACGCAGACGCTCGCGGACAACGGGTTCAAGGCTGCGGAATTGTTCCGGCAGGCGGAAGTAAGTTTCCAGATAACGCTGGTTAACCGAGCGCAGTTCCCAGGAGGCGGAGCCCCATGCACCCTTGATTTCACGCCGGGCGTAGGCGGTCATACTGCGGATCATAGTCGTTCCCGTTTTGAAGGAGAGATGCGGAGGATTATAGCTTTGGTGGCCTTATCAGGATAGGAATAACCAGGGTTAGCCAGTATAATGCGCAGCCACATTCGTAACAGCCGGAGAAATCATCATGCGTCCAGCAGGCCGAAGCGCCACTCAAGTGCGCCCCGTCACCCTGACCCGTAACTACACAAAACACGCAGAAGGTTCCGTGCTGGTGGAATTTGGCGACACCAAAGTGCTCTGCACCGCCTCCATCGACGAAGGTGTTCCACGCTTCCTTAAAGGCCAGGGCCAGGGCTGGATCACTGCCGAATATGGCATGTTGCCGCGTTCGACCCACACCCGTAACGCTCGTGAAGCGGCGAAGGGCAAGCAGGGCGGACGTACCATGGAGATCCAGCGCCTGATCGCGCGTGCACTGCGCGCGGCGGTCGATCTGAAAGCGCTTGGCGAATTTACTATCACCCTCGATTGCGATGTTCTGCAGGCCGATGGCGGTACCCGTACCGCGTCGATCACCGGTGCGTGCGTGGCGCTGGCCGATGCGCTGAACAAGCTCATTGCCGCAGGCAAGCTGAAGACCAACCCGATGAAAGGCATGGTCGCGGCCGTCTCTGTGGGCATCGTCAATGGCGAAGCGGTGTGCGATCTGGAATATGTTGAAGACTCAGCGGCTGAGACCGACATGAACGTCGTGATGACCGAAGATGGCCGCATGATCGAAGTGCAGGGCACCGCAGAGGGCGAGCCCTTCACCCACGAGGAACTGCTCGCGATGCTGGCGCTAGCCCGAGGGGGCATTGAGTCCATTGTCGCGGCGCAAAAAGCGGCGTTAGAAAATTGATTTTGAGGGCGACGATGAGTCGCCCTTTTTTTTGCGCAACATCCGGCCTTCAAGCCTGCTGTCTGCGCAACGCACTTTGCTAAATTTTTAAATCATCAAAACAGGAAGAGGAGCGGATCCATGAAAGCGTACCAGCGTCAGTTTATTGAATTTGCGCTTAACAAACAGGTACTGAAGTTCGGCGAGTTCACGCTGAAATCCGGGCGCAAAAGCCCCTATTTCTTTAATGCCGGGCTGTTTAATACCGGGCGCGATCTGGCGCTGTTGGGCCGTTTTTACGCTGAAGCGTTAATGGATTCCGGGATTGATTTCGATCTGCTGTTTGGCCCGGCTTATAAAGGCATCCCGATTGCGACCACCACCGCGGTGGCGCTGGCAGAGCATCACGAGCGCGATGTGCCTTACTGCTTTAACCGTAAAGAAGCCAAAGATCATGGCGAAGGCGGTAACCTGGTCGGCAGTGCGCTGCAGGGCCGTGTGATGCTGGTGGATGATGTGATAACCGCCGGTACGGCGATCCGCGAGTCGATGGAGATTATTCAGGCTAACGGCGCGACGCTCGCTGGCGTGCTGATCTCGCTCGACCGTCAGGAGCGCGGCCGTGCAGAGATCTCTGCGATTCAGGAAGTTGAGCGTGATTACGGCTGCAAGGTTATTTCCATTATTACGCTGAATGACCTGGTGGATTATCTGGAAGAGAAACCGGAATTAGCCGATCTGGTCGCCTCCGTGCGTGCGTATCGCGAAGAGTACGGCGTCTGAGTAGCTACCCGGCAGCAGGCCTGCCGGGTTTCGCCTTACAGAAGCTGTGCGCCCTGCGTGTTGACATACAGGGCGTAAATCGAGGTGCTGGCGGCCATAAAAAGCCGGTTTCGCTGCTCACCGCCGAAGCAGAGATTGGCGCAGCGCTCGGGCAGATGAATCATACCAATCGCTTTGCCCTGTGGGTTAAACACCCGGACACCATCCAGCTCGTCGCTGCCCATACCCCATCCGCACCATAAATTGCCGTCAACATCGCAGGCGATACCGTCCGCGGTGCCGTTGCCACAATCAATATGCACCCGCTTATTTTGTAACTGCCCGCCGACAATGTCCCACGCCAGTATTAAACGATTAGGCGTGGCACGGCTCTCCACCACATAGAGGATTTTCTCGTCCGGCGAGAAGCAGATGCCATTCGGCCCGCGCACATCGCCCAGCACCACTTCCAGCTTGCGGGTTTGCGGATCGAGACGATAAACATTCTGCGGCAGCTGCGGTTCGGCTTTATGTCCTTCATAAAAACCGGTAATGCCAAATGGCGGGTCGGTAAACCAGATTGAACCGTCTGATTTGACCGCGAGATCGTTCGGCGAGTTGAGCGGCTTACCATTGAAGCTATCCGCCAGCGCTGTGATGGTGCCGTCGTACTCCGTGCGCGTAATGCGCCGCGTATCGTGCTCACAGCTGATCAAGCGCCCCTGGCGATCGCGGGCATGACCGTTGGCGTTATTTGCCGGTTTGCGAAAAACAGCGGTCTCGCCGGTCTGCTCATCCCAGCGCATCACCGCATTGTTGGGGATGTCGCTCCAGAGCAGCATGCGCATATCACCAAACCATACTGGCCCTTCCGCCCAGCGACAGCCGGTGGCGATTTGCTCTACTTTTGCACTGGAGACCATATATCCGCGAAAAGCATCATCGAGCGCGACCACGCGCGGATCGGGGTAGCGCGGCGCAGGTGTCCAGGCAGCGAAGCTCTTTTGACTCAGTAACAGGGAGGCGGTAGCGATACCGCTCAGCTTTAACAGTTCCCGACGAGATGTTGTCATCCGGTCTCTCCTTCTTGCTTTTGTAGGGTATCGAAGCGGTGATTTGTTTCAGGAATAACCAGGTGCCTGAAGGAGCGTAGAGAATCGGGAAGGGTGCCACATCTGGCATTGTTACGAATTACGTTGGGCTTTTACACAGAATGGCGGGAAATGCGAATGCAGCCACAGAGGCTGCATAGAGTGATTACTGTAATTGCAGAAGTAACAGCGGCCAGCGCGCGTCAAAATCGTCGGTCGGGCTATATTTGAACTCGCTGCGCACATAGCGCGACAGCATCCCTTCACAGAAGGCCAGCAGCTGGCTTGCCAGCAGCGTTTCGTCGGTTGCATACCCTTCGCCTTCACGCATTTTGCGTTCGCGCAGCACCTGGCGCAGCTGCGCTTCGATACGCTCAAACAGCTGGTTAATGCGCCCTTGCAGGCGATCCTGTTCAAACATCAGCGCATGGCCGGTCATGATGCGCGTCAAGCCGGGATTACGTTCGCCGAAGCCCAAAATCAGTAAGACAATCAGACGCAAACGCGCAGTCGTGTCTTTTTCATCTTTTAAGATCAGGTTGATGCGGGTAATCAGGCTATCTTCGATAAACTCGATCAGGCTATCGAACATGCGTGTTTTGCTGGGAAAGTGACGATACAGCGCGGCTTCAGAGACGCCGACTGATGCCGCCAGTTTCGCCGTGGTAATACGTTGGCTTCCATCGCTGGATTCCAGCATTAACGCCAGAGATTGAAGTATTTCCTCACGGCGATTCTTTTTCGCAGTCTGTTTTTCTGCCATGTTCTAAAAAACCCCAGAAAATAATCACTTGTCAGGCGAGCAACCACACAACGGCCGCAAATGCCTGGCATTTGCGGTCATCTTATCGCGTTATAGTGTTGTGTAATGCGTTAAATAGCGCGGATTATTGACGCCCGGAGTGGCCAAAGCCGCCTTCGCCACGCACGGTGGCATCGAACTCTTCCACCAGGTTAAATTCAGCCTGCACCACCGGTACAAAGACCATCTGCGCGATACGCTCGCCAGGCACAATGGTGAAGCTCTCTTTTCCACGGTTCCAGACGGAGACCATCAGCTGCCCCTGGTAATCGGAATCAATCAGCCCAACCAGGTTGCCCAGTACCACGCCATGTTTATGACCCAGGCCCGAGCGCGGCAGAATCACGGCGGCAAGCGTTGGGTCGGCAATGTGAATCGCCAGACCAGTCGGCAGCAGCGTGGTGTCGCCTGGCGCCAGCTCTACGGCGTCATCCAGACAGGCGCGCAGGTCAAGACCGGCGGAGCCGGAGGTGGCATAGGTCGGCAGCGGGAACTGCTCACCCACGCGCGGGTCCAGAATCTTAACGTCGATTTTTTTCATCATAACGGGTAACAATCTCGTCCAGTAATAGGTGTCCCAGCAGCGCTTTGCGCTCCAGCGGCAAGCGCTTATCGCCATCTTGCCAGAACAGATGTAATGCGTTGTTGTCGCTATTAAAGCCTTGATTAGATTGCGAAACATCGTTGGCGCAAATCAGGTCGAGGTTTTTGCGGGCGCGTTTCTGCCGGGCGTATTCTTCCACATTATTCGTTTCCGCGGCAAACCCAACAACATAAGGTCGATGGCTGGTGAGCGCCGCAACGCCGGCGACGATATCAGGGTTTTTCACCATTTTTATTGTGATTTCATCGCCTTGCTTTTTAATTTTCTCCGGTGCGATCTCGCTGGCGCGGTAGTCTGCGACCGCTGCACAACCGATAAAAATATGCTGCTGCTGGGCGCGCTGCTGAACCGCCGCCTCCATCTCAAGGGCAGTGGTCACATCCACGCGCTGAACAAAGGCGGGCGTAGGCAGCGACACCGGGCCTGAAACCAGCGTCACATTCGCGCCGCGTTTCGCGGCCGCTTCAGCAATGGCGAAGCCCATTTTGCCGGAGCTGAGATTAGTGATGTAGCGCACCGGATCCAGCGGTTCGCGGGTCGGACCGGCGGTAATCATAATGTTCAGATGTTGCAAATCCTTGACCGGCGAGAAGTGAGCCGCGGCCATATCAACGATGGTCAGCGGATCGAGCATGCGGCCCGGGCCGACATCACCGCACGCCTGGCTACCGCTGTCTGGCCCCCACAACAGCAGGCCGCGCGAAGCGAGCACCTGTAAATTGTGCTGGGTAGCGGCGTTGCGGTACATCTGCTGATTCATCGCCGGAACAACCGCAACTGGTGACGGGGTGGCCAGGCAGATGGTTGAGACCAGATCGTTTGCCATGCCCGCTGCGACACGGGCGATTAAATCAGCGGTGGCGGGTGCCAGAATCACCAGATCGGCCCATTTACCCAACTCGATATGCCCCATTGCCGCTTCCGCAGCGGGGTCGAGCAGGCTGTCGGAGACCGGGTAACCGGAAACGGCCTGCAGACTCAGCGGTGTGATAAAGGCTTTGGCGGCCTCGGTCAGCGCCACGCGGACTTCCGCGCCGCGATCGCGCAAGCGACGCACCAGCTCAGGCGCTTTATAGGCCGCGATACCGCCGCTTACGCCGAGGACAATTTTTTTACCCGCCAGAGTTGTCATGATTCTTTCCCGTTGGATTCGCCAGAGGTTGGGGATTTTATCACAATCCTGATGTCGTCGTGCCTATGCCCGTAAACCACTTTGCGAGGCGCTACGCAACGTTGAAAAGTGCCATTCGATGAGCATTCCCGGATGTGGCAGCATGAGTTTCTGACAGGGAGGTGTGGATATGGCGATTGTGTTAATTCCTCAAAAGCCGCGCGAAAAAATGATGCAGCTGGGCGTTGAGTCCCTTACGGACGTTGAGTTACTGGCGCTGTTTTTACGCACCGGCGCGTGCGGGAAAAGCGTACTTACGGTAGCGCGGGAGATGCTAAACCACTTCAGCTCGCTCCACTCTCTGCTCTGTGCCGACTATGATGAGTTTCGGTTTATCTCGGGCATTGGTGTCGCCAAATATGCGCAGCTCAGGGGCATCGGCGAGCTGGCGAGGCGCTCCTACAACGCGCGTATTGCCGAGGAGAGCTCTCTGCTGAGCCCGGAGATGGTGCGGGAGTTTTTGCAGAGCCAGCTGGCGAACGAAGAGCGGGAGGTCTTTATGGTGATCCTGCTTGATAACCGCAACCGCATCATCAAACATGCCCGGCTTTTTTCCGGCACGATTAACCACGTTGAGGTGCATCCGCGAGAAATTTTACGCGAAGCGATAAAATTCAATGCGGTCGGCGTGATCCTCGCGCATAATCACCCCTCGGGTAATGCTGAGCCCAGCAGAGCAGATAAGGCCATCACCGAACGAGTGATAAAATGCTGCCAACTCATGGACATTCGCGTTATTGATCATCTGGTCATTGGTCGCGGCGAGTGCGTTTCTTTTGCGGAACGCGGTTGGATTTAGACCACTTTGCGCGATCCATCGGGATCTTTGTCTGTTCGGGACTTGAGCACACCGCCGAGTCAGCGTATACTACGCCACCTTTGAGAATCTCGGGTTTGGCATTTGGGCCTGGCAATCGAGAGTTCACATAGAACTGCGATGACCGGGCTGTAAAGCCTGACGAGGCGCCAATACCCCATACGAAGCTCGAGCTAATTTGATTTTTGGAGAATAGACATGTCCCGAGTCTGCCAAGTTACTGGCAAGCGTCCGGTGACCGGTAATAACCGTTCCCACGCACTGAACGCGACTAAACGCCGTTTCCTGCCGAACCTGCACTCTCACCGTTTTTGGGTTGAGAGCGAAAAGCGTTTTGTCACCCTGCGTGTATCTGCTAAAGGTATGCGTGTAATTGATAAGAAAGGCATCGATACAGTTCTGTCTGAACTGCGTGCCCGTGGCGAAAAGTACTAAGTACTTAAAGGATATAAATCATGGCTAAAGGTATTCGTGAGAAAATCAAGCTGGTTTCTTCCGCTGGTACTGGTCACTTCTACACCACCACGAAGAACAAACGTACTAAGCCGGAAAAACTGGAACTGAAAAAGTTCGATCCAGTTGTCCGTCAGCACGTGCTGTACAAAGAAGCTAAAATTAAATAATTTTAGTTTTCTTGAACAAAAACCCCGCACTGTCGGGGTTTTTGCATTTCTGATAGCCCGCAAAAAGCCGGAGATGAGATGCCTGAATTACCTGAAGTTGAAACCAGCCGCAGAGGCATTGAACCGCACCTGGTCGGTGAAACCATCCTGCATGCGGTGGTACGTAACGGCCGCTTACGCTGGCCTGTTTCCGAAGAGATCCACAGCCTGAGCGACAAACCGGTGCTCAGCGTGCAGCGACGCGCTAAATACCTGCTGCTCGAGCTGCCGGATGGCTGGATCATCATTCACCTCGGTATGTCCGGCAGTCTGCGCATTCTTCCCCATGAGCTTCCCGCCCAAAAACATGACCATGTTGATCTGGTGATGAGTAACGGCAAAGTGCTGCGTTACACCGATCCGCGTCGTTTTGGCGCCTGGCTGTGGACCAAAGAGCTGGAAGGGCATAACGTGCTGGCGCATCTCGGCCCGGAGCCGCTGAGCGATGCGTTTAATGCCGACTATCTGCGAGAGAAGTGCGCGAAGAAGAAAACGGCGATCAAACCCTGGCTGATGGATAACAAGCTGGTGGTGGGCGTCGGGAATATTTATGCCAGCGAATCGTTGTTTGCCGCCGGGATCCATCCCGATCGGCTCGCTTTATCCCTCTCGCAGCAGGATTACGAACTGCTGGTTCGCGTGATCAAAGCGGTGCTGTTACGCTCCATTGAGCAGGGCGGGACGACGCTGAAAGACTTTCTGCAAAGCGACGGCAAACCGGGTTACTTCGCGCAGGAGTTGCAGGTTTACGGGCGAGAAGGGCAGCCGTGTCGCATCTGCGGTACGCCAATCGTGGCGGCAAAACATGCGCAGCGCTCGACGTTCTACTGTCGTCAGTGCCAAAAATAGGTGTGGAGTAAAGCCGGATAAGCTATCCGGCATCGAAGCTTACTTCAGCTTATCAAGCAGCGCCTGGTGAACCGGCTGCGGCAGGAAATGTGCGACGTCGCCCTGATGGCGCGCCACCTCTTTGACCAGCGAAGAGGAGATAAACGACCACTCTTTCGACGGCATTAAATAGACGCTTTCCAGATTCGGCATCAGATGCCGGTTCATATGCGCCAGCTGCATCTCATACTCAAAATCCGCCACTGCACGCAGACCGCGGATCAAAATCGTGGCCTGCTGGTCACGCGCGAAGTTAGCCATCAGATCGCTAAAACCGACTACCGTGACATTTTGCAGATGCGCTGTTGCCTGCTTCGCCAGCGCAACGCGCTCATCAAGGCTGAACATCGGCTTTTTGCTTGGGCTGGCGGCAATCGCCAGTATCAGCTCATCAAACATCGCGGCGGCACGCGTCACAATATCGATATGCCCGTTAGTGATGGGATCAAACGTACCTGGGTAGATCGCCCGCTTTTGCATAATCAACCTTATTGCGCTTTAGGTGGCAGATAGGGTTCCAGCAGTTGCAACAGAAGCTGCAGAGCGCCCTGGTTCTGGTAGAGCACTTCCACTGCGTGGCGACCGTAAAAATTCCGGTAATCTTCATCGGTCAACAAAGAGGTGATCTCTTTGATGAGCGCATCGACATCGTTTACGGTGATCAACCCATCAGCCTGCGTTAACCGCGCGCAGATATCTTTGAAGTTGAACGTATGCGGCCCCATCAACACCGGGATCGCATGCGCGGCGGCTTCAAGAGGATTATGACCGCCTCGCTCTACCAGCGACCCGCCGACAAAGGCCAAATCGGCAATGCCGTAAAGCAGCATCAGCTCGCCCATCGTATCGCCAACCACCACCTGCGTGCTGGCTGAAGGGATCTCGCCGGAAGAGCGCGTGATGAAACTCAAGCCCGCCTCGCGCACCATATTTACGGCGTCAGGGAAGCGTTCAGGATGACGCGGAACCAGAATCAAGAGTAAATCAGGAAACTGTTTTAGCAAGGCCTGATGCGCGAGCAGCATAATGCTCTCTTCGCCTTCGTGGGTGCTGGTAGCAATCCACACCGGACGATGCGGCGCCCACTGACGACGCAGGGCGACAGCGCGGGAGGCAAGCTGCGGTGTGACAGAGATATCAAACTTCAGGCTACCGGTTACGGTAAGCTGATTGCGTTTGGCGCCAAGTGCGATAAAACGGTCGCCATCTTCGCTGTTTTGCGCGGCAATCAGCGTAATTTTGCGCAGCAGCTTCTGAATAAATTTACCCAGCTTCGCATAGCCAGCGGCGGAGCGCGCCGAGAGGCGGGCGTTAGCAATTACCAGCGGAATGTTTCGTTTATGCAGCGCGCTAATCAGGTTGGGCCACAGCTCGGTTTCCATAATCAACACCAGCTTGGGGTCGACCTTATCAAGGAAACGGTTTAGCGCGCCGGGCAGATCGTAAGGCAGATAGACATGCTGAACGTCGCCGCCGAATGCTGACATCACGCGCTCGGAGCCAGTTGGCGTCATGGTTGTGACGGTAATGGGTAAATCAGGATAACGGTGACGTAAGGCGCGAACCAGCGGAATCGCCGCCAGTGTTTCGCCGACCGAGACGGAGTGCAGCATGATGCCGCCTGCTTTTAACGGCTTATTGTAGAAGCCATAGCGCTCGCCCCAGCGTTTGCGGTAAGCCGGAGCTTTTGCACCACGCACCCACAACCGCACCCAAATCAGCGGCTGAATGATGTACAGAAGTGTGGTGTAGAGCAATTGGAGCATAGTACGTTGCAGGCTTAGGAATGTGCTGGGGATTTTATGTATTTAGTACCGCCATTGCTATTACTTTTGCTGAAATCGGTCAAATTCACCTCTTATCACGTTATTTGTATCAGTCTTATCAATTTTTTTTCATTTTTATCTAGTTTATTGAATGTTTCAGCGCGGACCCATTATGACCATGAAGCAATAATTTTTATCTATAAACCTGATTTTTATAATCTTTTTAAGGGCTTTGTTGAAAAGTGCTTCAGATCGGATTGGTGGTAAAGAAGTGGTACAATAAAAGATCTATAAGTGCGCAATATCAGTGTTCAGGTAGCTGTCGAGCCTGGGGCGGTAGCGTGCCTGTAATTTTTTCACGGATATCACATCAAGAAGAGCCGATTGTGGAAAAGCGATTTCACCGAATTCTGGTTATTAAAATGCGTTTTCATGGAGACATGCTGCTGACCACGCCGGTCGTTAGCACGTTAAAACGCAACTATCCTGATGCGCGCATTGATATGCTGCTCTACAAAGACACAATGCCAATCTTATCCGAAAACCCCGAGATTCATGCTCTTTATGGCATGAGCAATAAAGGGGCGCCATTAAAGGAAAAGATACAGAACTTCTTCTCGCTGGTGAGTCAATTACGCAAGAATAATTACGATCTCATCGTCAACCTGACGGATCAGCATATCGTGGCGCCGCTGGTACGCTCTCTGCCGGCAAAAGTGAAAATTTCGCAGGATTACGCCCATCGGCAGTCCGCTTTCTGGAAAAAGAGTTTTACCCATCTCGCACCCTTTGCCGGTGAGCACGCGGTAGAACGTAACTTATCGACCCTTGTTCCGCTGGGTATCACTGACTTCTGCCGTGATACCACCATGAGCTACGCGCCCGAACACTGGGAGCGTATGCGCAGCGCGCTGAATGAGGCGGGCGTTGGCGAGCACTATGTCGTTGTGCAGCCGACTGCCCGACAGCTGTTTAAATGCTGGGACAATGAAAAATTCTCGCAGGTGATTGATGCCCTGCAAGCCCGGGGCTATGACGTTGTGCTGACCTCCGGCCCTGGTGCGGACGATCTCGCCTGCGTTGAGGAGATTGCCCACGGATGCGCGCGCAGGCCCGTCACTTCTCTGGCGGGTAAAACGCGTTTTCCTGAACTCGGTGCCTTAATTGCGCACGCCGCGCTATTTATTGGCGTGGATTCCGCGCCAGGCCATATCGCCGCCGCGGTGAAGACACCGATTATCTGTCTCTTTGGCGCGACCGACCACGTTTTCTGGCGCCCGTGGAGCGACAACATTATTCAGTTCTGGGCCGGCAATTATCAGCCGATGCCAGCGCGCAGCCAGTTGGACAGAAACAAGAAATATCTCTCGGTCATTCCGGCAGAAGATGTCATCGCGGCAACGGAGAAAATGCTGCCCTCTTTAGAAGGCGTCTCCTGATGATTGTCGCTTTCTGCTTATACAAATATTTTCCGTTCGGCGGCCTGCAGCGCGACTTTATGCGTATTGCGCAAACCGTTGCCGGGCGCGGGCATCATGTCAGGGTTTATGTCCAGTCCTGGGAAGGCGATGTGCCAGCCGGGTTTGAGCTGATCCGCGTCCCGGTCACCTCGCGCACCAACCACGGTCGCAACGCTGAATATCACGCCTGGGTAGTGGCGCATCTGGCGCAACATCCCGCCGATCGCGTGGTCGGCTTTAATAAAATGCCGGGCCTTGATGTCTACTATGCGGCCGATGTTTGCTACGCCGAAAAAGTGGCGCAGGAGAAGGGCTTCTTTTACCGCCTGACGTCTCGCTATCGCCATTATGCCGCCTTTGAGAAAGCGACCTTTGAACAAGGGAAAGCGACGCAGCTGCTGATGCTAACGGATAAGCAGATTGGCGATTTTCAACGGCACTACCATACCGAAAGCGACAGGTTTCACATTCTGCCTCCGGGGATCTATCCGGATCGTAAATACAGCCAGCAGATCGCCAATGCCCGCCAGATCTACCGTGAAAAGAGTGGTATCGCGGAGGATCAGTTTTGGCTGTTACAGGTTGGATCCGATTTCAGCAGGAAAGGCGTTGATCGAACGCTTGCCGCTGTTGCCGCCCTGCCAGAAGCATTAAGAAAGAAGACGACACTGTTTGTGGTCGGCCAGGACAAACCCGGGCGATTTGCCGCCCAGGCGGCGAAGGCTGGCATTAAAGAGAATGTGCACTTCTTTTCCGGGCGCAGCGATGTGGCTGAACTGATGGCGGGTGCCGATCTGCTGATGCATCCTGCCTACCAGGAAGCTGCGGGGATTGTGCTGCTCGAAGCGATAACAGCTGGCCTGCCGGTGATTGTCAGCGCCGTTTGTGGATATGCGCACTACATTGCCCGCGCGCAGTGCGGCGTGGTGATTGAAGAACCATGGTCTCAGGCCGCGTTGAACGAGGCGCTACAGCGTGCGCTGCAAGAGCCTGCCTTGCGCGAAGCGTGGGCTGCGCGAGCGCGCCACTTTGCAGACACAGAAGATCTTTATAGCCTGCCGGAGAGAGCGGCGGACATCATTACGGGTGAAGTGAATGGTTGAATTGAAAGAGCCGCTGGCGACACTCTGGCGGGGTAAAGATGCGTTTGCCGAGGTTGAAAAGCTACAGGGAGAGGTGTTTCGCCAGCTTGAAACGCGCCGCACCCTGCGTTTTGAACTTGCCGGTAAAAGCTATTTCCTGAAATGGCATCAGGGCACCGCGTTTAAAGAGGTGGTGAAAAATCTGCTTTCGCTGCGCTTGCCGGTGCTGGGTGCCGATCGCGAGTGGAAAGCCATTCATCGTCTGCATGATGCGGGTGTTGATACCATGCACGGCGTTGGGTTTGGCGAAAAGGGTGCCAACCCTATCAATAAAAAGTCCTTTATTATCACTGAAGATCTGACGCCAACCATTAGCCTGGAAGACTATTGCGCCGACTGGCTGACAACGCCGCCGCAACCGCGGGTCAAACGGATGATTATTCGGCGCGTCGCGACCATGGTGCGAGAGATGCACCAGGCGGGTGTAAACCATCGCGACTGCTACATCTGCCATTTTCTGCTTCATCTACCTTTTGACGGCGATGAACAGCGCCTGAAAATCTCGGTGATCGATCTTCATCGTGCACAGATGCGCGCGCATGTGCCGACGCGCTGGCGCGATAAAGATCTGATTGGGCTCTACTTCTCTTCACTCAATATTGGTCTTACCCAGCGGGATATCTGGCGTTTTCTTACCGTCTACTTTGCCGCATCGCCGCGAAAGATTGTTCAGCAAGAAGCGGGCTTATTAGCGAAAGCGCAGGCCCGTGCTGAAAAGATCCGCGAAAGAACGGAACGTAAGTCTCTCTAAAATGAGAAGTGGTCACTCAATGAAAATTGCATTTGTTGGTGAAGCGGTATCGGGTTTTGGTGGTATGGAAACGGTCATCAAAGCCGTCATTCACTCTTTTCAGCAAGATGCCTTTGCGCAGTGCGAGATGTTCTTTTTTTGCCGTAACGACAAAATGGATAAAGGATGGCTGGCGGGGATTAACGCCGCTTACTCCTTCTCAAACATCAAACTCAGCTTTCTCAGGCGCGCGATACATATCCGCAATTTCAAGCGCTGGGTAGATGAGCATAAGCCCGACCTCGTTATCTGCATTGATACGCCCTCCTGCTTTCTGGCAAACAGAGCGCGGCGTAAAAGCAAACATCGTTTTACCGTTTTGTCCTGGCCGCATTTCTCGCTGGATCACAAAAAGCACGGCGACGCTGTAGCCTGGGCTGATTACCACCTCGCGATAAGCAGTGGCATCAAAACGCAGATGGAGGCGCGGCACATTGCGCCAGAGATGATCCACGTCATCTATAACCCGGTTGAACCGCAGACTGAAACGATTCCCGCCCCGAAGGCGGACGAGACAACAACGTTCTTATACGTTGGTCGGATGAAGTTTGAGGGGCAGAAGCGGGTTAGAGATCTGCTTGATGGCCTCGCGCAGGTCAAAGGCGACTGGCATCTGCATGCGATTGGCGATGGCTCCGATTTTGATAAGTGCAAGGCCTACGCGCGCAAACTCAATATCGACAGCAACATCACCTGGCATGGCTGGCAGGCCCAGCCCTGGGTGGTGGTCCGGGACAAGATCAAAAAAGTATCTGCATTGCTGCTGACCTCATCCTTTGAAGGTTTCGGCATGGTGTTGCTGGAAGCGATGTCATGGGGCATTCCCTGTATCAGCGCAAACTGTGTGGCCGGTCCGGAGGATATTATTCGCCAGGGCGTGAATGGTTACCTCTATCCGCCGGGCGATATGGCTGAATTTGTGACATTACTACAGCAGGTCGTTGATCGTCACACCGCGTTTGAGCCGGATACGATTAAGCAGTCAATCAACGCGTTTTACACTGAAACATATAATCGAAATATGCGAGAGGCGATTCGCTCTGTCCTCGCTGCACTGACAACGAGCATTAAATGAGCCAAACTTATTTTGATGAGAAAGAAGTGATTCTTTCGATAAAGGATTACAACTATCTGCCTGATGCTGACATCAGTACGTTCAATATCGCCTACGGCATCGATAAAAATTTTCTCTATGGATGTGGGATTTCAATAGCGTCAATTCTTTTAAATAACAAAGATAAGCGTTTATCCTTCCATGTCTTTACCGATTACATAACAGAAGAGGATAACAAAAAGTTCTCTTCACTCGCTGAGCAGTACCAGTCAAGAATTACGGTTTATCTGGTCAACTGCGATAAATTAAAATCGCTTCCCAGTACCAAAAACTGGACCTATGCGACCTATTTCCGCTTCATTATTGCCGATTACTTTACGGAAAAAGCCGACCGCGTCCTCTATCTCGATGCGGATATCGCCTGCCAGGGTAGCGTTCAGGAGCTGATTGATCTTGAGTTTAGCGAGCATGAGATCGCCGCAGTGGTCGCGGAAGGTGATATCACCTGGTGGCAAAAGCGAGCGGTAAGCCTGGACTCGCCTGGGTTAGTTAACGGTTATTTTAATGCCGGCTTTTTGCTGATTAATATTCCGAGCTGGACGGCGAATGATATCTCGCGCAATGCGATTGAAATGTTACGCGATCCGGTTGTGGCTGGAAAAATTACGCATCTCGATCAAGATGTGTTAAATATGCTGCTGGTGGATAAAGCGAAGTTTATTGATAAAAAATTCAATACTCAGTACAGCATTAATTATGAATTAAAAACGGGTGTAGTAAATCCGGTAAACGAAAATACGGTATTTATCCATTATATTGGGCCAACAAAACCATGGCATGATTGGTCAGATTATCCTGTTTCACAAGGTTTTCTGCGGGCTAAAAGAGAGTCGCCGTGGAAAAACGATCG
Organism: Kosakonia sp. 1610; assembly: GCF_050435845.1. Lineage (NCBI taxonomy): Bacteria > Pseudomonadati > Pseudomonadota > Gammaproteobacteria > Enterobacterales > Enterobacteriaceae > Kosakonia > Kosakonia sp. 1610. Next base: position 179,692 of record NZ_JBNDKZ010000005.1, on the reverse strand, counting down.
CTTACTGAAACCAACGAATGCCAATCAGTATCGATATTGTGCTAAGCACATGCTGCATCAGAAGAAGTTCGTTAAAGGGTTGATTAGTTATTTGTTCTATTTTCAAAAGAAAATCGCAAACTAAAAAATACATAGGTGATGCAGTGGACTCATTTCCAGGTATTAAAATTTCTGAATTCGAAGTTTTTGATCATAGCAAAGAGAAAACAACCAACGCTCTAAACATCGCCTATGGAATTGATCGCAACTATCTTGATTGGGTTGGCGTATCAATAACGTCGATTGTAATTAATAACAGCATCAACATTAGTTATCACATCATTTCCGATGAGTATGATGACTGTTTCCTGAAACGAATTGCCCTTCTGGCTGAGAAGTATGCAATCAAGATCAGCTTATACTTGATTAATGCTGAATGCCTGAGCGATCTTCCGAGCACTAAAATATGGTCGCGTGCCATGTATTTCAGGTTATTTGTCTTCGAGTACTTTAGCGATAGCTTCGATAAATTGCTGTATCTCGACGCCGACGTCTTTTGTAAAGGTAAGCTTGATGAACTGGCTGCGTGTAATCTTGAAAACGTTGCTGCCGCAGTGGTCAGGGATGTTGATTCGATGCAAAGTAAAGCTATCGAAAGATTAAAAGATCCCGAAATCCGCAACAATTATTTTAACTCTGGCGTGGTGTTTGCCAATCTTAAAGAGTGGGTGAAAAACGATCTCACTAATCAGGCATTCTCGATCCTGCTTGATAAAAATAACCGCGGCATACAATTTAAGTACCCGGATCAGGATGTGCTTAATGTATTATTAAAAGATAAAGTCCATTTTCTGCCGGGTAAATTTAATACAATTTATACCATCAAAAGTGAGTTAAAAGATCGTACTCACCAAAATTTCAAGAATATTATTTCAGATGAAACCGTATTAATACATTATACCGGTGCCACAAAACCCTGGCATAAATGGGCGACGTATCCATCTACTATTTATTACCAAACTGCGTTAGCTGCTTCACCCTGGAATGATCAACCGCCGCGTGACGCAAGGACATTTATTGAGTTTAAGAAGCGATACAAACATCTTCTGGTGCAACATAAATATATGGCAGGTATCAAAGCAGGTTTTTTATATCTTCTGAGAAAATATTCTTTACATTCAAAATAAAATAATAGCTGGTCTAATTTATGAGTGACAAATATCAAGTTGGGGATTATGTTGTTTTCACCAAAACTGGTGGTGAAAAATACCTGAAAATCTTTAAAGATTTCATGGATTATAATCTCGATGTGATAAAAGTTTTTCGCAGTATTGATGATACAAAAGTCGTGTTAATTAATACGGAATATGGAAAGTATATTTTAAAAGTCTTCGCACCTAAGCAGAAAAAAGCTGAGCGTTTTCTAAAGTCTATTTTCAAGGGCGATTATTATGAAGCCTTGTTTCATCAGACTGAACGTATCCGTGCAAATGGCGCTGATGCGATAAATGATTTTTATCTGCTGGCTGCCAAAAAGACATTTCGCTTTGCCCACTCCTATATTATGTTAATTGAATATATTGATGGCATTGAGTTAGCAGATTTTACTTCTATTGATGATGAGCTAAAACAAAAAATCAAACTGTCGATAGATGAATTGCACCAAAATGGCATGGTTTCAGGCGATCCGCATAAAGGCAATTTTATCATTCAAAACGGCGAGGTCAGGATTATCGATTTGTCCGGTAAATCACCGTCCCGGATACGAAAAGCGAAAGATCGCATCGACCTGGAACGGCATTACGGTATCGCTAATAGCATAAAAGATCTCGGTTACTACCAGTTTATTTATAAGAAAAAAGTGCGTAATTTTATTCGTAGGATAAAAGGTAAGCCAGTTCGCTGAAAAAGCGTAAAATGTTTTTGGGTTTCTTGCTCATTACTTTTATATCGCCTGCAAAATTTTAATAGTGATAAGCATAGTGGAAAGGCGGTGAAAAAATAGCAACACCGCCTAAAGCTTTCAAGTTTGGCCAGCATAATTAAAGATAAGCATATTGTTAGTCTGAAACGGTAATATGTATTAATCCTAACAGGTTTATTATGAAAAATATTAAATATATTACACATGCATGTGTTGAACGGTTGAAAAGACACAAGTCTTCAGATGACATTGTTATCTTTCTCTCTGGGCCTACGTCAAAGAAGACGCCCCTGTCGATTCTTCGCAGTCGGGATATCATCGCGGTCAACGGATCGGCGGCGTATTTAATAGAGAACGATATTACTCCGTTGATTTACGTTTTAACGGACGCCCGTTTTTTGCTGCAGCGACGTGATGACTTTTATAAATTCAGCCGCAGCAGCCGTTTTACCATCGTTAATGCGGATGTTTACGAGGCTGCAACGGAAGAAGATAAGCGTTATCTGCGCGAAAATTGCCTGATACTGCGCGCCTTCTACAAACGAGAAAAAGGTGGTGCGGTTAAAAAGGTAAAATTCCTGATGAAAAGCCGCCTGCATAAAAATTTGCTCATTAATATCCCATGGTCGAAGAAAGGGCGCCTCGTTGGCTTCAGTAAAGATATCGCTTTGGGATATTGTTCATGCCATACGGTGGCTTACACTGCGATTCAAATTGCCTATTCGTTGCAATACAGCGCAATTATTTGCTCAGGCCTTGATCTGACGAACACCTGCCGCCGATTTTATGACGAAAGCAGTAACCCAATGCCATCTGAATTAAGTAAAGATCTGCCGAAGATTTTGCCTTTCTTCATTTTTATGCGGGCGAACATTCCGGATATTAATATCTATAATCTTTCAGATGACACGGCAATTAGTTACGACATCATTCCTTTCATTCAACCCGGTGAGCTTGAAACAAATAATTATAAAAACAGTCACGAGTTGCATGAAAAAATTGATTTCGAACGCAAAGCAAACACCTTTGCTAACTAGTGGCAAACACCTTTTTGGTAAGAAAAATGCGCCTTGGAACTTTCCACAAGAAGAAAAAGCATTTAATCAATAAAATTAAAATCAATTTTCTCTCTCTATTTTTAAAAAATAGAAGGGGGACTGATGTAGATGGCAAAAGCATCAAGAGCTGCTTGTTAATTCATGACAACAGCAAGATTGGCGACCTGATTGTGCTCAGTGCGCTTTACAGAATACTGGCCAAAAAAGGTATCACGTTATCGATTCTCTCCTGCGGCACAGGGCACGCTTTTCTCAAAGCGCACCCACATATCGAGCAGCTGTTCATAAAAAAATCGAACAGCCTGGCGGAAACGCTTAAACTACGCCGCCAGTTAAGAGAGCGGCAGTTCGATGTTGTTCTCGATCCCTTTGAAACGTTTCCCTGCTTTGGTCACGCGCTGCTGCTCTCGGGCTTGCGGGATTCGTTCGTGCTGGGATTTGATAAATGGTACAAGCGCTACTATTCGCGTTATAACCCCCATGACGAGCAGTTACACGAGCATATGTCTTCGCGCACAAACGTCATTGTGCGACAGCTTTTCGGCTGCGATGCCGACGATGATTATCGCTACGATATCGCTATTCCGGCCGATGTCGAAGAGGCGGTAAGCGCGTTCGTAGGATCGTCTGACGTTGTTGTTATCAATCCACTGGGTGCCAAGAAGATTTGCCGTCTTTCATCTGAACAGATGCTGCTTATCCACAGTTGGTTTGCACAGCACCATCCTGGTCTGAGAATTATCTATACTGGACATCCGGATGACTTATCGTCCATCCCTGTAAACAATATCGAAACGCTGCCTTACCCTGATTTTATCTACACCGTAGCCTTAACGAAGCTCAGCAAATACGTTGTCTCCGTCGATACCGCGCTGGTGCATATCGCTTCAGCCTTTAACCGACCGATGCTGGCCCTCTACCCTCAGGCCCGTACCGTTGAGTATCCCTCGCCGCTGATTTGGGCGCCAAATAATGAGTATGCGCAGCAAATTATCTCCCCCACGCATTTCGTCTCTGATATCGATGAGCGCACGTTAGTTAACGGGCTGGAAAGCTTGATGGCGGGCAGGATGAACGCAACGCAATAAAATGGCCACACGCGGTGGCCATTGAGTCAGCATGCTATTGCGCGCTGCGGATCTTATTGAAAAGTAGAAGCAGCGTCAGGCCGCAGATAATGATAATCGGCACGCTTCTCGCCCAGATAAGCACATCGCTTAACCCAGTCCCAATTATTGCAAGGCTGAAAGCAAATAGCCCCAGCGCACGATAGTAGTAGGCAGAAAACATCAGCGCGGCATAAAAACAGAGCACAGATATTACGCCGACAATACCTTTGAGCGAGGCATTTTCTATAATTTCGTTATGCAGGTGGACGTTGATATATATCATCGCAGAACTTAATGTTTTATTTTTTGCGATTAAACTTTCAACCTCCTGTGAACGCTCTTCTGCTGAGCGCCATTTTAAGGGCGCCTCTTTAAAGAGCGTCATGCCGGATTCGTACATCGCAAACCGCGCACCGAGAGAGGTGTCACCGTTACCCTGCTGATATAAGTTTATGTCATTAACGGCCGCATCGTATCGTGTGGCAATTGACTGACTGAAAACAAGGCCAAGAACAATCATAAATGTTAAGAAACCACAAATTCCCAGGAAAAGTTTTTTCGGATTCTTAAGGTAATAAGTGACGATCGTTATGCAGCAGATAACCGGGAAAATCAAAATGGATGAGCGGGTCTGCGTCATCACCAGAGCAGCAAAAACCATTACTGTATTCAGCACAAATAAAAGCGGATGGCTTTTAGGTGTATACAGAATAGATACCGCGCTGATCAAACCAACCAGCATAATGGAGTAAGCGGCGCCCGTTGATGAACCAATGCCAAAATCGATTCTATCCATGCCAAGAGAATGTTTCTGGAAAAGAGCGTAGCCCAGAATAATAAACGAAACGGAATAGAGAAGATAAAGCAGCGCGCTGCTTTTGTACTTAATTTTTGTCGTTGCGGCCAGCAATACCATGAAGAATCCGAAAATAAAGACCCGCACGGTATTGATGTAGTTATGATACGTCGCCTGGAAGGGCGAATTATTAACTTTAAAAAGCTTGTACCAGATAAGATCGATAATGCCAATAAATAGAATAGACGCTGGCAACGCGAAACCTTTCCAGCTTATATTTGACGATCTTCCTTTGAGAATAAGAGTTAATATCGCGAGAATGCCGCAAATATTTAGTAACTTCATGCTCAAATTATTATTTACCATCGCTACCAGAAGCGTAACGGCGCTAAAAATAAACGTACCATATTCCATAATAAAGGCGGCTTTTTCACTTCGCCCCTTCCAGGTTTGCGCATTCATAGAGACTGGCATTCACTTTCCTTTATGCTAAACAGGCTATCTCATTAAAAACGGTATCTGCGCTGAGATGGGCTAAGTCGCCATCACTCGCGCGGCATATATGCTGGTTTTTTCCATACCCGCCAATAAGCCCAGGATCGGTTGGGCCATATAACGTGACATTTGGTCGATCCAGCGCCGCCGTCAAATGACTGAGGCCCGTATCCACCGATACCACGAACTTCGCGCCAGCCAGTGTCTGTGCGACCTTCTCAAGACTCATCTTCGGCAGCACATCAACATAATCAAACCCTTCCGCTAACCGCTTCGCACGCGCCTCTTCATGAGGGGCTCCCCAGGGGAGCTTAATCTGCAAACCGCTACCGTTAAGCAGGCCAATCAATATGCGCCAGTGACTCTCCGGCCAGTGTTTATCATCTCGCGTGGTGGCATGTAAAAAGACGGCATAGGAGGAAGCTGGCACAGCGCTGGAGGTGAAATGCTGCGCAATGGCGTAGTCACCCTGCGCCTGCGGTTTGGTATAGCCCAGACTCTTTGCAAAGAGTTCGCGCGTCCGCTCAACCGCATGTTGCTGTTTCGCAATGGCGTGACGGCGTTTATAGAACAGGCTCGCCAGCGGTTCGCGTGCGGAGTGCCAGTCCATCCCATGTTTCACACCATGCGCCAGCCGGGTGACCAGCGCGGCGCTCTTTACCAGACCCTGCGCGTCGATTATGGCGTCGTACTGCCTCTCCTTCACCGCGTTGCGAAAAGCCTGGCGCTCTGCCGTAACAGGCGCGGAAAACCACGCTTTGCGCCAGCGGCGGATCGCCACCGGTATAACCCGGTCGACCGCTGGGTGCCATGAAGGAATCTGGGCAAATCCCTCTTCCACTACCCAATCAAAACGGATGCCCGGAATGGCCTGCGCGGCATCGGTCAGGGCAGGCAGCGTGTGCAGCACATCGCCCATTGACGAGGTTTTCACAATCAAGACCCGCATCGCTTATCCTTCTGCTGCCAGCAACAAACCATTTAACTCATCCAGCACGCGCTGCGGCGTAATATCGATCAGGCTCTGGTGATACCCCTCTGCGGCATCGCCTTTGCGTACCTTGTGGTAGCCGGTGATTAAGCGAATCACGCGCGCTTTGTGGGAGAGCGGCGGCGTGAAATCGGGGCTGCTGGGGCCATAAAGCGCCACCAGCGGGCGATCGAGCGCGGCGGCAACGTGCATCAAACCTGAATCATTGCTCACCACCGCTTTACAGGCGGCAATCAGCACCACGGCCTGCTCAAGCTGCGTCTCTCCCGCCAGATTGCGGCACCACGCCTGTTGCTCAATGCTCAGCGCGGTCAGAATCTGATTACCCGCGTCGTGATCTTTTGCCGAACCGAACAGCAGCACCTGATAACCTTCATCAATAAGCTGTTTCGCCAGCTCAGCGTAGTGATAGTGCGGCCAGCGCTTTGCCGGGCCAAACTCGGCGCCGGGGCAAAAACCGATCATCGGGCGTTCAGCCGCGAGGTCGAAGGTCGCACAAACCTGCAGCTTCTCACTCTCATTGACCTGCAACTGCGGCCATAACAGCGGCTGCGGCAGATCTTTCGCCGAGTGCATTACGCCTTTGTCATAGGCCAGCGCAACATAGCGCTCGACCATCAGCGGCCAGGCTTGCTTATCCAGCACCCGCGCATCGTTAAGCACGCCATAGCGCATTTCGCCGCGCCAGCCGGTACGGTGTGGAATGCCGGCAAAGAAGGGCACCAGCGCAGATTTAAAGGAGTTTGGCAGCACGTAGGCGCGATCGTAACGCCGTTCGCGCAGGCTGTGCCCCAGCTTACGGCGCGCGCCAATCTCCAGCGCGCCGTGGCCGAGCGGCATCGGGATCGCCTCGTTAACCTCCGGCATGCGCGATAAAAGCGGACGGCACCACGCGGGTGCCATCACATCGATTATCGCCTGGGGAAAGCGCGCCTTCAGCGTGCGGTAGAGACTCTGCGACATCATCATGTCGCCTACCCAGGAGGGTCCAATGACCAGAATTTTCATACTTACGCGTCGCGGTTCAGCCAGGCCATATATTCGCTCACGCCTTCAGCCACGGTTTTAAACGGCTTGTCGTAGCCTGCCGCGCGCAGATTGGTGAGATCGGCCTGCGTAAACGCCTGATAGCGGCCTTTCAGCTTGTCCGGGAACGGGATGTACTCAATGCTGCCTTTTTTATGGAAGGCAAGCGTGGCATCCGCCACGGCCTGGAAGGACTCCGCGCGTCCGGTGCCGAGGTTAAAGATGCCGGAGACACCGTTTTCCCAGAACCATAGATTGACCGCCGCTACATCGCCAACGTAGACGAAATCGCGCTTGAAGTTGTCGCTGCCTTCAAACAGTTTCGGGCTCTCGCCATTGTTCAGCTGGGTGTTGAGATGGAAAGCGACGCTCGCCATGCTGCCTTTGTGCCCTTCGCGCGGGCCATAGACGTTGAAATAGCGGAAGCCGACAATCGGTGAGTTCGCTTCCGGCAGAATGCTGCGCACATACTCGTCGAACAGCATTTTCGAGTAGCCGTAGACGTTAAGCGGCTTTTCATATTCGCGCGATTCAATAAAGTCCGAGGTGCGGCCGCCGTAAGTGGCTGCTGATGAGGCGTACAGGAAGGGGATTTCGCGCTCCAGGCAGTAGTGCAGCAGCTCTTTGGAGTACTGATAGTTGTTCTCCATCATGTACTTGCCATCCCACTCGGTGGTGGAGGAGCACGCACCTTCATGGAACACCGCTTCAATCTCGCCGAACTCTTCGCCAGACATAATCTGGATCAGAAAATCCTCTTTATCCATATAGTCGGCGATATGCAAGTCGACCAGATTGACAAACTTAGTGCCGTCTTTCAGGTTGTCCACCACCAGGATATCGGTGATGCCTTTGTCATTCAGGGCTTTAACGATATTGCTGCCGATAAAACCCGCGCCGCCAGTGACGATGATCATAACTGTACCTTTGCAAAATGAAGCGTTGAGACAATCTCAGACACGAATAACTTTATCATACCATCACATTGCTGCCCCTTCAGCCATTCCCCGGGAAAGGGGAGGGCTATGCGTGATTTATGCTGCAAAACGGATAAGCAGTGAAGCGTCATCTCGTATCAACGTATAGCTTTGGGTAATATGTGCCGAAATTTGCCCAGTCTGGAGAATTGCGATGCGTGGGGATTTTTATCAACAGTTAACGAACGATCTGCAAACCGCACGTGCGGAAGGGTTGTTCAAAGAGGAACGCATTATCACGTCAGCGCAGCAGGCTGATATCACCGTGGCGAATGGTAGCCACGTCATCAACTTCTGCGCCAACAACTACCTTGGCCTTGCCAACCACCCGGAGCTGATCGCCGCCGCGAAAGCCGGTATGGATAGCCACGGTTTCGGCATGGCCTCGGTGCGCTTTATCTGCGGTACGCAGGATAGCCACAAAGCGCTGGAGAAGAAGCTGGCCGATTTCCTCGGCATGGAAGACTCCATCCTTTACTCCTCCTGCTTCGATGCAAACGGCGGGCTGTTTGAGACGCTGCTCGGCGCGGAAGATGCCATTATTTCTGATGCCCTCAACCACGCGTCGATCATTGACGGCGTGCGTCTGTGTAAAGCGAAGCGCTACCGTTACGCCAACAATGACATGCAGGAACTGGAAGCGCGCCTGCAAGAAGCGCGCGAAGCGGGTGCCCGCCACGTGCTGATCGCCACCGATGGCGTCTTCTCAATGGATGGCGTGATTGCCAACCTGCAGGGCGTCTGCGACCTGGCGGATAAATATGATGCGCTGGTAATGGTTGATGATTCCCACGCCGTCGGTTTTGTCGGTGCCAACGGCCGCGGAACGCACGAATATTGCGAGGTGATGGGCCGGGTCGACATCATTACCGGGACGCTTGGCAAAGCGCTCGGCGGCGCATCGGGCGGTTATACCGCTGCGCGTAAAGAGGTGGTGGAGTGGCTGCGTCAGCGTTCGCGCCCTTATCTCTTCTCCAACTCGCTGGCGCCAGCGATTGTCAGCGCCTCGATCAAAGTGCTGGAGATGCTGGAGTCCGGCGGCGAACTGCGCGACCGCCTGTGGGCCAACGCCCGCCTGTTCCGCGAACAGATGAGCGCTGCGGGCTTTACGCTGGCGGGTGCCGATCACGCCATTATTCCGGTGATGCTTGGCGATGCCGTGGTGGCGCAAAACTTTGCCCGCGAGTTGCAAAAAGAGGGCATTTACGTCACGGGCTTCTTCTTCCCGGTGGTGCCGAAAGGCCAGGCGCGTATTCGTACACAGATGTCGGCGGCCCATACGCCAGAACAAATTGAACGCGCGGTAGCAGCCTTTACCCGCATTGGTAAACAACTGGGTGTGATCTGAGGACGTGAAATGAAAGCGTTATCCAAACTGAAAGCGGAAGAGGGCATCTGGATGACCGATGTGCCGGAACCGGAAGTTGGGCACAACGATCTGCTGATTAAGATCCGCAAAACCGCGATTTGCGGCACCGACGTGCATATCTACAACTGGGATGAGTGGTCGCAAAAAACCATTCCGGTACCGATGGTGGTCGGTCATGAATACGTGGGTGAAGTGGTTGGCATCGGTCAGGAAGTGAAAGGCTTCAAGATCGGCGATCGCGTCTCCGGCGAAGGGCATATCACCTGCGGACACTGCCGTAACTGCCGCGCGGGCCGCACCCATTTATGCCGCAATACCGTCGGCGTAGGCGTCAATCGTCCCGGCTGTTTTGCGGAGTATCTGGTGATTCCGGCCTTCAACGCCTTCAAAATCCCGGACAATATCCCTGACGAGCTGGCGTCGATTTTCGACCCGTTCGGTAACGCAGTCCATACGGCGCTCTCCTTTGATCTGGTGGGCGAAGATGTGCTGGTCTCCGGCGCAGGTCCCATCGGTATTATGGCGGCCGCGGTCGCCAAACACGTTGGCGCGCGGCATGTGGTGATCACCGATGTGAACGAATATCGTCTTGAGCTGGCACGCAAAATGGGCGTCACGCGCGCGGTAAATGTCGCTAAAGAGAACCTCACCGAGGTGATGGCGGAACTGGGGATGACGGAAGGGTTCGACGTAGGTCTGGAGATGTCCGGCGCGCCTGCGGCGTTCCGCACCATGCTCGATACCATGAACCACGGCGGACGCATTGCCATGCTTGGCATTCCGCCTTCGGAGATGTCGATTGACTGGAACAAAGTCATCTTCAAAGGGCTGTTTATCAAAGGGATTTATGGCCGTGAGATGTTCGAAACCTGGTACAAGATGGCAGCGCTAATCCAGTCCGGTCTTGACCTCTCACCGATCATTACCCACCGCTTCGGGATTGATGAATTCCAGAAGGGATTTGACGCGATGCGTTCGGGTCAATCCGGCAAAGTCGTGATTAACTGGGATTAAAAGAGTAAGGGCCAGATAATGGCCCTTTTTTCTGCGACAAATCTCAAAACAGATTATTAAATGTAAACTTTTGTCAGTGTCATAAATTCTTCGCAATTACGCAATACTCTTATTACGTCCTTTAACTCCCCCGACTATTCTGAATATTCTTAGTTCGCATCGGCGATGAAACTTAATCGCAACCGCTGTGTCTGAGAATTTACCTACTCAATCTGACCGACCTTAATTTTTTCTTAATTAAAACAATTTAAAAATAGTCACTGTAATGACAATGAATCAGGTAATTAATGATGAATAGCCCTGGTAAGCTTAGCGTTATTATCCCCCTCTACAATGCGGGCGATGACTTTGTACCTTGCATGGAATCCCTGTTAGCGCAAACCTGGACGGCGCTTGAAATCATCATTGTTAATGATGGTTCGACTGACAATTCTGCTGAAATAGCAGAGCGTTACGCAAAGAAGTATCCGCATATCCGGCTTATTCACCAGTGTAACGCCGGTGCCTCGGTGGCGCGTAACCGTGGCTTAACGTATGCCACAGGTGAATACATCGCTTTCGTCGATGCCGATGATATTGTCTATCCGCAAATGTATGAAACGCTGATGAAAATGGCGCTGGAAGACGATCTGGATGTCGCGCAGTGTAACTCGGACTGGTGCGATCGGCAGAACGGCAGCACCTGGCAATCCATTCCGCTGGATCGTATTCGTTCTACCGACGTAGTCAGCGGGCCTGACTGGTTAAGAGTGGCGCTGGCAAGCCGCCGCTGGACGCACGTGGTCTGGATGGGCGTTTATCGCCACGATGTCATTAAGCAAAATCGTATTGAATTTATTCCCGGGCTTCATCACCAGGATATTATCTGGAGCACCGAATTTATGTATAACGCCAAACGCGTGCGTTATACCGAACAATCGTTATATAAATATTTTCTCCATGGCTGTTCGGTCAGCCGTCTGAAGCGCCAGGGATTAAAGAACCTCGCCTATCAGCGTCATTACATGAAAATTACGCGCCTGCTGGAGAAATTGAATCGCGATTACGCTGACCGCATTACGATATATCCCGAATTCCACCAACAAATTACTTATGAAGCACTCCGCGTATGCCATGCCGTGCGAAAAGAGCCGGATGAAATAATTCGCAAGCGCATGATTGCCGAAATATATGCATCAGGAATGTTTAAACGTCTGGTCACTAATGTGCGCAGCCCTAAACTTGCTTATCAGGCGCTGCTGTGGTCACTTCGGCTATACAAATGGCGGGACAAGACGACGTCACACCATCGTCTTGCCCGTAAAGCGGTGAAAATCTACTAGCGCTGCTTACTTCCGGCCCCAGCCCTGCCACTGGTGCTGGAAGTACTGTACCAGCGTACTTTCGCTGATACTCTCTCCCACCACGCTAAAGAAGCGGCTGGCATTCACCGGCTCTGGCTTCTGCTTCGCTTTACACACCTTCGCCACGCGGAACGGATTACGTGGTGGCTGCGGCTGTGCATCAGGTTTGGCTGGCGTTGAGTTGTCGACCTGCGGCTCATGAAGCAGGTCGCTCGGTCGCACCAAAGTTATGTCAGAGGGTAAGTTTGCCAGCGCCTGCTGCAACACGCGTACGGTCGCCGGATGCGGGTGTCCAATGGCGATAGCCGAGCCGTTACGGCGCGCCAGCGCGACGGCACGGTCGAACTGACGGCGAATATCACCCTCATTCTGCGTATCATCGAGGAACACTTTGCGCTTAATCACCTTCACCCCGGTGCCGGAAGCTGCGCGCATCGACTGGCTATTGCCGATGGTCATGCTGTCGAGGAAGTAGAGGTTATAGCGCTCCAGCGCCTGCATCACTTTCTGCATGCCAAACAGGCTGGAGGTCATGGCGCTGCCCATATGGTTATTCAACCCGACGGCATAAGGCACCTTATTCACGGCGTCACTGATGATGCGCTCGATCTCTGCGCTGCCCATCTCCGGGCGCAGGGTATCTTTTTCCAGCGGCTGTTTACTGAGCGGTGCCATCGGCAGATGGATCAGCACTTCGTGGCCGCTATTGTGCGCTTTGGTCGCCATGTCGCGGGCATGGGTGGCATTGGGCAGCACCGCGACGGAGACCGCCTGCGGCATGGCCAGCACCTGGTTTTCTGTCTGGGGACGGTAGCCAAAATCGTCGATAACGATGGCCAGTTTGCCGGCAAACACCGGCGAGGAGAGCGCCAGCACGCTGGCAAGAGTAATCACGATGCGGCGAAGTTGAAGCAAACCTATCTTCCCAACCACGGCTGTGGATTGACCGCCTGGCCCTGACGGCGAATTTCAAAATAGAGTGAAGGCCGGCCCTGACCACCACTGCTCCCGACGAGAGCTATCGGCTGGCCTGCGCGCACCTGCGCGCCAACGCTAACGAGGGCGCTTTGGTTATAACCATAAAGGCTCATATCACCTTTGCCGTGCTCAACGACAACCACCAGGCCATAGCCCTGCAGCCAGTCGGCGAGAATCACGCGTCCGTCGGCGATGGCTTTGACTTCGCTGCCTTCAGACGCACCGATAACAATCCCTTTCCACCGTAGCTCACCCTGCAACTGTTCGCCATAACGGTGGAGCAACGGACCGCGAACCGGCCATATCGCGCGGCCTGCCGGCGAGCCTAAGCCGCCGGTGCGGGACATCAGGGAGCGTTCGCTCTCGGTTGGCTTATAGGTGGTGCCTTTGCGACTGGCCTCGCTCTGCCGCTCACGCACCGCCTGCGCTTCACGGGCTTCGCGCTCGGCGCGGGCTTTTGCTGCCGCCTCCGCGCGGGCAAGGCGATCGCGCAGACGTGATTCGTTAGCGCGCATCTCGCTAAGCTGCTGCTGACCTTCCTGAATTGAGGATTCAAGCCCGGAAAGGGTCTTTTTACGCTCGTTTCGCGCCTGCTCCAGCTTCGCCTGCTGCGCTTTCTGCTCATAGAGCAGGGTCTGCTGCTGGCTCTGCTTCTCTTCCAGCTCGGCTTTCTGCGAGGTGACCTCTTCACGCGTCTGTTTGAGCTGCGCGATGGTCTCCTGGCGCGCCTGGTTGAGATAACCGAAATAAGCCTGCAAACGCTGACCGCGCTGGCTCTCTTCACCACTCAGCAGAAGCTGGATACCGCTGTGCTCGCCCTGGCGAAACGCGGCATCCAGCTGCGCGGCAAGGTTGCGCTCCTGCGACGCGCGCTGACGCTCCAGTTTGGCGATGGAGGCGTTCATCTCATCAATCTGTTTATTGAGTTCTGCCAGCGTGTTTTCGGTTTCGTGCAGCTGGCGGGCGGCAGCGGAGATGGCCTCCTCCTGCGCTTTCAGCTGTGCGAGCAGGCCTGCGCGCTGCTGCTGCTGTTGGCGAACCGCGCGCTCTTTGGCGGCGATATCGGCCTGGATGGATTTGAGCTGATCGCGGTCATCCGCGTGGGCGGGAACGGCGCACAGCAAAGCGCCAGCGCTGAGTGCGCTGGCGCAGAGCAGAGGTCGGAGCCCGACCCATGTAATTGAAAAAATCGCCTTTCCCCTCATGGGGAGCGATTATTCCACGATGAACAGCGGCTTACCAGTCATCTCTTGCGGGATTTCCTCACCCATCAGCGACAGCATGGTCGGCGCGATGTCGGAAAGTTTGCCACCGGAGAGCGCTTTCACTGTTTTCTCACCCACATAAATCAGCGGAACCGGCAGATTGGTGTGTGCCGTATGTGCCTGGCCGGTTGAGGGATCGCGCATCTGCTCGGCGTTGCCGTGGTCGGCGGTGATCAGCAACTGCCCGCCAACAGACTCAACGGCGCGGGTGACCTGCGCAATGCAGTTATCCAGCGCTTCCACGGCGGCGACCGCCGCATCAAACACCCCGGTATGACCAACCATATCGCCATTCGGGTAGTTACAGATGATGGTGTCATATTTGCCGCTGGTAATGGCGGCGACCAGTTTTTCCGTCAGTTCGGCGGAGCTCATCTCCGGTTGCAGATCGTAAGTAGCAACTTTGGGTGAGTTGATCAGGATGCGGTCTTCGCCCGGGAACGGCTCTTCAACGCCACCGTTAAAGAAGAAGGTGACGTGGGCATACTTCTCCGTTTCGGAGATGCGCAGCTGGGTGCGGTTTTTCTTCGCCATCCACTCGCCGAGGGTGTTGGCAAGGGAGGTCGGCGGGTAGGCCACGGCGGTTTTGATGTCGGCGGCGTATTCGGTCAGCATCACGAAATCGAGCTTCACGACTTTCTTACGCGGGAAGCCGTCAAAATCGCTGTTAACGAAGGCACGAGTGATTTCACGGGCGCGGTCGGCGCGGAAGTTCATGAAAATCAGCGCGTCGCCATCTTCCATCGCCGCATCGGGCTGGCCGGCGGCGCGAATGACCGTCGCTTTCACAAACTCGTCGTTTTCGTCGCGGGCGTAAGCGGCTTGCAGCCCGGCAACGGCGCTGTCGAAGGTGAATGCGCCTTTGGCCTGGGTCATCAGATCGTAAGCCTGTTCGACGCGATCCCAGCGGTTGTCACGATCCATGGCGAAGTAACGACCAATAATGGACGCCACGCGGCCTTTACCAAGGGCGGCGAATTTCTCTTCAAATTTTTTCAGCGAGGATTCCGCGCTGCGCGGCGGCGTATCGCGGCCATCGAGGAAGGCGTGCAGGTAGATTTTTTCTGCACCCCGTTCGGCGGCCAGTTCGACCATCGCCATAATGTGATCTTCATGGCTGTGCACGCCGCCTGCGGAGAGCAGGCCCATAATGTGCACCGCTTTGCCGGCGCTGACTGCCTTATCCACCGCGCCGCGCAGCACCGGGTTAGTAAAGAAGGTGCGCTCTTTGATTTCAACGTCCAGGCGGGTTAAGTCCTGGTAGACGATTCGCCCGGCACCGAGGTTGACGTGCCCGACCTCGGAGTTGCCCATCTGGCGATCCGGCAGACCCACTTCCAGCCCGGAGGCGTCGATCAGGGTGTGCGGACGATTAGCCCACAGGCTATCCATCACCGGGGTTTTAGCGTTGAAAATGGCGTTATCTTGCTGATCTTCGCGATAGCCGTAGCCATCGAGAATCACCAGTACCATAGGTTTTTTTGAAACCGACATTGCGACAACCTCATGCTCTGAAGATAAAAATTTGCGTAATTTTACTACAGCTGAATCGATCAAATAGCCGCAGAAGATCAAAGAAAGGGGTCACCTGAGGGGGTGTTTTACATCGCTTTGTTTATTTTTTTCGTAACACGCCGCAGAAAATGCAATCCATCGCGCTCGCTGGCTGTATTTGCCTAACTGCGCAGGTATACTCCTTGCTGGTTTTTAATCACTTAGTCGGGAGCTGTTACCCCAGATGCAAGAAATTATGCAATTTATTGGACGCAACCCGATACTCTGTATCGGCTGGCTTGCGTTGTTCGCCGCGGTGTTATACACGACCTTCAAAGGCGTCGCGTCGAAAGTGAAAGTGATTTCCCGTGGCGAAGCCACGCGCCTCATCAACAAAGAAGATGCGGTGGTTGTGGACTTACGTCAGCGCGATGATTTCCGTAAAGGTCATATCGCCGGCGCGGTGAATTTGCTGCCAGGCGAGATCAAAGCCAATAATGTAGGTGAGCTTGAAAAACGTAAAAGCACGCCGATTATTGTTGTAGACGGTACCGGCCTGCAGGCGCAGACCCCGGCAAACGAGCTGGTAAAAGCCGGTTTCGAGAAAGTCTTTGTGCTCAAAGACGGTGTCTCCGGCTGGGTCGGCGAAAATCTGCCGTTAGTTCGCGGTAAATAAGTTACCCGGTGGGCTTCGGCTCACGGGGTAAAACCAGGAGAAGAGATATGGCCAATATTGAGATCTACACCAAAGCAACCTGCCCGTTCTGCCACCGCGCAAAAGCGCTGCTGAACAGCAAAGGCGTTGATTTTGCCGAGCTGCCGATTGACGGCGACATGGTAAAACGTGAAGAGATGATTCAACGTAGTGGCCGTACCACGGTTCCGCAGATCTTTATTGATGCACAGCATATCGGCGGCTGCGACGATTTATTTGCGCTGGATGCGCGTGGCGGATTGGATCCGCTGTTAGGTTAATGCTTTCTAAGCACTACAACACTTAAGGGTTACTTATTCATGTCTGAGCTAAACAACACCGAAATGACTTTCCAGATTCAGCGTATCTACACGAAAGATATCTCTTTCGAAGCGCCGAATGCGCCGCACATTTTTCAGAAAGAGTGGCAGCCGGAAGTCAAACTGGACCTCGACACCGCGTCAACGCAGCTGGCGGACGGCGTGTATGAAGTGGTTCTTCGCGTAACCGTAACCGCCTCACTGGGCGAAGAGACCGGCTTCCTGTGCGAAGTACAGCAGGGCGGCATCTTCTCTATCGACGGTATCGAAGGCACCCAGATGGCGCACTGCCTGGGCGCATACTGCCCGAACATCCTGTTCCCGTATGCCCGTGAATGCATCACCAGCCTGGTTTCCCGCGGTACATTCCCGCAACTGAACCTTGCACCGGTCAACTTTGATGCGCTGTTCATGAACTACCTGCAACAGCAGACTGGCGAAGGTGCCGAACAACATCAGGATGCCTGATGAACGCACTTAATGCTGCAATGACTGTGATCGGTGCCGGCTCTTACGGCACCGCTCTTGCCATCACGCTGGCAAGAAATGGCCACCAGGTTGTGCTGTGGGGCCATGACCCGAAACATATCGCGACGCTGCAACGCGACCGTTGCAACGTGGCGTTCCTGCCCGATGTACCTTTCCCCGACACCCTTGAGCTTGAGAGCGACCTTGCCCGCGCGCTGGCCGCCAGCCGCGACATTCTGGTGGTTGTGCCAAGCCACGTCTTTGGCGAGGTGCTGGCACAGATCAAACCGCTGATGCGCAGCGATGCGCGCATTGTCTGGGCGACAAAAGGGCTGGAGGCGGAAACCGGGCGTCTGTTACAGGACGTGGCGCGTGAAGTCTTAGGCTCCTCTATTCCGCTGGCGGTGATCTCCGGCCCGACGTTCGCCAAAGAGCTGGCGGCGGGAATGCCGACGGCAATCTCTTTAGCCTCCACCGACCCGCAGTTTGCCGACGATCTTCAGCAGCTGCTGCATTGCGGCAAGAGCCTTCGCGTCTACAGCAACCCGGACTTCATTGGCGTGCAGCTTGGCGGCGCGGTGAAGAACGTGATTGCGATTGGCGCAGGCATGTCTGATGGCATCGGCTTTGGCGCCAATGCGCGCACGGCGCTTATCACTCGCGGTTTAACGGAGATGTCGCGGCTTGGCGCGGCGCTGGGTGCCGATCCTGCTACCTTTATGGGCATGGCGGGGCTGGGCGATCTGGTGCTGACCTGTACCGACAATCAGTCGCGTAACCGCCGTTTTGGCATGATGCTCGGTCAGGGCATGGATGTCGAAGGCGCGCAGGAGAAGATCGGCCAGGTGGTTGAGGGCTATCGCAATACCAAAGAAGTGCGTGCGCTGGCGCACCGGTTCGGCGTCGAAATGCCAATAACCGAGCAAATTTATCAGGTATTGTATTGCGGAAAAAATGCGCGCGAGGCAGCATTAACGCTGTTGGGCCGCGCCCGCAAGGATGAGCAATAAGCGGCTAATCGCAGGGATTCTCATCACTATCACGTCAAGGCTGGCTAAGTCCGGCCTTGCTTTTATTTCGTCTGGAGTAAGCAATGCCGTGTGAAGAACTGGATCTGGTCTGGAAAAATATCAAAGCCGAAGCCCGCGCGCTGGCGGACTGTGAACCGATGCTGGCCAGTTTTTATCACGCAACCCTACTCAAGCATGAAAACCTTGGCAGTGCCCTGAGCTATATGCTGGCGAACAAGCTGGCGTCGCCTATCATGCCCGCCATCGCCATTCGCGAAGTGGTAGAAGAGGCCTACGCCGCAGACCCGGAGATGATCGCTTCTGCCGCCTGTGATATTCAGGCCGTGCGCACCCGCGACCCGGCGGTGGATAAATACTCAACGCCGCTGCTCTACCTGAAAGGGTTCCACGCCCTGCAGGCGCACCGTATTGGTCACTGGCTGTGGACGCAGGGCCGTCAGGCGCTTGCCATTTTCCTGCAAAACCAGGTCTCAGTGAGCTTCCAGGTTGATATTCACCCGGCAGCGACCATCGGTCGCGGCATCATGCTCGACCACGCCACCGGCATTGTGGTGGGTGAAACGGCGGTTATCGAAGATGACGTGTCGATTCTGCAGTCGGTTACCCTCGGCGGGACCGGCAAAACCAGCGGCGATCGCCATCCGAAGATCCGTGAAGGGGTGATGATTGGCGCAGGGGCGAAGATCCTTGGCAATATCGAAGTGGGGCGCGGCGCGAAAATCGGTGCCGGTTCCGTGGTGTTGCAGCCCGTGCCGCCGCACACCACCGCCGCAGGCGTTCCGGCGCGCATTGTCGGCAAGCCGGAGAGCGATAAGCCGGCGATGGATATGGATCAGCACTTCAATGGAGCCAATCACGGGTTTGAGTACGGCGACGGTATCTAATTTCTGGCTATTTTACTCGCCAGCCTGAACCCGGGCAGTGCTCAAAATCCTCACGTACTACGTGTACGCTCCGGTTTTTCCGCGCTGTCCGTCTCCAGCCTGCCTTCGCCAATAACGCCAGAAGTGCGGTAGGTTGATGCATTTGCCATACTACCCGTAGGCCGGATAAGGCGTAGCCGCCATCCGGCAATTCCAACCAACTACCTCATCAGCTGCGCAACACCGCGCCGGGATATCCGAGCTGGCGCCAGGCTTCATACACCACTACCGATACCGCATTGGAAAGGTTCATGCTGCGGCTGTCCGGCATCATCGGAATACGGATCTTCTGCTCCGGCGGCAGCGCATCAAGAATGGTGGCGGGCAGGCCGCGGGTTTCCGGGCCGAACATTAAATAATCCCCATCGGCAAACGACACGGCGCTGTGCGCGGGCGTCCCTTTGGTGGTCAGCGCAAACAGGCGCTGAGGCTGAGCGGCGGCCATAAAGGCGTCGTAATCAGCGTGGCGCTGCACGGCGGTGAATTCATGGTAATCCAGCCCTGCACGGCGCAGGCGCTTATCGTCCCAGGTAAAGCCCATCGGCTCGATGATATGCAGACGAAAGCCGGTGTTAGCGCACAGGCGGATAATATTCCCGGTATTGGGCGGGATTTCAGGTTCAAATAAGACAATGTTCAGCATGCAGCCCCCTTAATAGCGGGGGCAGGATAGCACTCTCCCCAGGGCGGGGAGAGCATTTTTTACTACGCCGCATCGCCGTGCGACAGCGGTGCCAGCGCGGCGGGGATCTCGCTCTGCGCCTGCACTAACGAGTCCTTGCTGATTTCGCGAATCGATTTCGCGCCGGTCAGCGTCATCGCCACGCGCATCTCTTTTTCAATCAGATCCAGCAGGTTAGCCACCCCCTGTCGGCCATGTGTCGCCAGCGCATAGAGATAGGCGCGGCCAAGCAGCACGGTGTCGGCGCCGAGCGCAATCATCCGCACCACATCAAGGCCGTTACGAATCCCGCTATCCGCAAGAATGGCAATATCACCCTTCACCGCATCGGCAATCGCTGGCAGCGCACGCGCCGAAGAGAGCACGCCATCCAGCTGGCGACCGCCGTGGTTAGAGACGACGATCCCATCCGCGCCAAAGCGCACCGCGTCGCGGGCATCTTCCGGGTCGAGGATCCCTTTGATCACCATCGGGCCATCCCAGAATTCGCGGATCCACTCCAGGTCCTTCCACGAGATAGAGGGATCGAAGTTGTTCGCCAGCCAGCCAATATAATCCTCCAGCCCGGTTGGCTTCCCGAGGTACGCAGAGATATTGCCCAGATCGTGAGGACGACCATTGACGCCCACATCCCATGCCCACTGCGGATGCATCACTGACTGCCAGTAGCGGCGCAGTGCGGCGTTTGGCCCGCTCATCCCGGAGTGCGCATCGCGATAACGCGCGCCGGGCGTCGGCATATCGACGGTAAAGACCAGCGTGGAACAGCCCGCTGCCTTTGCCCGCTCCAGCGCGTTGCGCATAAAGCCGCGATCGCGCAGCACGTAAAGCTGGAACCACATCGGGCGCTTAATGGTTGGTGCCACCTCTTCAATCGGGCAGACGGAGACGGTCGACAGGGTGAAGGGGATGCCTTTGGCATCTGCTGCGCCTGCGGCCTGCACTTCGCCGCGCCGGGCATACATCCCGCACAGCCCGACGGGTGCCAGCGCCACCGGCATTGAGAGCTGCTCCTTGAACAGCGTGGTCTCAAGGCTCAGGTCGGACATATTCTTCAGCACCCGCTGGCGGAGCGCGACCTGCGATAAATCCTCGACGTTGCGGCGCAGGGTATATTCGGCGTAAGCGCCACCGTCGATATAGTGAAACAGGAACGGCGGCAGAACGCGTTTTGCCGCGGCGCGATAGTCGCTGGCTGCGGAAATAATCATGCTTTTTTCTCCCTTAAATGAATCAGTTGCTCGTCGGGCAGGCGGGTGATGCGCGCCTGGCGGGCCCGGTCTTCGTCAAACTGGCGAATCGTGGTGTGGACGAATGCGAGGTGCGCCATCATCGCCTGACGCGCTCCCTCGGCATCGCCCGCAAGAATGGCATTCATTACCGTGCGGTGTTGCTCCGTAAGCCGGGCGAAAACCGGCGGAACAAGGTACATGCGCTGGCGGCTCTGCTTGACCGAGGATTGCAGCAGGTCGAAGAAACCGCGCATGGTTTGCAGCAGCACCACATTGTGTGAGGCTTCGGCGATGGCCAGATGGAAACGCACATCCGCCTGCGAGGCGAGATCCGGGTCATCGGATTGCGAGGCCTCAAAGCAGAGCACGATTTTCTCTTTATCGGCGTCGGTCGCGCGCATCGCTGCATGCCAGGCGGTGCTGGCCTCGATGGCGTGGCGGGCTTCGAGAATATCAAAGCTGTAATCGGGATCATCATTGAGCAGCGTTTTCAGCGGCTGGACGATATTCTGCTCCGACCACGCCTCATGCTGCCAGCGCACAAAGGTTCCACCCCCGCGGCGGCTTAACAGCACGCCTTCGCTGACCAGCATTGCCAGCGCTTCGCGTAAGGAGTTGCGCGACACGCCAAGCTGCACGGCAAGCTGGCGCTCGGCGGGCAACTTCATGCCCGCTTCCAGCTGTTGTTCTGCAATTAACGCCCGTACGCGGTCAGCGACCTCGTCAGCCAGGCGTCTGGGTAATAGGTTCATGGGATCATCCAGGTCAGCACATAAGCCTGCAAGGTGGTGATCACGCCGACCATACAGGTGAATATCAGGCTGTGTTTAACGGTAAAGCGGAAGAGATCGGACTCTTTGCCCACCAGCCCCACCGCCGCACAGGCGATAGCGATGGACTGCGGCGAGATCATCTTCCCGGTGACGCCGCCGGTGGTGTTAGCTGCCACCATCAGCACATCCGAGACGCCAATCTGCTGCGCGGCGGTGGCTTGCAGCGCGGCAAACAGCGCGTTTGATGAGGTGTCGGAGCCGGTCAAAAAGACCCCCAGCCAGCCAAGGAACGGCGAGAAAAAGGTAAACGCGCTGCCGGTGTGCGCCAGCGCTAACGCCAGCGTCGACGACAGGCCCGAGTAGTTAGAGATAAAGGCGAAGGCCAGCACCATGCCGATGGAGTAGATGGGCAGCGCCAGCTCTTTCAGCGTACCAGCAAAGGTGGTGATGGCATCCTTCGGTTTCATCTTCAGCCACACAATCGAGAGGATTGCCGCAAAGAGAATGGCGGTGCCGGTGGCAGAGAACCAGTCAAACTTATAGACCGCCGCATACGGCGTGGCGGCGTTCACCACCGGCGGCATGCGCGCCACCAGCTTATCAAGGTGCGGTACAGAGATATTAAACACCCAGTCGTAGAGCGCGCCACCCGGCGCAAAGAGCGCTTTAAAGGGCGGAACACTCCACAGCGTCACGGTTGCGGTCAGGAACAGGAAGGGCGACCAGGCGCGCAGGATCTGCCCGGCGCTGTATTTCGTGCGGGAGAGATCGAGATCGACCTGCGAGGCGCCCATATCACCAAAGCGGAAAATGCGCACTGGCTTCCAGCGCTTGAGGAACAGCGTCAGGCAGACCAGCGACACCAGCGAGGAGATGATGTCCGGTAGCTCCGGGCCGATAAAGTTAGAGCTGAGATACTGCGCAATGGCAAACGACCCCCCGGCAACCACTACCGCAGGCCAGGTCTCTTTCACCCCGCGCCAGCCATCCATAATCGCCATGATCCAGAAGAGCACAATAATGGTCAGGAAGGGGAGCTGGCGGCCCACCATCTGGCCGATTTCGAAGCTGTCCAGTCCGGTCACCTGGCCGGCAACCAGAATCGGAATCCCCATCGCACCGAAGGCCACCGGCGCGGTATTCACAATCAGGCACAGCCCGGCGGCATAGAGCGGGTTAAAGCCCAGCCCCACCAGCAGGGCGGCGGTGATCGCCACCGGCGCGCCAAACCCGGCGGCCCCTTCGAGAAACGCGCCAAACGAGAAGCCGACAATCAGCATCTGCAAACGCTGGTCTGGCGTAATGGAGAGAATCGACGAGCGAATAATGTCGAACTGGCCGGTTTTGACGGAGATCTTATAGACAAAGACGGCGGCGATAATGATCCACGCGATGGGCCACAGACCGTAGAAAAAGCCGTACACCACCGATGCCAGCGCGCGATCCACCGGCATTTTGTAGAACAGCAGCGCAACGGCAAGGGCGATGGCGACGGTCCAGCTTGCGGCAACGTAGCCTTTGAGCTTCAGTTTTATCAGCGCGAAAAAGAAGAACAGGATCGGAAGCGATGCGATGAGGCTGGAAAGCCAGAGATTACCAGCCGGGTCATAGTTCTGTTGCCAGAGCGTCATGCAGGTCTCCTGAGAACCACGGCAAAACCGCGAGCGATAAGTCTCTGCTTAGCTCTGTCTCACAGGTTTTGTAAAAGTGGTCCTGCCAATGGGGTTGTGTAGGGTTTGTGATAACGAATGGTTATCCAAATGTTGCGGCGTGGCAATCAGGCTGTGAAGGCATTTAGTGGAACTGTGAAGCGCGGAGAAAAAGCGGGTGGAATTGGTAGGGCCAATTAAGGCCGCCCGCGCGCTCAAGGGAGGCGGGGCGGAGAGAAGCTATCAGAACTCGGTGTTGGCGAAACCGGTCATCGCGTCGAGGCCCATTTCACGGCCCAGCGCCGTCATCGGGTGAACCACGACAATCCCGCGCACGCTTTTTTTCAGCTTGCCGAGGTCAGCCTGCTCTTTCTTGGTAATCGGGCGGCTGTAGCGCATTTGCGTCAGCTTCTGCGCCTCTTTACTCAGCTTCTGGCTGTACTGGTCGCGCAGACGGGCGATTTCGGTTTCCAGCGTGGTCTTCTCTTTTTCCAGTTCGGCGTACTTCTCAGCCGCATCAACCAGAGAGAGCTCCGCCTGCTGGTGGCGGATCGCGTCGAGACGGTCGCTCAGACGTTTAATTTCGTTTTTTTCGACTTCTTTCATGATAGGCATTTTCTTCAGGAACAAAGTGCAAGGATACAACACTTCAGGAGGGGATTACTTCTGGAATGCTTTTTTTAAGCTGATCCGTGAGATCAGCTCGGTCAGCGAAAGCACCATGGTGGAGCGCACCACCTGCTGATAACGCTGTTTTTGCATGGCGAAAAAATCTGCATCGCTGGTATCGAACACAGGCTGAGGCGGCAGGGCGGCGACGCAGTGCAGCTCGCCAAACGGCCCGAGGATCTCATCATCGGTGAAAGCGTACTCGGTGCCATCATGGTTCAGCTCTTCGCGCAGCGCCATCAGCAGCTCGGCATCTTCATACTCGGCCCGCGAGATAACCCCGAGGCCGTAAATCAGCTTCAAACGCACAGACAAATTGCCCAGCGGACCGTCACCGTCCAGCAGCGGCTCGACGGCATATTTCACCGCGTAGTCATCTTTGCGAAACACCTGCAGCACAAGGATGTTGATCGCTTCGTTGAGCAACTCAACGGCGGCAATCAAAAAACTGCGCACGGTTTTTCCCGCATTCAGACGCTCGAGTACACGGTTTTCGAAAGCCTGGGTGTGTTCCATTATTGCCTGCATATCTGACAACTTCGTTAGCTGGCGCGGGGTCTCCCGCGCCAATATCGGCATCATGCCTGGGTTTGATAAGCGTTGACGGCTTCCTGTACCACCGGGCTGTCGGCGTCGAGACCGGAAACCTGTGCCAGTGCCGCCTGCGGGCCTTTCTCAGCAATAAGCTGAGCCAGCTCCTGCGCCTGCGGATCCTCTTCGCTGCGATAGTGCATTGCGGCGGCGATCCCTTGCACCAGGTTGGCGTGCGGCAGGTTGTACTCCAGCGTGCCGAGCAGCGGTTTAATCAGACGGTCGCCCGCGCTCAGTTTACGCAGCGGTTGACGCCCTACGCGCTCCACATCGTCTTTCAGATAGGGGTTCTCAAAACGACCCAGGATTTTCTGAATATAGGCCGCGTGCTTGTCAGCATCGAAGCCATAACGCTTGATCAGCACCGCGCCGCTCTCTTCCATCGCGCCTTTCACCACGGCACGAATTTTCTCATCAAGGATCGCGTCGCGAATGGTTTGATGGCCGGTCTGCTTTCCAAGGTAGGCGGTTATAGCATGCCCGGTATTCAGCGTGAAGAGCTTACGCTCAACAAAGGCCATCAAATTGTCGGTCAGCTCCATTCCCGGAATAGTCGGCAGCGCGCCCTTAAACTGGGTTTTATCGACAATCCACTCGCTGAAGGTCTCAACCGTCACTTCCAGCGGATCGTTATTGGCAGAGGCGGAAGGGGGAACAATGCGGTCGACGGCAGAGTCGACGAAGCCGACATGCGCTTCAACCCAGGCTTTATCCTCCTCCGCCAGCTGGGCGAAAACGTGCCCTTTCAACTGGCTGGTGCCGCGCACCATATTTTCACAGGCGATAATATTCAGCGGCGTATCGATGCCCTGCGCCTTACGTTTTACCAGCCCTTTGGCAACCGCCGGGGCGATACGCTCCAGCACTACCGGGCCAACGGCGGTAGTAACTAAATCCACCTGCGCAATCAGATCGACAACTTCATCGCCGATGCTGCTCACCGCATTGACGCCAGAGACGGTATCCACCTGCTCTTGTTCACCGACTACGTGAACCTGATAGCTATGACGGGCGTTGAGGGCGTCCAGAACCACCTGATTAACATCGGCGAACGTCAGTTTAATCCCCGCGTCGGCCAACAGCTTGCCGATAAAGCCACGTCCGATATTACCTGCGCCAAAATGTAATGCTTTCATAGAATGACCCTTTATCAATGTTTTTACCCGAGAGGGCTGGGGTGAGGAACGTCAGCGGGTTCTCCTCACCCAAGCCCTCTCCTCCGAAGAGGAGAGAACGTGGAGCGGATTACTGGTTCAGCAATGCCAGCACTTCCTCAACGCTTGTGGTGTGCGAGAGACGTTCGACAATCGTCTCATCATCCAGCGCGTTAGTCAGGCTGGTAATGACCTGAATGTGTTCGTTATTGCGCGCGGCAATACCGATCACCAGATGCGCAATCTCATCCTCTTCTTCACCGAAGCGCACGCCCTGCGGATACTGGCAGAAGACCACGCCGGTTTTCAGGACGCGATCTTTCGCTTCCACCGTGCCGTGCGGAACCGCAATAGACTGGCCCAGATAGGTTGGCGTCAGTTTTTCACGTTCCAGCATCGCGTCAATGTATTCAGGCTGTACATAGCCGCCTTTGACCAGCTGCTCACCGGCAAAGCGGATCGCCTCTTCTTTCTGCGTGGCGCTACAGCCGAGGAAGATATTCTCCGCGCCCAGCTTAAACAGATGGGTGTTGGAAGTATCAAAGCTGTCCTGCAGGCTGCTGTTAACCTTCGCTTCGTTAGTCGTGTGGCGTTGGGCAGCCACCAGACGCTCGGTCAGGCCGGTGTAAAGGCCGCTGTCGAGGAAGTTGGTCAGTGAGATATGCTGCGCTTGCGGTGCCTGGCGCATGGCGCGCTCGGTCAGGTCGCGGTGCGTAATCACCAGATCGACATCGGACGGCAGGCTGTTAATCGCACTGTTGGTAACAGAGATGTTGGTCAGACCCGCATCCTGCACTTTCTTACGCAGCACACCTGCGCCCATGGCGCTGGAGCCCATCCCGGCATCACATGCGACGATGATTTTGCGCACGTGACTCAGATCGTTAGTGACATCTTTTGTGCCCTGCGCAGCCGCAGCGCCTTTGGATTCGGCTTTCATATCGTGCATACGGCGGGTTGCCGCTTCGATATCGTCCTCGTCCTCTTTCACTTTGCTGGTTTTCAGCAGGATTGCCGCGATAACGAAGGAGACAATCATGGCTGCGAAAATCGCCGCGAGGTTAGCGAAGTAAGCGCCTTTTGGCGTCATCGCCAGTACCGCGAGGATAGAGCCCGGAGAAGCCGGAGAGACCAGGCCGCCGTTCAGCACGCTCAGGGTAAAGACGCCGGTCATACCGCCGAGGATCACCGCAATCAGCAGACGCGGGTTCATCAGCACGTACGGGAAGTAAATCTCATGGATCCCGCCGAGGAAGTGGATAATCGCCGCGCCGCCCGCAGACTGCTTCGCGCTGCCGCGACCGAAGAACATATAGGCCAGCAGGATACCCATACCCGGACCCGGGTTTGCTTCAATCAGGAAGAAGATGGACTTGCCGATCTCATGGGACTGCTGAATACCCAGCGGCGAGAAGATGCCGTGGTTGATGGCGTTGTTAAGGAAGAGGATTTTCGCCGGCTCAACGAAGATAGAGGCCAGCGGCAGCATGTCGTGAACCACCATAAAGTTCACGCCTGCGGCGAGCGCTTTCGAGAGCACTTCCACCGCCGGGCCAATCGCCAGGAACGCCAGAATGGCGAGGATCATCCCGATGATGCCAGCGGAGAAGTTGTTGACCAGCATTTCGAAACCGGACTTGATCTTACCGTCGACGGCCGCGTCAAATTTCTTGATGCAGTAGCCGCCCAGCGGGCCTGCAATCATCGCGCCGAGGAACATCGGCATATCCGCGCCCACGATCACGCCCATGGTGGTTATAGCACCGACCACGCCGCCGCGATCGCCGCCTACCAGGCGACCGCCGGTAAAGCCGATCAGCAGTGGCAGCAGATAGGTAATCATCGGGCCGACGAGTTTCGCCAGCGTCTCGTTAGGTAACCATCCTGTCGGAATAAACAGGGCGGTGATAATCCCCCACGCGATAAAGGCGCCGATATTCGGCATCACCATATTGCTCAGGAAACGACCAAAGCTTTGCACCTTGATCTTGATATCGGATGACATAAAACACCCCTTCTTATGTTTGCTAGCGCACAGGCCGGAAGCCCGAGGTTTATTGTTAATGTGGCGGCAGAGGTAGCCGGACCTGAATTGTCTGTGATGCGGAATCTGGCACCGAATCGTTAGCCTGTCCAGATGACACACTTTTATGTGATCTTGATCACGCTGGTGTTGGGGGTTATCCACCATTCATAGTGACTTGCGTCACAAAAAATGAGTGTAAAAAAAGAACAGTGCGCAGAATTTACCCGGCATTGGCGAATAAATGTGATTCAAATCACATTTATTTGTCGGAAGTTTGTTAGTTATTTGTGACGTGAATCACAAGATATTTTCCTCGGAAAATTCCGAACGTGATCGACCGCAAAGTGCGCCTTTTCGAAAGACCAACGATGTAACTCCCTTTCACCCATCAGCCGGTATTTATGCTGGGGTAAGAAATTGACAGCGTGATGAACGCAACGCGCGCTTTCTACGCTTTAAGAGAAGCTCTTTTTTTCTGGATGAGAGTCCTGGTTTTAGCCCCTTGCCGTTCCAGCCTGGGTGAAAAGGACTATTTTGTTAACTAAGGCAATGTAAGGAGGTTCGCTGTACAACCCCGGCACGTGACGTACACTCTTTTTTATCCCTGCGGCTAATTTCAAAAGGACACGGCAATGAAACTGATCGGCAGCTATACCAGCCCGTTTGTACGCAAAATCTCCGTCATACTGCTGGAAAAAGGTATCACCTTTGAATTTATCAATGAGCAGCCCTACAACGCCGACAGCGGCGTCGGTCACTACAATCCGCTCGGCAAAGTGCCGGCGCTGGTCACCGATGAGGGAGAGGTGTGGTACGACTCGCCGATCATTGCGCAATACATTGACCTGCTGGGCGCCGAACCGCCGATGCTGCCGGACGATGCTAAAGCGGCGCTGAAAATCCGCCAGCTGGAAGCGCTGGCCGACGGCATTATGGACGCTGCGCTGGTCTCGGTGCGTGAGTTAGCGCGCCCGGTAGAGCAGCAGTCGCAGGCGGAACTGCTGCGCCAGCGGGAAAAAGTCTCGCGCGGGCTGGATGCGCTGGAAAAGTGCCTGCAAGAGGGCGAACTCGATGTCGACACGCTCAACCTGGCCACCATCGCCATTGCCTGCGCCATTAGCTACCTCAACTTCCGCCGCGTCTCGCCGGGCTGGAACGTCGATCGCCCATTGCTGGTGAAGCTGGTGGAAAATCTCTTCCAGCGTGAAAGCTTTGCCCGCACGGAACCGCCTAAGGCGTGATCCGTGTTATGCCCGCCTGAGAAAATCGCTGTACAATCCCCCTCACGTCAACACCCCTGACGGGAGGGGTAACTCCACAGCCGGGCCTTTTCATGACAACTCTTTACAGCCAGATTCCCTCGACCGATCGCCTGTTACGTGATGAGGCGTTCGCGTCGCTGTTAACCACGTATGGTCATAGCCGCGTTACGCAAACCCTGCGTCAGTTGCAGGATGAGGCGCGCGCAGCGATCCGCGACGCCCAGCGCTTGCCCGCCTGGTGTGAAAACTGGGCGCAGGCCGCCTTACAGCGCCTGGAGCAGGAGAGCAGCCACGCGCTGCGGTCGGTGTTTAACCTTAGCGGCACGGTGCTGCACACTAACCTCGGGCGCGCGGTGCAGTCGCAGGCCGCCATTGATGCGGTGACCACGGCGATGGGCTCGGCGGTAACGCTGGAGTACGATCTTGACGGTGCCGGGCGCGGTCATCGCGATCGCGCCATTGCGGCGCTGCTCTGCCAGTTAACGGGCGCAGAAGATGCCTGCATCGTTAACAACAATGCCGCAGCGGTGCTGCTGATGCTGGCGGCAACGTCAGCCGGCGGTGAAGTGGTGGTATCGCGCGGCGAGTTGGTGGAGATCGGCGGCGCGTTTCGTATTCCCGATGTGATGCGCCAGGCGGGCTGCATTCTGCATGAGGTGGGCACCACCAACCGCACCCACGCCAAAGATTACCGCCAGGCAATCAATGCCAATACCGCGTCGCTGATGAAAGTCCACACCAGTAACTACCACATTGCAGGCTTTACCAAAGCAGTAGAGGAAGCCGAGCTGGTTGAACTGGCGCAGGAAGCCGACCTGCCGGTGATTGTCGATCTTGGCAGCGGCTCGCTGGTCGATTTAAGCCTCTACGGTTTACCGAAAGAGCCGATGCCGCAGGCGCTGATTGCCGCGGGCGTCAGCCTGGTGAGCTTCTCCGGCGATAAGCTGCTCGGCGGGCCGCAGGCAGGGATTATCGTCGGTAAAAAGGCGTTGATTGAGCAGCTTCAGCACCACCCGCTAAAACGCGCGCTGCGGGCGGATAAAATGACCCTCGCGGCGCTGGAAGCGACGTTGCGGCTCTATCTGCACCCGGAAAAACTGACGCAAAATCTGCCGACGCTGCGCTATCTCACCCGCCCACAGGCGGAGATCCGCGACCAGGCCCAGCGCTTATGCGACGCGCTTACCGCCCGCTACAGCGAGTTTGCGCTGCGCGTCGAGCCCTGCCTGTCGCAAATTGGCAGCGGATCGCTGCCCGTTGAGCGGCTGCCGGGCGCGGCGCTAACCTTTACCCCGCATGACGGCAGCGGCCGTCGGCTGGAGGCACTGGCAAGCGAGTGGCGCGCGCTGCCGCAGCCGGTGATTGGCCGTATCTATGAGGGCCGTCTGTGGCTCGATTGCCGCTGTCTTGATGATGAATCCCGCTTGCTGGAGATATTGCTGAAATGATTATTGCCACTGCCGGGCATGTCGACCACGGCAAAACCACCCTGATCGAAGCCATTACCGGCGTCAATGCCGACCGCTTGCCGGAAGAGAAGCGGCGCGGCATGACCATCGATCTGGGCTACGCCTACTGGCCACAGCCAGATGGCCGCGTGCCGGGCTTTATTGACGTGCCGGGGCATGAAAAATTCCTCAGTAATATGCTGGCAGGCGTTGGCGGTATCGATCACGCCCTGCTGGTGGTGGCCTGCGACGATGGCGTAATGGCGCAGACCCGTGAACATCTGGCGATTTTGCAACTGACTGGCAACCCGGCGCTCACCGTTGCGCTTACCAAAGCCGATCGCGTTGACGAAGCGCGTATAAACGAGGTGCGCGAAGAGGTGGAGCAGACCTTACGGGAGTTTGGCTACCCGCAGGCGATGCTGTTTGTCACCGCTGCCGCCGAGATGCGCGGTATTGATGCGCTGCGCACGCACCTGTTGCAGCTGCCGGAGCGGGCGCACCCGGAGCATCAGCGCTTCCGGCTGGCGCTGGATCGCGCCTTTACGGTGAAGGGAGCAGGGCTGGTGGTTACCGGCACGGCGCTCTCCGGCGATGTCCGTATCGGCGATACGCTGTGGCTCACCGGCGTTAATAAGCCGATGCGCGTGCGCGGTCTGCATGCGCAGAATCAACCCGTTGAGCATGCCCACGCCGGGCAGCGCATTGCGCTGAACATTGCCGGTGATGCGGAAAAAGAGGCGCTCAGCCGCGGCGACTGGCTGCTGTCGCAACAGCCGCCTGCGCCAACGGAGCGGGTGATCGTTGCCCTTCATAGCCATACGCCGCTCACCCAGTGGCAGCCGCTGCATATCCATCACGCCGCCAGCCATGTCACCGGGCGCGTCTCGCTGCTGGAGGATGGCTTAGCCGAGCTGGTACTGGATACGCCGCTGTGGCTGGCAGATAACGACCGGCTGGTGCTGCGCGATATCTCCGCGCGCACTACGCTTGCGGGCGCTCGCGTGGTGACGCTGAACTCGCCGCGGCGCGGCAAACGCAAAGCGGACTATCTGGCGTGGATCGCCGACCTTGCGCGTGCTGAAGATGATGCGCAGGCGCTCAGCGCGCACCTGTCGCGCGGCGCGGTAGATCTCACCGCCTTCGGCTGGGCGCGTCAGCTCAGCACCAGCGGCCTGAATATACTGCTGGAAAACCCCTGTTTTATCCGTGCCGGTAATAACCTGCTTGATGCGCCGATAGCCGCCCGCTGGCAGCGCAAGCTGCTGGAGACGCTGGCAACCTACCATCAGCAACATCATGACGAACCCGGCCCTGGCCGCGAGCGTTTGCGCCGCATGGCGCTGCCGATGGAGGACGAAGCGCTGGTCTTAACGCTGATTGAGCGTATGCGCGAGAGCGGCGATATCCAGAGCCATCACGGCTGGCTGCATCTGCCGGAGCATAAAGCCGGTTTTAACGATGAGCAGGCACAGCTGTGGCAGAAAGCCGCACCGCTCTTCGGCGATGAACCCTGGTGGGTGCGTGATTTGGCGCGTGAAACGGGGGTTGATGAGCAGGTGATGCGCGGCGTATTGCGACAGGCGGCGCAGCAGGGGCTGATTACCGCTATCGTCAAAGACCGCTACTACCGCAACGATCGCATTGTCACCTTCGCCAGCATGATCCGCGATCTCGATCAGGGGCGCGGCTCCACCAGCGCGGCGGATTTTCGCGACCAGCTCAATGTCGGGCGCAAGCTGGCGATTCAGATCCTCGAATACTTCGATCGCATTGGTTTTACCCGCCGTCGGGGCAACGACCATATTCTGCGCGACAAGGCGCTCTTTATTAACGAGAAGGGTTAAGGCACTTCGCGCGGGGAGAAATCTGCCGATCTGCCGGATGCGATCAAAGCGCGCAGACGGTTTTTTCTGGCACTCTCGCTCTTTTCAGCCTCAGGCGGGAGGACGCGTGAACCGATTTATCATCGCCGATGCGGCAAAATGCATCGGCTGCCGCACCTGCGAAGTGGCCTGCGCGGTATCGCACCAGCTGGATCAGGATTGCCCGGGCCTTAACCCCGCCCGTTTCTCTTCACGCATTCGCGTGGTCAAAACCGGCGACTTCTCCACGGCAGTTACCTGTCATCACTGTGAAGAGGCGCCCTGTACCAGAGCCTGCCCGGTCGGTGCCATTTACCGCGCGCAAGGTGCAGTGCTGGTGGAGCAGTCGCGCTGTATCGGCTGCAAAAGCTGCATGGTTGCCTGCCCGTTTGGCGCGATGGAGGTAACTTCAGCGCCGTTACAGGCGCTGAAGTGCGATCTCTGTCAGCACCGCGACGGCGGGCCAGCCTGCGTTGAGGCCTGCCCGACAAGCGCGCTGAGTTGTGTCGATCCGGCGCGGTTACGCGAAGCGCGGCTAAAAAGCCTGCCCGCGTAAACCGCTGTCAGGCGCTGTGCTCCTGCCAGGCGCGCTCCACCTCTTCGGCGAGGATTTTAACGCCCGCTTCGATAAGCTCTGGCTCCGGCACATAGTTCATGCGCATGCATTGATGGGTGTGCGGCCACGGTTTATCAAGGCCGGGGAAGAAGTAGTCTCCCGGCACCATCAACACGCCGCGCTTTTTCAGGCGCTGGTACAAAAGCTCGGTGCTGATCGGCAGATCTTTAAACCACAGCCAGAGGAAAATCGCCCCTTCCGGTTTGTGGATCAGGCAGCGCTCCGGGGGCAGATAACGGCGCAGCGTGGCGATGGTCTCCTGAACGCGCTGGTAGTAAAAGGGCTTAATCACCTCATTTGAGAGGCGCAGCAGATCTTTGCGCTTAATCATTTCGCACATCATCGCCGGGCCAATGCCGCCCGGTGAGAGGCTGATAATGCCGTTCATATTGCGAATGGCAGAGATCACTTTGTCATTGGCGATAATGATGCCGCAGCGGCTGCCCGGCAGGCCCAGCTTCGACAGGCTCATGCAGAGAATGATATTCGGGTTCCACAGCGGGCGCGCTTCGCTGAAGATAATGCCGGGGAAGGGGACGCCGTACGCATTATCAATCACCAGCGGGATATTGTGCTGATTGGCCAGCACGTCCAGCTTCATCAGCTCCTCATCGGTGATGACGTTACCGGTCGGGTTGGTCGGGCGTGAGACGCAGATCATCCCCGTCTCTTCACCGATATGCAGGTGTTCGAAATCGACGTGGTACTTAAACTGCCCTTCCGGCAGCAGTTCGATATTGGGTCGCGTGGAGACGAAGAGATCCTCTTCCAGCCCGGCGTCAGCGTAGCCGATATACTCGGGCGCCAGCGGGAAGAGCACTTTGCGCGTGCTGCCGTCGGCGCGGCGGCCGGCAAAGAGGTTAAACAAGTAGAAAAACGCGCTCTGGCTGCCGTTTGTCAGTGCAATATTCTGCGGTTCAATATCCCAACCTAACTCTTCACGCAGCATCGCGGCCAGCGCCGTCAAAAGCTCGGTTTTGCCCTGCGGACCATCGTAATTACACAGGGCATCCGTGGCGCTGCCGTTCTCCAGCATCTGGGAAAGCAGCTGCTGGAAGTAGTCGGTCATCGCCGGGATTTTTGCCGGGTTGCCACCGCCGAGCATGATAGCGCCTGGGGTGCGTAAACCGTCGTTAAGATCCTCCATCAGACGCGTAATGCCTGAATGTCGGGTAAATTTGTCGCCGAAAAGTGAAAATGTCATCGCTACTGCTCTGTCGGGCTGCGGGTGAAAGTGGCTAACCATAACGCTCTCACCCGCGAGGTGCAAATCTCCGTTCTTCGCAGTTTATCGACGTTCGTTCTTAACAAGTGTGCTTTATCAGCACAATCTTCTGGTATTAATTCTGTTGCGCCCGCCCGGCCCAGACGACCATCACTTTATCCTCGCCCTGGGTGCGCACAAAGCCGTAACCCTGCGGCAACGTAAGCGATGTTTGCTTGCCGCTACCCAGCGCCGGATGACGGGCGCGGTACTGCCCGAGCGTCTGCCAGTGGCGCAGGCTGGCGGCGGCCTTACCGTCAAGATCCTGCCAGTTCATCTGCGATCGCGTCCCCTGTAGCGGATCCGAACCCGTCGGGCCAAAAGGGCGCCCGGATTCGTCGCCATAGAAGATCTGCACCGCACCGGGGGCTAGCAGCAACAGCTCTGCTGACTGCGTACCGCCTTCGCGGAACAGGCGGGTATCGTGCGAAGAGAGGTAGCTCAGTACATTAAAGCTTTGCAGCTTCTCCGCCATCTCTTGCCAGACGCTGTCCATATTCGCCAGGCAGCTGGCGGCATCTGCGGCCTGCTGCTGGTAGTCGAAGTTGATCATCGCATCGAAACCGTGCTGATAGTAAGCGCTCTCCATCACGCCGTGCCCCCAGGATT
The DNA here is from genome assembly GCF_050435845.1 of Kosakonia sp. 1610. Taxonomy (NCBI): domain Bacteria; kingdom Pseudomonadati; phylum Pseudomonadota; class Gammaproteobacteria; order Enterobacterales; family Enterobacteriaceae; genus Kosakonia; species Kosakonia sp. 1610. The sequence goes on along the minus strand of NZ_JBNDKZ010000005.1, from coordinate 144,598 downwards.
CACCGGTCATCCAGAAGGGCGCATCGTCGATTTTCTTCTGCGGATTGGCCTGTTTCCACTCTGCCAGCGCCGCCGTTGCCTGGGTTTTCAACTGCTGCCAGGCCTCCAGCTCCACGTGTTTGGCGGTATCAACGCGGAAACCATCAATGCCGTAGTCGCGCACCCACTGGCTCAGCCAGTGGGTCAAATAGTCGCGCGGCGTGTAACCGGCCATCTCGCGCGCGGCGGTATCCGGTTTATGGCGATAAAAGAGCGGCAGCCCGGAAGCCTCTTTCGATTCGGTTTTCAGATCCGGCAGGAAGGCCAGCGACATCGTCAGGTCGTCGAAACCGGGGTTGTCGTAATCGCCAATATCGGTGCGGATCCACTTTTTGCCCCACCAGTTTTGCCAGGCACTTTTATCGCTGAAATTGATGTAATCATTGAAGCTGTGCCAGGTTTGCCCGGCGGCCGGTTTCCAGTCGGTCCAGTGCTCGCCGAGGATTTTTTTGCGCTCCTCCTCTTTCAGGTAGAGCGCGCCAAACTGGTAGGTCTGCATATCCGCAAGCGTTGCGTAACCGGCGTGGTTCATCACCACATCAAACAGCACGCGGATGCCGCGGCGGTGCGCTTCATCAACCAGCGTGCGCAGATCGTTTTCATCGCCCATATTGGCGTCGAGGCGCGTCCAGTCGAGCGTGTAGTAACCGTGGTAGGCGTAGTGGGGGAAATCCCCTTTGGTGCCGCCACCAACCCAGCCGTGGATCTGCTCCAGCGGCGAGCTGATCCACAGGGCGTTTACGCCGAGTTTTTGCAAATAGTCGAGCTTGCTGGTCAGCCCCTTCAGGTCGCCGCCGTGAAAGGTGCCAATCTCCTGCATGCCATCTTTGTGCCGCCCGTAGCTGTTGTCATTGGTGGGATCGCCGTTGACATAGCGGTCGGTCAGCACGAAATAGACCGTAGCGTTATGCCACTGAAACGGTGCCGTGCCGCGCGTTTGCGCTGGCTCAAGCAGCAACAGGCCGTTGCTCTCTTTCGCCGGGAGCAGCGTGATTTTGCCCTCGCGCACCGTCGCGGTTTGCTGGCTGTAGAAATCCCGCACTTCGCTGCCTTCCGGGAAGGTGTCGCCAACCGGAATGGTCAACGGTTTATCGCTGCGCACCGGGCACTGGCGCGCCACCACCGCTTGCTTCTCTGCCGGGGCTTTCACACTGATTAACAGCGTTGGCGTGCCGGAGCGGGTATCAAGCTGCAACTGATAGTCGCCGTCGCGGAAGATGCGCCACTGCGGCGCGCTGGCGCTGCACGGCACCAGCGACAGCATCTGATTGAGCTTGATGGCACCGGCAGGCTGCCAACACGCGTCGCCTTGCTGCACGGTAACGGGCATCTCACCCTTTTTCAGCGTTGCCTGGCTACGCCAGACGCCGGTGCCGTCGTCGGTTAACGCGGGAAAACCGGCCGCCGTCCAGTCGGCGCAGGCGACGCCGGGCAGTAACAGCAGAAGTAAGGCAGCGTGTTTCATCAATAAGCCCCGTGATAGCGATTTTCCCTAGTGTGCCCGTCTGCTGGCATGGGTGACTCCTCCCCATCGCCGGTTCGCCAGGGAGGAGGGAGAGGGTTGAGAAAATGCGTAAAACGTGCGGTTTTCGAAATTGCGATAATCGCCGCATTTTTAAGAACTTGTGCGCTTTATATGCAGTTTACCGGTGACATAGTTTCAGAATTGGATTATTTCTGTACGTGCCCGATAAGGTTAATTTTGGTATGATTTGCGATTCAGCCCGCAAAATCGTGCATAAAAGAAGGCGTTGGAATGCTTATATCCGACCAGGAGACCTAATGATATCGATACCCATGCGACGAAGTGGGGCGACGATACTCATGTTTTTCACCTTGATGTTTTCAGGTGGAGTGCTGGCAAAAACGCACACAGAAACAGCGAGTCACAAAGCCCACGTCACTAAGGCAAGCGTAAAAAAACAGGCAAGCAGTAAGAAAGAGTATTCTCGCAATAGTGTAAAAAGCCGTTCACTTCCTGATTTGCGAAAATACCCTTCCGGGACACCACGAAAGAGAGCGTTTCTCCGGACCGTAATGCCTTACATCACCAGCAAAAACGCTGCGATCACCGCGGAGCGTAACTGGCTGCTCAGAAAACAGTATGACAGCCAGTGGTCGCCCTCTGAGCGCACGCGCATGAAGGATATTGCCAAACGCTACAAAGTGAGCTGGTCCGGGAATACGCGCCGTATTCCGTGGAACACGCTGCTGGAGCGCGTTGACATTATTCCGGACAGCATGGTCGCCACCATGGCCGCAGCAGAGAGCGGCTGGGGCACCTCTAAGCTGGCGCGCAGCAACAACAACCTGTTCGGCATGAAGTGCGCGAAAGGCGCCTGTAAAAGCGGCTCGGGCAGAGTGAAAGGTTACTCGCAGTTCGGCTCGGTGCAGGAGTCGGTAGACGCTTACGTCACCAACCTGAATACGCACGCGGCCTATGCCTCCTTCCGTAAATCCCGTGCGCAGCTGCGTAAAGCGGACCAGGAAGTGACAGCAACGGCGATGATCCACAAGCTGAAGGGCTACTCCACCCGCGGCGCGAGCTACAACAACTATCTGTTTGCCATGTATCAGGACAATCAGCAGTTAATTGCCGCCCACATGTAACCCCATCTGCTGAAACGCCTTCCACCCGGAAGGCGTTTTTCTTTGTGCCTAAATGAGGATTTCGCTGTAGCGATCGCGATAATCCTTCGGTGTGCTGTCGTAGGCCTTGCGGAAGACCGAGTAGAAATACTGCAATGACGGGTAGCCGCACATCTGCGAAATCTCATTGATAGAGAGCGAGGTGGAGATCAGCAGGCTGCGCGCCTTCTCCAGCTTCTCGGCGTGGATCACCGCGTGAATGGTTTCGCCCACCTCCTCCTTGAAGCGCTTCTCCAGATTGGAGCGCGAAATACCGACCGCATCCAGCACCTGATCGACCTTAATGCCTTTGCAGGCGTGGTTGCGGATATAGTGCATCGCCTGAATCACCGCCGGATCGTTCAGCGAACGGTAATCCGTTGAACGGCGGGCAACCACCCGCATCGGCGGCACCAGCAGGCGCTGCAACGGCATTGCTTCGTTATCGAGCAGCCGGTGCAGCAGCTTCGCGGCCTGGTAACCCATCTGCCGCGTGCCCTGCGCTACCGAAGAGAGCGCGACGCGGGAGAGGTAGCGGGTCAGCTCTTCGTTATCGATGCCGATCACGCACAGCTTCTCCGGCACCGGAATATGCAGATGGTCGCAGACCTGCAAAACATGGCGCGCCCGCGCGTCGGTAACGGCAATAATACCCGTTTGCGGCGGCAGCGTTTGCAGCCAGTCGGCAAGGCGATTTTGCGCATGCTGCCAGTTTTCCGGCGCGGTGGTCAGCCCCTGGTAAACCACGCCGCGATACTTCTCCTGCGCTACCAGCTGGCAAAAAGCATACTCCCGCTCGGCGGCCCAGCGCTTGCCGCTTGAGGCGGGAAGGCCGTAAAAGGCGAAGCGATGCACCCCTTTCTCTTTGAGATGCAAGAAGGCGCTCTCGACCAGCGCGTGGTTGTCGGTGGCGATATAGTGCACCGGCGGGTAGTGCTCCGGCGTGTGATAAGAGCCGCCGACGCCGACAATCGGTACATCGACATCCGCCAGCAGCCGCTCAATCTCCCGGTCATCGTAGTCGGCGATCACGCCGTCGCCGAGCCACTCCTTAATGTTCTCAATACGGGCGCGGAAATCCTCCTCAATAAAGATATCCCACTCCGATTGCGACGCCTGAAGATACTCCCCAACGCCTTCGACCACCTGGCGGTCGTAGGCTTTATTCGCGTTAAATAACAGCGTGATGCGATGGCGCTTTTCAAACATAGTGGTTCGCTTCCTGACTATTCATCAGTTCTGATTACCATATTCAACACACTGCCGGACAAAAATAATCCGGCAGTGTGATCGCGCCTCGGTTCGCCTGGCTCAGGCGCGACGTTTGGTGGCGGAGTCCATCCACACCGCCAGCAGTAAAATGGCTCCCTTGACGATGTACTGCCAGAAGGTGGGAACATCCATCATGCTCATGCCGTTATCCAGCGAGGCCATAATAAACGCCCCCATTACCGCGCCCGCCACGCTGCCGATGCCGCCCGCGAGGCTGGTGCCGCCAATCACGCAGGCGGCAATCGCATCCAGCTCGGCAATGTTCCCGGCCGACGGCGAACCGGCACCAAGGCGCGAGCTGAGGATAAGCCCGGCAATCGCCACCATCAGGCCATTGATTGCGAAGACCGCCAGTTTGGTGCGCTCAACGTTAATGCCGGAGAGCCGCGCCGCTTCAAGGTTGCCGCCGATGGCGTAAATGCGGCGGCCAAAAGCGGTGCGCGTCGCCATAAACAGACCTGCCAGCAGCAGAAAGACCAGCAGCAGCACCGGCGTCGGCACGCCGCGGTAATCATTCAGCAGCCAGATGGCACCGAGCACAATCACCGCGATCAGCGCCTGGCGCCCCACCGCATGGCCGGAAGAGGAGGTGGCTAAGCCGAGCGACTGGCGGCGCATGCGACCGCGCCACTGCCAAAGCACAAAGGCGACCAGCCCGAGCGCGCCAACGCCGAAGCCCACGCCGTCCGGCAGATAGCTCTGGCCGATTTGCGACATCGCCGCGCTGGTGGGTGAAACGGTGGTGCCGTTGGTAATGCCGATCAACACGCCGCGAAACGCCAGCATCCCGGCGAGGGTGACGATAAACGACGGCACTTTACGATAGGCCACCCACCAACCGTTCCACGCGCCGAGCAGCAGGCCAAGCAGCAGCGTCACCACCACCGTGAGCGGCAGCGGCCAGCCGAGCCAGACGTCAAAAATGGCTGCCGCACCACCCAGCAGGCCCATCATCGAGCCTACCGAGAGGTCAATCTCCGCCGAGATAATGACAAACACCATCCCCACCGCGAGGATGCCGGTGATGGCGGTCTGGCGCAGCAGGTTAGAGATATTACGCGCGCTCAGGTAGGCACCGTCGGTCATGCCGGTGAAAAAGAGCATGATCACAACGATGGCTGCAAGCATCACAAACACCTGCAGGTTGAGTGACTTCAGCCCGGAGAAGGGGCCCGGCGACGCGGTGGATAACTGACTTTCAGACGGGTTGCTTTTCGACATGATGTTCGCTCCTCAGCGCCGCTTCCATAACCTGCTCCTGGGTCAAATGACGGTTGATAAGATCGGCTTTCAGCTTCCCTTCGTGCATCACCAGCACGCGGTCGCTCAGGCCCAGCACTTCGGGCAGCTCGGAGGAGATCACAATCACCGCGATCCCCTGCTGCACCAGTTGGTTAATCAGTTTGTAGATTTCATACTTCGCGCCGATATCGATGCCGCGCGTCGGCTCATCGAGGATCAAAATGCGCGGGTTGAGCAACAGGCAGCGGGCGAGAATCGCTTTCTGCTGGTTGCCGCCGCTCAGCCGACCAATCGCCAGCTCCGGCGACGAGGTTTTTACTTTCAGCCGCTGGATTGACTGCAAAATGCACGCCTGCTCGGCGGCGTCATCGAGGCTGCTCAGGCTGCCGGTAAACTGGTTTAGCGCCGCCAGCGTGATGTTTTTACCCACCGCCATCACCGGCACAATGCCGTCGCGCTTGCGATCCTCCGGCACCATGGCGATGCCGTGGCCAATCGCCTGCTGGCAGTTGCGGATCTCAACCTCCTTGCCATCCAGAAAGATTTTTCCCTCCCAGCGACCCGGCCAGACACCAAACAGGCACTGCACGGCTTCGGTGCGCCCGGCGCCGACCAGCCCGGCAATGCCGAGGATCTCGCCGCGCTTGAGGCTAAAGGAGACGTCGTTGACGCGTTTGATATGGCGGTTAACCGGATGCCAGGCGGTAAGGTGCTCGACGCGCAGGATCTCCTCGCCGTGGGTGTGCGGTTCATTGGGGTAGAGCGCGGTCAGCTCGCGGCCCACCATCATGGTGATGATGTCATCTTCACTCATCCCCGCCGCATCGCGGGTGCCGATGTGCTTCCCGTCGCGGATAACGCAGATGACGTCGGAGATGGCTTTCACTTCATTGAGCTTATGGGAGATGTAAACGCAGGCGATATCGTGGTTGCGCAGGTCGCGGATGATATCGAGCAGCACCGCCGTCTCCTGCTCGGTCAGCGAGGCGGTCGGCTCATCTAAAATCAGCAGCCGCACCTGCTTGTTCAGCGCTTTGGCGATCTCCACCAACTGCTGCTGGCCCAGCCCTAAGTCACCGACGCGGGTATCGGGCGAGATGGCGAGGCTCACCTGTTTGAGCAGCTTCTCGCAGCGCAGCGTCATCTGGTCGTAATCCATCACGCCGTGGCGGGTGATCTCCGCGCCAAGGAAGATGTTCTCCAGCACTGTGAGATGTTTCACCAGCGCCAGCTCCTGGTGAATGATGGCGATCCCTTTGCGCTCGGTATCGCGGATATGGCTCGCTTGCAGAAGCTCCCCTGCAAAGTAGATTTCGCCTTCATAGCTGCCGGTCGGGTAGATGCCGCACAGCACTTTCATCAGGGTCGATTTACCCGAGCCGTTTTCGCCGCACAGGGAGAGCACTTCGCCCGCGTTAAGTTGCAGGCTGACGTTATCAATCGCCTTCACGACGCCGAAGGCTTTGGTGATGTTCTTCATTTCGAGTAAGTAAGGCATGGCTGCTCCACGTCGATCGCTTATCAGACAGCGCCTGAAGTGAGGGCGGCGGCGCGCCTGATTCTGAACTCAGGCGCGCCGTCGTTTTCAGAGCTGATTCTTCTGGTGGAAGCCGTCTTTGATCACCGTGGCGTCAATATTCTCTTTGGTGACTTCAATCGGCGTCAGCAGGCGGGCAGGCACATCTTTCAGGCCATTGTTGAGCGAGGCATCGGCCTTCGGCTGCTTACCGTTGCCAAGCTCGACGGCGATCTCCGCCGCGGTGTTAGCAAGCTGGGTGATAGGTTTGTAGACGGTCATCGTCTGGCTGCCGTTCATCAGGCGTTTGACCCCAGCGAGATCCGCATCCTGGCCGGAGATGGCAACTTTGCCCGCCAGCCCCTGCGCGCTTAATGCCTGGATAGCGCCGCCAGCGGTTGCGTCATTCGAGGCAACCACGGCATCGATTTTATTGTTGTTGGCGGTCAGCGCGTTCTCCATTATCTTCAGCGCATTTTCCGGCAGCCAGCCATCGACCCACTGGTCGCCGACAATTTTAATTTTGCCGCTGTCGATATAGGGCTTTAATACCTTCATCTGCCCGGCGCGGAACAGCTTGGCGTTATTATCCACCGGCGAGCCGCCCATTAAGAAGTAATTACCCTGTGGCACCTTATTGACCAGGCTTTGCGCCTGTAATTCCCCGACTTTTTCATTGTCGAAGGAGATATAGAAATCGATATCCGCATTATTAATCATGCGATCATAGGCCAGAACTTTAATTCCTTCCTGTTTAGCTTCTTTCACAACGTTACTTAATACCTGACCGTTGTAAGGAATAATAACCAGCACGTCGACGCCGCGGTTGATCATATTTTCAATTTGCGACATCTGGGTCTCTTCATTACCGTTCGCCGACTGGACGAAAACATCGGCGCCGAGGGATTCGGCTTTCTTAACAAAAATGTCGCGATCTTTTTGCCAGCGTTCAAGACGGAGATCGTCAATCGCCATGCCGATTTTTATCGTTTTGGCATGGCTGAACGTGCTGGCAAGCAGCAGGGTAGCGCAGAGTGTAAGGCAGAGATTCTTTATCTTCATAATAGGAATACCTTTCGTAGGGTGGTGTGCGAGATAAAAGAAACGTGCACTGCTTAGAACGAGCAAATTCTTAACGCAGAATGGAATAGTGGCAATTACAGATTTTAATAGGCGGGTTACGTTTTTTGGTTTATTTGCTGATTTATGACCCCGATCTTATTTTAAAAAAAATAAAACTGGCGTTGCATAAAAAACAGGAAAGCACCTCGCAGCAACTTTTGCGGTTATTTTGCGAGCCAGCGCACGTTTGCGTATTCTCTCAATGGCAGTGTGAAATAACGTAATTGAGCAAGGCGCAGAGAGAATCCAGTATTAACTCAGATATGTTCACTCGCCAATGGAGCTCATTATGCACGCTTATTTTGACCAGCTGGATCGGGTTCGTTTTGAAGGTTCAAAGAGTACGAATCCGCTCGCGTTTCGTCACTACAACCCAGATGAGCTGGTGCTCGGTAAACGCATGGAAGATCACCTGCGTTTCGCCGCCTGCTACTGGCACACCTTCTGCTGGAACGGCGCGGATATGTTTGGCGTCGGCTCCTTCGATCGCCCCTGGCAGCAGCCGGGCGAGGCGATGGCGCTGGCAAAACGCAAAGCCGATGTCGCCTTCGAATTCTTCCATAAGCTCAATGTGCCCTACTACTGCTTCCATGATGTCGATGTCTCCCCGGAAGGCGCCTCGCTGAAAGAGTACCTGAGCAACTTCGCCGAAATGGTTGATGTGCTGGGGGAAAAACAGCAGCAGAGCGGCGTCAAGCTGCTGTGGGGCACCGCAAACTGCTTCACCAACCCACGTTACGGCGCGGGCGCAGCCACCAACCCGGATCCGGAAGTCTTCAGCTGGGCGGCAACCCAGGTGGTAAGCGCGATGAACGCCACCCATAAACTCGGCGGCGAAAACTACGTGCTGTGGGGCGGACGCGAAGGGTACGAAACCCTGCTCAACACCGACCTGCGCCAGGAGCGCGAGCAGATTGGCCGCTTTATGAACATGGTGGTTGAGCATAAACACAAAATCGGTTTCCGCGGCACGCTGCTGATTGAGCCAAAACCGCAGGAGCCGACCAAGCACCAGTACGACTACGACGCCGCGACCGTCTATGGCTTCCTGAAACAGTTCGGGCTGGAGAAAGAGATCAAGCTCAATATCGAAGCTAACCACGCCACCCTCGCGGGCCACTCCTTCCATCATGAAATCGCCACTGCCATTGCGCTGGGGCTGTTTGGCTCCGTCGACGCTAACCGCGGCGATCCGCAGCTCGGCTGGGATACCGACCAGTTCCCGAACAGCGTCGAAGAGAATGCGCTGGTGATGTATGAAATTATCAAAGCGGGCGGCTTCACCACCGGCGGCCTCAACTTTGACGCCAAAGTGCGTCGCCAGAGCACCGATAAATACGATCTTTTCTACGGCCATATCGGCGCGATGGACACCATGGCGCTGGCGCTGAAAATCGCTGCCCGCATGGTCGAAGAGGGCGAGCTGGATAAACGCGTCGCCAAACGCTACGCGGGCTGGAATGGTGAGCTGGGCCAGCAAATTTTGCAGGGGCAGCTTAGCCTTGCGGAACTTGCGAAGTACGCTGAAGAGCAGAACCTGGCACCGCGTCACCAGAGCGGTCACCAGGAGCAACTGGAGAACCTGGTCAACGCGTATCTCTTCGATAAGTAACCGGCTTCTGCGCGGCACACTCAAAAAGGAGTAGTCACTATGTATATCGGGATCGATCTCGGTACCTCGGGCGTGAAGGCGATTCTGCTCGGTGAGCAGGGCGAGGTGCTGGCCTCCCATACGGAGAAACTCAGCGTCTCTCGCCCACACCCGTTATGGTCGGAGCAGGATCCCGAAAGCTGGTGGCAGGCGACGGATCGCGCCATCCAGGCGCTCGGTGCGGCGCATTCGTTGCAGCAGGTAAAGGCCATCGGCCTTGCCGGGCAGATGCACGGCGCGATGCTGCTCGATAGCGAAAACCGCGTTCTGCGCCCGGCGATCCTCTGGAACGATGGTCGCTGTGGTGAGGAGTGCGGGCTGCTGGAAGCGCGGGTCGCTAACGCCCGTGCGATCACCGGTAACCTGATGATGCCGGGCTTTACCGCGCCGAAGCTGCTGTGGGTGCAGCGGCATGAACCGGAGATCTTCGCTAAGGTGGCGAAGGTGCTGCTGCCGAAAGATTATCTGCGGCTGAAGATGTCCGGCGTCTTTGCCAGCGATATGTCCGATGCCGCAGGCACCATGTGGCTCGATGTGGCGAAGCGCGACTGGAGCGACGAGATGCTCGTCGCCTGCTCGCTGTCGCGCAGCCATATGCCAGCGCTGTTTGAAGGCAGTGAGATCACCGGCGAACTGCTGCCGGAAGTTGCCCGGCGCTGGGCGATGCCGGTAGTGCCGATTGTTGCAGGCGGCGGCGACAACGCCGCTGGCGCGGTCGGTGTCGGCATGGCGGACGCGGGGCAGGCGATGCTCTCGCTTGGCACATCCGGCGTCTACTTTGCCGTCAGCGAAGGGTTCCTCAGCAAGCCGGAAAGCGCCGTGCACAGCTTCTGCCACGCGCTGCCGGGGCGCTGGCATCTGATGTCGGTGATGCTGAGCGCGGCCTCCTGTCTGGACTGGGCGGCGAAACTGACCGGCATGGAATCGGTGCAGGCACTGATTAGCGCCGCGCAGCAGGCGGACGAGAACGCGGGCGATATCTGGTTTCTGCCCTATCTCTCCGGCGAACGCACGCCGCACAACAATCCGCAGGCAAAAGGCGTCTTCTTTGGTCTGACCCATCAGCATGGCCCGGCAGAGCTGGCGCGTGCGGTGCTGGAAGGGGTGGGGTATGCGTTGGCAGACGGGATGGATGTGGTGCACGCCTGCGGCGTGACGCCGCAAAGCATTACCCTTATCGGCGGCGGCGCGCGCAGCGACTGGTGGCGGCAGATGCTGGCGGATATCAGCGGCTTGCAGCTCGATTACCGCACCGGCGGGGATGTTGGCCCGGCGCTCGGCGCGGCGCGGCTGGCACAAATCGCCGTTAATCCCGGCGTACCGCTGGCAACGCTGCTGCCGCAACTGCCGGTTGAGCAGCAGCATCAGCCGGACGCGCAGCGTCACGCGCACTATGTCGAGAAGCGCGACACCTTCCGCCGCATCTATCAGCAGCTGTTGCCGCTGATGTCATAACCTTTTCGGCCCGCTGGCAACGGTGGGCCGTAATCACCCTGATGTTGTCCTTTTTTGGTCTTAGCAGCAGCGTAAAGCCTTGCCAGAATAGCGTTAACCCCACTGAGCAAGGAGTCCTGAAATGACCCGTAGCGCCCTGATTAACATCGATACCCAGCAATCCTTTTTCCACCGTGACTTCTGGCAGGATAACGACTTTCCCGCTTTCCAGCAGGCGATGCTGACGCTGATTGCCGGTTGCCAGGCGCGCGGCATTCCGCTGGTGGATATTTTTCACGTCGCCGACAGCGGCCCCTTCTCGCTGGAGAGCGGCTTCGTGAAACCGATGCCCTTTTTGCAGCATCAGGCAGATGTCACCTTCCATAAGCATGTCCACAACGCCTTTACCGATACCGGCCTCGATCGCTGGCTGCGTCAGCGCGATATCAATCATCTGATCATTTGTGGTATTCGTACGGAGCAGTGCTGTGAAACGACCGCCAGGGTGGCGTCGGATCTGGGCTATCGCGTGACCTTCGTCAGCGAAGCGACGCTCACTTTCCCGATGACGCACAATGGCGTGACGCTGGATAGCCACACGCTGCGCCACCGTACGGAAACCGTGCTCGTCGGGCGCTTTGCCGCCATTAAAACCGTCCAGGAGACGCTGGAACAATAAATGTGTGATGTCTGGTTTGTGATGCTGCCCGGCGTGCTGGCGCTCGATATGGCCGGTCCGGCGGAGACCTTTGCCCAGGCGCAGGAGACCTTTCGCCTGCACTACATCGGCCCGCAAGCGGAGGTGGCAACCTCCCTTGGCTTAACGATGGGCAACATCGCGCCGCTACCGGAGACGTTACCGGAGGGGAGCCTGCTGGTGCTACCCGGCGTCAGCGATTCTTCGCAGTTATTTGATACGCCGCAGGCAACGCAGGTGCGCAACTGGCTGATGCGCCTGCAACCGCTGCTCCACCGCCGGGCGATTACGCTAATGTGCGTCTGCTCCGGCGCAATGCTGGCGGCGAAAGCCGGGCTGCTTAACGGGGTTCAGTGCACGACGCATCACAATGTGATTGCCCGCTTGCAGGCGCTCGAACCGGCTGCGCTGGTCAAAGAGAACCGGATTTTTATTGAGGATCGCGGCATCTGGACCAGCGCGGGCATCACCTCAGGCATCGATCTCGCCCTGCATATTATCAACCGTTTATGCGGGCCGGCGCGTGCGCTGGCGGTGGCGCGCGAAATGGTGGTCTGGTTTCGCCGCTCCGGCGACGATCCGCAGCTTTCACCGTGGCTGCGCTATCGTAACCATCTCCATCCAGCGGTACACCGGGCGCAGGATGCGCTGACCGCCGAGCCGCAAAAAGCCTGGCAACTGGCGGAGATTGCCGCGCAGGCACACGTCAGCGCCCGGCATCTGACGCGTCTTTTTCAGCAGCATCTGGGGATCAGCGTGCGCGACTATCTGGAGCAGCTGCGGCTGGTGATTGCCGAGCAGGCGCTGTTGCAGGGCCAGGGTGCGGAGCAGGCGGCGCTGGCCGCCGGTTTCTCCTCCCCGCGCCAGCTGCACCGGGCGCGGGCGCGAATCACTAGCTGACAAACCGCCGCCGGTCGATGCGCTGCACCAGCATCGAGAGCGCCAGGCTTGCCGCCAGCGCCGCGCTGAAGACCCACACAATGTCGAGCAGCGGCCAGTTTTGCACCTCAACGCCGCGCGTGCGCAGCGCATGAATAATCAGCGCGTGAAAACCGTAAATACCGAGTGAGTGGCGCGAAATCAACGCCAGCCCCGGCAGAGTGCGGCTGTTAAGCGTGTTTTTTACCAGCGTAAACAGTGCGATAGCGCAGAGAAAGACCATCGGGCCGCAGTAGAGATACCAGGTATCGGCGAAGTTACCGCGCCATCTCAGCTCATGCAGCGTACCGCGTGAAATCGCCACCACCGCCAGCACCACTACCGCGGCACTTAGCCAGTTCAGCGCCCGTTTTTGCGTCTCCATCATGCCGATGGCGCGACCGAGGATGGCGTAGAGGACGTAGTAAAAGGTGTCGCCGTTGATGTAGAGATTGATCGGTAGCCACTCAACGCCATCGCTTTTTAGCGTCACCAGATTGGGGTTAGCGACGACGCCAATCACCGCAATTAGCGCCAGCAGCATCTTGCCGCTCAGGGCTTTGACCTGAATCAGGGGCGAGAGCAGGTAGATAACGATGACGGCGAAGAAGAACCACAGATGGTAAAAAATCGGCTTTTGCAGGATGTTCTTCAGCGACAGGTCGCTGTTAATCGAGGTAAACAGCACGATATAGAGCAGGGCGATGAGGCTATAAAACAGCAGGCAGAGGGCGATACGCAAAAAGTGGCGCGGCTGGGCGCTGCGTTCGCCATAAAAGAGGTAGCCTGAAATCATAAAAAAGAGGGGAACGCTGACGCGCGAGGCGGAGTTGAGCAGATTGGCAACATTCCAGTCGAAGCTGGTAACGGCGGCTGGATTAGTAATGTACCAGGTCGTGGTGTGGATCATGACCACCATTAAACAGGCTATCCCGCGTAAATTATCTATCCAGTGAATTTTTGACGGCATCACTTCCTCAATTTCTTATTGTCGACAAATATCCTAAGACTGGTAATTTACCTGCGTATCTCTTTGGATAATTCTGAGTTTTCCCACGCGTGGTTGTGCACTAAGCGCAGTGCTGCACAATGGCGTTTTTGGCCGTTCACCCTATCAGCCCGCAAGGAAATGCGTAAGAAAATGATGAAGTTTACTCTGCCGATGCTGATGTTGCTGCTGACAAGTTGCAGTGCGCCCGAGAAGATGCCGGAGCAGAAGGCGCAAACGGCACGGCCTGGCCCGACACGCTCCCTCAATATGGAGCAGCTCTGCCGCGAAAACGCCGCGCACCGCTACAACACCGGGGCGGAAAAAGTGAACGTTACCGGCTTCGAACAGTATCAGGGCAGCTACGAGATGCGAGGCGTTACGCCGCGTCATGAAGCGTTTGTCTGCACTTTTGACGCTGAAGGGCAGTTTTTGCATCTTTCGATGCGTTAAGCCCCATAATACGCGCCAATGCCGCCGCTATTTCCCAATTTTCCGTAAACAACCCCGTTTCGTACTGTATATCTTGCAGTCAGCGGGTATACTGGTCGCTTCCTTTAAATCCACACGTATCCAGCACGAAATAATATGCAAAAGTTTGATACCAGGACCTTTCAGGGTCTGATCCTGACCTTACAGGATTATTGGGCTCGTCAGGGCTGCACCATCGTTCAACCTCTGGACATGGAAGTGGGTGCCGGTACTTCGCACCCAATGACCAGCCTGCGCGCGCTGGGCCCGGAGCCGATGGCAACCGCCTACGTTCAGCCTTCCCGTCGCCCGACCGATGGTCGCTACGGCGAAAACCCGAACCGCTTACAGCACTACTATCAGTTCCAGGTGGTGATTAAACCCTCTCCGGACAACATTCAGGAACTGTACCTCGGGTCACTGAAAGAGCTGGGTATGGACCCGACCATTCACGATATTCGTTTCGTGGAAGATAACTGGGAGAACCCGACGCTGGGTGCCTGGGGACTTGGTTGGGAAGTGTGGCTTAACGGCATGGAAGTGACGCAGTTCACCTACTTCCAGCAGGTTGGCGGCCTTGAGTGCAAGCCGATCACCGGCGAGATCACCTACGGTCTGGAACGTCTGGCGATGTACATTCAGGGCGTAGACAGCGTCTACGATCTGGTCTGGAGCGACGGCCCGCTGGGTAAAACCACTTACGGCGACGTGTTCCATCAAAACGAAGTGGAGCAGTCCACTTACAACTTCGAATACGCCGATGTCGACTTCCTCTTCACCTGCTTCGAGCAGTATGAGAAAGAGGCACAGCAGCTGCTGGCGCTGGAAAACCCGCTGCCGCTGCCGGCTTACGAACGCATTCTGAAAGCCGCCCACAGCTTCAACCTGCTTGATGCGCGTAAAGCCATCTCCGTCACCGAACGCCAGCGCTACATTCTGCGCATCCGTACGCTGACCAAAGCAGTCGCTGAAGCCTATTACGCTTCCCGTGAAGCCCTTGGCTTCCCGATGTGCAACAGAAATAAATAAGAGGCGGCCATGTCAGAGAAAACATTCCTGGTGGAAATCGGCACCGAAGAGCTGCCACCAAAAGCCCTGCGCAGCCTGGCGGAGTCCTTCGCTGCCAACTTTACCGCTGAGCTGGATGCGGCAGGCGTTGCCCACGGCGAGGTTAAGTGGTTCGCCGCGCCGCGCCGTCTGGCGCTGAAAGTGGCTAATCTTGCCGCCGCGCAGCCGGATCGCGAAGTTGAAAAACGCGGCCCGGCCATCGCCCAGGCGTTCGACGCGGAAGGCAAACCGAGCAAAGCGGCTGAAGGCTGGGCGCGCGGCTGCGGTATCACCGTCGATCAGGCCGAGCGTCTGACCACCGACAAAGGCGAATGGCTGCTCTATCGCGCCCATGTTAAAGGCGAAAGCATCGAAGCGCTGCTGCCGAACATGATCGCCACCTCGCTTAGCAAACTGCCGATCCCGAAACTGATGCGCTGGGGCGCGTCGGACGTGCACTTTGTGCGTCCGGTTCACACCGTTACCCTGCTGCTGGGCGATCAGCTGGTTCCGGCAACGATCCTTGGCATTCAGTCCGATCGCGTCATTCGCGGCCACCGCTTTATGGGCGAGCCGGAGTTCACCATCGACAACGCCGATCAGTACCCGCAGATCCTGCTGGAGCGCGGCAAAGTGATGGCAGATTACGCCGAGCGTAAAGCCAAAATCAAAGCGGACGCTGAAGATGCGGCGCGTAAGATTGGCGGTACTGCCGATCTGAGCGACAGCCTGCTGGAAGAGGTCACCTCTCTGGTTGAGTGGCCGGTGGTGCTGACGGCGAAGTTCGAAGAGAAATTCCTCGCCGTTCCGGCGGAAGCGCTGGTCTACACCATGAAGGGTGACCAGAAGTACTTCCCGGTGTATGGCAACGACGGCAAACTGCTGCCAAATTTCATCTTCGTCGCCAATATCGAGTCGAAAGATCCGCAACAGATTATCTCCGGTAATGAAAAAGTGGTGCGCCCGCGTCTGGCGGATGCCGAGTTCTTCTTCAATACCGACCGTAAAAAACGCCTGGAAGATCACCTGCCGCGTCTGCAAACCGTGCTGTTCCAGCAGCAGCTCGGCACGTTGCGTGACAAGACCGATCGTATTCAGGCGCTGGCGGGCTGGATTGCCGGTCAGATTGGCGCAGATGTGAACCACGCCACGCGCGCGGGTTTGCTCTCCAAGTGCGACCTGATGACCAACATGGTGTTTGAGTTTACCGACACCCAGGGCGTGATGGGCATGCACTATGCGCGTCACGACGGCGAAGCGGAAGACGTTGCCGTTGCGCTGAACGAGCAGTATCAACCGCGCTTTGCCGGTGACGAGCTGCCGTCTAACCCGGTCGCCTGTGCCGTGGCGATTGCCGATAAGATGGATACCCTCGCGGGGATCTTCGGTATCGGCCAGCATCCGAAAGGCGATAAAGACCCGTTCGCGCTGCGCCGTGCCGCGCTGGGCGTGCTGCGTATTATCGTTGAGAAGAACCTGGCGCTGGATCTGCAAACCCTGACCGAAGAGGCGGTGCGTCTCTACGGCGATAAGCTGACGAACGGCAAAGTGGTCGACGATGTGATCGACTTTATGCTGGG
Organism: Kosakonia sp. 1610; assembly: GCF_050435845.1. Classification (NCBI taxonomy): domain Bacteria; kingdom Pseudomonadati; phylum Pseudomonadota; class Gammaproteobacteria; order Enterobacterales; family Enterobacteriaceae; genus Kosakonia; species Kosakonia sp. 1610. Next base: position 127,993 of record NZ_JBNDKZ010000005.1, on the reverse strand, counting down.
CCGCTTCCGCGCCTGGTATCAGGACGAAGGCTACAGCGTTGATACCATTCAGGCGGTGCTGGCGCGCCGTCCGACCAAACCGGCCGATTTCGACGCGCGTATGAAGGCGGTTTCCCACTTCCGTACGCTGGAGGCAGCGGCGGCGCTGGCGGCAGCCAATAAGCGCGTCTCCAATATCCTGGCGAAATCTGACGAAACGCTGAATGAGAACGTGCAGGCGGCGGTGCTGAAAGAGGCCGCAGAGATCAAGCTGGCGGGCAACGTGGTGGTTCTGCGCGATACGCTGCAACCATTCTTTGCGGAAGGGCGTTATCAGGAAGCGTTGATCGAGCTGGCGCAGCTGCGCGAGCCGGTGGACGAGTTCTTTGAGAACGTGATGGTGAACGCCGACGATAAAGAGGTGCGCATCAACCGCCTGACGCTGCTGGCGAAACTGCGTGAACTCTTCCTGCAGGTTGCGGATATCTCGCTGCTGCAGTAATCGTTCAGTCGATAAAAAAACCCGCTACGGCGGGTTTTTTTATGCCCCGATGTTGTCGGGAGTTGGTTTTGCCGGATGGCGCTTCGCTTATCCGGCCTACAAGGGACATCAGCCGCGCTAAACCGTAGGCCGGATAAGGCGTAGCCGCCATCCGGCAAAGCAGACGATTCGGAACTGCCATCCGGCAACACCACCCAACTCAGCGGCGTGGCGCGTGGGTGAATCGACGAAAGGCGGTGCTGACGCGAACGGTGTTGCGCCCGGCGCGTTTCGCCTCGTAGAGCGCGTTATCGGCGCTCTGGATCAACTGTCCATATTCGGTATGGTTCTGCTGACACAGGCTGGCGACGCCGATACTGACGCTGACGCAGCCATCCGGGGAACTGGCGTGGGGAAGCTCCAGGCGCTGCACGCTGGTGCGCAGCTTTTCTGCCAGCTCCACCGCCGCTGCCGAGCGCGTTTCCGGCAACAGGGCGCAAAACTCCTCGCCGCCGTAGCGAAACAGGATCTCATTCGGGTTGCAGAGCGCGCCGCGCATCGCCGCTGCAATCTGTTGCAGGCACTCATCGCCGTGCTGGTGACCATAGCTGTCGTTGTAGGACTTAAAGTAGTCCACATCGATCAGCAGCAGCGACAGCGGTTTGTTATTACGCTTGCTGGCGCGCCACTCGCGCTCAATGCAGAGATCGAAATAGCGGCGGTTGCCGACGCCCGTCAGGCCATCCGACAGGGATTGCGACAACAATTCATGGGCCTGATCGCGCAGCAGCGACTCACGGCGTACTGCCGCAGTGACATCGACAATCTGAATCAGGCAGTAACGCTCGGCATCGCCGAGTGGAACAATGGTCACCGCCTGGCTCAGACGGGCGGTTGGCCGCGCCGGTTCCGCATAGAGCGGAAAAGGGGAGCGGTGTAGCGATTGTGAAAGCAGGGAAGATAAATTGTGACCAATGGCCTGACGGATCGCATCGCCAACGCGGTGATAGGTCAGGTCCGGGAAGACGGAAAAAAAGTCTTCGCCAACGGTGTCGCTGGCCGCCCGCCCGGTATGCGTCTCTAACCACGCATTCCACAGCGCGATACGGTACTGCGCATCCACGAGGATGACACCGAGGCTGAGGGCTGAAAACGCATCCAATAACAACTTATCTTTCATGATTAATGCATTCCGCTGGGAACACTACCGGATTCTAAACGGCTGATATAAAGCCGAACCTGCTCGCGTAAGTCGCACAAAGCGGACATATCGAGGATAAACGCGAGATAGCCCTGGATCTGCTGGCGCTCGAGCGCAAAATCAATGCGCAGCATCATAACCAGCGGATCGTTCTCATCTTTTTCCGGGTTGAGGATCTCTTCGCTACTGCCAACCCGCACCACTGGCAGCGAACCCTGTAGCTCTTTCTGGAACATATTTGCCAGCGTGCCGACACAGGCATTGAGCACGATATTGCCAATCTCGCTCATCGCTTCGCGTTCCATCTCGCCCAGTTCGTGCGCCGGGATCAGATCGCCAACCATCATGCGCACGATTTCGAAACTGGCAGCTTCCGGAAACATCAGAATCGCTTCGGTGGCATAGGCGCCTTCGTAATGCTGGCTAATGCCGAACAGCGACACGCCAGCACCCATCTCGTCGGCCGCTTTCGAGCGCGGCGTAAAGCGGATGGTCGGCACCGACATGCGCACCTCTTCGTTGACGATATTGCTCATCGCCGCCGCCGCGTGGCCGACGCCGATGTTGAAGATCTCCATCAGGCTGTCCGCTTCAATCTCGCTGATATCGGGCAACTCGGTCATGGCTGGCTCTCCAGACGTTTCAGCATCTCGTGAAGCTGCGGCTCTTTCAGCGGTTTTGGCAGAAAGCCGATGCCCATCTCTTCGGCGGCAGCCTGCACGGAGTTCTGCACGTTGGCGGTAAGCAGCACGATGTGGGTCTGCGGGTGCGTCTGACGCAGGCGTGACGCCGCTTCAATGCCGCCAATACCGGGCATATTCACATCAAGCAGAATCAAATAGGGAGTGTTCGCCGCGGCGTGGGCAATCGCCTCTTCGCCCGTACCGGCCTCATCAATGCTCCAGTCGCTGTGCAAGTTAAGAACATACTGGCGGGAAATCATGCGTGACAGGCGGCTGTCATCGACAATCAGAATATATCTGGACATCATTCATTCTCATTTTAGGATTCAGGGCCTGAAACCAGAACAATGCTTTACTTCCGGACCTCCTCCCTGAGCAGTGCTGAACGATATGCCACCGTTATGCGTTTGGGGTAACGCGCGGTTTTATCGTCTCCTTTCTGAAATGGCGATCCTGGATTGCACGCATGGCCTGCTACTTTCAGTTAAGTCACCTTATTCATCGGCAATATTGCGCAAACAATTAGCCCTCAATTTTGCGCACTGCAACGTAAAGATGAAAATTTAACCTTGAACCTGACCTGGCTCTCTGGCTATCCTGTGCGGCGACGAACTTCTCGTCTCACTGGAGCGCACCCGGAAAATGAACAAACACGACTGATGAATCCGCCACCTTGTTAAACGCTCGCGCGTTGGCAAGGCCGTTAACGATCTCATTCAGGAGTGCTTATGGCTCATTGTGCGCAGTCACCCGCCTTTATTTTGCATCAGGTCACCTGTCAGTTTGCGACGGGCGAGACCCTTTTCGGCCCGCTGAATCTAACCCTCGACGCCTCGCTGTGCGGGCTGGTCGGGCGTAACGGCGTCGGCAAAACAGAACTTTTACGCCTGCTTGCCGGGCAATCTCAGCCCGCGTTTGGGCATATCGAATCCGCAGTGCGCTGGGCGTATGTCGCGCAGCAACACACTCTCTCTGCGCACACCACCCTGGCGCAGCTGCTCGGCTATGGCGAGATCTTTGCCGCGCTGGAGCGCGTGTTGCAGGGGGGCTATCAGCCCGCCGATCTGGAGTTACTCGACGGTCAGTGGGATCTGCCTGAGCGGCTTGAGGCCGCCTTTCAGCACGCTAATCTGCCGCCGTTCGCGCCGGACAAACCGGCTGCCGCACTGAGCGGCGGCGAGCGCGTTCGGGCACTGCTCTGCGGCGCGTTTATGACCGGCGCGGATTACCTGTTACTGGATGAACCGACTAATCACCTCGATGGGGAAGGGCGGGCATGGTTTAGCGACCAGCTCCGGCAGCATAAAGGCGGTGCCCTGATCGCCACTCACGACAGGCAACTGCTCGGCGAGATGTCGCGCATTGTTGAACTGACGCCCGCCGGGCTTCGCAGCTACGGCGGCAATTACGCTGATTATGAGCAGCAGCGCGAGGCGCAGCAGCAGGCCGCCCGCGCGATGCTGGATCATGCCGCCGTTGAACGTCGGCGAGCGCGCAGCCGGATGCAGAAGGAGCATGACGCCAGCCTGCGGCGTTCGGCGAAGACGCTGCGCACCGTCGATACGCTCAACATCGCCTCCTTTGAGCGGGTGAAATACAAAAACCTCGCCAAAGAGCGCCCGGCGAGCTGGCGCAAGCAGCATCAACAACAAAATGAGGCGCTTAACGCTGCGGTCACCGAGGCGCGTGAGCGGGTCGAGGAGGAGATGCCGGTGCTGTTTACGCTACCCGGCAGCCAGGTGCCGCCGGGCAAACAGGTGCTGGTGCTCGACGAGGTGGTGCTGCCGCACATCGCGCTTCCTCCCCTGAGCCTGCGCATCGACGGCCCGCTGCGCGTTGCCATCCGTGGGCCAAATGGCTGCGGCAAATCGACACTGTTGAAGGTGATCCTCGGCGAGCTATTGCCGCTGGCAGGTGAATGCCACCGCTCGGTCAGCTGCGCCTGGCTCGATCAGCATCTCTCCCGTTTCGATCTCTCGTTATCGGTGCTTGAGCACCTTCAGCGGGGCAACTCATTGCTTGAGGAGGGGGTACTGCGCAGCCGTCTGGCGCAGTTACAGCTTGGCGCGGAGAAGGTGATGTTGCCGCTGGTGGCCCTGAGCGGCGGCGAGCGGTTGAAGACAGCGCTTGCCTGCGTGCTCTGGCAGAGCGATGCCACACAACTGTTACTGCTCGACGAGCCGACCAACCATCTCGATCTCGCCTCCACCCGCGCGATTGAAGCGGCGCTGGCGGATTTTCCCGGCGCGATGCTGGTGGTTTCGCATGATGAGGCGTTTCTTGCCGGGCTTAGGCTGACGCACAGCCTGACGTGGCAGGCCAGCGGATGGTGCTGGCAGCAAGCGTGAGCGGGCAACCAATTCTCGTAGTCAATCCTGCTCTAAACTTGAGTGATGAAAATAAACGCGATACGGTTGCCTGCTGTTAATAAGAAGTAACATAAGTGAAAGCGATAGATATGCTCACGCTGTTTAGCCCCGGCTCGACAGCTTCTGCTACGCCACCGCCACAAGGAAACGATGATGAATCTGCCAGGAATGAACCCCGAAAGAAATCTGCCGGGGTATGAATTTGCCCGTATGACCGGTGCTGGAGCGAGTGATTTTGATTTTAAAGCCCTCGGCGCCGCAATGGATTGTACCCGTGAATTTGCCGAGGCGGGCATCATCTATGCCGATGGCCCCGAGCGTTACCTGGTGCGTCCGAGCAAACGCCATCCCAACGGGCAGAGCGGCATCGTCACCCATGTTATCGTCACCAAAGCCGCCGCCCAGCCGACCAACTCCAGCAACGGTAAAGCGCTGACGGAAGCGGTCTCTGCAACTTCAATGGGCACCGAGATCGCCTCGACGGTGCTCTCCTGCGGCGCGATGCTTATCACTGCGGGCGTGATGGCCGCCGGTACCGTCGCCACACCGCTCACCGCGGGCGGCAGCACCGTGCTGGTGGCGATTGGCTATGCGGGCACGGCGGCGACCGGTTTGCAGTGCCTTAACGGTATCTATCGCGTGTACGATCTGGTGGAGAACGGCGGTGAAAACGTCGCCTGGCTTGATTCGCAGGAGTGGTATGTCGCCACTTCAACCTCGCTGGATCTTGTCTCACTGGCGAGCGCAGGTGGTGCGCTGAAAGAGGCACTGGCGACCTGGAAAGCGATGAAGTCGGTCTCCTCGCTGAAAGCGACGCAGTGGCTGAAAGAGTATCCGCGCCAGGATCGCGCCCGTCTGACGGAGCTGATTATTCGTGCGCAGAACCCCGGTATCAGCAATAAAGGCATCAAGGCCGCCATCCGCGCCGGGCTCTATCCGAAACGCTTCCCCGTCGAGCCGGTACAGGTTGAGCTGACCCGCCAGTTGGGCCAGGTGGTGACCAGCGCAGCGGCACTGGCAGGCAGCGCGGTGAGTGGCGTTATTGCCGCACCGGGCAATGTGCCGCGCACCGGGCGCTATATCGTCGGAACCATTCAGTCGCTGGCGGTGATCTGATGTCGTTGTTGAGCTGGCTGACAGGATCGGTGTTCTACGATTTATGGCAGCACGGGCGTGAAATCGAGCCGCTGATCGCGCGCAAAGATGAACGCGTCCTGTCGAGCTCCACGCCCGAGCTGGAGCGCCATTTTGACAAAACCGCCGTCGAGCAGCCGCGCCAGAACGGCTTCCCGGTGGCGTTTGTAATGCTGCTGCTGCTGGTGGCGTTTGCGCTCAATCTGCTTTCCCTGCTGCGCCTCTTGCCGGGGCTGACGCCGCCGCTACACGCGCTCGCCTTTTTTGCTCCTGCGCTGGTGGTGCTGGCGACCACTATTAGCAGCATGTTTATGCTGGCGCGCGGCTTTAGCGCCGGGCTTGCCGGTTTCGCGTATCTCTTTAGCGGCTTACTGCTGGTCACCGTGGCGCAGTTGGTGATTAATCTGCTGACGGGCGGCGGCGCGGCGATACCGTTGCTGATTGCATTGGCGGCATTAGTCGGGTGTCGGCGGTTGCTAAATGGCGAAGGGTTTGTGGTGTTTGCGCTCTACTGTCGAACAGCGCGTCTGACAAGAGTGGCGAGGACGTTGCGGTTGAAGTCTCGTTAAGGCGGGAAAAACATAAACCCCCGGCGTGGCGGGGGCTCTGACCGTTGCAGCTTAGTCAATAAGCTGCTTGCTGAGCATCGGATTCGAATGAATCAGGCGCATCAGTTTCATCTCGGTGGCGGTGGGTGTTATACGTTGTGATTCCCACTCATGCACCATTGAGACAGAGACTCCCATCGCACGAGCGAAGTCATCAATCTTCAGACCGGTTCCACGTCGCAATTGTTCAAAGTCACTAAAGGAATTCGGCTTCTTGCTCAGGGTTCCCGTCTGCGCAACATCTTTCTTAAATACGATCTGTTCGAGACTGCTCATCAGTTCAAACATCGGGTCTTTGTACTCCATTGAGCACTCCTCATAAAATCACACAGCGGATATCGTGATACAGCCTGATAAGAGTAGTCGGAAAAAAACCTGGCGTATGATTTCGCCACTGATTATTTACGTTGTAAGCGGGGTAGATGCGCGCAAAATGCACCTTCTGCCGCTTAAGTTTTGTTTAATTGATTGATTAATAAGAGAGCGATTTTGCTCGGTATAAATTTGTAAATCGTCAGCAAAAATTTGGATTAAGAATAATCTGACCGCGATCACGGAAAATATCGTGCCAAAACGGATCCGCACGCTTTTGTGTGTAATGAAGGGGTATCTTGCGAGGCTGACCTGGACTATCCTTGTAGGCCGTTGGGCACGCGTGTGCCGAGAAGCGGTTTTATGGGTGAAAGGAGTAATAAAATGGCGACAGGACAGTCCTGCTCTCGCTGGTTTGCGTCTCTTGCGGCGCTATTAATGGTGGTAAGCCTGAGTGGGTGTTTTGATAAAGAAGGCGATCAACGTAAAGCGTTTATCGATTTCCTGCAGAATACGGCAATGCGCAGCAGCGAACGTCTGCCGGCGCTGACGGCGGATCAGAAAAAACAGTTCGGCCCGTTTGTCTCTGATTATGCGGTTATCTATGGCTATTCCCAGCAGGTGAACCAGGCGATGGATTCCGGTCTGCGCCCGGTCGTTGATAGCGTTAACGCCATCCGCGTGCCGCAGGATTATATGACGCAGCGCGAGCCGCTTCGCCAGGCCAACGGTTCGCTCGGCGTGCTGAGCCAGCAGTTGCAAAACGCAAAAATGCAGGCCGATGCCTCCCATGCCGCGCTCAAGCAGGCAGACGATCTGAAACCGGTCTATGACCAGGTTTACACCAAAGTGGTGACCAACCCGGCTAACGCACTGCAACCGCTGATCCCGGCGGCGCAGGTCTTCACCCAGCAGTTGGTGCAGGTGGGCGACTTTATCGCGCAGCAGGGCACGCAGGTGAGCTTTACGGCGAACGGCATTCAGTTCCCGACCTCCGAGCAGGCCAGCCAGTATAACGCGCTGATTGGGCCGCTGGCGGCGCAGCATCAGGCGTTTACCCAGGCCTGGACGGCAACCGTCTCAGGAATGAAATAAGTAATAAGGCTATGGTGAAGCGTGGTTGCTAATGGCTGGCGCTTCATCTACAAAATCAGGGCCTGAAAGGAACGACCGGATACGGGGCGTTCCGCTCCCCGTTTGTTCTGATGTACCTGCCACAGGGAGCATTAGGCTACTCTTGTAAAAACAGAGCGAACGACGAGAGGCAATGCGATATGACTAACCGGATATCCGTTACTGTTAAAGAAGGTGAGACGCTTCACTTCTGGCGGCTGGGAGGAGAGGAAGCTATATCAGAGCCTTTTGTCTGGACACTGACATTGCTCAGTGAAGATTCGCAAATTAACCGCAGTAAACTCCTGAGCCAGCCCGTCACAATTACCATTCCGACGCAGAATGCGTTAGCCCCTCGTTATCTCAACGGCAAAGTAACCTCTGCCGCCGCCACCCCGATTGAACATGACGGCACTCGCTACACGGCTTATACACTGACAGTTGAATCTGACCTCTGGCCCTTGAAGCGTAATCGGGACATGCGGATTTTTCAGGGGCAAACAGTGCCTGAAATTGTCAAAAAGATCCTCAGTGAGCACAACGTCAAGACCGACGACAAACTGACAGAAGAGTACCGCACCTGGGAATACTGTGTTCAGTATCAGGAAAGCTCTCTTGATTTCATCAGGCGTCTGATGGAACAAGAAGGGATAGCTTTCTATTTCCGCCATGATACCGACAGCCACACACTGGTGCTGACTGATGCAGGTTCTGAATTACAGCCCTTCCCTGGCTACGAGGTTATTCCCTATCACCAAACTACATCAGGGGGTGTCACAGGTGAGGAAGGTATTAGCCAGTGGTCCGTGCAGGACAGCATTACCCCAGGATTATACAGTCTGGATGACTATGACTTCCGCAAACCGAACGCCTGGTTGTTTCAGGCCCGTCAAAACAATGTTGCTCCCCAGCCGGGAACCGTAAGCGTCTATGACTGGCCCGGCCGTTTTGTGGACCACAACCATGGTGATAAATACGCCAAAATTCATCAGGAGCGGTGGCAGGTTGAGCATCAGCAGACATCCGGTACATCAACCGCCAGCGCTATCGCACCCGGACATATATTCCAGCTTGAAAATGCCCCTTTCCCTGACGGGAACAGCAGCTACACAATCATCCGGGCTGTTTATCAGTTTGAGGAAAACCCCTACTCCACCTCCGACAGCAGCGAAAGCGTGCATCGAACAGATTTTATTGTTATTCCAGCCTCCACACCTTACAGACCAGAGCAGAAAACCCCATGGCCAAGAACCTACGGACCACAGACAGCCAGGGTCGTAGGGCCAGACGGAGAGAGTATATGGACAGACCGTTATGGTCGGGTGAAAGTGAAATTTCACTGGGACAGAGAGTCAAAAGGGGATGACGCCAGCTCATGCTGGATACGAGTTTCCAGCGCCTGGGCCGGGCAGGGATTTGGGGGCGTACAGATCCCCAGGGTTGGCGATGAAGTCGTGGTGGATTTTATCAACGGTGATCCGGACAGGCCGATTATCACCGGACGCGTCTACAACGAATCCAGCATGCCTCCTTGGGAGCTTCCTGCTGCTGCAACGGTAATGGGCTTTATGAGCCGCTCAAAAGACGGGAACCGTGATAACGCTAACCATCTGTTGTTTGAAGATAAAGCGGGTGCGGAAAAAGTCGACCTTCATGCTGAAAAAGATATGCATATCACCGTGGAGAATAATAAAACGGTTGGGATTGATGGTTCACGAACGACTACGATAAAAGGCGAACAGAAAGACGCAATTACCGGCGCTGCCACGTTCCATTATAAGGATGTCCGCACCACGACTGTCGAAAAAGCAGAGACTACTACTTTCAATAACGGCCAGACGGAAACCATTACAAATGGACGTACACTGGATATAACCAGCGGTGGCGACACGGTTACCATCAAGGGAGAACGAAATACTACTGTTGACGGAACAGAGGTTCATCACGTTACCGGAAGGCTCACTGAAAATTATGATAGCGGGCAAGATACGACAATTAAAGCTGGCGGAAGGACGGATACCGTTAAGGGCGATGTCGTTTTCACTATAACCGGTGGTTTTTACGAACAAAACGTCAGTGGGAAAGTTGATGTAATCTCAGGCGCTGATATAAAAATTAAAAGTACGACTAAAATAACCCTCGACGCTCCTCATATAGAGCAGATTGACTCCAACAAAACGAAATGGTCAGACAAAGTTACTGATTTCGTCGTAGACCATGCAACATTCAAAATTGTTTCTTTTTCCGCATATGGCGCAAGCGCTTCTGTGAATGCAGCAAGTGTGTCCTGGGCTACGATGTCTTTTTCAACTGCATTGACCAGCGTAGTTACAGCACCAATGAACTATACAAGATCTTTAACAAAGATCGAAGATTCACTTCAAAATGTCGCATTAAGCGCACTTCATATGTTTATTTAAAGGTACTTTTAAATGGAAATAACCAAATATTTACATTTCATTCCATGGATACTTGTTGTGTTAATAGTCGTTTCTTCACTTAAAGGAATAAAAGTGAATAAAGAAGAAAACACGCTAATTAGAGAATGGAATACCAAAGACAAATGGCAAGGTGAAGTGACTGCTGCATCCATCATTGACTGGAAACAGTTAAATGTCATGCGTAACTTTGACTACTTCTACCTCTTCACCCTGGAGAGCAATATCGGCGGGAAGAAAACGGTATTGAAAGCCGCGGGCGTTATACCTGTATCGCAAGCGAAGCTGATAAAAAATGGCGCATCGGTCGTCGTAAAATACAGTCTTCAGCCCAAAAAAACTGCCGTTGAATACATTGTCGATCCTGAAGGGCAGCACCACGTTGAGTTACCCTGATATCTCCTGTCGCAACCTGGCATTCAGCGGATGCAGGCATAAAAAAGAGGCGATACGATCGCCTCTTTTTTATTGCTGAATTGACCTTAGCGGACGACCTGCGGGTTAACGCAGTTCTGCTCCACCTTGCCATTGAGCGCATCAATCAGGTTGTCGACCGCGCAGGCCGCCATGTTGTAGCGCGTCTCATGGGTTGCAGAACCGATATGCGGCAGCGCCACGACGTTGGGCAGCGACAGCAGCGGTGAATCCGCAGGCAGCGGCTCCTGCTCAAACACATCCAGCCCGGCGGCGTGGATTTCGCCGTTTTGCAGCGCCTCGATCAGCGCCGACTCATTCACTACCGGGCCGCGCCCGGCATTAATAAAGATGGCGGATTTTTTCATCATCGCGAACTGCGCTTTGCCGATCAGATGCTGCGTCTCTTCAGTGAGCGGCAGCACGACACAGACAAAATCGGACTCCTGCAATACCGTTTCCAGATCGCAATGGCGCGCCTGAAAACGCGCTTCCGCTTCGGCGTGCTGGCGGCGGGCGTGGTAAAGAATCGGCATGCCGAAGCCACAGTGCGCGCGCTGCGCCAGCGCCAGGCCAATGCGCCCCATACCGACAATACCCATCGTTTTATGGTGTACATCAATGCCGAACCAGTCCGGCCCAATGCTCTTTGTCCATTCGCCCGCTTTGACCCGCTCAGCCACATCCACCACCCGGCGGGCGCTGCTCAGCACCAGCGCCATAATGGTATCGGCCACGGTTTCGGTCAGCACGGTTGGGGTGTGCATCAGGGCAATCTTGCGCGCGTTCAGCGCATCCACATCAAAATTGTCATAGCCCACCGAGATGGTCGAGGTGGCACGCAACTGCGGCATCTTCTCCAGCAGCGCGCTATCCACTGTCTGGCTGGAGCCTAACAGCCCCTGCGCGTTGGCAAACGCCTCGGCGTGTTGCTGCACCGTTTCAGGTTTCAGGTTAGCAACCTGGGTCACGGTAAAGTGCGTCTCCAGTCGTGCGAGCAGATCATCGGGCAAGGCTTTGTACAGGATGATAGATGGCTTCATGCGGTTCTCCCTTGTGACGGTGCGCCTGCCGGAATCTGCTTATTGTTAGCAGGCTTAACAATTAAAGTAAGCCATACAGAGGCGAAAAGTGCCACCCCCATAAATATGTACGAAGCGGACGGGCTGCCGGTCGCGCCGTTGAGGTAGCCGACAAACCACGAGCCGCAGAATGAGCCGAGCGCGCCCATGCTGTTGATTAACGCCATTGCGCCGCCCGCCACATTACGCGGCAGCATCTCCGGGATAATCGCGAAGAAGGGGCCATACGGCGCGTACATCGCCGCCCCGGCAATCACCAGCAGGGTGTAGGAGATCCAGAAGTGATTCGCGCCCACGGCCCACGAGCCGATAAAGGCGAACGCGCCAATCAGCAGCAGCGGCCAGACAAAGAGTTTGCGGTTTTGCAGCTTATCGGAGGCCCAGGAGGCGAGGATCATGGCAATGGTCGCCGCCAGGTAAGGTACGGAAGAGAGCCAGCCCACTTCCACCATGCCGAGGTTGTCGCCGCCGCTGCGAATAATTGACGGCAGCCACAGCACAAAGCCATACACGCCGATGCTCCAGGCGAAATATTGCAGGCAGAGCAGCACCACATTGCGCGAGCGGAAGGCTTCGCTGTAGTTACGAACCGCTTTAATGCCCTGCTGCTCTTTATCAAGCTGCGTTTGCAGCGCGCGCTTCTCATCTTCGCTCAGCCACTTCGCCTGGCTCGGTTTATCTTTTACCAGCACCCACCAGCAGAAGGCCCAGATCACCGCCGGTACGCCTTCAATGATAAACATCTCGCGCCAGCCGAAGGACTGGATCAGGTAGCCGGAAACCACCGACATCCACAGCACCGTGACCGGGTTACCGAGGATTAAAAAGGTGTTCGCCCGCGAGCGCTCCGATTTGGTAAACCAGTTACTGATGTAAATCAGCATCGCTGGCATCACCGCCGCTTCCACCACGCCGAGGATAAAGCGGATGGCGGCCAGCATCGGGATATTGCTCACCACACCGGTCAGCGATGCGCAGGCACCCCACAAAATCAGGCAGATAAAGATCAGCTTGCGCACGCTGCGCCGTTCGGCGTAGACCGCGCCGGGGATCTGGAAGAAGAAGTAGCCGAGGAAGAAGAGCGCGCCCAGCAGCGAAGAGACGCCTTTGGTGATGCCGAGATCTTCGTTAATCCCGGCCGCGGAGGCGAAGCTGAAGTTCGCGCGATCGAGGTAGGCCAGACTGTAGGTGATAAACACAATCGGCATGATATAGAGCCAGCGTTTGGCTGAGTTGGTGGCGTTGCTCATAAGGTTGCCTCTATGGTTGAGGTTATTTTCCACCTGTCATGTAGGGTACAGGCGGTTTGAGTATCGGCGAAACGGGCGCTACAGCGCGCCCAGCTCCGCGCGGGTTGGCAATCCTTCGCTGTCGCCGGGCACCTGAATCGCCCGCGCACCGATGGCATTGCCCCGGCGCACCGCATCGTGCAGCGTTTTTCCTTCCAGCAGGGCGCTGATCACCCCGACGGCAAAACCATCGCCTGCGCCAACGGTATCGACGACGTTCTCGACAATAACCGGCGCAACCGCCCCCTGTTCGCCATCGGCGGTTTTAAACCACGCGCCGTCAGGGCCGGTTTTGATAATTACCGCCTTCACGCCGCGTTGCAGATAGAAATCAGCAATCCCTTCCGGCGTCTGCTGACCAGTAAGAATCACGCCCTCTTTCAGCCCCGGCAGCACCCAGTCTGCCTGGAAGGCGAGCGCGTTGAGCTTCTCGACCATCTCCGCTTCACTTTTCCACAGCACCGGGCGCAGGTTGGGATCAAACGACAGGGTTTTGCCCTGCGATTTCATCGCCTTCGCCGCATGCTCCAGCAGGGCGTAAGAGGTGGTGGAGATCGCCGCCGCCACGCCGCTCATGTGCAGATGGCGCGCATCACTGAACAGCGCGGCGTTAAAATCCTCCGGCGAAAGGTGGCTGGCAGCGGAGCCCTTGCGGAAATACTCCACAATGGGATCGGTTCCATCATCGCATTTCGATTTCAACTGAAAGCCGGTCGGGTAGCGGGTGTCCAGCGTCACGCCGGAGGTATCAATCCCCTCTTTGCGCAGCGTGTTAAGGATAAAGCGGCCAAAGCTGTCATCGCCAACGCGGCTGACCCAGCTCACTTTCAATCCCAGACGCGCAAGGCCGGTAGCAACATTTAACTCGGCACCGGCCGCTCGTTTAATAAAGTGCCCGGCCTCGGCGAGATCGCCGGTTTCGGTGGCGACGAACATCGCCATCGCTTCGCCAAGGGTGATGACATCCAGCGCGTTATGCATGGCTGAACTCCTTACGCAGCAGAGAGACATAGTGGCGGGTGACGGCGGTCAAATCGTCGCCCTCAAGCGGAAACTCGATGCCGCGCGGTACATCGCCAGGCAGTGCATCGAGCAGCGCCAGCCAGCGCGGGTTTTCGGCATTCGGTGATGTTGCGCGGTGTTTATCGCCTGCGCGGTCAACGGCTTTGACATGCACATAGCTGACGGCGGGCGCGAGCTGGCGCGCGGCCTCTTCCGGCTCATCGCCAACCCACAGCCAGTTGCCGGTATCAAAAGTGAGCGTGACGGGGAGGTGTGCAGTGTGGCAGGCGGCTTTAAAGCGCAGCATCGGCGCGAGCTTGCCGCACTCGGTTTGATCATTTTCCACCACCAGCGGCACATCGCTTGTCGCCAGCCAGCCGCGCAGGGTCTCCAGCACGGCGTTATCTTTGAAATGACCCAGTGAGACTTTCAGCCACAGCGCTTTCAGCGTGCGGGCTTCGTCCAGCAGGGCGGGCAGGCGCGGGTTTAAGCTGCCATCTTGCAGGCAGAGCGGCTCCGGCGCGGAGTAGCAGACCAGCAGGTTGTGCATATCAATGGCGAAGGCCAGCGATGGCAGGTGAGACAGCTCCTCGTCGTTCAGCAGTTCGCGGCGGATCTCTACGCCGTCGGCACCCGCATTGGCAATGATCGGCAGCGTGCCGACCTGGCCGCCCAGCGCCGCCACCTGGCCATGACCATAGGCGGCGGTAACAACAATAATTTTTCTTTCCATCTTCCGGTTCCCCGATAACGGCAGGGTGATTAGCTTCCATTAACGCTAGATGGAACCGGTTCCAAAGAAAAGTTCACTGTGTCGAATTTATGATCGGCATCACGAAGGGGAAAATTAACGCGACGTAGAGCCGCGCACGATCAGTTCGCCGGAGAAAACCCGCTCGTGAACCGTATCGCTGTGGCCCTCAATGCGGCGCACCACCTGCTCGACAGCGGCAAAACCGATCTGCCAGGTGGGCTGTTTGAGGGTGGTAATGCCGACGCCCGCCAGCTCTGCCCACTCCAGCTCATCAAAGCCGAGCAGGCCGATATCACTGCCCCAGTTCAGGCCAATACGCTTTAGCGAGCGCGCCACCTGAAGAGTTAACGCACCGTTGGCAGAGATCACCGCTTTGCGCATGCCGCGATGGCGGGCGTGGAACTGGCGCAGGGTGTTATCCAGCTGCGCCGCTTCGTGCAGCACCACTTCCGTATCTTCCGCCACCACGCCAGGGTAGCGGGCAAGGGTGGAGTGAAAAGCGTTTAGCCTTTCGCGCCGGGTGTTAACGGTGCCCAGCGGCTCGCTGAGGAACAGCAGGGCTTCAAAACCCTGCTCGATCAGGTGTTCAGTAGCGGTGGTGGCGGCCTGGGTGTTATCCAGCCCGACGACATCGCAGGCGAAATCAGGAATTTTGCGGTCAATCAGCACCATCGGCAGGGAGGATTGTTGCAGGCGGTTTAGCCCCTCTTCGCGCATGCCCACGGCGTTCACCACAATCCCCTCCACCTGGTAGCTGCGCAGCAGGTCAAGGTAGTGCAGCTCCTGATCGACTTCGTTATTGGTGTTACAGACCAGCGGCGTAAATCCCTTTTCGCGGCAGGCGGCTTCGATACCGCTCAGCACGTGCACGGAGTAGGGGTTAGTGATATCGGCGATAATCAGCCCGATAAGCCGGGTGCGCCCGCGCTTAAGACCGCGCGCCATCAGGCTTGGGCGGTAATCGAGTGCGGCGATGGCCTGCTCAATGCGCGCCAGCAGGGCGTCGGAAAGCAGATGTTTTTCACCGTTGAGATAGCGTGAAATACTGGTTTTGCCGGTGTTGGCCGCTTTCGCCACATCGCTGATGGTTGGGCGCGTCGTTTTCGCCATTGTTGCTTCCCTCGCCGTAACTGGTTGCCCACACCTTAGCGCGAAATCGCGGGCAATCAAGCACTAACCTGCGCTTATCACCCGGTGCGCGGCGGTAATGACGTTTAATTCTTTGCCAAACGCGCTTCGCCGTGGATGATAGAGCGCAAACAACACATCCGACACCACCTGCAAGCTATTCAGGAGCGCGCTTTGGCAAACTCTGCTATCAAAACAGTTCTTACGGCGGCCCACTGGGGCCCGATGCTGGTCGACACCGATGGTGAAAAGGTGCTCGCCTCGCGCGGCGCGCTGCCGACCCCTTTCCCCAACTCGCTGCAAAGCGTGGTGCAGGAGCAGGTGCACAGCCCGACGCGCGTGCGCTACCCGATGGTGCGTAAAGGCTTTCTCGCTTCGCCCGACAGCCCGCAAGGCGTGCGCGGGCAGGATGAGTTTGTGCGCGTCAGTTGGGATCAGGCACTGGATCTGATCCATCAGCAGCACAAACGTATTCGTGACAGCTATGGCCCGTCGTCAATCTTTGCGGGTTCCTACGGCTGGCGCTCCAACGGCGTGCTGCACAAAGCCGCCACGCTGTTACAGCGCTATATGAGCCTCGCGGGCGGCTATACCGGCCATCTCGGGGATTATTCCACCGGCGCTGCGCAGGCGATTATGCCGCATGTGGTTGGCGGCAACGAAGTTTACCAGCAGCAGACCAGCTGGCCGCTGATCCTTGAGCACAGCGACGTAGTGGTGCTGTGGAGCGCCAACCCGCTTAATACGCTAAAAATTGCCTGGAACGCCTCGGATGAGCAGGGCATTCCTTACTTTGACGCGCTACGCAACAGCGGCAAGCGGGTGATCTGTATCGATCCGATGCGATCGGAGACGGTCGATTTCCTCGGCGACCGCGCGGAGTGGATCGCGCCGCATATGGGCACCGACGTGGCGCTGATGCTCGGCATCGCCCATACGCTGGTGGAGAACGGCTGGCAGGATAATGATTTTCTCTCCCGTTGCACCGTGGGCTACGAGATTTTTGCCGCCTACCTCACCGGCGAAAGCGATGGCGTGGCGAAAACGGCGGAGTGGGCGGCAGGCATCTGCGGCATTGAAGCGGCTAAAATCCGCGAACTGGCAGAAGTTTTCCATAAAAACACCACCATGCTGATGGCGGGATGGGGGATGCAGCGCCAGCAGTTTGGCGAGCAAAAACACTGGATGCTGGTGACGCTGGCAGCGATGCTCGGGCAGATCGGTACGCCGGGCGGCGGGTTTGGCCTCTCTTATCACTTTGCCAACGGCGGTAACCCGACACGCCGTGCGGCGGTGCTCGCTTCAATGCAGGGGCTGGTCAAAGGCGGTACCGACGCAGTACATAAATTCCCCGTTGCGCGCATCGTTGAAGCGCTGGAGAACCCCGGCGCGCCTTACCAACATAACGGCATAAACGGACACTTCCCGGATATCCGCTTTGTCTGGTGGGCAGGCGGCGCAAACTTTACCCATCATCAGGATACCAACCGCCTGATCCGCGCCTGGCAGAAGCCGGAACTGGTGGTGATCTCCGAGTGTTTCTGGACGGCAGCGGCGAAGCATGCCGATATCGTGCTGCCCGCGACTACCTCGTTTGAGCGTAACGATCTGACGATGACCGGCGATTACAGCAACCAGCACCTGGTGCCGATGCAGCGCGTGGTGCCGCCGCAGTTTGAGGCGCGCGATGACTTCGAGGTATTCGCTGACTTAAGCGAGCGCTGGGAAGCGGGCGGGCGCGAGCGCTTTACCGAAGGGAAGAGCGATCTGCAGTGGCTGGAGACCTTCTACACCATCGCTGGCGAACGCGGGGCGAGCCAGCAGGTGACGCTGCCGCCGTTCGCTGAGTTCTGGCAGGCGAACCAGCTGATTGAGATGCCACAGAGCGAGCAGAATGCGCGCTTCGTGCGTTACGCCGATTTCCGTCGCGATCCGCAGGCGCACCCGCTGAAAACGCCGAGCGGTAAAATCGAAATCTTCTCTGAGCGCATTAAAAGCTTTGGCTATGCCGACTGCCCGCCGCATCCGACATGGCTGGAGCCGGATGAGTGGCACGGCAACGCCGAGCCGGAGCAGCTGCAGGTGCTCTCTGCGCACCCCGCGCATCGCCTGCACAGCCAGCTCAACTTTACTCGTCTGCGCGAGGAGTATGCGGTGGCCGGACGCGAGCCAATTACGCTCCATCCGCTCGATGCGCAGGCGCGCGGTATCGCGCCGGGCGATGTGGTGCGGGTATGGAACCAGCGCGGGCAGGTGCTGGCGGGCGCGGTGGTGAGCAGCGGTATTAAGCCTGGCGTGATCTGTATTCATGAAGGGGCATGGCCGGATCTTGAGCCAACGGCGGACGGACTGTGTAAAAACGGCGCGGTGAATGTGCTGACCAAAGATCTGCCCAGCTCGCGGCTGGGCAATGGCTGCGCGGGAAATACGGCGCTGGCGTGGGTTGAGAAGTATCGCGGCCCGGCGCTTACGCTGACGGCGTTTGATCCGCCTGCCAGCTCATGATCCACGTTGGATGGCCGGTCTCCTCCTGCCATGCGCTTTCGGTAATGGTAAAGCCCTGCGCATGGTAGAAGTTCACCGCCCGCTCATTCTGCTGGTAAACCTCAAGGCTTAATCGAGGAAAGTGCTGTTTAACATGGTTAATCAGCGCTTTCCCGAACCCCAGGCCAAACGCCTGCGGGCGCACAAACAGCGCGCCGATAAACTGCTCATCCATCACGCTGACAAAGCCCTGCAATTCGCCCTCCTGCTCAGCGACCCAGGTTTTCGCCGACGGAAGGTAGGCGTCGCGCACCAGCGCTTCGCTCTCCTGCCAGTAGCTGGCCTGAATAAAGGGGTGGGCGAGGGTGGTGCTCTCCAGCCACAGCGCCAGCAGCGGAGTTAAATCTTCACTGTTCCATGCGCGAATCATGCGTTCCTCCCGGGTAACAGATGCAGCCGACGACGTGGTCATTAACCAGACCGCAGGCCTGCATAAAGGCATAACAGATAGTTGAACCAACAAATTTGAAGCCGCGTTTTTTCAGCGCTTTTGATAAGGCGTCGGAGACGGGCGTCGAGGCAGGGATTTCTGCGAGCAGTGCGGCGTGCGCGACCTGCGGCTGGTTATCGACGAATCCCCAGATAAAATCTGAAAATGACTCGCCGTTTTCTTCCATCGCCAGGTAGGCGCGGGCATTGCCAATAATCGCTTCAATCTTGCCGCGATGTCGAATAATCCCGGCATTTTGCAGCAAGCTGTCGACATCCTGCGGCGTCATGGCAGCCACGCGCTGCGGGTCAAAGTTATGGAAGGCGTGACGGTAATTTTCCCGTTTTTTCAACACCGTAATCCACGACAGCCCCGCCTGCTGCCCTTCGAGGCAGATCATCTCGAACAGCTTTTTACCCTCTCTTTGCGGGACGCCCCACTCATTATCGTGATAATCGAGATAGAGCGGGTCCTGGGTAACCCAACCACAACGCTGCATATCCGTACTCCGTTTGTGAAGGAAAAATAAACGTCGTCCTGCCTTGACGTAAACCTCAGAAAGACAATATTTATTACAGGGCTTTTGCCCGTTCTAACAACGATAACAATTACGCCGAGTTCGGCTCTTCTCTGGAGTCGTAAAATAATGAAAACAACCCGCAGTGGCCTGATGATGTCGCTGCTGCCTGCCTGTCTGCTTTTTTCTCAGACGGCGGCGGCGTGGCAGCAAGAGTATGTCGGTGCTGATGACACCGATGGACGCTATCGCTGGGATAGCGAACGGCAACCCCGTTATAACGATATTCTTGAAGAGCGCATTCGTTCGACGCAAAACTCGCCGGGGCTGGCCATTAATCTCCCTGACACGTCGCCGCTCGATACGATTAGCACCATGAGCCTTGGCTGGAATATTCCGCTCTCAAGTAAAGTCACTACCGGCCCAGTGGCGGTGTGGCACTACGATGGCTCAACGACCTCAATGTATAACGAATTCGGCGACAGTGCGACCAACGTGCAGTACAGCGATCCGCTGTGGCACGCCAGCGTCAGTTCGCTGGGCTGGCGCGTCGATAGCCGCTTTGGCGATCTGCGTCCGTGGGCGCAAATCAGCGTTAACCAGCAGTTTGGCGAAAACGTCTGGAAGAGCCAGTCGGGTCTCTATCGACTTACCGCCGCCAACCAGTATGGCAACTGGATGGATGTGACGCTGGGAGCCGATATGCTGCTCAACCCGCATCTCGCGGCCTACGCCTCAATGTCGCAATCGGAAAACGAGACCTGGGGGCAAAACTACCTCTACAGCATGGGGGTCAGCGCCCGTTTTTAGCTCGATTAAAACAATCTTTTTACACTCTGGAAACAATAGCGGCGCGTTTTATATTGATAGTATGTACTAACTCACACTTAGTATTCGCCGCAGTGATATTTCGCGCGGTCATTCATTCCCGCTTAGCGGCATTTCATTCCTCTCTCGCTGCATTTCATGCCTTTTTTACCCAGGCATGAAATGCGCTTCGTTATGGTTGTCGGCAGTGAATTCCTTTTTATTCTTCTGCGGGACAACTGCCATGAATAGTTCCTTTGCTCAACACACTCGCTGGCTGACGCTGGTCGGCACCATCATCACGCAGTTTGCGTTAGGATCGGTTTACACCTGGAGTTTGTTCAATAGTTCGCTGGCGGAAAAACTGGGCGAGCCGGTAAGCCAGGTCGCATTTTCCTTTGGCCTGCTGAGCCTTGGCCTCGCGCTCTCCTCCTCGGTAGCCGGTAAACTGCAGGAGCGTTTTGGCGTGAAGCGCGTCACCATCGCCTCCGGCCTGCTGCTCGGGCTTGGCTTCTTCCTCACCGCGCACGCGACCAATTTGATGATGCTGTGGCTCAGCGCTGGCGTGCTGGTTGGCCTGGCAGATGGCGCGGGCTACCTGTTAACCCTCTCTAACTGCGTGAAGTGGTTCCCGGAGCGCAAAGGGCTGATCTCTGCCTTCTCTATCGGTTCTTACGGCCTTGGCAGCCTCGGTTTTAAATTTATTGACAGCCATCTGCTGGCGACCGTCGGCCTGGAAAGCACCTTTATGATCTGGGGCGCGATTACGCTGGTGATGATTGTCTTCGGTGCGATGCTGATGACCGATGCACCATTGCAGAAAGTCTCCACCGTTAACGGCGTAGTGGAAAATGATTTCACGCTGGCGCAGTCAATGCGTAAACCGCAGTACTGGATGCTGGCAGTGATGTTCCTGACCGCCTGCATGAGCGGCCTGTATGTGATTGGCGTGGCGAAAGATATTGCGCAGGGGATGGTGCATCTGGATATTGCCACTGCTGCTAATGCGGTAACGGTGATTGCGATTGCCAACCTCAGCGGCCGCCTGGTGCTGGGTATCCTCTCTGACAAGATTGCCCGCATCCGCGTGATTACCATTGGTCAGGTGATTTCATTAGTCGGCATGGCCGCACTGCTCTTCGCACCGCTGAACGCCGTGAGCTTCTTTGCCGCCATCGCCTGTGTTGCTTTCAACTTCGGCGGCACTATCACCGTCTTCCCGTCGCTGGTGAGTGAGTTCTTCGGCCTCAACAACCTGGCGAAAAACTACGGCGTGATTTACCTCGGTTTCGGTATCGGCAGCATCTGTGGCTCGATTATCGCCTCACTGTTCGGCGGCTTTTATGTCACCTTCTGTGTCATCTTCGCCCTGCTGATCCTCTCGCTGGCACTCTCCACCACCATCCGCCAGCCGCAGCGCGAGGTCTACCAGCAAGCGCACGCGTAATGGCTATCTGATACGAAAAACCGCCGTCCTTTACGGCGGTTTTTTTATCTGCGCCGCACACTTTCCGCAAAGCGACTATCCTTATTAATCAGGTTCATCCAACAGAAGGAGTCACAAATGTCTTTAGAGAAAGTGGTTTACCGTGCTAAAGCGAAAGCAACCGGGGGACGCGATGGCCGTGCAACCTCCTCTGATGGTGTGCTGGATGTCAAACTGGGCGTACCGAAAGAGATGGGCGGCCCTGGCGGCGAAGTGACCAACCCGGAACAGCTTTTCGCAGCGGGCTACTCGGCCTGTTTCCTTGGCGCGCTAAAACACGTGGCGGCGACCGAGAAGAAGAAAGTGCCGCAGGATGCTTACATTGAAGGTCAGGTAGGCATTGGGCCGTTGCCGACCGGTTTTGGTATCGAAGCGCAGCTGGATATCCACCTGCCGGGCATGGATCACAAAGAAGCGGAAGAGCTGGTGCAAAAGGCGCATATTGTCTGCCCTTACTCCAATGCCACCCGCGGTAACATTGATGTAAAACTCAATGTAATCACCTCCTGATAACCCATCGCGGTTAACATTTTTTGCCATCGGCCATCTATTTTTTGTAAATATATGGCCGAATCTCATCTCCCATTGACACTTTTCTCTGCCGCTATGGTCTACTTAGCGCGCTTCAGAAGTTTCACGTATTAACTTCCTTCGCAATTGTTTAGCCTGACGCGTGAATGACTCTCGCTTTCAGGAGCTTTTTCCTCTTTTTTGAGCTGCTTGCATGAACTATATCAAAACGATTACCCAGCAGAAGTTAAGCTTCCTGCTTGCGTTGTATATCGGTCTGTTTATGAATAGCGCTGTGTTTTACCGTCGGTTCGATGGTTATGCGCACGCATTCACTCCGCTGAAAGGGCTCTCCGCTGCCGTGGAGCTGGTCGCGACCGTGCTGGTCACCTTCTTCTTACTACGTGTGCTGTCGCTGTTTGGCCGACGCGTCTGGCGTATTCTGACTTCGCTGATTGTGGTCTTCTCAGCCGCCGCCAGCTATTACATGACTTTCCTTAACGTGGTGATTGGCTACGGCATTATCGCCTCGGTGATGACCACGGATATTGACCTCTCCAAAGAGGTGGTGGGCTGGCAGTTGTTCGTCTGGATCGTGGCAGTAAGCGCGCTCCCACTGCTCTTTATCTGGCACAACCGCTGCCGCGACACCCTGCTTCGCCAGCTACGTCAGCCTGGCGCGCGCATTCGCAGCGCAGGGCTGGTGGTGTTAGCCGGGCTACTGGTGTGGGGGCCGATTCGCCTGATGGATGTGCAGCAGAAGCAGGCCGAACGCGCTTCGGGCGTTGACCTGCCAAGCTACGGCGGCGTGGTTGCTAACTCCTATCTGCCCTCCAACTGGCTCTCTGCGCTGGGGCTCTATGCCTGGGCGCGCGTTGATGAGTCTTCAGATAACAGTTCATTGATGAACCCGGCGACGAAGTTTACCTACGTCGCGCCGAAGAATATTGATGATACCTGGGTGGTGTTTATCATCGGCGAGACCACGCGCTGGGACCATATGGGCATGCTCGGCTATGAACGCAACACCACGCCGAAGCTGGCGCAGGAGAAGAACCTCGTCGCCTTCCGCGGTTACTCGTGCGATACCGCAACGAAGCTCTCGTTGCGCTGTATGTTTGTGCGCGAAGGCGGTGCGGAGACCAACCCGCAGCGTACGCTGAAAGAGCAGAATATTTTCGCGGTGCTCAAGCAGCTTGGCTTCTCCAGCGATCTCTACGCCATGCAGAGCGAAATGTGGTTCTACAGCAACACCATGGCGGACAATATCGCCTACCGCGAGCAGATTGGCGCTGAGCCGCGCAACCGTGGCAAGCACGTTGACGACATGCTGCTGGTCGACGAGATGAACCGCTCGCTGGAGGATAACGCCAACGGTAAGCATATGATTATTCTCCACACCAAAGGGTCGCACTTTAACTATACCCAGCGTTACCCGCGCAGCTTCGCGCAGTGGAAACCGGAGTGTATGGGCGTCGATCGCAAGTGCAGTAAAGAGGAGATGATTAACTCCTTTGATAACTCGGTGACCTATGTCGATCACTTTATCGACAGCGTGATTGATAAGATGCGCGACCGTAAAGCGATTGTGTTTTACGCAGCGGATCACGGCGAATCGATCAATGAGCAGGAGCACCTGCACGGCACGCCGCGCCATATGGCACCGCCGGAGCAGTTCCGCGTGCCGATGATGGTGTGGATGTCTGATAAGTACCTTGAAGATCCGCAGAAGGCGCAGATGCTGGCGCAGCTTAAGCAGCAGGCGGCCTATAAAACGCCGCGCCGCCACGTTGAGCTGTACGACACCATTATGGGTTGCCTCGGTTATACCTCGCCGGACGGTGGGATTAACGAGAACAACAACTGGTGCCGTTTACCGGCGCAGGCCGCGAAGTAACGCGCTGCTGGCTTTCTCGCCAGTCAGTTAGCTTTTTTCGATTAAAGGATTGACGGGGCATGTCGGCGGCAGTAAGATGCGCCCCGCATTCGGTGATTGGCGCAGCCTGGTAGCGCACTTCGTTCGGGACGAAGGGGTCGGAGGTTCGAATCCTCTATCACCGACCAAATTCAGAAAAACCCAACCGCAAGGTTGGGTTTTTTGCTTTCTGCGTCCGAAAGAGGATGAGAACCTCCGGGGGTGGAGGTTCGACTCGAGCGTAGCGAGAGAACGTTGCGCAGCAACGGCCCGCAGGGCGAGCCACGCAGTGGCGAGTCATCCTCTATCACCGACCAAATTTAGAAAAACCCAACCTTACGGTTGGGTTTTTTGCTTTCTGCGTCAGCACAATTGCCTGATGGCGGCTTCGCCTTATCAGGCCTACGCGATCCAGCAAAATCCTCAATTCCGTAGGCCGGATAAGCGTTTACGCGCCATCCGGCAAAAACCCACGGTTCCGCAGCCAATGCAACCGTAGGCCGGATAAGCGTTCACGCGCCATCCGGCAAAACCACGATTCCGCAGCCAATCCACCCGTGAAAAACCAAAACCCGCTGAAACTCTGCTTATCCCTGCTTCCCGCTGCCTGACGGCTATTTTTTGCGATATTCCATCGTATTTATTTATATATCTAACGATCTTTTTTCGCGTTGCTTATGGATAAAGTCAGCATTTTGCGCTGTGCGTTTTAGCGTTCGCGGGATATACCGCTCAGATAATCATCATTGTGATAGAAATTTTTCATAATCTGCATGAATGTTAATCACTGGGTAATGGCGCTTTATAAGGGGAATATTCTGCCTCTGAGCCACTAGCATAAATTTCCCTGCTGAATATGGCGGCTTGAACTTTTTTTTAACTTTGTTTGCCGATTCTCACCGTCGTTGTAAATCCCGGTTACCTGTATTGACGTTTTGACATTCTGTTGACAGATTGTAGGGCATGAGGGGCATTTCATGGAGAATCTGTACTGCAACTCAGTCAACCTTGTGAAAGGAATCCCCATCTCTCATAACGCCTGCGGGCACAACCGACCAGACCGGGTAAAAAACTAAAAAAGGCCTGTCGGACATACCCACTGCATGGGTAACAACACATATCACATTGGAGCAGAATCAATGAGTATTTCCTTGAAGAAGTCAGGGATGCTGAAGCTCGGTCTTAGCCTGGTGGCCATGACCGTCGCGGCAAGCGTGCAGGCTAAAACCCTGGTTTATTGTTCTGAAGGTTCGCCCGAAGGCTTTAACCCACAGCTTTTCACCTCTGGTACCACTTACGATGCCAGCTCTGTACCAATTTATAACCGTCTGGTTGAGTTCAAAACCGGCACCACGGAAGTGATTCCGGGTCTGGCCGAGAAGTGGGACATCAGCGAAGACGGCAAAACCTACACCTTCCACCTGCGTAAAGGCGTGAAGTGGCAGGACAACAAAGAGTTCAAACCGACGCGTGAATTCAACGCCGATGACGTGGTGTTCTCTTTCGATCGCCAGAAAAACGCCCAGAACCCGTACCATAAAATCTCTGGCGGCAGCTACGAATACTTCGAAGGCATGGGTCTGCCGGATCTGATTAGCGAAGTGAAAAAAGTCGACGACCATACCGTGCAATTCGTGCTGACGCGCCCGGAATCGCCGTTCCTCGCTGACCTGGCGATGGACTTCGCCTCCATTCTCTCCAAAGAGTATGCGGACAACATGCTGAAAGCCGGTACGCCGGACAAAGTTGACCTCAACCCAATCGGTACCGGTCCGTTCCAGCTGCTGCAATACCAGAAAGACTCGCGCATTCTCTACAAAGCGTTTGAAGGCTTCTGGGGCACCAAGCCGAAGATCGATCGCCTGGTCTTCTCCATCACGCCGGATGCTTCCGTGCGTTACGCCAAGCTGCAGAAAAACGAATGTCAGGTGATGCCGTACCCGAACCCGGCTGACATCGCGCGCATGAAACAGGACAAAAACATTAACCTGATGGAGCAGGCTGGCCTGAACGTCGGTTACATGTCCTTCAACACCGAGAAAAAACCGTTTGATGATGTGAAAGTGCGCCAGGCGCTGACCTACGCGGTAAACAAAGAAGCGATCATCAAAGCGGTCTACCAGGGCGCGGGCGTTGCGGCGAAAAACCTGATCCCGCCGACCATGTGGGGCTATAACGACGACGTTAAAGACTACACCTACGATCCTGAGAAGGCGAAGCAGCTGCTGAAAGAAGCCGGTCATGAGAAGGGCTTCACCGTTGAGCTGTGGGCAATGCCAGTACAGCGTCCGTACAACCCGAACGCGCGCCGTATGGCTGAGATGATTCAGTCTGACTGGGCGAAAGTGGGCGTACAGGCCAAAATCGTCACCTACGAGTGGGGCGAATACCTCAAGCGTGCGAAAGCGGGCGAGCACCAGGCCGTTATGATGGGCTGGACCGGCGACAACGGGGATCCGGATAACTTCTTCGCCACCCTGTTCAGCTGCGCAGCAGCGAAAGATGGCTCCAACTACTCGCGCTGGTGCTACAAGCCGTTTGAAGATCTGATTCAGCCGGCGCGCGCCACTGACGATCACAACAAGCGTATTGAGCTCTACAAACAAGCGCAGGTAGTGATGCATGACCAGGCTCCGGCGCTGATCGTCGCGCACTCCACCGTCTACGAGCCAGTGCGTAAAGAGGTGAAAGGCTATGTGGTTGATCCATTAGGCAAACACCACTTCGAAAACGTCTCTGTCGAATAATAAGTAAAATGCCTGATCTCCCCCTCTTCGCTGGGAGAGGGGGAGAGGTCTGTTCCCTCTTGTAATAAGAGTGGAAATACATTTGTGAGCAATACAGACGTGCCGTCGCCAGGCGTCGCGTCACTACTGAGAATCCGGGTTATGTTGCAGTTCATCCTCCGACGTCTGGGGTTAGTTATCCCGACGTTTATCGGTATCACCCTTCTCACCTTTGCCTTTGTTCATATGATCCCCGGCGATCCGGTGATGATCATGGCGGGTGAGCGTGGTATCTCCCCTGAGCGTCACGCTCAGTTGCTGGCCGAGCTCGGTCTCGACAAGCCGCTGTGGGAACAGTATGTCCACTACGTGTGGGGCGTATTGCACGGCGATTTAGGTCTCTCATTGAAGAGCCGTCTTCCGGTGTGGGACGAATTCGTGCCGCGCTTTAAAGCCACGCTGGAGCTGGGCGTCTGCGCGATGATCTTCGCCGTTGCCGTCGGCATTCCGGTGGGCGTACTCGCTGCGGTCAAACGCGGCTCCATCTTCGATCACACCGCCGTGAGCATCGCGCTGACCGGCTACTCCATGCCGATCTTCTGGTGGGGCATGATGCTGATTATGCTGGTCTCGGTGCAGCTAAACCTGACGCCGGTCTCCGGGCGCGTCAGCGATATGGTGTTCCTCGATGACACCAACCCGCTCACCGGCTTTATGCTGATCGACACCGCCATCTGGGGCGAAGAGGGCAACTTTATTGATGCCGTCGCGCACATGATCCTGCCGGCCGTCGTGCTCGGCACTATTCCGCTGGCGGTGATTGTGCGTATGACGCGCTCCTCGATGCTGGAAGTGCTGGGCGAAGACTATATCCGCACCGCGCGCGCCAAAGGGCTGACCCGTATGCGGGTGATTATCGTCCACGCGCTGCGCAACGCGATGCTGCCGGTGGTAACGGTTATCGGTCTGCAAGTCGGCACCATGCTGGCGGGCGCGATCCTGACCGAAACCATCTTCTCCTGGCCGGGCCTTGGCCGCTGGCTGATTGATGCACTGCAACGCCGCGACTATCCGGTGGTGCAGGGCGGGGTGCTGCTGGTCGCGACGATGATTATCCTCGTCAACCTGCTGGTCGACCTGCTGTACGGCGTGGTGAACCCGCGTATTCGGCATAAGAAGTAAGGGGCCATCATGTCACAAGTTACTGAAAATAAAGTTATCTCTGCGCCGGTGCCGATGACGCCGCTGCAGGAGTTCTGGCACTACTTCAAACGCAACAAAGGCGCGGTTGTCGGCCTGGCCTATGTCGTGGTGATGTTGATTATCGCCATCTTCGCCAACTTCATCGCGCCGCATAACCCGGCGGATCAGTTCCGCGATGCGCTGCTGGCACCGCCGGTCTGGCAGGATGGCGGCACCTGGACGCATATTCTCGGCACCGACGATGTGGGCCGCGACACGCTGTCGCGTCTGATGTTCGGCGCGCGCCTCTCGCTGCTGGTTGGCTGCCTGGTGGTGGCGCTGTCGCTGGTTGCCGGGATTATCCTCGGGCTGGTGGCGGGCTACTTTGGCGGGCTTATCGACAACATCATCATGCGCGTCGTCGATATCATGCTGGCACTGCCGAGCCTGCTGCTGGCGCTGGTGCTGGTGGCGATCTTCGGCCCGTCGATTGTTAACGCCTCGCTGGCGCTAACCTTTGTCGCCCTGCCGCACTATGTGCGTCTGACGCGCGCCGCCGTGCTGGTGGAGGTGAACCGCGATTATGTGACCGCTTCCCGCGTGGCGGGTGCAGGCGCGATGCGTCAAATGTTCGTCAATATTTTCCCGAACTGCCTTGCGCCGCTGATCGTTCAGGCATCGCTCGGCTTCTCTAACGCCATTCTCGATATGGCCGCCCTTGGCTTCCTCGGCATGGGTGCGCAGCCGCCAACACCGGAGTGGGGCACCATGCTCTCCGACGTGTTGCAGTTCGCACAAAGTGCCTGGTGGGTCGTGACCTTCCCGGGTCTGGCGATCCTGCTGACGGTGCTGGCATTTAACCTGATGGGTGACGGACTGCGTGATGCGCTCGACCCCAAACTGAAGCAGTAAGAGGTTCGAGATGGCGTTATTAAATGTAGATAAATTATCGGTGCACTTCGGCGACGTTGGTGCCGAGTTCCGCGCCGTAGACCACATTAGCTACAGCGTAAACCAGGGCGAAGTGATCGGCATTGTTGGCGAGTCCGGCTCCGGTAAATCGGTCAGCTCGCTGGCGATCATGGGGCTGATTGATTTCCCCGGCCGCGTAATGGCAGAGAAGCTGGAGTTTAACGGTCAGGATTTAAAACGGATTTCGGAAAAAGAGCGCCGCAGCCTGGTCGGCTCGGAAGTGGCGATGATTTTCCAGGATCCGATGACCAGCCTTAACCCCTGCTACACCGTCGGTTTCCAGATTATGGAAGCGATTAAAGTGCATCAGGGCGGCAATAAGAAAACCCGCCGCCAGCGGGCGATCGACCTGCTCAACCAGGTCGGCATTCCCGACCCGGCTTCGCGGCTGGACGTTTACCCGCACCAACTTTCGGGCGGTATGAGCCAGCGCGTCATGATCGCGATGGCGATTGCCTGCCAGCCGAAGCTGCTGATTGCTGATGAACCGACCACTGCGCTCGACGTTACCATTCAGGCGCAGATCATCGAACTGCTGCTGGAGTTGCAGCAGCAAAAGAACATGGCGCTGATCCTGATTACGCACGATCTGGCGCTGGTGGCGGAAGCGGCGCACAAAATCATCGTGATGTATGCAGGCCAGGTGGTAGAGGCGGGCGAATCGCGGGATATCTTCCGCGCGCCGCGTCACCCGTACACCCAGGCGCTGCTGCGCGCGCTGCCGGAGTTTGCCCAGGACAAAGCGCGTCTGGCGTCGCTGCCGGGCGTAGTACCGGGGAAATATGACCGCCCGAGCGGCTGTCTGCTCAACCCGCGCTGCCCCTATGCAACGGACAAATGCCGCGTCGATGAGCCGGATCTGAACACCGTCGACGGCGGCCGCCAGTCCAAATGTCACTACCCACTCGATGATGCCGGGAGGCCGAATTATGAGTACGCATGAGGCCACTTCGCAGCAGCCGCTGTTGCAGGCGATCGACCTGAAAAAACACTACCCGGTGAAGAAGGGCTTTTTCGCCCCGGAGCGCCTGGTCAAAGCGCTGGACGGCGTCTCGTTTTCGCTGGAGCGCGGCAAAACCCTGGCGGTGGTCGGCGAGTCCGGCTGCGGCAAATCAACGCTTGGCCGCCTGCTGACGATGATTGAAACGCCGACCGGCGGCGAGCTCTACTACCAGGGCCAGGATCTGCTCAAGCACGATCCGCAGGCGCAGAAGCTGCGTCGGCAGAAAATCCAGATCGTCTTTCAGAACCCCTATGGCTCGCTGAACCCGCGTAAAAAAGTGGGGCAGATCCTCGAAGAGCCGCTGTTGATTAACAGCTCCCTCAGCAGAGAGGCGCGCCGCGAGAAAGCGCTGGCGATGATGGCGAAAGTGGGGCTGAAAACCGAGCACTACGACCGCTACCCGCATATGTTCTCCGGCGGTCAGCGTCAGCGTATTGCTATTGCCCGTGGCCTGATGCTCGACCCGGACGTGGTAATCGCCGATGAACCGGTCTCCGCGCTCGACGTCTCCGTGCGTGCGCAGGTGCTGAACCTGATGATGGATTTGCAGCAGGATTTGGGGCTCTCCTACGTCTTTATTTCGCACGACCTGTCGGTGGTGGAGCACATTGCCGATGAGGTGATGGTGATGTATCTCGGCCGCTGCGTGGAGAAGGGCAGCAAAGAGCAGATTTTTGCCAACCCGCGTCACCCTTACACCCAGGCGCTGCTCTCCGCCACCCCGCGTCTTAACCCGGACGATCGCCGCGAGCGCATTAAGCTTACCGGCGAGCTGCCGAGCCCGCTCAACCCGCCGCCGGGCTGTGCCTTTAATGCCCGTTGTAGCCGTCGCTTCGGCCCCTGCACGCAGTTGCAGCCGCAGTTGAAGGATTACAATGGTCAGCTGGTGGCCTGTTTTGCGGTGGATAAGGATGAGAATCGCGAGATTCCGCAGGTGTAGGCTGATTTGTAGGCCGGATAAGCGTTTTACGCGCCATCCGGCATGTTTCGCGGCGCTAATGCCGGATGGGTGGAATTTTTCCGTTCACCACGGGGACGGGATCCTCATAAATCATCTGTGCGGTGAACGGGACAAAGGGAGCGGCCGCGCTCCCCTTGTCAATCCCCGCGGCCCCGCGAGGAAATCGGTGCTGCGCACTGCGCTCACCTCCCGCGTGCCTGACTGCGGCCGGCTCGACTCGACTTCCTCGTTCCATTCTGGAACGAGTCCCTGTCTCGGTTCGCCTCTGTCCGCCATCCATGGCGTCCAGACCTTGTCATTCCCGCTTCGGTTCGCCGATTTCAGCGGGGACACAACCCCCTCGCTGTCATATTGCAGATCAAAGCCACACCGGTGTTGCTGTAGGCGCGGTTTTTGTAGGCCGGATAAGGCGCAGCCGCCATCCGGCAATCGATGTCGCTGAAACATTGCCGGATGGCGCGTACCGCTTATCCGGCCTACGCGGTTTCAGAGGCTCTTCGTGCTGCATTATTCTGTTTATGCTCTTTTCTCGCGCCTAACTGCTGTTTAAATAATATGATTTGCCTTTGGTGTTCGTATAAATATCGCCCGTCTATTTATTGTCAGCGATTAACCCTGTCGCCCCTCTTCGCGCTTAAAAAAAAAGATGCAAACAGCAGCATTGTTTATATATTTAGTGCCAGTTAAAGCGCGAATTAGCATCACTAAAATTACTAGCGCAACCGCAGGCCGCAGGTCATCGCCGTTTCATTCACCTGTACCCTCATAAAAAGCACCGCCAATAAAAACACATTCATCACCCTACGCGTGGCAGAAGAGCCTCTCCTGCTGGTGGGGAGTACTCGTTTATTGCGTAAATCACGGATTCAACCATGAAGCATTATGATGATTTGCAGAGATTCAGGGAGAAGAGCGGCAAACAGCATCACGCCTTCAAAGACCTCTCTACCCAATCCCTTGCCGCCGAGCAGGGTAACTGGGCGATCCTCAACCAGCTGGCGCCCGCCGATGAAAATGCCGGGCTGGCGCTGGGCGGGCATGTTGCCTCTTCTGTTCCACAACCTGTTGATATCGAGCGCTTCGCTTCTGAAGCACAAATGACCCCCTCGCCAATCCGCGACACCGCGATCGCCAGCCAACCCGGGCGCTCTCCCGCGCAGCGTTCTGCCGCACCGCCGCAGCGTGAGGCCAGCATTCAATACGACCAACTGTTTGCCGCGAAGCCCGCGCAGACCAAACCGCGCAGCCAGAAAAACCAGCCTCTACAACCGTTGCTAGAAAGGATTGCCGCATGCCGCTGATTTGTGTCTGCTCGCCAAAAGGCGGGACAGGAAAAACGACCCTCGCGGCGAACCTCGCCTATGCGCTGGCCCGCAACGGTAGCAAAGTGCTGGCGCTCGATTTCGATGTGCAAAACAGCCTGCGCCTGCACTTCGGCGTGCCGCTCTCCGACACGCGCGGCTATGTCGCCCGCGCTGCGGATGCCTCCGACTGGAGCCAGTTTGTCCTCACCGCTGGCGGCAATATTTTTGTTCTGCCCTATGGCGACGCCACCGACGCGCAGCGCCGCGACTTTGAGGAGCGCCTCACCCATGACGAACACTTCCTCACCCGCGGGCTGAACACGCTGCTTAACTACCCGGGGCTGATTATTGTCGCCGACTTCCCGACAGGCCCTTCGGCGGCGTTAACCGCCCTGTCGCGCCAGGCTGATTTACACCTGATTCCGTTGCTGGCAGACAGCGCCTCGCTCTCACTGCTGCCGCAGATTGAAAACCACCGCCTCACCGGAGACGTGCTGAACCAGAAAGCGGGCCACTTTGTGGTGCTCAACCAGAGCGATAACCGCCGCCAGATCAGCCGTGATGTCACCGCCTTTATGGAGCAGCGCCTCGGCAACCAGTTACTCGGCGTGCTGCACCGCGATGAAAGCGTGGTGGAAGCCAACGCTTCACAGCAGTCGGTGTTCGACTTCAGCCCGGCTTCGGCTGCGGCATTTGATATTGAGCTTATCGCCAAACGCGCCGCTGGCATGCTGGGCGTTAACATCGGCGACGGCACGCTGCACAGCTCGCCGCGCATGTCGGGGCTCTAAGCGTCAGGACAACTATGAAAAAAATCCTCTCTCTCCTGCTGGCGCTGGTTATGCTGCCGCTCGCCCTGTTGGTGATCATCACGCCGATGGATAGCCAAAAGCAGTATATTTTTGGTCTCATCAGCATCGGCGCGCTGTTTATCGCCGGGACTCTCAGTAAAAAGCGCAGCGTTTCGCTGGTAATGGTGGCGATGTCGGTACTGCTCTCCACCCGCTACATGTACTTTCGCCTGACCCAGACGCTGCACTTCAACTCAGAAATTGAAACGCTGCTCGGCATGGGGCTGTTTCTGGCCGAAGTCTATGTCTGGGTAATGCTGCTGCTCAGCTACCTGCAGACCGCCTGGCCGCTGAAGCGCGACGTTGTGCCGCTGCCGGATGACACCAGCCTGTGGCCGACGGTCGATGTCTATATCCCCTCCTATAACGAGCCGCTGGAGGTGGTGCGCGACACGGTGCTGGCGGCGCAGTGTCTCGACTACCCGCGCGACAAACTGAAGATCTACCTGCTCGATGATGGCAAACGCAGCGAGTTCGCGGTGTTTGCCGCCGATGTCGGCGTCGGCTACATCACGCGCAATGACAATGCCCATGCGAAAGCGGGCAACCTCAACCATGCGATGAAGCTGACCCACGGCGAGTTAATCTGTGTGTTTGACTGCGACCACGTGGCGACGCGCATCTTTTTACAGGCCACCGTCGGTGGTTTCCTGCAAGATCCGAAGCTGGCGCTGGTGCAGACGCCGCACTACTTCTACTCGCCGGATCCGTTCGAGCGTAATCTTTCGGTCGGGCGCAATATTCCCAACGAAGGAGCACTCTTCTATGGCCCAATCCAGCAGGGGAATGACAACTGGAACGCCACCTTCTTCTGCGGCTCCTGCGCCGTGATTCGCCGCAGCGCGCTCGATCAGATTGGCGGCTTTGCGGTCGAAACCGTGACCGAAGATGCCCACACCGCGCTCAAGTTGCAGCGTCTTGGCTGGGGCTCGGCGTTTATTGATATCCCGCTGGCAGCGGGGCTGGCGACGGAGCGGCTGGTGCTGCATGTGATCCAGCGTACCCGCTGGGCGCGCGGTATGACGCAGATCTTCCGTCTTGATAACCCGCTGCTCGGGCGCGGGCTGACGCTGCAACAGCGGCTCTGTTACCTGAGTGCGATGCTCTATTACCAGTTTGCCCTGCCGCGCATCGCCTTTTTAACCGCGCCGCTCGCCTACTTGCTCTTTAACCTCAACATTATTCACTCCTCGGCGAGCCTGATTTTCGCCTACGCGCTGCCGCACCTGTTTCTGGCGGTGTATGTGAACTCGCGGCTGAATGGGCGCTTTCGCTACAGCTTCTGGGGCGAGATTTACGACCTCGTGCTCGCCTTCCACATTGTGCTGCCGACGGCGGTCACCATGCTGTTTCCGAAACGCGGCAAATTCAACGTCACCGACAAAGGCGGTCTGCTTAACGTCGGCTACTTCGACTTCAGCGTGGTGCGCCCGCACCTGATTATCGCCCTGCTGCTTGGCGCAGGGGTGATCGCCGGGATTGTCCGCGCCTGCGCCCACGACTACTTCGGCGTCGATCCGCGCGTCATTGCCCTCAACGTCGGCTGGGGGTTATACAGCCTCATCTTCCTGCTGGCGGCGATTGCGGTGGCGCGCGAAACGCGGCAAACCCGTAAAACCATCCGTATTGAGGTCGAAATCCCGGTGCTGATCCACTACGCCAGCGGCATTGTCTCCCGCAGCCAGACGGCGGATCTGTCGATGGGCGGCTGCCGCATCGTCGCCCCGGACGATCGTCATTTAAAGGATGAGATCGAGGAGATCGAACTGCTGCTGCACTCCGGGGCGATTGTCCTGCCGGTGCAGACCGTCGCCAGCGATGAGAGCGCCATCCGCTTGATGTTCAATGATATTCCGCTGGCGCGCCGCCGCGAGCTGGTGCGCGTGGTGCTGGCGCGTGCCGATGCGTGGATCCACCCGCCGAAACCGCAGGACAACCCGTTCCGCTCGATGTTGACCATCGTGCGCTGCGTTTTTGACCTCTTCTGGCTTACCTGGCGTTCACGGCGCGAAAACCGCCGTCTGCGCCGTGAAAAAGCGGCGAACGTGGCGCAGGAGGAGAGCCGGGTATGAAACGTCTCACCTTACTCACCCTGCTGGCGAGCGCGCTGGTCACCGCGCCGCTGCACAGCGAGCCGACCTCCGTTGACGCACTGCTGCCCGCGGTTTCCGCCTTTGCCCCCTCGCGCGTCGAGAGCGTGTCGTTAGCGCAGATGGGCCAGCCGCAGGGCCTGACGCTCAGCGGCGGCCAGTTCCAGGGCGGCGTCGATTTCACGCTGCCGGTCGATCAGGTAGTCACTAACGCGCGGCTGGCACTGAGCCTGAAAATCTCCCCGGCGCTGGCGGCGGCGAACGCCACGCTGCAACTGATGCTCAACGGGCAACCGCTCGGCACCGTGCCGCTGAGCGCCGTCGAAGGCGATACCGCCCGCTACCAGCTCGATGTCCCGGCGGCGCTGATGGTCTCCAGCAATAACCTCAGCTTCAAAATCAACGGCGGTGATGCCGCGCAGTGCCAGCGCGATGCCGACACCAAAAGGTATGTGACCATTCTGCCGGACTCGCGCTTTGAACTGGAGGGGCAGCAGCTCGATATTGGGGCCGATCTCAGCCACTTCCCGCGCCCCTTTTTCGACAGCATGCAGATGACGCCCGCCGCCATCGCCATCGCTTTTTCCGCGAAACTGAGTCCTGATGCCCTTAGCGCCGGTGCGCTGATTGCCTCATGGTTAGGCATTCAGGCCGACTATCGCGGCGTCGCCTTTGCCGCCTACCACGACCGGCTGCCGGAGAAGAACGGCATTCTGATTGGTCACCCAGGCGAGCAGATCGGCGGCCTGACGCTGCCGCAGAGCCAACAGCCACTGCTGAAGATCATCGATAACCCGGCTAACCCGGTCTATAAGCTGCTGCTGGTGGTGGGCAAAGATGATGAAGCGCTACGGGCGGCGGCCTTTCGGCTGACGCGCGGCGAGTTCAATGCGCAAACGGCTGCCACAGAAGTCGCCGCGCAGACGCTGCCGCTGAGCCAGCCCTATGATGCGCCGCGCTGGATCGCCACCGATCGTCCGGTAATGCTCTCAGAGCTGATCCGCAAGGATCAAAGCCTCACCGCCACCGGCATCTGGCACCCGTCGTTACAGGTTGCGTTTCGCGCCGCGCCGGATCTCTTTTTGTGGGACGGCGAGACCATTCCGCTGCATATCGGTTACCGCTTCCCGACCGAAAACTGGATCGATGAAGAGCGCTCGTGGCTGAGCATGACGCTCAACAACACCTTCCTGCACAACCTGCCGGTGAATAAGCAGGGCGCGCTGGAGGGGCTGTGGCATAAGCTCGGCGGTGATGCCCGCCAGGAGCAGTTTGATATGCCGCTTGAGCCCTACATGATTTATGGCGATAACCAGCTCTCCCTCTACTTCAATATCGTGCCGAAGGCGGATGCGCCGTGCAGCACCTTGCTGAACAACAACATCAAGAGCCGCATCGACGAGCATTCGTGGATCGATCTCAGCCATACGCGCCACTTCGCGCTGCTGCCCAATCTCTCCTACTTCGTCGGTGCCTCATTCCCCTTCACCCGGCTGGCGGATTACGCCGAAACGGTGCTGATGTTGCCGCCCGCGCCGAGCGAAACGCAACTCGCGACGCTGCTGGATATGGCCGCGCGCGCCGGTAACGCCACTGGCACGGCATTAACCCACAACCGCGTGCTGCTCGGCATGCCGTCCAGCGACGAGACGCGTGAGCTGCTGGAGAAGCGCGATGTGCTGGCGATCAGCGGCATGGATCAGCATGAGTTTAACCGCGCGCTGCTCGCGGACTCACCCTTCACCGCCCATGACAGCACGCTCGGCGTGCGTAAACCCAGCGCCTGGCAGAA
Organism: Kosakonia sp. 1610; assembly: GCF_050435845.1. Classification (NCBI taxonomy): domain Bacteria; kingdom Pseudomonadati; phylum Pseudomonadota; class Gammaproteobacteria; order Enterobacterales; family Enterobacteriaceae; genus Kosakonia; species Kosakonia sp. 1610. The sequence goes on along the minus strand of NZ_JBNDKZ010000005.1, from coordinate 90,916 downwards.
GGCGCAGCGCTGGATGACCGGCGACTGGGCCGCCGACGGGCTGGAGGCGGATCGCTACTTCTCTTCCAACGAAGCGTGGCGCGGTTTTGTCAGCTTCCGTTCGCCGTGGAGCAGCAAACGGCTGGTGGTGCTGGCGCTCGGCAGCAGTGACGCTCAGCTGGCACAGCTGCATGACGATCTCTCTTCGGCGACCATCAACGCCGGGATTCGCGGCGATGCGGCGATCATCACCGATGAGAACGGCGTGCGCAGTTTCCGCGTCGGCGAGCAGTTCCCGAGCGGCGAGATGCCGCCGCAGATGATGATTATCTGGTATGCCAACCAGCACTCGGCGCTGCTGGCGCTGCTCGGTCTGCTGTTGGGCGCGCTGGTGGGCGGGCTGCTCTACCGCACCCTGAAACAGCGCGAGCGTAAACGACTCAACCCGGAGAAGCAGAAATGAAAAAGATCACCGCGTTATTTTGCCTCTCCGGTGCGCTCAGCTTCGCGGCGCTCGGCCAGGCGCAGGCCGCGTCTAACCCGGCGGCACTAAAAGCACTGTTCGATCAGGCCAACTACTGGCATGACAAATCCCATGACGATCTGGCGACGGCGTCGCTGCAAAAGGTGTTGATGGTCGATGCCAACAATACGCAGGCGCTCTACTTACTGGCGCTGTGGGCGCAGCAAAATGGCGATCTGAAAAGCGCTGCGCAGTGGCGCGCGCGGCTGGCGAAAACCGCCCCGGACGATGGCAGCCTGCAAGCACTCGATAACGCCAACGCGCTGGCGCAGGTGCCGCAGGGGCAGCTAACCCTCGCGCGCCAGCAGGCGCGCAGCGGCAATATTCCGGCGGCGCTGGAGACCTGGCACGGCCTGTTTAACGGCGATACGCCGCCGCAGAGCCTGGCACCGGAGTATTACCTCACCATGGCGAGCGACAAAAGCCTCTACCCGCAGGCGCTGGCACAGCTGCGTGCGCTGGTTGAGCAACATCCGCAGGATAACGCCGCGCGCATCGCGCTCGGCAAACTGCTTACCTGGCAGGAGGCGACGCGCCGCGAAGGGATGCTGGCGCTGGAGCCAATGGCGGGCGGCAGCAAAGAGGCCGATGAGGGGCTGCGTCAGGCGCTGCTGTGGCTCGCGCCGCAGGCGGGCGATGAGCGTTTCTACGACACCTGGTTGCAGCGTCATCCGGACGACAGCGAAATGCAGGCGTGGTATCGCAAAAGCATCGGCGGGCGGGCGAAGGGCGCAGGCTTTGAGGCGCTCAACAGCGGCGACAGCAGCGCGGCGAAGCGCCAGTTTGCCCAGGTGCTGCAAACCAACCCGCAGGATGCCGACGCGCTGGCAGGCATGGGCTATATCGCCCAGCGCAACGGTGATTACCAGGCGGCGGCGCAGTATCTGAGCCGGGCGGCAAGCCAGGGCGGCGAGGCCTCCGACGAGCGTCGGGTGCAGGCGGAAGATGCCGCCTTTTATGGCCAGCTGGCACAGGCGCAGCAGGCGCTGAAAGAGGGGAACCTCAGCCAGGCGCTGGCGATCTCCGCGCCGCTGGCAGAGCAGAACGGCGATCGCGGCACCGCGGCGAAGCTGTTTCGCGCCGATGTTCTGCGCCAGAACAAAGATTACCCGCAGGCGGAGCAGGCGCTGCGCGGCGTGCTCAATAGCGAGCCGCAAAACGCCCCGGCGCGGGAAAACCTCTACTACGTTTTGCGTGAGCAGAACAAAACCGCCGAGGCGCAAACTATTCTGCGCACCTTGCCCGCCGCGCTACAGGCGAAGCTGCAACCGCGCACGGTAAGCGGCACGCCTGGCGATCCGCTGCGCCGCGAAGCGCAACAGCTGGCGGCCAGCGGCAACCGTGAGCAGGCGATTGCCGTGCTGCGCCAGGGCGTGGCGCGTTTACCGGATGATGGCTGGCTGCGTCTCGATCTGGCGCGTCTGCTGGTGCAGGCCGGGCAGGAGAACGAGGCGGCGAATGTGATGCTGCCCGCGCAGCGTCAGGGGGCAGGGGCCAGTGCGCTCTATGCCGCCGCGCTGTTTGCCAGTGAGCAGGCCAGCGCCTTGCTGGGGCGCATTTCGCCAGCCAGCCAGACGGCGCAGATGCGCGAGCTGGCGCAGCGGGCCAACTATAACTTACAGATGGTCACCGCCGAGCGCTATCTGGCGCAGGGCAATATGACCGCTGCCGCCAACACTCTGAAAGCGCTGGCGCAAACCTCGCCCGTCAGCCCCGTCGATGCCGGGAAACTGGCGCGTATGCTGGCGCGCAGCGGCGATCTCACTTCTGCGGTGGCGCTGGTGCGCGGCAATATGCGCCAGGGCGTGCAGGGCAACGCCGGAGATTATGCCGATCAGATTGCCGTGCTCAACCAGGCGGGACTCAACGCCGAAGCGCAGACGTTTGTCGAAAGCCCCGAGATGCAGGCGCGCAGCACGCCAGCGCAGCTTGCCGGGGTACGCAACGGCTATGTCATCAACGAGGCCGACAGGCTGCGCGAGCAGGGGAACTACGCTGCGGCGTACGACGCGCTGATCCGCGCATTGCAAAACGACCCGCAGAACACCGATTTGATGTTCGCCATGGGGCGCTTGTATCAGTCCGGCAAGATGAACAAAGAGGCGGGCGTGCTCTATGACTACCTGATGACCCGCGACAGCGACGATCAGGCGGCGCGCGTCGGCGCGATTGATGTCGCGCTGGCAGAGAACAACGTCGGGAAAGCGCAAACTCTCGCCAGCGGCTTGCGCAGCGACAACTCGCCGGACCGCCTGCTGTTACTGGCGCGGCTGGAGGAGGCGAAAGGCAACCACCAGCAGGCGATGACCTATTTACGCAGCGCGCGCGGCAAGCTGGTCGGGCTGGAGGAGAGCAACGGCACCGGCACGCCAACCCTTGGCGGCGCACTGCTGGCGGATAACCCCTTCACCACCACCAGTAAAACGCCGTCGCCTTACGGGCAAGCTATGCCGTGGCAGGTGGCGCAGACGGCGCGCGAGCCGGGCAGCCAGCTGCCGGGTACCGCACGCACCGATCTGCCGATCGAGACCACGCAAAGCCGCACCCTGCGCCAGGTGGACGAGATGATGCAGCAGATGAACGAGAAAACCGGTATGTGGTTGCAGGGCGGGGTGGCGATCCGCGGGCGCGATGGCGAGACGGGCACCAGCAAGCTGACGGAGGCGAAAGCGCCGCTTACCTGGTCCAGCTCGCCGTTTGGCGAGTCGCGCTTTGAGTTGACCGCCACGCCGGTTTCCCTCAGTTCCGGCAGCGCATCGGGCGATGCCTGGCGGCGCTACGGCAGTAACCCGCTGGCGGATGCGGCGACCAATCTGGCGACTTCCATTAAAACGGCGAACAGTTCAACCGCCACCGACGGCAGCGATAAGTTCACCGATCTGGCTCGCTACGCCGACGCCGGGAAACTATCGCCCTTTACCGCAGAGGGCTTCGACAACCTCAGCACGCTGCTCGGCTCAAGCCGTTTACAGAGCCTGAGCGAGTCGACCTATAAGAAAAACTATAACGATCCGATCCGCGCCTCGACCGATGCGCAGAACGGCAACGGCGTTGAGCTGAACATGGCGCTGAGCGGCGAGGGCTATAAGCTCGATATCGGCACCACGCCGCTGGGGGAAGATCTCAGCACGCTGGTGGGCGGCGTGAAGTGGTCGCCGAAGCTGACCAACTACCTGACGCTGATCCTCACCGGCGAGCGCCGCGCGGTGACCGACAGCCTGCTCTCCTACGTTGGCTTGCAGGATAAGTTCTCCGGCGAGCGCTGGGGACGGGTGACCAAAAACGGCGGCAGCGCGCAGCTGAGCTACGATGATGGCGATGCCGGGTTCTATGTTGGCGGCGGTGGCTACAGCTATCTCGGCGAAAACGTGGCCAGCAACAACAGCCTTAACGCTAACGCCGGGGTCTATTTACGCCCCTTGCATGATGATTTCCGCCAGTTGCAGACCGGGCTGAGCATTAGCTGGATGGATTACGCAAAAAACCTCAGCTACTTCACCTTCGGCCAGGGCGGTTACTTCAGCCCGCAGAACTACGTCAGCGTCTCGCTGCCGGTGGACTTCACGCAGAAGATCGATAACTGGAGAGTGCGCCTTGGCGGGGCGGTGGGGTATCAATCCTACACCCAGGATAAGAGCGACTACTTCCCGACCTCCCCGCAGGCGCAGGGGATGCTGGAACAGCTGGCGGCGCTCGGCTTTATCAAAGAGGCGCAGTATCGTGGCTCGTCGCAAAACGGCATCGGCTATAACTTCCGCGCCGGGCTCGATTACAACGTGAACAAAAATATGTCGGTGGGCGGCAACGTCGGGTACGACACCTTCGGCAGTTATAACGAAAGCACCGCAGGCCTCTGGCTGCGGTATATGTTGGGAGAGAAATAATGACCACCAACTTAACCCCTGAACTGGCCTGGCATCAGCAACAGCAGACGCCGCCGGGCTGGTTTGATCTGCTTAGCGTAATGGTCGATGGCATGGTGAGAAACGTCGGCGAAGCGCAGAGCCTGCCGTTTTTGCGCCAGATGGGCGAGACGCTGGCCATGCAGACGCCGCTTATGGCATCAACTACCGTTGGTGAGCTGGAAGCGGCGATCAACACCAGACTTACCGCCTTCAACTGGGGGGTGATTGATATTGAGGCCAGCGACAGCGGCATGACCTTTCGCCACCGTGCGCTGCCCGTCGCCCGCGATGAAGCACAGCAGACGCGCTGGTGCCACGCCTTTTGCGCCGTGCTTGAAGGGCTTTATGGCCGCTGGATGCAGGATCAGGGCGGCGATGCGCGCCTCGTGTTTAGCCGGGAAGCGCTCTATTCTGTCTCGGATGTTCTCTTTCGCTACGCCAACCCAGAGTGAGACTCGCTATGTTTAAACCCCTGTTTGCCGCGATAGTGATGTTAACCAGTCTGCTCTTTTCCACCGTGTCGCAGGCCGCGACCGCCTGGGAGAGCTACAAAGCGCGCTTTTTAATGCCCGACGGGCGGATTGTCGATACCGGCAATAACAACGTCTCCCACACCGAAGGGCAGGGTTTCGCCATGCTGATGGCGGTCGGCAATAACGATAAAGCGGCGTTCGATAGCATGTGGCACTGGACGCATACCACGCTGCAAAACAAGCAAAACGGCCTCTTTTACTGGCGCTATAACCCGGTGGAGGCCGATCCGATTGCCGATAAAAACGATGCCACCGACGGCGATATCCTTATCGCCTGGGCGCTGCTGAAAGCGGGTGAGCGCTGGAATCTGCCCGCCTATACCGCCGCGTCGGACGCCATTACCCAGGCGGTGCTGAAACATACTGTGATTAATTTTGCTGGCTATCATGTGATGCTGCCGGGGGCGAAAGGCTTTAATCTGAATAGCCGCGTGACGCTGAACCCCTCCTACTTTATCTTCCCGGCGTGGCAGGATTTCGCCAACCGCAGCCACCGGGTGATCTGGCAGCAGCTGATTGATGACGGGCAAAAAATGGTGGGCAAGATGGCCTTCGGCAAACCGCGCCTGCCGACCGACTGGGTGTCGCTCTCGGCGGACGGTACCTTTAGCCCGGCAACAGAGTGGCCGCCGCGCATGAGTTACGACGCCATTCGGGTGCCGCTCTACATCGCCTGGCACAATCCGCAGAGCCCGTTGTTAACACCGTGGCGCAGTTGGTGGCAGGGGTTTGCGCGCAACCAGACGCCAGCGTGGGTCAATGTGACGACCAACGAGAATGCGCCTTACAACATGAACGAGGGGTTGCTGGCGGTGCGGGATTTAACTCTTGGCGAGCCGACGGGCGAGCCGCAGATCACCTCGCAGGATGATTATTATTCCGCCAGCCTGAAGATGCTGGTCTGGCTGGCGCAGCAGCGTTAACGCCTGATGCCGGGTGGCGGCTTTGCCTTACCCGGCCTACGTAATGTGCGGTCTGGATGGGTGATGCCTGATGCCGGGTGGCGGCTTTGCCTTACCCGGCCTACGTAATGTGCGGTCTGGGTGGGTGGTGCCTGATGCCGGGTGGCGGCTACGCCTTATCCGGCCTACGAAATGTGCGGTCTGGGTGGGTGGTGCCTGATGCCGGGTGGCGGCTTTGCCTTACCCGGCCTACGGAGTGTGCGGTCTGGGTGGGTGGTGCCTGATGCCGGGTGGCGGCTTTGCCTTACCCGGCCTACGGAATGTGCGGTATGGATGGGCGGTGCCTTACCGGGCCTGCGAATACCACCGGAGCGGTTTTCGTAGGCCTGATAAGCGCAGCGCCATCAGGCAAGGGTTGTTACTGCGGATAGGGCACCCAGTCGCCGCCGTTAAGCCGCACGTACGGCTTGTTCTGGTACTGGATCACCACCGCGTTGGCGTTCTCCGATACCGGCGCAGTTTGCGGCAGATTGCCAATCAACTTATCCCAGTCGACGCTATCCTCGGTGAAGATTTTGCCATCCAGCACGCGGGTAACAATCTCCGACACCGCCAGGAAGCTGCTCGGCTGGTTAATCACCAGCGGCGCACCCTGATGCGGCGCTTTCATGCCGAAGAACTTAATCGCCGTCGGCACGTTGGTAATCGACGGGCTTGGAATATCGCGCAGGCCAGAGACCTGCATCTTATCCCCCTGCAACGCCGCGCCGTGCTCCGGCACCAGCACCACCATCACCTTGCGCCCGGACTTATCAAGCTGCGTGAAGAAGGCATCCAGCTCATCAAACAGCTTCTGCGCCCGCAGTTTGTAATCCGCCGTTTTGCGATCGCCCGGATAGTGGTTGCCATCGTGCAGCGGCAGCAGGTTATAGAAGGTGGCGGTCGGTTTGCCCTGCTTGAAGCTGTCTGACTCCATCCAGCGGTTAAGCACCGCGGTATCGTCAAAAATCGGCGAGCCGTCAAAGGAGAGCAGCGTCGGCGGCAGCCCCGCCTGGTTCATCAGCGGTGCCTGCATGCCGCCATTGTCGCGCACCTCTTTCAGGAAGCCGCCGAACTCGCCGTTATGATCCATCATCAGCTGCTGGGTAAAGCCGAGTTTCGACAGGTTATCAAAGAGATAACACAGATTATTCGCCTGCTGATAGAGATTCTTGTGCGATGGCTGACCGCAGCTGGCGCGCAGCAGGCGGATCGCCGCCGGGCCGCTGTAGGCGGTTGCCGAGTTAAAGTTTTTAAACTCAATATCGAAGTGCGACCAGAGCGGGTGCGACGCCAGACCGGCGGCTTCAATATCAGCCCATGACAGGGAGCAGATATTAATAAACAGCAGATCGAACGGCTGCGCATCGGCGGGCAGCTGTGTCGGGAAGGTGGTTTGACGCTTCTCTTCCGCCGCATAGAAGCTGGCAAGCCATGCGTTGAGGTTTTCCGAGGTCGGCGGGGCCGTTTGCGCCGGAATATCGCCGACTACCGGCGTATTGCCCGCAGCCGCCACCGTTGCTGCCTGCGAACCGCCGGTGGTAGTGACCGTGGTGGTCGGCTGGCCGCCGGGCCACAGATTAAAGGCCGGGCCGGTTAAGGTCAGCACGTTCAGCCAGATCATGATCGCCACCACGAACACCGTGACGCGAATCCACTGCGACAAAAAGAGCCACGCCACCAGCAGCACAAACACTGCGCCAATCATCTGCCAGTTGATAAAGCGCGTTACCAGGTCGAGCAGGTAATCGGCGCTAAAGCCCGCCACCTGCGTGCCCTGGCTCATCATGCTTTCAAGCCCCGGCAGCCAGGTGTCGTGCCAGAAGAGCGCAAAACCAAGCGGGAGCGCCACCCAATGGCGCAGGCGATGCAGGCTCAGGCGCGGCAGCGGCACCAGCAGAAACGCCATAAATACCAGGTTCAACATCGGGTGAAAGTTAAGATAGCCTGCCCACAGCAGGCCAAACTTCACCAGGAAGTAGAAGTTCCAGCCGGAAAGGCCGCGCCAGTATTGCCACAGCGGCGACGGCGCAGAGGAGGGGATCGGATTATTTGTCATGTTTACGGTCTGCCTTGGCGTGCGAATCCCTGCGTAAAACGCCAATCGGTTTTACATAGCGGGGTTTAGTAAAAGTTAAACGGAGCGCGGTACGCAACGGGCGCTGCCAGTGGCGCGCAAGGTAGCCCAGCGGAAAGAAGATCAGCGCGCAAAGCACGATAAGCTGAATAATATCGCTGATTGACATCATGAGGAGGGCTCCGTCATATCGCTTAATAACCGGTGCGGTTGGGGGATACGACGCCAGCTGGTGCCATCGTGTTCGGCATTAATCAACTTCTTCTCCTGACGCGTGGCGGGCAGCGGCTTTGAGGCGCGCTCCGGCGGCAGGGCGCGCATCTGCACCACTTCGGCGGCAATCTGGTTATCTTCGAACCACACCATGCGGTTAGAGAAGATATCGCCCGTCGGCAGCGGGAAGATGTGGTTCAGCGCGGTATCAAGATCGTTAACCCGGCAGAAAGACAGGAAGAGCACCAGCCGGTTGTCGCTCATGCTGACGATATCGCCGACGCGGTTTGGCCGACAGAGCGTTAGCGCCTGCTCAACGCGAATGCCCGGCACCGGACGCAGCGCCACCAGCACCCCTTTGCCATCCGGCGGCAGCAGCGTGTTGTTGACCATATTGCTCACCGCATCGCAAAACACCTCCCACGGCTGGAAGCCGCGCAGCTTCAGCGGCTGCGTCATCGACAGCAGGGTGGAGATATCTTCCGGCACCAGCCGCGTAAACTGCTGGCCCTGTACGCTCTCAATCAGCGTTAAGCAGCGCGACAGCGGCGCGTTCCACGGGATCACCATATTCGCCCCGCAGCCGAGTAGCAGACGCTCATCGGTGGCGCGCAGGCTGGCGATGGTTTCACGCACGATAATTTTGAGATTGTTGCCGCGCTGGCGGCGCAGGGTGTGGATCTGGCGCGCGAGGCCGTCGATTTGGCTATTCTGCGCGAGGACGAAAATCAGCGTCGCTGCCTGGCTGGCGCGCGCCTCTTCAAACAGCGCCTCGTTGGTGGCAAACACCGACCAGTGTTCCGAGAGCGGCGGCGCGCCCTCCAGCACGGCGACATTACTTAAAACCCGTTTTTCATCGCTGCGTGGCTGAACGGAGGCCTCTTCCTGTTTGGCTAATTGCCACTGCCCCTCAACTTCGGTGAGCAGTAATTGCTGACGAGCGCTGATGCCTTTTTCATTACACCACCACGCTACATCATATAGCGGAATGCCATTTTGATAACGCAGGCTTGCCAGACCAAAAAGCGAGCGATATTCACTCATCAGAATCGAGGATTGCTTGTCGTTGTTGCTGCCAGGGTTAATTACCACCAGGGTGCAGTTATTATATTTCGCCCAGGCGTAAGTTTTTTCTAACCATTTACGTAATTTAGGGGCGGGAATATTCTGCCAGGCATTATTCGCACAGAGCAGGAACACTAAATATTTGTCCGGGTCAATAGAGCTGAGCAAATCGCGGGTGAAAAAGTATAGACTATTCTCCTCTTTTGGCATGGAGAAGAGCTCGATTTTTTCCGGGCCGTGATTTTTATCTAATTTAATGAGGTTTTGCAGGTCGTGACCCATGCCCGCTACCGCGACTTTCGCCGCTTTATCCTGCGCGGCAAGGGTTTGATTAAGCAGGCTCAGTGCGTCCTGTTCACGGTCGGTATTTAGCCACCAGACCCCGCCCACAGGCATGTGACGCAATTCGTCCCATAATGATTGGATGCCGATAGAAAATATGGGGTTCACGGTGTCCCTCTTGCAGCGAATTTATCTGTAACTCAGTTTACTAGCGAAAGCCGAGAAATAAACCTAACATTGAAATTAAAGAACATCAGATTTAGCATGTAAACGCATTTTCTTGGGCACGATGCCTTGTGACTTCTTACATCATTTTATATGCAACTGGGATCGGGCCAACATGAAAAAAAATGAACCCGTTACGCAATCTGACCCGACTCTGGGTTACACATTCCAGAACGATTTTTTGGTGCTTAGCCGGGTATTTTCCCTGCCTGAAATCGACTATGCCGATATTTCCCAGCGCGAACAACTTGCCGCCGCGATTAAGCGCTGGCCGCTGCTGGCTGAATTAGCCCGTCAACAATAAAGGACCCGTGGATGACCATCTTGGGACTACAGGGGATCCGTGGTGGCGTGGGGACGACCTCGATCACCGCGGCTCTGGCCTGGTCACTGCAACTCTTAGGTGAGTCGGTGCTGGTAATTGATGCCTGCCCGGATAACCTTCTGCGCCTCTCATTTAATGTCGAGTATGAGAACCCAACCGGCTGGGCGCGGTCACTGCTGGACGGCAACGAGTGGCGTGATGCCGGCATGCGCTACACCACCCAGCTCGATCTGCTGCCGTTTGGCCGCCTGGCAGCCAACGAGTGGGAGAATGCCGCGCAGCTTGACGCGGTGGCTGCACAGCTGACCTCCGCACTGAAAGGGTTAACAACCCAGCAGCACTATCAATGGGTGCTGATTGACCTGCCGCACGGCGTATCACCGCTGGCGCGGCACTTTATCGATCTCTGCGACAATCTCTTTACCATTATCAAACCCGATACCAACTGCCATGTGCGCCTGCACCAGCAGCCGCTGCCCACCGGCGCGCATCTGTTAATTAACGATCTGCGTATTGGCAGCCAGTTGCAGGACGATCTCTGGCAGGTGTGGCTGCAAAGCCAGCCGCGCATGATGCCGATGGTGATCCACCGCGATGAGGCGATGGCGGAGTGCCTGGCGTCGAAGCAGCCGCTCGGCGAGTACCGCAGCGATGCGCTGGCGGCAGAAGAGATCCTGACGCTTGCCAACTGGTGTCTGCTCCATTTCGCGCCTGCTGCACAGGGGAGTGAGGCATGATTCGCCTTGCCACCTGGCTGCTTATTCCGCCAGTGGGCGCGCGGTTGAACGCGCGCTATCAGCATTATCGCGACCATGGCGCACCGCGCTTTAGCGCCGCATTGGGCTGTTTCTGGGCGATCCTCGCCTGGATGTTTATCCCGCTGGAGCACCCGCGCTGGCAGCAGCTGCGCGCGCAGCAGAACCACTGGTTTCCGCATATCGATCCCGACCGTCCGCGCCCGCTCGACCCGGCGCGCTACCTGATTCAAACTCTGTGGCTGATGGTGACGCTCCCGCTGGGCGCGCCGAGATCGCCGCGTCGCCAGCACTTTGCCCGTCTTCGCGTGCTGCGCGGGCGCTGGCATAACTTCCTTGAAACGCTGCCGGAGCGCATGACGCAGCGCACCGGTCATCTCGACGCTAAAAAAGAGCTGGGGCACATAAACCCGAAAGTGCGGCGCATTATTCTTGGCACGGTGGTGGTCTTCTCGTTCCTGCTCGCCATTTTATGTATTACTCAGCCCTTTAACCCGCTGTCGCAATTCGTCTTTTTGATTCTGCTGTGGGGCGTGGCGCTGCTGGTGCGGCGCATTCCGGGGCGCTTCTCGGTGCTGATGCTGGTGGTGCTCTCCCTGACGGTCTCCTGCCGCTACATCTGGTGGCGCTACACCTCGACCCTCAACTGGGACGACCCGGTCAGCCTGGTGTGCGGCCTGGTGCTGCTGTTTGCTGAAACCTATGCGTGGATTGTGCTGGTGCTCGGCTACTTCCAGGTGATCTGGCCCCTTAACCGCCAGCCGGTACCGCTGCCGAAAGATATGTCGCTCTGGCCGTCGGTCGATATTTTTGTCCCGACCTACAACGAAGATCTCAACGTGGTGAAAAACACCATTTACGCCTCGCTGGGTATCGACTGGCCGAAAGATAAGCTCAAGGTCTGGATTCTGGATGATGGCGGCCGCGAAGAGTTTCGCCAGTTCGCCAAACAGGTCGGCGTTGAGTACATTGCCCGTACCAGCCATGAGCATGCGAAAGCGGGCAACATCAACAACGCCCTCAAGTATGCCAAAGGGGAGTTCGTGTCGATTTTCGACTGCGACCACGTGCCGACGCGCTCCTTCCTGCAGATGACGATGGGCTGGTTCCTGAAAGAGAAAAAGCTGGCGATGATGCAGACGCCGCACCACTTCTTCTCGCCGGATCCGTTTGAACGTAACCTTGGGCGTTTTCGTAAAACGCCAAACGAAGGCACCCTCTTTTACGGCCTGGTGCAGGATGGCAACGATATGTGGGATGCCACCTTCTTCTGCGGCTCCTGTGCGGTGATCCGCCGTGGGCCGCTGGACCAGATTGGCGGCATTGCGGTTGAGACGGTAACGGAAGATGCGCACACCTCGCTGCGTCTGCACCGCCTCGGCAATACCTCTGCTTATATGCGTATTCCGCAAGCGGCGGGGCTGGCGACCGAGAGCCTCTCGGCGCATATTGGCCAGCGTATCCGCTGGGCGCGCGGCATGGTGCAGATTTTCCGCCTCGATAACCCGTTGATGGGCAAAGGGCTGAAGTTTGCCCAGCGGCTCTGCTACGTCAACGCCATGTTCCACTTCCTGTCGGGCATTCCACGGCTTATCTTCCTGACCGCGCCGCTGGCGTTTCTGCTGCTGCATGCCTACATCATCTATGCCCCGGCGATCATGATCGCGCTCTTCGTGATGCCGCATATGGTGCACGCCAGCCTGACCAACTCAAAAATCCAGGGCAAGTTCCGTCACTCCTTCTGGAGTGAGATCTACGAAACGGTGCTGGCGTGGTATATCGCACCGCCAACGCTGGTGGCGCTGATCAACCCGCACAAAGGGAAGTTCAACGTTACCGCTAAAGGCGGGCTGGTCGAAGAGGAGTATGTCGACTGGGTGATCTCACGCCCCTATATCTTCCTTGTGTTGCTCAACCTGCTCGGCGTGGCGGTCGGCATCTGGCGCTACTTCTATGGCCCGGAAAACGAGATCCTTACCGTCTTCGTCAGTATCGCGTGGGTCTTCTACAACATGGTGATCCTCGGCGGCGCGGTGGCGGTGTCGGTGGAGAGCAAACAGGTGCGCCGCGCGCACCGCGTGGAGATGACCATGCCCGCGGCGATTGCCCGTGAAGATGGGCATCTCTTCTCCTGTACCGTGCAGGACTTCTCTGACGGCGGGCTGGGCATCAAGATCAACGGCCAGGCGCAGGTACTGGAAGGGCAGAAGGTGAGCCTGCTGCTTAAACGCGGCCAGCAGGAGTACGCCTTCCCGGCGACCGTAGCGCGCGTCAACGGCAATGAAGTGGGTCTGCAACTGCTGCCGCTGACCACCAAACAGCATATCGATTTTGTGCAGTGTACCTTCGCCCGCGCCGATACCTGGGCGCTGTGGCAGGACAGCTTCCCGGAGGATAAACCTCTGGAGAGCCTGCTGGATATTTTAAAACTGGGTTTCCGCGGCTACCGCCATCTCGCGGAATTTGCTCCATCGTCCGTCAAAGTGATTTTCCGCTCGCTCACCGCGCTGGTGTCCTGGGTGGTGTCATTTATTCCGCGCCGCCCGGAACGGAATGTGGCCGTGCAGCAACCGATGACGTGATTGGCTTAACAATGATGAATACGCGATGAAAAGAAAATTATCCTGGATGTGTGCAGTGGCAGTGGGGATGAGCACGCTGGCCCCAATGATGACCCACGCAGCGCCTGCGCAACCCGCGCCGAGCGTGCCCGCCGTCGCGCCAGCGACTCAACCGGTGGTCACGCCTGCGCCGGGAGAGACGGAGAGCGTTACGCCAACCATGCCGACCGAAGGCCAGACCGTTATCGGCCAGGTGATGCCGGGCGTGCAGGGGGCGAATGCGCCCGTGGTGGCCGCCAATGCGCCGTCGCGCGATGTGAAGCTCACCTTCGCCGAGATTGCGCCGCCGCCGGGCAGCATGGTGCTGCGCGGTATCAACCCGAATGGCGGGATTGAGTTCGGCACGCGTAGCGATGAAGTGGTATCGAATGCGGTGCTCAACCTCGAGTACACGCCGTCGCCGTCGCTGTTACCGGTGCAGTCGCAGCTGAAGGTCTATCTCAACGATGAGCTGATGGGCGTGCTGCCAGTGACTAAAGAGCAGCTGGGTAAGAAAACCCAGGCGCAGATGCCGATCAACCCGCTGTTTATCACCGACTTTAACCGCGTGCGGCTGGAGTTTGTCGGCCACTATCGCGATGTGTGTGAAAACCCGGCCAGCTCAACGCTGTGGCTCGATATCGGGCGCAGCAGTTCGCTGGATCTCACCTACCAGAAGCTGTCGGTGAAAAACGATCTCTCCCACTTCCCGATCCCGTTCTACGACCCGCGCGATAACCGCCCGCTGACCTTGCCGGTAGTCTTCGCCAGCGCGCCGGATATCGCGCAGCAGCAGGCGGCGGCGATTGTCGCCTCGTGGTTCGGTTCACGCACCGGCTGGCGCGGGCAGACCTTCCCGGTCTCCTATAACGCGCTGCCGGAGAGCAACGCCATTATCTTTGCCACCAACGATAAGCGTCCTGATTTCCTTAAAGATTTGCCGCCGGCGAAGGGGCCGACCATCTCAATGGTTAACCACCCGAACAACCCTTACCTGAAGCTGCTGGTGATCAGCGGGCGTGACGATAAGGATCTACTGCAGGCGGCGAAAGGCATTGCCCAGGGCAATGTGCTGTTCCGCGGCGAGAGCGTGACGGTGGATGAGGTGAAACCGCTGCTGGCCCGCCAGCCTTACGATGCGCCAAACTGGGTGCGCACCGATCGCGCGGTGACCTTCGGCGAGCTGAAAGGCTACGAAGAGCAGTTGCAGGCGACCGGCCTGCAGCCGTCGTCCATCAACCTGTCGCTGAACCTGCCGCCGGATCTCTATCTGCTGCGCAGCACCGGCATAGACATGAACCTCAACTATCGCTATACCGCCCCGCCGACCAAAGATGGCTCGCGGATGGATATCAGCCTGAATAACCAGTTCCTGCAATACTTCAACCTGACCGGCACCCAGGAGAGCAACAACCTGCTGCTGCGTCTGCCGGTGCTGCAAGGGCTGCTCGACAGCAAAACTGATGTCTCCATTCCGGCGCTGAAACTCGGCGCGGTGAACCAGCTACGCTTCGATTTCCAGTATATGAACCCGATGCCGGGCGGCACGATTGATAACTGCGTTACTTTCCAGCAGGTGCCGAACCGCGTGGTGATTGGCGATGACTCCACCATCGACTTCTCGAAGTATTACCACTTCCTCGCGATGCCGGATTTACGTGCCTTTGCCAATGCGGGCTTCCCGTTCAGCCGCATGGCGGATCTGTCGCAAACCATCGTTGTGACGCCGCCGCAGCCGACCCCGGCACAGGTCTCCACGCTGCTTGACTCGTTGGGCACGGTAGGCGCGCAGACCGGTTTCCCGGCAATTAACGTACAGTTAACCAGCGATGGCAACCAGATCAAGGATAAAGACGCCGATATCATGATTATCGGTGCCATTCCGCCTGAGCTGAAAGATGATAAGCATATCGATCTGCTGGTGAATGCCGCGCAGAGCTGGGTAAAAACCCCGCTGCGCCAGACGCCGTTCGCCTCGATTGTGCCGGATGCCGCCGACCGCCAGGCCGATACGCAAACCGGCATTACCTCCGATGGCCCGATGGCGGCGATTATCGGCTTCCAGTCACCCTACAACGACCAGCGTAGCGTGGTAGCGCTGCTTGCTGACAGCCCGCGCGGTTATGAGTTGCTGAACGGCGCGATTAACGACAGCGGCAAGCGCGCGGCGATCTACGGCTCGGTGACGGTGATCCGTGAATCGGGGGTAAATGGCCTGCGCGTTGGCGATATTTATTATGTTGGCCACCTGCCGTGGTTTGAGCGCATCTGGTATGCGCTGGCGAACCATCCGGTGCTGCTGGCGGTGCTGGCTGCGGTCTGTGTGGTGTTGATGGCGTGGGTGCTGTGGCGCCTGCTGCGTATCATTAGCCGCCGCCGTCTTGACCCTTCGGATCATGAGTAAACGGTAATGAAAAGCGTACGCTGGGTGGTGATGGCGATGCTGGTGATGGCGGCGATGAACGTTCGCGCCGCCTGTAACTGGCCGGCCTGGGACCACTTTAAACAGGCCTATATCAGCGACGGCGGGCGCGTTATCGACCCGAGCGATTCGCGCAAAATCACCACCTCGGAAGGGCAGAGTTATGCACTCTTCTTCGCGCTGGCGGCTAACGATCGCGCCATGTTCGATAAAGTTTTGCGCTGGACCGAAGATAATCTCGCCGAAGGCTCGCTGAACAAGCAGCTTCCCGCCTGGCTATGGGGCAAGAAGGCCGATAACGGCTGGGAAGTGCTCGACACCAACTCTGCCTCTGACGCCGATATCTGGATCGCCTGGTCGCTGCTGGAGGCGGGCAGGCTATGGAAAGAGGATCGCTACAGCCAGTTGGGCAAATCCCTGCTGACACGGATTGCGAAAGAGGAAGTGGTGACGGTGCCGGGGCTCGGTTCCATGCTGCTGCCGGGCAAGGTCAGTTTTGCCGAACCGACAACGTGGCGCTTTAATCCGAGCTATCTCCCGCCGCAGCTGGCGAGCTACTTCACCCGCTTTGGCGCGCCGTGGTCGACGCTGCGTGAAACCAACCTGCGCCTGCTGCTGGAGACCGCGCCGAAAGGCTTCTCGCCGGACTGGGTGCGCTATGAGAAGGGTAAAGGGTGGCAGTTGCAGCCGGGTAAAACGCTGGTCAGCAGCTACGATGCCATCCGCGTCTATCTCTGGGTCGGCATGATGAACGATGCCGATCCGCAGAAAGCGCGCCTGCTCAACAAACTGAAGCCGATGGCGACCGCCACCATTAAAAATGGCGTGGTGCCGGAGAAGGTGGATGTAGCCAGCGGGCAGATCCGCGGCGATGGCCCGGTCGGTTTTTCCGCCTCGATGCTTCCCTTCTTGCAGGATCGTGACGCGCAGGCCGTGCAGCGCCAGCGCGTTGCTGACCACTATCCTGGCGATGATGCCTACTTCAGCGCGGTGCTGACGCTGTTCGGCCAGGGCTGGGATCAACACCGTTTTCGTTTCACCCCTCGCGGTGAGTTACAACCTGACTGGGGCGCGGAATGCACAAGTTCGTCGTAAGTTTTCTTTGTGTTTCAATCGGCCTCTCGCTGGCACCTGCCGCCGGGGCGGCCGAGCCGACCAGCGCGCAGCAGCAGTTGCTCTCGCAGGTGCGTCTGGGTGAAAGCGCCCGCCGCGAAGATCTGGTGCGCCAGTCGCTCTATCGCCTTGAACTGATCGACCCCGATAACCCTGAAGTGGTGGCGGCGCGTATGCGCTATCTGCTGCGCCAGGGCGACAGTGCCGGTGCGCAGAAACAGCTCGACCGCTTAAAGCAGCTGGCACCGGACTCCAGCGCCTATAAAGCGTCGGTTACCACCATGGCGCTCTCCTCGGCTGAAGGCCGCCAGGCGCTGCAACAGGCGCGTTTACAGGCCACCACCGGCCACACGCAAGAGGCGATTGCCGCCTATGACGCGCTGTTTAAAGGCAACCCGCCGGAGGGCGATATCGCCGTTGAGTACTGGCTGCTGGTGGCAAAAGTGCCTGCGCGCCACAACGAGGCGGTCAGCCGATTGCAGGCGCTGAACAGCCGTAACCCCGGCAATGCACAGTTGCAGGGCGGACTGGCGCAGATGCTGTTTGCCGACGGGCGCGATGCCGAGGGCTACGCGCTGCTGGAGGAGATGGCGAAATCGAACGCCGGGCGCGACACCGCAGCCGGGCTCTGGTATCAGCAGATCCAGCGCATGCCGGTTAGCGACGCCAGCGTGAAAGCGCTACAACATTTTCTGACTCTCTTCTCCGCTGGCGACACGGTCGATAACGCCCGTTCCCTGCTGGCGGCGCAGCAAAAACAGCTGGCTGACCCGGCGTTTCGCGCCCGTGCCACCGGTCTTGCGGCAGTCGATGCCGGTCAGGGTGGGAAAGCGATTGGTGAGCTACAGCAGGCGGTTAATGCTAACAGTGCCGACAGCGAAGCCGTCGGCGCGCTGGGCCAGGCTTATTCCCAACGCGGCGATCGCGCCCGCGCAGTGGCGCAGTTTGAAAAAGCGATCGCCATGGATCCGAACAGCGGCAATCGCAGCAAGTGGGACAGCCTGCTGCAAACCAACCGCTACTGGCTGCTGATCCAGCAGGGCGATGCGGCGTTAAAAGCCAATAATCCGGCGCAGGCCGAGCGTTACTACCAGCAGGCAAGGGCAACGGATAACAGCGACAGCTACGCGGTGCTCGGCCTCGGTGACGCGGCGGCGGCGCGCAAAGATAACGCCGCGGCGGAAACCTTCTACCGCCAGGCGCTGCGCATGGACAGTGAAAACACCAATGCCGTGCGCGGGCTGGCCAATATTTACCGCGCCGAGTCGCCGGAAAAAGCCGAAAGCTTTATCCGCTCCCTTAACGCCAGCCAGCGGCGCAGCATCGACGATATTGAACGCGGCCTGAATAATGACCGCTTAGCGCAGCAGGCCGAAGCGCTGGAGAGTAAAGGCGAGTGGGCGCAGGCCGCCGCGCTGCAACGCCAGCGGCTGGCGCTCGATCCGGGCAGTGTCTGGATCACCTACCGGCTGGCGAGCGATCTGCGCCAGGCCGGGCAGGCGAGCGAAGCGGACAACCTGATGCGGCAACTGGCGACGCAGAAAGCGGGCGATGCGGAGCAGGTTTACGCCTACGGGCTCTATCTCTCCGGCACCGAGCGGGCGCAGGCGGCGCTGGATCACCTCAACACGCTGCCGAAGGCGCAGTGGAACAGCAATATCCAGGAGCTGGCCGACCGGCTGCAAAGCAACCAACTGCTGGAGCGGGCGAACCGCCTGCGCGACAGCGGCCACGAAGATGAGGCCATCGCGCTGTTAACCCAGCAGCCGGCGAGCACGCGGCTCGATTTAACCCTTGCCGACTGGGCGCAGCAGCGCGGCGATGCCACCGAGGCGCAGGATTACTACCAGCGTGCGCTCAAGCGGGAACCGGCTAACGAAGAGGCTCTGCTCGGGCTGGCTGAACTCTATGCCTACAGCGGCAATCCGCTGGCGGCGCGGGCGCAGCTGGCGAAACTGCCTGCCGCCTCAGCCAGCGGTGAACCGCCCTCGATCAACACCCAGCGGCGACTGGCGCTGGTAGAGAATCAGCTTGGCGATAGCGCCAGCGCACGACGCATTTTCAGCGCCATTGTGCCGCAGGCCAAAGCACAGCCGCCGTCGATGGAGAGCGCGCTGGTGCTGCGCGATGCCGCACGGTTTGAGGCGCAGAACGGCGCGCCGCAACAGGCGCTGGAGCACTATAAAGAGGCGATGGTCGCCGCAGGCATTACACCGCAGCGCCCTGCCGATAACGACACCTTTACTCGCCTGACGCGCAACGATGAGCGCGATGACTGGCTGAAGCGCGGCGTGCGCAGCGATGCGGCGGATCTCTATCGCCAGCAGGATCTCAACGTCACGCTGCAACATGAGTACTCCGGCTCCAGCGGCACCGGCGGCTATTCCGATTTGAAAGGCCACACCACCATGTTGCAGGCGGATACGCCGCTGGCGGACGGGCGGCTGTTGCTGCGCGCCGACATGGTGGATATGGATGTTGGTACCTTCAGCCAGAATGCCGATGGTACCTACAGCCCGAACTTTGGTACCTGTGGAGACATTGATTGCGTGGGCGGTAACCGCCATCAGTCCGATCGCGGCGTCAGTCTCGGCGCAGGCTGGCGTAACGAACGCTGGGGGATGGATATCGGCACCACGCCGATGGGCTTTAACGTTGTCGATGTGGTTGGCGGCGTGAGCTACAGCGGAGATGTCGGGCCGCTCGGTTACACCGTTGATCTGCACCGTCGCGCTATCTCCAGTTCGCTACTGGCCTTTGGCGGTCAGAAAGATCCCAACACCGGGAAAACCTGGGGCGGGGTGCGCGCCAACGGCGCGACGCTGAGCCTCAGTTACGATAAGGGTGAAGCGAACGGCGTCTGGGCAAGCCTCGGCGCGGATACGCTGCAGGGGAAAAACGTCGACGATAACTGGCGCGTGCGCTGGATGACCGGCTACTACTACAAGCTGATTAACGAGAACAATCGGCGCGTTACCGTCGGCCTGAACAACATGATCTGGCACTACGATAAAGACCTGAGCAACTACACGCTGGGCCAGGGCGGTTACTACAGCCCGCAGGAGTACCTCTCGTTCGCGGTGCCGGTGCTGTGGCGTCAACGCACGGAGAACTGGTCGTGGGAACTGGGCGGTTCCGCGTCGTGGTCTCATTCGCGTAATAAAACCATGCCGCGCTATCCGCGGGCTGGCCTGCTTCCGGCTGATTTCCGCGACCAGTTGCGCGGTGTGCCGGAGACGGGAAGCCACAGTAACGGCTTTGGTTATACGGCGCGGGCGCTGGTCGAACGGCGGGTGACCAACAACTGGTTTGTCGGTGCGGGTATTGATATTCAGCAGGCGAAAGATTACACCCCAAGCCACGGGATGATTTATGTGCGCTACTCTGGCGCGGGTTGGCAGGGCGACATGGATATGCCGCTGCAACCGCTGGTGCCGCAGGCCGACTGGTAAAAATAGACTATTCCTGGCGGAAGATCGCCGCGCATCGGCTGCGTTGCGCGGCGGTTAATCGCATAAGATTCAAAAGGTTATTACATCTTTTTGCGCCACTCGTGGGCCAATGAGAATCTGCGTAGCCCCTTATCTTAATCGCCCTGCGATAGAGTATACTCTGGCGGCAGAGTCATCCTGACCCATCCTCTGCGCCGATTGTTTCTCTGGAGAGTGATTTTGCGTGTTAGCCGTTCTTTAACCATCAAACAAATGGCCATGGTTGCTGTTGTCTCCATGTTCTTTGTGCTTATTTTTTGCGTTATTTTGCTGTTCCATTTCCTGCAGCAGAATCGCTATAACACGGCTACGCAACTGGAAAGCATCGCCCGCTCTGTGCGCGAACCCCTCTCGGCGGCAATTTTAAAGGCGGATATTCCTGAAGCCGAAGCGATCATCAAACAGATTAAACCCGCCGGGGTGGTAAGCCGCGCCGACGTGATGCTGCCTAACCAGTTCCAGGCGCTGCGCATGCGCTTTATTCCCGAGCGCCCGGTGCCGGTGACCATTACCCGCATGTTTGAGTTGCCGATCCAGATTTCACTGCCTATCTACTCGCTTGAGCGCCCGGTCAACCCGCAGCCGCTGGCCTACCTTGTGCTGCAGGCAGACTCGTACCGCGTCTATAAGTTTGTGATCAGTACCCTGTCGACGTTAGTGACGGCTTACTTACTGCTGACGTTAATGCTGACCGTGGCGCTCACCTGGTGTATCAACCGGCTGGTGATGCATCCGCTGCGTAAAATCGCCCGCGAACTGGATGAGATCCCGCCGCAGGCGCTGCCTGGTCACCAGTTGCCGCTGCCGCGCCATCATAAAGATGATGAAATTGGCCGCATCGTGCGCAGCTATAACCGCAACCAGCAGCAGCTACAGCATCAGCAGGAGGAGAGCCATACGCAAACGGTGCGCTTCCCGGTCTCCGAATTGCCGAATAAAGCCGTCCTGCTGGCGCTGCTTGAGCAGGCCGTCACCGCCGATGCGCGCGCGGCGCTGTTGATAATCTCCAGCGACACCCTGCGCGACACCGCCGGGGTGCTGCATGAAGATCAGCGTGAAGTGCTGCTGCTGACGCTGGTGGAAAAGCTTAAATCGGTGCTGTCGCCGGGTATGCTGCTGGCGCAGCTTAATATCAGCGATTTTGCCCTCTTCGCGCCCGCCATTCAGCAGCCCTGGCAGGCGATGAAATTAAGTAAGCAAGTGCTCACTGTTATCAACGAGCGTGTGCCGCTGAAGGGCATTCAGTTGCGCCCGCACGCCAACCTTGGGGTGGCGATGACGGGCAGCACGCACTCCGCGCAGGTGCTTATGCAGCAGGCCACTTCCGCGCTTGCCGCCGCCCAGCGAAATGGCAAAAACCAGATCCACTTCTTCGATGCGCAGCAGCGCGAAGCGGCTCATAACTGGCTGTCGCAGGAAGCTGACCTTCTCTCTGCTCTTGAGCAGCAGCGTTTTGCGCTCTGGCTGCAACCGCTGCGCGCGCAGCCGGATAGCGAAGTGGTCAGCGCCCGTGCGCTGCTGCGTTTACGTAAGTCTGATGATAACGAGGTCGCAGACGCCGAACTGTTCGCGCAAATCGAGGCCTGTGGGCTGACGGGCAAAGTGTGCGACTGGATGCTGGAAGAGGCGTGTCACCTGCTGGCCGACTGGCAGGCACGGGGCATTACGCTGCCGTTGGCGGTTGCGCTTCCTGCTGAGGCACTGTTGCAGCAGGCGAATGTTGCCGGTGTTGCTGAGCGGCTGCGCCACTACGACCTTCCGCCTCAGAGTTTGCGTCTCGATATCTGCGAACGTCAGCTCTTTTCCGCTAAGGATGAGGCGGTATCGCCAGATGCCTTTGAGAAGCGCTATCTGGCCGCTGCGGGCGTTGATTAAAATAGTTACTTTGTTACGAGATTGTGCGAGTCAGCTCAAAGTTTTTAACATTCTTGTTTCGGAAACGCCGTAAGCACATTTCTGTCATTCAGGACGGGTGTTATTTTTAATCCGCAGGCTAACCGAAAACCCTATAAAGCCTGAGGTTAATCTCAAGGACACCTTATGAAAACCTCCCTGTTTAAAAGTCTCTACTTTCAGGTCCTGACAGCGATCGCTATCGGTATTTTGCTTGGCCATTACTACCCTGAACTCGGCGCACAGATGAAACCCCTTGGTGATGGCTTCGTGAAGCTCATCAAGATGATCATCGCGCCGGTTATCTTCTGTACCGTTGTTACCGGTATTGCCGGTATGGAGAGCATGAAAGCGGTCGGGCGTACCGGCGCGGTGGCACTGCTCTACTTTGAAATTGTCAGTACGCTGGCGCTGATCATCGGCCTGATTATCGTCAACGTCGTGCAACCCGGCGCAGGGATGAACGTCGATCCCTCCACCCTCGATGCCAAGGCGGTGGCGGTCTACGCCGAACAGGCGCAGTCGCAGGGGATTGTGGCGTTTATCATGGATGTCATCCCGGCGAGCGTAATTGGCGCTTTTGCCAGCGGCAACATCCTGCAAGTGCTGCTCTTCGCCGTGCTGTTTGGTTTTGCCCTGCATCGCCTGGGCCACAAAGGCCAGCTGATTTTTAACGTCATAGAAAGCTTCTCACAGGTGATTTTCGGCATCATCAACATGATTATGCGCCTGGCACCGATCGGTGCGTTCGGGGCGATGGCCTTCACCATCGGCAAATATGGCGTCGGGTCGCTGGTGCAGCTGGGTCAGCTGATCATCTGCTTCTACGCTACCTGTATTCTGTTTGTGGTGATTGTGCTCGGGACTATCGCCCGCGTCACCGGCTTCAACATCTTCAAATTCATTCGCTATATCCGCGAAGAGCTGCTGATTGTGCTGGGCACCTCCTCCTCCGAATCAGCGCTGCCGCGCATGCTGGAGAAGATGGAGCGCCTGGGCTGCCGCAAATCGGTGGTGGGTCTGGTGATCCCGACCGGCTATTCGTTTAACCTGGACGGCACCTCTATCTACCTGACGATGGCGGCGGTGTTTATCGCCCAGGCGACCAACAGCCACATGGATATTTTCCATCAGATCACCCTGCTGGTGGTGCTGCTGCTCTCCTCCAAAGGGGCGGCCGGGGTTACAGGCAGCGGCTTTATCGTGCTGGCGGCAACGCTCTCTGCGGTTGGCCACCTGCCGGTGGCGGGCCTGGCGCTGATCCTCGGTATTGACCGCTTTATGTCCGAAGCGCGTGCGCTGACCAACCTGGTCGGTAACGGCGTGGCGACCATTGTGGTGGCGAAATGGGTTAAAGAGCTGGATGAAAAACAGCTCAACGATACGCTTAATAATCGAACCAGCGCCGCAAAAACGTCAGAAATCTCTTCATAATTTCAAGACTTACGCCCGTAGTCCTTGTCTGACTACGGGCAGCTAAGCATAATTACCCCCTTGCTTCCGTCACAATTCACGCTGAATTTTCGGGATTCTTCACTTCGCGCTGTGACGTTTTGCGTTTCCTGCGGTCTAAAAGCGGAGTGTTTTATGTCTGTCCATTGACCTATGGGCGGCATACTTTTTAACCAGGAATGTTGATTAGGGGTTCTCATGCAGGGCACAAAAATTCGATTGTTAACAGGCGGGTTGCTGATGTTGGCAGCGGCCGGTTATGTGCAGGCAGAGGCGCTCCAGCCCGATCCGGCATGGCAACAAGGCAAGCTGGCGAATGGTTTCCAGTGGCAGGTTCTCTCCACTCCGCAGCGCCCCAGCGATCGTATTGAAATCCGACTCTCGATTGATACCGGCTCGCTCACCGAAAATGCGCAGCAGAGCGGTTTCAGTCACGTTATTCCCCGCGTTGCCTTAACCC
Organism: Kosakonia sp. 1610; assembly: GCF_050435845.1. NCBI lineage: Bacteria > Pseudomonadati > Pseudomonadota > Gammaproteobacteria > Enterobacterales > Enterobacteriaceae > Kosakonia > Kosakonia sp. 1610. The sequence goes on along the minus strand of NZ_JBNDKZ010000005.1, from coordinate 66,662 downwards.
ATAGCGGCCGCCTCGAACCGGCGCAGGTGCGATCTCTCTGGCAACAGGGTATTGACCCGAAACGCCCGCTGCCGCCGGCGCTGGTCTCCTACGAATACACGCTCTATAACCTCAGCCTGCCGAATAACCGCAGCGATCTGCTGAAAGAGGCGATGGTCTACCTGGCCGATGCCGCCGGGAAACTGACCGTTACCCCAGAGACGGTAAATTACGCGCTGAGCAGCAATGATATGGTCGCGACCTGGCCTGCCGACACCAAAGAGAGCTGGTGGCGCTACCGCCTGAAAGGGTCGCCGCTGCTGAGCCACGATCCGGCGGCCGAGGTGAAAGCGCCAGTCGATGCCGCACAGCTGAAAGATTTCTATGAAAAATGGTACACGCCGGATGCGATGACGCTGATTGTGGTCGGTAACGTCGACAGCCGCGCAGTCGCCGAGCAGATCACCAAAACCTTTGGCGAGCTGAAAGGCAAACGCCATACGCCGACCCCGGTGGCGACGCTTTCGCCGCTGCCGCATCAGCCGGTGAGCCTGATGAGCGAGGCGGTCACCCAGGATCGCCTGTCGATCATGTGGGAGTCGGCCTGGCAGCCGATCCGCGAATCGGCGGAGCTGGAGCGCTACTGGCGGGCAGATTTAGCCCGTGAAGCGCTGTTCTGGCACGTTCAGCAGAGCCTCAACAAGAACAATGCCAAAGATCTGAGCCTCGGCTTCGACTGCCGCGTGCTGTTCCAGCGTGCGCAGTGCGCCATTAACGTTGATTCGCCAAACGACAAGCTGAACGCCAACACCGGCGTGATTGCGCGCGAGCTGGCGAAAGTGCGGGAAAAAGGGCTGCCGGAAGAGGAGCTGAAGGCGCTGATTGCGCAGAAATCCCTCGAACTGCAAAAGCTGTTTGCCACTTATGCGCGCGCCGATACCGATATTCTCATCAGCCAGCGGATGCGCTCCCTGCAAAACCAGGTGGTGGATATCGCGCCCGAGCAGTATCAGAAACTGCGCCAGCGTTTTCTCGACAACCTGACGCCGCAGATGCTGAACCAGGATCTGCACCAGCAGCTGTCGCAGGAGATGACGCTGGTATTAATGCAGCCGAAAGGCGAGCCGGAGCATAACATGCAGGATCTGCAGGCAACGTGGGACGAGGTGATGAAACCGCAGACCGCCGCGCCCGCCGCCGCCAGCGAGGATGTGCGACCGGATGTGTCGGATATCCCGCCGCAGCAGTAAGTAAGCATAAAATGGGGCCGTAACTGCGGCCCCAATGAATATCCAGAGTAGTTCATCTAAAACAAGGCTGTTGTGGTGAAGAAATACCTCTCTCTCCTTCTACCTCTCTTTCTCGCAGGTTGCCCGATGGGCGATCGCATCAATATGCGCATCGCGCAATCTACGGCGGTAAATAACCAGCTCTGTGTGTCGGTAGAAGAACCCGATGCGGGAGAGAAGGCGCTGGAAATATGGGTCTGGGATATCACCAACGCCCGGCAAGTCTATGAAAAATCATATGCCACAGCGCCGCAGTTGCTTGAGCCTGGCAAATGCATTTCTGGCCTGGAAGGCTTTGCCTTCAAAGAGGGCAATAAATATAACGTCTCTGTGGGTACAGGGTTACGTTCATATGAGGCTCGATTTTCAGTATCGAAGCAGGGCAAGAAGCTGGTGGTGAATGAGTGACAGAACTAAAACAGGTCGCCCCGCATAACGACGGGGCGACTTAACGTTATTACTCCGGCATTGCCTCGCGCGGGATAATCGCGCCGCGATACTGGATAACGGTGCTGGCGGTAAGATGTCCGCGTTTCGCCGCTTCAGAAGCGTCGCCGCCGGTCAGGCGCACGGCAAGGTAACCGGCGCTGAAGGAGTCGCCCGCTGCTGTGGTATCGATCACCTTCTCTTTCGGCAGCTTCACCGCCGGGACCTCAATCACCGCTTCGCCGGCAATTGCCACCAGGCAGGAGTCCGCGCCGCGCTTGATCACCACTTCACTGACGCCCGCTTGCTGGGTGCGCTCAATCACCGTTTCCACAGGCTGCTCGCCCCAGAGCAGATCTTCATCATCCAGCGTCAGGAAGGCGATATCGGTGCAGGCGAGCATCTGCTGATAGACCTCGCGGGTCTCCTCTTTGCTCGCCCACAGGCGCGGGCGGTAGTTGTTATCGAAAATCACTTTGCCGCCGTTGGCGCGGCACTCTTTCAGCAGCGACAGAAGCTTCGCCCGGCTGCCGGGGCTGAGAATTGCCAGGCTAATGCCGCTCAGGTAGAGGTAGTCGAAGGTCGCCAGTTTTTCGCAAATTTCCGCCGACTGCTCGCTCTCCAGCCAGAATTTCGCCGCCGCTTCGTTACGCCAGTAGTAGAAGGTGCGCTCGCCGCTGCTGTCGGTTTCGATGTAGTAGAGACCCGGCAGACGGTTCTCCATACGCTGCGTCAGGCTGGTATCAACCGCCTCCTGCTGCCAGGCGTCGAGCATCTGCTGGCTGAAGTTGTCGGTACCGAGCGCGGTAACGTAGTGCACCGCCAGTGCCGACGGATTGACCTGACGGGCGATATAAACAGAGGTGTTCAGCGTGTCGCCACCAAAGCCACGGTTAACTTCTGCGCCTTTTTGTGACAGCTCAATCATGCATTCGCCGATGACGGCAATTTTCCTGGACATAGTCGTAACCTGAATCAGATAAATTATCGCTAGTGTGCGATGGGGCTGTTTTGTGGTCAACTATATTAAAACAACGTTCCACTATTTTTTTGAGCTAAGACGTATTACCTGCAATTAGCACGCTATGCTTTTTCCATTTTGCCGGGCAACCCGAGGTAAAGTTCTCAGAACACCCGCCGATAACCTGTTGACGAGTTCCTCCAGATCATCCCCATCGACAGGACAGCAGAAATGACGTTACAGCAGGTCAACACGCCGCCAGACATTCCTCATATGAATGTCGAAAGCTTGCACGAGCACCGTTACTGGCTGCAGTGCGAGCGTGCGTATACTTACCAGCCCATCTATAAAACCGATGGTCGTCTGATGGCGATTGAAGTGCTGACCGTAGTAACTCACCCCTCGCAGCCGGAAAAACGTATCGCGCCCGATCGCTACTTCTCAGAAGTGCCGGTGCGCCAGCGTATTGATGTGGTGCATGAACAGCTTGCGCTGTTGGCGAAGCAGAAAGATTTCTTTGCACAGCACGGCGTGCTGGCGTCGGTGAATGTCGATGGCCCAACGCTGCTGGCGATGCGGCAGTATGGTGACGTCATGGCGCTGGTCGATTCACTGCCGTGGATCCGCTTCGAACTGGTGGAGCATATTGGCTTACCGCAGGACTCGTCGTTTGCTTCCATCTGCGAGATTGGCCCGCTATGGCTGGATGATTTTGGTACCGGCATGGCCAACTTCTCCGCGCTGAGCGAAGTGCGTTATGACTACATCAAAATCGCGCGGGAGCTCTTTATGATGCTGCGCAAAACGTCGGAAGGGCAGAATCTCTTCACCCTGCTGCTGCAACTGATGAACCACTACTGCCAGGGCGTGATCGTCGAAGGCGTCGAAACGCTGGAGGAGTGGCGCGATGTGCAAAACTCGCCCGCCTTTGCCGCGCAGGGCTATTTCCTCTCGCGTCCGGTTCCGCTGGCCAATCTTGAGAATGTAATACTCGATCTTTAACCGCTGCCCTTTCCGTCAGGTCTACTATCTTTATGAGAGGTAAGGCTTTAAAGGAAAAGGCATATCAATGACAAGAACGAGCAAAATAGTGACGGCGGTTGTGTCGACGCTGCTATTGGTTATTGTGGTGGCCATCGTCATCATTGCGACATTTGACTGGAACCGGCTTAAACCCACCATCAATGAAAAAGTCTCCACTGAGCTGAATCGCCCCTTCGCGATCCGCGGCGATCTCGGCGTTAACTGGGCGCGGCAAAAAGAGGAGACCGGCTGGCGCAGCTGGATCCCGTGGCCGCATATTCACGCCGAAGATATTATTCTGGGTAACCCGCCGGGGATCGATGAGATCACCATGGTGCACCTGCCGCGCGTAGACGCGACGATTTCGCCGTTAGCGCTGTTTACCAAAACCGTTTACCTGCCGTGGATCAAGCTGCAACAGCCCGATGCGCGGCTGATTCGCCGCTCGGAAAAGCTCAACAACTGGACCTTTACCCTCGCGGCGGATGAGAACGCCGATGCCAACGCTAAACCCTCCTCCTGGTCATTCCGTCTCGATAACATCCTGTTTGATAAAGGACGAATTGCCATTGATGACGCGGTAAGCCGCGCCGACATGACCATTCAGGTCGATCCGCTGGGTAAGCCGCTGCCGTTCAGCGAAGTAACCGGTAAAAAGGATGACAGCAACAAAGCGGGCGATTATGTCTTTGGCCTGAAGGCGAAAGGGCGCTACAACGACCAGCCGCTGAGCGGCGAGGGTAAAATTGGCGGTATGCTGTCGCTGCGCAGCGAGACGACGCCGTTCCCTGTGCAGGCGGATTTCCGCTCCGGTAATACCCGCGTGGCGTTTGTTGGCACGGTGAAAGATCCGATGAATATGGGCGGCGTCGATCTGAAGCTGAAGTTCGGCGGCGATTCGCTGGGCGATCTCTATGAGCTGACCGGCGTGCTGCTGCCCGATACGCCACCGTTTGAAACGGATGGCCGGCTGGTGGCGAAACTCAACGGCGACAAGGGTGCGGTCTACGACTATCGCAACTTCAACGGCCATATCGGCGAGAGTGATATTCACGGCACGCTGACTTATACCAATGGCAAACCGCGCCCGAAACTGGAAGGCGACGTCGAGTCGCGCCAGCTGCGTCTGGCGGATCTTGGGCCGCTGATTGGCGTCGATTCTGGTAAAGGGGCCGAACAGTCGAAGAAATCGGAGCAGAAAAAGGGCGAGAAATCGGTGCAGCCTGCCGACAAAGTGCTGCCTTACGATCGCTTTGAAACCGATAAGTGGAACGTGATGGATGCCGACGTGCGCTTTAAAGGCCGCCGCATTGAGCACGGCTCCTCGCTGCCGATTAGCGATCTTACTACCCATATCCTGCTGAAAAACGCCGACCTGCGCCTGCAACCGCTGAAGTTTGGCCTCGCGGGCGGCATTATCTCATCGAACATTCACCTCGAAGGGAATAAGAAGCCGATGCAGGGTAGCGCCACTATTCAGGCGCGTAAGCTGAAGCTAAAACAGCTGATGCCCGATGTTGAACTGATGCAGAAAACCCTCGGTGAGATGAACGGTGATGCTGAATTCCGCGGCGTCGGCAACTCGGTAGCGGCCCTGCTCGGCACCAGCAACGGTAACCTGAAGCTGCTGATGAACGACGGGCTGATAAGCCGCAACCTGATGGAGATTGTCGGCCTCAACGTCGGGAACTATGTGGTTGGCCAGCTGTTTGGCGATGATGAAGTGCGCGTCAACTGCGCGGCGGCTAACCTCGATCTGGTTAACGGCGTTGCCCGGCCGCAGATCTTCGCCTTCGATACGGAAAACGCGCTGATTAACATTACCGGCACCGCCAGCATGGCTTCGGAACAGCTCGACCTGACCATCAACCCGGAGAGCAAAGGGGTGCGCATCGTGACGCTGCGTTCACCGCTCTATGTGCGCGGTAGCTTTAAGAACCCGCAGGCCGGTGTGAAACCGGGTCCGCTGATTGCCCGTGGCGCAGTGGCGGCCGCGCTGGCAACGCTGGTGACGCCAGCCGCCGCGCTGCTGGCGCTGATCTCCCCGTCGGAGGGCGAAGAGAACCAGTGCCAGACGATTTTGTCACAGATGAAACGCTAAAGGGAAAACCCCTCTCTGGCAACAAAGAGGGGGAATCATCAGAGGGATTGATGCTTGGTTTCGTGGGTCAGCAGCAGGGCGATAAGGGTTAAGCCCGCCATTGCCGCCAGGTAGAAGCCGACGTACATCAGGCCGTAGTTCGCCTGCAACCAGGTAGCGATATAAGGCGCTACCGAAGCACCAAGAATCGACGAGACGTTATAGGAGAACGAGGCACCGGTATAGCGCACTTCCGTCGGGAACAGCTCCGGCAGCAGCGCGCCCATCGGGCCGAAGGTCAATCCCATCAGGCTCAGGCCAATCAGCAGATAAGTCATCACCAGCGCCGGGCTACCGGAACCCAGCAGCGGCGGGAAGACGAACAGCGCGAAGAGAATGATAAGCGTAGTGATGACAATCATGCTCTTACGACGCCCATACGCATCCGCCAGCAGACCGGCAATCGGCACCATCACGCCAAAACCAATTACTGCCATCATCAGCATCCACAACACTTCATTGCGCGGCATACCTAAGCCCTGCGGCGAGGTGCTGAAGGTCATCGAATAAACGGTCATGATATAGAACAGCGTATAGGTCGCCAGCATGATAAAGGTGCCCAGCACCGTCACGCGCACATGTTTTGTCAGCAGCGTGCCAAGCGGGATCTTCACCTGCTTCTTCGCGGCGGCCACTTTGGCGAAGACCGGGGTTTCATGCAGCGAGACGCGAACATAGAGACCAATCAGCACCAGCACGGCGGAGAAGATAAACGGCACGCGCCAGCCCCACTGCATAAACTGCTCATCGGTCAGCAGCCAGGAGAGCAGCAGGAAGGTGCCGTTGGCAAAGAAGAAGCCGATAGGCGCGCCCAACTGCGGGAAGGAGCCATACAGCGCGCGTTTACGCGGCGGCGCGTTCTCGGTCGCCAGCAGCGCTGCGCCGCCCCACTCACCGCCCAGACCTAAGCCCTGACCAAAACGGGCCAGCGCCAGCAGCAACGGTGCCATCACGCCAATGGTTTCATAACCCGGCAGCAGGCCGATGGCGACGGTAGAGATACCCATGGTCAGCAGCGAAGCGACGAGGGTGACTTTGCGCCCGACGCGATCGCCAAAGTGGCCGAAAACGGCGGAGCCGATAGGGCGGGCAATAAAGGCGATAGCGAAGGTTGCCAGTGATTGCAGCGTGGCTGCGGTGGTGTCGCCCTGGGGAAAGAAGATATGCGGGAAAACGATAACCGCGGCGGTGGCGTAAATATAGAAATCGAAGAACTCAATGGCGGTGCCAATCAGCGAGGCGACGACGACTTTTTTGCGCGAGTTTACCGGGGGATTTTCCTGCTCGTTGTCAAAGGTTGTAGCTGTAGCTTGCATAATGTTTTCTTATTTTTAGGCGAACGAACGAGCATATTAGCCACAGCAAAAGCGTTATTTCAATCTGTAACAAATCCGGCGGGCGGGCAAAAAAGCGGCAAAAAGCGAATAATTTTCAGACCTGTGATTTCACATCTATGAAATGCTTCACACATTTTAGAAGTTAGTGGATAAAACTGGTTTTCGGTTAAATAAAAGTTACGGACTGGATTTTCATGCTGGAATTATGGATCGGGCTGATATTTTCATTCTATCTATCAGCCCGATAGCTTATTTAGCGGTGCGACGACGGCGACCTTCCGGCATCAGTGGGTCATCTTTATACTGCGCAGTGGCAATCCACGCCGCGCAGAAAAGCGTCAGGCGGGCGAAGAAGTAGAAGAACGCCATCAGACCCAGTACCGAGCCAAATGCCGCGCCGGAGGGGGATTTCACCAGCGACGGCAGGGTCCAGGTCATAACGATTTTGATCACTTCAAAGCCAATCGCGGCGATAAACGTACCGCGGATCAGCGCGCGCTTACGCGGACGATGGCGCGGCAGCCGCCAGAAGATCCAGAAGAAGAGCAGGTAGTTGGCGAGCACCGAAATCATCAGGCCAATCAGCCCCCAGGCCGGTTTCAGCCAGTCGATGTAATCAAGGTGCAGCGTGGAGATGATCAGCTCCTGCGCCGCCCCGGCCACCGAGGTGATGGAGAGGGTGATCACCAGCGCCACCAGCAGGCCAATCAGCGAGATAAAGTCGCGGAAGTACTTTACCCAAATCTTCTCTTCATCCTGCGCGTTACGCTCCCAGACATCGCGCGACTGGGCGCGAATCGCTTCCCGCAGGTTGCCCATCCAGTTCACCCCGGAGTAGAGCGCGATAGCAAAACCAACAATCCCGACGGTCGTACGCTGCTCTACGGCGATGTGCAGCGTATTTTTCAGCGTCGAGGCCATGGTGGGGTCGCTGACGCTTTGCAGGATCTTATTGAAGATGTCCTGCAGCAGCGTCGGATGCGAGGCGAGGATAAACCCGGCGGTGGCAAACGAGACCATCATGATGGGGATCATCGACAGGAAGGAGAAGTAGGTAATCGCCGCGCCAAACTGGTTACCCATCCGATCGTTAAAGCGCTCTGTAGCGCGAATAAGATGCGCCACCAACGGTTTACGCTGGATCTTCTTTGCCGTATCGGTCACGGCGGCAATCGCCCCGCTATCTTTATCAGAGGTCTCTTTTTCAGGCTTTTCCGGTGTTTCTGCCATCTTCCTGACAGGCTCATACTCAAGGTCTTGCGTGGGACGTTTTTCGACATCTTCCGTTTTCATCAGGTTTTATTTCCTTCTCCTGAATGTGTGGTATGCAGAATTATAGTCGCTACTGGTCGACATAATCCTTCAACACGGTTGAGAGCCACTCCATAAACAGATGTACGCGTCGCGAAAGGTTGCGCCGGTGCGGGTAGATCAGCGAAACCGGCATCGGTTCGGCGCGATATTGCGGCAAGATCTCCACCAGCTTTCCGTTGCGTAACGCCTCGCGCACGCCGACGCGCGGCACCTGAATAATGCCCAGCCCTGCCACGCAGGCAGCGTGGTATGTTTCGGTACTATTGACGGTGAGAATACCGCCGGTTTTCACCCAGCGCGTCTGCTTATCCAGCCACACTTCAAAGCCCTGCGGGCGCGCCCCGAGGTTGACGGCGTAATGTACCAGCGCGTGGGAGGAGAGATCCTCCAGCGACTCCGGGTAGCCAAAACGCGCCAGATAATCGGGGCTGGCGCAGTTGATCATCGACAGCCTGCCAAGCTGGCGGGCAATCAGGCCAGAATCTTTCAACGTGCCAACGCGCACCACACAATCAAACCCTTCGCGGATCACATCCACCAGCCGATCGCTGCTGCTCAGTTCCAGCTCGATGCCGGGGTAGTGCTGCAAAAAATCGGGCAGCCGCGGAATCACTAAATTTTTCGCCACCGCGACCGGCATATCCACCCGCAAACGCCCGCTGATACTTGAGGGATCGTGCAGGAACATCCCGTCCAGCTCCTCAATATTCGCCAACAGATCTTTCGCCCGCTCGTAATAGACCATGCCATCTTGCGTCAGCTGCACGCGGCGCGTGGTGCGGTGCAACAACTGCGTGCCAAGCTCCGTTTCCAGCGCCTGAATCTGGCGCGACACGCTTCCTTTTGGTAACCCCATCGACTCCGCCGCGTTAGAGAAGCTGGAAAGCTCCGCGACGCGGACAAAAAGCTGCATTGCGTAAATTTTATCCATCACTGTGCACTATTGTTGTTATTTATGAAACAGTAAAGCGTAATTTAGCACCTTTATTGTTTACCGTGCAGCCAATAAGCTTTTTGTTGTGCAGGTTATCAACAACAAAGGGGTTTATATGACACAACCAATCGCAATCGTAACGGGTGGCAGTCGCGGGCTGGGTAAAAACGCGGTATTGAAACTGGCAGCGAGCGGAATCGGCATCATCCTGACCTACAACACCAACCAGGCTGAAGCGCAAAAAGTCGTGGATGAGATTGAGCGAAAAGGGAGTAAGGCGACAGCATTAGCGCTGAATGTCGGCGATATCAGCCAATTTGATGATTTTGTCTCTCAGGTGCAGGAGCGGCTGCAAACGGTATGGCAGCGCGATAGCGTCGACTATTTAGTGAACAATGCCGGAACCGGCATTCAGGCCGCTTTTGCCGAGACGCGCGAAGCGCAGTTTGATGAGATGGTCAACATCCACTTTAAAGGCCCCTTCTTCCTGACGCAGAAGCTGCTGCCGCTGATAAAAAACGGCGGGCGCATTCTGAATGTCTCCACCGGGCTAACGCGCTTTTGCCAGCCGGGACGCGCCAGCTATGCGGCGGTGAAAGGGGCAATGGAAGTGCTGACCCGCTACCAGGCAAAAGAGCTGGGCGAGCGCGGTATTGCGGTAAATATCATCGCACCAGGCGCGATTGCCACCGATTTTAGCGGCGGCGTGGTGCGGGACAACGAGCAGGTTCACCACTATATCGCTTCGCAGACGGCGCTCGGGCGGGTTGGGCAGCCGGATGATATTGGCGATGCGATTGCTGCCTTGCTGAGCGATAAGCTGGCATGGATGACGGCGCAGCGGGTGGAGGTCTCTGGCGGGATGTTCCTGTAATGCGCATAACGCCCGGCAGCGTTAAGGCTACCGGGCGGCCACTTATTCCACCTGGAAGTGCGTGACTTTAACGCGCACGGGCTTCTGCTTTTTATCCAGCGAGCCGCTGATGCCCACCAGATCGTCCGGTGAGAAGGATTTACCTTCAAACACCGCCATCGGAATTTGCACCTGGATATGGCCCGTTTTATCGCGGAACTGATAGAGATCGTTCCCCTCTTTCTTCAGCAAATTGCCACGCAGCGAGACGGACGCGCCGTCATGCAGGCTCTTCGCCTGTTTAACGTTCATGCTGCGCGCATCTTCAATGCCCCGGTAACCGTCATCCATTTTATGTGGCGGCGGCGGGGCTTTATCCGCTTTCAGGCCGGGTGCCTCATCTGCAAATGCTGACATCGAAAAGAGAGCTGCTAAGCAGGCGGAAAGCACGATTTTTTTCATAACTTCTCCTGATTGTTACCAGTACACGACTTTAAGCCTGGCAGAGAGCGGGCAACTGTACAGGCGATTTATCTGTTTTCCTGGTCTTATAAAAAAAGCGGCCGCCCTTAAAAAAATAAATATCGTGAATATTTGGGGCTGTTTTTATTATTCTGAAACAGGTATCACTGATAATCAGCCGCCGCTGAGCTATCTTTTAGCGACTAATAACTAAAGAAAAAATCACCCGCTGACCGGGTCAGCGCAATATGTCTTAAGTTGTACTTAAGGGAAAATAATGACAACTCCTGCCCCTGTTAATACAGGTGAACAGTTTGAAAAATGCATCGCTATTATTCGCCAGGCTTCTGTCGAAATTTTGCTGCTGCTCAATGTGCATTTTGATGAAGGAAAAGATCCGCGCTGGTTTCTGGAACAGCTTGATGTTGCGCGCCTCAGTTTGGGTGGCTGGGGAGCGGTGGCGAAAAGACTCAAGCTTAACGATGCGGAGTTAACGCAGTTCACGTTGCAGCTTCGTCATTTGCAACAGCTGGTGCCACGCTATGAAAACGGGCAGAGCGTCACGGAAAACCAGCTTATCGCCGCGCTGCGCTTTATCGCCGCGCTGGAGAACCTGCGTAAAAAGCAGAAGCTGCTGACTTACAGCACCGCGCTCGGCCCTAACGATCCGCTCCAGCAGCAGAGCGGGCTGCAACACCTGCGCGCGATGGAGATGATGATGAAAGGGCTGGTGATGCAGGCGTGGCCCGATGCGGAGCATCTGCGCAATCACCTGAAAACACAGTTTGGTGCCGATCGCGTGCGCCGCTGGCTGCGCCTCGGCGACCGCAATGATGTGTTAAGCGGCATGCTGTTTAGCGAGCTGGCGCTGCTGCTGGTGGATAAAAAAGAGTATGGTCAGCGCTACGCCAGCCTGTTTAACGATGCGTCCGGTCTGAGCCTGTTTGTCGAACCGCGTAAAACTCTGCAAACCCTGTTAGATGATGTGCGCGAGATCCGCGCCAGCGTTATCGCCGGCAATGCGCTGAGTTCTAACCAGTTAGCGATGCTCGAGGGCTACTATCCGCAGATCGCCGGGCCAGTACAGCGCGCCTTTGATGAGGGGCGCGGCAAAATTAACCCCGCCGCGTTACTGAAAGAGGCGGCAGGTGAGCTGGATGCCTACTGGGAGCAGGCGCGCAAAAAGGATCGCGCCGCGGGCGGCGATACGCAGCCGATTCGCGACAGTATTGATAAACCGGCGACCCGCCAGGTGCGCAGCCGCGAAGAGCGTGAACAGATGGTCTCTGGCGTGCTGTGGGGCGCGGTGGGCGTCGTCGCTTTGGTGATTGCGATTGGCGCTTTCTGGCTCTTTATGGGCGGCGTCTCTGCGCCGGTGGCGCGTCAGACTAATATTACGGTGCCCATTGCCGAAGAGCGTCAGAAACCGTCGGCGAAAGAGGAGCTCAGCTCAATGGGGCTACCGCGGGATGAGAACAACTTCCGCTCGGCTATCGACCGCAACGATACCCGCGTGGTGTCGCTCTTCCTGCGTACCGGGATGAACTGGAAACTCTCCTGGACTGAACATGCGGTGATTTCGGACTACAACGATGTGCTCGATCTGCTGCTGCGCTACCGGTTACAGATGGATGAGAAGCGTCCGTGCCGACGTTTTATTACCACCCTGACCCATGAGATGGTGGCGAACAATAAGCCGCTCACCTCCATCACCAAAAATTATCTGCAGGCGTTTTGCACCACCAAACCGGTGGTCGATCGCCAGCGTTATGAGATGGAGCAGGCGCAGCTGCGTTATGACGCCAGTCCGAACGATGAGAACCGTAAATGGGCAGAGACGCACACCGCCATTTATAACGCCATTGATTGAGTAAAGGCTGGAAGGTTTACGTAATCCCATGAGCCGCCATCAGGCATGGTTTGCCGGATGGCGCTGGCGCTTATCCGGCCTACAGGTTCGCAGGGAGAGGTTTTGTAGGCCTGATAAGGCGTGAGCCGCCATCAGGCATGGTTTTGCCGGATGGCGCTGGCGCTTATCCGGCCTACAGGTTCGCAGGGAGCGGTTTTGTAGGCCTGATAAGGCGTAAGCCGCCATCAGGCATGGGTTTGCCGGATGGCGCTGGCGCTTATCCGGCCTACAGGTTCGCAGGGAGAGATTTTGTAGGCCTGAGAAGGCGTAAGCCGCCATCATGAGTGATTTGCCGGATGGCGCTGGCACTTATCAGGCCTACGGATGTGCAGCGTTATTGTTCTTGCGGCTTGTCGTCCGGTTCGTCCACTTTGGGCTCGCCGTAGAGGCCAATCAAGCGGCGTACTACGCCGTTGGTCCAGCCGAAACCATCCTGCAACGGATACTCACCGCCGCCACCTTCGCGCGGCGTGCTGCTGGCGATATGGTACTTCTCAATCAGCTTATGGTGCTGATGATAGAAAACATTCACCGTCTTCAGCCAGCTGCGGGCAATCTGATCGCCCAGCTCATCGTTGCCGTAGAGCTTAAAGCCCTGGATCGCCATCCACTGTAGCGGTGCCCAGCCGTTGGGTTTATCCCACTGCTCGGCGGTTTCATACTCCGTTGTCAGGATCCCGCCCGGTGTCAGCAGACGGTTGGTGACCGCTTCCGCCAGCCGTTCAGCCTGCTCGTGAGTCGCCATGCCGACATAGAGCGGCACAATGCTCGCAGCAGAGAAGAGCGCCATCTCCTCGCGACGCCAGTCGTAGTCGCGGAAGCAGCCGCTTTCGTCATCCCACAGATAGCGGTTGATGGCCGCACGGCGGTCGCTCGCTTTCTGGCGGAACAGCGCTTCACGCTCGCGGTCGCCTTTCAGCCCGGAGATGTTGGCAATGGCGCTCTCGAGCTTAAACATAAACGCGTTCAGATCGATCGGGATGAACTGCGTGGTGCGAATGCTCGCCAGACGGTGCGCATCGCGCAGCCAGCGAGAGGAGTAATCCCAGCCGGAGGCCGCGCCAGCGCGCAGGTCGCGATACACCTCATTCGGCGGACGGCCAGAGTGACGCGCGGTCTCTACGTCTTCAATCCACGATTCATCGCGCGGCGTATCGCGGTCATCCCAGTAACGGTTAAGCAGCGAGCCGTCCGGCATACGCACCACGTGGCGGTAAGCCTGGTTCAGCACCAGCGACTCCGCGCCATCCATCCAGAAGTCATATTCCATCAGCAGATGGTCGAGATAGCGCCGCGCACCGCGCACGCCATCCTCCTCAAACAGTTCGACCATCAGCGCAAAGACCGGCGGCTGCGAACGGCTTAAGTAGTAGGTGCGGTTGCCGTTAGGGATATGTCCGTAACGCTCAATCATCCACGCGAAGTTATCGGCCATACAGCGCAGGAGGTCGTCGCGCCCGCTCTCTGCCAGCCCCAGCATGGTGAAGTAGGAGTCCCAGTAATAGGTCTCACGGAAACGCCCGCCTGGCACGATATAGGATTGCGGCAGCGCCAGCAGGGAGGACCACGGAATATGGTCTTGTGGCTCGCGGGTTAGAATCGGCCACAGCTGGTCGATATGCTCTTTCAGCGAGTTTTCCGGGTTGGAGACATACTCTTTGGCGTAGTTTTCCGGCATCCAGAAGTGCGCCTTCACGAACTGGCGTAAGTTGAATTCCGGTTTGCGTTTAATTTTGCGATAGCGAATCAGGATATCGAGCGGATCCATCTTCGGCGCACAGTCAGGGAAGGTTTTGCTGTCGGCGAAGATGCGCGATGATTGCACATGCTCAAACAGTTCCAGATAACGATCGGCAGGCGTGAGCGCATCAGATGCGGGCATCCCCTCAATCATCTCCGGTTCCGGTTCCGCCTCGATCATTTCATCCAGTTTTAACTCGCACGGATCGGTGTCGTAGGTTTCATCTTCGAATACCCATTCCATTAATTCTGCGCTTTGTAGTTTCTGGTTGAACATAGTGACGTTGGCCTCCGGATGTCGTCGTAAAAAACTACGGGTGTTGCCCGGCTATCTATAAAGCTTAGACATTCGCTTCGATCTCTGGTGATCAAAGTGTGCGGATGATCACGTTTTGAAATCGGCCTTACAGCAGCTAAAAATCCACAACTGGCTGATAAAGCACGAATAAGTCACTTATTCCTGTGCTTTAAGTAGTGGTAAATTTCGGAGCATTCGTTTTGCAACGATTTGTGAATTAACCCGGTATTACGCAGTTGACCACCGCAGAACAGGGTCCTTCATTTTATCGCTGGGGAAAGAAATCAGAATACGCTCTTATTACGTTAGAGCAATGTTGCAATACCCGCCATACGGCGCGAAATAAAGAGTGGAGACTCCCGGCGACAGAGGCCGCCGGGAAGGGTGTTAGCGGGGGATTTGCTGCGTGATGCAGTGGATGTTACCGCCGCCGAGCAGGATCTCGCGAGCCGGCACGCCGGTGATGATGAAATCCGGAAACATCTCAGCAAACAGTGCCTGCGCCGCGCCATCGGTCGCCGGGTCCAGCAGCGGGAAAATGATCTGCTGGTTGCTGACCAGGTAGTTAACGTAGGAGCCCGCCAGGCGGTTGCCTTCGTGACGCTCAATCGCCGTACCTTTCTCAACATCGCATGTCTCTTCCGCGCTGGCGTAAAGCGGCTGCGGAGAGGGCACTTTCCACACTTTCAGGCGACGACCCTGCGCATCTTCCACGCTTTGCAGCACGTCAAGCGCTGCCATGGAGCGGGCATACTGCGGATCTTTTTCATCGTCGGTCCAGTGCAGAGCCACTTCGCCCGGGCGCACAAAGCAGCATATGTTATCGATATGACCATCGGTCTCATCGTTAAACACGCCGTCCGGCAGCCAGATGATCTGCGATACGCCAAGATAGTCGCGCAGCTGCTGCTCAATCTGCGCTTTGCTCAGGTTCGGGTTGCGGTTGGCGTTAAGCAGACACTCCGCGGTGGTCAGCAGGGTACCTTCGCCATCAACGTGAATCGAGCCGCCTTCCAGCACCAGGTCCGTGTGGTAGCACGGCATCTGGTGGTAGTTTGCTACCTGCTCAGCCACTAACTGATCGCGATCCCAGCTGGCGTAGAGACCGCCGTTAAGGCCGCCCCATGCGTTAAATGTCCAGCTAATACCGCGTTTTTCGCCGGCAGCGTTAGTTACGACCGTCGGGCCGGTATCACGCATCCAGGCATCGTCGCTCTCCATCTCCACCAGCGTGACGTCGGCGGGCATCGTTGCCCGCGCTTTCGCCATTTCCGTTGCCGGCACGCCCATAATGACCGGCGTGGTACGGGAGATCGCTTTTGCCACTGCAGAGAAAGCCTGCTGCGCGGGTGCGGCGTCGGCACGCCAGTTATCCGTACGGTAGGGCCAAATCATCCACACGGCCTGATGTGGCGCCCACTCGGCGGGCATGCTGAATCCGTCTTTTACCGGCATGGTCAGCTGTGACATTACTTGCTCCTTACGCTGCCATCAGACGTTGCCAGCGCGGTGTACATGTTCGGACGGCGGTCGCGGAACAGGCCCCAGGAGGCGCGCTGTGCGGCAATCGCATCGAGATCGAACGTGTGCACCAGCACGGCTTCGCTGGTTTTATTTGCCTGCTCAACCAGCTCACCGGTCTGATCGGCAATGAAAGAGGAGCCGTAGAAGGTCATTTCCAGGCCTTCAATATATTTGCTGGCTTCGGTACCGATACGGTTAGAGGCGATAACCGGCACAACGTTCGCGGCAGCGTGACCCTGTTGGACGCGGGTCCAGTGCGGCTGGCTGTCGATATCCGGGTAAGCCGGTTCTGAACCGATAGCGGTCGGGTAGAAAATCAGTTCCGCGCCCTGCAAAGCCAGGCAGCGAGCCGTTTCCGGGAACCACTGATCCCAGCAGATGCCGACGCCGATCTTCGCATAGCGGGTGTTCCACACTTTGAAGCCGGTATCACCCGGGATGAAGAACTGTTTTTCCTGGTACGCCGGGCCGTTCGGAATGTGCGTTTTACGGTAGGTGTCGAGCACGCTGCCGTCGGCATCAATCATCACCAGCGAGTTGTAGTAGGCGTTGTTGCTCTTTTCAAACAGGCTCAGCGGCAGCACCACTTCCAGCTCTTTTGCCAGGGCAGAGAAATGTTTAATCAGCGGGCTGTTGTCCACTTCCTGCGCCAGCGCATAGTGCTCCGGGCTCTGATCGATGCAGAAGTAAGGCGCGGCGAACAGCTCCTGAATCAGGATCACCTGCGCGCCCTGGCGGTGAGCTTCACGGACCAGACGCTCAGCGTTCTGTACGTTTTTCTCCAGATCCCAGGTGCATGCCATTTGGGTGGCGGCGACAGTTACATTTCTCATAAACATCTCCCGTAGGTCTCGGTTCGGTTAGTGCAAAATTTCAGCACTTATTGTGGCGCAAACTATAGCAACGATCTGCGTTATGAATAAAATGTATTGTTATCATGAAAACATGAACAGGATGCATAATAGTGGTCGATTTAAACTTGCTGCGCCTTATCCCGATTCTGGCGAAAGAGAAAAACGTCACCCGCGCGGCGCAGAAGGCGAATTTATCCCAGTCGGCCTTTAGCCACGCGCTCAACCGCCTGCGTGAACAGCTAAAAGATGAGATGTTTATTCGCACCCATAGCGGCATGGAGCCGACGCCCTATGCGGCGCGGATGATCCCGGTGATTGAGAGCGCGCTGAGTAAGCTCGATACCGCCACGCGCGGGCCAAGCCACTTCGATCCGGCGCGTGATGCGCACACCTTCTATATTGGCGCGGTCGACTATTTCGAATTTATGTTTATGCCGGTGCTCACCGCACGCTTTAAAACTATCGCGCCGAATGTGCGGCTCTCGGTGGATATTCTTTCGGAGACGATCAAGGTCGAACGTGTAGAGAACGGGCAGCTGGATGCATTTATCGGCGTCGAAAATGTGCAGCACATCCCGCACTACTTTAATAAGCACCGGCTTATCTCCGATCACTTTGTCGCCATTGCCTCGCTTGAGCGCAGCGATCTGCCGGAGCAACTGACGATGCGCCATCTGGTCAGCGAGGCGCAAATCCACCTCCCCGCCGTTAGCTCCGGCGCGGACCATATCGACAACTGGCTCTTATCGCAGCACCTCTACCGCCCGCTGGCAACAGTAGTGCAAAGCTACGCCGTCGGTGGCCGTGTGGCGGTGGCATCGGGATATTTAATGTGCGTCCCGTTTCGTATTGCCCAGGAGCTTGCAAAGATGTTGCCGCTGCGCATCATGACGCTGCCGGAAGGCGCGCCGTCGTACGATTTACTGCTGCTCTCGCACCGCCTCTATGACTACCAACCCGCCGTGCAGTGGCTGATCGATGAATTAAAAACGGTGCGGATATAGGAGGGCAGAATCTCAACGTAAGCCGCTTCCACAGCACTTCTACCAAATAGTTACTCCGTGAATGTTTAGACTCTTTCTTTTTTGGTCTCAATTTTTGGGGCTTGATTCTAAATAAATTCCGGAATAAATATGCCTGCTGGAATGCATTCCGGCGTGGCGTTATATTGGCTCGCAGGAAGAAAATAATTAATACATGGAGTTACATATGAGCAAAAAAGAGGGATCCCTTAGATTATTGACCTTAGGAGAGCTTCGGTTGGCCAGATCGGTTTTCGGTAACGCTATTCGTTATCATACTGTCTGGATACACCATGACAGCTATTTACCTTTCGGCTTGCAGTTTGATAATTATGTAATGTCACCCAACGGTGAAATCTATTTTCGCGAATGGTATCGGGATGACTTTTCGACAAAAGAGGCTGATCTACAACATCTTTTTATCCACGAAATGATGCATGTATGGCAGCGAGAGAGGGGGATGCAAGTCTTCTTACGCGGACTTTACAGCTGGCGCGCAGACTATGGCTACAGATTAGATGGACGCAAATTAGCGCAATATCCTCTTGAGCAGCAGGCTCAAATTGTCGCTGACCATTTCATACTTGAAACGTATGGGCTGCGGAAGTGGATTGAATTAAAAACCGCAGGAGTAGTAACACTGAAAAATGTTGTGCAGTATGAAGAAGAATTAAAGAGTCTCTATAAAGTTGCATTAAGAAACTTTCCCACAGGGTTATAAAAATGAAAAACTATTACGCCTTCCTCCCCTTATTATGTTTGCCTCTACTTAGCGGCTGCCCGATGGGCGACCGTGTCGATCAGCGCTATAAGCCCGCAGAAACCGCCCCGGTGATGGTAAAAAACGCTCAGGTCTGTTTCACCATTAAAGACGCTGAAGATTATCAGCCCGCCTTTATTTCCATCGCGCCGCGCACCACCCCTTATAAAGAGCGTTGGTATCAACAAGCGCCGCGGTTAGCGGTAAAAGAGGGCGAAATGTGTATTCCACCCAGCCTCTATAAATTCCCTGACAGCGGGCAATTCATTGCGACGTTTGTGCTCTCCTCGAAAGCCAAAGCGCAGACCACGGCGTTTAATACGCGTCGCTTTAACGTTGCCTTCGCGATTGACGCAGGCCATGCGAAACCTATCGCCGTTAACGACAGCGAGTTTTAACGCGTTTCACTAAACGGTTGCTGCTTTCCCGCTCGTGCCGCGCCAGGCATTCGGCATCTGCTGCGCCAGCCACTCGGCTTGCGGGCCGGGCGTTGCGCTGGCCTGCTGCACAAAGAACCCCTGCGCCTCTTCGCGTAGCGCATCCGCGGAGTGAGTCGGCGACTGCATCACCACCAGCACCCCTTGCCGATCCGCGCAGTAGTACCACTGGCACTGGGCGACGTAGCCGAGGCTGCGCTCAACCCGCATCTGGTGGAAAAAGAGCGGTTGATAGCGCTGGACAAGCGCCTGCATCTCCGCAATCTCCTCTTCAACCGGCAGGAACAGCAGCAGCGCGTTGTCCTCCTCCTGCGTATCGAGCATGAAGTGTTTGCCGGGAGCGATAAGCGGCGGCGCGTCGGTTTCGGTCTCAACAGGAAAGATAAAGGCGCTTAACAAGCGGGAGAGCGCCTGATGCAGCGCCGCGTCGCCGCCCGCCAGATGCGCTTGCCAGACCTGTTGAGTGGGCTGAGCAACAGAGGTTGTCAGTTCGCGCGGCAATTGCGCCAGCAGGCGGCGCACGGCGCTGCCCTGCATCTCGCGGGCGGTCTCCTGCGCCAGCGCAAGACGCGCCTGCACCCCGGCGTTAGCATCCTCACGCTGCAAAATCTGGGTAATTTCCGCCAGCAGGGACTGCATCAACAGCGCCTCTCCGCAGAGGTGAAGCTGCCAGATCCCCTGCTCACGCTGCACGGTCAACACGCCGCCCTGGCGAGCCGCCCATGCACTGAGTGGGCGCAGGCGCGAGGCCAGCCACCAGCCGGTTTCATCACTAAACGCCGTGGCGGGCTGTGGTCGCAGCCGCAGTGAAGCATCGCCCTCTGCCGGTTGCCACGCCAGCGGCGCAGTGGCGGAAGGGAGTGCTGGCGCGCGCAGCGGCGCAGGCGTCGGGAAGGGAGTAAACGAGATCGGTTCATCAGGTGCTGTTTGCGGGACAAAAGGGGCCAGCGTCAGGGTAAAGCCCTGACTCTCCACGGTTTCTCCGCTCACCTCAGGCGAGGCCCATAACCGGCTGGCGTTTGCCGGGGTAAGGGCTGCCAGCAAAGCAGGCCAGCCGTCGGGATCGGGCGGCAGCAGGCCAATGGCGCGCGCACGCAGCGCTTCAAGCGGCGCAAGCTGCATAAAAGCGTGCTGCGTAAAGCGGCAGAGCGCCTGACACTGCGCCTCGCTCAGGGCGCTGACGGCATCCAGCCAGCGGAAGAAGAGAGCTTCAACCTGTGCGGGGCTGACGGTAACATCGCGCAGCGTAAAAGTGAGCCGCAGCCAGAGGGTTTCGCTATTCAGGCAATCGGCCTGCAGGTTGATGGCCGTTACCAGGTTGCGCTGGCGCCAGGTCTCCATCAACCCGCCTGCGGTTTCATCCAGCAACAGGGTTTCCAGCAGACGCAGCGCGCCGCTGACGGCGGCGGGAGGGGTAAAGCTCAGCACCAGCATGGTTTCGCGCGGCTGATGCAGCGCGCAATCGCCCTGTGCAAGGGCGAGCGGCATAACGTCATCGGCCTCTCTGCCTGAGGGGGGCGGCGCGGCGCTACACCGCGCCAGCGCTTCGAGATTCTCCAGCGTTTGCGGCCCCTGTAAAAAGAGGCGCAGGTTCCCGGCGTGATAGTGCTGCTGGTGGAAAGCCTGCAATGCCTGCTGAAGCGGGGCGGCTTCGTCGCCAAAGCTTGCGTGGTTGCCGATGCGAAAACGCGCCAGCTGACCATCGCCATCCAGCATCTTTAGCAGAGCGGCTTCACGGCGTTTTTCAGCATCGTGCTGCAACAGGCGATACTCTGCGTCGATCACCGAGGCTTCTGCGAGGATCTCGCTCTCATTAAGCTGCGGTGTCACCAGCATATCGGTAAGGCGTAACAGCCCCGGCTCCAGCAGGTCAGCAGGCACCTCAAAAAAGTAGGCCGTCTGCGCCAGCCGGGTTGAGGCGTTAAGCCGCCCGCCCTGCGACGGCACCCAGCTGATTAGGCGCTGCGCCTGGGGAAAACCGAGGCTGCCACGAAACAGCATATGCTCCAGCAGATGCGCCAGCCCCGGCCAGGCCTGCGGCTCTTGCAGGCTGCCGGCATCGACGCACCATAGCGCTGCCGCCTGGCGTGCATCGGGTTGATGCACCAGGGTGACGTGCAAACCATTGTCGAGGTGGAGCTGTCGGGTCTGCATGGTTAGCCTTTGACAATCAGTTGCGAGTTAACGCGGTTGCGAAAACGCAGTTCATGCACGCCGATGCGGCTATGGTTGGCCTCTTCACGCGCTGCGAGAATGGTGCCGTGATGCGGTGATTTGCTGCATACCGGATCGGCATTCGCTGCGTCGCCGGTCAGCATATAGGCCTGGCAGCGGCAGCCGCCAAAGTCCTGCTCCTTCTCCGGGCAGGAGCGGCACGGCTCCGGCATCCAGTCGTTGCCGCGATAGCGGTTAAAGCCGAAGGAGTCATACCAGATGTGTTCCAGCGAGTGCTCCAGCACTGAGGGGAACTTCACCGGCAGCTGGCGCGCGCTGTGGCACGGCAGCGCGGTGCCTTCCGGCGTCACGCTTAAAAAGATCGCCCCCCAGCCGCCCATGCAGCCCTTTGGGCGCTCTTCGTAGTAGTCCGGGGTGACAAACAGTAAGTTGGTCAGGTTGCCGCTTTCCGCCATCTTCGCCCGGTAGTCGCTGACCACCGCTTCGGCGCGGGCAATCTGCTCGCGGCTCGGCAGTAGCCCTTCACGGTTAAGCTGCGCCCAGCCGTAAAACTGACAGGTCGCCAGTTCAACGTCATCGGCCTCCAGCTCTAATGCCAGGGCGATAATCCGGTCGATCTGATCGATATTGTGCCGGTGCAAGACGAAGTTCAGCACCATCGGGTAGCCGAGCGCTTTGACCGCTTTCGCCATCGCCAGCTTCTGATGAAAGGCTTTTTCGTTGCCCGCCAGCGCGGCATTCAGCTCAGGATCGCTGGCCTGGAAGCTGATCTGGATATGATCCAGCCCGGCATCGGCAAAGGTGTGCAGCTTCTTCTCGCTCAGGCCAATGCCAGAGGTGATCAGATTGGTGTAGAACCCCATCCCGCGCGCGGCGGCAATCAGCTCCGGCAAATCTTTGCGCAGCAGCGGTTCACCGCCGGAAAAGCCAAGCTGTACGCTGCCCATCGCCCGCGCCTGGCGAAACACCTCAATCCACTGCGCCGTAGTCAGCTCCTGCTCCTGGGTCGAGAAGTCGAGCGGGTTGGAGCAGTAGGGGCACTGTAGCGGGCAGCGATAGGTCAGCTCCGCCAGCAGCCAGAGCGGCGGATTGACGCTTTTGGCGGCCTCACTCACGGAAAATCACCCACTTCTGTGCATAGGCCTGCGCCAGGAAATCGAGCACGTCGGCGGCAAGCTCTTCGGCCTCGGGAAAACGCGCCTCCAGCGTGGCGATAATCTCGCCCACGCTTTTAATACCATCCACTTCTGAGAGGATCGCCGTGGCGCTGTCGTTCAGCTTCGCCATCCCTTCCGGGTAGAGGATCACATGGCAATCCTGTGCGGCTTCCCACTGCAGGCGGTAACCCCGGCGGAAGGCGGGAATGTGGTGTGCCTGAATGTGCATTACACCAGTCTCCTTGTGTGCCACACCGCGTCTGCGGTGACTGTGTGATAGGGCGCGCGATGAAGGCTGTAGGCCATGGTCATCGCATCGAGCATGCTCCAGAGGATGTCGAGTTTAAATTGCAGGATGTCGAGCATCCGCTGCTGCTTCTCGGCGGTGTCGCACCACTCCAGCGCCAGTGATAAACCGTGCTCGACATCGCGTCGCGCCTGGCCGAGACGGCTGCGGAAGTAGTCATACCCCTGCGGTTCAATCCACGTGTAGTGTTGCGGCCAGCTGTCGAGGCGTGACTGGTGGATCTGCGGCGCGAAGAGTTCGGTCAGCGAGCTGCATGCCGCCTCCTGCCAGCAGGCGCGGCGGGCAAAGTTGACGTAAGCATCCACCGCGAAACGCACGCCCGGCAGCACCCGCTCTTCCGAGAGCAGGCTTTCGCGGGTTAACCCCACCGCTTCGCCAAGACGCAGCCACGCTTCGATACCGCCTTCGCTTTCCCCCTCGCCATCGTGATCGAGAATGCGTTGCACCCACTGGCGGCGCACTTCCGGATGCGGGCAGTTGGCCATGATCGCCGCGTCTTTCAGTGGAATGCTGGTCTGGTAGTAGAAGCGGTTGGCGACCCAGCCCTGGATCTGCTCCCGCGTGGCTTCACCGTTATGCATCGCGATGTGATAAGGGTGATGAATATGATAGTACTGACCCTTCGCCCGTAATGCGGCCTCAAACTCCTCGGGCGTCAGGCATATTGCTTCACTCATGAAACCTCTTATAGCGCGATAACCATCCCGTCCCAGCTCACTTCAATCCCCTGTTGCTCAAGGCTTTTTCGTTCCGGGGAGGCTTCATTCAGGATCGGGTTGGTATTGTTAATATGAATTAAAATCTTGCGACGGGCAGGCAGCGTCGCGAGCAAAGATGCAAGACCCTGCTCTTCGGCTAACGCCAGGTGACCCATCGCTTTGCCGCTGTGGCCGCCCACGCCGGTGGCGCTCAGCTCGTTATCACGCCACAGCGTGCCGTCGATCAGCAGGCAGTCGGCGCGCTGCAACCACGGCATAATCGTCTCGTCTGGCTCGCCGAGACCCGGCGCGTAAAGCAGGCTCTGCCCGCTGTTGCTGTCTTCAATAAACAGCGCCACGTTGTGCCCGGGTAGCGGGCGATCGCGGTAAGGCGAGTAGGGCGGTGCATTGCTCAGCAGCGGAATAGCGGTAAAGTGCAGCTGCGGGCAAACCGACACCTGGAAGCGCGTCAGCGGCTCAACAGGGTGGTGTTGCAGCCCGCCGTTCCAGTGGCTGAGCATCGGGAAGACGGGAAAGCCGGTGCTGAGATCATCATGCACTTCCGGCGTGCACCACACCTGATGTGGGCAGCCTTCACGCAGGCTTAGCAGCCCCGCGCTGTGATCAATCTGGCTGTCGGTCAGGATAATCGCGCCAATGGCGGTACCGCGCAGCTGTTCGGGTCTGTTCAGCGCCGGCGTGGCGCGTAATTGCTGGCTGATATCGGGCGAGGCGTTGCACAACACCCAGTTTTTGCCATCATCGCTTATCGCAATCGACGATTGCGTGCGCGCTGAGGTTTGCATTGTGCCGTTACGCACTCCCGCGCAGTTCGGGCAGTTGCAGTTCCATTGGGGAAAGCCGCCGCCCGCTGCGGAACCTAAAACAGTAATCAGCATCTGTGTAAACCGGTAAGCAAAAAAGAGGAAGCCCGCAGCAAGGCGGGCGGGCGCGTTTAGCGGTTGGAAATATAGAGAGTGACTTCCAGACCTAAGCGCAGATCCACGAACGTTGGTTTAGTCCACATAGCGTAACTCCTTGGGATGAGAGGAGGTAACCCGCGTGATTCAGTTACCCCAGGTCATATTCAGAACTCGCAGCCAGTTGCGCCAGGCAAGTTTCTCTGCTAACGGCTGGCTGATGCCAGACGATGTCAGCAGGGCCATGAGTCGCGGTAGCCCCGTGACATCGCCCAACTCTTCCGGCAGGTCGATGCCGTCAAAGTCGGAGCCGAATGCTACACGATCCTCACCAAGTTTAGTAAGCAGATAGTCGATGTGTTGGAAAATTTTGTGTAAAGGAGTGCGGGCGTCGCGCTTGCCATCTTCACGCAGGAAGGCGGTACCGAAGTTAACGCCCACCAGCCCGTCGCTGGCGGCAATCGCCTCCAGCTGAGCATCGGTGAGATTACGCGGCTGCGGGCAGAGGGCGTGAGCATTGGAGTGGCTGGCGACCAGCGGCGCAGTGCTGAGGGCAGCGGTGTCCCAGAACGCCCGTTCATTCATATGCGAGAGGTCGATGAGAATCCGCCGTTGGTTGCAGGCACGGATAAGCCGTTTGCCCGCCTCGCTCAGGCCCGGCCCGGTATCCGGCGAACCGGGAAAGCGGCCGTTTACCCCTTCGCCAAACACATTTGGCAGGTTCCAGAACGGCCCAATGCTGCGCACGCCGCGTGCGACCAGCGCATCCAGCGGCTCTAACTCTGCGTTGAGCGCGTCGGCGCCTTCAATATGCAGTACCAGCGCAATGGTGCCATCTTGCAGGCACTGCGCAATCTCCTGCGCGCTGTGGCAGACGCGCATTCTGCCCTCTGAGGCATCGACCATGCGGTAGAAGAGATCGATCTGCTGGTGGGTGATGTGGAGCGGATCGTGCAGCGCCTGCGCCGCATCGGGCGTTATGCCGCGCATCTCTGCGATATAGCGAGCGGGCGGCACAAAGACGGCGAACAGCCCACCGGCAAAACCGGCGCGCTGCATACGGGGAAAATCGAGATGACCGCCGTTAAGGCCGCTGAAAACCTGTTCGACAGAGGTGTCTGGCTGCTCCAGCCACAACCGCAGCAGCAGATCGTTATGACCATCAAACACCGGGAGTTGCGCCGCCATCTTTAAACCTTGTGTAAAAGCAAAACTGGCCGCGGGGGCCAGTTTGCGTGGAGCATTAACGCATGGTGACGAACTCTTCCGCCGCCGTTGGGTGGATGGCGACAGTGTTGTCGAAGTCCTTCTTGGTCGCGCCCATCTTCAGCGCCACGGCGAAGCCCTGCAGCATCTCATCCATTCCGGAGCCGATGCCGTGAATACCGACAATCTTCTCCTCTGGCCCGACGCAGACCAGCTTCATGCGGCACGGCTGGCGGTGAGAGGTGACGGCGGTATACATCGCAGTAAAGGAGGATTTATAGACCTTCACCTGGTCGTCGCCATACTGCTCGCGCGCCTGCGGTTCGGTTAAGCCAACGGTGCCGATTGGCGGGTGGCTGAAGACCACGGTCGGAATATTGCTGTAGTCCAGATGCTCGTCCGGCTTGTTATTAAACAGGCGCTCGGAGAGGCGGCGGCCAGCGGCCACGGCAACCGGCGTCAGCTCAACCGCGCCGGTGTTATCGCCCACCGCGTAGATGCCGGGAACGCTGGTGTTCTGGAACTTATCCACTTCGATATAGCCCTTGTCGTTGGTTTTCACACCGGTGGCGGCAAGATTGAAGTTATCGGTTTCCGGTTCGCGGCCAATCGCCCAGATCAGGCAGTCAACGGTCTGCGAACGGCCATCTTCCAGCGTGATCGTCAGGCTGCCATCGCCGTTTTTCACAACCGCAGCCGGCACCGCGTGGGTGTGCAGACTCGGGCCTTCTGCCGCCATCACTTCCACCAGCGTCTCGGTGATCATCGGATCGAAGCTGCGCAGCGGCGCGTGTTTACGCACAAAGAGGTGCGTTTCAGCGCCGAGACCGTTGATCACGCCCGCCAGCTCGACGGCGATATAGCCTGCGCCTACCACCGCCACGCGTTTCGGCAGCGCGGGCAGGGCGAAGAAACCATCGGAATCGATGCCATATTCCGCGCCGGGAATCGACGGGTGGCTCGGGCGACCGCCGGTGGCGATCAGGATGTGGTCAGCGGTGATCGTCTCGCCGTTCACTTCCACAGTTTTGGCATCGACAAAGCGTGCAAAGCCGCGGATCACATCCACGTTATTTTTGCCCAGCACGTTGTCATAAGAGGTGTGAATACGGTCAATATAGGCGCTGCGGCTGGCGACCAGCTTGCTCCAGTCAAAGTGATTCACCGTGGTGTCGAAACCGTAATCCGGGCCGTAGAGATGGATCGCTTCGGCGATCTGCGCCGCATGCCACATCACCTTTTTCGGCACGCAGCCGACGTTAACGCAGGTGCCGCCCAGCTCTTTGGCTTCGATCAGCGCGCATTTTTGACCATACATGGCGGCACGGTTGATCGAGGCGATACCGCCGCTGCCGCCACCGATGGCGAGGTAGTCATAATGTTTGCTCATGGTCGTTTCCTTAATCCTGAACGAAGTCGACAGTCGTGGCGCGATTGTAACGCGCCGGGCGTAATGCGCCACCGATGGCTGCGATTACTCTGCTACTACCTGGTTTACCAGCGTATGGCCTGTACCGGCCGGGACCAGTTTCTTGTGCAGCCACGGCAGCACGTTGTTCATTTGCGCTTCAAGTTTCCACGGCGGGTTAATCACGATCATGCCGGAGGCGGTCATGCCGCGCTGGTCGCTGTCCGGGCGCACGCCCAGCTCGATTTGCAGGATATTGCGAATGCCGGTCGCTTCCAGATCGCGCAGCATGCGTTTGATTTGCTGGCGCATCACTACCGGATACCAGAGGGCGTACACGCCGGTGGCAAAACGTTTGTGGCCTTCGCTGATACCGCTCACTACCGCCTGGTAGTCGGTTTTGATCTCATATGGCGGGTCGATCAGAATCAGACCGCGGCGAGAGACCGGCGGCAGTTTGGCTTTTAATTGCTGATAGCCGTCGGCGCGCGCCACGCGAGTGCGTTCGTCTTTCTGGAACTCCTGGCGCAGCAGCGGGAAGTCGCTCGGGTGCAGCTCGGTCAGCATCAGGCTATCCTGCTCGCGCAGCAGCTGGCGGGCAATCAGCGGTGAGCCTGGATAGTAACGCAGCTGCTCGCCACGGTTAAAGTGACGCACCACATTCATGTAGGGTTCCAGCTCGGCGGGCAGATCGTCCTGCTGCCAGATGCGCGCAATCCCTTCCATATATTCACCGGTGCGCTCCGCATGCTCGCCGGAGAGCTGATAACGCCCCGCGCCTGCGTGGGTATCGAGATAGAGAAACGGTTTCTCTTTTTCTTTCAGCGCTTCGATGATCAGGCTCTGAACGGTGTGTTTGAGGACGTCGGCGTGGTTGCCCGCGTGGAAGCTGTGGCGATAACTGAGCATAGCGTTGGAGATTCCAGAAATTAAACGAGATTTCGCACAGTCTATCGCAGATCGCGGCGGATTACCGCTCAACCCTCCGCTTATTGCAGCGATACCCGGCTTAAGCGCACCCTCCGGCATTGAAATCTCCAGAAGTTAGCCCCATGCTAATCAAACACCCTTTTCAACAGGACTGCGCATATGACCAACCCCCTTTTGACGCCTTTCGAGTTACCGCCGTTTTCCCACATTCGTCCTGAACACGTTGTCCCTGCGGTAACGAAAGCGCTGGACGACTGCCGAAACGCGGTTGAGAGCGTTGTCGCGCAGGGTGGCCCCTACACCTGGGCCAATCTTTGCCAGCCGCTGGCGGAAGTCGATGACCGCCTGGGTCGTCTCTTCTCTCCCGTCAGCCACCTAAATTCCGTGAAAAATAGCCCGGAACTGCGTGAAGCTTACGAACAGACCCTGCCGCTGCTCTCTGAGTACAGCACCTGGGTCGGCCAGCATGAAGGGCTCTATAACGCCTATCGCGATCTGCGCGACGGCGACCACTACGCTGAACTGAGCGTTGCCGAGAAAAAGTCGGTCGATAACGCCCTGCGCGACTTCAAACTGTCGGGTATTGGCCTGCCGAAAGAGACGCAGAAACGCTATGGCGAAATCGCCGCGCGTCTCTCTGAGCTGGGCAACCTTTATAGCAACAATGTGCTCGACGCCACTATGGGCTGGAGCAAGCTGGTTACTGACGAATCTGAACTCTCCGGCATGCCGGAAAGCGCCTTAGCGGCGGCGAAAGCGCAGGCTGAAGCTAAAGAGCAAGAGGGCTATCTGTTAACGCTCGATATTCCGAGCTACCTGCCGGTGATGACTTACTGCGACAACCAGGCGCTGCGCGAAGAGATGTACCGCGCGTACAGCACCCGCGCCTCCGATCAGGGGCCGAACGCGGGTAAATGGGATAACAGCCCGGTGATGGCAGAGATCCTCGCCCTGCGTCACGAACTGGCGCAGCTGCTTGGCTTTGAGAGCTATGCGGATAAATCACTGGCGACCAAAATGGCGGAAAACCCGGCGCAGGTGCTGGCGTTCTTAACCGATCTGGCGAAACGCGCGCGCCCGCAGGGCGAAAAAGAGCTGGCGCAGCTGCGTGCTTTTGCGAAAGCGGAGTTTGGCGTCAACGATCTGCAACCGTGGGATATCGCCTACTACAGCGAAAAACAGAAGCAGCACCTCTACAGCATCAGCGATGAGCAACTGCGCCCTTACTTCCCGGAAAACCGCGCCGTTAACGGCCTGTTCGAAGTGGTAAAACGCATTTACGGCATTACCGCTAAAGAGCGTACCGATGTCGATGTCTGGCATCCGGAAGTGCGCTTCTTCGAGCTGTATGACGAAAACAACGAGCTGCGCGGCAGCTTCTACCTCGATCTCTATGCCCGCGAGCACAAACGCGGCGGGGCGTGGATGGATGATTGCGTCGGCCAGATGCGCCGCGCCGACGGCACGCTGCAAAAACCGGTCGCCTATCTCACCTGTAACTTTAACCGCCCGGTGAGCGGCAAACCGGCGCTCTTCACCCATGATGAAGTGATCACCCTGTTCCATGAGTTTGGTCACGGCCTGCACCATATGCTGACGCGGGTTGAAACCGCAGGCGTTGCGGGCATCAGCGGTGTGCCGTGGGATGCGGTTGAGCTGCCGAGCCAATTTATGGAGAACTGGTGCTGGGAGCCGGAGGCGCTAGCGTTTATCTCCGGTCACTTTGAGACCGGCGAGCCGCTGCCGCAGGAGCTGCTGGATAAAATGCTGGCGGCGAAAAACTACCAGGCGGCGATGTTTATCCTGCGCCAGCTGGAGTTCGGCCTGTTCGACTTCCGTCTGCATGCGGAATTCAACCCGCAAGAGGGGGCAAAAATCCTCGAAACTCTGGCCGAGATCAAACGCCAGGTCGCGGTGATGCCTGGGCCGTCGTGGGGCCGTTTCCCGCACGCCTTCAGCCACATCTTTGCGGGCGGTTACGCCGCGGGTTACTACAGCTATCTGTGGGCCGATGTGCTGGCGGCCGACGCCTACTCCCGCTTCGAGGAAGAGGGGATTTTCAACCGCGAAACCGGGCAGTCGTTCCTCGATAACATCCTGACGCGCGGCGGTTCAGAAGAGCCGATGGAGCTGTTCAAACGCTTCCGTGGTCGCGAGCCGCAGATTGACGCGATGCTTGAGCATTATGGTATCGAAGGCTAACACTTGAAGATCTGCTTAGTGGATGAAACAGGCACCGGAGACGGTGCCTTATCCGATCTTATCGCCCGCTTTGGGCTGGAGCCGGATGACGACAACCTGATGGCGCTGGTTCGCACGCCAACCCATCTTGAACTGCGTAAACGCGATGAACCGAAACTCAGCGGTATTTTTGTCGATTTTATCGCAGGCGCGATGGCGCACCGGCGCAAGTTTGGTGGCGGTCGCGGCGAAGCGGTGGCGAAAGCGGTCGGCATTAAAGGCAGCTATCTGCCGGAGGTAGTGGATGCGACTGCCGGGCTTGGGCGCGACGCCTTTGTGCTCGCTTCCGTCGGTTGCCGGGTTCGCATGCTGGAGCGCAACCCGGTGGTTGCCGCTCTGCTGGAGGATGGTCTGCAGCGCGGCTATGCAGATGCAGAAGTCGGCCCGTGGTTGCGCGACCGGTTAACGCTTATTCACGCTTCGAGCCTCTCGGGGCTTGCGGATATTACGCCGCGCCCGCAGGTGGTCTATCTCGATCCGATGTTTCCGCACAAGCAGAAGAGCGCGCTGGTGAAAAAGGAGATGCGGGTCTTTCAGTCGCTGGTTGGCCCGGATCTTGATGCCGATGGCTTACTGGAGCCTGCGCGTCAGTTAGCGATTAAACGCGTGGTGGTTAAACGGCCCGACTATGCGCCGCCGCTGGCAGGCGTCGCTACGCAATCTGCGGTGGTGACCAAAAGCCACCGTTTCGATATCTACCCCGGCTCCGGGGAATAAAAAAGCCCGGTGGCGTTGCGCGCACCGGGCGGTATTCAGGCTACTGACGAAAGGTCAACGAACGATTATTCGTCCTCTTCATCGCGCAGCGGGACAATCAGCATATCCACATGAACGGTGTTAATCAGCTGGCGCGCAGAGGACATCAGTTTGCTCCAGAAGTCCTGATGATGGCCGCACACCACCAAATCCATATCATATTTTTTGATCGCGTCGACCAGCACCTGGCCCAGATCGCCGCTGCCGCTGAGGGTTTCGGTAATCGGATAGCCTGCGTTGGTGGAGAGCTCCGTTAGCGCCTGGTGCGTTTCGTCGGAGATGCGCTTTTGCATATCGCCGAGGTTAACGTCGATAAGGCCGGTGTAGAGATCGGAGTAGTTCACATCGACATGAATCAGAGAAATCTTTGCGTTGTAAGGGCGCGCCATAGAGACGGCTTTATCAACCAGCAGCTTGCTTTCAGGGGAGAGATCGACGGCGATAAGGATGTGTTTGTAAGCCATAATGTTACTCCTTCCATAAGTTGTCGATGGCCATCCGGGTGAAACCCTGATGGGGTTGCGCTGCGCTCGCATCCTGCGTTGTACGTGAGCGTGGCGCCCGACTTTTCAGGTCGCATTCAAAATGATTCCTACCTTATAACGCTCTAACAGCACCGTCAATCAACCTGGATCACGATTCACTTACGTAATATTTACAGCGAGATGCAGGGATATGCGTTCGCTTGTGGCAAAAAAAGAGCGCTATCTCCTACACTATTAAGAAACCGTACGGAAGAGAGAGACGGTGTCCCGAAGTTGTCCTGATGCTTTGCGCGAGGTCAACTACGGAACATCGCCTTCGTTGTGGTCCGTCCGGAGCCTTGGTTACACTCTTTGTTGTCTACCTTAGTGGGGTTTTCAGGAGCGTGAGCGCTGGAGTGAAACTCTGTGGGCTCTCGCCGGGGAGGGGATATGGTGATCAGCACTGTTGCGCTGTTTTGGGCTTTGTGTGTGGTGTGTGTAGTGAACATGGCGCGTTATTACTCATCGCTGCGCGCCCTGTTGGTGGTACTCCGCGGGTGTGATCCTTTGCTGTATCAATATGTCGATGGCGGTGGGTTCTTTACCGCCCACGGTCAGCCGAGCAAGCAGATGCGGCTGGTGTGGTACATCTACGCTCAACGTTACCGCGATCACCATGACGATGAGTTTATCCGCCGCTGCGAGCGGGTGCGTCACCTGTTTATTTTGACCAGTTCCTTATGCGGGCTGGTGGTGCTGAGCCTGATTGGGCTGATGATTTGGCACTGAGCGCTGTTTTGATAAATGCCTGATGGCGCTACGCTTATCAGGCCTACGGGTTACCGGAATGAGCTTTTGGCGTAGGCCGGATAAGGCGCGAGCCGCCATCCGGCAATGTGCACGGTTCCGGCAACTGCCTGATGGCGCTACGCTTATCAGGCCTACGGGATACCGGGCTGAGTTTTCAGCGCAGGCCAGATAAGGCGAAAGCCGCCATCCGGCAATCAGCACGGTTCCGGCAATCAGCACGGTTTCAGCAACTGCCTGATGGCGCTACGCTTATCAGGCCTACGGGTTACCGGAATGAGCTTTCCGCGTAGGCCGGATAAGGCGAAAGCCGCCATCCGGCAATGTGCACGGTTCCGGCAATAAAAAAACGGGTCAGTTTCCTGACCCGTTTTTTGTCTCTCTGAGGCTTACGTTAAATAAGCTTCAGCGCAATCCAGTACAGACCACCGGAGAGGATAATCGACGCCGGCAGCGTGAAGATCCAGGCCATCAGAATGTTGGTCACGGTTTTACGCTGCAGACCGCCGCCGTCGACAATCATCGTACCGGCTACGGACGAAGAGAGCACGTGGGTGGTCGAGACCGGCATACCGGTATAGCTTGCCAGACCAATCGACACCGCTGCGGTCATCTGCGCGGACATCCCCTGAGCGTAGGTCATGCCTTTCTTACCGATCTTCTCGCCGATGGTGGTGGCAACACGACGCCAGCCAATCATCGTCCCCAGACCCAGCGCCAGCGCGACCGCCATGATGATCCAGATTGGCGCGTACTCGATGGTGCTGAGCATATCGCCTTTCAGTTTCTTCAGCAGACGCTGATCGTCGGCGCTGATCTCCGGCTGCTTCGCCACTTTATCCGTGATATCGGAGAGGCAGAGCATAATCCGGCGCAGCTGTCCGCGCTGTTCCAGCGGGATTTGATCGTAGCTTTCAATCCCGGTGAGCATCGCTTTCGCACGGTCCAGCGCACTGATAGCGCGGCCCGCGTGGCAGTGAAACTCGCCAGGTTTAGTGGCTACTTCTTCCGGCGTTGGTATCAGCGGATCGACACCGGTCGCTTTTTGCAGCAGCGCCGGATGTTGCTGGAAGTAGGTTTCCACGTTGTTGACGGCATCCCGCGTACGGGTGATGTCGTAACCGGAGGCGTTCATATTGACCACGAAGCCCGCCGGAGCAACGCCGATCAGCACCAGCATAATCAGGCCGATACCTTTCTGACCGTCGTTTGCCCCATGAGAGAAGCTGACGCCGATAGCAGAGAGGATCAGTGCGATACGCGTCCAGAAAGGCGGCTTTTTCTTGCCGTCGATCTTCTCACGTTCCGCAGGCGTCATATGGATGCGCGCACGTTTCTTGGTGCTGCTCCAGTAGCGACGCAGCAGGAACACCAACCCACCGGCAAATACCAGGCCGACGATCGGTGAAACGATCAGCGAACCAAAGATATTCAGCACTTTCGGGATGTTCAGCGCGTCGACCACCGAGGTGCCGGTCATCAGTGCATTGGTTAAACCAATACCGATAATTGCGCCAATCAGGGTGTGAGAACTGGAAGCAGGCAGGCCCAGATACCAGGTGCCGAGGTTCCAGATAATGGCAGCCAGCAGCATGGAAAAGACCATCGCCAGGCCGTGTGCGGAGCTAACATTCAGCAACAGATCGGTTGGCAACATATGCACAATGGCATACGCAACGCTTAACCCGCCCAGCAAAACGCCGAAGAAGTTAAACACTGCCGCCATCACAACCGCCAGCTGAGAACGCATAGCGCGTGTATAAATCACGGTTGCCACGGCATTCGCTGTGTCGTGGAAGCCGTTAATGGCCTCGTAAAACAGAACAAAAACCAGTGCAAGCACGAGGAGTAGCCCGGTATGGAGATCCAGGCCGGCAAACAAATGTACCATAGGTCGTTAAGCCATTTTGGGGACACGAACGCCGCGCATTATCAGGGACATTGGCGGTATGGGCAAAGTGAAATATCGACTTTTTTTGACATCATCGCTTACATTCCGCTGAATTTTTAAAATTATCTTATAAATTTCAATGGTATGTTTCTTTTCTCACCACACCGCGCTGGTGTGACCAGCCTGAACTCTTTACAATTCGCGACCAGGTAAGAGAGAGGGTGAAGATGTGGAAAGCTTTGATGCCATTATAGTCGGTGCTGGCGCGGCGGGGATGTTTTGTGCGGCGCTGGCGGGGCAAGCGGGTCGGCGCGTGCTGCTGCTGGATAACGGCAAAAAGCCGGGGCGTAAGATCCTGATGTCCGGCGGCGGGCGCTGCAACTTCACCAATCTTTATGTCGAACCGGCGGCTTACTTAAGCCAGAACCCCCATTTTTGTAAATCTGCCCTCGCGCGCTACACCCAGTGGGATTTTATCGATCTGGTGGGTAAACACGGCATCGCCTGGCATGAGAAGACGCTCGGCCAGCTCTTTTGCGACGACTCCGCGCAGCAGATTGTCGATCTGCTGGTGGCGGAGTGCGAGAAGGGCAATGTCACCCAGCGCCTGCGCACGGAAATCCTCTCCGTCGAGCGTGATGACAACGGCTACACCTTACAGCTGAACGGCGGCACGGTGCAGGCGGTGAAACTGGTGATCGCCTCCGGCGGGCTATCGATGCCGGGGCTGGGCGCTTCGCCTTTCGGCTACAAAATCGCCGAGCAGTTTGGCCTGAAGGTGCTGCCGACCCGCGCCGGTCTGGTACCGTTTACCCTGCACAAACCTTTACTCGAGCAGATGCAGACCCTCTCCGGCGTCTCTGTGCCGTCTGTTATCACCGCTGAAAACGGCACGGTATTTCGCGAAAACCTGCTCTTTACCCATCGCGGTCTGTCGGGGCCTGCGGTGCTGCAAATTTCCAGCTACTGGCTGCCGGGCGAGTTTGTCACTATTAACTTAGTGCCGGAGTGCGATCTGGTAGAGTTCCTCAATCAGCAGCGCGACACGCACCCTAATCAGAGTCTGAAAAACACCCTCGGCATGCAGTTGCCAAAACGCCTGGTGGAGTGTTTGCAGCAGCTTGGGCAGATCCCTGATGTGACGCTGAAACAGCTCAATAGCCGTGACCAGGAGAAGCTGGTCGAGACCCTGA
This sequence comes from Kosakonia sp. 1610, assembly GCF_050435845.1. Classification (NCBI taxonomy): domain Bacteria; kingdom Pseudomonadati; phylum Pseudomonadota; class Gammaproteobacteria; order Enterobacterales; family Enterobacteriaceae; genus Kosakonia; species Kosakonia sp. 1610. The sequence continues at coordinate 31,247 of NZ_JBNDKZ010000005.1, read as the reverse complement.
CCGCGTGGCGCGTCCAGCCCAACGGCACCGAAGGCTATCGCACCGCAGAGGTAACGCTCGGCGGCGTAGATACCCATGAACTCTCCTCGCGCACGATGGAAGCGCGAAACGTGCCGGGGCTCTATTTTATTGGCGAAGTGATGGATGTGGCCGGCTGGCTGGGGGGCTACAACTTCCAGTGGGCATGGTCCAGTGCGTGGGCCTGCGCACAGGCGCTGGCGGAGCAAGAGGCATAAGCGTTTTTCGATCGCCCACGGTTTGCCGCATGTAATGCATCTTTTTCAGGCAATAAATTGCGAGAGCCCTCGCGAAACCGCAATGTGAGCATTTGACTCTGCGGCTGCGCACTCACACAATCCTTTTCACTTAAAGCAAATTACGCTGAAGGCCATTGATTTATGCGTCTTTATTTTTGCGGGAGCTTCATTAACTCGCTAAAAACAGACGCTTTTTTTGGTAGGTTTGCTATGGATTAGGATAATTCCTGGCACTTATTTCGCCGAAAAATCAGACAATAGAGGCCTTTTCGCTTTCAGAAAGGGTGCGGTAGCTTTCTATCAAGCCCGCCACGTTAAACCGATGAACGCGCCTGGAGTGGTGCGTTTTATGTCAGGATCCGCTACATGAGCAATCGCATCACTGTTCAGTTACCTGCCGAGGGGCTGCTCTTCTGGAAAATTTCTGGTCGTGAAGCCCTGTCCGAAGCATTCTCCTTTACCCTGCAATTGCTCGGTACTGACGCGCGCATGGATCGCAGCCAGCTGCTCGGAAAACCGGTCACCGTCACCCTGCCAACCCAGGGTTTGTCCGGCAGCCGCTACCTTAACGGTAAAATCACCCGCGTCGCCGTAAGCGCCGTCGAACTGAGCGGTACGCGTTATGCCGTTTACCAACTTACCGTTGAGCCGGATCTCTGGCCGATGAAGCGCGACCGCAACCTGCGTATTTTCCAGGGACAGACGGTGCCGCAAATCGTGAAAACCCTGCTGGGCGAATACCAGGTCAATATTGAAGATAAGCTGACAGGCAGCTACCGCACGTGGGAGTACTGCGTGCAGTACCAGGAGAGCAGCTTCGATTTCATCAGCCGTCTGATGGAGCTGGAAGGCATCGCCTACCATTTCAAGCATGAAGCGGACAAACATACGCTGGTGCTGACCGACGCGGCTACCCAACATCAGCCCTTTAGCGGCTATGAATTTATTCCCTATCACCAGACGCCATCGGGCGGTAGCACCGATGAAGAGGGAATTAGCCAATGGGCGCTGGAAGACAGCGTGACGCCAGGGATTTACAGCCTGGATGATTACGATTTCCGCAAACCAAACGCATGGCTCTTCCAGGCGCGGCAAAACCCGAACTCTCCATCTCCCGGCGCTATTGATGTTTATGACTGGCCGGGCCGCTTTGTCGAGCATGGACACGGCGAATTCTATGCCCGCATTCGCCAGGAGCGCTGGCAGGTTGAGCATCAACAAATCGAAGGCACCGCCACGGCAATCGGTATTGCGCCGGGCTGCACTTTCCAGCTGACCAACGCCGCGTTCTTTAATGACAATGGCGAATACCTTGTCACCGCCGCGCACTACAACTTTGAAGAGAACCGCTACGCCAGCGGTGCCGACAGCCAGACGGTGCACCGCATCGACTTCAGCGTTATCCCCTCCTCGGTGGTGTTTCGCCCGCCGCAGCACACTCCCTGGCCGCGCACTTACGGCCCGCAGACCGCGCGCGTCGTGGGGCCGCAGGGGGAGAGCATCTGGACGGATAAATATGGTCGCATAAAAGTGAAGTTCCACTGGGATAGGCTGGCGAAAGGCGATGACACCAGCTCCTGCTGGGTGCGCGTCTCCAGCGCCTGGGCCGGTCAGGGCTATGGTGGCGTACAGATCCCGCGAGTCGGCGACGAAGTCGTTATCGACTTTATCAACGGCGACCCGGACCGCCCGATTGTTACCGGTCGCGTTTACAACGAAGCGAGTATGCCGCCCTGGGCGCTGCCTGCCGCCGCAACGCAGATGGGCTTCCTCAGCCGCTCGAAAGATGGCTCGGTGGATAATGCCAACGCCCTGCGCTTTGAAGATAAAGCGGGCGAAGAGCAGGTGTGGATCCAGGCCGAGCGCAACCTTGATACCCATGTGAAAAACGATGAGACGCGCAGCGTTGGCGGCTCACAGACCGTGAACATCACGCGCGATCACAGCGGCAAGGTGGCCGGAACCCACTTCCAGGCGACGCAGCTTTCCCACGACGAGGTGATCGGCGGCGATTTTACGCAGAAAGTGCAGGGTAATCTGACACTTGCCTCTGGCTCGAGCATCAAACTCGTTACCGGACAATCAGCTCTGATACTGGGGGCCAACGGCACGGTCACACTGCAGTGCAATGATTTTAAAATCGACGCGCTGGGCAGTGGACAGATTAATACCAAAGGATTGCTGGATTTGAACTTATCAACACCGCAAAAACATGACGATGTTGCCCCCACCATCGACCAAATCCAGGCCGCGGTTACAAAAGCATTTGATCAAGGGAAAGATAAATAATGGCGACCGCACAGTTTGTTATTTCGGAAGGCATCCTCAACCTGCCGGAAGCATGCCAGGATCGCAGCATTAACGTGCTGCGCTTTAATGAGAGCAACGCGACGCTGGTGATCACCCGTGCGTGGGACATCAAGGCAGGCGAGGAAGAGGCGTTTATCAGCCAGCAGCTGGCGAAAGTGAAGCGCAGCATGAAGAAAGTCGTAATGGGCGAAGTGGGAGATAGCCTGGTGGCGAACCAGCCTGCCCGTGAAGTTTCACTGCGCTTTGAAAACCAGGGCGTGCTGGTGCATGAGAAACTGGCTATCACCCGCGTGGAGGATCATCTTCTGGTGCTGACGTTCAGCCGCACTGCGCCGTTTGACGCACCTGCTGATGCATTCTGGGCGTCGATCAAATCGGGCTTACAGTTAGGGGCGTAAGGATGACGGATTACATCGCGGCCCGTATTGATGACCCACTCATCCACAGTTCAGCGCTGGCGGATTTTGTTGGTGCTGTCGTGGAAGGGGCGATTATCGCCGGGATCATTTTTTCCGGTGTCGGTGCAATAGTGGGCGGTGTGGTGATTGCCGCACTGGTCCTGAGCGGCGATCTGGAAAAAATCGGCGATGCCGCCGGGAAGCTGGTCGACAGCCTGATAGACCCCGGGCCCCCCGACGCGCATATCGTCACCGGCTCTGAAAACGTGCATATCAAGGGCAAAAAAGCCGCACGTGCCGCCGGAACCGTGGATCGTGATTTTCTGCTCGCGCCTCCTGCTCCTGAAGAGAGTATCGACTGGGCAGCCGTTGGTATTCTGGCGCTGGCCACCGCGGCGGAGGCGGCAAAGCTCGCCCTGGTACCTGGCGCCATGGCAATGGCGATTGCCGAACGCGCCAAAGGTCTCACCCTTGATGATATGAAAAAGTGGGGCTCGAACCTGTGGGAATCTCTTTCGCAACCGCTGGTTGAAAGCGCCGATCCCCATGCGACCCCGATGCCACTCGATACCGTTGACTGCAAGAAAGGCCATGCGGTCACCAGCAGTAACTTTATCGCGCAGGGTTCCAAAAGCGTCCTAATCAATAATCAGCCCGCGGCGCGCAATGGTGAGAAAAGCACCTGCGAAGCGGAAATCAAAGTCAGTGAAAATCCCCGGGTTCGCATCGGTGGCGACACGATCACCGTTCGTGATATTCGCAGCGGCAAGAACCAGCTGGCCTATATGCTGGGCGCGATTGTCGGCTCGCTGGGGGTTGGCGAGCTGGCGAATCTGGCAAGAATGCTCTGCCGACGCATGCTAACCCGCAGCGTGCTGAAAAATATCGTCTGCGCTTTTGGCAGCGCGGTGGTTTCAGATACGATTTCCTCCGTTCTTGTCTCCGCGGCGAGCACCGCTTTCCCGGTCAATATTGCCAGCGGCGCAAAGATCCTCGCCAAAGAGGAGGATCTCGACTTTGTGATGCCGGATCGTATGCCGCTCTACTGGCAGCGTATCTACAACAGCCGCAACCGCGCCTCCGGCATGTTTGGCCCCGGCTGGATGATGCCGTTTGAGACGCGTCTTTACCGTCTGGCGGATAATCAGCTGATTTTCAAAGATATGAGCGGGCGCGAGCTGGGGCTTGGTGAAGTGCTCAGCGGCGACATGATCTCCTATCCGGACGAGGGGCTCAGGCTCTTCTCCAGCCCGAACGGCGCGATCGCGATCCAGACCGGCGAAGGCGATCATCAGGTCTATGAGCCGGATCCCACCCGCCCCGGCGAGTGGCGCATGCACCGCATCTACGACCGCCATGAAAACGCCCACTACTTCAGCTGGAACGACCAGGGCCAGCTGGCGCGTATCTCCAGTGACAACGAAGCGCTGGATGTCGAACTTGAGTACGACGCCCATAGCGGGCGGTTACGCGCGGTTTATCAGATCGTTGATGGCGGACGCCAGCTGCTGGTGAGCTATCGCTACAACGACCAGGCGCAGCTGATTGCGGTCATCGATGCCGATGATGTGGTAACCCGCCAGTTTGGCTGGGATCGCGCCAGCGATATGCTGGCCTGGCACAGCTTCTCGACCGGTCTGAAAGTGCATTACCAGTGGCAGCCGAGCGCAGACGCTGAACATTGGCGCGTGAAGGCGTACCAGGTTCACGACGAGCAGGGCACGGTGCTGGAAAACTGGCGTATAGACGCCGATGAGAGCAAACGCTACGCCCGCGTCAGCAACGATGAAGGCGTGGTCAGCGAACACTACTGGGATGAGATCTACCGCATCACCGCGTACACCGATGTGCACGGCGGTAAGTGGCAGTTCAACTGGGCAGGTCAGTCCGAACAGTTGCTCTCAGCCGTACAGCCGGACGGCGGACGCTGGGAGTATGCCTGGGACGATCGCGGCAATATGACGCTGGAGCGCGACCCGCTCGAACGCGCAACGCTGAAAACCTGGCATCCGCTGTATGACTTCCCGTTAAAAGAGGTGCTGCCGGACGGCGGCGTCTGGCAGTACGAATACAGCCTGGCGGGCGATGTGGTGGCGCTGACCGATCCGGAAGGCGGCGTGACGCGCTTTGAGTGGAACGATCAGGGCGACTTAATCCGCCGCATTGATGCGCTGGAGAACAGCCACCGCTTCTGGTGGGATGCGCTGGGCCAGCTGATCCGCGAAGAGGACTGCTCCGGTAACCAGAGCCAGAATCAGTATGATGGTGCCGGGCACCTTATCCGCAGCACCGACCCGCTCGGCAATACGGACCGCTACGTCTGGAGCCCCGCCGGCCGCCTGCAGACCTATATTCGTGCCGACGGGCGCGAGACGCAGTTCAGCTACACCCAATCCGGCCTGCTCTGCGGCCAGAGCGTCGATGGCGTCAGCACGCGCAGGGTAAAACTCAACGCGCGCGGCCAGGTGACGGAAGCCACCGATCCGGCGGGGCATGTGACCCGTTTCCGCTTCAACCGGGCGGGCCGTCTGGTGACGCTCACCAACGCCAACAACCAGGAGTGGCGTTTCGACTACACCCCGACCGGGCTGCTGACCTGTCAGCAGGATTACGCCGGGCGGCAGACGGAGTATCACTACAACGCCGCGCAGCAAGTGGCTTCTCTGGTGCGCCACCCGGAGCGCGGCAGCGACCTGCCAGCGCAGGTGCTGAATTACGAATATGATGCCCTCGGGCGCATGACGGCGCGCGAAACCCCGGAGCACCGCACCGAGTACCGCTACAGCGCGCTGGCTACCGAAATCCGCCGTTATGCCTACACCGAGTGGCGTCAGGCCGCGGTGGAGATGCGCGAGCCCGCGCACAGCGAAGCCATCATCCTGGCGCGCAACAAGCTTGGCGACCTGGTCCGCGAGGAGAACCATTCCGGCGTTTATCAGCATGAATACGATGCCTTAAGCAACCTCAGCGCCACCACCTTCCCGGACGGGCGGGAACTGAAGTTCCTGCGCTACGGCACCGGGCACCTGCTGGAGATGCAGCTCTCCCTGAGCGGCAAAACGCTGCCGGTCACCGGCTACCAGCGTGACCGCCTGCACCGGGAGACGCACCGCACGATGGGCGCGCTGGAGCTGGAGACGCACTACGACATGGCCGGGCGTATCACGCACCGGCGCTGCACCGACAACCTGCGCGACCGTCTGGTCTCGGAGCGCCGCTACCAGTGGGACCGCGCGGACCAGATAATCCGCCGCATGTACACCGACGGCGCACCCTCCACCCCGGCGGAGAAGTACCGTCAGTCCCTGTGGGGCTACGACGCGGCCGGGCGCATGACGCAGAGCCTGCAGCCGGAAGGCGAGGAGCGTTTCTGGTATGACGCCGCGGACAACCGCACCACGCCGGCGCTGCAGCCGGTATGGAACAACCTGCTGAAACGCCTGGACGGCGTCAGCCGGGAGTATGACGGTTTCGGGCGCATGACCGTGCGCCACGACACGCACCGGAGAGTGACGCAGCGCTTCAGCTACGACGACGAACACCGCATCAGCCGGGTGGAAATCGACGGCGACGCGGAGCTCACAAAAGCAGAATACCGCTACGACGCGCTGGGCCGCCGCACGGAGAAACAGGTGTGGCGACGCCATGACCGGAAACCGGAACGCACGCAGTACGACTGGTCCGGCCTGCAGATGGTGGGTGAGACCAGCGACAGTCACCCGGACGCGGCGGTGCAGTATATCTACACCGAAAACAGCTATGAACCGCTGGCGCGCGTCGACAGCCACGGTGAACATGCGGACATCTTCTGGTATCACACGGAACTGAATGGCCTGCCGGACAGCGTGACCGACAGCAACGGCGACACCGTCTGGCGCGGAGCTTCCACGGCCTGGGGCCGCAGCCTGCGCGAGAGCACACCGGTAAACTGGGACACCCCGCAGAACCTGCGCTTCCAGGGCCAGTACCTGGACCGCGAAACCGGCCTGCATTACAACACCTTCCGCTACTACGACCCGGCGGCCGGGTGTTACACCCAGATGGATCCGATTGGTCTGGCGGGGGGCATAAACTTATATCAGTATGCTCCGAATCCACTAACGTGGATTGATCCATTGGGCTGGGAAAACAATTGGATTTGGGTTAATCCGAATGATTTGAATTTTTCTCAGGCTTATATTCTTGAAAATAATTATGCAGAGTTGATGAATTCGGGGAAATGGAATTGGGATAAACCACTAAATGTCATGGAGGTTAATGGACAACTTGTATCGTTAGATAATAGACGTCTTCATGCGGCTCAGACTGCTGGATTAAAGGAGGTTCCCATAGAGAAGGTAACTACTGATCAGGTTATGCAAGGTGGTGGAACTTATGGAAAGAATCTTTCTAAAAAACTTAATTCGGCTCCTAAAGGCTCTGGTTTACCCAAAGTTCAGTTGCCAGAGATAGGAACAAAGGTAAAACCGCAGATTGTACCAAACCCTAAAAAATCAGGAGGAAAAATTGGACGTTGTTGACGCTATTCAGGAACGGTGGCAACAAGATGAAATTCTTGGCTACGATTGTGTAACATTTTCTGACGGAAGGGTTGTACTTTTAAATTGTTTAGAACTGGGCGATAGAATTATAATTAATCCTTATGCTGGAAGCAGTGTGGATCAAATAGTGGAATATGAATCAGAACCATGGTCTTCTATTCAATCATATGGCTCTATATCTATTCCGCAAAATGGATATGAGTTATTGTTTGGTGAAGGAGCAATGGGAAATGAAGGGTTCATTGCATGTACTAACTCAGGAATTTTGAACTGGAGTTTATTTCTAACAAAGTATAATCCAATTCAACGTGGAGAGATACTGGATGAAAGTCACGCTGTTTTTTTTAGCGAATATATAAAATTGATCGTAAATTTTAAAAAACCTATAGAAATTGATGCGTACCCTATATAGAAATAACGTGACAGAATTTTAAAACGGATAATATGATTTGTACAGGTTAAATGGCTGGAGGATTGGCCTTAATCTGATAAGGAGAGTCGCCATATGGGACGAAGAAGAATTTGCGGTTTGCCGGACAGTACCATGATGAAGAGATGGGGTTGCACTATAATACGTTCAGATATCATGATCCGGAAAGTGTGTAGTTTACGCAGCCGGATCCGATAGGGCTGAATGCAGGTACCAACCTCTATAGCTACGGTTCGAACCCATTAAGTTGGATCGATCCGTTAGGTCTTAAATGTGGTTTAGCCAAAAAAGGCGAAGATTTATATGTTGGTACATATTGTCGGGTACGAGTAGGTAATCTTAGATCTGGTCTTAATTCAACACATAATCCTCATCATGCAATTCAAACTGTTGCTGTGTCCTACAACACATAGTAGAGGCATTACTATTAACTTACGGCAAAATCTTTATTAGTTAACAAGTCGGGGTTACAAGGCCATTACCATATTTTACCCGAGGAAGTGAAGATGCCTGATGGATTGGGTATTAGACATGATGGAAGGGACATGCTTGGGAGCTATATGTCACCGGGACATAGCACGATATATCCTACTAAGGATATGACTGTAGAACAATTTGACGATTTGTTTAACTCATTGCCATGGGGATATGGAGGTAAAATATGAACAATTTTATTGTTGATTTCTTCGGGATTGAGAATGAATTAAATGAAAAAAATAGGTTTCTTATCGCTAAATCACATTAAAATGGCCTGGTATGGCCAATCTATGAAAAACATGAAAAAGATTTGAATAACTATTTCTACCGAGTGAAAAAATTAATTTCTAGCTAGAATTTTGATTTCTACACATTGCTGAGATCAAAGGACGCTGAGGTTAGGATGGTTGCTCTTAAATTAATTAAAGATGGTTTGTTAGATGTTTCATCTTCTGTAATGAAAGAGTTGTTCATGATTTCTATAGCAGGAAATGATGAAGGGAAGCTATTGGCTTTCAGTTTGATTTCATTACGAAACTGGCTGGAGGATTATGTGGAAATCATTCAAGAAGTATGAGTGAGTTATATAATGAGCCTTTGGATTATTACTTGTTTGAATCGATTGCTAATTTTTTGTTTTCTTTAAAAGATAAAGAAATGTTCATTAAACATGTGCGGATGGGTCTGGAAAATAAAGATAAGGATATCCTTGAGTTAGCAAATGAGTATATGGGAAAGCTTTAGTTTTTGTGCTTTTTGATTAGTCATTATTATTTATACCTAAGCGGGAATCGTTACATTACTAATTATGTGTTTTCATAACGTTTGCAATCGGATGAACAATAGCGTTTCTCGTATAACGCCGCAGATAAACTCACCATGCCAGACCTTCAGCCGGTATGGAACAACCTGCTGAAACGCCTGGGCAGCGTGAGCCGGGAGTACGACGCCATGCCCGCAAACCGGCACGCACGCAGTACGCCTGGTCCGGCCTGCAGATTGTGGGCGAAACCAGCGACAGTCACCCGGACGCGGCGGTGCAGTATATCCACACCGAAAACAGCTATGAGCCGCTGGCGCGCGTCGACAGCCACGGTGAGCACGCGGACATCTTCTGGTACCACACGGAACTGAACGGCCTGCCGGACAGCGTGACCGACAGCAACGGCGACACCGTCTGGCGTGGGGCTTCCACCGCCTGGGGCCGCAGCCTGCGTGAAAGCACACCGGTAACCTGGGACACCCCGCAGAACCTGCGCTTCCAGGGCCAGTACCTGGACCGCGAAACGGGCCTGCACTATAACACCTTCCGCTACTACGACCCGGCGGGCGGGTGTTACACCCAGATGGACCCGATTGGTCTGGCGGGCGGGCTGAATACCTATACCTATGTGGTTGATCCGCTGGGGTGGGTGGATCCGTTGGGGTTAAGAAAATCATGCTCTGGTTTTTCAAGCGCAGATGCTGCGGCCAAAGCAGCACTAAATAAATATAACCCAATGTCTATATTTAAAAACAGAGAGTACGGCGGAATTATATATAGAACCAAAGAAGGTTATTATGGGTATACGCGAGCTCGCTTAGGCAAAGGTAGAACAGCGCCTTCTATGAAAGCATCTTTAAATAGAATGCCTAAAGATTCGACTGTTGTTGGTCAATATCATACCCATGGTGATTATTCAGATGTTAATTTTAACCGTACTACTCAAGCATATGATCATTGGGATAGTGATTCTTTTTCGTTGCAAGATATTAATATCCATACAGGATTAGGAAGGCAGCATCCAACGTATGATAGTAGTTATCTTGGTACACCGAGCGGCACATATAAAGTTATGGGAAATAAATCCATATCAGTAAGTGAGTTACCTTAATAATTTAACAAGGGGGACATATGCGTATTCAGATTGAAAAAGTCGATTGCCTATGTGAATTAGAGGCACCTGTTTTTGAATATCTTCTAATTGCTGTTGATGAAGCAAGAGCCAAGGGCTTTAACATAGCTGACTGTAATGTTTCTATATTCATGAAAGAACATTTAAAGACAGATAAAAAAGAATACATGATTCATTTTTCTCCGATAAGAGTCACCCCAGAAAATGCAACTGAATATGAGTTGGTTCAGGATGATTTTGGTGTATACATTGATGTTATTACAAAAAAAGTAATTCGTTCGTGTTCAAGTATATAAAGTATAGCCTCCCGTATACTTTCTTTTCGCATGCCGCAAGATGGGCGCGCTGGAGCTGGAGACGCACTACGACATGGCCGGGCGCATCACGCACCGGCGCTGCACCGACAACCTGCGCGACCGTCTGGTCCCGGAGTGCCGCTACCAGTGGGACCGCGCGGACCAGATAATCCGCCGCATGTACACCGACGGCGCACCGCCCACCCCGGCGGAGAACCGGAAGGCGAGGAGCGTTTCTGGTATGACGCCGCGGATAACCGCACCACGCCAGAGCTGCAGTCGGCGTGGAAAGCTCGCCGATTTCATGAGACACCCTACAGAAACTGCGTTTCCAGGGCCAGTACAAAGCCACTACTTGTTATACGTCAGTGACGTTCCCGGGCATCCTGTAGTTTTTAAAGTCTTTCTTACGTACCTGGACCATCAGCAACTCATTGAAAAATTAGTGAAATTTCATGTTCCTAATATCCATACTAATGTGAAAGTAGACTTTGAAATGCTTCATGTTTTAGCTGAAGGCTATAAGATAGTGGGATGAATATTTTAGGAACAGTAAAATTTGTGCAGGATATAATAGGAAAACAGGCAAGATATATAGTGTTTTTGGAACCGCAGAATAAATATGAAAAAAATCAACAATAGCTATATCTCGATGCTTTGGCAGGCACTTTCTGAAGATCCAAATATGGATGCTTCCCTTGTTGGTTTAAACTTATCCAATGAAAAAAGCTTATCATTAGCCTTCCGGGAGTTAATAAAGCCGTCTTATGATAATTTCCCTTATTTTATAAAAGACAGATGCAAAAATAGTCTTGCATATGCGATTGATTTCTATGATGAAAAACTACTTTCGCGTCTTTATGAGTCTGCCATTCCGCTTTTTGAACCACCTAAGAATATGAGTATGAAACAGTTTTATGTAACCGTTTGGGAATGTCTCTTTCCGGGGGAGAGTTGTTTGATAAATAATCCAGAGGAATACGTAGAAATTCCCTTTAATGAGTTATACAAAAAATAGCATAATTTAGGTGTGGTTTAAATATAGCTCTGTCTTTCTCATCTCCCCAGTTATGCCCTAAAATCATCAGAGTATTTCTCTTAATGTTTAGTTTACCCTGAATTTATCAATAACATCCAGGAGGAAGAAAATTGAAACTGTTAAAAGAAAATGAAGAGGTCTCTTTGTCAGGAGATGAGGCCATTAAAATATTAACAGATGTTGAATATATTCTTATTTCATTGCGAGATATTGCCAGACATTATTACGATAACGTCGACGGTGAGATTACATCTGAGAATAGATCTGCATATTGTGAAGAAACCACAAGATTTATAGATGAAAATAAGATTACTAAAAAATTAGCAAATATAAGAAGAGTGATTAGCGAGAAATTTAACCTTGAGCCAGGTGATGATGAGATGGATGATATTGAAAGAGAATTAGAAAATATTCGTTATTGGAGGCCACGTTCGGAGTAGGGTACTGATAAATCAGAATTTTTGGAGTTGTTTATCGGTGCTGCTTTTTTATGAATAGTAATACTATATTGGATTTTTATCGTGGTCATTAAAAATAGCACTCTTAAAGATGGTTTGGTTTTTATAAATGACGATAACCCAGGTGAGTGCGTTATAGTTAATTTTTATACTTTTGTTAGCCTTGTCAAAGGCATAATGATCGCTTATGGTAAGAAATCTGAAGGCGAGGCTGAGTCTATAATTAATAACTCACCTATGCTAACCGCGCCACCCCAAAATTATCTGGAAGCTTGCTTGCTGGGGCACGAGGAAGAATATCATTGGGCTATGGTTATTTCGCATAGTGATCGATATTTTGAAAAGGGATTTAGTTATGCTGCACCCGATAACTACGATGAGTGGGAGAGCAAATATATAAAAGATAACAATCTCAAAACAAATACTTTGATATATAAAGATGGGGAGTGATGGAATTGCTGGCAAATAAAAAAGATCTGATTCTAAAGCTAATGATGAAGCAAATTAATCTCTCTGAGTTTCTATGCCAGTTTGGTGATGGTTCCGGAGAGTTAGATCTCTGTAAAGAGTTAACCATTGCTCGGGAAGCCAAAGACGCTGAGCTTGTTGACCTTCTTCTTTATCTCAGTGCGGTAGTAAAATTTGATTACTACGATGTCGACATATTAAACCAGCTTGTGACAGATACCTGGCATCAGAAACATGAAGAGATCGTAAGATTGTTAGATCATTATCGGCAGCCTTCCAGCGTGACTCCTCTTTATGAAGCCGCGCTGCTCAATCTTGATTACAGGGATTAAGATGAGGATTTCATACTGGCAAATAAATGCATACGGGTGCTGGAGAAAATACAGGACCAGAATGCTATTGAGAAAATGGAATTATTAGCCAGCGCTGATGATGAATTAATCCGTCAATATGCACAAAAACACTTAAACAGAGTCCGGCGCTAAAGCAGAGCAAGGTCATTGGATTAGCTCACCTTAAAGGCGTAAAGGCGCGCTCTCTGCAACAAGTCGCGCTTCTTAAGACCTTACTGAACGGCCTGCCGGACAGCGTGACCGACAGCAACGGCGACACCGTCTGGCGCGGGGCTTCAAGCGCCTGGGGCCGCAGCCTGCGGGAAAGCACACCGGTAAACTGGGACACCCCGCAGAACCTGCGCTTCCAGGGCCAGTACCTGGACCGTGAAACGGGCCTGCACTACAACACCTTCCGCTATTACGACCCGGCGGGCGGGTGTTACACCCAGATGGACCCGATTGGTCTGACGGGCGGGCATAAACTTATATCAGTATGCGCCGAATCCGTTAAGTTGGATCGACCCGTTAGGTTTAAGTGGAGAACCGATAGGCAGCGAAAACAATCCATTTGGTTCTTCTCGTGCTGCTCGTCGTGAAGCTATGAGGCAAGCAGGGATACCCACAAGACAGCAACCGATTAGTCAATCACAAAATAGCTCTGGTCGAGAATATTCTTATGAAACCCCAAAACGAGGTGGCGGTACTGGATTATCATCTGTACAAGAACAAACAATGGATATTAGCCATCCAGATAAACCACACCGGGAAGCAGGACAAGTTAAAACAGATGACTTTGGTAACCCTCGAATGAATAAATATGGGCGGCCTCAATTACGTAATGGTAAACGTAAAGCATATTATGCTAAAGGAGGATGCAAATGAGTGTATCTGAATACAAACGAACGTTGCTCTACAGAAAAGCTCAAGCCAATGTATGTAAGAGTGATTATTTCTATAAAATACAATCATTTACCGGCGGTGCTGTTGACGAGGAAAATTTTCTTAGTTTGGAAGAAACTGACGACGTAATATATGCTCTCAAGAATAAGGAAATACTTTCAAAAAATAAAATTGAAATTGACAGTTATCAACAACTTTTTGAATTTATCAAGGAGAAAGTTGCAGGGCTTCCTTCTTATTTATTGATTGATGAGGAGTGGGAGTTTTGCGGAATGTATAAGATAAATAATGAATTCTCTAGTGATTATGATTTCGATAAATTAAAATCGGATGAGATAAGAGTAATACCTTACGATCTTTCTTTTCAAATTCAAATCGACTATGACTACAATGAAATAGAATGCGAATATATTGTGTATAAATAAAAGCTAATTAAATAAAAATTCGGGAGATGAATTTTTCTCCCGAATTTTTATTATTTAACCCTCGTTCTGTTCACTAAATATTTCGTTCTTTATGACGCGCAACAGGCGCGGCGACCTGGTCCGCGAGGAGAACCATTCCGGCGTCTATCAGCATCAATACGATGCCTTAAGCAACCTCAGCGCCACCACCTTCCCGGACGGGAGGGAGCTGAAGTTCCTGCGCTACGGCACCGGGCACCTGCTGGAGATGCAGCTCTCCCTGAGCGGTAAAACGCTGCCGGTCACCGGCTACCAGCGTGACCGCCTGCACCGGGAGACGCACCGCACGATGGGCGCGCTGGAGCTGGAGACGCACTACGACATGGCCGGGCGCATCACGCACCGGCGCTGCACCGACAACCTGCGCGACCGTCTGGTCTCGGAGCGCCGCTACCAGTGGGACCGCGCGGACCAGATAATCCGCCGCATGTACACCGACGGCGCACCCTCCACCCCGGCGGAGAAGTACCGTCAGTCCCTGTGGGGCTACGACGCGGCCGGGCGCATGACGCAGAGCCTGCAGCCGGAAGGGGAAGAGCGTTTCTGGTATGACGCTGCAGATAACCGCACCACGCCGGAACTGCAGCCGGTGTGGAACAACCTGCTGAAACGCCTGGATGGCGTCAGCCGTGAGTACGACGGTTTCGGGCGCATGACCGTGCGCCACGACACGCAGCGCGGCGTGACGCAGCGCTTCAGCTACGACGACGAGCACCGCATCAGCCGGGTGGAAATCGACGGCGATGCGGAGTTCACAAAAGCAGAATACCGCTACGACGCGCTGGGCCGCCGCACGGAGAAACAGGTGTGGCGACGCCATGCCCGTAAACCGGAACGCACGCAGTACGCCTGGTCCGGCCTGCAGATGGTGGGCGAAACCAGCGACAGTCACCCGGACGCGGCGGTGCAGTATATCTACACCGAAAACAGCTATGAACCGCTGGCGCGCGTCGACAGCCACGGTGAACATGCGGACATCTTCTGGTACCACACGGAACTGAATGGCCTGCCGGACAGCGTGACCGACAGCAACGGCGACACCGTCTGGCGCGGAGCTTCCACGGCCTGGGGCCGCAGCCTGCGCGAGAGCACACCGGTAAACTGGGACACCCCGCAGAACCTGCGCTTCCAGGGCCAGTACCTGGACCGTGAAACGGGCCTGCACTACAACACCTTCCGCTACTACGACCCGGCGGCCGGGTGTTACACCCAGATGGATCCAATTGGTCTGCTGGGCGGGCTGAATACGTATACGTATGTGGTTGATCCGCTGGTGTGGGTGGATCCGTTGGGGTTATGTAAAGTAACTGGTGCGCGCCAAGTTTTAGATCCTGAGTCTATATCTGGTTGGGATAAAGCTGAATCAATGTATGAAAAGATTAGACTCGATTCAACCGATATCAACTTGATTGCCAAAAATACAGGCTGGAAAGAATCTGCAATAGCAAGGATTAAAGAACATGTGTTCTTCAAGGAGCATATGCTAGATAGGGGACTTTCTCGGTTTGATGCAGATCCTGGAATAGTAAATGCTTGGGATCGGTTGAAAAAAGGAGATTACTTACAAAAAGATATCGATCTTCTACGGCACGAACAATTTGAATCAAAATTTGAAGGCATATTCGGAACAAATTATAGAGTGGCACATGATGCTGCTATACGAAGCGGAAGGGTGTGGGAATAATGGCGTATCATATTGAGATAATAAAATTTGAAGAAAATGACAGGGTTGTAAAATATAAATTCGGCCCAACATCCTCTAATTATTGTTCATGCGATCATGGACTGTTTGAGATAAATAAGAAAACAGGGGAGATGACTTTGTTAAAAGGTGTTGCTGGCGATACGAAAAATAATTATTACATGAGAGCTAGCTTCAAAATTTTAACTTGCTGGCGGAAAGGGATTTTACCAGAAAAGGAAGAGTGGGCATCATGATTTTTCTGTTTGCGAAAGATGTTATTATTAATAATATGGATGTAGTATGAGAGGTATTTAAGCCCATAATATTTGTGGGTTTAAGTTTAATTCCTTGAAAATAAAAATTTAATTTTTCATATGATGGTTTTCTATAAATCTAATGCTAATGCCGGGACACTTATTTATTAGTGCTCATACTTGCTAATAATGCATGTAACACTGTCTGCTGCGTTTAGGTTATTTTTTAAAAATACATCGGTGTGATAATAACAGCAAGTCTGTGCGCTAACAGGAATGGACGGTCAATGTTTTCTTGGTAGAATGTTTGAATATTTGAATATTTGAATATTTGAATATTTTTATATGCGACAACAATATCTTCTGTGAAATGTAAATAAATCGTAGAGCTTTCAACTTATTTATTTAGGGCTAAATGTTAGTACTTTATAATATTATTTTTTTCTGAGCTGCAAGCAGCAAATAAATGGTTGGGTAAAGTCTTATTTTTTGTGATTTTAGAAGGGCAAATGCTTAAATATCTCCTTTTTGATACGATTTATAATTTCCCTCTAAAGGTCTTGATTTTTATTCGTTAAGTATAATATCGCATTAGCCTTGGCTGCATTTATGTTGATTAAAACAGGCCACGTACTTGCATCGGCAGTGATGAAGGTGTGGTTAGTTAACCCGCGAGCATCACAGAGGTTTACCTCATCATTTATATCAGCATAAATGGCTGAAGGCGGTAGCGTAGCCGGATGGTTAAACGCGAGCTCTTTTTCTCAGGCAGACAGAGTATCACTACAACGCCGCGCAGCAGGTGGCTTCTCTGGTACGTCACCCGGAACGCACGCAGTACGCCTGGTCCGGCCTGCAGATGGTGGGCGAAACCAGCGACAGTCACCCGGACGCGGCGGTGCAGTATATCTACACCGAAAACAGCTATGAACCGCTGGCGCGCGTCGACAGCCACGGTGAGCACGCGGACATCTTCTGGTACCACACGGAACTGAACGGCCTGCCGGACAGCGTGACCGACAGCAATGGCGAGACCGTCTGGCGTGGGGCTTCCACGGCCTGGGGCCGCAGCCTGCGCGAGAGCACACCGGTAAACTGGGACACCCCGCAGAACCTGCGCTTCCAGGGCCAGTACCTGGACCGTGAAACGGGCCTGCACTACAACACCTTCCGCTACTACGACCCCGCGGGCGGGTGTTACACGCAGATGGACCCGATTGGTCTGGCGGGCGGGCTGAACACCTATACCTATGTGGTTGACCCACTGGGGTGGGTGGATCCGCTGGGGTTAACAAGGATGTGTTCTTTCAAAAAACCTCCTAAAAAACCTCTTTCCAAAAGAGAGATCGATGCCATGAATAAGGCAGTGAATGATATTCTGGACGGAAAAGGTATAATTCGTGATGATGGACGTGGAGGACAAAAGATATTTCAAGGAAGAGGTAAAAATGCTGGCTGGAAAGGAGCTAAAGAATGGGAGGTTGTTAGAAGGAATAATGATATGAGGATATTAACAATTGATTTAGAAAATGGTAAAACAAAAGTAGGATTTAGTCCTGATCATTATGAACGTATTTTTGATATAATTGTCGAAGATATTTGATGTTTTTTTCTTGGTAAGGAGGGAAGATGAGCTACCCGTATAGTATTTATAATGAGTCAGGAACTCTATTGTTTAATTGCAAAGAACTGTTGGAATGCCAGGATGTTACAAGGTCCGGAAATTCATATCTGTTTGCTATGGTAGGCTTGTCCGATGAAAATATAGATTTATCACCAAGCGTTGAGGAGTACTCATTAAAGTTCTCAGGGTTTGATAGTCGGCTCGATTTTGACTTTACTATAAATAAAGTCATAAAAGGAGATGGTGTAATCTATTTAGATTTGGTTGTAATGAACAGCATGTATGAGTTCGGTGCGCTCTCTTTATTGAAAATAATTAATAAAGACGACAAACGCATCTGGTTAGATATGGTAAGGAACTCTAAAAGAATATATATATCTGCATGTTATATTGCTAGTGGGATAAGTAACAAAATTGAAAAAAATTGCATAATAATAGAGGGTAAATATATTCATGATTATTACTCATTTTATTGTGAATTCGGTTATTCTTTTTTTAATACCCTTGGCTATATGGGTAGCAACCTCGATGCGTTCGAAGACTGCCTTGTTGGAATAAAAAAACACACTGATAATTTGAAAGTGATCTGGAAGGATAGTTCAATTTCTTTTAAGGCTATAGATAATACTATTCCTAATGAAATATATAAATTATCTTCAGGTGATATTATTGAAATTCTTAGAGAGCACTGCGATTTAACACTTCAGTAAAATTTAATGCCTATTTCAATTATTGTTTTTTATTATTGTCTAGAAGATGTTCTATATGCAGATTAAAGTGATTATGATTCTAAAATTTTGCATATATATTTCGTTTGTGTGATAAATTCAGTAATGGGAAGTATTATCGATGTTGATATTGTGTATTATAAACATATGAAGAAAGAATATATAATTTATTGTTAATCACCTAAAGCCACTGTATAGGAAATTTGAGAGAATCAGAAGGAACAGCGTTTTCAGGACGGGACAGGGCCCTGTGATACAAGCCATTCAGCAGATACAACTGAGCTGGAGAGATTATTCGCAAATGATTCTATAGTGCTAGTGAATGGGCCAAACGCTCATCTATGTAGTGGATACAACTTAATGAGATATTCAGGCTCTGATACATCAATATTTTGATATTGAATGTTAGACGAGACTTTTTTGGAATATGTTGAAGAACATTTACCGGCAAGATTATTAGAAGATAAATAATTCCATTAAAATCAAAGGTGAAAATTCTTTAATATTAAAGAGTATAATTTTTAGTTGGCCTATTGATATTAACGATATACTGAAATTTGTTGACTAGAGGTTGGCTGAAAATGTCATGTGCAATTATTTCTTGTGAAGAAAATGGGTGTTTAACCCTGGATTTATTTATCCTGGAGGATGGATTTTTTAAATCCAATGTATTAGTTAGGTCAGATTGGTATGAAGCCAGGGCTTCTTTCTATGCCTCGAAAGAGAGATTGGATGAGTTGCTTTTAAATTTAGAAAAAATATCTCATGGGAGTAATAGCGAAGCCATTTTTATTAATGAGGATGGGAATTTTAAGGTTAATTTTTTTATAGATCATTTAGGTAAGGCAAGAATTGCTGGTGTTTTAATTAAAAGTATGATGGCCTCATCTGCTTTGAATTATGAATTATATTCAGATTTACAATCTATAATTGGATTTTATGGGCAGCTAAAGCGTATTTTAAATGATTGAATTCTTAATATAAAAATAATCATATTTAAATCGGGGCGAATAAAAACCTCCCCGGTATCATAAAGCTAGCTCTTATTCTGTTTACTAAACGACGACCTCCTTAATTCCATTAACCATCTATTGTGACTCAGTCAGCTTACTTGTGAGAAGGAATGCTCTGAGGCCATGTAACAGAAGCCGCCGACCCGGCAGGGCATGTCACCCGTTTCCGCTTCAACCGGGCTGGCCGCCTGGTGACGCTGACCAACGCCAATAACCAGGAGTGGCGTTTCGACTACACCCCGACCGGGCTGCTGACCTGTCAGCAGGATTACGCCGGGCGGCAGACGGAGTATCACTACAACGCCGCGCAGCAAGTGGCTTCTCTGGTGCGCCACCCGGAGCGCGGCAGCAACCTGCCAGCGCAGGTGCTGAATTACGAATATGACGCCCTCGGGCGCATGACAGCGCGGGAAACCCCGGAGCACCGCACCGAGTACCGTTACAGCGCGCTGGCCACAGAAATCCGCCGTTATGCCTACACCGAGTGGCGTCAGGCCGCGGTGGAGATGCGCGAGCCGGCGCACAGCGAAGCCATCATCCTTGCGCGCAATAAGCTTGGCGACCTGGTCCGCGAGGAGAACCACTCCGGCGTTTATCAGCATGAATACGATGCCTTAAGCAACCTCAGCGCCACCACCTTCCCGGACGGGCGGGAACTGAAGTTCCTGCGCTACGGCACCGGGCACCTGCTGGAGATGCAGCTCTCCCTGAGCGGCAAAACGCTGCCGGTCACCGGCTACCAGCGTGACCGCCTGCACCGGGAGACGCACCGCACGATGGGCGCGCTGGAGCTGGAGACGCACTACGCCATGGCCGGGCGTATCACGCACCGGCGCTGCACCGACAACCTGCGCGACCGTCTGGTCTCGGAGCGCCGCTACCAGTGGGACCGCGCGGACCAGATAATCCGCCGCATGTACACCGACGGCGCACCCTCCACCCCGGCGGAGAAGTACCGTCAGTCCCTGTGGGGCTACGACGCGGCCGGGCGCATGACGCAGAGCCTGCAGCCGGAAGGCGAGGAGCGTTTCTGGTATGACGCCGCGGACAACCGCACCACGCCGGAACTGCAGCCGGTGTGGAACAACCTGCTGAAACGCCTGGACGGCGTGAGCCGTGAGTATGACGGTTTCGGGCGCATGACCGTGCGCCACGACACGCACCGGAGAGTGACGCAGCGCTTCAGCTATGACGACGAGCACCGCATCAGCCAGGTCACTATTGAGGGCGATGCGGAATACACCCGGGCCGAATACCGCTACGACGCGCTGGGCCGCCGCACGGAGAAACAGGTGTGGCGACGCCATGCCCGGAAACCGGAGCGCACGCAGTACGCCTGGTCCGGCCTGCAGATGGTGGGCGAAACCAGCGACAGCCACCCGGACGCGGCGGTGCAGTATATCTACACCGAAAAACAGCTATGAACCGCTGGCGCGCGTCGACAGCCACGGTGAGCACGCGGATATCTTCTGGTATCACACGGAACTGAACGGCCTGCCGGACAGCGTGACCGACAGCAACGGCGACACCGTCTGGCGCGGAGCTTCCACGGCCTGGGGCCGCAGCCTGCGCGAGAGCACACCGGTAACCTGGGACACCCCGCAGAACCTGCGCTTCCAGGGCCAGTACCTGGACCGCGAAACCGGCCTGCATTACAACACCTTCCGCTACTACGACCCCGCGGGCGGGTGTTACACGCAGATGGACCCGATAGGGCTGCTGGGCGGGCTTAACACCTATACCTATGTAGTTGACCCGCTGGGTTGGGTGGATCCGTTGGGCCTTAGTAGCTGCGTGTTGGGTCGTAACATGGGGGCACGTAGCGGTGATGGCATGGCTAACCATCATCTTATCCCGGAAGAGTTGATAAAGGATAAAAACTTTAAACCCATTTTTGAAAGGCTTCGAAAAATTGGTTGGAATGGTGATGGAGCTTCAAATGGGATTTTCTTACCAGGCTCAAGAGAGCTGGCAGATAATATAGGCCTTCCGGGGCACTGGTCTAATCATAATCAATATACGGCTGCCGTCAGGAGCAGGTTAACCCAACTAGCAAGCCAGGCAAATAGAATGAGTGATACTCAACTGGCTTTAGGTATAAAAAATATTCAGGATTGGGCAAGCAAAGGCCTTGAGTCCGGTATATTTAAAATTGATCCAAATACGGGGAGATTGCTATGAATAAAACAACTGAACAATTTTATGTTATGGAGTATTTGCCTGATAATGCTGGGAACCCTTTTTTTATGAATAAAATATGGGATCCGGAATTACCGGATTATGATATCTTTATGTCCGCCCCAAATGCCTCTGACTTCTCTTCGTTATATCATTTGAGAGCAAGCACGAACCAACTCGATGGTGATTATTTAATCAATGATAATTTGGTGTCATCTGATTTCATGAAAGTTTGTGAAGAATGTTTTGCTAACAATCTCCATATTCCAGTTGATATATCTCTTCTTAAGAACAAAAAGCCTGAGAAAAAATATTATTTATTTTTTCTGCTGGACTATATTGAAGCGCTTGATCAAAGCAACTCTCGATATTCTATCTCTCGAGATGTCGATTCGGGTCTTTTAAATAACAAGGAAGAACGAGGCCTTGATAAAACTTACTACGACGAGATCGATCTTTTCATTGTAAAAAAAGAAATAGAAAGTAACCTTTTCTTTTGTCAAGAGTTATCCAAGCCAGTGTGCTCTAAACTTTTTAAAGAAAGATTTGAAATTTATAAGTTGAAAGGTATTGAATTCAAACCCATAGATGAAAGTTTTAAATATGATGCTTGGGCTGGTTGGTGAATATTAGAAATTATAATTAAAAGAATTTTTTAATTATAAGCAGTGTTATTTACTTTTTTAATATGGCTGGTTAACAAAAAAACCTTACTTAAGGATGCAGCGAAGTTCACCAAAGCAGAATACCGTTACGACGCCCTGGGCCGCCACACCGAGAAACAGGTGTGGCGGCGTCATGCCCGTAAACCGGAACGGACGCAGTACGCCTGGTCCGGCCTGCAGATGGTGGGTGAAACCAGCGACAGCCACCCGGACGCGGCGGTGCAGTATATCTACACCGAAGACAGCTATGAACCGCTGGCGCGCGTCGACAGCCACGGTGAGCATGCGGACATCTTCTGGTACCACACGGAACTGAACGGCCTGCCGGACAGCGTGACCGACAGCAACGGCGACACCGTCTGGCGCGGCGCATCAAGCGCCTGGGGCCGCAGACTGCGGGAGAGCGCGCCGGTCGAGTGGGACACCCCGCAGAACCTGCGCTTCCAGGGCCAGTACCTGGACCGCGAAACGGGCCTGCACTACAACACCTTCCGCTACTACGACCCGGCGGCCGGGTGCTATACGCAGATGGACCCGATTGGTTTACTGGGCGGGCTGAATACCTATACCTATGTGGTTGACCCGCTGGGATGGGTGGATCCGTTGGGACTCTTGCCTTGCGCGAAAAAAATCCATGCACTGAGAACTGGTGGAAAAAATACTATTTCGAAGCTAGGACAAAAGCGGAAGCGGATGAGTTGTTACACGCTGCATTTCCCGGTTACCAGAAGGTTAAGGGAGTTGGGCCGCAAGATGCCATTGGTGTGCGAAAGAAAAGAAAAATGGACCGTTTTAAAGAGGGCGGTGCTTACCATAAAGATTATGCAATTGATCCTAATACGGGAAGAGTAAGAGGCCATGCACCTAGTAATGATCATGGCACATATCCACACATAAAAATCAAACGTACAGATGGTGTTAAAGTCGCAATTAATATTACAGGTGGCTTATGATTAATGGTAAAAATATAATAGAAAAAATCGAGAAAGGGCAGCAAGTAGGACAGCGCTTTTCATTTTCACACAATGGAAAGATATTCTGGTCTTCAGTTGGAATTCAAAAGTGGGAAGGGAAATATAAGGTTTTTGTAGATGAGATCCTGGATGAAAATATGGGTGCGGAAGACTATGAACGAGAAGAGGTAATTGCTTTCGAATCTATTGAGGCTGCTTTTGAATTCATACAAAACAGCACTCATGCAGATCTCAAAAAACTAGAATTATGTAAAGGTCAAAAAATATTCAACCCACGTTTTAATTAAATAATTAAGAATTGCTTTAGTATATTTTACTGGCCTGTAATTTAAAAGAATTTAGAGAATATAAGATAAATAGGTTTGAGCGCCACACCGAGAAACAGGTGTGGCGACGCCATGTCCGCAAACCTGAACGCACGCAGTACGCCTGGTCCGGCCTGCAGATGTTGGGTGAAACCCGCGACAGCCACCCGGACGCGGCGGTGTAGTATATCTATACCGAAAACAGCTATGAACCGCTGGCGCGGGTCGACAGCCACGGTGAGCATGCGGACATATTCTGGTAGCACACGGAACTGAACGGCCTGCCGGACAGCGTGACCGACAGCAACGGCTATACCGTCTGGCGCGGTGCTTCCACCGCGTGGGGCCGCAGCCTGCGGGAAAGCACACCGGTAAACTGGGAAACCCCGCAGAACCTGCGCTTCCAGGGGCAGTACCTGGACCGCGAAACGGGCCTGCACTACAACACCTTCCGCTACTACGACCCGGCGGGCGGGTGTTACACGCAGATGGATCCGATAGGGCTGCTGGGCGGGCTGAATACCTATACCTATGTGGTGGATCCGCTGGGGCTGGCAAGAAAATGTATTAGTGGATTTAATAGTGTGGATGAAGCAGCAAGGTCTGCGTTGAATAAATACAATCCGGTGTCCATATTTAAAAACAGAGAGTATTGCGGAATATTATATAGGGCTAAAGATGGTTCGTATGGCTATACACGCGGGAGGTTAGGTACAGGTAGGACTGCCCCGACTTTTAAAGAATCAGCAGCAGGATTACCAGATGGCGCAACTCCAGTTGGGCAATATCACACTCATGGTGATTATGCAGACTTTGGTTTTAATAGGACCAACAAATTGGGGGGCGCATAATAGTGATAAATTCTCATCTAAAGATATATTTTTTCACAATCAAGCAAATAACACTTTCTCTGACTATACTGATGCGTTGGGCACTCCACGCGGAGATTTCTGGAAAATTTTTGGCAGAGTTAATGGTCCAGACGACGCTGAGCCTTTATAAATATGAGAGGAGAAATGGAGATGAACAATGTTAAATCTATCAAAATCCCAAAGGAGTTAACTCCTTTTTTACTAACTGCTATTTTTGCTGTAAAAAACAGCGAGTGGAATGGATATTATGCAATTCACGATTTTCATATATATATAAACCCTATAATTCGAAAAAAAGGAGATGCTGAATTCTATACGGTTACTTTTCTTTCAAATGATATAACTCAAGATAATTGGATGAGTGTAGGGGAAGGGTTTGTTGAAGTAAAAGAGCTAAATGTCGATATTGATATAAGGAGTAAATGCGTGATCTCTATTTATGGGGGGAGGTAACTTATTCTTATAAAATATCGAAATATAGGCGGTCATTGTAATTTATCGATATTTATAGTTGGCTTTGTCAATTTTTATTAAATGAGCATATTTCTATGCCTCTTCATTTATTTTATTGAATTGATAAAAATACTCAGCTACATAATGACCTCGATAATACTATGATAATGTATCATCTGGTCAGATAATCCGTCGCATATATACCGGTGGCGCACCCTCCATCCCGGCTGAGAAGGTCAATGTGGGGCTACGACGCGGCCTGACCTTGCACCAGGACACGCACCGGAGAGTGACGCAGCGCTTCAGCTACGACGACGAGCACCGCATCAGCCGGGTGGAAATCGACGGCGACGCGGAGTTCACAAAAGCAGAATACTGCTACGACGCGCCAGGCCGCCGTACGGAGAAACAGGTGTGGCGACGCCATGCCCGTAAACCGGAACGTACTCAGTATGCCTGGTCCGGCCTGCAGATGGTGGGTGAGACCAGCGACAGTCACCCGGACGCAGCGGTGCAGTATATCTACACCGAAAACAGCTATGAACCGCTGGCGCGGGTCGACAACCACGGTGAGCATGCGGACATCTTCTGGTACCACACGGAACTGAACGGCCTGCCGGACAGCGTGACTGACAGCAAGGCGACACCGTCTGGCGCGCCGCTTCCACCGCGTGGGGCCGCAGCCTGCGGGAAAGCACACCGGTCTCATGGGACACCCCGCAGAACCTGCGCTTCCAGGGCCAGTACCTGGACCGTGAAACGGGTCTGCACTACAACACCTTCCGCTACTACGACCCCGCGGGCGGGTGTTACACGCAGATGGATCCGATTGGTCTGGCGGGCGGGCTGAATACCTATACCTATGTGATGGATCCGCTGGGTTGGGTGGACCCGTTGGGATTAGCAGCTTGCGCATATGGCGGTTTTTATGCACGCAAGGCATTAAGGCGAGATGTATATAATGCGCAAAGACTTGGAAGCTATCATGCAATAAGACATATCCAAGCCAGGACAGCGGAAGATGCGAGATTACTTAGTCTTGGTAAAGGAGCAAGGAAGGGAGATCTTGAGGCTTCTTATTTGCCCGAATTTGCAAAGCGAGTAATTGGATTTGAGAAAGAAGCTGCATATGACGCCATCAGAAAAGGTAATGTGTTTGAGCATGGCGGGACACGTTTTATATTTTACAAAAATCCTACGGGGCCAGTTGGATATAATGCTGGGAAATTAACTGAATGGGTGCGCGTTGAAATGACCAATTCAGGCGTGCCTGTAATACATAGTTTTCCTGCCTCACTTGAACAAGTTGGTAAATATATTCCAGGAACTAAATGATGAATCAGAAGATAAGATTACAAAGACTAAGAGTGCCTACAGGTTGGACGATAGGTATTAACAATTTTTATGAAGTCGAACCTGTCGATGATTTCATTGAGTACTATTATGGCTCTGTCTTGATCGGCGGCGACAATAAAATAATGGGTTTAAGCTTTGATTCGCGATACGAACCTGAAGGAGAACCAAATGGAGAGTTTGTTTTCGTCTCGCAGAAAAATGAGTATGATAAAAAAGGTAATCTAATAGGTGTTAGCGTTTTAGATGTGAAAAGGACAATAAAAAAATCCGAATTCATTGATATGATAGAGTGGTATATGGAAAAAGGCGTCCTTTAAAAAATATAAGTGCTGAAAGGGGGTTTTCAGTAATAAAAATATACTTCTAAAGTATTGGTATTCATTGATCTTAAAAATAATTAGTTTTTAGAATCGAATTATTCGATAACCAACACTTTTATTCCCCTCGCGCAACAAGCTTGGCGATCTGGTCCGCGGGGAGAACCACTCCGGCGTTTATCAGCATGAATACGATGCCTTAAGCAACCTCAGCGCCACTACCTTCCCGGACGGGCGGGAGCGCTATGGCTCCGGGCACCTGCTGGAGATGCAGTTCTCCCTGAGCGCAAAATCGCTGCCGGTCACCGGCTACCAGCGTGACCGCCTGCACCGGGAGACGCACCGCACGATGGGCGCGCTGGAGCTGGAGACGCACTACGGCATGGCCGGGCGTATCACGCACCGGCGCTGCACCGACAACCTTCGCGACCGTCTGGTCTCTGGGCGCCGCTACCAGTGGGACCGCGCGGACCAGATAATCCGCAGCATGTACACCGACGGCGCGCCGTCCATCCCGGCAGAGAAGTACCGTCAGTCCCTGTGGGGCTACGATGCGGCAGGGCGCATGACGCAGAGCCTGCAGCCGGAAGGGGAAGAGCGTTTCTGGTATGACGCCGCGGACACCGTCTGATGTGGGGCTTCCACTGCCTGGGACCGCAGCCAGCGCGAGAGCACACCTGTGACCTGGAACACCTCGCAGAACCTGCGCTTCCAGGGCCGGTACCTGGACCGCGAAA
Organism: Kosakonia sp. 1610; assembly: GCF_050435845.1. Taxonomy (NCBI): domain Bacteria; kingdom Pseudomonadati; phylum Pseudomonadota; class Gammaproteobacteria; order Enterobacterales; family Enterobacteriaceae; genus Kosakonia; species Kosakonia sp. 1610. Next base: position 3,819 of record NZ_JBNDKZ010000005.1, on the reverse strand, counting down.
CCGGTCTGCACTACAACACCTTCCGCTACTACGACTCGGCGGGGGGATGTTACACGCAGATGGATCCGATTGGTCTGTCGGGCGGGTTGAACACCTATACCTATGTGGTTGACCCGCTGGTGTGGGTGGATCCGCTGGGCCTAAAATGTTCTCATTTTGCCAAAAATCCGAAGCAACTACATGCTGCAATTAAAGATAAATGGGGACACAGCATGACAAAAAGAGATATGCGTGAACTTCAAAACACCGTAGATAGAATTAAATTGAATAAACCGCGTTATTCAAATGATGGAACTCCTTTCAGTAATTCCCATACTATGGTAAATCCAAATAGTCAGCTTTTAGATACAGGTAGTGGTCCATATAGAGAATGGACGGTGAAAACGCCAGATGTAGGTACCAATGGAGCAAGAAGAATAGTTATTGATAGCAAAACAGGCCGAGCTTACTACACACATGATCATTTTGATTCTTTCGTGGAGATTGATCTTGGAGGATGGAAATAATGCAAGTGGAACAGTCAATTACTTTAAATTTTTCGTCTATAAAAACTATAGACGAACTCTATGATGAATTAGCCTTTCATCTTGGTTTTCCTGATGTTTTTGGACGGAATATAGATGCTGTCATTGATTGCATGTTTGGTATTAGATATCCGGATGAAGGGATGATGAAAATAAGCATCAGTCAAAGTGGTTGTTTGTCTTTAAAGATTAAAAACTTCTCTAGTGCTGATGTGAAATTAAAAGACTCAATAATATATATTGCGGAATTCGTTAACTATAAATATCAGTACAAAGGATTGGAGCCAGCGATTTTATTGTGTTTTATTAAGTGATTTTCTATTGATTCCAATAGCCGGAAGCGATCCCAATGATCCTTCCGGCCTTGTTTTTCCTGCTATTTAGTACAGCGAGCAGACATTAATCTCCGTCTCGATCACTATCCTGCCCCGCTCGACCGTCACGGTGATCGGCATCTCGTTCATATAATCCGACTCCTCCAGCCGGCGGCCTTTAAGGTTGATGGCGGAGGGCGGGTTGGGTTTGCCATTAAACGACGGCGCACCCTCCACTCCGGCAGAGAAGTACCGTCAGTCCCTGTGGGGCTACGACGCGGCCGGGCGCATGACGCAGAGCCTGCAGCCCGAAGGGGAAGAGCGTTTCTGGTATGACGCCGCGGACAACCGCACCACGCCGGAGATGCAGCCGGTATGGAACAACCTGCTGAAACGCCTGGACGGCGTGAGCCGCGAGTATGACGGTTTCGGGCGCATGACCGTGCGCCACGACACGCACCGGAGAGTGACGCAGCGCTTCAGCTACGACGACGAGCACCGTATCAGCCGGGTGGAAATCGACGGCGACGCGGAGTTCACAAAAGCAGAATACCGCTACGACGCGCTGGGCCGCCGCACGGAGAAACAGGTGTGGCGACGCCATGCCCGCAAACCGGAACGCACGCAGTACGACTGGTCCGGCCTGCAGATGGTGGGTGAGACCAGCGACAGTCACCCGGACGCGGCGGTGCAGTATATCTACACCGAAAACAGCTATGAACCGCTGGCGCGCGTCGACAGCCACGGTGAACACGCGGACATATTCTGGTATCACACGGAACTGAACGGCCTGCCGGACAGCGTGACCGACAGGAACGGCGACACCGTCTGGCGCGGTGCTTCCACGGCCTGGGGCCGCAGCCTGCGCGAGAGCACACCGGTAACCTGGGACACCCCGCAGAACCTGCGCTTCCAGGGCCAGTACCTGGACCGCGAAACCGGCCTGCATTACAACGCCTTCAGCTACTACGACCCGGCGGGCGGGTGTTACACGCAGATGGACCCGATTGGTCTGCTGGGCGGGCTGAATTTATATATTTATACACCTAATCCTTTAAGCTGGATCGGCCCACTCGGTTTAAGTTGCTGCAAAGCAAAAATGCAACCTTATAGAGAGGATGTTATGGTCAAAAGACCTCATGCGGATATATTTGTCAATAACAGGAAAGTTGCTGAAGCATGGTTCGGTAACGATGGAAAATGGTTTCGTTGGGGTGAAATGACTCAAGATCGTAAGCTCTTAAAAGAAGCAGATAAAGTTGTTTCTGGAATGTTAAATGCAAAGAAGATTATGGCAGGGGCCATCTCTCAGACAAAACAGGCTCTAAATGATTTTGAGCAGATTCTCAACAATGAGAAAGTAGCTTCGCCAATATATCAACAGGCTGAAAGGGGTATTGAAAAGTTTGGGAAATTACTGGGGATAATACAATGACATTTCAATCTTTTGTTGTTAGAGGAAGATCTTCTTTTGACTTTGGAGAGTCCCGCGAGGTAGTTGCTAATAATTTAAAGAGATATAGCTTACATGAGATAGATGCCGGTAATGGTATATATGCCATATATTCGTATGGAATAGAGTATTTGTTCGATAATGACAAGCTTTGTCTTGTTCAATATGAAATCTCAAGAGTAAGGCAAGTTTATATTTGCACTCATAAAATAATGGAAGAAACTAGCCTTTATGAGTTTATAGATTATCTTTCGAATTTGAATGTTACATATATTGAAAGTTCTGAAAATGAACAAATCGTGCTGATGATGGCGAGTGGTGTGAAAATATATTTTGATAGTTATAGCCGAAAATTCATTACAGCCTTAAGATCTTGGTAGTTATATAATTATTAGAAAATCGATGAAAAATAAGGCTTCGTCGGCTTTTTATTAGGGAATGTTAGGACAGGTAAGAGGAAACAATCTTAAATCCGGCCTTAATACAATTTATACTCCTCATCATGCAATTCAAAATTTTACGAAAACATCTTCATGAGTTAGTATAGGCTTTTAAAAAGCAGAAAATCCGCGGATTAACTAATTGTTAATATCCGGAAAAGGATATTGTAAAACTTCTTGCAATTTTAAGGATGCATTTTATGAACAAATGTTAATTAATCGGCAATAAAATGAGTTGTTTCGGCAGAACAAAGAACCATGGAGAACGTTGAAGATTAGAATATGAATAGAAATCAAACGTTGCAATTTTAGCAGATCACCAACCGATGCCACCTGATCAGCTTTTGACTCAGGATCTTATTGATAAGTATGATGATGTTAGACGATTTTTATTAATTACCCAGCTAAAGAGGCCATATCCTATTTATGGAATATTTTGGATATGGGGATGGTTGGGGAGTATATCAATTAGTTAAAGGTTTTTTTATAAGCGTGATAGTGACAATGTCGTAATGTCTATTTGAATGATGCTTGAAAACCCTCTTATAATTAAAGGCGTCAGATATTGGGTAACTCAACTTTCAGATTCATTTCCTGATAAAAGACTAATTAATGGCTTAAATATCTGATTATCATCAGATGATGGTGATATCTATGAAGCAGCAGTAGTTGCTTTAGATATTGTTAAGTAAAAATAAGCCGGGGGAGATATTATATCATCCTCGGATTTTTATTATTTGATCTTGGTTGAGTACACTAAACCAGCACATCCTTAATCCTCTTAACCACCGGTTTAGCCTGATAAAGCTGCTACTGCACCGAGTCCCGTTACAGCGCGCTGACCACCGAAATCCGGCGTTATGCCTACACCGGGTGGAGTCAGGCCGCAGTGGAGATGCGCGAGACGGCGCTGCAGCCGGTGTGGAACAACCTGCTGAAACGCCTGGATGGCGTCAGCCGGGAGTACGACGGCTTCGGGCGCATGACCGTGCACCACGACACGCAGCGCGGCGTGACGCAGCGCTTCAGCTACGACGACGAGCACCGCATCAGCCGGGTGGAAATCGACGGCGATGCGGAGTTCACAA
>NZ_JBNDKZ010000004.1:0-383710 GCF_050435845.1 Kosakonia sp. 1610 | reverse complement strand
TTCGTCGGAAAAACGCTTCTTCATGGGGATGTCCTCATGTGGCTTGTGAAGACATTACTAACATCGGTGTGTATTAATCAACGGGGAGCAGGTCACGGGAATATTGATTTCACGTCGCGTTAAGTGACAGAGTTGTTGTTCCCGTTCCTCCATAAATCCTTTTTGATACCATTGAGGTACATAATGATTATCTCTAGTTTTTGACACACTAATCTCCTGTATCTACCTCAGACCCTAAAAAGAGTAGCCTACACGAAAAATTCACTGACATGACGATAGCTACTTTATCAATACAATAATATCAGATGTTCCAATGACGTTTTACTGTGGCAATCCCTAACCCCAAAGCAGCGGCGGCTTTAGCCTGGCTCAGACCATCAGTTTTAGCCTCTTGTACACGTTTGTACGTCGCTGTAGCAACCGGGCGCCCCAGCTTTTTGCCTTCTTTCTTCGCTCGCTCTAGCCCTTCTTTGGTGCGTTCTGTAATACGGGATTTTTCAAACTCCGCAAACGCTGAGAACATTTGCAGCATCAACTTCCCTTCAGCACTGGCAAGATTGCTCGCAGGCAGATCCATAGAAACAACATCAATTCCTTTTTCTACAAGCATCGAGATTGTTTGCTGCACATCGATGTTGTCACGCCCCAAGCGATCCAACTTGAGCACAACTAACTTATCCCCGGCTTCCAGTTTATGGTTAACGAGGTCGGAGAAAGCCTTACGCTTCATCGCCTGCACTCCACCGGAGACAACTTCCGACACTACGCGGTTATCAATTACATCATAGCCAGCCTGACGTATCGCCATGATTTGGTTATCGGTTGTCTGCTCGCTAGTGGACACACGGCAATATGCAAAAGTGCGGCTCATAACATCCTCTCAAGTGGTATCAATTAACGGTATCATAATTGATCGTTGGTATCTTTATGTCAATAGGGTAATTTATTGATACCAGTTTCGAGGGCGATAGATTGGTATTGTAAAACGTTCGATTGTTGATACCAGTGAATCAGCACAATGAAACAGGTCTCTGATATTTGAAAAACATGAAGGGTACACCTTTCATACAGTGAGGGGGCGCTTGATCGATATGCGTACACTCGGGGGATATTTGGAGAATAGAAACCGTTATAGGGTTAGCGTTGAAGAGGCTGAGAGAGTGGCTGAGGGAGTTAGGAGGTGAAGGGGATCACCTCCAAGGATACATAATTTAGCAATCAGAGCAGATGCTTAGAAAACCTGATTATCAATCATCCACCTCGACCGTATAGCGCCCACCGTGGTCTTTAATGATGTAAGTATATAAATCATCACAGAACACTTTGACCGAGCCACCAAACGCGGCAGGGTAAACTCCATTTACTGTATTGCACTTGTAACCAGCCTGGCGGATCACCAATTGGCTCTCTGCCTTGAGTTCAGGTGAACCACTGTCAGCAAAGGCCCCGCCACAAACACTAACTCCCAGAAATACCGCAAGAATCTTCTTCATAACAGCCTCCATAGCCGAATAATTTAGTGGGTCATCGGCAAAAACGCCGATGGCTGTTAATTACTTTAATCGATCAAAATTATAAAATAGATCGGTAAAATTGATCAATGTGGTTACTATAATCTTGTGTGCAAAATTTGTGCGCTACACCACTGATACACTAATAAACCCGAGATAGGAGAGATGAAGAAGCGAGGGTACGCAGTTATGGTTTGTGTTCTGTTGACGGCATTCAACGCTGACGCAGGCCGTATAACGATGAGCAACCCGAAACAGTCCACCACTGAGAACGGTCACACTGTGCGTCTACTCCAACAGCATCTACAGCTTTATTTATGTCACCAGATCGAAGCACTGTCCTTTTTCGAAAAGTTTTGATGTAAGTGAAAGTGAATAGATTTCAAGAAATTAATACTCACAGCAGCATACAATATGGGAAAATCAACAGGGGTTAAGCCATAGGGTACGAACAAAATGATTCCATACTTCTTAGAGCACATTGATAAAATCAGCACTTTCATTTCTGCTTTTGCTGCACTGTTAACTGCCATAGCAACTTTTTTCTTATGGCGTGTAACCCGTATCTTGGCAGAAGAGACAAAGCGAATGGTCGATGCTTCCGAGCAGCCTCAAGTAGTGGCAACGCTGGAACCTAACGCATGGTCAATGCTTTACTTTGATATCAGTGTCGTTAACACCGGAAACGCGCCAGCTTTCAACATTGAGGTCACATTTGATCCTCCTCTTGAAAATGCCTCCCATCGAAAAGATAAAACTATCCCTTTAAAACAAATAAGTGTCTTAAGAAATGGTCAACAAATGACCAGTAATCTATGTGAATACAAACAGATAGAAGGTAAGGTATTCCAAGTCAGCATTAGCTGGACCAAAAAACCAAACTCTACGGTGAAAGAGATCATGAATTATACATACGACATGGCTTCCTTTGCTGGTATTAGTCAATTGGGTGCCAAAAACCCAATGACAGAAATTTCACAACAAATTAAAGGAATTCGTGAGGATTGGAAGCATATCGCGAAAGGTACGAGGCGAATTCAAACAGACATATATGACTCAGAAGATAGAATTGACGAAAAAAAGCTGAGAGATGAACAGCTTCAAATGGCTAGAGAAGAATGGGAAAGCAGGCAAGCCAACAAGAAAGAGTAGAGAATGAACCGTCGCTGATTGGCTTTATCTGCAACACAAAGTGGGATACAGTCTGCGATACAAGATACTCCAGCGCTGTAGATACCTGACGTATGGATGAACGAAGCCGCCTTATCGGTCAGTTTCACCTCTTAAAAAACCCCGCCTCGGCGGGGTTTTTGCTTTTCCAGGCCAACAACGACAGCTGACCCCGGCATTTACGTAGGCCGGATAAGGCGCGAGCCGCCATCCGGCGATGGGTGCAATGCCTGATGGCGCTGCGCTTATCAGGCCTACAAATTGCGCTTATCAGGCCTACAAACGGCTTCGATGCTGGGCTATTTTCACGCTCTCTACGCTAATTCTGTCTAATTCATAAACAATTAATCGATCAACCTCGCGGCGAAACGCGCTAACCTGTCTGGCACATGTCTATTTTTTCGCCATGGGAGGCGTTGCTGTTATGGAACAAAAATCGATTTTGATTCTCCAGATGGGGAACGCCCCGCAGACCATGCGCGACGCGCACGGCGATGTGCCGCTCTGGTTTTGCCAACTGTTGGGATGTGAGCTTGATGAAGTTGAGGTGATCCGCGTGTTCGAAGGCGAAGCGCTGCCGGCACCGGATCCGCGTCGGGCTGCGATCATCACCGGATCCTGGGCGATGGTCACGGACAGGTTGCCCTGGAGCGAGCAGACCGCCGCGTGGATCCGCAAGGCGATGGCGATGGAAATGCCGCTGTTTGGCGTCTGCTATGGTCATCAGCTGATGGCCTGGGCGCTGGGCGGCGATGTGCAGTATCACAAGGATGGCCGTGAAGCGGGAACCAAAACCGTTTATCTCAATGCCGCCGCGGCTCACGATCCGCTGCTTGCGCATCTTGAAGAGAGCTTTCCCGCCCACCTGACGCATCGACAGACGGTCACCCGTTTACCCATTGGCGCTACGGTGCTCGGTGCCTCGATTCACGATCCGCATCAGATCGTGCGTTACGGGCCGAATGCGTTTTCGGTGCAGTTTCACCCCGAAATGCGACCGGAGATCGCTACCGATCTGCTACGGCTTAACCGTCCCCATATCGAAAAAGAGGGGGGCGATACCGACAGCTTGATCGCAGGCGTAATTCCCGCGCCGGGGGCAGCAGAGATTTTACGGCGGTTTATGCAGGAGGAGTTCAGGGAGGAGAGGGCGCTTTCACTACGCGCGGCATCATAAAGGCAGGAACAGAACCCCGGCGTGCGCCGGGGCTGGCAATCAGGCGGCTTCTTCTTCCTCAGCAAGACGGACAACGGCTTCTTCGACGATCACTTCCAGTTCCGTCAGCATCTCTTCAAACCCGAACGCCTGGTTTGCGGCGGCGGAACTCTCCTGGCTCGTGGTGACACGATCGAACGAACTGTACATAGTGCGGATACTCATTTACTCACCTGATAAAAAATGTTCATTACACCGGTAAATCAACCAACAGCGCGCGAAGCGGCGTGTCGGCGACCAGCGTGATAGTGGCTTCATCACGAATGAAAGCGCCATCACCGCAGGTGAGGGCTTCTTGCTCTTTGTGATGGGTGACGGCATGCACCGTCCCGTGTATGGACTGCAGATAGGCTCGCGGTCCGTGTAATTCGATTTTCAGCTCTTCGCCTTTATTAAGCGAAATATGGTGCAGCCAGACCTGCTGGCGCAGCTGCATGCTACCTTTGTCGCCATCGGGCGAGGCCAGCAACTGGCAGGTACCATCAGCAAGGGTCAGCTTCTGCACCGGCGCATTTTCCCGCTCCGGGCAGGCATCCAGCCATAACTGCATGCGCGTTAGCGACTTGTCTTTACTCAGATTGTGCTCACTGTAACTGATGCCTGGCTGGGTTGCGATAAGCAGCGCTTCACCCGCTTTTGCCTGCACATGGTGGCCTTCGCTGTCGCGGTACTCCGCTTCGCCTTCCAGAATCAGGTTCAAAATATCCACTTTCGGGTAGGCGCGCGGCTGCAAAGAAGCCCCTGGTGCGAGCACTTCCTGGTTCAACACGCGCAGTGATGCATAACCCAGCAGTTTGGGATCAAAGTAGTGTCCAAAGGAGAAGGTGTAGCGAGCTTTAAGCCAGCCGAAATCAGCTTGTCCGCACTGTTTTGCCGTTCGGGTAGTAATCATTATTCTTGACCTCTCTTTACTTAAAACAATGTTAAAGGGATGGACGCTGCATTGTTAGCCAGATATTCTGCCCGGTATGTTCAAATTTCCTGAATGAGAACGCCTATGGCCAAAGAAAGGGCTCTGACGCTGGAAGCACTGCGCGTGATGGATGCAATTGACCGCCGCGGTAGCTTTGCCGCCGCTGCGGATGAACTGGGGCGCGTCCCCTCCGCGCTCAGCTACACCATGCAAAAACTTGAAGAAGAGCTGGATGTGGTGCTGTTTGACCGCTCCGGTCACCGCACCAAATTCACCAATGTCGGGCGTATGCTCCTGGAGCGCGGGCGCGTTCTGCTGGAAGCGGCTGATAAGTTGACGACCGACGCCGAAGCGCTGGCGCGCGGTTGGGAAACCCATTTAACGCTGGTGACGGAAGCGCTGGTACCAACGGTAGAGCTGTTTCCGCTGGTGGAGAGGCTGGCGGCGAAAGCGACCACTCAGTTATCGATTATCACCGAAGTGCTGGCGGGAGCATGGGAGCGGCTGGAGCAGGGGCGGGCGGATATTGTTATCGCGCCGGATATGCATTTTCGCTCCTCATCGGAGATCAACTCCCGCAAGCTTTATACCGTGATGAACGTTTATGTCGCCGCGCCGCAGCACCCGATTCATCAGGAGCCGGAGCCACTCTCTGAAGTGACGCGTGTGAAGTACCGCGGCGTGGCGGTGGCAGATACCGCCCGCGAACGCCCGGTGCTTACGGTTCAGCTACTGGATAAACAGCCGAGGCTGACGGTCAGTACAATTGAAGATAAACGCCAGGCGCTACTTGCCGGGCTGGGCGTCGCCACTATGCCCTATCCGCTGGTTGAGCGTGATATTGCGGAGGGCCGCCTGCGTGTGGTCAGCCCGGAATACACCAGCGAGGTGGATATTATTATGGCCTGGCGCCGCGACAGCATGGGCGAGGGGAAATCGTGGTGTCTGCGCGAGATCCCCAAGCTTTTTGCTGGTAAATAACGCTACGCGCCGCGCTCGGTCGCCTGGACCGTTTGCGGGAAGGGCTGCGGTTCCGGGCCGAACTCGTTCTCCTGCGGCGTGCCGCGCTGGCTATAGAACGCGAGCAGCACCAGCGAGCCAAACAGCGGAATAATCATCAGCAGCAGCCAGCGCCAGCTGCGGTTGGTGTCATGCAGGCGGCGCACCTGTACCGCCAGCGTCGGCACCAGCATCAGCAGGGCGTAAACAAGGCTTAAGATGTGGTGCCAGCCCACGATACGATCAATCACATTCAGCACGCCGAACAGGATGATGTTAACGAGTGTGAACATCCAGAATTCGCGGCGATGGGCGCGTCCGTGGAAAGTGGCGTAATTACGAAGTACCCAGAAATACCAGTCCATTTTTACCTCGGTCAACGGTCAATCCGTTGTTTTAACAACGATAAGAGTAAGAATAGACGGCAAATTTACAAAGGGATAAGTCGGGCGGGGAATTATTTGGGCGCGATGTGACGCGCCCGAAAGTTCAGGAAAAACGGCTGTCACGACCGTGCGGTTCATCAAGATCCTGCCACGGGCCGATGGAGATAATCCCCGTCGGGTTCAGCGTTTTATGGCTGCGATAGTAGTGATTGCGGATATGCGCGAAATCAACCGTCTCGGCGATTCCCGGCATCTGGTAGAGGTCGCGCAGGAAGCCATGCAGGTTGAGGTAATCACTGATGCGGCGCTTATCGCATTTAAAGTGCGTCACATAGACCGGATCGAAGCGCACCAGCGTTGTCCATAAACGGATATCCGCTTCGGTCAGGCGATCGCCCGTCAAATAGCGGTGCCGCCCAAGGATCTGCTCCAGGCGCTCCAGTGCACTAAACACCCCGGTTACTGCTTCATCATAGGCCTGCTGGCTGGTGGCGAAACCGGCTTTATAGACGCCGTTATTCACATTGTCGTAGATCCAGCCATTCAGCTCGTCTATCTTCTCGCGCAGTTCAGGTGGGTAGTAATCCCCGGCTTTAGCACCCAGCCCGTCAAATGCGGTATTGAACATGCGAATAATATCCGCCGATTCATTGCTGACGATGGTGTGATTCTTCTTATCCCACACCACAGGCACCGTTACGCGGCCTGTGTAGTGCGGATCGGCATGCAGATAGAGCTGGTAGAGAAACTCATGCTGATAAAGGGTATCGCCCGTCGCGGCGGGAAAATCATCGCCAAAGGTCCAGCCATTTTCCAGCATCAGCGGATGCACGACCGAAACCGGTAAAAAAGGCTCGAGGCCTTTCAGCTTGCGCAAAATCAGCGTGCGGTGCGCCCAGGGGCAGGCGAGCGAAACATAGAGATGGTAGCGATCTTTTTCAGCGGCAAATCCGCCTTCGCCAGAGGGGCCGGCAGCGCCATCGGCGGTCAGCCAGTTGCGAAACGCCGATTCTGAACGTTTAAAGCGCCCGCCGGTGGATTTGGTGTCATACCAGGTGTCGTGCCAGACGCCGTCAATCAGTTGTCCCATTGCTGCTTCTCCTTCTGATAGCAAAAAGCGAGGAGTGAACTCCTCGCTTTGGTGTATTCAGTCAGTATAGAGCGCTTACCACTTTTTATTCAGTACGCGGTCGATGCTGAACGCGCCCGGACCGGTGATGCCCAGCAGCAGGTAGCCGCCAGCGATGGTCAGGTTTTTCATGAACATAATGGAGTTGGCGCCTTCCGCAAAGTTGTTGTGGAAGATAAACGCCGTCAGCAGCGTAAAGCCCGCAGTGAACAGCGCGGTGGTGCGGGTCAGGAAGCCGAACAGAATGGCCAGACCGCCGCCAAACTCAAGCAGGATAGTCAGCGGCAGAAAGAAGCCCGGTACGCCCATCGATTCCATATATTGCTGAGTACCTGCATAACCGGTGATTTTGCCCCAGCCTGCAACGATAAACAGGATCGGCATCAGGATACGAGCAACCAGGAAACCAACATCGTCTAATTTTTTCATCTTTCTCTCCAGGAACCACATAGGCATTATGCAGTAAAAATTGTGTAAGAAACGGCGTATGCCGCGGGCTTGCAGTTGATGGAGAGGATATTAATCGCGGAGGGAAAATATTGTTAGCTAGGAAAACTGTCGAAATCTTTCAAAAAAATTGCCCAAGCACAAAAGCAAACGGGCGATCCCAGGATCGCCCGTGTTAGCAAGCAAGTGACGCTTTAGCGCTGCGCATTAACGGTGGATTTCACCAGCCGCCACATGCTCCAGGCACCGAAACCGCGTCTGGCCCAGCGCACCAGCATATTAGGATGGCGAACGCTCCAGATAGCCATTGCGCTACTGCCTACCAGCGCCCATGAGCGCAGGCTTAACAGCGTGTTCCAGCCGCGATCGTAAGCGCCGGTGGCTTCAAGCCAGTCACGGCGTCCGGCGGTGAGATCCAGACGTTGCTGCTGGATCATGCTGAGCAATTGCGCTTTACGCTTCAGACGTTCGGCTTTGCTGCTCACGATTTATCGTCCTCCAGCAAGGCGCGATCGTTCGACAACTCCTGGCGTGTGTGACGCAGCAGTGTCGAGGCCCGCGCTTTACGCAGTGTCGAAATGCCGCCTATCAGCGCCAGCACCAGTAACACTACGGTGGTTGCAATCATCACATTCAAGCGATATTGCGGATCGACGGCCCAAATAATTAGCACCATCAGACTCATCAGGCCAAATGCGGCGAAAAGCATGGTCAGCCCCACCATCAGGAGCAGCTGGAATAAGTTGGCTTTCTCTTCTTCAAGCTCAACAACCGCCAGCCGCAGGCGGGTCTCAACCATTTCAACCAGAATGGTCAGCATACGCTGACCAATCCCGAGCGCGCTTTTGCCAGGCCCTTGCGCGTATCGTGAATCCGCCATATCAGCGACGCGACATCAGAACGCCTAACACCACGCCGATTGCGGCGCCGATGCCAACGCTGGCCCACGGATTGTCACGCACGTACTCATCGGTACGGGCAGCGGCTTCGCGGGTCTGACGAGCAATAACATCGCCGGTATCGCCCAGGCGGTCGCGGCTGTTACGCAGCGCTTTTTCCGCTTTGGTACGCAGCTTGCTCAGCTCTTCTTTCGATTTTTCACCAGAATTACCCAGCACTTCCTCCAGGGTGTCCGCCAGCGATTTCAACTCAGCGCGCAGATGGTCAGCATTATCTTTCGACATAATTCTCTCCAGGTGAGTGTGTGGTCATTTCCATTTAATCAGTAGTCACGCGCTTCAAGAGATTTCAGCTCCTGCTGAGCCTCTTTCAGCTTGTGCTCTCGCTTGTGAATCTTGTCCGCATCGCCTTTCTCTTTCGCTTCGCTCAGGTCACGACGGCGCTCGGCAATCTCTTCTTTCTGTTCAGCGATTTTCTTTTGATGCGCAGCGCGCAGCTTCTCATCAGAACAGCTGGCGCGAACTTCGCGCAGGGCTTTGTTCAACCCGTCAATACGGCTCTGATTGTTATGCTTTTCGGCATAGCTGATTTCGCGTTGGATCTCATGCTCTTTTTCCTGACACGGTGAAGCAGCATGGGAAAGAGCGCTAACGGAAAAAAGAGCCAGCGCCATAGCGATGCGGTTTTTCATAATCGATAACCTTCCGTTGTTAGCTGGCGAAACAGGGTACGCCAGCATCCAGTTACGTAATGTGAACCCTGGTCCCGTTACTCAAGCATAGTTAAGTAACGGCTAAACACCAAAGTTAGTGAAAAGATTCAGAATCCTGGAGAGGTTAGCCGAATCTGTGTGTGCTGTTGCGCAGGCGGTTAAGCCACGCAGAAGTTTGGGTGTCGGCATCATCCTGAGCGGCAATGACATACCCCTGGGGGAGAGTGCGATCCAGCACGGCCTTGGCGGCGGCGCTCTGCTCGCTGGAGTCGAATTTAATCAGCAGGGTGTCATCCTGCGGGGTGATGCTTTTAAAGTGAATGCCGTTGGCGTCGAGATGATGCCAGATGGAGAAACCATCCGGCACGGTAATGTTTTGCGTCAGCGGGCGGATCGCAAGCGTCGACTCGCGATTTTGCACCGCCGTCCAGGCGAGAAACAGCACGCAAAAGAGCGCCGCAGCAGTGAGGCTTGTAAATACCCAGCGCAGAAAAGGCGCACGCAGTTCCATTGTCTTTTAGCTCCGATTGCTATGTTTTTTCTTCCACAACACCACCAGTGAGCCAACAAGGCCAATCACCAGCAGCACCACCGGAAGCAGCATCAAACAGGACATCAACGCATCTTCATACTTTTTAAACACCGGCGTGATGCCCAACAGGTAACCCAGCGTTGTCAGGATCAGCACCCACAGCAGGCCGCTCATCCAGTTGAAAAATTGAAAACGCGTATTGCTCAGACCAGAGAGTCCGGCAATAGTTGGCAGCAACGTGCGAACAAATGCGATAAAGCGCCCCACTAACAGCGCCGACAGCCCATGTTTATGGAACAGATGGTGCGCGCGCTGGTGGTAGTGGGCCGGAAGATGAGAGAGCCATTTCTGCACCAGCCGCGTGTTGCCAAGCCAGCGCCCCTGAATGTAGCTCAGCCAGCAGCCGGTACTTGCAGCGACGGTAAGCAGTAACAGAGTTTGCGGAAAGCCCAGCGCACCTTTGGCAATCAATACGCCAACCAGCACCAGCAGGCTATCGCCGGGCAGAAACGCCGCCGGCAGCAAACCGTTTTCCAGAAATAAAATGACAAATAAAACGAAATAGAGCATGCCGATCATGCCAGGCTGCGACAGCGTCTCAAAATCCTGGCTCCAAAGGGCGTGAAGTAACTGGCTTAAAAGTTCCATTCGGTGTTCCTGGTACATCGGTTTACGTCACGTCTGCTACGTACGAAACAGCACGGCGATACGTTCTCATACATTATGGTCGCTCGTGGCACATCCGGTGCAGGGGTCATCCTGGTGAGGCGCTGTGAGCAAGCGCTGACTCACACAGAAGCGAAATGCATCCAATTGTAACAAAGGCTGAGGTAATGCGTCAGTCAGAAAAGCGCTCAGAAGTGATTTTGCCGGGGGAAGGCGGAAAGAGGCGAGGGTATTTACACACGCTGACACTCTATACTTTTCACTTACCCAAAATTCTTACAGGCGCGGTGTAAGTGCGCGCCTGCAGAGGATTTTTTATTTCGTGCCGTTAGCCGCCGTATCGAGATGAACGACCGGGTTATCGGCGAAGAGGTAGCGGTCGGCGTTGAACTCAAAGTCGTCGCTGGTTTCGTTAAACAGCATCTGTTTGGTGTTCTCCAGGTGCTGCCACATCGCCAGCTTCGCGCCGTGGGGATCTTTACGGATCAGCGCTTTTAGGATCTGGTCGTGATCGTCGCACCAGTTATCAACGGTGCGCAGGTCGATATGGTCGTGCAGTTTCTTCCAGTAGGGGTTGTGCACGCGCTGCGTCCACATCTTTTCAACGATAGCGGCCAGGGCCGTATTCTGCGTTGCCAGCGCCACCTGTACGTGGAACTGCAAATCCCATTCAGAGTCGCGAAAGCACTTCTCTTTGCGCGCTTTGTCCTGGATCTCCATCAGCTTCATGATGTCCTGCTTCGTCACTTGCGTAGCAGCGAACTCCGCGATATTGCTCTCAATCAGCTGGCGCGCCTGCAGCAGCTCAAAAGGACCGTAGCTGGCAAACTCAAGATTCTCATCCGGCGCTTGTGTATGGCGCGCCTGGTTGGAGATGACGTGAATGCCGGAGCCTTTACGCACTTCGACATACCCCTCCACTTCGAGCATGATGATCGCTTCACGCACCACGGTCCGGCTGACGCTTTTCTCATCGGCGATAAAGCGTTCGGCGGGCAGCTTCTCTCCCACAAGATAAACGCCCTGCTCAATCCGGCTTTTAAGCTCGGCGGCAAGTTGCTGGTAGAGACGTCGTGGTTCGGAGATTTCCATACAGGCTCCAGAGGAGAGGGCAATAATGGGATTTGTTATACCACTTTTAGCGCCTTCTCACCATTGTCAATAACGAAAAAGCCGCCCTCAGGCGGCTTTAAATAGTTTTAAAAAAGCGGGGCTAACTTTGTGCGGCGGGCGAGCCGACAGCCTGCTCTTTTGCTACCTCTTCGGCAGATTTGTTTTTCAGCACCGTCCAGATGAGCACCGCGCCCATCAGGTCAAACAGCGCCAGTACCGCGAACAGCGGGCTAAAGCCGATGGTATCTGCCAGCGCACCCACGACCAGGGCGAACATGGTGCTTGCCATCCATGCTGCCATCCCGGTCAGGCCGTTGGCAGTTGCTACTTCGTTACGACCAAATACGTCAGAAGAGAGCGTAATCAGCGCGCCGGAGAGAGACTGGTGCGCAAAGCCGCCGATACAGAGCAGGCCAATCGCCACATACGGGCTGGTAAAGAGACCAATCATGCCTGGGCCAATCATCAGCAGCGCGCCCATGGTGACCACCATTTTACGCGAGACAATCAGATTCACGCCGAAGATGCGCTGGAACAGCGGCGGCAGATAACCGCCCACGATACAACCGAGATCCGCGAACAGCATCGGCATCCAGGCGAACATCGCAATCTCTTTCAGGTTAAAGCCATACACTTTGAACATGAACAGCGGGATCCAGGCGTTAAAAGTACCCCAGGCTGGTTCAGCCAGAAAACGCGGCAGCGCGATACCCCAGAACTGGCGGGTGCCAAGGATCTGGCGAACGGACATTTTCTTGCCGTTGTTGGTCTGGTGCTGTGCTTCCTGACCGCCAATGATGTATTCACGCTCCTCTTCGCTCAATTTTTTCTGATCGCGCGGGTGTTTATAGAAGATGAGCCAGGCCATCGCCCAGATAAAGCTCAGTACGCCAGAGATAACGAACGCCATCTCCCAGCTGTGCATAACGATTGCCCATACCACCAGCGGCGGCGCAATCATCGCGCCAATCGATGAACCGACGTTGAAGTAGCCGACGGCGATGGAGCGCTCTTTTGCCGGGAACCATTCGGAAGCCGCTTTCAGGCCTGCCGGGATCATCGCCGCTTCAGCTGCGCCCACGGCGCCGCGTGCCAGTGCCAGACCGCCCCAGCTGCCTGCCAGTGCGGTCGCGCCGCAGAAGATAGCCCAGGTAATTGCGAAGAAGGCGTAACCAATTTTGGTGCCCAGAATGTCGAGGACGTAGCCCGCAACCGGCTGCATGATGGTGTAGGCCGCAGAGTAGGCCGCGATGATATACGAATATTGCTGAGTCGAGATGTGCAACTCTTCCATCAACGTCGGAGCGGCTGCCGCTATGGTGTTACGTGTCAGGTAGCCAAGCACGGTGCCGACCGTCACCAGCGCTATCATGTACCAACGTAATCCTTTGATTTTACGCATGTAAACCTCATCGTTATGTTATTACCGCTTGCGCGGACACCCTTCGCTCGCATCGGAGGGTGGAAACGGGAGGGCGTAACCGGAAAGAGGTTCCGCTACGGCCCAAGCCTGCCATCAGTAAACGTTCTGTTTGTAAGTCGGCGTCCGTACCGTTAATTCCGATTAACGTCTTATCGGGAATGCATTCCGTCGGGTTATCAATTCGACGGCAGCAAGATAACTTGTCATACAACTTGAAAAGGTGAGTGACATCACAAAAGTGTTTTTCTTTGTGTGGTCTTTAACTTAGGCGCGGAGAGCCAGATTTGGCGCGGCCTGGCGGGCGGTTTAACCAATTAGCGTGTCAGTTTTTGTCTGCTTTTATTGATCCAACTCACGAAAATACCTTCGGTCTATAGAAATTGGTGTGATAACTTTGACAGCATTAAGGTAGACATCAGACGCACTCGTTGAGAGGAAGACGATAATGACCCCGTTTATGACCGAAGATTTCCTGCTAGATACCGAATTTGCCCGCCGTCTGTACCACGACTACGCCAAAGACCAGCCGATTTTCGACTACCACTGCCACCTGCCGCCGCAGCAGATCGCGGAAGATTACCGTTTCAAAAACTTGTATGACATCTGGTTGAAAGGTGACCACTACAAGTGGCGTGCGATGCGCACTAACGGCGTGCCGGAGCGTCTCTGTACCGGCGACGCGTCGGATCGTGAGAAGTTTGACGCCTGGGCGGCGACCGTACCGCACACTATCGGCAACCCGTTATACCACTGGACGCATCTTGAGCTGCGCCGCCCGTTTGGTATTACAGGTAAGTTGCTGTCGCCCGCAACGGCTGATGAGATCTGGGAGCGTGGTAACGCACTGCTGGCGCAGGATAGCTTCTCCGCGCGCGGCATCATGCAGCAGATGAACGTCAAAATGGTCGGTACCACCGATGATCCGATTGACTCCCTGGAGCACCATGCAGCGATCGCCAACGAGACGACTTTCAGCACCAAAGTGTTGCCGAGCTGGCGTCCGGATAAAGCCTTCAATATTGAACAGGCGACCTTTAACGACTACATGGCGAAACTGGGTGAAGTCTCTGATACCGAGATCCGCCGCTTTACCGATCTGCAAACCGCGCTGACCAAACGCCTCGATCACTTTGCCGCGCACGGCTGTAAAGTCTCTGACCACGCGCTGGACGTGGTGCTGTTTGCCGAAGCCTCTGAATCAGAGCTCGACGCCATTCTGGCGCGTCGCCTGGCGGGTGAAACCCTGAGCGAAAAAGAGGTGGCGCAGTTTAAAACTGCGGTGCTGGTATGGCTCGGCGCGGAGTATGCCCGTCGCGAATGGGTGCAGCAGTACCACATCGGCGCGCTGCGTAATAACAACCAGCGTCAGTTCAAGCTGCTCGGCCCGGATGTCGGCTTCGACTCCATCAATGACCGTCCGCTGGCGGAAGAGCTATCCAAACTGCTGAGCAAGCAGAATGAAGATAACCTGCTGCCGAAAACCATCCTTTACTGCCTGAACCCGCGCGATAACGAAGTGCTGGGTACGATGATCGGTAACTTTCAGGGTGAAGGCATGCCGGGCAAAATGCAGTTCGGCTCCGGCTGGTGGTTTAACGATCAGAAAGATGGCATGGAGCGTCAGATGACCCAGCTTGCGCAGCTTGGCCTGCTGAGCCGCTTTGTCGGCATGCTGACCGACAGCCGCAGCTTCCTCTCCTATACCCGTCATGAATATTTCCGTCGCATCCTCTGCCAGATGATTGGCCGCTGGGTGGAGGCGGGCGAAGCCCCGGCTGACATTCAGCTGCTGGGTGAAATGGTGAAAAACATCTGCTTTAACAATGCGCGTGATTACTTCGCGATTGAACTGAACTAGGGCCGTTTGAGGTTGATATGCAATACATCAAGATCCATTCGCTGGATAACGTCGCAGTAGCGCTGGCCGATCTTGCTGAAGGCGCGGAAGTCATTATCGACAACCAGACCGTACAGCTGCGCCAGGCCGTATCGCGCGGGCACAAGTTTGCGCTGCACACCATTAAGCAGGGCGAAAACATTGTTAAATATGGTCTGCCGATTGGTCATGCGACGTCAGATATCGCGTCGGGCGAGTACATCCATTCCCACAATGCGCGAACGAACCTCAGCGATCTGGACGAGTATAGCTATCAACCTGATTTTCAGGATGAGGGCAGCCAGGCGGGCGATCGTGACGTGCAGATCTACCGCCGGGCGAATGGAGAAGTGGGGATCCGTAATGAGTTGTGGATCCTGCCGACGGTCGGCTGCGTGAATGGCATCGCCCGTCAGATCCAGAACCGCTTCCTGAAAGAGACCCATGACGCCGAAGATATCGACGGCGTTTACCTCTTTAGTCACACCTACGGCTGTTCACAGCTGGGCGACGACCACATTAATACGCGCACCATGCTGCAAAACATGGTGCGTCATCCGAATGCGGGCGCGGTGCTGGTGATTGGCCTTGGATGTGAAAACAACCAGGTTGACGCTTTCCGCCAGACGCTGGGTGAATTTGATGCTGACCGGGTCCATTTTATGGTCTGCCAACACCAGGACGACGAAGTGGAAGCGGGGCTTGAGCATCTGCATGCGCTCTATGAGGCGATGCGTCACGATAAGCGCGAGCCGGGTAAACTGAGCGAGCTGAAATTTGGGCTGGAGTGTGGCGGCTCTGACGGGCTTTCCGGAATTACCGCCAACCCGATGCTCGGCCGCTTCTCTGATTATGTGATTGGCAACGGCGGCACCACGGTGCTAACCGAAGTGCCGGAGATGTTCGGCGCTGAGCGCATTCTGATGAGCCACTGCCGTGACGAAAGTACCTTTGAGAAGACCGTGACCATGGTTAACGACTTCAAACAGTACTTTATTGCTCACAATCAGCCGATCTATGAGAACCCGTCGCCGGGCAACAAAGCGGGCGGCATCACCACGCTGGAAGAGAAGTCACTGGGCTGTACGCAGAAAGCGGGTGCCAGCCAGGTGGTTGATGTGCTGCGCTACGGCGAGCGTCTGCAAACCCACGGGCTTAATCTGCTGAGCGCACCGGGCAACGATGCGGTGGCGACCAGCGCGTTAGCCGGTGCTGGCTGCCATATGGTGCTGTTCAGCACCGGTCGCGGGACGCCCTACGGCGGTTTTGTGCCGACGGTGAAAATCGCCACCAACAGTGAGCTGGCGGCGAAAAAGAAACACTGGATCGATTTTGATGCAGGTCAGTTGATCCACGGCAAAGCAATGCCGCAGCTTCTGGAGGAGTTTGTCGATGTGATTGTTGATATTGCTAACGGCAAGCAAACCTGCAATGAGAAAAATGATTTCCGTGAGTTAGCCATCTTCAAAAGTGGCGTAACTTTATAAATCGCACTGAGGTGCACTAAGCAAAGCGGCGCTACCCTGACAGCGCCGCTTTTTTTTGCCTCTCCGCCGGTTAGCTACGCAGCGCGTTCTTTACCAGCCGCTCATCTTCCGCCTGACACACCGCAGCGGTAAACAGCACATCGGTTGAGGAGTTGAGCGCGGTTTCGCAGGAGTCCTGTAACACGCCGATGATAAAGCCGACAGCCACCACCTGCATGGCGACATCGTTGGAGATACCGAACATGTTGCAGGCCAGCGGGATGAGCAGCAGCGAGCCGCCCGCCACACCCGATGCACCGCAAGCACAGAGCGACGCCACCACGCTCAGCAGCAGTGCCGTCGGCAGATCGACCGTAATGCCCAGCGTATGCACCGCCGCCAGCGCCAGCACGGTAATGGTGATCGCCGCGCCCGCCATATTAATGGTTGCTCCCAGCGGGATGGAGACGGAGTAGGTGTCGCGATCGAGATTGAGCTTTTCACACAGCGTCATATTGACCGGGATATTCGCCGCCGAGCTGCGGGTGAAAAAGGCCGTTACTCCGCTTTCGCGCAGGCAAGTCAAGACCAGCGGGTAGGGGTTACGGCGGATCTTCCAGTAGACCAGCAACGGGTTAATGACCAGTGCGACAAATGCCATGCAGCCCACCAGCACCAGCAGCAGTTGCGCGTAGCCTAACAGCGCGCCAAAGCCAGAAGTGGCAAGGGTCGAGGAGACGAGACCGAAAATGCCAATCGGCGCAAAACGAATCACGATCCGCACCATAAAGGTGACGGCGCCCGACATATCCTGCACCATCTTTTTCGTCGTCTCACTGCTGTGACGCAGGGCAAAACCCAGCCCGACGGCCCACACCAGGATACCGATATAGTTTGCTTCCATAATTGCCGTCACCGGGTTGGCAATCATGCTGGTCAGCAAACCGCGCAGCACCTCGACAATGCCGGAAGGTGGCGTGACGTCACTGGCTCCGGGGACTAACTGCAAAGTGGAGGGGAAGAGGAAACTGGCCAGCACGGCGGTAAGCGCAGCGGTAAAAGTCCCTAATAGATAGAGCACCAGTACCGGACGAAGGTGGGTGCGCTGGCCCTGCTGGTGCCCGGCAATGGACGCCATCACCAGCATCAATACCAGCACCGGCGCAACGGCTTTTAAGGCGCTGACAAACAGTGTACCGAGAATACCGGTGGCGATAGCGGCCGGCGTCGAGATCCACGCCAGTAAAATCCCCAGAACGAGGCCAAGAAGAATCTGTTTCACCAGGCTGCCATCAACAAAACGTTGCAGCAACCCTGACGAGCGGTGTGTTGTCATGCCATTTTCCTTTCATGTTGTGGAATCACACCCCGCTGCTCTTTTAAACAGAGCTTTGTCAGGATGTAACAATTGTTTGCTGAAAGGAGTATATGAACTCTGCGAGAACAGGGAAGAGAGAGATTTCTACTTTTACGCTCTGGCGCGTCTTTTTCATTTTTGCCGTCGGCATTTTGTGACCAGCACGACAGGGCGTGGTAAATCGTCGCTCGCCGGGGTGGCAGAGCGGCGATTTACGGCTTATACGCGGTTTTTCTTGTCGTTCTGGTAGTTAACCCAGCTATTAATCAGCAGCGTCAGCACCAGAATGCCGCCCACTACACCAAGGGAGATGGCAATCGGGATATGGAAGAAATCGACGATCAGCATCTTGATACCGATAAACACCAGAATCACTGACAGACCATATTTGAGCATTGAGAAGCGCTCCGCCACGCCTGCCAGCAGGAAGTACATCGCGCGCAGCCCCAGAATAGCAAACAGGTTAGAGGTGAGGACGATAAAGGGATCGGTGGTGACGGCGAAGATCGCCGGGATGCTGTCGACGGCAAAGATCACATCGCTCAGCTCCACCAGAATCAGCACCAGCAGCAGCGGTGTGGCATACAGCAGACCGTTTTTGCGCACAAAGAAGTGCTCACTTTCGATGCTGTCAGTCATGCGCAGATGGCTACGCAGCCAGCGCACCACCGGTTTATCGCCAATGCCCTTCTCATCCTCTTTCGCCAGCGCCATCTTCACGCCGGTAAAGAGCAGGAAAGCACCAAAAACGTAGAGCAGCCATGAGAACTGGGTAATCAGCCAGCTACCGGCGAAGATCATGATGGTACGCAGCACGATCGCCCCAAGCACGCCGTAGATCAGTACCCGGCGTTGTAACGCCGCAGGGACGGCAAAGTAGCTAAACAGCATCAGCCAGACGAAGACGTTATCCACCGCCAGGGCTTTTTCAATCAGATAACCGGTTAAGAACGCCAGCGCCTGGGTATCTGCGACCGCGCGCCCTTCGGTTTGCGTCAGATACCACCAGAAGGCGGCATTAAACAGCAGTGACAGGCTAACCCACACCACTGACCACACGGCCGCCTGCTTCATGGTCATCGTATGTGCGCCGCGACGCCCCTGAAGCAGAAGGTCGATCGCCAGCATCATCACTACGGCAACGGCGAAAACGCCCCATAACATCGGTGTGCCAACACTATTCATCACCAGATCCTCACGCAAACAAAAACGGCCAACGTCAGAAGACGTTAGCCGCTTGCCTGGTGCAGGGGGATCTCGCCTTCCGGCAAGGTCTCACTTACGTCGATAACGACGCCCGGCGACCGGGTGCTTAACGCACCGTAATGACGACCCACCGGCGAAGAAGTTACTCCCCTTTGCTGGTAACAAATTATGTCAACACATTGAGCTGGTCAATGTGTCGCCAGCGCTTCTTACGAAGCTTTACGCAGGGAGCTGGGCGCTGACATCATCGGCCGGGAAGACGACGCCGGTCTGGCGGCGGATCTCCGTTTGCAGTTTCGCCGTAATGCGGCTGACGGCGAGTCCGGGGTGATTCACCTCATTCTCCTCCACTAGCCGCGCGAAGGTTTCGGCTTCATACAGCATGGTGTTGATATGCTGCGGCTGCGTCAGCTCCTGCGCTTTGCCGCCGCGCGGGATAAAGGCGAGCTTCTGGCATTCGGAAATCTTTTCAATCACCAGTGAGCCCGCTTCACCCTGAATCTCACTCGCCAGCACCGAATCGCTCACTTTCGAGTGTTGCAGCGTGACGCTGAAATCGCCGTAATTCATCACCACCACGCCGTGCGCGTCGACGCCGCTTGAGAGCAGGCTCGCCGAGGCCTGCACGCTGTGCGGTTCGCCCCACAGCGCCACCGCCGAGGCGAGGCAGTAAAAGCCGATATCCATAATCGACCCGTTTGAGAACGCCGGGTTGAAGGTGTTGGGGTTTTCGCCGTCGAGAAAACGCTGATAGCGTGACGAGTACTGGCAGTAGTTAATAAAGGCTTTACGCAGCTTGCCCGCTTTCGCCAGCGACTGTTTCAGCACCAGGAAGTTTGGCAGGCTGGCGGTTTTGAAGGCTTCAAACAGCACCACCTGGTTTTCACGGGCGCAGGCGATGGCGGCCTCCACTTCGCGCAGGTTTGAGGCCAGCGGCTTTTCGCAGATCACATGCTTTTTATGGCTGAGAAACAGCTGCGTCTGGGAAAAGTGGAGGGAGTTGGGGCTGGCAATATAGACCGCGTCAATCGCATTGCTCTGTGCCATCTCTTCAAGTGAGGTAAAGAGATGCTCGACAGGGTAGTCGGTGGCGAAGGTTTGCGCCTGTTCAAGACTGCGGGAATAGACGGCGGTAAGTCTGTATTTGCCCGTTTCATGGGCGGCATCGACAAACTGGCGCGAGATCCAGTTTGTCCCTATGACAGCGAAACGTATCATAAAGGCGCTACTTCTCCGTTAAAGGGTTCCGCTGTCACTCTAGCACGTCAACATGACAAAACCAGTGCGCTGGCGCGCATGCTTAGCGCAAGGCGAGATGGGTCAACCACAGCCTGGTATCGAACTCAAGCTGGTGGTACTGCGGCTCCATATGACAGCAGAGCTGGTAAAAGGCTTTGTTATGCTCTTTCTCGCGCAGGTGCGCCAGTTCATGGACCACAATCATGCGCAGAAACGCTTCCGGCGCATCGCGGAAAACGGTGGCGACGCGAATCTCCGCTTTCGCTTTCAGCTTGCCGCCCTGCACGCGGGAAATGGCGGTGTGCAGGCCAAGGGCATTATTGAGCACATGAATTTTGCTGTCATACATCACTTTATTCACCGGCGCGGCGTTACGCAGAAACTGATTTTTCATCTCTTGCGTGTAGTGATAGAGCGCTTTATCGGTGGTGACGCCGTGGCTGTCGGGGTAGCGTTTTGCCAGCACCTCGCCCAGACGGTTCTGCTCAATCAGCGTATGTACCTGCGCCAGCAGGGATTCAGGATAGCCCTGAAGATAGGTGAGGGTCTTCATGGTGAAATGTGTTTACATCCTTACGTAATTGAGCGATAAAACGCGCGAATTTTAGCATTGCGGAGGGTCGATGAGCCAGGTTGAGTTAAACGGACAGTCATTCACTTTAGACAGATTCCCTGTCGGCGTGGAAGAGGCGTCGCTACAGGCGTGGGATGCAGCGGATGAGTATCTTCTGCAACAGGTGGATGCGGTCGATGGCCCGGTTCTGATCTTCAACGACAGCTTCGGCGCGCTGGCCTGCGCGCTGGCGGCCCATCATCCGGTGTCGATTAACGACTCCTTTATTGCCGAGCTGGCAACGCAGCATAACCTGCGCATTAACGATCTGGATGAAGAGGCGGTCACTTTTCAGGATTGCCTCAGCCCGCTGCCGGCCAATCCGGCTTTAGTGCTGATCAAAATACCCAAACAGCTGGCGCTGCTTGAACAGCAGCTACGCGCCCTGCGCGAGGTGGTTACGCCGCAGACGCGGATTATCGCCGGTGCGAAAACCCGTGATATTCACAATTCGACGATGGCGCTGTTTGAAAAGATCCTCGGCCCGACCACCACGACGCTGGCATGGCGCAAAGCGCGCCTGATCAACTGCACCTTTAACGCTCCCGCGCCTGTTGAAACCTCGCTGCTGGCAAGCTGGAAGCTGGACGGTACACCCTGGACCATTCACAACCACGCGAATGTTTTTTCCCGCAGCGGGCTGGATATTGGCGCACGCTTTTTCCTGCAACATCTGCCGGAAAATGTCGAGGGCGAGATGGTCGATCTCGGCTGCGGCAATGGCGTGATTGGCCTGCAACTGCTGGCCAGCAACCCGCAGGCGCAGGTGCTGTTTGTTGATGAGTCAGCCATGGCGGTCGCCTCTTCGCGTCTGAACGTGGAGAGCAACCTGCCGGAGGATATGGAGCGCTGTGAGTTTATGATTAACAACGCGCTCTCTGGCATTGAGCCTGATCGCTTTGCGGCGGTGCTCTGTAACCCGCCCTTCCATCAGCAGAGCGCCATCACCGATCACATTGCCTGGCAGATGTTTAACGATGCGCGCCGCTGCCTGAAGTATGGCGGTGAATTACGTATTGTCGGCAATCGCCATCTCGACTATTTCCGCAAGCTCAAACGCGTGTTTGGCAACTGCGAAACCGTGGCCACCAACAATAAATTCGTGATCCTCAAATCGGTTAAAGTGCGCAAAAAGCGCTAACCGACCGTGCCATCAGGCGCTTTGCCGGATGGCGGCCAACAACGTCTCAAACACGTAGGCCTGATAAGCGCAGCGCCATCAGGCATTTTTTTAAATGGTTAACGCCAGTTGCGTGCCCTGGGCTATCGCCCGGCGGGCATCCAGCTCCATCGCCACATCGCAGCCGCCAATCAAATGCACCGGTTTACCGGCTTCGCGCAGCGGTTCGGCCAGCTCGCGCCGTGGCTCCTGTCCGGCGCAGATCACCACATTATCCACCGCCAGCACCTGCGGCTCGCCGCCGACCAGAATATGTAAACCCTTATCGTCGATCTTCTGGTAGCTCACCGCCGGGATCATCTTCACACCGCGCGACAGCAGCGTGGCGCGGTGGATCCAGCCGGTGGTTTTCCCCAGCCCATCGCCCGGCTTGCTGGCTTTGCGTTGCAGCATCACAATCTGCCGCGGGCTTTTCGACAATTGCGGCCCTTCCGGACGCAGGCCGCCGACCTCATTCAGGCTGGTATCGATGCCCCACTCAACACAGAATTCAGCGATATTCTGGCTGGTCGACTCCCCCGGCTGGCTTAAATAGACCGCGGTATCAAAGCCGATCCCGCCGCAGCCGACGATCGCCACGCGTTCACCGACCGGCGCTTTATCGCGCAGCACGTCGAGATAGTTCAGCACCTTCGGGTGATCGATGCCGTCGATAAGCGGCATGCGCGGCTCAATGCCGCAGGCGAGGATCACCTCATCAAACAGCGTCAGCATACCGGGATCGACACGCTGATTAAGGCAGAGTGCGACGCCGGTTTTGTCGATCATCCGCCGGTAGTAACGCAGGGTTTCATAAAACTCCTCTTTACCAGGGATCTGCTTGGCGACGTTAAACTGCCCGCCAATCTCTGCCTGCGCATCAAACAGCGTTACGCTGTGCCCACGCGCGGCGGCATTCACCGCAAAAGCCAGCCCGGCAGGGCCTGCGCCAACCACCGCGAGGTTTTTCTTCTGCTCTGCCGGGAAGATCGGCATCAGCGTTTCATGGCAGGCGCGCGGGTTGACCAGGCAGGAGGTGACTTTGCCGTAAAAGATCTGATCCAGACACGCCTGGTTGCAGCCAATGCAGGTGTTGATCTCCTCTTCCCGGCCGCTCTGTGCTTTGCTTAACAGCTCCGCGTCGGCGAGGAAAGGGCGCGCCATCGACACCATATCCGCATCGTCACGCGCAAGGATCGCCTCAGCCACCTGCGGATCGT
Organism: Kosakonia sp. 1610; assembly: GCF_050435845.1. Classification (NCBI taxonomy): domain Bacteria; kingdom Pseudomonadati; phylum Pseudomonadota; class Gammaproteobacteria; order Enterobacterales; family Enterobacteriaceae; genus Kosakonia; species Kosakonia sp. 1610. The sequence continues at coordinate 360,457 of NZ_JBNDKZ010000004.1, read as the reverse complement.
TAATGCGGTTGGTGGTGATCAGCGGGACGTTGACTTTGCCTTTCAGCTTGCGCGTCACCCAGCTAAATGCCCCGCGCGGCACCGGTGTGGCAATGGTTGGGATCCGCGCTTCATGCCAGCCGATCCCGGTATTGATAAGCGTAGCGCCCGCCGCTTCAACGGCCTGCGCCAGCGCGATGGTCTCATCCAGCGTGCCGCCGCCCTCCACCAGATCGAGCATCGACAGACGATAAATCAGGATAAAGTTTTCCCCGACACGCTCACGGATCGCCCGCACCACCTCAAGGGGAAAACGCATCCGGCGAGCGTAATCACCGCCCCATTCATCCTCCCGCTGGTTGGTGCGCGCGGCGAGAAACTGGTTAATCAGATAACCTTCCGAGCCCATCACCTCGACACCGTCGTAACCAGCCTGTTGTGCCAGATGCGCGCAGCGGGCGAAATCCTCAATCAGGCTAAGAATTTCATCATGGCTCAGTTCGTGAGGTTTGAAGCGATTGATCGGTGCCTGAATGGCGGAAGGGGCGACCAGATTAGGTTGAAAACTGTAGCGCCCGGTATGCAGGATTTGCAGCGCGATTTTGCCTCCCTCCTGATGCACCGCATCGGTAATGTGCCGATGGTGCGGCAGCTGGCTAATATCGTTCAGCACCGCGGCACCCTCCATTGTCACGCCGGAAAGAGCGGGGGAGATGCCGCCCGTGACAATCAGCGCCACACCATGACGGGCGCGCTCGGCATAGAAGGCCGCCAACCGCTCGGCGCCGTCCGGGCGCTCCTCCAGACCGGTGTGCATCGACCCCATCAGCACACGGTTTTTAAGCTGGGTAAAACCCAGATCCAGCGGGGCGAACAGTGACGGGTAGTGGCTCATGCTCTCTTCCAATGTAAAATTATTGTTATGTGGTCGGATGAGTTCTACTGTAGCCGCCGCGACAACAGAAGGGAAAAGCGGGAGCGAATGATTGTGATGGAATTCAAAAAAGTGCGGGCAGAGGAAATGCCGGATGGCGGCTACGCCTTATCCGGCCTACGGTGAGTGCGGTTTGTCGGTGCGGTAAGCGAAGCGCCACCGGGCAGAATGCCGGATGGCGGCTGGCGCCTTATCCGGCCTACGGTGAGTGCGGTTTTTAGGCCCGATAAGCGAAGCGCCATCGGGCAAAAGGCCGGATGGCGGCTGGCGCCTTATCCGACCTGCGGTGAGTGCAGTTTGTGGGCCCGATAAGCGAAGCGCCATCGGGCAGATTGCCGGATGTCGGCTGGCGCCTTATTCGGCCTACGGTGAGTACGGTTTGTAGGCCCGATAAGCGAAGCGCCATCGGGCAGAGTGTTACACCGGCTCCACTGAAACGCGCAGCGCGGACAACGCTTCACCTGCGGCGCGCAGCACCTGTTCGCACTGCTCAATGGTGAGCGTCAGCGGCGGCTCAATACGAATGGTTTTCGCATTGTTAAGCGTACCGGCCACCAACACGTGCTGGCGGAACATCTGGCTGGCAAAATTGTACCCCGTCTCGTTATTGACAAACTCCAGCGCCATTAGCATCCCTCGCCCACGCACATCCTGTACCAGATCGGGATACTCACGCGCCAGCGCACGGAAGCCATCCAGCAGCATATCGCCTTTCTGCTCCGCCTGCGCCGGCAGGTTCTCTTCCAGCAGCACATTAATGGTGGCCAGCGCCGCCGCACAGGCCAGCGGGTTACCGCCGAAAGTAGTAGTGTGCAGGAACGGGTTATCAAACAGCACCGAGAAGACCTCTTCAGTGGCGATAGTCGCGCCAATCGGCATCACGCCGCCGCCGAGAGCTTTGGCTAGACACATAATGTCCGGCTGCACGTTTTCATGCTCGCAGGCGAACATCTTGCCGGTGCGCCCCATACCGGTTTGCACTTCGTCAAAAATAAGCAGCGCGCCAAACTCATCGCACAGCTTACGCACCGCAGGCAGATAGCCCGGCGGAGGCAGGATCACGCCCCCTTCACCCTGAATCGGCTCCAGAATCACCGCCGCAACCTCATCCCCGGTTTTCTGCCCTTCGCTGAGGGCCGTGCGCATGGCATCGATATCGCCAAACGGCACATGGTGAAAGCCCGGCAGCAGCGGCATAAAGGGTTTACGGAAGGTCGACTTCGCCGTCGCCGAGAGCGAGCCAAGAGATTTACCGTGGAACGCGCCGCTGGTGGCGATAAAGGAGAATTTCCCGCGTGGAGATTGATAGGCTTTCGCCAGTTTCAGCGCCGCTTCGACGGACTCCGTGCCGCTGTTGCTAAAGAAGCTGTATTTGAGTTTGCCGGGCGCGAGCGCCGCCAGCGTTTTTGCCAGCATCGCCCGTAGCGGGTCGAGAAGCTCCTGGCTATGCAGAGGTTGTTTGGCGAGTTGGTTCTGTACGGCGGAAACGACAACTGGATTACGGTGCCCCACATTGAAAATACCAAATCCACCCAGGCAATCTAAAAACTCCACTCCCTGGGTGTCGACAAGCGTATTCAGACTGCCTGCTTGCCACTCTACGGCTCCGTAATCCCCGCCGGCAGTTACAGATTTTCGATACTCTAAAAACCCCGGGTTAACATGCTCTTTAAAGTAATCCACCACCTCTCGGTTTAAAGCTTTCATCTCCTCATGATCAAGCGTTCGCTTCTCAATGAGATTCAGGGCATGAGCGCTGCACGCTAAAGCGGATGCGCTGGAAGGTAACCTGTTCAAAATAAGCTCCAGGAGTCGCGTATCACGTGATACTGATTAAAGTATTGCAGGGATTACGCCACTTCGGCGGCGGGCAGAGAAATCGGGATAAACGCCAGGTGAAAGCCAAATCGTACAAGATTTAATCATGCCGTCTGGGCTAAAAATAGGTTACAGCATTGTTAAAAAGCGCGAGGCGAGGGGGTGAAAAAGCCCTTTGCGCCAAAAAAGTGCGTCGAATGCATGAAAATGGGGCATAACCCGTTAGCGCAACTAAGTGTTTTCAGGCTGAAACTATTAAAAACAATATCTTAACAAACCTATCAAAATCAGGGTTTTCTGCGGATTTGCGATCTAAATCAAATTTAACAACTAAAGATAAATTCATTATCGCCGAAATAACATTCGCAATAATTTTTTCACGGCAATATAACCTGCACAGGACGCAACCATGTCTTCTCCTCTTTATGTCAGCCAGCGCAACTTCCCGCTGGACGATGACACCACGCTGATGTCCACCACTGATACGCAGAGCTACATCACTCACGCTAACGATGCGTTTATTCATGCCAGCGGCTATCACCTCAATGAGTTAAACGGCCAACCGCACAATGTTGTGCGCCATCCAGATATGCCGAAAGCGGCATTTGCCGATATGTGGTTCACCCTGAAACAGGGCGAGCCGTGGAGCGGTATTGTGAAAAACCGCCGTAAAAATGGCGATCACTACTGGGTGCGTGCCAATGCCATTCCGATGGTGCGTAACGGCGAAGTGACCGGCTATATGTCGATCCGCACCCGCGCGACGGAGCAGGAGATCGCGGCAGTTGAGCCGCTCTACAGTGCATTAAATGAAGGGCGCAGCAAAAAACGCCTGCATAAAGGGCTGGTGCTGGGTAAAGGCTTATTTGGGAACGTGGCCACGCTTCCGCTGCGCTGGCGGGCGCGCAGCGTCATGACGCTGCTGTGGGTCGCGCAGCTGGCGGCGCTGTGGTTCACCGGTGCGCATCCTGTGTCGATGCTGGTCAGTACGCTGGTAATGCTGTTGGGCGCGCTGGCGTTTGAGTGGCAGATTGTTCGACCGGTCGAGAATGTGGCAAAGCAGGCGCTAAGTGTGGCGACGGGCGATCGTAACAGCGTCGATTTCCTCAACCGCAGCGATGAAGTGGGGCTGATCCTGCGCTCGGTTGGTCAGTTGGGGCTGATGTGCCGCTGGCTGATAAACGATGTCTCTGGTCAGGTGAGCAGTGTGCTTAACGGCAGCGAAACGCTGGCGAAGGGCAACGACGATTTGAATGAGCGTACGCGCCAGACGGTGGTTAACGTGCAGCAGACTGTGGCGACAATGGGCCAGATGGCCGCGTCGGTACAGAGCAACTCGGAAACGGCGTCTGCGGCAGACAAGCTCTCCAGCTCCGCCAGCAACGCCGCCGCTCACGGTGGTAAAGCGATGGAAACGGTGGTGAAAACCATGGATGAGATTGCCGACAGCACGCAGCGTATCGGCTCCATCACGGCGCTGATTAACGATATCGCTTTCCAGACCAATATCCTGGCGCTGAACGCCGCGGTTGAGGCTGCGCGGGCAGGGGAGCAGGGCAAAGGCTTCGCGGTGGTTGCCGGGGAAGTTCGTCATCTGGCGAGCCGCAGCGCAAACGCCGCGAATGATATCCGTAAACTGATTGATGCCAGCGCCAGTAAAGTGCAGTCCGGTTCCGACCAGGTTCACGCAGCGGGCCGCACGATGGACGATATTGTGGCCCAGGTAAAAGATGTCACCGCCTTGATTGCCCAGATTAGCCAGTCTACTTCTGAGCAGGCGACGGGGCTTGCGGATCTGACGCGCGCCGTGGCGGAGCTGGATGCGATTACGCAGAAAAACGCCGGGCTGGTTGAGCAGAGCGCGGAAGTGTCGTCAATGGTAAAACAGCGCGCAGGTCGGCTGCAGGACGCAGTTTCCGTATTACATTAAGAGATATTTAATTAAAAAAACCGCCGCATCTGCTGGCGGTTTTTTTATTTCTGGTAATGCGGTTTGATGTTAATAATTTATTCTTAATTGTTACTTTTTTATTAAATGATATTTTGTTAGGGCTGGATTGAATAAATTAGTTAGCTTGAAATTTAATTTCCCATTAACTCTAGTTAACTCCCATTAATATATTCATGAAATAATAAGAAAACGAAACAAATAACGATCAATGACGCTAAATTGATAGCTCATGGCTATCCAATGGTCAATTAATTTAATAAAAAAACGATCAAACTCATAAAGTTAGCATTTACGTTACCGATAACGTCTGGTGGCGACAGGGTTTCCATTCGCGCCGGGGACTTAAGCGTGCCTTCTGAATTAGGGTTCAAAGCTTTTGTCAGCAAGACATTCAAATCCACGGAGAAGATATGTTTTTACATGATGTAAAAATCGGTACGAAATTATTTCTGGCATTCGGATTCTTTATTGTATTGATGGTGGTGAGTTCCTGTTTCTCGCTTTTCAGCCTTAATCGTGCCAACAACGGTATGCAAGAAATTGTGCATGAGGATTATCCCACGACCGTAAAAGCAAACGAGCTGATTGATAATTTCCAGACGTTCGTCAGTACGCAACAATTAATGCTGCTGGATACGGACGGCAAATGGTCGGCTGATTCCCAGAAACAGCTGGCGGCGATTAGCTCGCGTATTTCTGCCTTACTGACCGATCTCTCGAAAAACTTGCGCGACGAGCAGTCGCAGCAAATCCTTGCTGAGATCCGCACCGTGCGCCAACAGTACCTCGACTCCCGTTTTCGCATCCTCGATGCGGTAAAGCGCAACGATCGCCCGGCCGCCATTCAGGAGATGATGACCAATACCATCACTGTCCAGAAGGCCTATAAAGCGAAAGTGCAGGAGCTGATTGCCATCCAGGATCAGCAGATGCGTGACGCGGGTCAGCAGGTGCAGAAGGACTTTGGCTCCAACCGCCTGCTGTTGATTGCGCTGGCGGCGATCAGTATTGCCCTTGGTAGCCTGATTGGCGTGGTGATCGCGCGAATGATCACTCGTCCGCTTCGTGAAGCAGTCACTTTTGCGGAAGCGATTGCCGATGGCGACTTAACCCGCTCCATTGACTCCCGTCATCATGATGAGACCGGAACGCTGTTGCGTGCGCTGATGGAGATGAAAAACCGCCTGGTGGAGATTGTGCATCAGGTACAGAACGGCTCTGAAAATATCTCCAGCACGGCGGCGCAGATTGTTGCTGGTAACCAGGATCTGGCGGCGCGCACGGAAGAGCAGGCAAGTTCCGTTGAGCAGACTGCGGCCTCCATGGAGCAGATCACGGCAACCGTGAAGAACACAGCCGATCACACCTCTGAAGCCACCACGCTGTCGGCGGATGCCGCGACGGTGGTGAAGAGCAACGGCGAGATGATGATGCAGGTCACCGAGAAGATGCGGGTTATCAACGACACCTCTAATCGCATGTCCGACATCATCAACCTGATTGATGCGATTGCCTTCCAGACCAACATCCTGGCGTTGAACGCCGCGGTTGAAGCGGCGCGTGCCGGTGAGCATGGCCGTGGTTTTGCCGTGGTGGCCGGTGAAGTGCGTCAACTGGCGCAGAAAAGCGCCTCGTCGGCGAATGATATTCGCCATCTGATCGAGAGTTCAGCCAGCCAGACCCGTGAAGGGATGGCGCTGGTGGAGAAAGCCAGTGCGCTGATTAACGGTATGGTGACCAACGTCGAAGAGATGGATGTGATCCTGCGTGAAATCGGCCAGGCGAGCCGCGAGCAGACCGACGGCATTTCGCAGATCAACAGCGCTATCGGCCTGATTGACTCCACCACCCAGCAGAACTCAAGCCTGGTGGAAGAGTCTGTTGCGGCAGCCGCGGCACTGAACGACCAGGCGCTGCATCTGCGCGAACTGGTGAAGGTCTTCCGCCTGCGTGAAGCGCCAATGCCGGCTTAATCCAGCTGGGATATCTCCAGCGCCGCGCGGTCGATAATGCCAATTATCTGTTTAAGCTGCGCGGCGCTAAGCGCCTGCTGATTCACGCGCAGATCGAGCACGGCTTTAAAGTTCGCCAGCGCCCGCTTCATCTGTGGATCTCTGCGTAACTGATAGCCGACATTACGTGCTTTAACCCGCTCAAGAATCTGCGCCAGCTGCTGCTGGCTCTCATCCAGCCACTGCTGGCCGTGGCGGGTTATCGCAATCACCCTGCGCCCATTCTCCTCATCGCTGATAGTAATCAAATGCTGATCGCGCAACAGATCGAGAGTCGGGTAGATCACGCCGGGGCTGGGCGTGTAGTTTCCCTCGGTCAGTGTTTCAATGGCTTTGATAAGCTCATAGCCGTGGCTGGCGCTGTCGCGCAGCAGATGCAGCAGCACCAGGCGTAATTCTCCGTGGCCAAAAAAGCGCTGCCGACGGCCGCCGTGGTGTTCGTTATCGTGACTGTCGTGTGAATGGCGCATTCTACTCTCCGTGTTAATTCGATATATCTAATCTATATCTAAACTCTGTCTGGTAACAGGCTGGTTTAATGCTTAATTTCTATCTTATTGATAATGATGATTTTAAATAGTGATTTTGTCAGCTCGTGCTCTTAGCTGTAGCTATATCTTAAAAAGATCTTGCCTTCCCTATAAACAACAATCATTATCATTTGCACAACATTTAGATATATCTATTTCACATTCAGTAGGGCCGATTATGACCACAACTTCTTCACGTTATCCGCAGCGCGTACGTAATGAACTGCGTTTTCGCCAGTTAACCGTTTTGCGCGTTGAGCGGGCAAGCGAGGGCTTTCAGCGCATTGTGCTTGGCGGCGAGCAGCTCGATGGCTTTAGCTCACGCGGTTTCGACGATCACACCAAAGTCTTCTTCCCGCAGGAGGGCGCTCCTTTCGTACCGCCAGAGGTAACGGATGAAGGCATTAACTGGGGCGATGGGCCGCGTCCGCTGTCGCGCGACTATACGCCACTTTTTGATGCCAGCCGCAATGAACTGACTCTCGATTTTTACATTCACGACGGCGGTGTGGCGAGCAACTGGGCGCTTCACGCGCAGGCCGGAGATCTGCTGACTATCGGCGGGCCGCGCGGTTCGCTGGTGGTGCCGGAAGATTACGCCTGGCAACTCTACGTGTGCGATGAGTCCGGTATGCCGGCATTGCGCCGTCGGCTGGAGGCGATAAGCCCGCTTGCGCGGCGCCCGCAGGTGAAGGCGCTGGTAACCATCGACAATGTCGCTTATCAGGATTACCTCGCGCATCTGGAGGGCTTTGATATTGAGTATGTGATTGGGCATCAGCCGCAGAAAGTGGCGGAAAAGCTGGCGGCGCTAACTGTACCGGGTGAGGACTATTTTATCTGGCTGACCGGGGAGGGGGAGGTGGTGAAATCCCTGAAGGCGCGGTTTGAAACGGACGCTATCGATCAGCAGTGCGTTCGCGCCCAGGCTTACTGGCATAAAAAGTAATTGCGGCCCGGCAGAGCGCCGGGCGCATATCAGGCCACTTCGTCGTATTCGGCTTCGTTAACCTGCTGTTCAAGGGACTCACGGATTTCAGCCAGCGCTTTCTCCTGCTGGCGGAAATAGGTTTCACGATCGCCGAGGGAAGAGACCAGCTGCCAGGTCTCCTCTTTATCCAGCGTCATTAACTCTTCAATCAGCGTGGCGATGTGCTGCTTCACTTCCACAATGCGCTGACGCAGACGCTGGACATCGTTCAGCCTGTCGCTGGCCATTAGCGGCTCCAGCCCTTTTTGCAGGCGGCTGAGCATGGAGCGAATCGCGCTCAGATCGCCGCGTTGACGGGCCTGGTTGAGCTGCACCATCATGCTATTGGCATCGTTTTTCATCTCGCTGTCGACCAGATCGGGGTGACAGAGTTTGCTCGCCTGCCGCCAGAGGCGCTTCAGCTCATGGCGCTCCTCTTCTGACATCTTCTGCTCGAAGCTAAAGCGTTTTTCCGCATCGTGCTGCTGCTCTTGATAGCTTTCGTACTCCTGACGCGCTTCGTCGCGCGCCTGGCGCGTTGGCTCCTCTTCGCGCGTCAGACCACGCTCCAGTTCCTGCGCTTCTGCCAGCAGAGAGGCGATCAGTTCGCTTTGCTGCTGGAGATGTTTGCGCGCTTCAGCCGCCTGCATCGAGTGCGGCGGCATGCTCTGCCAGCGCTGCGTGAGCGTCACCAGCACGTTCACTGCCTGCGAGAGGTATTTCTGGCAGCGCAGATAATCAGCCTCACGGCGACGTGCTTCCGCTTCCTGGCGACGCACAGCGGCTTCAGCCAGCATTTTACGCAGGCGCAGGATCTGCGACATCAGCGGCCCAAGGCGAGTTAAGTAGAGATCGTTAAATTCATCCAGTTGCTGAATGCGCGCATTGCGCTTATCGATAAGCTCGCGGAGCTGCTCCTCCAGCGCTTTGAGTTCCAGCTTGCTGGCGGAAACCTGAGGATCTTGCCAACTGACGACCGAGCGCTGGCTCTGTAGCCACGCCGTAATGGCGCGCATCGCATCGCTGTAATTCTTCTTTTCGAGCGCGTGAACAATAAACGCTAACTCCGGGTCGGTCACTTCCGTTTTCAGCAAAGGAAGCTGGCTGAGGATGATGCTGTCATCCTCCAGTTCAATGGCGTATTTGATGATTTCAAGCCGTTTTATTGGTTTGTTCATGGCGTTTCGTCAAAGCGCTTAATGAGTCTGTTAAGGGGAGTCGTTATTCATCAAATCTGGACCACGAAGGCGAAAGTCGCAATAGCCCGGCCTCATATTACATGGGCACATTTCAATGCGTTAGTCTTTCTATGAAAATTGCGCTTATGGCGGTGTAATTCGGTGAAATGAGGGCGAAAACGCCCTTAAGAGGATGGGTAAATAGCTCTGAAAACGTCGCAACGCTCCTGTCTGGGTAAGGCGTAACCGCGTCCTGTAAGCGCAAGGAGGCTTACGCCTCTCTCAACACTTGTACCGTCTCTTTTTTGGTGTAGTAGATATTATTATCAGGAATATCTTTATTGACGAATGTCATCGCGCCGATTTTTACGTTATCGCCGATACGGATATCGTCAGATATGATGCAGCAATTAGCGCCAAGAACGACATCATCACCAATAGTGATTCTGTAATCTTCATCTTTTTTTCCTGGGGTCTTGATACCGATGGTGGTATTTTGCCGTATCAGGAAGTTCTTGCCGATATCGCAATATAACGAAACCACAATGCCATTATAATGAGCGACGAAGAGTCCAGGTTGGATTTTTGCACCCAGACCAATCTCAGTATTATATTTTTTCATTAATCTACGATTAAGCAAGTGTGCGAATTTCTTGCATCTTTTTCCTTTTTTATCATGCAGATAAGATGCAATTCTCCACCAAAAAAGAAACCGACGCTTTGGCTGACGCCATGCGTGTCGCAAGGCTCTTCCCCATGAGAATTTTTTATCTTTTCCGCCAATGACTTCTACTCGCAAACACTCTTTCAAAAATTCCATATTTACCCGGTCGTTCATAATAAACATATCAAATAGGCATGTTGATCTATTTAAAGATTTTTTTATTATTTTTTATTATTGATACCAGTGGCATTTCATAACAAAACATTTATAAAAGCTAATTTGTATTAGGCTGCGTATTTTTAAGACAAATAATTGAGATAAGAAATGACTTATCAAGCGGATTGTTATTAATTTTGTTCGAGAATTTAACTCGGATTATTCTCAATGTCAACATAAGTGTGACAAAGTGTGACTGAAATCTGCGTATTGTTTAGGGGCAGTTTATATCCCAGGTTTCAGCAGCTTATGGGGAATGGCATTCAGGGATGGTGAGTATATACCAGCTTTCATGCGGGCTGCGAAGCGCAGCAGGTTTAAGTTACGTCGTAGTTCAGCTGCACCGATGAGCGATGATTATGATTCAATATGAACGCGGCAATCTACTTCAATCTCAGACAGTTGCACTGGTCAATGTGGTGAATTGTCATGGAGTAATGGGCAAAAGCATTGCCTACCAGTTTAAGGAGGCTTTTCCTGAAAACGATAAGATCTATCGTGAGGCCTGCAAAAGTAGCGCATTCAAAAATGGATCTATTCTCACCGTGGAAGAGAACAATAAGCCGATCGTCAACTTTCCCACCAAAGATCACTGGCGGCAGAAGTCGCAGTATGATTGTGTCGAGGATCCATTTAACGTGCTAGCCTGAGCAACGACAATCGTGCGCTTCACGTAACGAAGAATATATGTCTCATTGCTTTGTAACTTTATCTCATGATTTAGCAGCGGCCTATTATTACACTCGGACTTAATTATCATATTGAGAATAGCGCTAAGTATGATTTTAAATGAATGCCATTGAGCTTTTTCACATCAGACATATCTCTTTCGAAGCAGAAGATAAGCGCTATTGTGGTTATTTTTTGCTCAGCTTCATGCCTGGTCAATATCTCTAATTCACTCAAACAGCTTTGTTATATGTTTTATATGATTAAGTTAAATCTGAAGCTTGTGCTCTTTGTTAGCCCTTTATTGTTAAGGATTTTCTTGTATTCAGCGTCGCCCAAGGTATGATTTTGCTATCCCGACGCTTATCGGATGGGGCTTTCTGCTTGAATGAGCCTTTTCGCGGTGAGGTCTCTTTTTGAATTTAGCATCGTCAGTAATAAACATGGCTTGTCGATACATACAGAACGATCGCAAGCGGCATAACTTTTATTCCTGTCAGGTGTTGGAACCAGAAGGTTTTGGTAAGTTCTGGTTATCCTTTTGCTGATGATCTACAGGGTTTGATATGGCGGAATACTCTTCTTCATTCGATGGTGAATCCAAAGAATATATTCTCAAGTCGCTTGAGGATATGCGGCGCAAATTGTTGGATTTGACCTCGCGAAACAGGTTATTAAATTTTCCAATTAATCAAAAACACTCTTCGCTGCGTATCATCAACGCGCTACCCGATCAGCTTTTTCAAACCCTCAAATCAGAACAGGTTATGCAGTTTGCTCCTGTTCCGGATCCAACCAAAGCGCAGTTACAGCAGTTTGGTTATCTGGATAAAAACGCGCCTTCAGCCGAGGAAAAAGCGACAAAACCTATGCCCGATGCGAAAACGTGGGCGGGTAAGCTGGGCATCAATACCGACTATGAATTACCAAGCGGTGCGCAAAGTGCTATTTCCCAGGAAGATTATGAACTGGTCGTTAAAGCGCGCGATCTTATTCTCATCCACTTGAAGGAAAACGGCGGCTCTTTGGCCGGCGTCAGGAATACGGAGGCTAAATCCAGCCTTCCTGCTGAGCGTCTGGATTCGCTACTTATCCAGCTTGGCTACAAAGATAGTGGTGAGTTTGAGCGCGATACGAAAGCGGGCAAGCCGTTGCGTAAGCCATTAGTGCAGGAGACTGAAGCGAATAATGAAATACAGACGCTTTATTACCCGGCCGATTTGGAAGCCGTACTGCGCTCTATCCACGGTAAAGCGCAGGTAGCGATTGAAGAGACCGGGGCGGGTATTCTCTATCTGTCCCTTGGCATTCTTGAATGGTATGAAAGTGATGATTCAGATAAGCCCCGCCTTGCTCCGCTCTTTACCGTTCCCGTAACGCTGGAGAAAGGTAAACTCGATCCACAAGCGGGCCTCTATCGCTACCACCTGCGTTATACCGGGGAAGATATTATCCCTAACCTGTCGTTGCAGGAGAAATTGCAGGCTGATTTTGGTTTTGCACTACCTGGGCTCGATGAGGAGACGTTGCCGGAAACCTATTTCCAGCAAATAGAGGCGATTACCGAAACGAACAAGCCGCGCTGGAAAGTGCGCCGCTATGGGGCATTGAGCTTATTAAACTTCAGCAAGATGCTGATGTATCTCGATCTTGATCCAGAGCGCTGGCCACAGGGCGGTAAAAATTTACTGAATCATGAGGTGATCAAACGTCTTTTTACTTCGCAGACGGGAGAGCATTCCGGTTCAGAAAGTCTATCCAGCGAATATCACATCGATACTCTCGATAATATTCATCAACAGTTTCCGCTTATTTTTGATGCGGATAGCTCACAACATAGCGCACTGATTGATGCGGTAAATGGCGAAAATCTGGTTATCGAAGGCCCTCCAGGCACGGGCAAATCGCAAACCATTACCAACCTGATTGCCGCGGCAATGCTGAATGGCAAGAAGGTGCTTTTTGTTGCGGAAAAGCTTGCGGCATTAGAGGTCGTTAAACACCGACTCGATAAAGCAGGGCTGGGTGATTTTTGCCTTGAGCTGCACAGCCATAAATCACACAAGCGTAAGGTGTTAGAAGACATCCAAAAACGGCTGCATAACCCGGCATTGCAAAAAATGCCGGCGCAAATTGATGCCGAGATTTCTCGCTATGAAGATTTAAAGAATCAGTTAAACAGCTACGCTCAGGAAATTAATGAGAGCTGGAAGCTTACCGGGCTGACTATTCACCAAATTTTGACCGGCGCGACGCGTTATCGACGCGAGTTGGGCATCGATCCCACACTGCTACATATAGAAAACCTGTCCGGCCAAAAACTGGATCGCGTGGCGCAGTTAAGACTACGTGACCAAACCAAAGAGTTTAAAGACGTTGTCGTGGAGTTTCGTCAGCAGGTCGGTCAGCAAGCGGAGCTGTGGGAACATCCCTGGTATGGCGTTAACAACACTGATAGCAGAGCTCAAAACCAGACATTACCGGGGCGTGTAAGTGGCAATTTCTTACGCTTACGCCTGGAATGCTCCTCGCTCAGCAATAGCCAGCCCTTATCTGACCTATTCAGAACAGCATCGCCGCGATCGCATGATTGCGGCGTTGCTGCATGCGCGCAAAGCGTTATCCCTCCAGCCTGAATGTGTGCGCTATGACGTGATGCGCACTGCTTCCACGCTGGAGCAACATCACGACAGTCAGCGAGCCAATGCCTTTTTAATCAGCTTCTGCAAAAAAGCATTGCCGCGCCTTGAACTGGTCGCAAGAAAATACCAGGCCTCCGGCATCAGGAGCGACGTTTCTGCCGCTGTATTCAACGGACATTTCGACACAAAAGATCAGCAGTATATGGCGTCGCGTCTGGTGAATATGGTTGCGCGTTACAACCGGCTCCCGGATATGTCTAAAGCCGATATCGATCTGCTGTCGGCTGATATCGCCAACTTTATCCGCTCAGAACTGGCAGACAATGACGACACCGAAGCCGGTGAGCTGAAAACGCTGTATCGCTGGTATATGCGCGCCGGAATGATTGCGTTGCAGTTCAACGTAACGCCGCCCCACTGGGAGCGCGTGACAAAGAAATATGCAGGCCAGGACGAAATCGCCCCGGCTGTCATGCGCATGTTTAATGAAACATGGTGGCGTGGCCGGTTGCGCCGGGTCGCAGCTGCATGGCGTGAACATCTGCAAATTGCCGTCGGTAACGTCAGCAAGAAAAAGCATGTTTACGCGAGTAAAAACTGCGTGACTGACTGGCGCGAGCAGAAGCGGCGCACCCGCGAATTTCTGAAAGGGCTGGAGCTTGAGGACGAGGACGGGAACCGAATCAGCCTCATTGATAAATATGATGGCTCGGTGGCTAATCCGGCCATTCGCCGCTGCGAGCTGATGACCCGCATCCGTGGCTTTGAAAATATCTGCAATGAGCTGGGCTATGTGGGTGAGTTCTACACGCTGACCGCGCCGTCGAAATATCACGCCACAACAAAAGCAGGCTACCGTAACCACAAGTGGAATGGCGCAAGCCCGTCCGACACTCAGGGCTATTTAACCTCACTCTGGGCGCGCATCCGCGCCAAACTCCATCGGGAAGATATCCGCATATTTGGCATCCGCGTCGCGGAGCCACACCACGACGCCACCCCTCACTGGCACATGCTGATGTTTATGCTGCCGGAAGATGCTGAGCGCGTGCGTAAGGTCATCCGTGATTATGCGTGGCAGGAAGATGAAAGTGAGCTCAGGAGTGACAAGGCGAAAAAGGCACGTTTTCATGCTGAAGCCATCGATCCGGAGAAGGGAAGCGCAACGGGCTATGTTGCTAAATACATCTCCAAAAATATTGATGGTTACGCTCTCGACAGTGAGAAAGACGATGAAAGCGGTGAGCTGCTGAAAGAGACGGCACCCGCAGTTTCTGCCTGGGCGGCTCGCTGGCACATCCGTCAGTTTCAGTTTATCGGTGGCGCACCGGTGACCGTGTACCGTGAATTACGGCGTCTGGCTGATACCGAGACCGCTCACGGTCTGAGTGTAGAATTTGCAGCGGTACACGATGCCGCTGACGCCGGTGACTGGGCAGGCTATGTCAATGCGCAGGGCGGTGCGTTTGCGCGCCGTGACGAATTGCAGGTGCGCACGCTTTATGAGCCGCGCGCTGAGTTTAACCAGTACGGTGAGGAGACTGTCTGCATTCGTGGCGTCTACGACGCAACGGTCGGCGCTGCCTCCCCTATTCTGACCCGCCTCACGCAGTGGAAAATTGTTCCGAAGCGTGCCGTTGATTTGGCTGTTGACCTTAAGGGCGCGACCGCGCCCTCTCGGAGTTCTGTCAATAACTGTACGGGAAGCGAAGGTGATCTACCGCAGCTGGATTTAGCTAAGCCCCTGACTCGATACCAGAGGCGACAGCTAACGAACCGTTTAAGGGGTGAAAAAACAGAGGCGAGGCGTAAATTTATCCACGGAACGGTAAAGCAGAACGAAGCCATAGCCAGAACAATAGACGAGATCCAACTTTTAACCGGAATAGCTATAAACCGGGGTGAGGCGTTGCATCTTATCGCCCATGGTAAAAGCTGTTTTAGCGGTAAATGGTATCGTGGATCGGAGACCGGAGAGGTTTTTCCAGCCTCCCAATCCTACGAATTTAGGTCAAGAGCAATCATGCATCGTGTAGCGATCCTTGCTACCAGTAAAACCTAACTATTCAGCAACTTGGTATTGTTCGTGCTCAGAGCACAGATAGTTGATGATAAAGGGTTTACAATTTGAAATAGCTAATATACTGTATATATAAACAGTGTTTTGGGCTATTTGGTTGTGAGATGTAACAGGAGGGAAGATGCAGGATTATTTACTGGAGTCATTGAAGCTTCAGCGTATTGATTTTTTTATCAGACTTGTAGCAGCGAGCGAGTGCAGTGAAGAAGAAAAGTGCCTTGCCATACAGTGGGTTTCTGAGCTGACAGACGAATTAATGGCGAAAATACGTAGCCACGAATATAACAAATCAATGGATGTAAATAATTAATGGCTATCTTTTTGCACATCGAAATAATGACAGATAAAGAGCAAAAGATCAGTCGTGATAAATTAGATGCCATTGAGCAGGAAATTATCAGTAGCTTAGAGAAACTGTCTTTTTCGTCTGAAATTTGTATAAGAAAAAGTCATTTCAAAGTGCTCAAAGAGCCTGCCATAAAACTTGATGAACAAAAAAAACAAGTAATGGAAAGCCTGCGCTTTATCTGGCAAAAAGATAATTCGAGTCACTGAGTAATCCCGCCACACAATTTTTAGGGTGTGGCGGGATTGGGCAAACAGCAAGGCGAGGCGGCAGGAGGACAATATGGGCGTGAAAGATAGCAATTATCAGGTGGTTAAACGTGGCGAAAGCCTGCCACGATTTGTAGATGGCGGCTGGGTCTTTTTTCAGCGTCTCAAAGAATATGGCGGCGGGTTTTGGGTCGGTCGAACTTATATGGATGTTTTCATTTTTGGCATAGAAAGGCCGGTTTCGCTCATTGAGGGCATGCAGTTTATGATTGCAGTCAATTCAGCCGAATCAAGGTATATGGAGTTTTTAACAGCGGAGGAAGATCCAAATTTATCATTATTCTAACGTTAGAAAAAAAGTAAAATTCAAAGGGATAGCCCTTTATAACGGGCTATCAATACCATTTGTTATATTTGAGATATAAATAAGAAACGACTAAGAACCATATAAAAGTAAGAACACCAGAATAGCCGGGGATGAACTTAATAAATAAAAAGGCACCTGCCAGTATAAGGGCGATGGGAACTAAGTGAGAGTGAGCGCCCCATAAAAACAAGAAAAACCTTTTCATTTTTTTAACATCTCGTATAAGGCGTCACCGATAACCTCTTCATTATTCCCACCGGATTGAAACTCGTAAATTACTTTCGACATTTTAGGTTCGATAAGGAAATACAGCATCTCTAACTTTTCTTGATAAAGTATTTGATAATATTCTGAATCCTGAAATTTAAGTTTCCTTGCTGCCTGTGCCGCTACCTCAGCCTTGGAATAAAATGTCGTTAGTTGAACAAACCACATGGACATTTGATTCACGTTCCGAATAAATGACTCTTGAAAATCACCACTGCTTACGATCAATTTAGCGATAGTAAATGAAATGGCGAGCTTGCTTGAGCGGTCAGCTGCATAATAAGCCCTCTCTCCAATTTTCTCTTTTAAGTAAGAAACAAGCGTATTACTTTTGCTTTCCCCGAGGCGCTTGAAAGCTTTGCGAAAGTAAAGTTCGACCATATCAAGCACGACATCATTTCGTTTGTATATTTCTAGCAAGGATAAATACAAGCGCCTATCTTCGCTCCATTGCTCATGGCAAGTACTTCTGTAATATTCATTAGTAACGAAGCATGAGCCATAATTAATAAGCCTTTGGCTACCAAGTTTCACTTTTTCAATGGTTTCCATTTGACCTTCATGGATCTCTCTTAAAGCCTTCGTTACAGCTATAGCCATATTTCGGTCTGTTTCCGATTTCCACTTAAGATAGTTTTGTGCCATTTTCATGTGCCTTGTTGTAACATTGTAGGTTAATGATTGATCATGGTCGCTCGCGGGGGCAAGGTTGAAGATGAAAAAAAGTCGAAAAATACTCATTAATGTTGCGGCTGCAATTATTTCATTTCTAATAATTCCCGAAATTATATTAAGGACGGTTCCTAATGACATTCTTGGCAGACTTAGCGACTTTACGAGCCTGGGTGGTTTGTTCAGTCCCTTCCTCTCGTCAATTGTATTTTTTGCGGTTTCATCGATATTATTCGGCATTCTGGCCGTGTATGTAGTGGGTAAAATTTATTGTGCTATCACGCGTGAGAAGCATTAATAATCGCGCGTTAATAATACGAGACATCGCCCCTTTAGTGGGCTGCATGCATTACTGCATCGTTTTGCATGCGTCACGTAATTTCCGAGATGCTGAACGGAGTCAGTACAGGCAAGGATTTGCCGACCCGATGCAACTGCATTAAAACCGACACGCGAAGCGGGCAGGCGAGGAGGGGAAAGCACTGCGCGCCGGAGGCATAAATAATTAATTTATTTACGCCCTGTGCGGTGCGCTGAGGCGTCGGGAGAGGGAAAAGTGTGAAAGAGTGAGACAAGGCGACAGCGCGCAGTGTGCGCGTGCTCACGGCGTCTGATGCGGGGGGATGAAAAAGCCGCCCGTAGGCGGCTGAGGTGGGTTATTCGTTGTCGCCGTCGAGGCTGTATTTCTGGAACCTGACGATCTCCTCGCCCGCCCACTCGTTAAGCTCCATAAAGCGCGACTGCAACGGAATCAGCTCGTTGCGCACAAACACCTTTGCCACCTTCTCAACATCCCCGACAGAGCCCGCATTTTCTGGCTTGCAGCCCATCAGCTGAAACGGGATGCGGTGTGCATCGAGCAGGTCGGCCGCACTTACCTTCTTAATGTTGAAAAAATCGTCTTTGGTGGCGACTTCACTTAGCGGCACAATTTTAATGCCGTCAGCCTTTCCGTTCGGTGCGTAAAAAAAAAGGTTCTTGAAGTTGCCGAGCCCTTTCGAATCGCGCATTGCCTTGCGCAGCGCCTCAACATCAGTACTGCTTTGCGCCGCGTCGGTGACGTACATGATGTAACCGGCGTGCGCCCCGTTCTGGTAATACTTGCGGCGAAACAGCGTGGCACTCTCGTTGAGCCAGGCCGAGTTAAGTGCGCTCAGGTATTCGGGCACCCCGTATAGCTCCTGATTGATGTCCGGCTCCAGCAGGTGAAACACCGAGCCCGGTGCAAACTGGTGCGGCTTTGTGAAGTTCTGAATATACCAGTAGGTGTCCTGTTCGACGCCGCGCCGGGTGTATTTAGCCGGGGAGGTTTCATACTTTACCGGCTTGCCTGTGACGCTCAGGCGCTCCTCAATAAACGCATTCCCGAACACCATGTAATCGAGCGCAAAGCGGCTGAAATCCTGTCGGGACAGGCGCGGGTGCGGAATATAGGTCGACACCAGAATGTTACGCTTTACGTAAATCGGTGAGCTGTGGTGAACGGCGGCGCGCATGCTTTTCGCCAGTCCCGAAAAGCTGACCGGCGGCTCGTACCACTGACCGTTATCGATGCACTCCACGTAATCCAGAATGTCGCGCTTATCGAGCACCGGAACCGGCTCGCCGAAGGTGAATGCCTCCATGCTCTGTGCGGGCGTGGCGGTCTGCTGGCGCGGTTTCGGTGTGTATTTCTTTTTATTTTTGCTCATCAGTTGAAGTCCAGAATGGAGGATGATGGCTGGCCGGTTGCGGCGGTCAGCGGTTCGTTAATCAGTACGTGCATGGTTGCCCAGGCTAAATCTGCGTGGCTGGCTTCCTCGGTGCGGCTGGCCTCGTAGGTGGCGCTGCGCCCGCTGCTGGTCATGGTTTTACGAATCGACATAAACGACTGCGTGATGTCGGTTGCACTGACGTCATACTCCAGGCAACCGCGCATGATGGTGTCCTTGGCCTTGAGCACCATTGCGGTTTTCATTTCGGGGGTATAGCGGATATCACGCGCAGCCGGATAGAACGAACGCACAAGCTGAAACACGCCCTGACCGAGACCGGTCGAGTCGATGCCGATGTATTCCACGTTATATTTCTGCGTAAGGGCGCGAATGGACTCGGCCTGGGTGGCAAAGTCCATGCCTTTCCACTGATGGCGCTCCAGTATGCGGAACTTGCCCCCGGCAACTACCGGCGGCGCGATAACCACGCACCCGGCGCTGTCGCCCCGGTGCGACGGGTCGTAACCAATCCACACCACGCGATGACCGAATGGCCGGTCGGCAAACGGCGCGTAGTCCTCCCACTCCTCCATGCTGTCGACCATGCAGCGTTGCAGCTCCTCAAACGGGAACACCGAGGCTTTATCGTCGACAAACTCGCACATAAACAGATTGCGGAAGTCGTCTGCGCTGTTTTCGCGGCGCAGTGTGTCCAGGTCAAACAGGGTACAGCCCCCGGCGAGTGCGTCCTCAATGGTCACAATCTGTCGCCACTGACCATCGGCGCACGCCACCCCGCGCGCGAGTGCGGCGTGGCTGATATCAATCTCGACCCGCTCGCTGGCGCTGGCGCGCCCGCGGTTAAACAGGTCGCCTGACCAGAACGGATACGCACCGTGACCGAGTGAGGACGGGGTTGAAAAATAGGTCGTGCGCAGGTGCTTTTGTGACGCCATGCCCGAGGCAACTTTGCGTAATTTCTGGAAGTTGGGTATCCAGAAAATCTCGTCGACATACAGGTCGCCGTTATGACTCTGCGCGGTGTTGCTGTTGGTGCCGAGGAAAAGCAGCTCTGCGCCGTTGTTGCCGATGACAATCGGATCGCCGCTCAGGTCAACATCAACCAGCCTCGCAAACGCGATGATGTATTTGCGGAACACATACGCCTGTGTTTTCGATGCCGATAAAAATATCTGGTTCTGGCCGGTCGCAAGGGCGCGCAGCAGCGCCTCGCGGGCAAAATAAAATGTCGCACCAATCTGGCGGGATTTCAGGATGTGGCGAATACGGTGCTTAAGCCCCGCCTTGTGCCAGTTGAGCTGATACTCAAATGACTGGTCGAAAAAAATCGCCTGTAATTTCTCGATCGCCTCCTCGCTGAAATAGTTCTTTTTCGGCTTCTTACGCTCGCCCTTGTTACGGTTCGCCACGTTTGGATTGAGATCCGCCTCGTTTCCGGTCTGGCCGTAGCGGTTGATGCGGGCGAAGCGCTCCAGCTGGCGCGCGAGAAAATCAGCAACCTTGAAATCATGTGCGGTGAGGTCGGGCTTGGCGTAAAGCTGAATCAGGCGCGCCTCAAGCGTGTTCCCCACCCGGTCTGGCGGGGCGGTCTCGTCCCATCCGTCGCGCTGTTTCCAGCTCTGCACCGTCGGGCGTTTGGTCTGCAACATTTCCGCGATTTGCGGCACGGAAAACCCCTGCCAGTAGAGCAGCGCGGCCTGCCGTCGCGGGTCGTTAAGGAGTGTGGTGTCGGTGGTGATGGTCATGGATGCCTCGCCGTAATCAGTACAGGGCAAGGCTACTGAAGCGCGGGCGGCGATTCGCTAAGGGACTGATGTGCAGGCGGCAAGCCATCTGTGACTGATGGCGAACCAGCGGACGAGCCGGGAAACTACACCCCGACAGAACGCAATCCTTCACACAATCAGGACTCCTGACGATGGCAAAAAAAGTATCAAAATTCTTTCGTATTGGCGTAGAGGGCGACACCTGCGACGGGCGTGTAATCAGCGCGACGGATATTCAGGAAATGGCCGATTCATTCGATCCGCGCGTTTACGGTTGCCGCATCAACCTTGAGCATCTGCGCGGGCTTCTGCCGGATGGCGCGTTTGCCCGTTACGGCGATGTGATCGAGCTGAAAGCGGAGACAATCGAGGACGACTCCGCGCTTAACGGCAAACTGGCGCTGTTTGGCAAAATCGCGCCGCTCGACACCCTGGTCGATATGGTGACAAAAGGCCAGAAGGTTTATACCTCCATGGAAATTCAGCCGAACTTTGCCAACAGCGGCAAGTGCTATCTGGTCGGCCTGGCCGTCACTGATGACCCGGCAAGCCTTGGCACTGAGTATCTGGAGTTTTGCAGCAAGGCGAAACACAACCCGCTACAGCGTTTCAAGATGAGCCCGGAGAATCTCTTCTCTGTCGCCTCCCTGGCCGAGCTGGAGTTTGAGGACGTGCCCGACACCCTACTTAACAAACTGACCGACTCCGTTAAATCCATTTTCAGCCGCAAACAGACCAGCGACGACGCGCGTTTCAGCGACGTGCATGAAGCGGTCACCACCATCGCCGAGCGTGTGCAGACCAGCACCGACAGCGCTGAGACGCGCTTTTCATCTCTCGAAAGCGAAATCGCCACGCTGAATCAGCGCCTGATTGACCAGGCAACCACTACCGGCGCGAAGCTCAGTGCGATCACCGCCACCCTGGACAAAACACCGGATGGGACGCAGCCGCGCCGCACGCTCAGCACCGGCGGCGAAGGGGCATCCGTCACCCTGACCGACTGCTAATCCGACCAATTTCATAACAGGAAAATACCATGCGCAAAGAGACACGTTTCAAGTTTAATCAGTACCTGACTCGCCTCGCCGAGCTGAACGGCATTGGGGTTGAAGACCTGAATAAAAAATTCAGCGTTGAGCCGTCAGTAACGCAGACGCTGTTTGAAAAAATCCAGCAGTCGTCCTCCTTCCTGCAACAGATCAACATGGTGGTCGTGCGCGAGCTGACCGAGGAGAAAGTCGGCATCGATGTTAACGGCACCATTGCCAGCACCGCTGACACCGACAACGGTGTAAAGCGCCAGACCGCCGATTTTTCGAAGATGGACGCCTATCGCTATTTCTGTAAGCCGGTGAACTTCGATTACCACCTGAAATATAACAAGCTTGATTTGTGGGCGCGTTTTCAGGACTTCCAGACCCGTATCCGCGATGCGATCGTTAAGCGTCAGGCGCTGGACTACATCACCATCGGCTTTAATGGTGTAAGCCGTGCGGCAACCTCTGACCGCCAGAAGAATCCGCTTCTTCAGGATGTGGCGGTCGGCTGGTTGCAGAAATACCGCAACGACGCGCCAGACCGCGTGATGAGCAGCGTCACCGATGAAACCGGTAAGGTGATTTCCCCGACCATCAAAGTTGGCAAAGCCGGTCATTACAAAAATCTCGACGCGCTGGTTATGGATGCGCATGAGTCCCTGATTGCTGAAATCCACCGTGAAAACCCGGATATGGTCGTGATTTGTGGTCGCCGTATTCTGACCGACAAATATTTCCCGATGATCAATAAATTCCAGCCCAACAGCGAGCAGCTCGCCGGTGAGCTGATTATCGGCCAGAAGACTATCGGCCAGTTGCAGGCGGTACGCGCGCCGTTCTTCCCGGCGAACAGCATTTTTATTACCACGCTGGATAACATTTCCATCTATCTCTACGAGGACGGTCACCGCCGCCACCTCATCGAAAACCCGCAGCTCGACCAGGTGGAAAACTACGAGCAGGTAAAAGTCGATTTCGTTATCGAGGATTACGAAGCCGGGTGCCTGATTGAGAACATCGAAGTTCTTGAGCCGGAAGAGAGCGACACCCCGGAAGCGGACGCGGCGAAAGTCATCGCGCGCGAGCTGGCGCTCGCCATGCAGGCGCTGGCACCCGGTGCCGCCCCTGCAACCGGTGAAGGAGCGTAAACTATGACGACCCCGGCGCAGCGCCATGCGATGCGGGTCTCGGCCAGCGCCAGTTATGGATGTGAGATCACACACTTGAGTGGGTCTTTTGTGGCCTTTTTCAATATATGCTAAAAACCCACCGCCATTTTATCGCCACTCGAAAAATGAGAAACAAAAAAGCCACTCTCTCGAGTGGCTTAATTATATGATTTTAATGCTAAAATTTGGTGGCCCCTGTTGGGTTTGAACCAACGACCAAGCGATTATGAGTCGCCTGCTCTAACCACTGAGCTAAGGGGCCGTGGCGGTGAATTATAGAGTAACTTACCCTCGCAATCCAGCAGGAATCGCCCGGCTGATGATTTTATAAACAGCGCATTTTCAATCTCTTATACTTAAGTTTATCGTTTCTAATCGGGAGTAAAGCATGATCCACGATATTCTGGCGCCGGGTCTGCGCGTCGTGTTTTGTGGCATTAATCCGGGGAAATCCTCTGCCCATACGGGATTTCATTTTGCGCATCCGGGGAATCGCTTCTGGAAAGTGATTCACCAGGCCGGCTTTACCGACCAGCAGTTGCGCCCGGAGGATGAGCACCATCTGCTGGATACGCGCTGCGGCATTACCATGCTGGTGCAGCGTCCAACGGTGCAGGCGACGGAAGTCGGGCTGCATGAGCTGCGTAACGGCGGCAGGGATCTAGTACATAAAATAGAGGAGTATCAACCCGCCGCGCTGGCGGTGCTTGGCAAACAGGCGTTTGAGCAGGTCTTTAGCGTGCGCGGTGCGAAGTGGGGTAAGCAGGAGATGACCATTGGCGTGACGCAAATCTGGGTGCTGCCCAATCCGAGCGGCCTGAACCGCGCTTCGCTGGAGAAGCTCGTAGAGGCATATCGTGAACTGGATGAGGCGCTGGCATCGCGCGGCTTGTAAATAACAGGCGAAAAAAAAGCTCCCGTCGGGGAGCTTTTTTGTCTGGCGTGACGATTAATCGTCGAGGAAGCTACGCAGCACTTCAGAGCGGCTCGGGTGGCGCAGTTTGCGCAGTGCCTTCGCTTCGATCTGACGGATACGTTCGCGGGTAACGTCGAACTGTTTACCCACTTCTTCCAGCGTATGGTCGGTATTCATGTCGATACCGAAACGCATGCGCAGCACCTTCGCTTCACGGGCGGTAAGGCCAGCCAGCACATCGTGCGTTGCAGCGCGCAGGCTCTCGGTGGTCGCTGAGTCCAGCGGCAGCTCGAGGGTGGTATCCTCGATAAAATCACCCAGATGCGAATCTTCATCATCGCCAATCGGCGTTTCCATGGAGATTGGCTCTTTGGCGATTTTCAGCACTTTGCGGATCTTATCTTCCGGCATCAGCATACGCTCAGCCAGCTCTTCCGGCGTCGGCTCGCGGCCCATCTCCTGCAGCATCTGGCGAGAGATACGGTTGAGCTTGTTGATTGTCTCAATCATGTGCACCGGAATACGGATGGTGCGCGCCTGATCCGCGATTGAGCGGGTGATTGCCTGACGGATCCACCAGGTTGCATAAGTTGAGAACTTGTAACCACGGCGGTATTCAAACTTATCAACCGCTTTCATCAGGCCGATGTTCCCTTCCTGAATCAGATCGAGGAACTGCAGACCACGGTTGGTATATTTCTTGGCGATAGAGATAACCAGACGCAAGTTCGCTTCAACCATCTCTTTCTTCGCACGACGCGCTTTCGCTTCGCCGATAGACATACGACGGTTGATATCTTTAACCTGTTCAATCGTCAGGCCGGTCTCTTCTTCAATCTGCTGCAGCTTCATCAGGCCGCGTTGCACTTCTTCAGTCACATCTTTCAGCTTCTCAGACCACGGTTTGTTCATGGCCAGCGCGGCGTTGAACCAGGTTTCGCTGGTTTCATTACCGGTGAAGAGGGTGATGAAGTTTTTCTTCGGCATTTTGCACTGTTCAACGCACAGCTTCATGATGATGCGTTCCTGGGTACGTACGCGATCCATCATCACGCGCATGCTGTTTACCAGGTAGTCGAACTGCTTCGGCACCAGACGGAACTGCTTGAAGACTTCAGACAGCTTAAGGATCTCTTCCTGTGCGGCAGCGTGGCTGCGTCCTTTTGCTTTGATTGTGTCGCGAGCCAGCTCGTACTGCGTACGCAGTTCAGCGAATTTCTCACGCGCCAGCTCAGGGTCGATGCTGTTGTCATCGTCGCTGTCGTCATCGCTGTCGTCTTCTTCTTCATCTTCATCGTCGTCCATCTCTTCGCTGGAGAGCTCGGAGCCGACGTGGGTCGCCGTTGGCGCCATATCTTCTTCGGCGTTCGGATCGACGAAACCGGTGATCAGATCGGAGAGGCGAGCCTGCTCTGCTTCAACACGGTCGTACTGTTCCAGCAGGTAGGTGATAGCTTCCGGATACTCGGCAACGGAGCACTGAACCTGGTTAATCCCGTCTTCAATACGTTTGGCGATGTCGATTTCGCCTTCACGGGTCAGCAGTTCAACGGTGCCCATTTCGCGCATATACATGCGCACCGGGTCGGTAGTTCGTCCGATTTCAGACTCTACGCTGGACAGAACCTGTGCAGCGGCTTCTTCAGCATCTTCGTCTGTGTTGTTGGAGTTTTCAGCCAGCAACAGATCATCAGCATCCGGCGCTTCTTCCATCACCTGGATGCCCATGTCGTTGATCATTTGGATGATGTCTTCGATCTGATCGGAGTCGACGATATCTTCCGGCAGATGGTCATTGACCTCGGCATAGGTCAGATAGCCTTGCTCCTTACCACGGGTAACAAGAAGCTTCAGCTGTGACTGCGGGTTTTGCTCCATAAGACGGTATCCACACTTAAATTCATGAGGTTGGTGTCGGTTAGCGAAATAAACCGCCAACATTTAACGCGAGGGTGTATTTATATTTTTGCCGCTGGCCCTCGTCGCGGCTGTCGGGATCAACCCGAACGATTATCGGCACTTAAGCCGTTAAATTTATTTTTTAGCCAGCTCCTGGTTCAACTGCCAGAGCTCCCGGCGTTCTTCGCTGCTTAGACCGTGCGTGCGATCGCGAGCTATCAACTCTTCTTGTCGCCGTTCAAGCATCGAATCAAACATATGATTGAGCGCGTCGGTAAAGGTTTTTTCAGCGATGTCCTTATCTGCTATATCGTCCCACATTGACAGTTTTTCAAGGGTTGCGGCCTCATTCGTGCCGCGATAATGTTCCAGTAACTGCCCAGTTGTCAGACCAGGTTGAGACAAACAAGTGTTGACCAGTTCTGCAAATAAGCCAAGTCCGGGCAGTCTGGATTGATCAAGACCGGCCAGCGAAGGCACTTTTGGTGCAAGCTCCGGATTCTGGATCAACAACCCTATCAGTATACGCATGGTTGTGCGTTTTAGCTGAGGGGCAGGGCGCGCCGCCGCGCTCTCCACCTGCTTTGGCATTAATCGATCGAGCTGTGCATCGTCGAAAATGCCAATCTTGTTGCCGAGGATCTGGCGTAACTGAATGCGCAGCGTCTCGCCCGGCACCTGGTTGATCAACGGCAGTGCCAGCGCGGCAAGCTGCGTTGTCCCATCCGGCGTGGTGAGATCCGCCTTCGGCAACAGGCTGTTAAACAGAAACGTGGAGAGAGGCTGAGCCTGCTCCATCCGCGCTTCGAACGCCTCTTTGCCCTCTTTACGCACCAGCGTATCCGGATCTTCGCCATCCGGCAGAAACATAAAACGCAGCTGCCGCCCGTCGCTCATATAGGGCAGCGCGGTTTCCAGCGCCCGCCATGCGGCTTCGCGGCCGGCACGGTCGCCGTCGTAACAGCAGATAACGTTTTTCGTCACCCGGAACAGCAGCTGAATATGATCCGCCGTCGTAGAGGTGCCAAGCGATGCAACGGCATAGTTAATGCCATATTGCGCTAGCGCCACCACGTCCATGTAACCTTCGACCACTAACAGCCGCTGCGGTTCATCCTTATCCTGCTGCGCTTCATAGAGGCCATATAGCTGGCGGCCTTTATGAAAAATATCCGTTTCCGGGGAGTTCAGGTATTTGGGCGTATCGTTGCCCAGCACGCGTCCACCAAAACCAATCACCCGGCCGCGCTTGTCGCGAATCGGAAACATCACCCGCTCGCGGAAGCGATCGTAACTGCGTCCTTGATCGTTTGTGACCAGCATGCCTGCATCGATCAGCGACTTGCGGTTTTCGCTATTGTTGCCGAAACGCTTTAAAACGTTGTCCCAACCGGGCGGCGCGTAACCAATAGCGAATCGCGTAATGACTTCACTGCTCAAACCACGCCTGGAGAGGTACTGACGAGCAGGCTCTGCGGCGGATTGGGTCAGCGATTGCTGATAAAAAGCATTCAGCCCGTCCATCAGTTGATAGAGTGTTTGCCGTTGATGGCGCTCTATCAGGCTCGGTCCGCTGCCTGCTTCGAACGGCACTTCGAGGTTGTGCATTGCCGCCAGCTCTTCGACGCTTTCGACGAACTCGAGCTTGTCGTAGTTCATTAAAAAGTCGAGGGCGTTGCCGTGCGCGCCACAACCAAAGCAGTGGTAAAACTGTTTTTCACCGTTCACGGTGAAAGAGGGGGTTTTCTCGTTATGGAATGGACAGCACGCGTGGTAGTTCTTGCCCTGCTTTTTTAGCTTTACGCGCGCGTCGATAAGATCGACGATGTCGGTACGCGCCAGCAGGTCATTGATAAAAACACGTGGGATTCGTCCAGCCATAGGCCCCGTTTTGATCTTATATAGTTTTCGTTATGCTCATCAGCGGTAAGTTGCTGAAAAGGCGAAAATTATATCAGGTTATAAACGAAAATAAGCCGCGCATTCCTTTCGGAAGCACGGCCTTACAACTACAACTCGGTCTAACACAGAGGGCGCTCGCCCTCAGTAATTAGTACAGACGAGTACGGCGTGCGTTTTCGCGAGCCAGTTTCTTCGCGTGACGTTTCACAGCGGATGCTTTAGCGCGTTTACGTTCGGTAGTCGGTTTTTCATAGAACTCACGACGACGAACTTCCGCCAGAACACCTGCTTTCTCGCAGGAACGCTTGAAGCGACGCAGAGCTACGTCGAACGGCTCGTTTTCACGTACTTTAATTACCGGCATGTGCCTCTCACCTTTGATTAAATCGGTTTGCCGCTGGCGTTCACGCCAGCTTATTTCAAAATGGTGCGGAATTTTACTGCAACTGGTGCTGCTTTGTAAAGCACCGCCGCCCTTTTTGAAAGGGGACTTTTGTAAGGGTGAGGAGTATACACGAACTCAGCTGCACAAGTGAGCAAAGTTTTACATCGCCCCGCATTCGCCCTACACTGCGCGCTATTGCAAAGAGGTAAACAGAGCCATGCGCGTACTGGGTATTGAAACATCCTGC
Organism: Kosakonia sp. 1610; assembly: GCF_050435845.1. Taxonomy (NCBI): domain Bacteria; kingdom Pseudomonadati; phylum Pseudomonadota; class Gammaproteobacteria; order Enterobacterales; family Enterobacteriaceae; genus Kosakonia; species Kosakonia sp. 1610. The sequence continues at coordinate 331,914 of NZ_JBNDKZ010000004.1, read as the reverse complement.
GATGAAACCGGCATCGCTATCTATGACGACCAGAAGGGTCTTCTCGCTAACCAACTCTATAGTCAGGTAAAACTGCACGCCGATTACGGCGGCGTGGTGCCGGAGCTCGCCTCCCGCGACCACGTGCGCAAAACCGTGCCGCTGATTCAGGCTGCTATAAAAGAGGCCGGATTAACCGCCAAAGAGATTGATGCAGTGGCCTATACCGCGGGTCCAGGCCTTGTCGGCGCGCTGCTGGTTGGTGCAACCATTGGTCGTTCGCTGGCCTTCGCCTGGGATGTTCCGGCGATTGCCGTGCACCATATGGAAGGGCACCTGCTGGCACCGATGCTGGAAGAGAACCCGCCTGCGTTTCCGTTTGTCGCGCTGCTGGTTTCCGGCGGTCACACGCAGCTTATTAGTGTGACCGGCATCGGTCATTATGAACTGCTTGGCGAGTCTATAGATGATGCTGCCGGCGAAGCGTTCGACAAAACGGCCAAACTGCTGGGTCTTGATTACCCCGGCGGGCCGATGCTGTCGAAGATGGCGGCGCAAGGAACAGAGGGGCGCTTTGTCTTCCCGCGTCCGATGACCGACCGACCGGGGCTCGATTTCAGCTTCTCCGGCCTGAAGACCTTTGCCGCCAACACTATTCGTAATAGTGGCAATGACGATCAGACCCGGGCAGATATCGCGCGCGCCTTTGAGGATGCGGTAGTCGATACGCTGATGATTAAGTGCAAGCGCGCGCTGGATCAAACTGGTTTTACCCGGCTGGTGATGGCGGGCGGCGTCAGCGCTAACCGTACGCTGCGTGCGAAACTGGGGCAGATGATGGAAAAACGTCGCGGGGAAGTGTTCTATGCGCGCCCGGAATTCTGTACCGATAACGGGGCGATGATCGCTTATGCGGGCATGGTGCGTCTGAAAGCGGGTCATGATGTCGGGCTTGGCGTGACGGTGCGTCCGCGCTGGCCGCTGGCGGAACTTCCCGCCGCGTAATTTACTGTTGCCCGGTGTTTTCACATGCCGGGCAAGTTTACGCTTTATCCTGCCGCTTCTTCCTTTTCAGCTTCGTCCAGATTTTGCTCTCCTGATGCCGCCATAAACGCTGAATATTGTCATGATGACGCAGCAGGATCAGGCATGAGAGCATCGCTACCGGAAAGGTGAACTGCGGTTTAAACCACCAGACATAGAATGGCGCAATCAGCGCACTGACAATTGCGCCCAGCGACGAATAGCCGCTTAACAGCACCGTCAGCAGCCAGGTTCCCGCCATTACGCCCGTTAAATCCCAGCCAATCGGCGCAATCGCGCCAAACGCGGTGGCCACGCCTTTACCGCCTTTAAATTTAAAGAATACCGGCCAGATATGGCCCAGACAGGCGGCGATAGCGATAAGACCCAGCCAGAAGGGCGTAACGCCAAGCGCATAGGCGCCCCAGACCGGCAGCATCCCTTTTAAAACATCAAAAATCAGTACCGCTGCGGCTGCGCCCTTGCCGCCAATACGTAATACGTTGGTAGCACCGGGATTACCGGAGCCACTCTCTCGCGGGTCAGGGAAACCTGCAAGGCGGCAGACAAGGATGGCGCTGGAGATTGAGCCACAAAGGTACGCAAGGAAAATCATCCCAGGCGCGATTGCACTCATAACGCTGTTCCGTTTTGAAAATGTCGTTTTATTCTCTGCATCCATGGATAATACGCATAAATTTTGCAAAGTGGTATCCGGGTTTCGTGCAAATCCTGAAAGATAACCACTCAATTAGCGGCCTGGCGGCAGTAGCCCAGACGCAAATAAGCAGGCGGAGAAAAATGGACATTGTATTTATCGAACAGCTTTCTGTGATCACCACCATTGGTGTTTATGACTGGGAACAGACCATTGAACAGCAGTTGGTGTTCGATATCGAAATGGCGTGGGATAACCGTCAGGCGGCAAAGAGTGATGATGTTCAGGACTGCCTGAGTTATGCAGACATTGCCGATACCGTCGTCGGGCATGTCGAAGGTGCGCGTTTTGCGCTGGTCGAACGCGTCGCGGAAGAGGTGGCAGATCTGCTGCTTGCGCGCTTTAGCTCCCCCTGGGTGCGCATCAAACTGAGCAAACCTGGCGCGGTAGCGCGGGCAAAAAATGTCGGCGTGATCATCGAGCGTGGCCTAAATCCGAAAAAAAGTTTTTAAATTCATCATCGTTAAACCAAACGCTAGTATTCAGGTCATAGATACGGCTTTTCGCGGCTTCTCCACTGGATGAGCCGTTTTTTATATCTTTTTAGGGGTTTATTTGATGAGCGATATGCACTCCCTGCTGGTGGCGGCCATTCTTGGTGTCGTTGAGGGGCTTACCGAGTTTCTTCCCGTCTCAAGTACGGGTCATATGATTATCGTCGGGCATCTGTTGGGCTTTGAAGGCGATACTGCAAAAACCTTCGAAGTGGTGATCCAGCTCGGCTCGATCCTCGCCGTGGTAGTGATGTTTTGGCGCCGCCTTTTCGGCCTTATCGGCATCCATTTTGGCAAACCGCCGCGCCATGAAGGCACCAGCAGCGGGCGTTTGTCGCTGGTCCATATTCTGCTCGGTATGATTCCGGCGGTGGTAATTGGGCTGGTGTTCCACGATGCAATCAAAACACTCTTCAACCCGAAAAATGTCGCCTATGCCTTAGTGGTTGGTGGCGTGCTGCTGATCGCCGCTGAACTGCTGAAGCCGAAAGTGCCGCGCGCGCAGGGCGTGGATGATATGACCTACCGCCAGGCGTTTTTGATTGGCTGCTTCCAGTGTCTGGCGCTGTGGCCGGGCTTCTCCCGCTCTGGTGCGACCATCTCCGGCGGTATGCTGGTGGGTGTCAGCCGTTACGCGGCTTCGGAGTTCTCGTTCCTGCTGGCGGTGCCGATGATGATGGGCGCGACGGCGCTGGATCTCTATAAGAGCATCGGTTTTCTCACCACTGGCGATATCCCGATGTTCGCCGTCGGTTTTGTGACGGCGTTTATCGTCGCGCTGATCGCTATCAAAACCTTCCTGGAGCTGATTAAACACATCTCCTTTATTCCGTTCGCGATCTACCGCTTTATCGTCGCCGCAGCGGTCTACGTCGTCTTCTTCTAAGCGTTATCGCCCTCAGGCTTCGGGCTGAGGGCAGTGCTCGGCTTTCCACTGCGCAACCGCCGCAATACGTCGGCGGGTCAACTCTTCACGCACTGCCGCACCGGTAAAACCTGCTTCAATCACCGCTTTTGTTGGCACAGCACGTGCCACTTTCCAGGCCGCACGCAGTAAGCGCCCCTGCGAGTAATCAATGGCTTCAAAGCCGGTACGCCCGCGCACATCCGCTTCGCTGGTGAGCGCGATTTGCTCGACCCGCTGCGGTTTGCGCCAGGCATCAATAGAGTCGAACAGCTTGACGATGGTTTTAGGCTGCAAAACAGGGAAGGTGTGGATCAGATCGTGATACTCAGCCACCAGCTTCGCTAAATCGCGCAGCTCATTCGGCACGCGCAGGCGCTGGCACAACCCCTCAACCAGCCGGACACCCGCCGGGCCGTGGCCGTGATGGCGCGGCCAGAGCGCAGGTGGGGTCAGCCCCTTGCCGAGATCGTGGCACAGTGTGGCGAAACGCACATCCACCTCGGGGCTCAGCATCGCTGCCATTGATACCGTCATCAGCGTGTGAATACCGGTATCAATCTCCGGGTGCCATTTCGCCGGGGCCGGAACACCAAACAGCGCATCGATCTCCGGGAAGAGCACCTTCAGCGCGCCGCAGTCACGCAAAACCTGAAAGTAGACCTGCGGATTACGGGTGCGCAGCGCGCTCTCCGTCTCTTTCCACACTCGCTCAGGCGTCAGGTGCGCCAGCTCGCCCGCCCCGGTCATGTCGCGCATCAGCGTCATGGTTTCATCGGCAATACGGAAGCTGAGATGGGCGTAACGGGCGGCGAAACGCGCCACGCGCAGCACGCGGAGCGGATCTTCATTAAACGCGGGGGAGACATGGCGCAGAATGCGCTGACGCAGATCCTGCTGACCATTAAACGGGTCGATAATCGTGCCGTTTTCATCCTGCGCCAGCGCGTTAACCGTTAAATCACGGCGCAGCAGATCCTGTTCAAGGGTGACATCGGGGGCGGCATAGCAGGTAAAACCGGTATAGCCGGAGCCGGACTTCCGCTCGGTGCGCGCCAGTGCATATTCTTCGCGGCTTTGCGGATGGAGGAACACAGGAAAATCGCGGCCTACCTGCTGGTAGCCCGCGTCGAGCATCTCTTGCGGCGTGGCGCCGACCACTACCCAATCTCTGTCTTTGACCGGCAGACCCAACAATGTATCGCGTACTGCACCACCGACCAGATAACTCTTCACCCGCCACTCTCCTCTACACATTTGTCGTCAGATAATACGTAAGTGTAGAGAAGATGGCGAATCGGCTTAGTTCATCCAGCGATCTTTGCGTTTACGTGTCGGGATCATGTGCGGCAGTAGCAGGCCGAGCAGCAGACCCGCGCCCAGCACGCCACCGCCATACATAAACCACTGCATAATGATGGTGCGCTGCTTGTCATCAAGCTGCAGGTTAGCGGCGTTGACCTTCTTCTGCGCGACGATTAGCTCATTTTTGAGCTTCTGGTTCTCATCTTTCAGACCGTTAATCACCCCGTCGCTGCGCGCCACTTTCTGCTGCATATCCGCGGTGCGCTGGTTCCAGGTGTTGTCGATATTGGTCAGTTTATCGGTCAACGTTTTCACCTGGTTTTCCAGTTCCGGCACGCGGGTGCGCAGACTTGGCTGGGTGTTAAGCTGTTTAAGCGGGATCCAGGCAGTACGGCCGCTGCTGTCACGCACCTGGCCATACTCATTATTTTGTTGCAGCAGGGCGACCTCCTCACCGGCGTTTACCGTGCCAACAAGGCGGTAATTATCGCCGGGGCCGCTGCGGACCCAGGTGCTCAATTCGTCCGAAACATACCGCTTCTCTTCAGCGTGGGTGCCGACAGAGACGCTAAGCGCGAAAAGGGTTATTCCAATCAGGCGTAAATTTGGCATCAGGCAATCATTATTTTCTTTGAATGTGAATGGTAAACAGTGGCGACAGTCTGACGACACCCGGCAGGTACCATCAATCGGAATCCTCCAGATCAAACTGCGCACTGATGCGAACATTTGCACCCGCCAGATTGCGCATTCATGGCAATTTGGCAAAAAATACTATCTACTGACAAACCGAGGGCGCGTTAGTTCGCCAAAAATTTTCACTGATGTGACATAACCATAAGTGCAAGGCCATGGCTCAGGAAATTGAATTAAAGTTTATCGTGAAGAGCGACTGCGTGGAAACGCTTCGTCAACATCTTCATACGCTGACGGACGAACATATCCCGTCCAGCCAGTTACTCAACATCTATTACGAAACGCCTGACAACTGGCTACGCAGCCATGATATGGGTCTGCGTATTCGCGGTGTGAACGGCCAATATGAGATGACGATGAAAATCGCCGGTCGCGTGATCGGCGGTTTACATCAGCGCCCGGAATACAATATTCCCCTTGATAAGGCCGAACTTGACCTTTCGCGCTTTCCCGCCGAAGTGTGGCCCGCAGGCGGCCTGCCTGAAGACCTGCAATCGCGCGCGCAGCCGCTGTTCAGCACCGATTTTTACCGCGAAAAGTGGCTGGTTAACGTCGGCGACAGCCGCATTGAGATTGGCCTCGATTTAGGCGAAGTGAAAGCGGGTGAGTTCGCCGAGCCAATTTGTGAACTGGAACTGGAGCTGCTGAGTGGCGATGCGGCGGATATTCTCAAGCTGGCGCGCCAGCTGGCGACGCTCTCCTGCCTGCGTCAGGGCAGCCTGAGCAAAGCCGCGCGCGGGTACCATCTCGCGCAGGGCAATGCGCCGCGCGAGCTTCGCCCGACCCCCTTTTTGCAGCCCGCGCCGAAAGCGACCGTCGAACAGGCGTTTGCCAGTGCGCTGGAACTGGCCCTCTCCCAGTGGCAGTACCATGAAGAGCTGTGGGTGCGTGGTGACGACGCCGCACGGCCTGAAGTGCTGCGCGCGATTGCGCTTCTGCGTCACACCTTCACGCTGTTTGGCGGCATTGTGCCGCGTAAAGCGAGCGCTCACTTACGTGACCTGCTGACCCAGGCGGAAGCGACACTGACCTCCGCAGTTTCCGCTGAAACGGCGGTGTGGGATGTGCCGTCGGCGATGGCGAAATTGCTGTTAACAGAGTGGCTGGTGACTCAGGGCTGGCGCGCGTTTCTTGATGAAAAAGCGCAGGCGAAATTTGCCGACTCCTTCAAGCGCTTCGCCGATATCCACCTCTCGCGCACCGCTTCTGAACTGAAAAAGACCTTTGCTCACCACCTTGGCGACAGCTATCGCGATCAACTGCCGCGCCTGGCGCGTGATATCGACAGCACGCTGCTGCTGGCAGGTTACTACGACCGGGCGCTGGCGAACGCGTGGCTGGAGAACTGGCAGGGTCTTTACCATGCGATTGAAACGCGTCAGAAAATCGAAATTGAGCATTTCCGTAATACCGCCATTAACGAGGAGCCATTCTGGCTACACAGCGGGAAACGCTAACGTAAGGACGTTTTGAATGCAGCACGCATCCCTCTTATCGCAACAGTGGCAAACGGTGCTTTCCCGCTTGCCGGAGGCGCTGACCGCCCGGCCGCTTAGCGCGCAGGCGCAGTCAGTGCTCACGTTCAGTGATTTCGTCCAGCAGAGCCTGGCCGCTTATCCCGAGTGGCTGGCAGAGCTTGAGAGCGCGCCGCCCACCGCAGAGGAGTGGCAGCACTATGCGACGTGGCTGGATGCGCTGCTGCAAAACGTCACCGATGAAGCGTCGCTAATGCGCGCGCTGCGGCAGTTTCGCCGCCGCATCATGGTGCGTATCGCCTGGGCGCAGGCGCTGCGACTCATCAGCGATGAAGCGGTGCTGCAGCAGTTAAGCGTTTTGGCGGAAACCGTGATCGTTGCCGCGCGCGAGTGGCTCTACAGCGCCTGCTGCCGCGAATGGGGAACGCCGTGTAATGCGCAGGGTGTTCCGCAGCCGATGCTGGTGCTCGGCATGGGCAAGCTCGGCGGCGGCGAACTTAACTTCTCTTCCGATATCGATCTCATCTTCGCCTGGCCGGAAAATGGCGTGACGCAAGGCGGCAGGCGCGAACTCGATAACGCCCAGTTTTTCACCCGCCTTGGGCAGCGGCTAATCAAAGTGCTGGATCAGCCGACGCAGGATGGTTTTGTCTACCGCGTCGATATGCGCCTGCGCCCGTTCGGTGAGAGCGGCCCGCTGGTGCTGAGCTTTGCCGCGCTGGAGGATTATTACCAGGAGCAGGGGCGCGACTGGGAGCGCTATGCGATGGTAAAAGCGCGGATCATGGGCGATGACGAGGGTGCGCACGCCAGCGAACTGCGCGCCATGCTGCGCCCGTTTGTCTTCCGCCGCTATATCGACTTCAGCGTCATCCAGTCCCTGCGTAATATGAAAGGGATGATTGCCCGCGAAGTGCGCCGCCGGGGTTTGAAGGACAACATCAAGCTCGGCGCGGGCGGCATTCGCGAAATCGAATTTATCGTGCAGGTGTTCCAGCTGATTCGCGGCGGGCGCGAACCGGCGCTGCAATCCCGCTCGCTGCTGCCGACCTTAGCGGCTATCGATCGGCTGCATCTGCTGCCGGAGGGCGATGCGGAGAAACTGCGCGCTGCCTATCTCTGGCTGCGGCGGCTGGAAAACCTGCTGCAAAGCATTAATGACGAGCAGACGCAGACGCTGCCGGGCGATGAGCTGAACCGCGCGCGTCTCGCCTGGGGCATGGGCGTGGAGAGCTGGGATGCGCTGAGCAGCCAGCTTGAGGCGCATATGGCCGCCGTGCGGCGCATCTTTAATGAGCTGATTGGCGATGATGAAGCGGAGTCCGCCGACGAGGCGCTCTCTGAACAGTGGCGCGAACTGTGGCAGGACGCGTTGCAGGAGGAGGACAGCACGCCGGGGCTTGCGCATTTAAGCGATGAGGATCGCCGCCGCGTGGTGGCGCTGATTGCCGATTTCCGCCACGAGCTTGATAAGCGCCCCATCGGCCAGCGCGGCCGCCAGGTGCTCGATCACCTGATGCCGCACCTGCTGAGCGATGTCTGCTCGCGCGCGGATGCGCCGGTGCCGTTATCGCGCCTGACGCCGCTGCTTACCGGTATCGTGACCCGCACCACCTATCTTGAGTTACTGAGTGAATTTCCCGGCGCGCTGAAACATCTTATTTCGCTGTGTGCCGCTTCACCGATGGTAGCGAGCCAACTGGCACGCTACCCGATCCTGCTCGATGAACTGCTCGATCCCGCCACGCTCTACCAACCGACGGCGATGAACGCCTATCGCGATGAGCTGCGCCAGTATCTGCTGCGTGTGCCGGAAGAGGATGAAGAGCAGCAACTGGAAGCGCTGCGCCAGTTCAAACAGGCACAGATGCTACGCGTTGCGGCGGCGGATATCGCCGGTACGCTACCGGTAATGAAAGTGAGCGATCACTTAACCTGGCTGGCAGAGGCGATTATCGATGCCGTGGTTCAGCAAGCCTGGGGGCAGATGGTGAAGCGTTACGGTCAGCCTGCGCATCTGCACGATCGTGAAGGGCGCGGCTTTGCCGTGGTCGGCTACGGCAAACTGGGCGGCTGGGAGCTGGGTTACAGCTCCGATCTCGATCTGGTCTTTTTACACGACTGCCCAATGGATGTGATGACTGACGGCGATCGCGAAATCGATGGCCGCCAGTTCTACCTGCGGCTGGCGCAGCGCATTATGCACCTCTTCAGCACGCGCACCTCTTCCGGCATCCTCTATGAAGTGGATGCGCGCCTGCGCCCCTCCGGTGCGGCAGGCATGTTAGTGACTACCGCCGAGGCCTTCGCCGATTACCAGAAAAACGAAGCCTGGACCTGGGAACATCAGGCGCTGGCCCGTGCGCGCGTGGTCTACGGCGACCCGCAATTGACGGTGCAGTTCGACGCTATTCGCCGCGATATTCTGCTGACGCCGCGCGATGGCGCGACGCTGCAAACCGAAGTGCGCGAGATGCGCGAGAAGATGCGCGCCCATCTTGGCAATAAACAGAAGGATCGCTTCGATCTGAAAACCGATGAGGGCGGCATTACCGACATCGAGTTTATCGCGCAATATCTGGTGCTGCGTTACGCCCACGATAAGCCGAAGCTGACGCGCTGGTCAGACAATGTGCGCATTCTGGAGGGGCTGGCGCAGAACGGCATTATGGAGGAGCAGGAGGCGCTGGCGCTGACCCATGCTTACACCACGCTGCGCGATGAGCTGCACCACCTGGCGCTGCAGGAGCTGCCGGGAAATGTGCCGCTCTCCTGCTTTGTCGCGGAACGAGAGCTGATTAAAACCAGCTGGGTGAAGTGGCTGGTGGAACCGTGCGCCCCGGCGTAAGTGTGATATCATCGCGCGCAAATTTTGTATCTCTCAGGAGACAGGAATGAAAGTTACGCTGCCAGAGTTTAAACAAGCCGGTGTGATGGTGGTGGGCGATGTGATGCTGGATCGTTACTGGTACGGTCCAACCAGCCGCATCTCCCCGGAAGCGCCGGTGCCGGTGGTCAAAGTCGATACCATTGAAGAGCGTCCGGGCGGCGCGGCGAACGTGGCGATGAACATTGCCTCGCTGGGTGCCTCCGCGCGCCTGGTCGGCCTGACCGGCATTGACGATGCGGCGCGCGCGCTGAGCAAAGCGCTGGCGGATGTTAACGTCAATTGCGACTTCGTTTCTGTTCCGACTCACCCGACCATCACCAAGCTGCGCGTGCTGTCACGCAACCAGCAGCTGATCCGCCTCGATTTTGAAGAGGGGTTTGATGGCGTCGATCCGCAGCCGATGCATGAGCGCATCAACCAGGCGCTGGGCTCGATTGGCGCGCTGGTGCTCTCCGATTACGCCAAAGGTGCGCTCAACAGCGTTCAGCAGATGATTGCGCTGGCGCGTAAAGCCGGTGTACCGGTGCTGATCGATCCGAAAGGGACCGATTTTGAGCGCTATCGCGGCGCAACGCTGCTGACGCCGAATCTCTCCGAGTTCGAAGCGGTGGCGGGCAAATGTAAGAGTGAAGAGGAGATCGTCGAGCGCGGTATGAAAGTGATCGCCGATTACGATCTCTCTGCATTGCTGGTGACCCGCTCCGAGCAGGGGATGACGCTGCTGCAGCCGGGCAAAGCGCCGCTGCATATGCCGACTCAGGCGCAGGAAGTGTATGACGTGACAGGCGCAGGCGACACGGTGATTGGCGTGCTGGCGGCAACGCTTGCGGCGGGTAACTCGCTGGAAGAGGCCTGTTTCTTTGCCAACGCTGCCGCTGGTGTGGTGGTTGGTAAACTCGGCACCTCAACCGTTTCGCCGATCGAGCTGGAGAATGCCGTGCGCGGTCGTGCGGAAACCGGCTTCGGCGTGATGAGCGAAGAGGAGCTGAAAGTGGCCGTTGCCGCCGCGCGCAAACGCGGTGAAAAAGTGGTGATGACCAACGGCGTCTTCGACATCCTCCACGCCGGGCATGTCTCTTACCTGGCGAACGCGCGCAAGCTCGGCGACCGCCTGATTGTTGCCGTCAACAGCGATGCTTCGACCAAACGCCTGAAAGGCGAGACGCGTCCGGTCAACCCGCTTGAGCAGCGCATGATTGTGCTGAGCGCGCTGGAAGCTGTGGACTGGGTGGTGTCGTTTGAAGAGGATACGCCACAGCGTCTGATTGCCGGCGTTCTGCCGGATAAGCTGGTGAAAGGCGGGGATTACAAGCCGGATCAAATCGCTGGCAGCGAAGAGGTGTGGGCGAACGGCGGTGAAGTGCTGGTGCTCAACTTCGAAGATGGTTGCTCGACGACGAATATCATCAAAAAGATCCAGAAAAACAGCCAGTAAACGGCGGTTAACTCTGTAAAGCAGAACGGGCCTTGCGGCCCGTTTTTTATTACGGCGTATCGTCCACAGGCGGTATCGCCGGTGCCGGTTTTATCTCCGTCACCTCAGAGGCGACAACAGGCGCAGCAGCCGGTTGCGCGCTGGCAGCGGTGGAACCGCGGTTTTCCAGATCGTTCAGACGCTGCTCCAGCAGCGCCAGCTTTTCGCGGGTGCGCAGCAGAACCTGCGTCTGCACATCGAACTCTTCCCGGCTGACCAAATCAAGGCGGGTTAACTGCCCCTGCAAGGCCTGGCGAATCTTCTTCTCAACATCTTCGCCAAGCTCACGGATCCCTTTCGGCATGGATTCGTGAACCTGTCGTGCAATCTGTTCAATTTTCTTCGGATCAATCATTTTCGGTTCCCTGCTCGGATGGGCTCAACTAATTATTGTAGTGTGATAACCGCAGGTGATAAACCAGAATTGTTTGAAGCTTATGCATTGCCCGCCGTTATCATTGGCGTTATAGTTATCGCGCTTATTCTCAGGGCGGGGCGAAATTCCCCACCGGCGGTAAATCAGCGTACGCTGAAAGCCCGCGAGCGCTTCAGACTTCGGTTTGAAGGTCAGCAGATCCGGTGTAATTCCGGGGCCGACGGTTAAAGTCCGGATGGGAGAGAGTAACGATTCTGCCGGGCAAAGGTGCCCGCTCGCGTTATTTTTGGTCGTTTAATGACACTCCTAAGACTGCCCTGATTCTGGTAACCATAACTTTATTGAGGTCTTTTACCATGAATCAGACGCTACTTTCCTCTTTTGGCACCGCTTTCGATCGCGTTGAACAGGCGCTTGCCGCCCTGCGCGAAGGGCGTGGTGTGATGGTTCTCGATGATGAGAGCCGTGAGAACGAAGGCGACATGATTTTCGCCGCTGAAACCATGACCGTTGAGCAGATGGCGCTCACTATCCGTCACGGTAGCGGCATTGTTTGTCTCTGCCTGACCGACGAGCGTCGTAAACAGCTCGACCTGCCGATGATGGTGGAGAACAACACCAGCGCCTTCGGCACCGGTTTTACCGTCACCATCGAAGCGGCACACGGCGTTACCACTGGCGTTTCCGCCGCTGACCGCCTGACCACCGTGCGTGCTGCGATTGCTGACGACGCCAAGCCGTCCGATCTGCACCGTCCTGGCCACGTCTTCCCGCTGCGCGCGCAGAAGGGCGGCGTACTGACCCGCGGTGGCCACACCGAAGCGACCATCGACTTAGTATCGCTGGCGGGCTTTAAACCGGCCGGCGTGCTATGCGAATTAACCAATGATGATGGCTCAATGGCGCGCGCGCCGGAGTGCATCGCCTTTGCGAAGCAGCACAATATGGCCGTCGTAACGATTGAAGATCTGGTGGCTTATCGCCAGGATCTGGAGCGCAAAGCCAGCTAACGGCGAGTGCTCAGCAGAGAAAATCCGATGCCAGCGGCGTCGGATTTTTTTTTGCCTGCGCCATGTCAAAGTTTGGTGTGCTTACAGGACTTCCGCATTGCTATTAACCCTTCCTACTTATAAAGTGGTAGTCGCTGCGGCACGGACACGCCGCAGCTAACCTATTATTTTTGCGAAGGTTTATTTGCGGAGGCGCCGTGTTTATTTCCTGGTATTGGTTACTGCTCGTGGTAGTGCTGGTGGTTGGTTATGTTCACGCCCTAAGACGCCGTTATAAGGCCTGCCGCCACGAGCGCGATGCCGTTTACGAGGGCTATCAGCGCGCGCAGGCGGAGCTGAAAAGATTTCAGCGCGCAGGCCAGACCAAATAGCGCAGCCGTTAACCGCCGAAGCCCATCGCCTGCAGGGCGACCAGGCTTAAGCCCATCACCGACATGCCGCACAGCACGCCGTAGCTTGGGTTGTTGTTGGGATCGATCTCCTTTGCCAGCGGCATTAACTCATCCACCGACAGCGCGACCATAATACCCGCGACCGCCGCCATAATCGCCGCCATCACCACCGGCGAGACCAGGCTGCCGAGAATTAACCACGCCAGCACGCCGCCCAGAATCTCCGCTAAACCGGAAATACCGGCCCACATTACCGCGCTGCGCTTTGAGCCCGTCGCCGCGTAGACCGGGCCTGCGACCGCCAGCCCTTCAGGAATATTGTGTAAAGCCACGGCAAAAGCGATGCCGAAGCCCAGCTCCAGATCGTTGCTGGCGGTGACATAAGTGGCGATCCCCTCCGGGAAGTTGTGCAGGCTAATACCGAGGGTCAGCAGAATAGCGGTACGGCGAATGCCGCGCGGCAACGCCTCCTGCGAGCCCTGCATTAAATCCTGCGCATGGGCATGGGGCAGCAGGCGGTCCAGCGCGAAGTAGCCGAGCAAACCCACGACAAACATGCCGTAACCGAGCATCGGCGGCATACTTTCGGTTGCCAGCGCGGCGGGGAGCATCTCCATTAACGAGATAAGCAGCATGATGCCGGCGGCAAAGCCGAGCGAAAACGCCAGTACGCGGTTAGAAGGTTTCTGGCCGATAACGCCCAGAATGGCGCCAATAAACGTGGCGGCGCCCGCCAGGATGGTCAGAATCAACGGGACTGACATACATCGCTCCTTTATGATAATCATTCTCATTAATGTAAGTTTTCGCCCGCAGAAAAGCGAGGCAGCCACGGCACTTTTACCTATTCCTTACATTCAAAATTACTGACGATCTTCATCATGCTTATCTGAGTTCATCGCCCTGAGAAAAAGCGTAACCTGCTTTCATCATATTGGCATCTTCTGTAAGGATATCCTCATGTCTGCACCTCGTATGCCCGCGCTGTTTCTGGGGCACGGCAACCCAATGAATGCGCTGCAGGATAACGTTTATACCCGCGCCTGGGGGAAACTGGGCGATACCTTGCCGCGTCCGAAAGCGATTGTGGCGATCTCCGCGCACTGGTTTACACGCGGCACTGGCGTAACGGCGATGGAGACACCGCAAACGATCCATGATTTCGGCGGTTTCCCGCAGGCGCTGCACGACGTGCATTACCCCGCGCCCGGTTCGCCCGCGCTGGCACAGCGGCTGGTGGATCTGCTCTCACCGCTGCCGGTGACGCTCGATCATGAAGCCTGGGGCTTCGATCATGGCTCCTGGGGCGTGCTGATCAAGATGTACCCCAATGCGGATATTCCCATGGTGCAGCTCAGTATCGACAGCACCAAACCGGCGGCGTGGCACATGGAGATGGGGCGTAAACTCGCCGCGCTGCGCGATGAAGGGGTGATGATTGTCGCCAGCGGTAACGTGGTGCACAACCTGCGCACGGCGCGCTGGCACGGTGACACCACGCCTTTTCCATGGGCCGTCGCTTTCAACGATTTTGTGAAGCAGAACCTGACGTGGCAGGGGCCGGTCGAGCAGCATCCGCTGGTCAACTACCTCGACCATGATAGCGGTTCGCTCGCCAATCCAACGCCGGAACACTTCCTGCCGCTGCTCTATGTGCTTGGCGCATGGGATGGCAACGAGCCGCTGTCGATCCCCGTTGAGGGGATGGAGATGGCTTCCATCAGCATGCTGTCGGTGCAGGTGGGGTAAAAACGATGGCGCGCAATGCGCCATTTTTTTTGCGCCAGGATCGCGGAAACCGGAGAATGATCGCAAAAAAACGCCGCTGAACCGGGTTTTTTATGAAAATAAAAAGATCTGTTCTGCAAAAATGAAACGCCGTGCTGAATTTGGTGTTTTTTTGTGAACCCCATCGTCGCGCAAATTCTCACCAGTAACTACTCTTCTGATTGTCCTGCTCTCATACCCATAACCACTCTCGACTTCCAGCCACGTGCTTTCTGCTCGCGGCAGTTTTGACTGTGCCAAAAATTAAACCTCTGGAGATCCGGCAATATGAACTCTGCACAACGTTTTCTGACTTTTTCGATCGGTTCCGCTCTGCTCTTTATGTCGCATACCGCGCTCGCACAAACGTTTCGCGCCGCCGATGTTCATCCGGCGGATTACCCCAATGTCGTGGCGGTAAAACATATGGGTGAGAAATTAAGTAAAGCTACCGATGGCCGTCTGGAAATTAAAACCTTTCCCGGCGGCGTATTAGGCGATGAGAAACAGGTGATTGAGCAGGCGCAAATCGGCGCTATCGATATCATTCGCGTCTCGATGACGCCAGTGGCGGCGATATTGCCGGAGATTAACGTTTTCACGCTGCCCTACATCTTTCGCGATGAAGATCATATGCACAAAGTGCTCGACGGCATGATTGGCCAGGAGATTGGCAACCGGCTCTCTGCGAGCAGCAAATCGCGGCTGATTTTCCTCGGCTGGATGGATGCCGGCACGCGCAACCTGATTACCAAAGCGCCAGTTACTAAAGCGGAAGATTTGAAGGGGATGAAAATCCGTGTTCAGGGCAGCCCGATTGCCCTTGATACCCTGAAAGCGATGGGGGCGAACTCGGTGGCGATGGGGGTGAGTGAAGTCTTCAGCGGCATGCAGACCGGAGTGATTGACGGCACGGAGAACAACCCGCCGACCTTTGTGGCGCACAACTATTTGCCGGTAGTGAAGAACTATACCTGGAGCAAACACTTCATTATTCCCGAGCTGTTTCTCTTCTCAAAAGCCAAGTGGGACAAGCTGAAAAAAGAGGATCAGGAGCTGATCCTGAAGCTGGCGAAAGAGGCGCAGGTGGAGCAGCGCGAGCTGTGGAAAGCCTATAACGAGAAGTCGCTGCAGGCGATGAAAGCGGGTGGCGTGCAGTTCCACGACATCGACACCAAAGCTTTCTACGATGCCACGCAGTCGGTACGCGATAAGTACGGCAATGCGCACCAGGATTTGATTAAGCGTATTCAGGACGTGCAGTAAGCTGGCCGGGCAGGTTTGCCTGCCCGTTTGCGACTTCTACCGGGAAAACCGTTATGGCAGAACGCTATTCGTTGTTAATGGATATTCTCTATCGCCTCTCTATGTGGGTGGCCGGTCTGGCGCTGTTGGTGATGGTGGCGATTATCCCCGTGGGGATTTTCGCCCGCTATGTGTTGAACAGCGCGCTCTCCTGGCCGGAGCCGGTGGCGATCATCTGCATGGTGACCTTTACCTTTATCGGCGCTGCCGTGAGCTACCGTGCCGGATCGCATATCGCTGTCACCATGATGACCGACCGCTTAAGCGAACCGCTGCGTAAGGTCTGTTTCCTGCTGGCGGATCTGATGCTGATGGCTATCAGCCTCTTTATACTCTGGTACAGCGCGACGCTGTGCGCCGAATTGTGGGAGCAGCCGGTGGCAGAGTTCCCGCTCTTTACCGCCGGAGAGAGCTATTTACCGCTGCCGATAGGCTCTGCGATCACCCTTCTGTTTATTGTCGAGAAGATGCTTTTTGGCGCGCAGTACCACCGTCCGGTGGTGATGCTCGGCTCGTCGAGCTGACTCCGGTAAGGAACCTTTATGGATGCATTTATTCTGGTCTTTACGCTCGCCATTATGTTGGCGATTGGCGTGCCGGTCGCCTATGCGGTCGGCATTAGCGCGGTACTCGGCGCGTGGTATATCGATATTCCGCTGGAAGCGGTGATGATCCAGCTGACCAACGGCGTGAATAAATTCTCACTGCTGGCGATCCCGTTTTTTATTCTGGCCGGGGCGATTATGGCGGAGGGCGGCATTGCCCGCAGGCTGGTCAACTTTGCCTATATCTTTGTCGGCTTTATTCGTGGCGGCCTGTCGCTGGTTAATATCGTCGCTTCGACCTTTTTCGGTGCCATTTCGGGATCGTCGGTGGCAGATACCGCCTCGATCGGCTCGGTAATGATCCCGGAGATGGATAAAAAGGGTTACCCGCGCGATTTCGCTGCCGCCGTTACCGCCAGCGGATCGGTGCAGGCGATCCTCACGCCACCCAGCCACAACTCGGTGATCTACTCGCTGGCAACGGGCGGTACTGTCTCCATCGCGGCGCTGTTTATCGCCGGGATTTTACCAGGCCTGCTGCTCAGTTTTACCCTGATGGTGATGTGCGTGGTCTTTGCCCACAAGCGCGGTTACCCAAAAGGGGAGCGGGTGCCGTTTCGCCAGGCGTTGAAGATCTTTGCCGATACGCTGTGGGGGCTGATGACGGTGGTGATCATCATGGGCGGCATTCTCTCCGGCATCTTCACCGCCACCGAATCAGCGGCAATCGCCTGTCTGTGGGCCTTCTTCGTCACCATGTTTATCTATCGTGACTACAAATGGTCCGAGCTGCCGAAGCTGATGTACCGCACGGTGAAAACCGTCACTATCGTGATGATCCTGATTGGCTTCGCCTCGGCCTTCGGTGCGGTAATGACCTATATGCAGCTGCCGGGGCGCATCACCGAGGCGTTTACCCAGCTCTCTGACAACAAGTATGTGATTCTGATGTGCATTAACATCATGCTGCTGCTGCTCGGCACGCTGATGGATATGGCGCCGCTGATCCTGATCCTGACGCCGGTACTGCTGCCGGTGACCAATGCGCTGGGTATCGATCCGGTGCATTTCGGTATGATCATGCTGGTCAACCTGGGGATTGGGTTGATTACGCCGCCGGTGGGATCGGTGCTGTTTGTCGCCAGCGCGGTGAGTAAACAGAAGATCGAGCAGGTGGTGAAGGCGATGCTGCCTTTCTACGCCATCCTGTTCGTGGTGTTGATGCTGGTGACCTATATTCCGGCCATCTCGCTCTTCCTGCCGAAGCTGTTTGGCGTGATGTAAGCTGGGCCTGAGAGAATAAAAAACCCGGCGCTGAGGGCCGGGTTTTTACTTATTCGACAAAGATATGCGGGTAGAAGCGGGAGAGATCCTGGGTGATCAGCGCCCGATCTTCGCGGATGCCGATACCGGCAGGCTGATCGTTAATAAGCCAGCTGCCAATCAGCGTATAGCTGTCGCCAAACTTCGGCAGCGGGTAGAACTCCTGCACGATCATCCCCTCTTCGCCGTACGGGCCCTCCACCGACTCGACGGTTTTGCCGTTCTCAACGATCGAGACGTTGGCACCTTCGCGGGAGAAGATCGGTTTCACCACATACTTCTCCATCGGCGGATGATCTTCATCGGCAAACCAGGCTGGCAGCAGATTAGGGTGATCCGGGAACATCTGCCACAGCATCGGCAGCAGCGCCTTGTTGGAGATGATGCTCTTCCAGGCCGGCTCCAGCCAGCGCACGCCAGCATCTTCCAGCTTGGTGGAGAACATTTCGCGCAGCATGTATTCCCACGGATAGAGCTTGAAGAGGTTGCCAATCACCTGATCCTGCAGATCGGAAAACTGCCCCTTTTCACCGAGGCCAATATCTTCGATATAGAGAAACTCAGAGGCCAGCTCCGCTTCGGCCGCGCAATCCTGGAGATACTGCACCGTACCGCGATCTTCTACCGTATCGCGGCAGCAGGTGAAGTGCAGCAGCTGGAAGCCGTGCTGCTCGCGCAGCTCTGCAAAGCGTGCGATGAGCTTCTCCTGCAGGCTGTTGAACTGATCGCTGCCCTGCGGCAGGTTGCCGGCGTTGAGCTGATCTTCGAGCCAGATCCACTGAAAGAAGGCCGCTTCATACAGCGAGGTCGGCGTGTCGGCATTGTTTTCCAGCAGCTTAGGCTCCCCGATGCCATCCCAGGCGAGATCGAGACGTGAATAAAGCGAAGGCTGATGCGTGTCCCACGACTGGCGCACAAAGCCCCAGGTGTGTTTTGGAATGCGGAATTTGGTCATCAGTTCATCGCTGGCAACGACCTTCTCTACCACCTGCAGGCACATCTGGTGCAGCTCGGCGGTGACATCCTCCAGTTTCTCAACCTGGGCGAGCGTCAGTTTGTAGTAGGCATCTTCACACCAGTAGGGCTCGCCATACATGGTGTGAAAATTAAAGCCGTACTCCGCTGCTTTTTCGCGCCAGTCCGGGCGCTCGCTAATGCTGATTCTTTCCATCGACGTCAGCCACCCATTGAACGGCTGGAGGTGCCGGAGGCGCTGCTGCGCTGCATGGTGTTCTGTTTGGCGACCGATTCACCAAAGCCGCCGCGGGTTACGGTGGTAGTGGTGGCCGGTTTCGGCGCCATCGCGGTTTTAGGCACCGTTGCGGTACGGCCCGGCTGCGCTGCACCGTAACCTTTACCGGAGGCGTCGGTGTATTGACCGTAAGCCGGACTTGCCGGGTTACGCGAGCTGAAGAGCGGCTGCTGAGCAAAGCCCGCGCCGCCGCCCATTAAGCGGCCCATCATGTAACCGGCCATCAGCGGCATCCAGAAGCTGCCGCTGGACTGATTCTGCGCCTGGTTTTCTGTGCCCGCCGCACCTACGCCTGCCTGCGCGGGTGCCTGCTGGCACTGGCCTTCGCCAAACTCCGCCACGCAATCTTCGCGTGAGGCGTATTTCGGCGCGGTACGTTCAGCTTCTTTTAAGGCATTGTTGTACGCGGCTTTACACTCCGCGCTTTTACCCGGATTCGCCGATGAGCAGTCGTCGGCGTTCTGGTACATGGAAACCGTTTCGTCATTTTGTTCACAGGCTGCCAGCATAAACACGGCGGAGACCGCCAGCGCGACAGGCGTTAAATGACGTGCGCTCCAGCTTTTGCGGAACGTCGCATGATTAATATTTTTTGTCCGTTTCATTGTTATCTTCCTGTGGACCCAAAGGCATGAATAAAACAATCAGGATAGAGGATGGGGGGGCGAAGTTAAAGCGAGGCGGGAAGGCCTTTACGTTGCCTTACGTAAAAACGGGGGCTGTGTGCCCCCGTGATCTATAGCGGGTGTTTAACGAGTCAGGCCGGTGCGTGCGGCGGCAGGTTGTGCACCCGCGCCGAAGTTCTCAACCTTAGCCTGCTGCTCCGGGTTCTCCGGTGCCACGCTCTCTGGCGCAGTAGAGATGGATTTGCCCAGCGCACCGTTAAGCGCAACCAGATCCTGCTCATTCAGCGTACCGAGCGCCTGCTTAATATTAAGCTGGTTAATCAGGTAGTTATAACGAGCGCTTGAGAGCTGCTGCTTCGCGTTGTAGAGCGTGGTAGTGGCATCCAGCACGTCAACAATGGTGCGTGTACCGACTGAGTAGCCTGCTTCCATCGCATCAAGGGAGCTCTGCGCAGAGACCACCGCCTGTTTGTAGGCGTTGATGCTGCTGATCGAGGCGTTGACGTTATTAAAGGAGGAGCGAACGTTCTGCACTACGCTGCGGTGCGCGCTCTCCAGCTGCTCGCTGGCACCCACGAAGTTAAATTGTGCCTGTTTGACCTGCGAGTTTACCTGACCACCCTGATAGAGCGGCAGGGAGAAGCTCAGGCCAACTTTGTTCTGACCAACGTCGGAGTCGCTGAACTGCGAGTTGTTACGCGTTCTGGAACCGCTGTAGGAGGAGTTCGACACGCCGGTAGAGGCAGTTAAATCCAGGGTCGGCAAGTGACCATCCTGCGCCTGACGAATCTGCTCGCGCGCCAGATCCTGGCTCAAACGCGCCTGCAACAGCGTCAGGTTGCGGTTTTCCGCTTCTTTCAGCAGGTTGTTCACCGGCTGCGGTTTGTCGGTCTTAAAGCTCTGGACGTTCAGCGACGCCAGCTCCGGGTAGTAATTACCGGTCACCTGGCGCAGCGTCTCTACGGCGTTATCCAGTGCGTTACGCGCCGAAACTTCGTTCGCCAGCACGGTGTCATACTGTGAGCGGGCGTTCTGCACATCGGTGATGGCAACCAGGCCAACGTTAAAGCGCTGGGTGGTTTGATCTAACTGGCGATAGATAGACTGCTTCTGCGCTTCGGTGTAGGAGAGCGTATCGATGGCGCTCAGCACGTTGAAGTAGGCGGTAGCGGTGTTCAGCATCAGCGTCTGCTGGTCGGTCTGCCAGGTGACATCCTGAATCCCGGCTGTTTTTTCCTGTAAAGTCAGCGCGCGCCATTTCGACATATCAAAAATGGTCTGCGTTAATTGCAGTGAACCGCTGGTCACGTTGGAATCGACGCCCTGGCTATCGCGGAAGCCGTTGGTATAGGTGTAGTCTGCCCCCAAACCAAGCTGAGGCAGTAACGGGCTACGCGCTTCATTAATCTTTTCGAAGGCGGCATCGCGGTCGGCGGCGGATTTACGCAGATCCGGGTTGCTTAAACGCGCCTGCTGATAAACCTGTAACAGGTTTTCTGCCTGGCTCATCGCACTGAAACCGGTCAGGCTCAGGCCGATAAAGAGGGGGAGCAATTTCTTCATTTGCATTCCTTGTTGTGAAGCAGTACTAGCGCTGATCTAAATTGGAAAAATAATCGCAGATTCTACCAGAAGTACGCACCGCGAAAGCTTGGCGTAACGTGCCATCGGCATAAATTTGCATCAATCTAACACATAGCGCTTGAAACACGCGTAAAACAGGCTTGAAAATCCACCGATTTATCATCACTTCATATGAGATGCCGCCAATGAATAAGCCAGACTCATCCATCGTCACTTTCACAAAAAATGATGTAGAAATTATTGCACGGGAAACGCTCTACACCGGTTTTTTTTCGCTTGTTCGCTATCGTTTTCGCCATCGTCTTTTTAATGGCGGAATGAGCGGCGAAGTGCAGCGTGAAATTTTTGAACGCGGTCACGCCGCAGTCTTGCTACCCTATGACCCTGTGCGCGACGAAGTCGTGCTGATCGAACAGATTCGCATTGCAGCATTTGATACCAGCGACACGCCGTGGCTGCTGGAGATGGTTGCCGGCATGATCGAAGTGGGCGAGTCGGACGAAGAGGTCGCACGGCGTGAGGCGGATGAAGAGGCCGGTTTAGCGGTCGGACGCGTGAAAAGGATGCTGAGCTACCTGGCAAGCCCGGGCGGTACCAGCGAGCGCACTGCCGTACTGGTTGGTGAAGTGGATGCCACACAGGCCTCAGGTATTCATGGTCTGGTGGATGAAAACGAAGATATTCGTGTTCATGTGGTGAGCCGGGAACAGGCTTACCAGTGGGTAGAAGAGGGGACAATTGACAACGCAGCGTCTGTCATCGCCTTGCAATGGCTGCAGCTGCATTATGAGAGCTTACAAAACGAGTGGAAAAAATGAAGCGTTACACACCTGACTTCCCAGAAATGATGCGCCTGTGCGAGACCAATTTCGCCCAGCTGCGCCGCCTGCTACCGCGTAATGATGAGGCGGGCGAAGCGGTAAGTTATCAGGTGACCAATGCGCAGTACCGATTAACGATTGTTGAATCCACCCGCTACACTACGCTTGTGGAGATTGAACAGACCGCGCCTGCCGTCAGCTACTGGAGCCTGCCCTCAATGACAGTGCGCCTGTATCACGATGCGATGGTGGCCGAAGTGTGTTCGAGCCAGCAGATCTTTCGATTTAAAGCGCGTTATGATTATCCCAATAAAAAGTTGCATCAACGCGACGAAAAGCATCAAATTAATCAGTTTCTGGCCGACTGGCTGCGTTACTGTTTAGCACATGGAGCAATGGCGATTCCGGTTTGTTAGCGTCGTGAAACCTAAGGACACCATTTGGAAAGCCTGTTAAACCTCTCTCTGGGGAGTGAGTCCAGAGTCAGGGTATTACAAATAACCGATTCTCACCTGTTCGCCAAAAAGCATGAAACGCTGTTAGGAGTAAACACCTGGGAGAGCTATCAGGCGGTACTGAATGCGATCCGGGCTCAGCAGCGTTCGTGCGATCTGATCGTCGCCACCGGCGATTTGGCGCAGGATCATACCGCTGCGGCTTATCAGCACTTTGCTGAAGGTATCGCAAGCTTCGACGCACCCTGCGTCTGGCTGCCGGGCAATCACGATTTTCAACCTGCCATGTACAGCGCGCTGCAGGATGCGGGGATCTCCTCCGCGAAACGTGTCTTTGTCGGTGAGCAGTGGCAAATCCTGCTGCTTGACAGCCAGGTGTTCGGCGTTCCGCACGGTGAGCTAAGCGAATTTCAGCTCGACTGGCTGGAGAAAAAACTCGCCGACAGCCCGCAGCGCCACACGTTACTGCTTTTGCATCACCATCCGCTGCCGTCCGGCTGCAGCTGGCTTGATCAGCACAGCCTGCGCAACGCCGCGGAGCTGGATAACATGCTGCAACGCTTTCCGCAGGTGCGCACGCTGATTTGCGGGCATATCCACCAGGAACTCGATCTCGACTGGAATGGCCGCCGCCTGCTGGCGACGCCGTCGACCTGCGTGCAGTTTAAGCCGCACTGCGCCAGCTTCACGCTGGATACTATCGCGCCAGGCTGGCGCTGGCTGGATCTCTACCCTGACGGAACGCTGCACACTGAAGTGTGCCGTCTGGCGGGGAGCGAATTCAGACCCGATACCGCCTCAGAAGGCTATTGATGTCAACGCTTCTTTATCTACATGGTTTCAACAGTTCGCCCAGCTCCGGCAAAGCGACGCAGCTGGCGCAATGGGTCGCACAGCATCATCCGCATATTGAAATGGTGGTGCCGCAGCTGCCGCCCTATCCGGCCGAAGCCGCAGAGATGCTGGAGTCGCTGGTGCTTGCCCGGGGTGGAAAAACGCTCGGTATTGTCGGCTCTTCCCTCGGCGGTTATCTGGCGACCTGGCTCTCGCAATGCTTTATGCTGCCAGCGGTGGTAGTCAATCCGGCGGTACGGCCGTTTGAATTGCTGGCGGATTATCTCGGCCCTAACGAGAACCCCTACACAGGGCAGCAATATGTGCTAGAGTCTCGCCATATTTACGAGCTCAAAGTGATGCAAGTTGACCCGCTTGAGGCGCCGGATCTGATCTGGCTGCTGCAACAAACCGGGGACGAAGTGCTCGATTACCGCCAGGCGGTGGCCTATTACGATGCCTGCCGCCAGACAGTTGAAGAGGGCGGAAATCACGCCTTCACGGGCTTTGAGAAACATTTCACACAGATTATCGATTTCCTTGGGCTTGAATAAGCCGCCGGAAACGATGCGATCACTATCTACGAATACACCATGACGCAATCCTATAACGCTGATGCCATAGAGGTACTCACCGGGCTTGAGCCGGTTCGCCGCCGTCCGGGGATGTATACCGATACCACGCGCCCTAACCATCTGGGCCAGGAAGTTATTGATAACAGCGTGGATGAAGCGCTGGCGGGCCACGCGAAGCGCGTGGAGGTCATTCTTCACGCCGATCAGTCGCTGGAAGTTATCGACGACGGGCGCGGCATGCCGGTGGATATCCACCCGGAAGAGGGCGTTCCTGCCGTCGAACTGATCCTCTGCCGCCTGCACGCGGGCGGTAAATTCTCCAACAAAAACTACCAGTTCTCGGGCGGCCTGCACGGCGTCGGCATTTCGGTGGTTAACGCCCTGTCACGCCGTGTGGAAGTAACCGTCAAACGCGACGGCCAGGTCTACAGCATCGCCTTCGAGAATGGCGACAAGGTGCAGGATCTGAAAGTGATCGGCACCTGCGGTAAGCGCAATACCGGCACCAGCGTTCACTTCTGGCCGGATGAATCCTTCTTCGACAGCCCGCGCTTCTCCGTTTCCCGCCTGATGCATCTGCTGAAAGCGAAAGCGGTGCTCTGCCCGGGTGTTGAGATTGTCTTTAAAGACAATGTGAATAATGCCGAGCAGCGCTGGTGCTATCAGGATGGTCTGAACGACTACCTGAGCGAAGCGGTAAATGGCCTGCCGACGCTGCCGGAAAAACCGTTTATCGGCAACTTCTCTGCCGAAACGGAAGCGGTGGACTGGGCGCTGCTCTGGCTGCCGGAAGGCGGCGAGCTGCTGACCGAAAGCTACGTTAACCTGATCCCGACCATGCAGGGCGGTACCCACGTTAACGGCCTGCGTCAGGGCCTGCTCGATGCGATGCGCGAATTCTGCGAATACCGCAATATCCTGCCGCGCGGCGTGAAGCTCTCGGCGGAAGATATCTGGGATCGCTGCGCTTACGTGTTGTCGGTCAAAATGCAGGATCCGCAGTTTGCCGGGCAGACCAAAGAGCGTCTCTCCTCCCGTCAGTGCGCAGCGTTCGTCTCCGGCGTGGTGAAAGATGCCTTCAGCCTGTGGCTGAACCAGAATATTCAGACGGCGGAAATGCTGGCGGAGATGGCGATCTCCAGCGCTCAGCGCCGCATGCGCGCTGCCAAAAAAGTGGTGCGTAAAAAGCTCACCAGCGGCCCGGCGCTGCCCGGCAAGCTGGCGGATTGCACCGCGCAGGATCTCTCGCGTACCGAACTCTTCCTGGTGGAAGGGGACTCCGCGGGCGGATCGGCGAAGCAGGCGCGCGATCGCGAGTTTCAGGCGATCATGCCGCTGAAGGGCAAGATCCTTAACACCTGGGAGGTCTCCTCCGATGAAGTGCTGGCCTCGCAGGAGGTGCATGATATTTCGGTGGCGATCGGTATCGATCCGGACAGCGAAGATCTCAGCCAGCTGCGTTACGGCAAGATCTGTATTCTGGCGGATGCGGATTCCGACGGGCTGCACATCGCCACGCTGCTCTGCGCGCTGTTTGTGAAGCATTTCCGTACGCTTGTGAAAAATGGTCACGTCTACGTTGCGCTGCCGCCGCTCTACCGTATCGATCTCGGCAAAGAGGTCTATTACGCGTTAACGGAAGAGGAAAAAACCGGCGTGCTGGAGCAGCTGAAACGCAAAAAGGGCAAACCGAACGTACAGCGCTTTAAAGGGCTGGGCGAGATGAACCCGATGCAGCTGCGTGAAACCACGCTCGATCCGAATACGCGCCGCCTGGTGCAGCTCATCATCAGCGATGAAGATGACAAGCAGACCGACGCCATGATGGATATGTTGCTGGCTAAGAAGCGCTCGGAAGATCGACGCAACTGGCTGCAAGAGAAGGGCGATACGGCGGAGATCGAAGCCTAAACCCGTCACGCCCGGTGGCGCTCCGCTTACCGGGCCTGGTCAACGCTTTCAGGTTGTATGTAGGCCGGATAAGGCGCAAGCCGCCATCCGGCATGTTGTGCATCTTACCTGAAGCGTGTGGCTGTATAGATCTCATCGTTCTCGCGTTTGCCCACACCGATCACCGTCACGGTGATGATCTCGTCTTCGACTTTATAGACCAGCCGGTATCCCGCACCGCGTAGCTTAATTTTGTACTGATCTTTGCGCCCATGGAGCTGTGCTGCCGGGACGCGCGGGTTTTCGAGCCGCTCCTGAAGCTTCTTTTTGAACTGCTCGCGAACAGTGCTTCCCAGCTTCTTCCACTCCTTTAATGCCGATACGTTGAACGCCAGCTTATAGGTCATCAAGCTTGACCTCGATGGTGGGTTCATCAGCACGCTCGTCCGCAATGCGCCCCAGCTCTTCGTCTTCAAGCATCTCCATCAGGCGTGCATAGAGCGCGGGCGGGACGCAGTAGAACGCGGGTTCATTGCGATTAAGAATGGCAACCGGCGCGCCTTCCCCGGCATTAAATGTCCCCATCGGGTCACGTTTCAGTTCGGTGATGCTGGCTGCGGTGGTCGTCAGAATCTGGAATGGCATAGTCGTTCTCCTGTCAAAGAGAGGCCATTATGGTGCATTAAAAAGTGCTTTTAAAGGTGCTTTTTAAGGGCGTGTTCGTTGCGATGATTCTTCCTGTACTGCAACGGCGTTTCGCCGATGCCGCGTTTAAACGCGCTAATAAAATAGGTCACATCGGAAAACCCGACATCAAGGGCGATCTCGCGGATGCTGAGCGGTGTGTGAAGCAGCGAGTCGCACGCTTTGCGCAAACGCAGGGTGTTTAAATATTGATGGATCGGCTCGCCGGTCTCGAAATGAAAGCGGCGCGAGACATAGCTGCGTGATTTGCCAAGATCCCCGGCGAGCCGTTGCAGGCTAAACTTATGCCGGTAATTCTCCTGTAGCCAGAACATCACCGGCGTGGCGATCCCGCTCTGCTCTTCCGGTAATTTCTCAATATCCTCCGGCAATATACTTAGCAGATTCAGCAGCAAGCAGGCGACCTGCTCGACATTCAGGCTGCGGTTCTCGGCCAGCTTCCCATAACAACTAAACAGATGATCGATATGGGGGTGGATATCGGCCGCGTCCATCACCACCGCCGCGCCCCCGCGTAAGGAGAGGCGCTGTAAACGCTGGTGATTATGCGGAAAATCGCGCAGGTGTTTCAGCACCACATGGTGATCGACATGGATAATGGTGCGGCGATAACAATCCTGTGCCTGCTCATCCACCATTACCCGGTGCAGGGTAAAGGGCGGAAAGAAAAAGAGCCTGCCGGGCCGCATGGTGTAGTGGCGATTATCAACAATCACCACGCCAAAGCCCTCTTCGACATAGAGCACTTCCAGGCACTGATGCCAGTGGTGGTAACGCACGGTATTGGCGTAAAGGCGGCTAAACGACACGATCGCGTCGTTGAGGGTAATTAGTTCCAGCCGCTCTGCCTGCAAGCCTGAAGTCATGGTGCAATCAATCTCAATTTTTACTTCCCTGTAGCCATTTATAAACCACGGTTTTAAATTTTCTCAATAACGGGTTCAGAGAAGTTACGGTGTTGTGACAGAGGTAACATTTCACCGCGCTGTTGATTAACTATTCTTCTGCCACACATCAGGGGAGGAAAGGTTATGCAGGCGGCGCACGAGAAAAAATCAAATCCATTGTCATCCCGCGACGAGGTAGTCAGCGCGCTGACCACTATGCTCGACGCGCTGGATAAACAGTTTCCGGCCGGTGCGGCGCAATTCTCCCTCGGTGCCACCAGCGCCCACTACAGCGATGAAATTGCTGAAATGGAGGGGCTCTCCCGCGCGCTGTGGGGGCTGTTTCCGCTGATGGCGGGCGGCGATACGGAAACATTCAGCGAGAAATATCTGGCAGCGATCAAGCGCGGCACCGATCCGCAGGATAGCGGCTACTGGGGCGACACCGTGGCATACGATCAGCGGCTGGTGGAGATGGCGGCCTACGGTCTCGGGCTGGCGCTGCTGGGTGATAAATTCACGCTCAACTTCAGTGCGCAGGAAAACGAAAACCTCTACCGCTGGCTTAACCAGATCACCGAAGCGGAAATGCCCGACAGCAACTGGAACTTCTTCGCCATCATGGTGCAGTTGGGCTTCAAACGCGCCGGTTTGCCGTGGGATGTGCAGGCGATTGAACGCCGCTTTGCGATGATGGATGCCTACTATCTTGGCGACGGTTGGTACTCCGACGGCCCCGGCCGACCAAAAGATTACTACATCTCGATGGCGTTTCATTTTTACGGCCTGATCTATGCTGCGCTGAATGGCGAAGAGGATGCGCCGCGCGCGGCAACCATTCGCGAGCGCGCCAGCCTCTTTGCTGAGGACTTTATCTATATGTCAGCGGCAGAAGGGGAGTCAGTGCCGTTTGGCCGCAGCCTCACCTACCGCTTTGCGATGGTCGCCTTCTGGAGCGCCGTCGCCTTTGCTGACCTGCCGGTCTTTACGCCGGGCGTGGTAAAAGGCGTGATCCTGCGCCATCTGCGCTGGTGGCTTAAACAGCCTATCTTCGATCGCGACGGCATTCTGACCCTCGGTTTTGCCTACCCTAACCTGGCGATGTGTGAAGATTACAACTCACCCGGCTCGCCCTACTGGGCGCTGAAGGTCTTCTTGATCCTCGCGCTGCCCGCCTCTCACCCCTTCTGGCATGCCGAAGAGCAGCCGTTACCACGGCTCAACGCGCAGCGCGTAATTGCCCCTGCCGGGCAGCTTATCGTGCACAGCGAAGAGTCGAAGCATGTCTGGATGTTGACCGCCGGACAGCTGGAGCTGAACAACTACGTCAATACCGAAGCGAAATACACCAAATTTGCCTACTCCAGCCGCTTTGGTTTCACCATCGAGCGCGGGCGCTACGGCATCAAGCATGCCGCCTGCGACTCAATGCTGCTGCTGAGTGAAGGGGATAACTACTTTCGCGGCCGCCGCGAGTGCGACGAAGTGGTGATAAGCGAACAGGCGATCTTCTCCCGCTGGTCGCCGTGGCATGACGTGCAGATCGCCACCTGGCTCATCCCCTGCGGCGAGTGGCATCTGCGCGTTCACCGCATCGACACCGCACGCGCGCTGACCAGCGTAGAAGGGGGCTTTGCGGTGCTGAAAGCGCCCCATCGCGCTGAGCAGCACGGCAGCCTGGTGGTCGCTGAAAACGGCGTCAGCGGCATTTTCAACCTGCTCGCCGATGTTCCGCGCGAGGCGGATAGCGTCGTCACACCGCCCAACAGCAGCATCATGTTTTCACCCTGCGCCTCCATTCCGGTGCTGCGCACAGAGATTGCACCAGGCCAGCAGTGGCTGGCGTGTGCCGTGCAGGCGGCAACCTGCGAACTGGCCTTCAACCCGCTCTTACCGGAACTGCTTATCAACAATAACGCGCTGGTCATCCATCAACCGGGGCAGAAAAACCGTATCGAGATTGCACTTTGATGCCCGGCGCTGGCCGGGAAATAACGCTGAACCCTACATGCTTTCGTCGAGGATAGTATGGAAAAAATCACCATAAATAATAAAACTGAATATTACAAAATCAGCACCTTTATCTTTCTCTACTTTTTTACCTGGTCGGCGAGCATTGGTTTGCTGGCGATCTGGCTGGGGCAAAAAGCCAATTTAAGCGGGACGGTGATCGGCACGGTCTTTGCCGTTAACGGTATCTTCTCCGTTATTCTGAAACCGATTTATGGCTATATCCTGGATAAAATCGGCATGAGCAAATATCTGCTCTATTTTGTCGTGCTGATGTCGGCCTTAATGGCACCGTTTTTTATCTATGTCTATCAGCCGCTGTTAATGTCCAACACCCTGGTCGGGATTATTGTTGGCGCTATCTATTTAAGCTTTGCATGGTATGCGGGCGTGGCGGCATGCGAATCCTATACCGACCGTTACAGCCGCTTAAACGGCATGGAGTTTGGGCAGATCCGCATGTGGGGATCGCTGGGCTGGGCGGTGGCTTCCTCTTTCTCCGGCCTGCTGTTTAACCTCTCTCCGGCCTATAACTTCATCATGGGTTCTGTGGCGTCGCTGATCATGCTGGCGGTGCTGCTGAGCCTGAAAGTGAATGTCCACTCCGCCCACGCGGGTGAAGTGCTGACTAAAGAGAAGATCGCGCCTGCCGATGTCTATGCGCTGCTGCGTAACCGCAAATTCTGGGCCTTCTGCCTCTATGTCGCCGGTGTCGCGTGGATGATGTTTATCGCCGAGCAGCAGTTCTCACGCTACTTCGTCACCTTCTTTGACGATGTGCATGAAGGCAATGCGGTGTTTGGTTATCTGGGCACGGTGCAGTCGGGCATGGAATTTGTCATGTATATGGTCATCCCGCTGTTTGTGAACTTTATTGGCGCCAAGCGCGGGTTATTAATTGTCGGCCTGATTGTCGGCGCGCGGTTAATTATCTCCGGGCTGTGCGAATCGCATCTGCTTATTTCGATCCTCAAACCGCTCTACGGTCTCGAAATCTGTCTGCTGCTGGTGTCGGTATTTAAATATATCGCCGAGCATTTCGATAAACGCGTTAATGCCACCATGTATCTGCTGGGCTACCAGGCGATGCTCTACGTCGGCAATGTGGTGGTCTCGTCGCCCGCCGGGATTTTGTATGACCGCATCGGCTTTGAACACACCTACATCATCATGGGCGCGATTGCGCTGACCTTTACCTTTATCTCACTGTTTACCCTGTCTGCCTGCCAGAGCAAATGGCGGCAAGCCCGCACGCTGGATGCAAAAACGGCAGGGTAATGGCTATCCGATTATCGACCAGAGAAGGAACCGAACAATGTTAAGTAAAATCAACGAGGAAACGTTACGCCCATGCCCGGCTGCGCCCGATGTGCAGGCCTTTAAAGATGAGCTGGACTCTGCGCGTAGCCATACCCTTGAGCTGATTCGCCGTCATTTAACCGAGTTCGGCGAGCAGTTCCCGGCGGAGACCTGCGTCGACGGCTTTTACCCGCTCACCGGCAACGTCGAGTGGACCACCAGCTTCTGGACCGGGCAGCTGTGGCTGGCGTGGGAGATGAGCGGCGATGAGGCGTTTCGCGCGCTGGCCGAGCGCCACGTGCGCTCCTTTGGCCTGCGTATTGCCGGACGCGAAGACACCAACACGCACGATCTCGGCTTTCTATACACGCTCTCCTGCGTGGCGGCCTGGCGCTTAACCGGCAATCGCGATGCGCGCGGCTTTGGGCTACTGGCGGCCGAAGCGTTGCTGGAGCGCTTTCATGAAAAAGCGCAGATCATTCAGGCGTGGGGCGATCTGACCGATCCTGCCCAGGCCGGGCGAATGATCATCGACTGCAATATGAACCTGCCTCTACTCTACTGGGCGACGGAGCAAACCGGCGACCGGCGCTTTGCCGATGCCGCCGAAGCCCATGTGCGCCAGGCGGCGAAATACCTTATCCGTGAAGATGCCTCCACCTTTCACACCTACTATATGGATGTGCAGACCGGCGCGCCGCGTTATGGCAACACCCAGCAGGGCTACGCCGATGATTCCTGCTGGTCGCGCGGCCAGGCGTGGGGCATTTACGGCTTCCTGCTGAGCTATATCTACACCGGCGATAAAGAGATGGTGGCGCTGTCAAAACGGCTGGCGAACTACTTCCTCAACCGCCTGCCGGAAGATGCGGTCTGCCACTGGGATCTGGCGCTGGTGGGTACCGACGCGCTGCGCGACTCCTCATCAGCGGCAATTGCGGTCTGCGGCTTGCTGGAGCTGGTAAAGCAGTTGCCGGTGACTGACCCGGATCGCGCCCATTACCAGCAGTGGGCAATGCGCATTATGTCATCGCTGAGTAAACACTACCTGGCGGGCAAGCAGGAGGCGACCAACGGTCTGCTCAAGCACTCGGTCTACCATCTGTCGAGCAATAAAGGGGTGGATGAGTGTGCAAGCTGGGGGGATTACTTCTATGTCGAAGCGCTGGCGCGTTTCTCGCTGAGCTGGAAGTTGTACTGGTAAACAAAGGGCCGGCAAGCGCCGGCCTGAATATTCTCCCCCCGCCTGGCGGTGAGGGGAAGGCTGTTACAGACCCGATTCGAGAATACGGATATGGGTCTCGAGGACATCGCCTTTTACTGCTTCGCTCCACGCTTTCATGTGGGGCGTTTGCAGGTGCGCTTCAAGATGCGCCACGCTTTCCCAACGCTCAACCATTGTGATGGAATCCGGCGCGGTCGTCTGGAAGCTGACGCCAGCGGCGTGGTCGATCAGCGGCTCATAGCCGTGGCAGCCTGCTTCTTGCAGCACAACCGGTACAATTTTCGCGAATTCATCAAGCACGGCCTGGCGATGGTGCTGCCCCGGGCGAGTGCGGATCTCTGCTACTACTGTCAACATGGTTTACTCCTTTTAAGTCCAGCTACAGTTAAGCAAAAATCTCCGCCAGATGCTTGCGATATTCTGCAATATAACGCGGGACGTCCGGCATTTTGATCACGTCATTGGCGATAAATGTCGGCAATGCGTCCATACCGAGGAACTGGTTCGCTTTATGGAACGGCAGGTAAACACCGTCAACGCCGACGCCGTGGAAGAACTGCTCTTTATCGGTAAAGGCGTCGATTGGCGCGTTCCAGGTGAGCGACAGCATGTAGGTTTTGCCCTGGATTAACCCGCCGGAGCCATACTTTTTCGCCGCATCGGAGCGGGTACGGCCATCGCTGGCATAGAGTGAACCGTGGCCTTCGGTAAAGACATCATCCATATACTTTTTCACCGTCCACGGCGCGCCCATCCACCAGCCCGGCATCTGCCAGATCACCGTGTCGGCCCACAGGAAGTTCTCCACTTCCGCTTTAACGTCGTACTCGCCGTCGGTACGCACGGTTTTCACCTCGTGCCCGGCATCGCGCAGGAAGCTGGCCGCAACGTCGGTCAGGGTATCGTTCAGTTCGCCATTGGAGTGGGCGAATTTCTTCGCACCGTTGATAATCAGAATATTGCTCATTTTTTGTTCCCGGATAAATACGTTTGTCGGCGATTCTATCCGCATCAACGGGGCGATTAAATTGGCAATAATGGCAAAGACTTTTGCGCAATAAGCAATAATCCCGCTACCAGCGCAGAGTAACGATAAAACCGCCCTCCGGATGATTAGCAAAGGTGGCCTGCATCTGATGCAGAGCGGCAATACGCTGGACAATCGATAACCCCAGCCCGCTACCGGTCTCACTCTGCCCCGGCGGGCGATAGAAGCGCTCGCCAATCCGCGCCAGCGCCTCGTCGCTGACGCCCGGGCCATTATCCCGCACGCTCAGGCTGTTGGCTTCAAGGGTGACATCCACCACGCTGCCCGGCGGGCTGTAGCGGATGGCGTTATCCAGCAGGTTGCGCACCAGCAGGCTGAGCAGCAGCGGCTGGCCCTGGCGGCGCACGCCGTGGGCGTTGAGATGCAGGCGGATATCCATTCCCGCTTGCTGCGCGCTGTGGTAGGTCTCCATCACCGCCGATTGCAGCAGCGCATCCAGCTCCAGCGTCTCAACATCCTCCATATGCTCCAGCGAATCGAGGCGCGAAAGGGTTAACAGCTGATCGACCAGCCGGGTCGCGCGATCGATCCCGAGATGTAACTGGCTCAGCGCTCTGGCGCGCGCGGTGGGATCGTCATCGGAGAGCTGTGCGACTTCCGTTTGCACTTTTAGCGCCGCCAGCGGGCTGCGCAGCTCATGGGCGGCGTCGGAGGTAAAGCGCCGCTCGCGCAGCATCATGGTGTGTGTGCGGGCAAAGAGTTGGTTGAGGGCATCCAGCAGCGGGCGTACTTCGCCGGGTACGCCGCGGGTTTCCAGCGCATCGGCGCGATCCGGAGCGCGTGAACGCAGCGCCAGCGCAACCTTGTTTAATGGCCGCAACTCAAGGGTCAGCAGGGCGATTAACAGTAACAACATTAATGGCAGCGCCACCAGCCACGGGGTCAGCTGTGAGGTGATGATCTCCAGCGCCATCTCCTGGCGATACTCCCACTCCTGGCCAACCACAATGCGGTACTCGCCGCCGGGCGCGGTCAGCCACAAAAAGCGCCACTTATCGTCATCATCGCGTAGTTGCCCATCATCAAAGCCATCGCGACGCCAGGAGTAGGGGATATCGCGCCCGTTGTCGCCATCGTGCAGCAGCAGTTTGCCGTCGGTGGAGTAGATGGCGAAGGCCAGCACGTCATCATCAAGATGGCCATGCTTAATCTTCTTTTTAGTCACCTGCGGCGCGGCGCTTTGCAACTGGTCGAGCTTCATCACGCTCAGGCGTTTTGCGAACAGCATCTGCTGGGTATCAAACAGCTTGTCGAGTTTGTCGCGCGTCTGCTGCCAGGCGACGACGCTGGCGCAGAGCCAGGCCGCCAGCGAGAGCAGCAAAAAGAGCAGCGTCAGACGCAGCCGCAGGCTATGGGGAAACGTAAATTTCATGCCTCTCCTAAGGTGTAGCCGATGCCGTGAACGGTGCGGATAAAGTCGCTGCCGAGCTTGCGGCGCAGATGGTGCACATGCACCTCCACCGCGTTGCTGGAGACATCGCCATCCCAGTTGTAGAGCTTCTCTTCAATCGCTTTTCGCGGCAGCACGCGCCCAACGTTGCGCAGCAGAAGTTCCAGCAGGGCGAACTCTTTCGGTTTCAGCACCAGCGTCTCGTTATGAAAGGTGGCGACCAGGCTTACCGGGTCGAGGGTAACCTGGCCGTGGCGCAGCAGGCTTTGCGCCTGGCCGTGGGTGCGGCGAATCAGCGCCTCCAGCCGGGCGGCCACTTCCACCAGCGCAAAGGGTTTACACAGATAGTCATCAGCACCGAGCCGCAGCCCTTCGACCCGCTGCTCGATGGCGTCGCGGGCGGTAAGGATCAGCACCGGCTCGCTGCGCTTCTGCTCACGCCAGTCGCGCAGGATGGTTAACCCATCAAGTCCCGGCAGCGTTAAGTCGAGGATCACCGCATCATAAGGGGCGGCAAACAGCGCCGCTTTGCCGAGCTTGCCGTCGGTAAACCAGTCGACGGTGAAGCCTTTTTTGCCAAGACCAGCCTTCAGACCGTCGCCAATCAGCGCATCATCTTCTATCAGCAGAATTCGCATACTCTCTCCGTGTACTCAGGCCTGGAGGCAGTTAACCCGCTCACAGCGGGCGTTGTACAGCGAAAAATAATCTTTTTATGCCTTAAGAAGTTGTTAAGAAGTGGCTGGCTTAATGGAGCCTTACCAACAAAAAGGGAGAGATAAGATGAAAAAGTTTGCTGCTATCACCGCTGTTCTCGCACTCTGCGCCGCACCGGCATTTGCTGCTAATCAGGGCGGTTTTACCGGCCCGGGCGCGGCACAACAACAAACCACCTCTCAGCAGGGCGGCGGCTTTACCGGGCCAAACGGCAGTAAAGCGACCGTTGAGAGCGCAAAATCCCTGCGCGATGATGCGTGGGTTACGCTGAGCGGGAACATCGTTGAGCGTATCTCGGATGATACCTACTCCTTCAAAGATGCCACCGGCACCATCAATGTCGATATTGACCAGAAACGCTGGAAAGGGCTGAGCGTCGGACCGCAGGATAAGGTCGAAATCCAGGGTGAAGTGGACAAAGACTGGAACTCCGTTGAGATCGACGTAAAAGAGATCCGCAAAGTCGGTCAGTAAGCGCTGACCGCTCGTGAAAAAATCGCGCATCGCTATGACTCCTCGCCGCAGATAGGGTAGTATCTGCGGCAATATTGCCGCCGAAAAGGTGGGCGCATACGTTGAGGAATCACGATTAATGAGCGATATGGCAGAGCGCCTTGCGCTGCATGAATTTACGGAAAACGCATACCTGAACTACTCCATGTACGTCATCATGGATCGTGCGTTGCCGTTTATCGGTGATGGCCTGAAACCCGTTCAGCGTCGCATCGTCTACGCAATGTCTGAACTGGGGCTGAGCGCCAGCGCGAAGTTCAAGAAATCCGCCCGTACCGTGGGCGACGTTCTGGGTAAATACCACCCGCACGGCGACAGCGCCTGCTACGAAGCGATGGTGCTGATGGCGCAGCCCTTCTCCTATCGCTACCCGCTGGTCGACGGCCAGGGGAACTGGGGGGCACCGGACGATCCGAAATCCTTTGCCGCCATGCGTTATACCGAATCCCGCCTGTCGAAATATGCCGAGCTGCTGCTGAGCGAGCTGGGGCAGGGCACCGTTGAGTGGGTGCCGAACTTCGACGGTACGTTGCAGGAGCCGAAAATGCTGCCTGCCCGCCTGCCGAACATTTTGCTGAACGGCACCACCGGGATTGCAGTCGGTATGGCGACGGACATTCCGCCGCACAACCTGCGCGAAGTCGCCAACGCGGCGATGGCGCTGATTGACCAGCCGAAAACCACCCTCGATGAGCTGCTGGACATTGTCCAGGGGCCGGATTACCCGACCGAAGCAGAGATCATCACCTCGCGTGCTGAAATTCGCAAAATCTACCAGAACGGTCGCGGCTCGGTGCGTATGCGCGCGGTGTGGAAAAAAGAGGATGGCGCCGTGGTGATCACCGCGCTGCCGCACCAGGTCTCCGGCGCGCGCGTGCTGGAGCAGATCGCCAGCCAGATGCGCAATAAAAAATTGCCGATGGTCGATGACCTGCGCGATGAGTCGGACCACGAAAACCCGACCCGTCTGGTGGTGGTGCCGCGCTCCAACCGCGTCGATATGGATCAGGTGATGAACCACCTCTTCGCCACCACCGATCTGGAGAAGAGCTACCGCATCAACCTCAATATGATTGGCCTCGATGGTCGCCCGGCGGTGAAAAACCTGCTGGAGATCCTCACCGAATGGCTGACCTTCCGCCGTGATACGGTGCGCCGCCGCCTTAATCACCGGCTTGAGAAAGTGCTCAAGCGCCTGCATATCCTTGAAGGTTTGCTGGTGGCATTCCTCAATATTGACGAAGTGATTGAGATTATCCGCGGCGAAGATGAGCCGAAGCCGGTACTGATGTCGCGTTTTGGCATCAGCGAAACCCAGGCGGAAGCCATTCTTGAGTTAAAACTGCGCCATCTCGCCAAACTGGAAGAGATGAAGATCCGCGGCGAGCAGAGCGAGCTGGAAAAAGAGCGCGATCAGTTGCAGGCGATCCTCGCTTCCGAGCGCAAGATGAACACCCTGCTGAAAAAAGAGCTGCAGGCGGATGCCACCGCTTTCGGCGACGATCGCCGCTCACCGCTGCACGAGCGCGAAGAGGCCAAAGCGATGAGCGAGCACGATATGCTGCCGTCAGAGCCGGTGACAATTGTGCTGTCGCAGATGGGCTGGGTGCGCAGCGCCAAAGGGCATGACATTGACGCTCAGGGGCTGAGCTACAAAGCGGGCGACAGCTGGAAAGCGTCGGCGAAGGGCAAGAGCAACCAGCCGGTGGTCTTTATCGATACCACCGGGCGCAGCTATGCCGTCGACCCGATTTCGCTGCCATCGGCGCGCGGGCAGGGCGAGCCGATCACCGGCAAGCTGACGCTGCCGCCGGGCGCGACGGTTGAGCATATGATGATGAGCAATGAAGATCAGAAGCTGCTGATGGCCTCCGATGCCGGTTACGGTTTCGTCTGCACCTTCAATGACTTAATTGCCCGTAACCGTGCCGGTAAAGCGCTGATCAACCTGCCGGAGAACGCGCGCGTGATGGCACCGATTGCCATCGAGCACGACGACGATATGCTGCTGGCGATCACCGCCGCCGGGCGTATGCTGATGTTCCCGGTCAGCGATCTGCCGCAGCTCTCGAAAGGCAAAGGCAACAAAATCATCGGCATTCCTTCCGCTGATGCGGCGAAAGGGAGCGACGCGCTGGCGCATCTCTGCCTGCTGCCGCCGCAGAGCACGCTGACGCTCCACGTCGGCAAACGCAAGATCAAACTGCGTCCGGAAGAGCTGCAAAAAGTGCATGGCGAGCGCGGACGTCGCGGTACGCTGATGCGCGGTTTGCAGAAAATTGACCGCATAGAGATCGACGCGCCGACCCGTCCGGGCGCGGGCGATAGCGAAGAGTAATCTTCATCATCCTCTCCCCGCCGCGCGCGGGGAGATATTTCTTAGAAATTTCCCGTAAAGACGTTGTTTATTCGCAGATTGCGATTAACAATACGTTCTTTTTAAAGGCCGCATAACACAAGCCCGGACCGCATGGCGGTCAGCGAGGCGCAGCCAGCATCAGCGGATTTACGCTGGCGTGTATATAATGCTCAGGGTATGGGCTTCAGAGGTCGCTATGTTATTTATTTTTCGTGTCATCATCATCGTAATCTACTCCATTCTTGTCTCGATATTCGGCTCGATTTACTGCCTGTTCAGTCCAAGAAACCCAAAACATGTTGCCACCTTCGGCCATCTTTTTGGTCGCCTTGCGCCAGTGTGCGGGCTGAAAGTGGAAAGACGCCTGCCGCCGGGCGCGGATAAGTTCGGCAACGCTATCTATATCGCTAACCACCAGAACAACTACGATATGGTCACCGCTTCCAGCATCGTGCTGCCGCCGACGGTTACCGTGGGTAAAAAGAGCCTGCTGTGGATCCCGTTTTTTGGTCAACTCTACTGGCTGACTGGCAACCTGCTGATTGACCGCGACAACCGCGCCAAAGCGCACGGCACCATCGCGCAGGTGGTGAAGCAGATCCAGAAACGTAACATCTCGGTCTGGATGTTCCCGGAAGGGACGCGCAGCCGTGGTCGCGGCCTGCTGCCATTTAAAACCGGTGCGTTCCACGCCGCGATTGCGGCCGGTGTGCCGATTATTCCGGTCTGCGTCTCCACCACCTCGAATAAAGTGAATCTCAACCGCCTGAAGAATGGGCTGGTGATTGTAGAAATGCTGCCGCCGGTGGATGTGACGCAGTTCGGTAAAGATCAGGTTCGCCAGTTAGCGACCCACTGCCGCGAACTGATGGCGGCAAAAATCGAAGAGCTCGATAAAGAAGTGGCAGAACGCGAAGCCGCCGGTCGGGTATAAACGTCAGTTGTGAGCAAACCCGGAGGCACCCAGCCTCTGGCGTATTAAGTCAGTGTTACTCGGAGCAAATATGTCACTCAGTCGGCGTCAGTTTCTTCAGGCTTCCGGCCTTGCGCTATGTACCAGCGCAGTGCCGCTGAGGGCGAATGCTGCCGGGCAGCAACCGCCGCTGCCCGTTCCGCCGCTGCTCGAATCGCGGCGCGGACAGCCGCTTTTTATGACGCTCCAGCGCGCGCACTGGTCCTTTGTTAAAGGCACCCGCGCGCCGGTTTCCGGCATCAACGGTCGCTATCTCGGGCCGACCATCCGCGTGTGGAATGGCGATGACGTAAAGCTGATTTACAGCAACCGGCTGACGGAAAGCGTGGCGATGACCGTGAGCGGCCTGCAGGTGCCAGGCCCGCTGATGGGTGGCGCAGCGCGTATGATGAGCGCCAGCAATGACTGGGCACCGGTGCTGCCAATTCGCCAGAGCGCCGCGACATTGTGGTATCACGCCAACACGCCAAACCGCACTGCTG
Organism: Kosakonia sp. 1610; assembly: GCF_050435845.1. Classification (NCBI taxonomy): domain Bacteria; kingdom Pseudomonadati; phylum Pseudomonadota; class Gammaproteobacteria; order Enterobacterales; family Enterobacteriaceae; genus Kosakonia; species Kosakonia sp. 1610. Next base: position 292,593 of record NZ_JBNDKZ010000004.1, on the reverse strand, counting down.
AGCAGGTCTATAGCGGGCTGGCGGGGATGTGGCTGGTGGAAGATGAGATCAGCAAAGCGCTGCCGATCCCCAACCACTACGGCGTGGATGACTTTCCGATCATCATTCAGGATAAGCGGCTGGATAACTTCGGTACGCCGGAGTACAGCGAGCCGGGCAGCGGCGGTTTTGTCGGCGATACCTTGATGGTCAACGGCGCGCAAAGCCCCTTTGTCGAGGTCTCCCGCGGCTGGGTGCGCCTGCGTCTGCTCAATGCCTCCAACTCCCGACGCTATCTGCTACAGATGAGCGACGGCCGCGCCCTGCATGTAATCGCCGGCGATCAGGGCTTTCTACCCGCGCCGGTGTCGGTCAAACAGTTGTCGCTGGCGCCCGGTGAGCGGCGCGAAGTGCTGGTCGATATGACCAACGGTGATGAAGTTTCGATTACCTGCGGCGAAGCGGCGGGGATCATGGATCGGCTGCGCGGCCTGTTTGAGCCGTCGAGCATTCTTATCTCCACGCTGGTGCTGACGTTGCGTCCTACCGGCCTGCTGCCGCTGGTGACGGATACCCTGCCGATGCGCCTGCTGCCTGCGGATCTGATGGCCGGTTCGCCGTCGCGCAGCCGGGACATGACTCTCGGTAGCGATCCGGGCATCAATGGCCAGCTGTGGGATCCACAGCGCATCGATGTGACCGCCCAGCAGGGCACCTGGGAGCGCTGGACGGTGCGCGCAGAGATGCCGCAGTCGTTCCATATTGAAGGCGCAATGTTTATGCTGCGCAGCGTCAACGGCGCGCTGCCGTTCCCGGAAGATCGCGGCTGGAAAGATACCGTCTGGATCGACGGCCAGGTGGAACTGCTGGTGTGGTTTGGTCAACCTTCGTGGCCGCACTTCCCGTTCCAGTTCCAGAGCCAGACGCTGGAGATGGCCGATCGCGGCTCGGTCGGCCAGCTGCTGGTCAACCCCGCGCCGTAATTTCCTCCAACCCGGCGGCGCTCTGCCTGCCGGGTGCTGAAAAAACCTCCTTCTATTCCCACACAAAGAGGGCGTATAATCGCCGCCCTTTGACTCCCTTTTTACCTTTTCTGGAAGCACGATGAGCGCACTCTCCCTGATCCAGCCGGATCGCGATCTTTTCTCCTGGCCGCAGTACTGGGCGGCCTGCTTCGGCCCCGCGCCTTTTCTGCCGATGTCGCGCGAAGAGATGGATGAACTCGGTTGGGACAGCTGCGACATTATCCTCGTCACCGGCGACGCCTATGTCGATCACCCGAGCTTCGGCATGGCAATCTGCGGCAGGATGCTGGAAGCGCAGGGCTTTCGCGTCGGCATCATTGCCCAGCCGGACTGGAGCAGCAAAGCGGACTTTATGCGCCTCGGCAAACCGAATCTCTTTTTCGGCGTTACCGCCGGTAATATGGATTCGATGATCAACCGCTACACCGCCGATCGTAAGCTGCGCCATGACGATGCTTATACGCCGGATAACGTGGCCGGTAAGCGCCCGGATCGCGCGACGCTGGTTTATACCCAGCGCTGTAAAGAGGCGTGGAGAGAGGTGCCGGTGATCCTCGGCGGGATCGAGGCCAGCCTGCGCCGCACCGCCCATTATGATTACTGGTCTGATACCGTGCGCCGCTCGGTGCTGGTCGATTCGAAGGCAGATATGCTGATGTTCGGCAACGGCGAGCGCCCGCTGGTGGAAGTTGCGCACCGCCTTGCCGCTGGTGAGCCGATCGGTGAGATCCGCGATGTGCGCAATACGGCGATTATGGTGAAAGAGGCGCTGCCTGGCTGGAGCGGGGTGGACTCCACCCGCCTCGATACGCCGGGGAAGATCGATCCGATCCCCCATCCGTACGGCGAAGATCTGCCCTGTGCCGATAATAAACCCGTTGAGCCGCAGGCCGCGAAACGCGTGACCGTGCAGCCGCCGCGCCCGAAGCCGTGGGAAAAGACTTACGTGCTGCTCCCCTCCTACGAGAAGGTGAAAGCGGACAAAGTGCTCTATGCCCATGCATCGCGGATTCTGCATCACGAAACCAACCCCGGCTGCGCCCGCGCACTGCTGCAAAAGCATGGCGATCGCTATATCTGGATCAACCCGCCGGCCATTCCGCTCTCCACCGAAGAGATGGACAGCGTCTTTGCGCTGCCTTACCAGCGCGTGCCGCACCCGGCCTATGGCGAGAGCCGCATTCCGGCCTACGACATGATCCGCTTCTCGATTAACATTATGCGCGGCTGTTTCGGCGGCTGCTCCTTCTGCTCCATCACCGAGCATGAAGGGCGCATTATTCAGAGCCGCTCCGAGGATTCGATCATTAATGAGATCGAAGCGATTCGCGACACGGTGCCCGGTTTTACCGGAGTGATCTCCGATCTGGGTGGGCCGACGGCCAATATGTATATGCTGCGCTGCACCTCGCCGCGCGCCGAACAGACCTGCCGACGCCTCTCCTGTGTCTATCCGGAGATCTGCCCGCATATGGACACCAACCATCAGCCGACCATCGATCTCTACCGGCGTGCCCGCGATCTGCGCGGCATCAAGAAGATCCTGATCGCTTCCGGCGTGCGGTACGATCTGGCGGTGGAAGATCCGCGCTATGTCAAAGAGCTGGCGACGCACCACGTTGGCGGCTATCTGAAGATAGCGCCAGAACATACCGAAGCGGGGCCGCTGTCGAAGATGATGAAGCCGGGCATGGGCAGCTATGACCGCTTTAAGCAGCTTTTCGACACCTACTCGAAGCAGGCGGGCAAAGAGCAGTATCTGATCCCCTACTTTATCTCTGCGCACCCCGGCACGCGTGATGAGGATATGGTGAACCTGGCGCTGTGGCTGAAGCGCCACCGTTTCCGTCTCGACCAGGTGCAGAACTTCTACCCGTCGCCGCTGGCCAACTCGACAACGATGTATTACACCGGCAAAAATCCGCTGTCGAAGATCGATTACAAAAGTGAAGAGGTGGTGGTGCCGAGAGGGGAGAAGCAGCGCCGCCTGCATAAAGCGCTGCTGCGCTACCACGATCCGGCCAACTGGCCGCTGCTGCGCCAGGCGCTGGAAGCGATGGGGAAAAAGCACCTGATTGGTTCCCGCCGCGAGTGCCTGGTGCCCGCGCCAACGGTGGAAGAGATGCGCGAAGCGCGTCGCCAGAGCCGCAACGCGCGACCGGCATTAACCAAACATACGCCGATTGCGCAGCAGAGGAAAAAAGCGACGCGCTAAGGTGGGCCGGATGACCTTGTAGGCCGCATAAGGCGAAGCCGCCATCCGGCATCGGCGGTGAGAGTGCCGGATGGCGCTGGCGCTTATCCGGCCTACGCGTACTTCCAGCCTACGTTTAACGGCTTTTACCCGCCGAACTGATCCGGGTCTGGACCCAGGCGTTTGCCCTCGTCCAGTTTGGCAATTTCGCTCAGTTCATCTTTATCAAGGCGGAAATCCCAGACGTCGAAGTTCTCAACGATGCGCGCAGGGGTGACCGATTTCGGGATCACCACCAGACCGCTGTCGAGATGCCAGCGAATAACGATCTGCGCCGGGGTTTTGCCATATTTATCCGCCAGATCGCGAATGATTTTCTGATCGAAAACGCCTTCGCCACCCTGTGCCAGCGGGCTCCAGGATTCAGTCTGGATCTTGTGCGTGGCGTTCCAGGCATGCAGCTGGCGCTGTTGCAGCAGCGGATGGAGTTCAATCTGGTTAATCACCGGAATGACGCTGGTTTCATCAATCAGCTTTTGCAGATGGTGGGTCTGGAAGTTACAGACGCCGATACTCTTAATCAGCCCCTGCTGCTGCAACTCGATCATCCCTTTCCAGGCCTCGACATAGTGATCGATTGCCGGAACCGGCCAGTGCATCAGATAGAGATCGACATAGTCGAGCTGAAGCTTCTCCAGGCTCTCTTTAAACGCTTCAGCCGGGCGTTTCTGATCGTCATTCCACAGCTTGGTGGTGATGAACAGCTCTTCACGCGGTACGCCCGCGCTGGCTAAGGCTTTACCAACACCCTCTTCGTTCTTGTAAGCCGCAGCGGTATCGATAGAGCGATAACCCACTTCCAGAGCTTTATGGATGGCGGTAACCACTTCCTCGTTGCTCGCTTTCCACACGCCAAGACCCAGTTGCGGCATCAGATTGCCGTCAGCGAGTTTAATCACCGTTGGATGTGTCATGCATTTCTCCTTTCGCTAGGCTTACCGGGACGCGCCCGGTAAGGTGGTTTGCATTAAGTGTGGCCGAAAAACCCAAAAACGAAAGCCGGGGTGGAGAAGCGCTTAGCGCGCGGCTTCGTAGATGCGGCGGCTTACATCCAGCGTAATATCCTGATGCTCGCCCAGCGCCGTCATGCCGTGCTCTTCCAGTTTAGCCAACAGCGCCGGAATGGAGCTGCCATCGAGGCCGTAGCCGGAAAGACGCGTCGGCACGCCCATACGCTCGAAGAAGTCGCGCGTGGCGGTAATTGCCGCGTCAATGCGCTCATCGTCGCTACCTTCGGTGATATTCCACACGCGTGCGGCGTATTGCAGCAGTTTTTCGCGTTTGGTGTCGCGCTTCTCATTCCACAGCGCAGGCAGTACGACTGCCAGCGTTTGTGCGTGGTCCAGCCCGTGCATCGCCGTCAACTCATGGCCCAGCATATGGGTGGCCCAATCCTGCGGCACGCCCGCGCCAATCAGGCCATTCAGCGCCTGAGTTGCCGCCCACATGACGTTGGCACGCACGTTGTAGTTTTCCGGCTCCTGCAGCGCTTTCGGGCCATCTTCAACCAGCGTCAGCAGAATGCCTTCGGCGAAGCGATCCTGAATTTTGCCATCTACCGGATAAGTGACGTACTGCTCTACAGTATGGACAAAGGCGTCAACAACGCCATTCGCCACCTGACGCGGGGGCAGGGTGTAGGTGTAAACCGGATCGAGCACCGCAAAGACCGGCTGCACGAACGGAGAGTGGAACGCCTGCTTATCACCGGTCGCTTTACGGGAAACCACCGCCCCGGCGTTGGATTCAGATCCGGTGGCCGGCAGCGTCAGCACGGAGCCCATCGGAATGGCGCTTTTGATCTCGCTACCGCGGGTTTGCAGGATATGCCACGGATCGACGCCCTCGGCGTAGTGGGCAGCGGCAGCGATAAATTTGGTGCCATCCAGCACCGAACCGCCGCCAACCGCCAGCAGGAAGGTGATCTTCTCATCGCGCACCAGCTGCACCGCTTTCATCAGCGTTTCGTAGGTCGGGTTCGGTTCGATACCGCTGAACTCGCGCACGTCCATGCCGTCCAGCGCGCTGTAAACCTGGTCAAGCACGCCGTTTTTCTTCACGCTGCCGCCGCCGTAAGTGATCAGCACGCGGGCGTTGTCAGGGAGTTGCGCGCGCAGTTCGGCAATTGCGCCTTTGCCAAAAAGAATGCGGGTTGGGGTATGCAGATTAAAGTTATTCATTGCTCGTTCCCTTCTGATGAGGTGAAAAAATCTGAGGCGGCAGGCCGCCCGATGCCGATCATTGTGGGCGCGGGGCTGCGCAGGCTCAATGCACATTCCTGCCGATGTCTTGCCTGTTTCTCTATCAGGCTGGAGAAATGTCACAAAAGTTTGCACACTAGAGCCGTTGAAACTGGCCGCCGGAGTGGCAAACCATGAACCGTGAAGCGATCTGCCTGCATCTGACTGAAAAAGTTAAGAGATTGAAAAATAATGAAAATAGACTGAGCGCGCTGCTGCCGGATATCCGTCTGCTCTATGGTACGCAGCCCGGCACCCGGACGCCGGTGATGTATCAGCCGGGGATCGTGTTTCTCTTTTCCGGCCATAAAATCGGCTATATCAACGAGCGCGTCTTTCGCTATGACACCAACGAATATCTGCTGTTAACGGTGCCGCTGCCCTTCGAGTGTGAAACCTTTGCCACGCCGGAAGTGCCGCTGGCGGGCATTCGTCTTAATGTCGACATTTTGCAGTTGCAGGAGCTGCTGATGGATATCGGTGAAGATGAGCATTTTCGCCCGGAGAACGCCGCCAGCGGCATTAACTCGGCGGTGTTATCAGAGGAGATCCTCTGCGCGGCGGAGCGCCTGCTGGATGTGATGGAGCGCCCGCTGGACGCGCGCATTCTGGGCAAACAGATTATCCGCGAGATGCTTTACCACGTGCTGACCGGGCCGCGCGGCGGTGCGTTGCTGGCGCTGGTGAGCCGCCAGACCCACTTCAGCCTGATTAGCCGCGTCTTAAAGCGTATTGAGAGCCAGTACACCGAAAACCTCAGCGTCGACCAGTTAGCGGCGGAAGCGAACATGAGCGTCTCGGCGTTTCACCATAACTTCAAATCGGTGACCAGCACCTCGCCGCTGCAATACCTGAAAACCTACCGGCTGCATAAAGCGCGGATGCTGATGGTGCACGATGGCATGAAAGCGAGCGCGGCGGCGATGCGTGTCGGCTATGAAAGCCCATCGCAGTTTAGCCGCGAATTTAAACGTTACTTCGGCGTGACGCCGGGGGAGGATTTGGCGCGCATTCGCACCATGCAGGGGGCATAACGGAGGCCCTCTTCGCGCGAAGAGGGCGGTAACTCAGGCGTTGCTGAACTTCTTCTTTAGCACCACGGTGACGGCACCAATCAGGCCCACCACCAGCAGGAACAGCGGCAGCACCATTAAAAAGGTCATCACCTGATCTTCGTGGCGTTTCACAAACGGGATCATGCTAATGGCGTAACCAAGCGAGATCACCACGCCGACCCACAGCAGCGCGCTCAGCCAGTTGAAGAGCTGAAAGCGGCGGTTCGACAGGCCAGAGATACCTGCCATGGTCGGCAGCAGGGTGCGGATAAAGGCCAGAAAACGCCCGGCCAGCAGCGCCAGCAGGCCGTGACGGTCAAACATGCAGGTGGCGCGCTCGTGATACTTCACCGGCAGCTGTGCCAGCCAGCTTTTCACAATACGTGTATTACCCAGCCAGCGCCCCTGAACATAGCTCAGCCAGCAGCCGAGACTGGCGGCGGAGGTAAGGATCAGCAGCGTTGAGACAAAGTCCATGCAGCCGCGCGCAATCAGCGCCCCGGCGAGCAGCAGTAAGCTGTCGCCCGGTAAAAACGAGGCAGGAAGCAGGCCGTTCTCTAAAAAGAGCGTGGCAAACATCACGAGATAGACAACGCCGACAACGTGCGGATCGGCCAGCGCAGCAAAGTCGTGATGCCAGAGCGCAGCAATAATATCTTGAATAACAGCCATGGGCTTTCCTGTGGAACCGCGTAGAGGAGGCTATTGTACTCCACTTCGCCAAAAAGACCTCGATCCGGGGCGCAACAAAGGGAGAATAATCTTACTTTTTGCCCCGTTAATCATGGTTTACACGATGCGCTGAAAGCCTGCCACTAAATCACCGATAAGATCATCAACGTTTTCTAAACCAATGTGCAATCGGATCAGCGTGCCGTCGAAGTCGACACGCCCTTCCGGGCGAATGGCGGCGATGTGCTCAGGCTGGTTGGCGAGGATCAATGATTCAAACCCGCCCCACGAATAGGCCATGCTGAAGAGCGAGAAATTATCGAGATAGTTGGCCAGCTCTTCATTGTTTAAACGCTTGTTGAGCACAAAGGAGAAGAGGCCGCTGCTACCGCTGAAATCCCGCTTCCAGTACTCATGCCCTTTACTGCCCGGCAGCGCCGGATGATTGACCTGTGCCACCTGCGGATGCGCCGCCAGCCACTCGGCGATCTTCAGGCTGCTTTCGTGATGCTGGCGTAAACGCACCCCCAGCGTGCGCAGGCCGCGGCTGGTCATATAGGCGGTATCGGCATCCAGCATCTGCCCCATCAGATAGGCGTTTTCCCGCAGCTGCTCCCAACAGCGGGCGTTTGCTACGGCGGTGCCAACCATTGCATCGGAGTGACCAATCAGGTATTTGGTGCCCGCCTGAATGGAGATATCGATATCAAAATCCAGCGCCTTAAACAGCACGCCCGCCGCCCAGGTGTTGTCGATCATAATGATCGCCTCCGGCGCGACGCTGCGCACCGCCTGCACGATGGCGGGAACATCATGCACTTCCATAGTGATGGAGCCGGGCGATTCGAGGAACACCACTCTGGTATTGGGTTGCACCAGTTGCACGATGCTTGAGCCAATCATTGGATCAAACCAACTGGTGGTAACGCCCAGTTTAGCGAGGATTTTGGTGCTGAAATCTTGCGTCGGTTCGTAGGCGGTATTGGTCATCAATACATGATCGCCCTGCTCGACAAAGGCCAGGATGGTGTTTGCCACCGCCGCCGCGCCGCAGGGGAAGAGCGCGCAACCGGCACCGCCCTCCAGTTCGCACATCGCCTCTTGCAGCGAGAAGTGGGTCAGCGTCCCGCGCCGCCCATAAAACAGCTCGCCGTTGGCGCGGTTGCGCGTGGCGTGCTTTTTCGCTTCTACCGTTTCAAACACCAGGGAGGAGGCGCGCTGAATCACCGTATTCACCGAACCCTGAGTATACTTTTTGCTCCGCCCGGCGTTTACCAGCGCGGTATCAAGATGTTTCGCCGTCATGTCTGCTCAACCTGTTTTTATACGTCTGGATGTCCAGACTACCATGATTGCGAAATGATGCATCAGAGGCGGTGAATTTTTCTATAAAACCAGCAGACGCGCCCGTTTACTGCGTCAACGCAAGGAAATAGCCGGTTATGTTGTGCACTATGTAAATACTAATGAGAACTACTATCAATTCGACGACTTTTTGCTATTATGGCGCAGTGTTTTTTGTGATTTGCGTCCCGGAGAAACAGAGTGGGTAATAATTTGATGCAGACGGATCTTTCCGTATGGGGTATGTATCAGCACGCCGATATCGTGGTGAAAATCGTGATGATCGGTCTGATTCTGGCGTCAGTCGTCACCTGGGCGCTTTTCTTCAGTAAAAGCGTTGAGATCCTCGGGCAAAAGCGCCGTCTCAAGCGTGAACAGCAGCAGTTGGCCGATGCCCGCTCGCTGGATCAGGCGACTGAGATTGCCTCGACATTCCACGCCCGCAGCCTGAGCGCGATGTTGATCAACGAAGCGCAGAATGAGCTGGAGCTCTCCGCAGGCAGCGAAGATAACGAAGGCATTAAAGAGCGCACCGGTTTCCGCCTTGAGCGACGCGTAGCGGCAACGGGCCGTCATATGGGTCGCGGCAACGGTTTCCTCGCCACCATCGGCGCGATTTCGCCCTTTATTGGTCTGTTTGGTACCGTCTGGGGCATCATGAACAGCTTTATCGGCATTGCGCAGACGCAAACCACTAACCTCGCGGTTGTCGCGCCAGGCATCGCTGAAGCGCTGCTGGCAACGGCTATCGGCCTGGTAGCCGCTATCCCGGCGGTGGTGATCTACAACATCTTTGCGCGCATGATCGGTAACTACAAAGCCAACCTCGGCGATGTTGCTGCTCAGGTGCTGCTGCTGCAAAGCCGCGATCTGGATCTGGCCGCCAGCAACGCGCAGCCGGTTCGTACCACCCAGAAATTACGCGTAGGTTGATTGGCTATGGCGATGCGTCTTAATGAAAACCTCGACGATAACGGCGAAATGCACGAAATCAACGTCACGCCGTTTATCGACGTGATGCTGGTGCTGCTGATTATCTTTATGGTGGCCGCGCCGCTTGCTACCGTTGACGTTAAGGTCAATCTGCCTGCCTCTTCCAGCCAGCCGCAGCCGCGCCCGGAAAAACCGATCTATCTCTCCGTGAAGGCGGATAACAGCATGTTTATCGGCAACGATCCGGTGACGGAAGAGACGATGATCAACCAGCTGAATGCGGTGACCGAGGGCAAAAAAGATACCACCATTTTCTTCCGCGCTGATAAGACCGTCGATTACGAGACGATGATGAAAGTGATGGACAGCCTGCACCAGGCGGGCTATCTGAAGATTGGTCTGGTAGGGGAAGAGGTCGCGAAAGCGAAGTAACCCGCAAACAAGATAGAAAAAAGCTGGCCGGAGCCAGCTTTTTTTATGCCTGCTTAACTCAGGTGCTCACCACCCGTCACGCCATGCACTTCAGCGGTGACATAGCTCGACTCCTGGCTTGCCAGATAGACATAAACAGGTGCCAGCTCGGCGGGCTGACCGGCGCGTTTAAGCGGCGTCTGCTGGCCAAACTCCGGCAGTTTCTCCTGCGGCTGACCGCCGGAAATCTGCAGCGCTGTCCAGATTGGCCCCGGCGCAACACTGTTCACGCGAATGCCTTTCTCAGCGACCTGTTTCGCCAGCCCGCGGGTGTAGTTGAGAATAGCCGCTTTGGTTGAGGCGTAATCAAGCAGATGTGTGCTTGGCTGATAAGCCTGAATTGACGAGGTAGTAATAATGCTACCCCCGCGCGGCATCAGCGGAATCGCCTCCTGGGTGATCCAGAAGAGCGCGAAAACGTTGACCTTATAGGTATAGATAAACTGCTCGCTGCTGAGGTCTGCAATATCCTCAATCGCGGTTTGCGTACCCGCCACCAGCGTCAGCACATCCAGGCCGCCAAGCTGCTGTTTCGCTGTGTGCGGCAGGGAACGGGCAAATTCTTCATCGCTCAAATCGCCCGGGATCAGCACGGCTTTACGCCCGGCTGCTTCAATCTGCTCTTTCACCTGCTGCGCATCTTCCTCTTCGGCAGGAAGATAGTTGATAGCGACATCTGCGCCTTCGCGGGCATAGGCAATCGCCGCTGCGCGACCAATACCGGAGTCGCCGCCGGTCACTAGCGCTTTACGACCTTTCAGCCGCCCGCTGCCGACATAGCTCTTTTCACCGCAATCGGGAACCGGTTCCATTTTCGCCTGCACGCCGGGGAAGGGCTGCTTCTGCTTAGGATATTCACCGGTGTAGTACTGGGTGGTCGGATCCTGGATTTTTGTCTGGTCAGTTGCCATTAAGTATCCTCCATATCGGTTGCTTAGACCTTAAGGATAGAAGTTCACGCTGACTTCGCAGGCAAATTCAGGATTTTCTTTATCGCGGGGGGTTACTTCCCTTTGCTGCTCGCTTTGGCAGGCTTTTCTTTCACCGCTACCGCCACCGCCTGCACCGTCGAGGTGCGGTATATGCCTTCGCTCAGTTTGCGGCTCCAGCGCAGTGTCGCGCTTTCGCGGCTGACCAGGTGCTGATAGTTAGCCTCCAGCCGGCCCATGATCTTTTCGCGCAGCTCAGGGTGCTGTTCGATAATGGCGGCAATGGCTGCACCGTAAATCTCCTCTTTCACCTGCAGGGGATAGATTTCACGGCGGTTTTGCCACTTCAACCGCACCAGTGCCGCCGGAATAGAGACTAAATCCTGGGCAATGCGTTGAATCGTCTCGTTTTTACTCTGCACCAGCGCATCGATATTTTGCTTTAAGATAAATTCGTCGCTTTTGCTTTCGCTGTAATTGATATAGACGTTATTATTTTCAATTTCAGCCACGTTATTCATCCCCAAGTTTATAAAAGATTGGCTCATCTTTTTCACGGGTAATCAGATTAAGCCAAATCTCATTACCTGCGTCGTTAATAGTTTGCGTCTTATCGGAAATTATTTTGCTCAGAGTCTGAGCATCAATCTCACCTTCGGCTTGCAAATCATTAAGTAAACGCGCAAAGGTTTCAATTTTCACGACGCGGAATAAGCGCTCTTTAATATGGCGATCGTGCTCTTCAAGCAGCATATTACGTGATTGGCCGCTGCGGCTGGCGTTGGCTAATATATTTTGCGCATGCTCGGAAAGTGGGCCAATATCCTGAGGGAAATCAGGCTCTTTTCCCTCTGGTGCTGCCCCGGTTTCAACGGCAGAAAGATGAAAGCGCGCCGGGACAAGGTTCTCGGGAAGCATTTCTATTATCCTTTACTATTTAACAGGGGAGAGAATATTAAGGGGCGAGGTTCGTTGACAATATCATGAGGCAATTTTAAAATCAAAAAAAAGGAGTCTGCCGATGGACAGTATTTTGTATTCTGTTATTACTTTATTGCTGCTAACGGGCGGCGTTTTATTATTGATGCATGAGTACAATAAAAAGACTCCCCTTAGTGAAATTAATGAGCAAGCACCGCAGTTAACGCCACTGTCAAAAGAAGAGGGCGAAGATCATTTTTCGACGTTAATGAACGCGATTACCCCAGAGTGGTACTGGCGCGTTAACCATGAATATATCGATTTTTTGCAAGCGACGATTAAGCGCATGAAGATGGCGGAGATAAATAACACTCCCGGTTTATTTGAAGCGCAGCGTCGTTGCAGCGATCTCAATTCCGCCGTGTATAAGTATTACGACAACATTAAAAAACGCTGCGTCAATGGCGAAAAAGTCTCGCCGAGCGATCTGGATGTGCTCAACCTGCGCCAGTGTTTCCATGAGTTCAGCACCGAAGCTTATCCTGCGCTGGTTGTGCTGATTTGGCCGGAGAACCAGCGTCCGTGGGTTAACCCTGCCGAGGTGTAGTTAAGTCAGCTGGAGTGTTGCAAAAGGCTGACGGTGTCAGGCTATACTGAGCGCCGGTTTAGCTATCTGACGAGACACTACGGAACATGGAACGCTTTCTGGAAAACGCAATGTACGCTTCGCGCTGGTTGCTCGCCCCGGTCTACTTTGGCCTCTCTCTTGCTCTCCTGGCGCTGGCCATCAAATTCTTCCAGGAGATTATTCACGTTATCCCTAACATCTTCTCGCTGGCAGAAGCGGATCTGATCCTCACCCTGCTGTCGCTGGTGGATATGACGCTGGTCGGTGGTCTGCTGGTGATGGTGATGTTCTCCGGCTATGAAAACTTTGTTTCGCAGCTGGATATTGGCCCGCACAAAGAGAAGCTGAGCTGGCTGGGGAAAATGGATGCCACCTCGTTGAAAAACAAAGTGGCGGCGTCGATTGTCGCCATCTCGTCGATTCACCTGCTGCGCGTCTTTATGGATGCGAGGAACGTGCCGGATAACAAACTGATGTGGTATGTGATTATCCACCTGACGTTTGTGCTCTCCGCCTTTGTGATGGGCTATCTGGATCGTTTAACCCGCGGCAAGCATTGATTTTTGGTGGGGCCTGGGCCGGATAAGCGCAGCGCCCTCCGGCAAACTGCGCCTCCGGCACGTCACTTCTATTTATCCGATGATGCCTGCCACAGGTTCAGCTCCCCGTCGGCCACATGCTTATCAATTTGTGCCAGCTCATCGGCGCTAAAGTTCAGGTTGTTTAACGCCTGCACATTCTCCTCCAGCTGCTCCGGGCGGCTGGCACCAATCAATACCGATGTCACTCGGCTATCTTTTAACAGCCAGCTTAACGCCATCTGCGCCATTGACTGCCCACGGCGTTCGGCCATCTCATTAAGCAGCCGCAGGCTGGCGAGATTGCTCTCGGTCAGCATCTTCTCCGTCAGGCCGCGCACCTTTTTGCCTTCGCGCTGCATGCGCGATCCTTCGGGAATACCGTTGAGATATTTGCCCGTCAGCAAACCCTGCGCCAGCGGCGTAAAGGCGATACAGCCGACGCCGTTCTCCTCAAGCGCGTCTAAAAGCCCGGTGTTATCGACCCAGCGATTGAGGATGTTGTAGGAGGGTTGATGGATAAGCAGCGGCACTTTCCACTCGCGCAGTAGCGCGGCCATCTGCTGCGTACGCTCTGTCGAATAGGAGGAGATGCCAACGTAGAGCGCTTTGCCACTCTGCACCGCCTGCGCGAGCGCGGCAGCGGTCTCCTCCATCGGTGTCTTCTCATCCACGCGGTGGGAATAGAAGATATCGACATAGTCGACGCCCAGACGTTTAAGGCTCTGATCGAGACTGGCGAGCAGATATTTGCGCGAGCCGCCGGAGCCGTACGGGCCTGGCCACATATCGTAGCCCGCTTTGGTGGAGATAATCAGTTCATCGCGGTAGGGGGCAAAATCGTCGCGCAGCAGGCGACCAAAATTCTCCTCCGCGCTGCCGGCGGGCGGGCCGTAGTTATTGGCTAAATCGAAGTGGGTTATTCCCAGATCGAACGCTTTACGCAACAGCGCGCGCTGCGCATCCAGTGCGTTGACGTGACCAAAGCTGTGCCACAAACCGAGCGACAGGGCGGGCAGTTGCAGACCGCTCTTGCCGCAGTAACGATACTGCATCTCTTCATAACGCTGAGGGTTGGCGAAGCCGGGCATGATCTCTCCTCTCGTATCTGGCGGTGCCTGATGGTTTTGAAACGACGTTTCTATATTACGTGCGATCCCCTGTCAGCAAAAGCTCCGCTGAGCGGAAGGCAAACAGAGGCCACAAATAATGTTCTGAGTGAGCCTTACACTGCTGCTTAATTCTCTTCATGCATGGCTTAAATCTACGAAAATTCCTGGAGAGCGAGGGTAAAAAGCCGCAACCCTTTTTCCTGTCAGCATCGCCAAACGGCGGTGAAATATAAGAATAAGCGATGGTATTGCGCGTCATAAAAATGCTCTTAGCATCGCTGCGGTGAGCCCGCGTGACGGCAGGGCGCATGGTTATTAGGTTTGTGCGTTGAGAGCGGCGCGTAAAGCCTTGCGAGCAGGGTTATCAAATAAGCGCCTTAAAACGCATTCTTATTAATTATTGAGAGCTTTTGTGAAGCGGCTTAAATAAATTAAATTCGTCGGGAGTTGTTTGTTTTTCGTTATTAATAATTTTATAAAATTATGGTTTTTAATATTCAAAGCAAACAAGGCTTTATTTACATACCGATAAATTCAAAACCTGCCAGTAATCCCCTTTATTCTTGTTTTTCATTTTATTCATTATTTATCAATGAGTTATATTTTTTATGTAAGTGCGTTTGCGCAACAAAAACTTAGCAGAATAACCATTTAACAGGTGACAAAATGTGTGATAGCCATAAAAAAAGCAGGCCTCTTTTTTACATAAATATTTTAAACCGACCATACAACTTCCCAAACGCGTGCCGATAAAAGTGATAACTCTCGCCCGCAGGCGAGGGGCTACCTTCACCGCAAGGATTAAAATTATGAATATGCTTCGTAACTTCACTATACGCGCCGTGTTGCTGGTGATCCTCGGGATCTTCGGCGTGCTGTGGTCTGGCGTCGGTCTGTATAGCGTTTCTTCTTTGTCAAAAGTTGCCGACGGTAATGAAGTCGACCGCCAGCTGGTAACGCAAATGACGCTTCTGAGCCAGGGCAATGATCAATACTTTCGCTTTGTGACACGGCTGAGCCGCGTGATGGAGGCCAAAGCGGCGGGGGGAACGCCGGACATGGCACCCGCGCAGCAGGCGCTGGATAACATGGCAAAACGCCTTGCCGACTTCAAAGCCGTTTCGCCAGGGCCGATGGATCCGAAAGTCTCCGAACAGGTGATCGCTGGCTGGCAGGCGCTGCTGGAACAGGGCGTTAACCCGCAGATGCAGCTGGCGCAGCAGGGCTCCCCGGAAGCCTACCGTGCGCAGGCCAATAACGTGACGCCTGGTCTGAGCCGCAACTTTGGCGTCGCGACCGAGAGCTTCAATAAAGCCGCTGGCGTGATGCTGGATGAGACTCGCGTCATGGTCGATCACCAGACCAGCACCACCCGCGCAGCGATCATCGTTGCAATGGTGCTGGGCCTGCTGATCCTGCTGTTTACGGATCGCTACCTGGTGACCATGCTGGTCAAACCGCTGAACCGTATTCGCGCGCACTTCAAACTGATGGCGCAGGGCGATCTCAGCCAGCCGCTGGAAGATATGGGGCGCAACTGCGTCGGCCAGGTGATCCCACTGCTGTTAGCGATGCAGGATAGCCTGCGTGAAGCGGTAAGCAGTATCCGCCACGGCAGTGAAAACATCTGGCGCGGCGCAACCGAGATCTCCACCGGCAATAACGACCTCTCTTCGCGTACCGAAGAGCAGGCCGCCGCGCTGGAAGAGACCGCCGCCAGCATGGAAGAGTTAACCGCCACGGTGAAACTGAACGCCGATAACGCCAGCCAGGCGAGCGAGCTGGCGGAAGTCGCCTCGGTCACCGCCAGCAAAGGCGGCGCGCTGGTGAAAGAGGTGATCACCACGATGGACGGTATCTCCGGCAGTTCGAAGAAGATTGCCGAAATCACCACCGTGATTAACAGCATCGCTTTCCAGACCAATATTCTCGCCCTTAACGCGGCGGTAGAAGCGGCGCGTGCCGGTGAACAGGGCCGGGGTTTTGCGGTGGTGGCCGGCGAAGTGCGTAACCTCGCCAGCCGCAGTGCGGGCGCGGCAAAAGAGATCGAAACCCTGATTGCAGACTCCGTCTCGCGCGTTGAGAAAGGGGCGAAGCTGGTTAACGACACCGGTACCACGATGGAAGGCATCCTGCGCGCCGTGCGTGAAGTGACCACCATCATGAAAGAGATTGCCGCCGCCTCTGCTGAGCAGAGCAAAGGGATCTCACAGGTGGGCGTCGCTATCACGCAGATGGATAACGTTACCCAGCAGAACGCCTCGCTGGTTGAGCAGGTGTCGGCTGCCGCCGCTGCGCTGGAGCGTCAGACCGAAGAGTTGCAGCGTTCCGTGCAGCAGTTCCGTTTGACCAGTGAAGAGGAGCATAAACCCACCGCTGCCAAACTGGTGAAACCCGATATGAGCCGTGGCACTGCCCGCAAACCCGGCGCATCGTCCGATGAGTGGGTCGCGTTCTAATCCTGTAACAGCGCGCCTCAGGGATGGGGCGCGTCGGTAATCATCTGCGTCACCAGTGAAAGGTTACCGATGCTGGCTTCGCTGGAACGGTAAAACTTGCTCTTATCAATCAGTAACAGCGACTGCTGCGCCCGGCGCAGCAGTGCCGATTTAAACGCCGCGTTATGGCGTGTGGAATCCCACATCTCACCGTTACCATCAATCCCCTCGCAGGAAAAGATAAACAGATCGATCTCCAGCGATTTAAGCAGGCTGGCGAGTGCCGGATTGACGTAGCAGCGCTCACCGCGCGCCAGCCGACCGCCGGAGCAGATAAGCTCGCTGTGCTGGCGACGGGCCATCACTTCGCATACCGGCAAACTGTTGGTAAACACTGTCAGCGGAATATCCGGAAGTTGTCGCGCCAGGTGAAAGCAGGTTGAGCTGGCATCCAGCGCCAGCGTCATGCCGGCTTCCACCCAGTTCAGCGCATGACGAGCGATATCGGCTTTATCCGCATAGTGGCTTTTTAGGCGAGCACGAAAGGGTTCGCTGCCGTCCGCCAGCGTGCGTGCGCGACCGTGTCGGCGAATGATTTTGCCCTGCATCTGCAGGGCGTTGAGATCGCGGCGAATGGTCTCCACGCTGACGGCAAGCTCAGCGGCGAGCGCGGCGGTAGTGACCGACTGCTGGCTCTTCAGAAGCTGCACAATCGCCTGCTGGCGTGCCGTCTTTATCATTCCCTTACGCGCCGCGTTTATCTTCGGTTTGCGTATCGAAGTCGCTGGCGTCGTGGCGCTCATGCAGTTGTTCATTCGCCGGGCCGAAGGTGCGGTTAACCATGCGGCCGCGCTTCACTGCCGGACGTTCAGCGATCGCTTTCGCCCAGCGCTGGACGTTTTTGTAGCTGCCCGCGTCAAGGAACTCCGCCGCATCATAGACATTGCCCAGCACCACGTTGCCGTACCACGGCCAGATCGCCATATCGGCAATGGTGTACTCATCGCCTGCGACAAACTGATGTTCCGCCAGCTGTTTATCCAGCACGTCGAGCTGGCGCTTGGCTTCCATGGTGAAGCGGTTGATGGCGTATTCAATCTTCACTGGCGCATAGCTGTAGAAGTGACCAAAGCCGCCGCCGAGGAACGGCGCGGAGCCTTGCAGCCAGAAGAGCCAGTTCAGCGTTTCGGTGCGCGCGGCGAGATCGCGCGGCAGGAAGTGACCAAACTTCTCTGCCAGATAGAGCAGGATATTGCCCGATTCAAACACGCGGGTCGGTGGGGTAGTGCTGTGGTCGCGCAGCGCCGGGATTTTCGAGTTCGGGTTGACGTCGACGAAACCGCTGGAGAATTGATCCCCTTCACCGATACGGATCAGCCACGCGTCATACTCCGCCTCAGAGACGCCTTTCGCCAGCAACTCTTCCAGCATAATCGTCACTTTCTGGCCGTTCGGCGTACCGAGGGAGTAGAGCTGCAACGGATGTTTGCCCGTCGGCAGCGCCTTTTCATGGGTGGCACCGGAAACCGGGCGGTTGATATTGGCAAACGCGCCGCCGCCGGATTGCTCCCACGTCCACACCTTCGGGGGTTGATAGTTGTCTGACATAGCGTTTCCCTCTCTGTGATGTTTGATGTTGTCGGGCTACATGCCTTGCAGTGTAGCAGTCGCCTTTCGCGAGGATACACCACAATCCGGGCGGAAAAGAGTGGCCATTATTGTGGTTATCGGCCGCGCTATCTTTCACTGGTTGTCTGCAAAAGTTTTATTTAAATGCACTGACTTAAAATCGATTAATTATTATTTCGTCTCTTTAAGTAAAATTTCTATTGTATTAAATAAGTCTTTTCTTATTTTTAAAATGTCTATAATTAAGCTACTGTTACCATTATTTCTTATTAATTTGTTTTCTCAGGCTGACGATAAACGTTATAGGGATATTTTTTTCGACTCACCCTGGAAGAGTCATCAGCTCATTATCTGTTAACTACACGCGGAGAGAATTATGCAGGAAATTCAGGCTATTCAGGCAAGCCCTCCGCTTGCCAACACACACGAGCACGCCACCCATAAAGCGGCGATGACCACCTCTACAGAGAATGTCAAAGAGGCTCACACCTATCAGGATGAGAGCATAAAAGTGACCCTTTCCAGCAAAGCGGAGAGCCATAAAGAGAACAAAGAGGTAAAAGCCGAAGAGCCGGTGCGTCAAAAGAAAAGAGTGGAAAATCAAGAGATTGATTATGCCCTTGAGATGTCTGGTATTCCCCAGTTTGGCGGGCGACTGGTCACCGTAGTGAAATATCCCGATGGGCGAACCGAAATGGTTGATGCCTTTACCGGGAGGAAAGTGACGCAGGAGCAGTTAGCGCGCGCCCAGGAGCTTGAGGCACTCAACAAAACTGCCCAGCAGAGCAAAATAAAACAGGCGCAGCAGATTGCCCCCGGCGAATCTACCCCGACGGATATGCAATAACGCTTCGCCGTTTTAGTTAATATATTTTATATTCTCAGTGAGTTAATTAAGAAATAACTCAAAAACAATTACTCTATTTGGCTTAAGGTAAGGCAAGCAAGATTGATTATAAGCAGGCATTCGGCTGAGAATTACTGCCGCCTGTTTTCCAGGCGGCAGTAGATATCAGAAGAGAACCGAATAATTTACGCCGAATGTCCGACCACGTCCTTTGTAGGTATATAGCCCCGGCGCGCCATAGTTTGGGCTATATAATCCCGGCGCACGTTGGCCCCAGGTGGTGGTGTACTCCTCATCCAGCAGGTTTTCCACACTAAAGCTCACTTTACCCACCGGCAGGGCATAACTGCCGAGCATATCAATCGTGTTATAGCCATCGATGCGCTTACCGTCGGCATCGGAGAGATCGAAGGTCTGCGTGCTCTGCAGGCGCAGCGTCCAGTCGCCCGGCGCCCAGTTGATCCACGCGCTCACTTTCGACGGGCTGGCGCTGTCGATGGTTAGTTTCTCCCACTTACCGTTCGCCTGCGTCTCGGATTTGATGGCGTTGAAGTTGGCACCGGTGCTCCACTCGCTGTCGGTAAAGAAGTAATCCACCTGACCCTCGACGCCATAAATGCGGCGCTTACCCTCATCAACAACGATAGACATGTCGCTCTTGTTGATCTTGATAGTCTTATCAGAGAGTGAATAGTAGCCTGCAATCTGCGTGCGCAGGTTGTCGCCGGTGTAGCGCCAGCCCAGTTCGTAGGCGTTAACTTTTACGCCATCCAGCTTTAACTCGTTCATGTTGACGCTGTTCAGCAAACGGTAGTGACCATCAACTAACTGATAGGTGCCCGCGCCGTAATACTTAGCAGGGTCAGGGATCTCAAAACCCTGCGAGAAGTTGAACCACAGCTGCTGGCGGTCGCTCAGATGACCGAGGATACCGGCGTTAAACAGCAGATTGTTGTAATCCGTTTTCCCGCCTGGCACAGCATCAGCTGAAGTGGCTCTGCCGTTGGCAATCGCCTGTTGCTGGGAATAACCGACAAAATCGTCGATGCGGTTTTCCATGTACTGGTAACGCACGCCGCCGCTCAGGGTGATGGCGTCAATGTCATAGCTGCTTTGCAGGAACGGCGCGACATTGGTGATGCTGTAGCCCGGATAGCGCCCAACCTTGAAAGTGTTATCCAACTGCATCCCGCCACTGGCGGCGGCGCTGTTCAGATTGAAAAACTGCTGATTGGCGTCGAAGGTTTCATGTTCTGCATCGATCCCCCAGGTCAGCATCAGGGCATCAACCGGTTTGCTATTAATGGTCAGCTTGCCGCCATAAAAGTCGGTCTTCTGCTGCGAGGCGCTGATGCTGGTGACCCGGTTGCCGGCGGGCGTCGGGAAGGGGTAAAACGCCAGGCTCTCGTCGCGGTAGTAGATCTGCGCCACCACATCCTGGCCCCGGAAATCGGTGTTCGAGTATTGCAGATTGATCAGGTGGCGCTCGGTGCCCGGAATCCGGTCGGCATCCAGGTTGCCTTTGTTGTAGGCCGTAGCGGAGCCGGTGACTGCCGAGAAGTTTTCGCCCAGAAAGAGGCCATGTTTGCCGTCAGACTCGCTTTTATAGTACTGAGTGGTGAGTTGCAGCTGCTGGTGCTCATCAATGTTGAGCGTGCCGGTGCCCATGACGTCCAGCCGGTCAGAGTATTGCAGGCCGGTCTGGGTGTTATCGATGAGTACCTCATCGCCTTTGCCATCATACCAGCCGCCGTAGCGCTGATAAGCCACCGACAGCCGCCCGGAGGCCTTATCATTGCCGCCGCTCACCGAGGCCGCAACGTTGTCATCATGATCGTTACGGCTGTTAAAACCGCTTTTGGTACCCGTCTGGAACTCGACTTCCGTCTCCGGCTGCCCCTTTTTAGTGACGATATTGATCAGGCCGCCGGTGCTGCCGCCGCCATAGAGCGAGGTCGCGCCGGAGATAATCTCAATGCGCGCGATATTAAAGGGATCGATCGAATCGAGCTGGCGGCTGTCGGTGCGCGATGAGTTGAGGCGCACGCCGTCGACCATCACCATCATTGAGCGCCCGCGCATATTCATGCCGTAGTTGGTACGCCCCTGGCTGCTGACATCCATTCCCGGAATAAGCTGCGCCAGCACCTCTTTTAACTCTTTACCACCCTGAACCTGCTGCTCAATTTCAGCCTGCTCAATGACCCAGGTGGTTTGCGCCATATCGGCGACGATGTGGTTGGCACGACTTGCGGCCACCACCAGCGTCTCCTCTTTTGCGTCTTGTGCCGCGGCCTGCGCAGATAACATCATCAACAAACAGGGGTTAATAGCCCAAAGGTAACGATTTTTCATTCTTATAACGTTCCTGATTATGCAGGTGAAGACGACCTTAACCGGCCGGAGTAAACACCGCTCTCAAGTTGAGAGTAATTATCAAGATGATATGAATTATCGTTACCAAGTAAACAGCTTGTGTAAAAAAATTATGCCTAAGCTTGTGATTTAACTACTAATTTTAAGAGGTTGTTTCTTTGGGGAATTAATGACGTGCGCGAAGAGACCGGCGCGAACGGTAATGTCGCCCGGTATTATGTGTGCTCTAAGATTTAATTACAGGAGTAAACGCGGGGCATAAAAGCGTATTTGCAGGTTTATCAGCGCCTGTTTTTGTTATTTTTTTCTTTAAAATCCGCAATCGCCTGGTTGATGTTTTCCGTAGCGAAGGTGTCAACTTTTTCACCGTCCAAAAAGACTTCGTAATGTCCGGAAACATATTTAAAGGTAAACATCTTATCCTGGTAGCGAAGACGCTTTTCCTTTACTGATAAGCCCCTGATGCGCATAGCGACGCGGGCCATCGTGTCTATCTTTTTATTTTTCATGATTATTTTACTTACCGTTGCAGGTTGAGTCCGCGTTCAAATATTAAAACCACGTCGGGCAATGTTAATTTTTTACCCACTCAAAGGGAAGCAAAGGTTGCCAGAAAAGCACTCCTGAGGCCAGGTAAAATAGCTTCTTATGATTTAAGGCGTTTTTAGTCAATTAATCAACCTGCTGCCATATATAGCTGCCTTCAGAAACAACCTATACCAGCGGGAATAATTTCTCTTTTTTATCGTGATAATAGTTTTGATTCTCGTTTGAGTAATGGGCGTCATAAGTTTGAGTTTGATCTCAAAACAGCGTTTTAAAATTCGCAAAGGCATTTTACTGGCCTATGCTCTCGTAAAAAAATAAAAGCATTACAGCCCGTTAAGCCGACTCTCCTTACTGACTTTGGACAGAGGCCGCTATTTGCCAGTAGCAGATCCCGATGGAACCGGCGCGCAGCGCTGGCAACGCGTCATATCTGGCAGATCTGCGCCCTGGCTGCATGAACTGCCTTTGCCCAAAAAACGACCAAGGAGAGAACAATGAAAACCCTGCACTGCTCCGCACTGCTGCTGATCTGCCTGAGCGCCAGCGCGCAGGCCGCCGAGTGGAACGCCGTGGTATCGCCGACGCCGCAGGCCGGTGAATTTTCCACTATCGGCCAGGCGCTCGACGCCGCGCCTCAGAGCGGCACGCCGTGGCGCATTCTGATTAAAGAGGGGCGCTGGCATGAGCGGCTGGTAATTGAAAAGCCCGTCACTCTGGTCGGGGAATCGATGGCGGGCACGGTGATTGAGGCCAATACCCCCGCAGGGGCGCTGGATGAGCAGGGGCAGAAGCTCGGCACCGGGCGCACCAGCACGGTAGAGATCCGCGCCAGCGGCGTGACGCTGGAGAACCTCACTATTCGTAATACTTTTGATTTCCCCGCCAACGCCGCACTGCCAGAAGGCGACGCGAAGAAGCTGAAAGATACCCAGGCGGTGGCGCTGATGGTGGCAGAAGGGGCAGACAGAGCGCGCTTTCGTCACGTTCGCCTTGAGGGTTATCAGGATACTTTTTACAGCAAGCAGGGCAGCCGTAGCTACTTCACCGACTGCGCCATCAGCGGCCACGTCGATTTTATCTTTGGCCCCGGTATCGCGGTGTTCGATCGCTGCGAAATCATTGCCCGCAACCGTGATGACACCGCACCACCATACGGTTACCTCACCGCGCCTGCCACCCAGGCCGGGGAGCGGTTTGGCCTGTTTATTATCAACAGTACGTTGAGCAAAGAGCCGGGCGTACCGGCGAAAAGCTTTGCGCTGGGCCGCCCGTGGCACCCGACCACCCAGTTTAGCGACGGTCGCTATGCCGACCCGAACGCCATTGGACTGGCGGCGATTATCAATAGCGAGATTGATGACCATATCTACGGCTGGGACAAGATGTCCGGCAAAGATAAGCACGGCGACAAAATTTGGTTCTACCCGCAGGACAGCCGTTTTTATGAGGCCAATAACCGTGGGCCAGGCGCCGGGCAGGGCGGTGAGCGCTATCAGCTCAGCGAGGCGGACGCCGCGCAGTATAACGTGACGGCGATCTTCGAGGGCTGGGAGAGCGCTCTTCTGCAATAAGCGACGTTGCCCCCATTTTGGGGGCTTTTATTTAGCTTTGCCGGATAAATAATTTCATCTGTTACCGTGAGTTTTCATTTTTATCGCGCTTTTGTCTTTTATTAATATGATCCTTTCGGAGTATAAAAAGTAGCACGAAATAGGTTTGTAGAGATTTATCTTATCAACTTTTAATAACATTTATAAAAAATAGTCGATATTTCATAAAACAGGTATATGCTATGCAACATATGCTTTTCCCCCTCCCGGCGACAACCGTTGCAGAGATAAAAAGAGGATGAAATATGCAACGCATTACCATACCCGCGAATTATGTTCACACCCGCACCACGCCTTTCTGGACAAAAGAGACCGCGCCAGCCTCCATCTGGAAACGCCATCTTGATGCCGGTACGCGTCAGGGTGTCTACCCGCGTTTAAGCGTGCAGCGCGGCGCGATCCGCTATTACGGCTATGCCGATGAGACCAGCCCGCAGCCGGTGGAAACCCTGACCATCCACGCCGGTGAGTTCGGCGTCTTCCCGCCTGAAAAATGGCACAACATTGAGGCGCTCAGTGACGACACGGTATTCAGCGTCGATTTCTATGTTGATCCCCAAATTCTGATTGAAGGTTGAGGTAGCAATTATGGATACAGAAAACAGAGGTTATTCACTCTCGGTTTCCCATCGGGAAAGCGGTAAAACAGAGCAGAAAGTTTATTTAAAGCCGATGTCGCTCTACCTGCCTGATATTGCGAACCAGGCCGTTTCTGAACTGGTTGCGAAATTAAATTTCCCTCTCGATAAAGACGGGGAATATGCGCTGACTGTCACCAATAATAATAATGGCGTCTCGGTCGATAAAGATTTTACCCGCCTCAGTGAGCTGACCGATCCCCTTATTGCCGCCGACGCGGTAAAAGATCTGATTAATATCGTCCGCGGCTACGAATCGGATGAAGAGACCAACGTGTGCGGCTGGTAACCGGAGGCTAACGATGACGCAACTTATTCCACGCCATTTTCGCCACACCCGCTCGACGCCCTTCTGGACGAAAGAGACGGTGCCGCAGGCGCTTTTGACGCACCACAACACCAAAAAGGGGGTCTATGGCCGCCTGTCGGTGATGCAGGGCGCGGTGAAATACATCGGTTTTGCCAGTGAGCATGACACCACTCCTGAGCGAGAAGTGGTGATCAAAGCGGGGCAGTTTGGCATCAGCCCGCCGGAGTACTGGCACCGGGTTGAACTGTTGACCGACGACACTTACTTCAACCTCGATTTTTTCGCCGATCCTGATGCCGCCCTTGATGGCAAAGGCATCGGCCAGGTGGTCAATACCCACCGCCGTTAAACGCTTAGCGCCCGATCTTCCGGGCGCTTAAAAGTGATCGATAAACCGCCTGACCGCCGGTGAGCGCTCGAACTTGCGCCACGCCAGCGCCACATCGGTTTTCAATGTGTTTCCCGCCACCGAATGAAACGTCACCATCGGATGCCCAAAGCAGGCCATCGACTGCGGAATGATGGCAAAGCCAAAACCGGCCGCCACCATGCTCAGGGATGAAGAGAACTGCGAGGCCTGATGGGCGTTATCCATCTCCACACCGGCACGCAGACAGGCGTTGTAGATCAGCTCATACAGCCCCGGCGACACCGCTTGCGGAAAGATAATCAGCGGCGTGTTCTGCAATTCACTGAGTGCGATATCCGCCTTCGCCGACAGCGGATGTGTGCGGTGCAGGGCAATTAGCATCGGCTCCTCGTCCACCAGCTTCAGGCTAAAGGTTTTGCTGCTTTCGCAGGGCAGACGCACGAACGCCACGTCAATCAACCCCTCATCCAGGCCGTGGATCAGCGTCGCCATATTGTCCTCTTTCTGATAGAGCGCCACCTTCGGGTAGTCGCGCTGAAACTGGCGCAGCACCGAGAAGAAGTGGGTATGGAAAGCGTTGGAGCTGGTCACGCCAAGGTTGAGCTTGCCGTTAATCCCCCGGGCAATGCCCTTCGCTTTTTCCAGCGCCGCATCGCTCATGGCGAGGATATGGCAGGCATCTTCATAGAAGGCCTCGCCAGCCTCGGTGAGCGTGACGCCACGCGTCAGGCGATGGAACAGCGGGGTGCCCACTTCCTGCTCAAGTCGACGGATCTGTTGGCTTAATGGCGGCTGCGACATACCGAGCATTTCGGCTGCCCGCGTGAAGTGTTGCGTCTGGGCAACGGCGACAAAATAACGTAAATAACGAAGTTCCATATCTAAAACATCTTAAACCCTCATGTTTTCTATATTGGAATCCCCCGCTGAAACGAGTCAATATTTAATCAGCTTTTCTAATCGTCTCTACAGTGGGGGAAAAGATGATGGGTAACGCAACTGATTGTTCTTGCGAAGAAAATCTACGAAACACAATTCGTGCTTTTTCTGAAAGCAAGCCAAACGGCGTGATATATCAAACATCGCTAATGAGTGCGCTACTTAGCGGAGTTTATGAAGGAAATACTACGATTAAGGATCTACTTAATCATGGTGATTTTGGTCTGGGTACATTTAATGAGCTTGATGGCGAATTAATTGCCTTTAACAGCGAAGTGTACCAATTACGTTCCGATGGCAGTGCCCGCGCCGCGCAGCCGGAGCAGAAAACCCCCTTTGCGGTGATGACCTGGTTTAAACCGCAATACCGGCACGTGTTTGAAGAGCCGATCAGCCGCCAGGCGCTGCATGAAGTGATTGACCGTCAGATCCCGTCCGACAACCTGTTTTGCGCCCTGCGCATCGACGGCCATTTCCGCCATGCGCACACCCGCACCGTGCCGCGCCAGACGCCGCCCTATCGCGCCATGACCGATGTGCTCGACGATCAGCCGGTGTTCCGTTTTAACGGCCGCGACGGCGTGCTGGTCGGTTTCCGCACCCCGCAATATATGCAGGGGATCAATGTGGCGGGTTACCACGAGCATTTTATTACCGACGATCGCCACGGTGGCGGTCATCTCCTCGACTACCAGCTGGATCACGGCACGCTGACCTTTGGTGAAATCCATCAACTGATGATCGATCTCCCTGCCGATGAAGCCTTCCTGAAAGCGGATCTGCACCCGGATAACCTGGACGCCGCCATCCGTTCGGTTGAGAACTAAGTGATGTAAAGGAGTAGTGTATGAGCAACGAACGCCATACCCAGATGTGGGCCCACGGTGCCGACATGGTGGTGGGGCAACTGGAAGCGCAGGGTGTCAAACATGTCTTCGGCATCCCCGGCGCGAAAATCGATAAAGTGTTTGATTCTCTTCTCGATTCCTCAATTGAACTTATTCCGGTACGCCACGAAGCGAACGCCGCGTTTATGGCGGCAGCAGTCGGGCGTATCACCGGCAAAGCGGGCGTAGCGCTGGTGACCTCAGGTCCTGGCTGCTCCAACCTGATTACCGGCATGGCGACCGCCAACAGCGAAGGCGACCCGGTGGTCGCACTCGGTGGGGCGGTGAAACGCGCCGATAAAGCCAAGCTGGTGCACCAGAGCATGGACACGGTGGCAATGTTCCAGCCGGTGACCAAATATTCCGTTGAGATCTCCTCCCCGGATGCCATCTCCGAAGTGGTTTCGAACGCCTTCCGCGCCGCCGAACAGGGCCGCCCGGGGAGCGCGTTTGTCAGCATTCCGCAGGATATCTCTGACCAGCCTGCCAGCGGCAATATTCTGCCCTCTAACGCCGTGCCGCAGTTAGGCTCCGCGCCCGACAAGATGATTGACGAAGTGGCGAAGCTGATTGCCGGGGCGAAAAATCCCGTCTTCCTGCTCGGCCTGATGGCCAGCCGGGAAGAGAATATCGCCGCGCTGCACCACCTGCTGGAGAAAACCCATATTCCGGTGACCAGCACCTACCAGGCGGCGGGCGCAGTCAACCAGGAGCACTTCACCCGCTTTGCCGGGCGTGTGGGTCTGTTCAATAACCAGGCGGGCGACCGACTGCTGCACCTGGCGGATCTGGTGATCTGTATCGGCTACAGCCCGGTGGAGTACGAACCGGCCATGTGGAACACCGGCGATGCGAAGCTGGTGCATATTGATGTGCTGCCCGCCTATGAAGAGCGCAACTACTCGCCGAGCGTTGAGCTGATTGGCGATATCGGCAGCACGCTCGATAAGCTGGCACATAAGATTGCCGAACCGCTGGTGCTCTCGCCGCGCGCGTCGGAGATCCTTATCGATCGTCGTAACCAGCGCGAACTGCTCAGCCGTAAAGGCGCGCAGCTTAATCAATTTGCTATTCACCCGCTGCGCATTGTCCGCGCGATGCAGGATATCGTGAATAACGACGTCACCCTGACGGTGGATATGGGCAGCTTCCATATCTGGATTGCCCGCTACCTCTATAGCTTCCGCGCGCGCCAGGTGATGATCTCCAACGGCCAGCAGACGATGGGCGTTGCCCTGCCGTGGGCGATTGGCGCATGGCTGGTGAATCCGGGGCGCAAAGTGGTCTCGGTCTCCGGCGACGGCGGATTTTTACAATCCAGCATGGAGCTGGAAACCGCGGTGCGTCTGGGTGCCAATATCCTGCACATCATCTGGGTGGACAACGCCTACAACATGGTGGCGATTCAGGAAGAGAAGAAATATCAGCGCCTCTCCGGGGTCAACTTCGGTCCGGTCGATTTTAAAGCCTATGCCGAATCCTTCGGCGCGAAAGGGTTTGCCGTTGAAAGCACCGCCGCGCTCGAGCCGACGCTGCGCGCAGCGATGGATACGCAAGGCCCGGCGGTGGTCGCCATTCCGGTGGACTACAGCGATAACCCGCTGTTGATGGGCCAGCTGCACCTCAGCCAGATTTTGTAAAAACTAAGGAGTCGTTATGAAAAAAGTCGCATTTGTTACCGGTGCCGGCCAGGGTATTGGTCGCGCAATCGCTCTGCGTCTGGCAAAAGATGGCTTCGCCATCGCCGTTGCCGACTACAACAGTGAGACCGCAAAAGCGGTAGCCGAGGAGATCAACGCCAGCAACGGCAGCGCGATTGCCGTCACCGTTGACGTTTCCAACCGCGAGCAGGTGTTTGCGGCGGTCGAAGAGACGCGCAAAAAACTGAACGGCTTTGACGTGATCGTCAACAACGCCGGGGTTGCGCCTTCCACCCCGATTGAGTCCATCACCGAAGAGGTGATCGACAAGGTCTATAACATCAACGTGAAAGGCGTGATTTGGGGCATGCAGGCGGCGATTCAGGCCTTCAAAGCGGAAAAACACGGCGGCAAAATTATCAATGCCTGTTCACAGGCCGGTCACGTCGGTAACCCGGAACTGGCGGTCTACAGTTCAAGTAAATTCGCGGTACGCGGCTTAACCCAGACCGCCGCACGCGATCTGGCACCGCTGGGCATTACCGTTAACGGCTTCTGCCCGGGGATCGTTAAAACCCCAATGTGGGCCGAGATTGACCGGCAGGTCTCTGAAGCGGCGGGTAAACCAATCGGTTACGGTACTGAAGAGTTCGCGAAACGCATTACGCTTGGCCGCCTGTCAGAGCCGGAAGATGTCGCCGCGTGCGTCTCTTACCTTGCAAGCCCGGATTCTGACTACATGACCGGGCAATCTCTGCTGATTGATGGCGGTATGGTCTTTAACTAAGTTTTACGGCTCGGACATGGCCTTGCCTCTGCCTTCGCGCAGGGGCTTTTTTTTATCTACATCTTTTGCGTTTTTCGGTAAACGAGCGAAGAAATTGTCGTTTTGGTTGCGCAGCAAAGTGCGTTTTACTGACAGCATCAACCCTCTGCTGGAGTACGTGCTGATGAAACAACGGCTGCAACAATGGCTTTCACGCCTCACCCCACCGCTGAGTGTGCCGGTAGAGGAGGGGGAGTTTGATTCCGGGCGCCATGTCGCGCTGCTTATCCCTTTTGGCCTGCTCTACGGTCTCGACTACCACCCCTCAATGTGGATTTACGATGAAAAGTGAGCGCTTCCACCTCGTCATGCGCTACAGCTACTGGAATGAACTGTGCGCGCTAACGCACGGCCCGTCAGCGGCGGGCTCTCTTCTCTTATTCATTGATGAACAGGTAAACCCCTCTTTTTCCGCACCGCTTGAGGTCATCAGTGCTGATGCACGTCAGGCGCAATAAACTCAGCGCTGCCTCGCATTTTTTGACTTTTTCATCCCCTCTACGCGTTATTTTTCCCGGCTTATAACGAAGCTCACAATTTCATCACTTCATCTTGTATGGTAGTAGACTTGAAATCATCAGCAGAGATAACGTGGGGGCCGTGAAGCATGCGTCCTCAATCTGGCTGCGTAAAACAGCGGCCAGCGGTTAACGCGATAATCCTTAGATGGGGTTTTTATGTCTCTGATAACTAAAATGATTAATCAAAATGCGGGAGGGGATGATGAGTCGTAAACAGCGTAAAGTCACCATCCCTGTCAGCATTGGCTACGGCATGACGGATATTATGGGCGGCGGCGCCTTTACGGTCATTGGCGCCTGGCTGCTCTTCTACTACACCACCTTTGTTGGCCTGTCACCGCTGGAAGCCGCCTCTATTGTGGCCATTGCCCGCATCGTTGACGCCATTGTCAGCCTGTTTATGGGCAGCTTTACCGACCACTTCTATAAAAATGCCTTAGGCAAAAAGTTTGGCCGCCGCCGCTTCTTTCTGTTGATTGGCGCGCCGCTGATGCTGGTCTATATCCTGCTCTGGCTCAACGGCATGAACTTCTGGTTCTATCTCGCCGTCTATCTCGCTTTTGAGATCATCGCCGCGATGGTGCTGATCCCCTGGGAGACGCTGCCATCAGAGATGACGAAAGATTTTAACGATCGCACCAAGCTCTCAACCTGCCGCATGTTTCTTTCCGCGTCCGGCACCTTTCTCGCCACCTTTATTCCGGGCTTGCTGATTGGCTGGCTGGGCGAGAAGAATGCTGATGCGTATCTCATCAACGGCATTGTCTTCGCGGTGCTCTTTATGCTCTGCGTCTTTATCTCCTGGCGCGTCACCTGGGAGCGCGAGTTAACGCCGGAGATGCTGGCCGAGATGGAGAAAGCGGCGCAGAAGCGCAGCATGGCGCAGACGCTCTCCGGCATTGGCGCGCTGTTTAAAGATTATGCCTCTACGCTTAAAATCCGTGCCTTTCGTAAACATCTGGCGATCTACCTCTTCTCCTTTACCGCAAAAGATGTCTACAACACGGTGTTCGTTTTCTTCTGCGTCTACTGCCTGAATGTCTCGTCATCACTGGCGGGCACGCTGCTGTCGATGAGCATTGTCGGCCTGCCGGTGACGCTGGCGGCAGGGGTGGCGATCATCAAATTTGGCCCTTCGCGCCTCTATGTGTTCGCCTATAGCCTGATGATGATCTGCCTGGCGGGCTTCTTCCTGGTCTATCAATTCCCGACTGAGCACAAAGTGCTGATGCTGGTGATCCTCGCCGGGGTCTATCAGGTGGGGCGCTGCGTGCTGGAGTTCACACCGTGGAACGTCTTCCCGTTTATTCCCGATATTGACGAAATGGTGACGCGCCAGCGCCGCGAAGGGCTGTTCGCCGCGGTGATGACCTTCTCACGCAAAACCACGGTGGCCATCGCAACCTTTGCGGTGGGGCTGCTGCTGCAAAGCGGTGGTTTCGTAAAAGGCAGCCAGGTGCAGCCGCAGGAAGCGATCAACACCATTGTGATGCTGCTGTTTGTCGGCACCGTTGGCCTGCTGCTGGTGGCGCTATGGCAGGCACTGACCTTCCATCTCAATAAACGCACGCACCGCATCTTTGTCGAAGAGCTCGACCGCCTGAAGGCGGGCGGCCTGAAGCAGAACGTGACGCCACAAGCGCGCCATATTGTTGAGGATCTCACCGGCCACGCTTACGACACCCTGTGGAGCGACGTACCGCAACCCGCATTAAAATCAGCCACACCCACCTCCTCGCTGAGCTAACGTTACCGCTCATCAAGGCCATGCTTATCAGCGTGGCCTTTTTTATTTCATGCACCCAACGCAATCAAATAATTTAATCCTAAAAGCACTAAGGGAAGAATATTATTGTTTCGTCTTTTATAACGAATAAGTAATAACTTCTTAATATTATTAGAGAGCGATCACATCAGTCGATTTTTTTAAATGAAACTGCAGTGGTGGAGAATTATATTGGCTCTGCACACACTGCTATTTTATTTATTTGCAGAGTTTTCTCGTTATTAATGTAATTAACGGTGTCGATCTTTCTGTTTTCGGATAATTATTTACAGGGAGTTGCTATGACCACTATAGAAAATAGATCGCTGTTTTCACGAATGATGTTATGGGTAAATGAACGTTTTCCATTAACCAATACCCCGCTCTTTTTTATTCTCTGGTTTTTATCTTTTTCAGTCGCAATACCCACACAAGAGAGTATTAGCCCGGTAAAAATTGCTCTCGGTTGCCTGCTGTCACTCTCCTTTTTTCTGCTGCTCCGCGTGCTGGATGAACATAAAGATTATACGGATGACTGCCTTCACCACCCGCAGAGAGTATTGCAGCAGGGCATCATCAGCCTCACTCACCTGAAGTGCCTCGGCGCGCTCTGCGTGCTGATCCAGCTGGGCGGCATCGCGCTGCTCAGCGAGGGTGAGCCGCAGATATGGCTAAGTTGGGGGCTGCTGCTCTGCTGGACCCTCCTGATGACAAAAGAGTTTTTCGTCGCCGAGTGGCTTAAACAGCACTTCTCCCTCTATGCGCTCTCCCACACGCTGGTGATGCCGTTTGTTATCGGCTGGCTGGCAACCCTCGCCTCGCCTGCGGCAACGCTTAATCTGCCGCTTATTTTGCTGATGCTGCTCGCCTTCTTATGCGGTTTAAGTTTTGAAATTACCCGGAAATGTAAAGGGCCGGACGAGGATCGCGCAGAGGTCACCAGCTGGTCGCAATTATATGGTCGCCCCCTGTCGGTAGTGATGATTATCGGCCTGCTGATATTGATGGTCATCGTGCAGTATTTTCTTATTTTGTGCAAAACCGGCGCGGTATCAATCTGGTTTTATGCGGTAAGTGCTTTTATTAATTTCTTCACCATAAGTCAGTTGCTGATTTTTCTGATTAATGCCAATCAACAGAACAGAAAAAGAAATGAAACGATGGTCGGTATGGCAATGCTGACAGGATATTTGCTGTGTATCGTTGAAATATATTTGTAGCGCAAGGGAAGGGGATAATGATGATGGAATCGTTAATTACGGCGACAATTGTCGATATACGCCCGGCTGAGTTTACACTCTTATTTGAAAGCGAAGAGCGCTGTAATGCCTTTATCACGGACCCGCAGCGCGCGTTATCTCTCTACGATCGGGCGGTGCAGCTCCCGGCGCTAAAAATCCTGCATAAAGAGCGCCAGCAGAGCGGGCAGTGGCTGGCGACATTTACCTGCCGCTCGCCGCAGGAGAATAAACAGTGCTACTGGCAGCTAAAGCTGTGCCGCCCGCGCGATGACATCCCTGAACGTGCCGCCACCTTACCCCGCCGCCATCTCTACGACTGGAGCGAGAAGGCGCGGCAAACGAGGCTGGCCTGGCTGCGTCAGCACACCGGCCACGCTTTAAACCAGATCGCTACCACCCGCCTGCAGGCGGAAAAGCTGCAAAGTCATCTTGAGGGGTTTATCGGCTCGGTTGAAGTTCCCGTCGGCATTGCCGGTCCGCTGCTGATCAACGGCTGGCGCGCGAAGGGGATCTTTTACGCGCCGCTGGCCACCAGCGAAGGGGCGCTTGTCGCCTCCGTTTCGCGCGGTGCCAGCGCCATCACCCACAGCGGCGGGGCGACAGCGCGCGTCATCGGCCAGCGGATGATGCGCTCGCCGCGCTTCGAATTTCCCTCAGTGCGCGACGCGCTCGCGTTTTGCGCCTGGGCCGAGGACTATTTCACCGACATCAGCGACATTGTGCGCCAGCACTCGCGTTTTGCGCGCCTCACCAGCCTGACGCCGCGCATCATCGGCAATGCCGTGCATTTGACCTTTACCTATCACACTGCCGATGCCGCCGGGCAAAATATGACCACCACCTGCACCTGGCAGGCGTGCCGCTGGATCCTCGCGCATCTTCCGCTGGCGTTAACCCCCCAGCGCTACATTCTGGAAAGCAACCTCTCCAGCGATAAGAAAAGCTCGTGGAGCAGCTTTGCGCAGGGCAGGGGAACCCAGGTTATCGCCGAGGCGACGCTCACCGCTGCCGCCTGCCGCCGCCGTCTGCGCATTGAGCCAGCGCAACTGGTCGGGGCGTTTCACGGCTTTTGTGAAGGCTCCGTCGCTGCGGGCATGACCGGGGTGAATATCAATACCGCCAACGTCATCGCGGCGATGTTTACCGCGCTCGGCCAGGATATCGCCTGTAGCCATGAATCCTCCCTCTCGCAACTGCAAATGCGCCTCACGCCAGAGGGCAACGTCTATTGCAGCATGACGCTTCCGGCGCTGGTGATTGGCACCGTCGGCGGCGGGACCGCGCTTCCCGATCAGGCTGAGTGCCTGCAAATGCTGGGCTGCCAGGGGGCCAACGGCAGCGAAAGGCTGGCGGAAATCATCGCCTCATTTTGCCTGGCGCTCGATATCTCAACCCTCAGCGCGCTGGCGAGCGACGAATTTGCCAAATCCCATGAGCGGCTTGGTCGAACGCGGCGTAACGCCCCGCCGGGCAGGAGGGGAGGCGATCCGCTACACCGCTGCTTTCAGCACGCCCGCTATACCGCCGCGTGGGGCGAGCAACCACCTATAAGCATCACTCCGGTGCGCTGGCAGGGAAACCAGGACAGTATTTTGACGGCGTTCAGTTCGCATAGTGCGACGCTGCCCGTCGGCCTGTTTGCCTATCGGCTGCAGCGTGAAGATGGCACGCAGGTGGCGGCGCTACTGAAGCATAAGCCGCCAACCGATGCGATAACCCAACTGCTGCACTCACTGGCGGCAGGCTGCACGCCCGAGCTTGCCGAACTGCTTGCACGCCTGCTGCCTGCCAGCGAGTTCAGCCATGCGCGGGAAAGGGAGATGGAGCTTATCACGCAAAGCGATCCCGCCTTTACCCGCCATGTGCCGACGCTCTACGGCACCTACGAAGATGGCAAGCAGAGCGTCATCATTGAGGAGCTGCTCGGGGAAGAAGTGCTGCTTAACAGTCTCTCCAGCGGCGTGCGCTGGCAGCAGCCGCAGATCGATGCCGCGCTGCGGGGCATTGCCGATATCCATGCGCTCTGGTATCGCCGCCATGATGACCTGCAAACCACCTTTCGCCATATCAACTCTCCCTCTGCCGACACAATTAGCAGCATGGTGCCGCTGTGGCAGGCCATCGCCGCCTTCAGCCATCGCACCGCGCCACAGCTTTTCACCACATCGCTGCTGCACCACTGGCTGGACTGCGCCGAAAACAGCGCGGCGCAGTGGCACGAACTGGCGACGCTGCCGAGAACGCTGGTGCATAACGACTTCAGCCCGCGCAACATCGCGCTGCGCCGGGAGGATTCGCGGCTGTGCTGCTGGGACTGGGAGCTGGCGACGCTGCATGTTCCGCAGCGCGATCTGGCTGAGCTATTAACGTGGACGCTCGATGAGCGCGCCACGCTGCCAACGCTGTTACATCACGTGGAGTTTCACCGCAGCCAGCTGGCGACGCGGCTGGGCACCGCTATTGATACCGGGGAGTGGTATCGCGGTTTCTGCCTCGCCCTGCGCGACTTCGGCCTGCGCCGACTGTCGTTTTACCTGATGCTTCATCACGTTAAGCCACGGCCCTGGTTCCCCGCCCTTTTGCGCACCTGGGGGCATCTGGTGGGGCTGAGCCAACAACGGATCTAAAAGGAGTTACCGTGAACTATCTCTACTCTGCCGCAGAGGCGGCTACCCTCAATGAGCAGCAACTGGGCGGCAAGGCAGCCAACCTGTTGTGGCTCACTGCCCACGGCTATCCGGTACCGAACTGGTGGGTGATCCCCGCCAGTGCGATGGATGAGATGCTGCGTTGTGATGCAAAAGCCGCGCAGTTGATGGCGCAACTCTCACCACTGATGCCCGCCGATCAGGTTGAAACCCTTGCCGGGAAAATCAGCGCGCGCCTCGCCCGCCTTACGCTGCCGGAACCGCTGATGCAGGCGCTCGACGCCCTTGATGGTGAGATGCTGTGGGCGGTGCGATCTTCTTGCAGCGACGAGGATGCCCGCCAGGCCTCGTTCGCCGGGCAGATGGACAGCTTTCTGTTTCAGCGCGGCAAGCAGCAGCTGGTCGATGCGGTAAAAGGGGTGATGATGTCGACATGGAGCGCGCGCGCCATGGCCTACCGCCTGCGCAAAGGGCTGGCGCTAAGCGCGATCCACTGTTCGGTCATTATTCAGGAGATGGTCGAAGGCGAGGTGTCAGGCGTGCTGTTTACCGCGCACCCGGTCAGCGGCTCGCGCCGGACGATGCTCATCTCCGCCGCCTGGGGCAGTGGGGAGGGGATCGTCTCCGGGCAGTGCAGCACCGACGAATTTAGCGTGCCGCTGGAGGGCAATAGCTTCACGCAATCCCTCAGCGAGAAGACCACCGCGGTGGTCTTTGACCGCAAGCGCGGCAGCGGCACCCGCGAGGTGGAGCTTGCTGCCGACCAGGCGGCGGCATCCTCGCTGACGGCAGCGCAGATCCTCGCCCTGCGCGATATGGGCGCCGCCATCGCCCGGGCGCTGCGCGCGCCGCAGGACATTGAGTGGACGCTCAAAGATAACCATCTCTACCTGTTGCAAACCCGCCCCATCACCCATCTGCCGAAAGATAGCGGCTGCGCGAGCGAGACGCTGATCTGTGACAACGCCAATATTCAGGAGTCTTACTGCGGGGTGACGACGCCGCTCACCTTCTCCTTTGCCCGCGCCGCTTACGCCACCGTATATGAGCAGACCCTGCAACTGGTGGGCTGCTCTGCCAGGGAGCGCGACCAGCGCCGGGCCATCACCGACAATATGCTCAGCCTGGTGCGCGGACGGGTCTACTACAACATCCAGAACTGGTATCGCGCCCTGCTGCTGCTGCCGTCGTTCAGGATGAATAAGCGTGATATGGAAGCGATGATGGGGCTGGAGGAGCCGGTCGACACCATCAGGGATAAGCAGCTCTCCACCTGTGAAAAGCTCGCCGCGCTGCCAGCGATGCTAAAGATGGGCGCGCGGGTTGGCTGGGCGCTCTTCACCCTTGAACCGCGCATCCGGGACTTTTTGCATAACTACACTCTTGCGCAGAGTTATATCGATCGCGACGCTCTCCACACCCTCTCTCCGGCGGAGCTTATCGCCCGGCTTAAATACCTTGATCAACACCTGCTGGCGCGCTGGACCGCGCCAATTGTGAATGACTTTTACGTGGCCCGTTACAACGGCAACGTGCAGGCGGTGCTGCGCGAACTCTGGCCCGATGAGCATCAGCAAATGAGCGGCGATCTGCTGGCGGACGAGGGGCAGCTTGTCAGCACGGAGCCGACCCGACATCTGCTGGCGCTGAGCCAGTATGCCCGCCAACGCCCGCAGCTGGCGGCGCTGATTCAAAGCGATGCCAGCGCTCATCTGCTTATTCGCCTGAAAGCGCTGGACGAGCACTTCTACCAGCAGTGTCTCGACTACATCGAGCGCTACGGCGATCGCACTATTGGCGAACTCAAGCTGGAAACTATCACGCTACGCCAGGATCCCCGTTTTCTCTTTAACGTGCTGCGTAACTACCTGAACAGCGAAACCGTGCACGAAAAGCCGACGGGCACGCTGCGGGCCGCAGCGGAAGAGAGAGTCTTCTGCCGTTTACAGCAGACGCGGGGCAAACGCGCGCTGGCGCGCTTCAAGCGCGATCTCAGCAGGCTGAGGCGTGCGATCCACCACCGCGAAACGATGCGCTTCACCCGCACAAAAATGTTCGCCCTCTACCGCGATATCTATCTCCAGCTGGGGCACCAGCTGGCACTGGAAGGTGTGCTGGAGAGCGACCGGGATATCTTCTGGCTGACACGGGAGGAGATCTACCAGGGGCTTGAGGGAACGGCGGTGCAAACGGGCTTAACCACACTTATCGCCCAGCGCCGCGCCGAATATGCGGGTTATCAGCAGGAGGAGGAGCCAGCTAACCGTCTCTCTCTTACCCAGACGCTATTCCAGCAGCAAACCTTACACGCCGCGCCGCAGCCGATGGCAGAGGTTACGCAACTGCAAGGCACCGGCTGCTACCCCGGCACGGTAGAAGCGCCGGTCAGCCTGGTGCTCTCGCCGGAGAAGGCGAGCAATCTGGACGGCACCATCCTCTGCACTCTGCGCACCGATCCGGGCTGGGCACCGCTCTTTCCGGGCCTTAGCGGATTGATTGTCGAGCGCGGATCGACGCTATCGCACTCCGCCATCGTCGCCCGCGAGATGGGCATTCCGGCGATTGTTGGCGTACCCGGCGTGACCCGCCAGCTTCAGCAGGGCGAGGTGATCCGCATGGATGGCGCGAAGGGGCAGATTACGCGCGGCACAGAGAGAGGGAGAGGGGAAAATGAACCGACCGTTGATTGAACAGGAGTGGCAGGCAGGCGATACGCTGGATAAGGACTTTCTGGCGATTGCACCCCACATCTATGCCCATGACCCTTTCTGGCCGGGCGAAGATGAGGCTGAGATGGCGCGTCAGTTCAGCGCCGCCAACCCCTTTATGCAGCAGGGCCGTGTCTGGACCGGCTACATTCGCGACTGCGCGCGCTTAGCGGGCTTCGCCACCCTCAACGCCGCCGGGGAAACGGTGGTCAACTTTGGTTTCTGGGAGACCATCAATAACCGCATTCCCAACCATCGCCTGTTTCGCGCCCTGATGCGCTGGGCAAAAGCGCAGGGGGCCTCACGGCTTATCGGCCCGATTAATTTCTGCACCTTAGGTAAATTTCGCCTGCGGCTGGATACGCCGACCTGCGCGCCGTTTGCCGGTGAGCCCTATAACCCACCCTGGTATCAACACCTGCTGGGGCAGATGGGTTTCCAGCCGCTGGCGCGCTACTTCTCGCTGTTTGAAGATGCGGACGTGGTGCGCCAGCTCTCACTCCCGGGAGAGGATATCGGGCGCTGGCGCACCGCTGACTTTTCCCTCCAGCCGCTGACGCCCGCGCTGTGGCAGGCGCACCGGCAAGCGCTGTATGCGCTCATCACCCGGCACTTTGCTAACAATATCGGCTGGAGCATCAGCAGCGAGGCGCTCTTCGACTGGCACTTTAACGCCGATACGCTGCAACCCTATTGCCAGGCACCCGGCTCCTGTCTCGCCTTCGGCCCGCAGGGCGATGTCGCCGGGCTGCTGTTTACGCTGGCGGATAAGCGCCAGCGGGCGGGGATCTTCAAAACCATCATGATTGTGCCGCGCTACCGCCGCTCTCTGCTCTACGCCACGCTGGTGCGCCGCTTTCTCTTCAGCTTCGATGCCCAGTGGCCGCGCCTCGGTGCGGCGCTGCTTAACTGGAAAGGGCCGACGACCGCCACCGCGCTGCGCGCCTGTTGCAGCCCGAACAAGGTTTTTCACCACTATGGACTCTACTACAGGGATGTGCGCCATGAACTTCTGTGACTTTTTGCTGCAACAGCCCCCTTCGCTGCCCGCGCTCTGTGCCGGGCTTGAAACAGTCACCTATGCCCAGCTTCTCTCCCGTGCGGCGGTGTATCAACGCAGGCTGGAGCGCAGCGGGCTGCATGCGGGCCAGCGTGTGCTGCTGCTGATGCACCCGGGTATCGAGTTTTACCTGCTGCTCTACGCGATGCTGGGAGCCGGGCTGATTCCGGTACTGGTGCAAAAAGAGATGGCGCGCCAACAGCTACGCAACTGCCTGAAGCAGGCGCGTCTGAGCGCCATGATCGTGGCGCAGAACGCCGCAAAAGGGTGGTGTCTGCTGCCGGAGTTGTGGATGATTCGCCGCTTTACGATCGATACGCCGCGGATCTTTACCGCCCCTTTAGCGCAGGCAGAGCCGGAGGGCGTTAACACCGCTTTTCGCATGGAAAATCTTGATGACGAGGCGACCGCGCTGCTGACCTTTACCAGCGGATCGACGGGCATGCCAAAAGGCGTGGTGCGCTCCCACCACTCGCTGCGGGCGCAGTGTCAGGCGATGAGCCACTTCTTTCCACACCGCCAGCAGCGGGATGTGACCTCTTTTCCGATCCTGACGCTGTTCAGCCATTTTCACGCGGGCTGCTGCTTCCTGCTGCCCGGTTTTGATGAGCAAGGGCGCCTGCCAGTGCAGATGATTGCCGGGGCGATTAATGCCCAACAGATCATGCGCCTGAGCGTCTCGCCCGCCTGGCTAAGAGAGCTTGTCGCCTATGCCGAAGTTCAGCCGTGTACCTTTGCGTCGGTGAGAGAGGTGATTATTGGCGGCGCGCCGGTAACGCGGGCGCTGTTACTGGCTGCCCGCAGCTATTTCCCTAAGGCCGCCTGCGCGGTTAACTATGGCGCGTCGGAAGCCGATCCCATCAGCAATGTTAGCGTCGACGAGCTTCTTGACGCCTGGGATCGGCAGCCTGGCTACCTTGTCGGGCGACCGGGGCCGCAAACCGCGATCCTGATTGCCCGCGAGCGGGTTCCTCAGCCCGTGGGGGAGGAGGGGGAGATCCTGGTCTGCGGGCCGCAGGTGCTGACCCGCTATCTCGATAACCCGCAGGCGGAGCAGCGCACGAAAATCCGCGATACTGAGGGGCGCATCTGGCACCGCACCGGAGACAGCGGCTTTCTCGACGCGCAGCAGCGCCTCTGGTTGACGGGCAGGATCGCCGACCAACTGCGCACGCCGTCGGGCTTAACGCTCTCGCCCTATCCGGTGGAAAAGCAGCTTAATGGGCTGCCGGGGATCGCCGCCAGCGCGGTGGTGCAGGGGCCGCAGGGGGAGATTGGCGTGGTGCTGCAACAGGCGGCGCAGTGCCGCACCGCCGCGCCGTTGCTGGCAACCCTCTTTCCCGACGAGACGGTCCGCTTCTGGCTCTGCGCGAAGCTGCCCGTCGATGCGCGCCATCACAGCCGTATCGATCGCGCGCGGCTGCGTTGCCTGATAGCACGGCGAAAACTGAAAGCGTTTTTTCCGGAGGTGCAAGGATGAACTATCCCTTTATCTGCCGTCTGTCGCTGCCGGATTGCCTGACGCTGACGGGCATGGTTATCGCCCTTGGCGGGATCGGTGCCGCCTTGTCCGGCGCTCTATGGCTCAGTATCAGCCTGCTTTACCTCGCGATGCTGGCCGATGCGCTGGATGGCAAACTGGCGCGCTGGCTCGGCTGTGAGCGCTCCTTTGGCCGCTACCTTGACGGCTTTTGCGATCTGCTGCTCTACCTGGTGGCACCCGCGCTGATTTTTTACCTCAGCGGCTATCGCGGCGGTAACGCCTTTTTTCTCGCCCTGATGGTGGTGTGCGGCGCGCTTCGCCTCTCCCGGTTCAATGAAAGCGGCAATATCACCCACCATGCCGCACTGGCGTATCTGGGCATGCCGGTCTTCTGGAGCCTCTTTATCCTCAGCGGCTGGGCGCTGCTGGCCCTCGTTTTACCGCCGCTGATCTGCGCCCGGCTGCTGAGCGTGGCATTGACGTTATTCAGCCTGGCGATGCTTCTCAACCGCCCCTTCCCGAAGTTCTCCTCGCTGATGACGCTGGTTATGATCTGCCTGAGCGGCGCGGCACTGTTCGGCTTGCTGCATCTCGGAGGCGTGCATGGATAACCCCTCCCTGTGGGCGCTCTGGCAACTGCTGCTGCCGGTGTTTATTGCCGGTTGCGTGCATATGGCGGTGGTAACCTGCAACGTGCTGCCCAGGCTTGCGGTGCCGCTCAATGTGCGTCTGTTTGGCGGCAACAAAACCTGGCGAGGGGTGGTGATTGTGCCGCTTATCAGCATGCTGTTGGCACCCCTCTGCCTGGCAAATGAGATGGAAAACCCGTGGCTGCTGGGCGCGGCGACGGGGCTGGGGTATATGCTGGGCGAGCTGCCGAACTCGGCGCTGAAACGGGCGCTGGGGATTACGCCGGGCACGCTGCCTGCGCGCGGTAGGTGGCTGTTTCTCTTTCTCGATCAGGCGGACTCCGGCCTCGGTGTAGCGCTGTCCTGCGGCTGGCTGCTGGCGCTGGATATGCGCCAGGTTCTGCTTCTGCTGGCGCTCTTTATCCTCAGCGTGCCGGCCATCAAGTTAACGCTCTTTTCGCTCGGGCTTAAAAAGAGCCGCTTCTGATGCAGAGATAAAAAAAACCGCCCGGCAGGCGGTTTTTGTATTCCACGAAAACTTACTTCTCTTTGGCTATCCAGTCGCGGATCAGCGGCCCGGCCTGCTGCAACGCCTGCGGGCTGAACATAGCGTCATGGCTGCAGGGCAGGGTGTGGGTAGCGATTCTCCCCTCGACAGAGGGTGCCCACAGTTGCGCATCGAAACCCGCTTCGCCGTCGCGGCGCGTGGCCGCGCGCAGGAAGAGGATATCCCCCTGAAAGCGCGACGGCGTGAAGGCTGCCAGCAGGCGCGGCGCCTCGCGAAACTCCGCAAGGATACGCTCAAACACTACTGGCTCCATTACCGCCAGCGGATGCTCCTGCGCCACTAAACGGCGGCGCAGCGCCTCGACGGTGAGTTCACTCTCTGCGGGCACGCTGCCGGTTAAGGCTTCAAACAGCGCCGAGAGGCTCTCGCTGTCTTGCCGCTCCCTGTCACGGTAGCGCTCGCCCAGCGGGTAGCCATCAAGCAGGATCAGCGTGCTGACAACCTCCCCAGACTGCTGCAACAGGGTGGCGATTTCATGGGCCAGATGGCAGCCAAATGACCAGCCGAGCAGGGCATAAGGGCCGTGTGGCTGCACTTTCACCATCTCCGCGAGGTAACTTTTTGCCAGCGCGTTAACCGAGGGCAACGCCTCCCCGCTGCTCAGCCGTTGCGATTGCAGGCCAAACAGCGGCTGCGTGTCGCCAAGCCAGGGAATAAGCCCGGCGTAGGACCAGCTCAACCCGCCGCCGGGCGGCAGGCAGAAGAGGGGCGTTTTCTGCCCGCGCGGTTGCAGAGGCAGCATCACATCCAGCACGTTGCTGCGCTGATTGCTCTGTAGCCGCTGCGCCAGCAGCGCTACCGTCGGGTGCTCAAACAGATCGCGCAGCGTCAGTTTCACCTGCCACGTTTTGTCGATAGCGTTAATCAGCCGCGCCGCCAGTAATGAGTGGCCGCCCAGGGCAAAAAAGCTGCTATCGACGGTGATGGTTTTCAGATTGAGCAGTTCGCAAAACCGCGCAGCCAGCCAGCTTTCCCGCTCGTTTTGCGGTGCGCGCCCCGGCTCAATATGGAAATCGGGCTTCGGCAACCCGGCGAGTGCCAGCTTACCGTTGGCGTTAAGCGGCAGCGCCGCCAGCGGCACAATTGCCGCAGGCACCATAAAGTCCGGCAGCCGCTCGCGCGCAAACTGTTGCAGCGCTGCGCTGAGTTCGCTCTCCTGAACAGAGGGCACCACATAGGCGACAAGCTGCTTATTGCCGCTGCGATCCTCAAGCGCCACCACCGCCACCTGCTGAACCGCAGCGTGCTGTTTCAGCACCATCTCCACTTCACCGGGTTCAATGCGGAAACCGCGAATTTTCACCTGCTGATCGCGGCGGCTGACAAAACAGAGCGCGCCATCGCGCCGCCATTTGACGATATCGCCAGTGCGGTACATGCGGCTTCCCGCCGGGCCAAAGGGATCGGCAACAAAGTGTGCCGCGCTCAGCGTCGGGTGGTTGATATAGCCGCGCGCCACCCCGCGCCCGGCGATATAGAGCTCTGCCGCCACGCCCGGCGGTACCGGCTGAAGATGGGAATCAAGCACGTAGAGGCGGGTGTTATCGAACGCTCTGCCAATCGGCACGTCAAGATAGGGCGCATCGGCCTGAGTGATGGGGTAGTCCGTCGCATAGGTGGTGATCTCCGTCGGGCCATAAATATTCAGCAGTTCGAGATGCGGCCAGCGCTCGCGCACCGCCTGAACCGCGCTGGCGGAGATCTTCTCCCCGCCGGTATAAACGCGGCGTAAGCCTGCAAGGCAGTCGCTCGCCTCCTCGGCGATCAGGCGGAACAGCCCGGAGGTTAAAAAGGCGGTCGTGACCTTACCCGCCACAAGCGTGTCGGCAAGCAGGGGCAGATCCAGCGTCTCGCCGGGGACGATCACCGCATGGTGACCATTGAGCAGCGTCCCCCAAATCTCCCAGGTGGAGGCGTCAAACGCATAGGCCGAGTGCAGCAGAATGCGCTGGCAGGCCGCCGCTAGCCAGCGGCGGTCGCGTGCCAACGCCAGCACGTTATCCTGGGTGGTGGCAATGCCTTTCGGTTTGCCTGTCGAGCCGGAGGTGAACATCACATAAGCCAGATGGTGCGGCGTGACCGTTGTTGCAACGCCCGCCGCCGTGGCGCGGGTTGCCGACTCATCGACGATAAGCCGCGCAATGCCCGGTGGCAGCGCGGCCTGGCGATGGCTTTCATCCAGCAGCACGATGCGCAGATCCAGCTCATCAATACAATGTTGCCAGCGCTCAGCGGGATCGCTCGCCCGCAGCGGCACATAGAAACCGCCCGCTTTCACCACCGCGAGAAGGGCAATCACCAGCGAAAGTGAGCGTGTCATCAACACCGCCACGCCCTGCTCGCTGCTTACGCCTTGCTGTTGCAGGCGCTGCGCGAGGGCATTGGCGCAGGCGTCCAGTTGCTGATAGCTCAGTTGCTCCTGCCCGCAGCTGACGGCGATACGCTGCGGCGTGGCGGCGACCTGGTGGGCAAACTGCGCGGCCAGGGTGGCGGGCGGCACGTCACAACGGGTGTCATTCCATACT
Source organism: Kosakonia sp. 1610 (assembly GCF_050435845.1). Taxonomy (NCBI): domain Bacteria; kingdom Pseudomonadati; phylum Pseudomonadota; class Gammaproteobacteria; order Enterobacterales; family Enterobacteriaceae; genus Kosakonia; species Kosakonia sp. 1610. The sequence continues at coordinate 248,245 of NZ_JBNDKZ010000004.1, read as the reverse complement.
TCGAGCATCTCGTTACGCTGCCGGTCAGTGAGCAGCGGCAGCGTCATCACCGCGCTCTCCGGCTCCTCCACCATGGCCTGCAACAGGTGAATAAAGTAGTCCGCCAGCGCCGTGATGGTCTGCCCGTCAAAGCGATCGACCGGGTAGTCGATTTGCACCTCCAGTGCGCTGACGTCGCCGCGCTCGCCGTAAACCTGCTCAACGTTGAAGGTTAAATCAAACTTGGTGGTCACCAGCCCGACCGGCTGCGGCAAAAGCGTCAGATCCGCGAACTGCGGCGGCGTGGCGTCGTTATTTTGCAGCACCATCATCACCTGGAAGAGCGGATGCCTGCCAGAGACGCGCTCGGGGTTGAGGCTTTTCACCACCCAGTCAAAGGGAACCTCCTGGTTAACCCAGGCGGAGAGCATAAACTCGCGCACCTGGGCCAGCGCCTCAGCCACCGTGGGGTTTGCCGCAAGATCAACGCGAAGTACCAGGGTATTGACGAAGAAGCCGACTAACTCCCGCATCGCCTCATCTGAACGTCCGGCGACGGCGGTGCCGAGCGTAATATCCTCCCCGGCCCCCATTCTGCCAAAGAGGAGCGCGGCAGCGGTTTGCAGCACCATAAAGGGCGTCGCCCCCTCACGGCACGCCAGCTGGGTGATCTGTTGATAAAGCTTCTCATCAATGCGCAGCCTCACCTGCTCGCCAACGTAACTCGTCCCGGTCGTCGGGTGACGATCGACGGGTAACGCCATCGCTTCCGGCACGCCGGAGAGGGCTTCACGCCAGAAGGCGACCTGCTCTGTGGCAGTCTCGCTCTGGCTCTCAATGTCGCCCAGCCTCTCGCGCTGCCAGAGGGCGTAATCGGCATACTGCACCGGCAGCGGCGCCCACTGCGGGGCCTGCATGGCGCAGCGCGCGGTGTAGGCGCAGGCGAGATCGCGAAACAGCGGTGCCAGCGAGCCGCCATCGCAGGCGATATGGTGGATAACCAGCAGCAGCACATGCTGCCGGGTTTGCGAAAGATGGAACAGGCTGGCGCGCAGCGGGATCTCTTCTGCCAGCTCAAACGGGTAGGCAGCTGCGTGATTAAGGGCGTCGGTCAGCGACGAAGCCGCGATATTGCTCACCTCAAACGTCACGTCAAACGCATCGGGGGCGAGGATCTCCTGCCACGGCTGCCCCTGGTGGAGCGGGTAGCGCGTGCGCAGAACCTCATGGCGTTCAACCACATCCCGCACGGCCTCACGAAGAGCGGCGTCGTTCAGCTCCCCCTGTAAGCGGATGGCGAGCGGCATATTGTAGGCCGCATGGTTGTTATCGAGGTTTTTCAAAAGCCACATCCGCTGCTGGGCAAAAGAGAGCGGTAGCCGCTCGCTGCGCGGCTGTGGGCAGAGGGGCTCAGCAGGCCGATTTCCCTGTTTCGTCAGTTGCCCGGCAAGCTGCGCGACCGTTGGATAGTCAAACAGCGTGCGGATCGGCACCTCGACCTCCAGCACGCGGGTGATGCGGCTCACCAGACGCATCGCCAGCAGCGAATGGCCGCCGAGGGCAAAGAAGTCGTCATCAATACCGGGAGCATCTGACTGCAACACCTCGGCAAACAGCCCCAGCAGAATCTCCTCCTGCACGGTGCGCGGCGCGCGTCGTGCGCTTCCGGCACTCAGATCGGGGCGCGGCAGGGCGCGTTTATCCAGCTTGCCGTTGAGGGTCAGCGGGAACTGTTCAATCTGCATAATCGCGCCCGGCACCATGTAGCCCGGCAGTTTTGCTGCCGCCAGGCTGCGCAGCGCGGCAATATCGAGCGGCGCATGCGTGTCGGCGGTGACGTAGGCCACCAGCTGCGGTTGAGTGTCGGCATCAAGCAGCACCACTTCTGCATGGGCAACCTGCGGGGCGCTTCGCAGAACAGCGGCAATTTCGCCCAGCTCAATACGAAACCCGCGCAGTTTCACCTGCTGATCCGCGCGCCCCAGGTAGTGCAAATCTCCCTCTGGGCTCCTGACGGCGATATCGCCGGAGCGATACATGCGCGAGCCCGGCGCACCCCAGGGGTCGGCGACAAAGCGCTGGCTGGAGAGTTCGACCCGGTTCAGATAGCCGCGCGCCAGCCCGGCACCGCTGATATACATTTCGCCTTCCACGCCCGGCGGCACCGGACGCAGCGCATCATCCAGCAGATGGATATGCAGATCGGGGATCGCGATGCCAATAAGGCTGCCTGTCGCCTCGCGCGCCCGCGCCGCGGTTAACGGCTGATAGCTCACATGCACGGTGGTTTCCGTGATGCCATACATATTGATAAGTTCGGGAGCCGTATCCGGGTGGCGCTGATACCAGCGCTCGAGTTGGCTAAGATCCAGCGCTTCACCACCAAAAATCACCTTACGCAGCGCCAGCGGCAGTTCGTCGTGCTTAAGGTCGCGCTCGGCTTCAATCAGCTGATAAAAAGCCGACGGCGTCTGGTTAAGGATGGTCACTTTTTTCTCGCTTAATAGCCGCAAAAAAGCCTGCGCATCGCGGCTGACCATAAACGGCACCACCACCAGCTCGCCGCCATAGAGCAGCGCGCCCCATATTTCCCAGACCGAGAAATCAAACGAGCAGGAGTGAAACAGTGTCCAGATATCGTGGCGCGAGAAGTTAAACCACGCCTCTGTTGCGGCGAAAAGACGCAGCACATTGCTGTGCGGGATCATCACCCCCTTTGGATTGCCGGTGGAGCCGGAGGTGTAAATGATATAGGCGAGATTGTGCGCCTGCACCGGGCGCAGCCGCTCGCTTTGCTTAAGATCCACGCCGCTCTGCTGCGCCAGCCGCTGCTGGCTTTCGGCGCTATCGATTAGCAGCAACTGCGATTCATCAAACATCTCCGCGTGCGCCTGGAGTGACACGATCAGCGCCGGTCTGGCGTCGGAGAGAATGTAGGCCAGCCGCTCCGGCGGGTTATGCACATCCAGCGGCAGCCAGGCCGCGCCCGCTTTCAGCACCGCAACAATAGCCACCAGCGCCTCAAGCGTGCGCGGCAGCGCCAGCGCCACAATCTCTTCGCTGCCGATGCCGCAACTCACCAGATAGCGGGCAAGTTGGTTCGCCCGCTGGTTAAGCTCGGCGTAGCAAAGCGTCTTATCGCCAAGCGAGAGGGCAGTGGCATCCGGGTAGTGCGCGGCGCACTGTTCAAACACCTCATGCAGCGTGGTTTGCGTCCTCTTATCGAACGATGTCGGTGCGGGAAGCAGCGCCTGCGCCTCCTGCGGCAGTAACAGTGAAGCGTGGCCAATAAGGCTGTCAGGGCGGTCAATCATGGTGTAAAGCAGATGCAGGAAGCGATCCGCCAGCCGCTCAACCTCCTCATCGGGGAAGATATCGGCCAGCGCGCTAAAGCGCAGCGCGAGCGATTCGCCGGGAACAGCGATAAGCCCCAGCGGGTAGTGGGAGGCATCCCCGCCGCGGTGCGAGGCGAGCGAAACCGTTAATTTTTCGCTCATTTCGGCGCTTGCGCTCTGCGGGTAGTTCTCAAACACCATCAGCGTATCAAACAGCGCCTCGCCGCCGGCGTCAGCCTGAATGGTGGTGAGATCGAGATACTGGCTGTCGAGCAGGCGCGTCTGCTCCGCCTGTAGCCGTTGCAGCAGCGTGGCGAAACTCTCCTCCATGCGCCAGCTGAGGCGAAGCGGCAGCGTGTTGATCAATAACCCGACCATCCTTTCGATGCCGCTAAGCTCCGCCGGTCTGCCGGAAACGGTAATGCCGAAAACCACGTCGCAGCGCCCGGTAAGCGCGCCAAGCAGCATGCCCCAGGCGCACTGCAACAGCGTATTGACCGTCACGCCAAGCTCGCGGGCGCAGCGGTTAAGCTGCCGCGTGCGCCCGGCATCCACCGTTCTGTGGAGCAGGTGCGGCTGCAAATTATCGGTGGTGCGCCCTTTGGCGAGATGGGTAGGGCCTTGCAGGCCGCGTAACGCCTCGCGCCATACATCGCGCATCTTCCCGGTGTCACGCTGGGTAAGCCAATACAAATAGTCGCGATAGGGCACGGCGGGCGGCAACGGCTCCGCGAGGTATAAACGAAACAGCTCATCGAGCAGCACCGGAATCGACCAGCCATCCAGCAGCAGGTGGTGATTGGTAAAGATCAGCTTATGCTGTGTCGGCGAACACTTCACAAGGGTAAAGCGCAGCAGAGGCGGCGTGTCGGCGGCGAAGCGGGTGTTGTAGTCCGTTTCCAGCAACGCACTATAAGCCGACGCCTGCGCTAACGTTGAGAGGATACTTAAATCCACCTCCTGCCAGGGGAGCGGCAGGCCAGAGAGGATCAGCTGAACCGGCGTGTCGACCTCTTCATACTCAAACCCGGCGCAGAGGTGGGGATGGCGCGCCAGCAGTTGCCCGACGGCCTGCCTGAGCCTGGCGACATCCAGCTCCCCATCAAGTTGATAAACCTGTTGCACCTGATAGGCATCGCTACCGCGCGTATCAAGCAGCATATGGAACAGCAACCCTTTCTGTAACGGGGATAACGGCAGTATCTCTTTAATATCCATACTCATTTTTTCTTCGTCCATTTTGCCTGAAGTTTTGACAGCCCCGCTTGTTGCAGCGCCACCAGGGGCACATCTGAAGGGGTGAAACCGCCGATATCGTCGACCTGCGTAAGCTGCGACAGTGCTTTCAGCCAGCTAAACCACCCCGTAGCCAGATGGCTGACGCGATCTTCAGCGTAAAGCTCAGTCGCCCAGTTCCAGTTCGCCACCAGCACCGGGCCGCTTGCGCGCGCTTCCACCACGGCATTGAGCGAGAGGGCATGCGGCAGTGCAAAGCTGTCGTGTGCGCGGGTATCAAGCAGGCGGGCCTCAGCGGCAAGCTGCCAGTCCCGCGCCTCTTCGACGCTGAAGCGGCCCAGGTAGTTAAAGCCGATTTGCGGCTGTGGCAGCGCGGCAAGCTGTGGGCGCGTTTGCGGGTTGAGGTAGCGCAGCAGGCCGTAACCGAGCCCGTTGCCCGGCACCTGGCGCAACTGCTCTTTGACGCTCTTCAGCGCGCTACCGAGCGAGTGGGGATGGGTTAACTGCGCGCGACCCGGAGCAAGACGCACCGGATAGAGCGTGGTAAACCAGCCAACGGTATTCGACAGCGCGGTTCCCGCCAGCTCTTCGCGCCCGTGCCCTTCGACATCCAGCAGCACATCCGTTTGCCCATCTTCGCGCCATGCCGTGATGGCGAGTGCCAGGGCGCAGAGCAGCACATCGTTGATACCGGCGTGAAAGCGCGCAGGCAGGGTGGTCAGCAGAGGCTGGGTAAATTCGCTGCCAAGCTCCATCTGCAAAGAGGCGCTGGTGGCGAGGGTGTCGCGCGTGCCTGACAGCCGTCGTGTGGTTAACAGCCCGTCCGGCTGGCTGAGCACGCTCTGCCAGTGCGCCAGCTCATCACCCCGGCGTTGCGCTTCCTGCTCAAGGCGCAGCGCCCAGGCGCGAAAGGCGGTGCCTGTGTCGGTCAGCTGCGCATTTTTACCCGTAGCGCGGGCGCGCCAGAGGGCGAGCAGGTCGGCGGCGAGTATCCGCCAGGAGACGCCATCCACCGCCAGGTGGTGTAACACCAGCATCAGCTGGCCCGGTTCGCCACAGGCGGCGCGGAACCAGACGGCCTGCACCATCTTGCCGCGAGCCGGGTCGAGCCGCTGTTTCGCCCGGCGACACGCTTCCTGAATCTGCTGCTGCCGCTGCTCCGGCGAGAGAGACAGGCCGTCGATGATCTCCAGCATCTCACTCTCGTCCATGGCTGGTGGCACTGCCAGATGGATCTCGCCGCTGACCTCGCGGCGGGCAGTTAAGCGCAGCGCATCATGGTGCCGGATCAGTTCGGCGAGCATCTCGCGCAGCGCCTGGGCATCCAGTTCTGCGGGCGTGTGCAGCAGCGTTGCCTGGCAGAAAGCGTTGATATCTCCAGGATTCTCCATCAACCAGTGCATAATCGGCGTCGCGGGCAGATCGCCGACGGCAGCAACCTGCGGGGCGATATCCTGCTCTGCAACGGCGGTGATGATGCCAGCCAGCCCGGCGACCGATTTATGCTCAAACACATCGCGCGGGGTGAACAGCCATCCCGCCTGACGGGCGCGCGCCACCAGCTGTATCGCCGTGATGCTGTCGCCGCCAAGCTCGAAGAAGCTCATCGTGCGGTCGACCTCCGCCAGATTGAGCAACTCGGCGAACAGCGTGCTGAGCAACTGCTCCTGCGCGTTACTTGGTGGGGTGTGCTGCGCGCGGGCAAACTGCGGCGCAGGCAGCGCCCGGCGGTCGACTTTGCCGTTTGGCGTGACCGGTATTGCCGGTAGCAGAACCACGGCAACCGGCACCATATAGTCCGGCAGAAAGTCGCGTAAAAAGTCGCGGATCTCCCCGCCCTGCGCCTGCTCATCGCGGGCGACGGCATAAGCCACCAGTTGGCGCAGACCGGGCTTATCCTCGCGGACAATCACCGTCGCCTGCGTGATCTGCGGATGTTTTCGCAACTGGGATTCAATCTCGCCCAGCTCAATACGAAAACCGCGGATTTTGACCTGGTGATCGACGCGCCCGGCGAACATCAGCTCGCCCTCACGGCTCCAGCTTGCCATATCGCCGGTGCGGTACATCCGGCTGCCCGGTGCGCCAAAGGGGTTAGCAACGAAGCGTTCTGCCGTTAAATCCGGCCGTTTCAGGTAGCCCCGCGCCAGGCTTTCACCGGCAATATAGAGCTCGCCTTTTACCCCCGGCGGAACGGGTTGCAGATGCGCGTCCAGCACATAAGCCTGCATATTGAAAATCGGTCTGCCAATCGGCGGCAGGCGGTCGGCTTGCAACGGCTGGCTGATGGTGGCGCAGACGGTCGATTCGCTCGGGCCATAGGCGTTAATCATTCGCCGCCCGGTGCCCCAAAACGCGATCAGTTCCGGCGGGCAGGCCTCCCCGGCAACGATAAGCGTTGCCAGTTCGGGCAGCGGTTCGCGCGGCATCACCGCCAGCCCAACCGGTGGCAGCGTGGCGTGTGTTACCGCGCGATCGCGCATCAGGGTATAGAGCGGTTTGCCGGGCGTCAGCGCCTCTTTTTCCGCCACAACCAGCGACGCGCCGCTCAGCAGCGCCATGCTGATATCCCAGAATGAGGCGTCGAAGCTTGGCGAGGCGAACTGCAACACGCGGCTTTGCGGCGTGACGTGCAGGCGCTCAACCATGCTGGCGACCAGATGAGCAATCCCCCGATGGCTGACCAGCACCCCTTTTGGCGCGCCGGTCGAGCCGGAGGTGTAGATAAGGTAGGCGGCGTTATCGCACCGCAACCTGCGCGGCAGCGTAATCGCTTCGGCACTGTGGTCAGCAAGCAGCCCGCGCAGGGCCGGGTGGTCAAGGCGCAGCGCGGCATACTCCGGTGCCAGCCGGTCAGCGAATGCCGCCTGGCTTATCACCAGCCCTGGCTGCGCGTGGCTTAACATATACGCCACCCGCTCGGGTGGGTAATCAGGATCGAGAGGCAGATAGGCGGCGCCCGTTTTCATCGTGGCGATGATGGACACGATAAGCGCAACGGATCGCGGCAGCGCGATGGCGACAATCTGCTCGGCGCCAATGCCCCGCGCCAGCATCAGGTTTGCCAGGCGGTTTGCCCGTTGGTCCAGCTGCGCGTAGGTCAACGTCTCCTCATCGCCAATCAGGGCTGTTGCCTGCGGCGTGGCGCGCACGATGGCTTCAAACTGTTCCGCAAAGGTCGCGGCGGGAACCTCGCGCGCGCTGTTGTTCCACGCCTGCATGATTTCGTGCCGCTCCGCGTCGCTGAAGATCGGCAGTTCGCTCACGCGACGCGAGGCATCGGTGGCGATGCCCGCCAGCAGATGGGTGAAGTAGCCCGCCATGCGCCCGACGGTCGCCTCGTCAAACAGATCCACGGCGTACTCCACCATGCCGCGCAGCCCCTCCGGCGTCTCTTCGAGGTTAAAGGTGAGATCAAATTTCGCCACCGGCAACGACGGCATCTCAACCACGGTTTCCAGCTCATTGAAGAGGGCGTCGCTGCGCGCAACGTTTTGCAGCACCAGCATCACCTGGAATAGCGGATGGCGCGCCAGCGAACGGGCCGGATTTAACGCCTCGACCAGGCTCTCGAACGGGATATCCTGGTGCTCCCAGGCCGCCAGCGCGCGCTCGCGAACGCGCTCAAGCAGTGTCACAAATGAGGGGTTGCCGCTGAGATCGGTCCGCATCACCAGGGTGTTGATAAAAAAGCCGACCAGCGGTTCGAGCGCCTCATCGCTACGCCCCTCGACCGCCGTGCCGATGGGGATATCCTCGCCCGCGCCGCAGCGGCAAAGCAGCACCGCCAGCGCGGCCTGTAACACCATAAACAGGCTGGCGTTATGCTGCCGTGCCAGCGCTCCTAACGCTGCGGTTGTCCGGGCATCAATGGCGAAGTGGCACTGTTTACCCACATAGCTGGCGCGCAGCGGGCGCGGCCGGTCAGTGGGCAACTGAAGCTCGTCGGGCAGGTCGTGCAGCGTATCGCGCCACCAGGCCAGCTGGCGGTTGACGAGGCTGTCGTTCTCGTCCGGTGCACCGAGCAGCGCCTGCTGCCACAGCGTGTAGTCGGCATACTGCACCGCAAGCGGTCTCCAGACGGGTACCCGGTTCTGCGCGCGGGCGTTGTAGGCCTCTGCCAGATCGCGCAGCAGCGGGGCAATCGATCCGCCATCGCTGGCGATATGGTGCATCAGAATGAGTAACAGATGGTGGCCATCATCCACCTTAAACAGCCAGGCGCGGCAGGGATCTTCCTGCGCCAGATCGAAGGTGTATTGTGCCGCGGTCTGCACGGCGTGGGACAGATCGTCGGCGGAAACCGTGAGTAGAGTCAGCGGGCAACAGGCCATCGAGGCCGGGGTGATCCTCTGGCACACCGTCCCATCGTCAAGCTGATGAAAGCGCGTGCGCAGGCTTTCATGGCGCAGCACGATATCGTCGAGCGCCGTCATCAGAGCGGAAACGACGATATCTCCCCGTAAGGTGAGCGTGACGGGCATGTTGTAGGTGTATTTACCCTGCTCAATGCGGTCAATCATCCACAGGCGGCGCTGCGGTGATGAGAGCGGCAGAAGCGGTGGCCGCTCGCCCTGGTACAGGCGCGGACGCGTCGGCTGGCTGCCCTGCAACCGCCCGGCAAACCGCGCCACCGTCGGGGCTTCAAACAGATCGCGGATCGCCGGGTTGAGATTGAGCGCCCGGCGGATTTTGCTCACCAGGCGGGAGGCCAGCAGCGAGTGGCCGCCGAGGGCAAAGAAGTCATCATCAATACCGACCTCCGGCACGCCCAATACCGCGGCGAAGAGCGTACAGAGGGTGCATTCAAGGTCACTGCGCGGCGCACGGTGCGCGACGCTGGCAACCTGCGGCGTGGGCAGGGCGCGCTGATCGACTTTGCCGTTCGCCGTCAGAGGGAAGTGCGCAAGAGGGATAATCATCGCCGGCACCATAAAGTCCGGCAACTGCGCGCCCAGCGCCCGGCGCAGCGCGTCGGCATCGCAGGTTGCGCCAGGTTTTGCCGTCACCCACGCAATCAGCTGCCTGTTCCCCGGGCTGCTCTCGCGCGCGCTTACCAGCGCCTGAGCCACCGTTGCCTGCTTTCGCAGGGCGGCTTCCACTTCCGCCAGCTCAATGCGGAAGCCGCGAATTTTGACCTGCTGATCGCCACGGTTCAGGTACTCCAGCACGCCATCTTCGCGCCAGCGCACCTGGTCGCCGGAGCGATACATACGTGCACCGGGCGCTGAAAATGGGTTCGCAACAAAATGCGCCGCGGTCAGGCAGGGGTTGCGATGATACCCGCGCGCCAGCCCGATCCCGGCAATATAGAGTTCACCAGGCATGCCGACCGGTACAGGGTTGAGGTAAGCATCAAGGACATAAAGCTGCATATTGTCGAGCGGTGTGCCGACAGGCACCGTCACGCCCTCCGGGATCTGCGCCATGGGCCATGTGGTGGCGAAGGTGGTGGTTTCCGTCGGCCCGTAGCCGTTCATCATCACAAGCGCGGGGTTGCGCGTCATCACCTCGCGAATGGCGTGTATGGAGAGCACATCCCCGCCCGCAATCAGTAAACGCACGCCCTTCAGCGCCTCAGGATGCACCTCCGCCATCAGATGAAACAGCCCGGCGGTGAGCCACAGCGCGGTGATCTTTTCATCGACGATACTCTGCGCCAGCGTATCGATATCCAGCTCGCCCGACGGCGCGACGATAACGGTACCGCCGCCCAGCAACGGCACCCACAGCTCATAAGTTGAGGCATCAAAGGCCGACGGAGAGTGCAGCAGCACCCGCTGATGATCCTCTGCCCGCCAGCGGCGATCCAGCGCCAGCGCCGCCACGCTCTGCTGCTCGACCGCAATCCCTTTCGGCTTACCGGTCGAGCCGGAGGTGAACATGATATAGGCCAGGCTGCCGTGCGCAGAGAGACGCGGCGGGTTGCTTAGCGGCCAGTCGCCCGCAGGTTCCTCACCGATAAACACGATATTGTCGACCGTAGGCAGCGGCAAGGTGGCATCGGCCAGCAGTAGCGTGGCGCCTGCTTCATTCACCATTAGCTGCTGGCGCTCCAGCGGATCGGTGATGCGCAGCGGCAGGTAAGCGCCGCCAGCCTTGATAACGGCGAGCACGGCGATAACTTCGTTCATCGAGTGCTGCATCAGTAACCCGGCGCAGAACGGCGCGCCGCCGGTCTGCGCCATCAGGCGGTGCGCAAGCCGGTTTGCTGCTTCATTAAGGTGGCGATAGCTCAGGGTTTTCTCGCCCTCTTTCACCGCAATGGCATCGGGCGAGCGCTGCACCTGCGTTTCAAACAGCCCGGCCAGCGACAGCGGCGGTAACGTCACATCCGTTGCGTTCCAGCGCTTTAGCACGGTTTCACGCTGCGCGTCACTTAACAGCGGGATCTGCGCAAGGCGGGCTTCGGGACGCTGCGCGATAGTTTCGATAACCCGGATTAACTGCCCGGCAAAGTCCGCAACCGTGCGGCCATCATAGAGGGCGGTGGCATATTCAATATGCCCGCTCAGGCGCTGCTGCGCGTCATCGACATCAAAATGAAACAGCAGATCGAATTTGGCGGTGGTGGTCGGGAGCTGGCGTTGTGCCACCGCAACCTGCGGGAAGGTGACCGCCTGCGGCCACGGTGTATCGACCACCATCATCACCTGAAAGAGCGGATGACGGGCTAAGGTGCGACCGGGTGCCAGCGCCTCGACGACCTGCTCAAAGGGGAGATCCTGATGCTGGTTGGCTTCCAGCACCGCCGATTTCGCCTGGGCGACAATGTCGCTCAGCGTCGGGTTGCCTCCCATATCCGTACGCAGCACCGCCGTATTGGCGAAATAGCCGATCAGCGGCAGCAGAGCGGCGTCGCTGCGGGCGTAAAGCGGCGTACCGATTACGATGTCATCACCTGCGCCGAGACGATGCATCAGCGTTGCCAGCGCCGCATGGAGCAGCATAAACAGGCTCACGCCCATCTCCTCGCTCCATGTTTTCAGACGCGATAACAGCTCGTCGGGGAGCGCGAAGTCGACGCGGTCGCCACGGTAATCCGCCTGCGTGGGGCGAGGCCGGTCGGCGGGCAGCGTCACCTCTTCCGGCACGTCCGCCAGCTGTTGACACCAGTAGTCCAGCTGCTGGCTATGGCGCGCGTTCGCGCCGGGCGCTTCGCTCAACAATGCGCGCTGCCAGAGCGCGTAATCGGCGTACTGAACGGTCAGCGGCGGCAACTGCGGGTGTTGGCCTGCGGCACGCGCCTGCCAGCAGAGGCGCAAATCCTCCAGCAGCGGCAGCAGGGAGCCACCATCCCCGGCGGTATGGTGAATGAGCAGCAGCAGAACATGTTGCTCCGCTGCCAGTTGATAGAGCCAGGCTTTAACCGGCAGTTCGCTATCCAGCGCAAAGAGATGCTGGCTCTCCATCACCAGCTGCGCGTCAAGGTGCTCGGGCGCGATGGCGAGGGTCGGCAGCGCAAACTTGACGTCGTGAGCCGCAAGGATCTGCTGGCAGGGCATCTCTTCCTGCTGGGTTAACAGGGTGCGCAGGCTCTCATGGCGGGCGATAACGTCAGAGAGGGCTTGCGCCAGCACCGCCGCATCCAGCGGGCCGCTCAGCGTCAGCGCCAGCGGCATATTGTAGGCGCTGCTGGGGGCGATCTGCTGCTGCAACCATAAGCGCTGCTGGGCAAATGACATCGGCAGCTGCGCCGGGCGCGGTTGCGCGACCAGCGCAGGGCGTGCCGTCTGGCTCTGCGCCCCCGATATCTGCATGCTCAGTTCGGCAACGGTCGGGGCATCAAACAGGGTTTTCAGCGACAGCTCCACGCCGAAGTGCTGGCGCAGGCGGCTGAGTAATTGCAGGGCTAACAGCGAATGACCGCCGAGGCTAAAAAAGCTGTCATTAATACCAGGCGGGTCAATGGTCAGGCACTCGGCAAACAGCTGGCACAGCTCCCGCTGCTGCGCAGTAGCGGGCGGTACCGGGGCGAGGGAGGTAAAGGTCGGTTGCGGCAGCGCCCGGCGGTCAATTTTGCCATTCGCCGTCAGGGGGAAGTGCGCCAGCACCATCACCCGCGCGGGCACCATATAGTCCGGCAGTTTTTGTGCCGATGCCGCGCGCAGCGCATCCGGGCTACAGGCTGCATCATCGTGCGCCACGACGTACGCCACCAGCCGTTTCTGCCCGCTCTTTTTCTCCTCATGGGCGACGACCAGCGCCTGTTTAACGTCGGGCAGGGCAGTGAGCGCGTTTTCAATCTCCCCGAGTTCAATACGATAGCCGCGGATCTTGACCTGATTGTCCACCCGGCCGAGGAAAATGATTGTCTGCGCTTCGCTCCAGCAGGCCATATCGCCGGTGCGATACATCCGCTTGCCCTCCTCATCAAAGGGGTTGGCAACAAACCGCTCGCTGGTTAAATCTGCGCGGTTGAGATAGCCGAGCGCCAGCCCGTCGCCAGCGATATAGAGCTCGCCAGGCTGCCCAACCGGTACCGGTTTCAGGGCGTCATCAAGGATATGAATTCGGGTATTAAAGAGCGGTTTACCGATAACCGACGGCGAGGGTTGCGCGGCGGTCAGCTCGCTCAAGGTCGACCAGATAGTGGTTTCGGTGGGGCCATAGAGCTGAATGACGCGCTCAGAGAGTGCGACCATGTGCTCCGCAAGCGTTTGGGGTAGCGTATCGCCGCCGACCAGCGCCGTCAGGCCAGCCAGCGAATCGGGCTGATAGGCCACTAACCCATGCCACAGCGCGGGCGTACCCTGCATATGGGTGATCTGATGTTCAGCGATCGCCTGCGCCAGCAGACGCGGGTCGCGCGCGCACTCCCGTGAGGCGATAGTGACCGACGCGCCGGTCATCAGCGGCAATAAAAGCTCCAGCGCGGCGATATCAAAACTGAGGGTGGTCACGGCGAGCAGCCGATGCTGCGCCGTCAGTTGCACGGTGTGTTGCATGGCGGTGAGGAAGTTGGTTAACGCGCCGTGAGAGACCACTACCCCTTTCGGCGCGCCGGTGGAGCCGGAGGTAAAGAGCACATACGCTGGCTGCGGCGGTTGCGGCAGCGTGGTTGGGTTATCGTCGTGCTGTGCCGCAATGGCCGCCACCGCCGCGTCACTGTCGATCTGCTGCTGGCGATACCCGGTAACGATCCCCGCCGTTTGCGACGAGGAGAGGATCAGTTTCGGCTGGGCGGTGGCGAGAATATGCTGCAGGCGCTCCGCCGGGTGATCGGCATCAAGGGGCAGGTAAACGGCCTGTGCTTTGGCGACCGCCAGCATGGCAATGACCATATTCACCGTGCGCGGCAGGAGCAGCGCGACGCTGTCGCCGGGGCGCACACCCTGATCCTGTAGAAAGCGGCTAAGCCGGTTCGCCTGGCGGTTAAGCTCGCTGTAGCTCAGCTGGGTGTGCCGATCGTCAAGTGCAGGCGCGTGCGGCGTGCTTCTGGCCTGACGTTCAAACAGCGCCGCAAAGGAGAGGGGCGGCACGGGCGCGCAGGTATCATTGGCCTGAGCATAAAGCTGCGACTCCTCCGCACTCAGCAGCGAGGGGGCACCAATCGCGGCGTGCGGTTGGTCGATTAATGCACTAAACAGCGCCAGCATGCGCTGATGATGGGCGGATAAACTCTCTGGGCTGTAGAGGGCGCTATTAGCGTCAAAGCCGACGACCAGCGTATGTTCGTCGCCGTAACCAAAGAAGAAGATCGCCAGATCGTCAACCGGCCCGTTGCTGGTATTCACCGGGAACGTTTTCGCGCCGTTGAAGGCCAGATCGTCGCCAAATAACTCGACGTTGATGGTGGTGTGGTAGAGCGGGCGGTCGAGTTTAAGATCGCGGGTCAACGCTTCATGGGGATACTGCTGGTGACGTAACGCGGACATCATCTCTTTTGCCACCAGCACCAGCACATCATCAAGGGTCAGCGCGGGCGAAAGCGGCAGGCGTACTGGCATGATGTTGGACATCATCGCGGGCGTGGTGCGCTGCACGCGACCGACGCGCGCCGCCATCGGTAGCCCAATCACCACCTCCTGCTGGCCGGTCATGCGGTAGAGGTAAACGGCGGTTAACGCCGTAAGCAGCTGCGGGAGCGTGCAGCCTGCGGCTTCGGCATGGCGATTCAGGGCCTGATGCAGGGCTAAATCGATATTGTTGCGCTGGCGGACGATCGGCGCATCCGGCGCGCTGCGGCCAGCAAGGCTTGCGGGCGCTGGTCGGTCCTGAAAGCGCGTCATCCAGTATTCGCGATCGCGAAGAAAGCGGTTTGAGTTTCTGTAGGCGGTATCTTCGGCAAGCAAGGCGCGAAAGTTGCCGAACGGCGTCGGCGCGACGGGTTTATCCAGCACCAGTGCGTTGTAGATATCGACCGTGCGGCGAAGGATCAGCGAAGCGCCAAAACCGTCCAGCAGGATATGGTGGCAGCAGTGGTAATAGAGGAATCTCTTCGGGCTGAGCTTAATGAGACAAAAGATAAATGCGTTCCCTTGTGTGAGGGAGAAGCGTTGATTTGTCTGCTCGCTCATAAAGGCCAGTGCGGCTTCCCAGGCATCCGGGCGCGCACTGAAATCGTAAAAGGCAGCATCATAATTATCGATAGCGGGCAACTGCTGCTTTACCGTGTTGTCTGTTTGATAAAACCGACCGTGCATTGTTTCGGCTTCAGCAATCATTTTTTTGACTGCCGCTTTAAATAACGTTGGGCTTACCTCGCCATCAATAATTAAATATTCGCTGATTGTATTATTTCCCGGGTTCAGCGCGACTTCATTCGCTAACCACATTCCCATTTGTGCGGATGTTAAAGCGACGTACTCCGTGTCAATTAGCGCGGACATAAGCAAAACCTCAATATTAGAAAGCGGCAGGGGGAAAAGAGTAATTGATACAACTACATGTTTTGCAGGCTTTTCGGCTTGATATCCTGCCAGTTCTCCTCAATGTAGTGCAGGCATTCAGACCGGCTTGCTGGCCCACATACCGGCTCCCAGCCATCAGGCACCGGAATAAACTCTGGCCATAACGAGTGTTGATTCTCCTGATTCACTAATACGATGAATATAAGATTCTCGTTTTCGAAGGGGTTACTCATCTTTTTTTCCTGTTCATAGGGGCAGGCTTGTTTTTCTATAGAAACTTCTCTTTTAACGCAATGAAGATAGTTTTAATTTTGCGATTTTAAGAATTTGAATGCCGAGTTTAGGCTATTTGCAAATATTTTTATTTATGCGTGTTTATAAATGGTTAGGATTTTAAAAGTGTCGGTGAATAATATTTTGGTGATTGATATTTAATGGTGGTGAATTAATAGCAGTCGAAAACAGAAGAAATAGGAGAGGTAACGCGGCGTGTGGTCAGCGGTTATTGGCCGCCTCTGCTGTGTTAACGAAGCAGAGGCAAGGCGGTGTTTACTCCTCAGGCAATAAGCGTGATGAGGTGATCCTCTGCAAGCGTGTAGTAACCCGTCAGCCGGCTTCCCGGCGCTCTCTCTGTCGTCAGAGGTTGCGTCAGTTCAAGGGTGATGCGCTGCGATGCCGTATCAATCTGGCAAACCCGCGCGGCATCAAAGTCAAAAAAGCGCCGCACTTCGGGGTAGAGGGCTTTGAACAGGCTCTCTTTGGCGGAGAAGGCGATCAGTAGCGCACTCTCATAAGGCAGCGGGCAGTCCGCGAGCAGCGCCTGCTCCTGCGCCGAGGTGAACATATCGGCGGTTTCGCGCATGGTCTCTGGTGCCAGCATCTCAATATCCACGCCCGGCGTCAGGCCTGCGCCGCTGGGCGCGATAACGGCTATCGCCCGGTCATGGGTATGGGAAAGGCTGCCGCACCAGCCCGCAGGCCAGATGGGGGAGCGATCCGCCGCCGAGCCAACGCTGGCGTCGCAGCCGTGGTGCGCAAGCAGCAGCTTTGCGCCGTAGCGCGCCGCCAGGTACTCTGCCCGGCGCTTCACGCCCGCCGCGTGCAGGCGCGCGGGAAACGGGATCGCGCAGTGGTCAAACAGCTCGTCCTGCCAGACGTGGCGATCAAAACAGAGCTGGCAGTAGGCGAGCCCCGGTATGGCCGCTATCGTGCCCATCTCAAGATGGGAGATAAAAGGCGGCCGTGCGTGATGGGTCAATGGAGTTAACATATTGCTCACTCTCAACAGGTAAAAAAAACCGCCATTACGGCGGTTTTATCAACATAACGTTCAATCCGCTCAGTGGCTCTCAAGCCAGCGCTGAATCACCGGGCCGATGCTTTTCAACGCCTCCGGGCTGAACATACCGTTATGGGTGCCCGGCACAGGGTGGACGATGATATTGCCATCAACATAGTTTGCCCAGAGCTGAGGATCGAAATCCTCTTCCCCGGCATCACGCTGCGTCGCTTTGAAGAAGAGCATATCACCGCGATAGCATCCCGGTGTCGTAGCGGCCAGCAGCAGCGGCGCATCACGAAGCTCAGCAAAGATACGCTCGAAAATCACCGGCTCCACGTCCGCGAGAGGGTGTTCCATCACCTGCAACTCACGCCGCAGCCCCTCAACAGAGAAGAGCGCCTGGTCATCCGGCACGGCACCTACCAGCGCTTCGAACAGCACCTTCAGCCCCTCTTCATCGCTCATTATCGTCTCAAGATAACGCTCCCCGAGCGGATAGCCATCCAGCAGCACCAGCGTGCTGACCTGATGCCCCTCTTTTTGTAGCAGCGTGGCGACCTCATGGGCCAGATGGCAGCCGAAAGACCAGCCGAGGAGAGCATAAGGGCCTTCTGGCTGGACGTTATAGATCTCCGCCAGATAGGTTTTCGCCAGCGCCTCTACCGATGCCGCTGCCTCGCCGGTGCTGATCCTGCTCGCCTGCAGACCGTAGATCGGCTGCTGCTCGCCGAGATAGCCAATAAGCCCGGAGTATGACCAGCTCAGGCCACCGCCGGGAGGCAGGCAGAACAGCGCGGCTTTATCGCCCAGCGGTTGCAGCGGCAGCATCACATCCAGCATGCTGCTGCGGCGGTTACTCTCCAGCCGCTGCGCCAGCATCGCGACCGTTGGCGATTCAAACAGATCGCGGATGGTCAGCTTCACCTGCAATTCGCGGTCAATCTGCGTAATCAGGCGCGCCGCCAGCAGAGAGTGGCCGCCCATGGCGAAGAAGCTGCTGTCGATGCTGACGTTCTCAACCTTGAGCAGCGTGCTGAATTTCTCCGCCAGCCAGATCTCCCGCTCGCTTTGCGGTTGACGCCCGGCCTGGGTGCTGAAGTCAGGCTTCGGCAGCGACTTAATCGCCAGTTTACCGTTGGCGTTGAGCGGCAGCGCCTCCAGCAGCACCACCGCAGCAGGCACCATAAAGTCCGGGAGACGTTCACGGGCAAACTGTTGCAACGCTTCAGGCAATGCCTGGAGCGGATCGCTCGCCACCACATAGGCGACCAGCTGTTTATGGCCCGCCGCATCTTCAAGCGGAATAACCGCCACCTGCTGCACGGCCTCATGCTGCTTCAGCACGATCTCGATTTCACCTGGCTCGATTCGGAAGCCGCGAATTTTCACCTGCTGATCGCCACGGCTGACAAAGCTGATGGCGCCGTCACGGCGGCGTTTAACTCTATCGCCGGTGCGGTACATACGGCTTCCCGCAGGCCCGTAAGGGTCGGCGACAAAGTGTGCCGCGCTAAGCCCCGGATGGTTCACGTAGCCGCGCGCCAGCCCGCGTCCGGCGATGTAAAGCTCGCCTGCAACGCCCTCCGGCTGCGGTTGTAAGTACTCATCCAGCACATATAAGCAGGTGTTATCCATTGCGTAGCCGATCGGCACATCCAGATAGGGCGCATCCGCCTGGGTAATCGGGTAATCCGTGGCGTAAGTCGTCGTCTCTGTCGGGCCGTAGATGTTCATCAGCTCAAGATCCGGCAAGTGCTCGCGCACGGACTGTACCGCGCTTGGGGAGATCTTCTCCCCGCCGGTATAGACCTTGCTGACCCCCGCCAGGCACTGCCACGCCTCTTCGGCAATCAGGCGGAACAGCCCGGAGGTTAAAAACACCGCGGTGACGTTGCGATCGGTAATTGTCGAGGTGATCACCGGCAGATCCAGCGCTTCCCCCGGCACAATCACCGCCTGGTGGCCGTTGAGCAGCGCCGCCCAGATCTCATAGGTTGAGGCATCAAAGGCATACGGCGAGTGCAGCAGAATGCGCTGATGATGCTCCCCCTGCCAGCGGCGATCGCGCGCCAGCGCAACGACGTTATCCTGGGTAATGGCAATCCCTTTCGGTTGACCGGTGGAGCCGGAGGTAAACATCACGTAAGCGATATGGTCAGGCTTGAGCGGCGTCGCGATAGTCGGCGCCTCTTCTTGCGTATGGGCATTATTGACCGTCAGCACGGCAATACCCTCCGGCAGAGGCGTCGCGCTGTGCTGCTCATCCACCACCGCGATGCGCACATCCAGCGTATGGGTAATATGCTGCCAGCGCTCAAACGGATCGCTGGTGCGCAGCGGCACATAGAAGCCGCCCGCTTTCACCACGGCGAGCACGCCAATCACCAGCGAGAGAGAACGCTCCAGCAGTAACGCCACGCCCTGTTCTGCTTTCACGCCCTGCTGTTGCAGGGTGTGCGCTAAAGCATTGGCGCGCGCATCCAGCTCCTGGTAGGTCAACTGCTCGTCGCCACAGCTGATGGCGATGTGGTGCGGCGTTTTCGCCACCTGGCAGGCAAACTCCTGCGCTAATGTGGCCGGCGGTGTATCCACAAAGGTGTCATTGCCGATATGAATAAGCGCGTTACGCTGTTCGCCGCTCAGTAACGACAGGTTTTTCACTGGCCGATCCGGCGAGGCGACCGCCGCCTGCAACAGCTGCACAAAGTAACCCGCCAGCGCGGTAACAGTTGAGCGATCGAACAGCTCCACCGGGAAGTCAATTTGTGCATCCAGCGCGCAGACTTCGCCATTTTCGCCGCTAATCTCGTCAAAGTTAAACAGCAGATCAAACTTGGTCGTCACCAGACCGACCGGCTGGTGAGCGGCCTGCACATCCACCAGTTGCGGCGGCGTATTGGCGTTGTTTTGCAGCACCATCATCACCTGGAAGAGGGGATGTCTGGCGGAGGAGCGCCCCGGATTCAATGCTTTGACCACCCAGTCGAACGGCACATCCTGGTTAACATACGCAGAGAGCATATACTCACGAACGCTGGCAAGCGCGGCACGGAAGCTGGGATTTGCCGCCAGATCGACGCGCAGCACCAGCGTATTGACGAAAAAGCCCACCAGATCGCCGATGGCTTCATCCGAGCGTCCTGCTGCGGCGGTACCAAGCGTAATATCATCGCCCGCGCCCATGCGGCTAAAGAGGACAGCGGCGGTCGCCTGTAACAGCATAAAGGGCGTTACCCCTTCCTGTTGCGTCAGGGTTTTAATCCGCTGATAGAGCGCCTCGTCGATCGGGAAATGGACCCGCTCGCCCACATAGCTCGGTGACGCCGGGTGCGGACGGTCAACGGGCAGCAGCATCTCTTCAGGCGCGTCTGCTAGCGCGCTGCGCCAGAAGGCGATCTGCTGGGCGCAGAGCGGCGTGTTCTCCTCGATTTCGCCGAGCAGGCTGCGCTGCCAGAGCGCATAGTCGGCGTACTGCACCGTAAGCGGCGTCCACGTCGGCACCTGCTGCTGGCAGCGCGCGTTGTAAGCGCAGGAGATATCGTGGAACAGCGGTGCCAGCGAGCCGCCATCGCAGGCGATATGGTGAATGACAATCAGCAACACCTGTTCGTGGGTCTGCGGCAAGCGGAACAGCGTACAGCGCAGCGGAATTTCCCGCGCCAGGTCAAAGGCGTAGCCTGACGCCTCATCCAGCGCGCCAGCGAGCGCTTCCTCACTCACCGACTTCACCGCCAGCGTCATCTCGACCGAATCAGCGGCGAGGATATGCTGGTAAGGCTGCTCCTGATGGAGGGGGTAGAGGGTGCGCAACACTTCATGGCGCGCCACCACATCACGCAGTGCCTGGCCCAGCGCCGCTTCATTCAGCGGCCCGCTGAAGCGCACGGCGAGCGGCATATTATAGGCCGCGTGGTTATCGTCGAGGTTCTTCAATAACCACATGCGCTGCTGGGCAAAGGAGAGCGGCAGATACTCGCCGCGCGGCTGCGGGGTCAGCGCCACTTTCGGGGCGATATCCGCCTGCGCCAGCTGGCTGGCGAGCTGCGCCACGGTGGGGTAATCAAACAGCGTACGGATGGGCACATTTTTGCCCAGCTCGCTGCTGATGCGGCTTATCAGACGCATCGCTAACAGCGAATGGCCGCCGAGCATAAAGAAGTTGTCATCAATGCCCGGCGCCTCCAACTGCAACACCTCAGCGAAGAGGCCCGCTAACATCTCCTCCTGCGCATTGCGCGGCTGACGCCGGGTTGCGCTCTGCATCATGCTTGGTTTCGGCAGTGCGCGCTTATCCAGCTTGCCGTTAATGGTCAGCGGGAATTTCTCCATCTGCACAATGGCCGCTGGCACCATATATTCCGGCAGTTTATCCGCTGCATGATGGCGCAGCGCCGTCATGTCGACAGGGCTGGAGCCGTCACTGATGATATAGCCCACCAGCTGCGGGTTGCCGGGGTTATCGTTTTGCAGGATCACCTCGGCCTGGGTCACCTGCGGATAGCTCGCCAGCGCGGCGGCAATCTCGCCCAGCTCAATGCGGAACCCGCGCAGTTTCACCTGCTGATCGGCGCGGCCTAAGTAGTTCAGCTCGCCTTTGCGGGTGCGGATCGCCACATCACCGGAGCGGTACATGCGCGTGCCTGGCTCGCCATACGGGTCAGCAACAAAGCGTTCGCTGCTTAGCGCCACGCGGTTCAGGTAGCCGCGCGCGAGGCCTGCGCCGCTGATATACATCTCCCCCTCTACGCCTGGCGGAACAGGTTGCAGCGCATTGTCTAACAGATGGATATGCAGATCCGGGATCGCCACGCCAATCAGGCTACCGGAGGCGTTGCGCGCCCCCTCCGCCGTCAGCGGCTGATAGCTCACATGAACGGTGGTTTCGGTGATGCCGTACATGTTAATCAGCTCCGGCGCAGCGTCATCATGGCGCTGATACCAGCGCTCAAGCTGGCTCAAATCGAGCGCTTCACCGCCAAACACCACTTTGCGCAGCGCTAATGGGTAGCTTGCTGGCGCAGCGGCGTTTTCCGCTTCAATCAGCTGATAGAAGGCGGAAGGCGTCTGGTTGAGGATGGTGACCCGTTTGTCGCTCAGCAGTTGCAAAAAGGCCTGCGGATCGCGGCTGACGATAAACGGCACCACCACCAGTTCGCCGCCGTAGAGCAGCGGGCCCCAGATCTCCCAGACGGAGAAGTCGAAGGAGCAGGAGTGGAACAGCGTCCAGATGTCGGTGCGGGCAAAGTTAAACCAGCCCTCGGTGGCCGCAAAGAGGCGCAGCACATTGCTGTGGTGGATCATCACCCCTTTCGGTTTACCGGTGGAGCCGGAGGTGTAGATGATGTACGCCAGGCTCTCCGGGGTGACCGGGCGCAGGCGCTCATTGTCACTGAGATCGTCGGCGCTCAGCCCTGCAAGCTGCTGCTGGCACTGCGGCGTATCGAGCAGCAGTTCGGGCAGCGTGCTGCTTAGCGTACCGGCATACTCCGCGAGGGTGATAATCAGCGCCGGTCTGGCGTCGTCAACAATGTAGGCCAGACGATCCGCCGGGTTATGCACATCCAGCGGCAGGTAGGCGGCGCCCGCTTTGACGATGGCGAGCAGCGCCACCAGTGTCTCCATGGTGCGCGGCAGCGCCAGCGCGACGCTATCTTCCGTGCCGATACCGCGGCTTACCAGATAGCGTGCCAGCTGGTTGGCACGCTGGTTCAGTTCGCCGTAGCTCATCGTCTTATCGCCGAGGCTCAGCGCCGTTGCCTGCGGTGTTTCACGCACCCGCTGTTCGAAAACCTGATGCAGCGTGGCGTGAGCCCACTGGTTAAAAGCGGTGCAAGCTTGCACGGCAGCCTGGCACTCCTCCGCCAGCAGCAGCGGAACGCTGCCGACGCGCCGCTGCGGCTCTGCCATCACGGCGTTCAGAACCAGCACGAAACGCTCGGCCAGCGCTTCGGCGGTGGCATCGTCAAACAGATCGGTGGCGTATTCGAGAATGCCGTTAAGCGCCGTGGGCGTCTCTTCGATATTAAAGGTCAGATCGAACTTCGCCACCGGCAGCAGCGGTGTGGCAACTCTGGTTTGCAGATGGTCAAAGCGCGCTTCGCTGTAGGCCATATTTTGCAGTACCAGCATCACCTGGAAGAGAGGGTGGCGCGCCAGCGAACGCTCAGGATTTAGCGCTTCGACCAGGTTATCAAAGGGAAGATCCTGGTGTTCGTAGGCTTGCAGCGCATAGTCGCGAACCTTCTCCAGCAGGGCGCTGAAGGTGAGGTTGTCGTCAATGGTGGCACGCATCACCAGCGTGTTGATAAAGAAGCCAACCAGCGGTTCGAGCGCCTCATCGCTGCGCCCGGCAATGGCGGTACCGACGGGAATGTCGTCACCTGCGCCCATGCGGTGCAGCAGCACCGCCAGCGCCGCCTGCAACACCATAAACAGACTGGCGTTGTGCCCTTTCGCCACCTCAAGCAGGCGCGCGTGCAGCGATTCATCGATGGTAAAGCGACACTGCTTGCCCTGGTAGCTTGCGCGCGCCGGGCGCGGACGGTCGAGAGGCAACTTCAGCTCGTCAGGGAGATCGGCGAGGGTGTTGCGCCACCAGGCGAGCTGGCGGCCCGCCAGGCTTTCAGCGGCGTTGAGCTCGCCCAGCCAGTCGTTCTGCCACAGGGCATAATCGCCATAGTTCACCGTAAGCGGCGTGAAGGCCGGAGCCTGGCCCTGCGCGCGGGCGTTATAGGCCGCGGCGAGATCATGCAGGAGCGGAGAGAGCGAACTGCCATCGCTGGCGATATGGTGCATTAAAAACAGCAGCAGATGGCGCTCTTGATTGACGGTAAAGAGCCACGCGCGGCAGGGATCTTCCCCGGCTAAATCGAAGGTGTATTGCGCGGCGCTCAGCATCCGGCTTTGCAGATCGTCAGACGCAACGTGTTCGGTTATCAGAGTGCAGGCTGCCTCCTCATCCCCGGTAACGTGCTGATAAACGCTGCCGTCGGGCTGCTGTAAAAAGCGCGTGCGCAGCGTTTCGTGGCGCAGCTTCACATCGTTAAGTGCCGCCGCCAGCGCCGCTACATTTACTTCGCCCGTAAGCTCCAGCGTCAGCGGCATATTGTAGGTGGCGGTTTGCCCCTCGATACGATCGATCATCCACAGCCGACGCTGCGCGGCGGAAAGCGGCAGACGGGCCGGTTTTTCACGCGCCTGTAGCAGCAAACGCGAAGGCGCGGCGGCGTGCAAACGCTCGGCGAACTGCGCCACCGTCGGCGCTTCAAAGAGATCGCGGATCGCAGGATCAACACGCATTTCGCGGCGCACTTTGCTGACCAGACGCGACGCCAGCAGCGAGTGGCCGCCGAGGGCAAAGAAGTTGTCATCAATGCCGATGTCATCCAGGCCGAGCACTTCGGCGAAGAGTGCGCAGAGCATGCTCTCCCGCTCATTGCGTGCGCCACGATGCTGCGCGGCGGTAAAGTGCGGCGCGGGCAGGGCGCGCATATCCACTTTGCCGTTGGCGTTTAGCGGGAAGGTCTCCAGCGGGATAATCATCGCCGGCACCATAAAGTCCGGCAACTGCGCGCTCAGCGCCGCGCGCAGCTGTTCCGCATCGAAGTCCACCGCTTTGCGCGGGATAACATAGGCGACAATCTGCTTATTGCCTGCGTTTGGCTCGACGATGCAGGCCAGCGCCTGCGCTACGGCAGGCTGCTGTTGCAGCGCGGTTTCCACTTCCGCCAGCTCAATACGGAAGCCGCGAATTTTCACCTGCTGATCGCCGCGGCTGAGGTATTCGAGCACGCCATCTTCACGCCAGCGCGCCCAGTCCCCGGAGCGGTACATGCGCTCGCCGGGCTGCGCGAAGGGGTTGGCGACAAAGTGCGTTGCCGTCAGCACCGGCTGGTTCTGGTAGCCGCGCGCCAGTCCGAGACCGGCGATATACAACTCGCCGGGAACGCCGACCGGCACAGGATTGAGATAGCCATCCAGCACGTAGGTCTGCATGTTATCGATCGGCGCGCCGATGGGCACCGTCGTCTCCGTCGGGATGCCCGGCATCAGGTGCGTGGTGGTAAAGGTAGTGGTTTCTGTCGGGCCGTAGCCGTTCATCATCTTCAGTTCAGGGCAGTGCGTCATGACCTTTCTGATCGCCGCCACCGGCAGCACATCACCCCCGGCAATCAGCAGCCGCACCGCTTTCAGCGCGCTGGCATGCTCCTCGGCCATCAGGCGGAAGAGACCGGCGGTGAGCCACAGCGCGGTCACGTTTTCCGCCATGACGATCTGTGCCAGCGCATCGATATCCAGCTCACCGGCTGGGGCGACAATCAGCTGACCGCCGCACAGCAGCGGCACCCACAGTTCATAGGTGGAGGCATCAAAGGCTGACGGGGAGTGCAGCAAGACGCGCTGATGATCCTCCGCCGACCAGCGGCGGTCGAGGGCAAGCGCCGCTACACTCTGCTGGTTGACGGCAATCCCCTTTGGTTTACCGGTCGAGCCGGAGGTGTACATGATGTAGGCCAGGCTCTGCGCCGCACTGGCTACTGCCGGGTTGGTCTCTGTTCCGGCCTGCTGCGCGTCGTCGGCCGGGTGAATGATATGCGCGGCATCCGGTAACGGCAGACCCGCGTCGGCGATAAGCAGCGTGGCACCTGCGTCATCCAGCATCATCTGCTGGCGCTCAAGGGGGTCGCGCGGGCGCAGCGGCAGGTAAGCGCCGCCCGCTTTGATCACCGCAAGTGTGGCAATCACTTCATCAATGGAGTGCTGCATCAGCAGCCCGGCGCAGAAGGTCTTCCCGCCGTTCAGGGCTATCAGCCGGTGCGCCAGACGGTTCGCCGCCTGGTTTAGCTGGCTGTAGGTCACCGTTTTGCTGCCTTGCTTAACGGCAATGGCGTCCGGCGTGCGCAGCACCTGCTGTTCAAACAGCGCGGCTAAACGCACCTCAGGCAGCGCGACACGGGTGGCATTCCAGCCGCTGAGCAGCGTTTCGCGCTGGGCAGAGGTTAATAGCGCTAGCTCGCCAACGCGGGTAGTCGGCGCGCTCACCAGTGTCTCAATTACGTGGACTACGCGTTCGGCAACGCCCTCGATGGTGCGCGCGTTATAGAGATCGGTGGCGTATTCGATATACCCGCTTACGCGCCCGTGCTGCTCATCAATGTTGAAATTAAACAGCAGATCAAATTTCGCGCTGCTGGTGGGCAATTCAAGCTGTTCAAGCTGTAACCCTTCGAAGCTGACAGCCTGCGGCCACGGCGTATCGACCGCCAGCATCACCTGGAAAAGCGGATGTTTTGCCAGCGAGCGGTCTGGTGCCAGGGCTTCGACAAGGCGCTCGAAGGGGAGATCCTGGTGTTCATTGGCCTCCAGCACTGCACTGCGCGCCAGCTCAATGAGCGTGCGTAATTCCGGGTTGCCGGAGGCCTGGGTACGCAGCACCGCGGTGTTGGCGAAGTAGCCAATCATCGGGATCTGCGCGATATCGGTACGGCCATAGATCGGCGTACCGATGGCAATGTCGTCGCCCGCGCCCATGCGGTGCAGCAGCGCCACCAGGCCTGCGTGCAGCAGCATAAAGAGGCTGGCACCCGTTTGTGCGCTCAGCGCTGCAAGCTTTGCAAAGACATCATCCGGCAGCGTAAAGGCGACGCGATCGCCCGAATAGCTGGCGCGCGCCGGACGGGGGCGATCGCCTGCCAGCGTAATCTCTTCCGGCAGCCCCTGTAGCTGATTGCGCCAGTAGGCCATTTGCCTGGCGAAGAGGGCGTTCTCATCCTGCTCTTCACTGAGCAGCGCGCGTTGCCAGAGGGCGTAATCCGCATACTGCACCGCAAGCGGCGCAAGATCGGGGGCGTGGCCTGCCTGGCGCGCCTGCCAGCAGAGGCTCAGATCCTGCAATAGCGGGAAGAGGGAGCCGCCGTCGCCTGCGGTGTGGTGGATCACCAGCAGCAGAACATGCTGCTCGGGCGCAAGTTGATAGAGCCAGCCTTTGATCGGCAGCTCGCGATCGAGGGCAAAAATATGCGCGCTGTGCTGCATCAGCTGGGCGTTCAGATCGTCTGGCGCAACGGTCTGTTGTTGCAGGGTAAATGCCGCCTCTTGCGGCGTCAGCACCTGCTGGCAAGGGGTATCGTCCTGCTGGGTTAAGCGCGTACGCAGGCTCTCATGGCGGGCGATAACATCCGCCAGCGCCTGCGTCAGCATTGCGGCATCCAGTTTACCGGTAAGCCTGATGGCGAGCGGCATATTGTAGGCGCTGCCCGGCGCGATCTGCTCCTGTAGCCACAGGCGCTGCTGGGCAAACGACATCGGCAGCAGGGCGGGGCGCGGTTGCGCCACCAGCGCAGGGCGCACGGGCGCGCCGCTTCCGGCCTCAATCAGCCTGCTCAGCTCGGCGACGGTTGGCGCGTCGAAGATCGCCTTCAGCGAGATCTCACTGTTGAACGCTTCGCGGATGCGGCTCAGCAGTTTCAGCGCCAGCAGCGAATGGCCGCCAAGGCTGAAGAAGTTGTCATCGATTCCCGGTAACGCGCTGTCCAGGCACTCGGCAAAGAGCTGGCACAGTTTTTCCTGCTGCGGCGTGGAGGGCAGCACGCGGGCGGGCGCGGTGAAAGCAGGTACGGGCAGGGCGCGGCGGTCAATTTTGCCATTCGCCGTGAGGGGGAACTGCTCCAGCACCATCATCACTGACGGCACCATATAATCCGGCAGCTGTTTGCCTAAGTCGGCGCGCAGCGTGTCGGGCGAACAATGCGCGCCATCGTGCGGCACCACGTAAGCTACCAGCCGTTTTTGCCCGGAGGCTTTTTCATCATGCGCGAGCACCAGCGCCTGCTTGATCGCCTTTGATCCCAGCAGCGCGTTTTCGATATCGCCGAGCTCAATGCGGTAACCGCGGATCTTCACCTGGTTGTCCGCGCGCCCGAGGAAGCCGATCTGCATATCCTGCTCCCAGAAGGCGATATCCCCGGTGCGGTACATGCGCGACCCTTCAGGGCCAAAGGGGTTAGCGACAAAGCGCTCGCTGGTGAGATCGGCGCGTTTCAGGTAGCCAAACGCCAGGCCGTCGCCAGCGATATAGAGCTCACCTGCCTGGCCAACCGGAACCGGTTGTAGCGCGCTGTCGAGGATATAAACCTGGGTGTTGTTGATCGGCAGACCAATGATGGAAGGAGCCACGCGATCGGCGGTCAGCTCGCGCAGGGTTGACCAGATCGTCGTTTCCGTTGGCCCGTAAACCTGAATGACTCGCGATGCCAGCGTCACCATCTGTTCGGCCAGATTGGCTGCCAGCGCGTCACCGCCCACCAGCGCGGTGAGACCTGCCAGCGCCTGCGGTTGATAGCTGACCAGGCCCTGCCACAACGCTGGCGTACCCTGCAAATGGGTGATGTTCCAGCGATGGATTTCATTTGCCAGCAGATGCGGGTCGCGCGCCGCATCGCGTGTAGCGATCACCACCGCTGCGCCGTTGAGCAGCGGCAGGAAAAGCTCCAGCGCGGCAATATCAAACCCGACCGTGGTGACGGCCATTAAACGATGCTCCGCCGAGAGCTGAACATGTTGCTGCATCGCCAGCATAAAATTGGCCAATGCATGATGGGGGATCAGCACCCCTTTTGGCGCGCCGGTCGAGCCGGATGTGAAGAGCACATACGCTGCCTGCTGCCGCTGGGCGGGGGTTGTCACAGGGTCGGTTTCTGGCTGCGAGATAATGCCAGCAATAATGGCGTTATCATCTATTTGATATTGCGGGAATTGTGCAACCAGATGCGACGTCCCGGAGGTGGTTAACAGGCAGGTCGGCGCGGCGGTGGCGAGAATATGTTTTATCCGTTCAGCGGGATGATCGGGATCTAATGGCATATAGACCGCACCGGCTTTCATGATCGCCAGCATAGCGATCACCAGATTATCCGTGCGCGGCAGCAGCAGCCCGACAATGTCGCCCGGCCGTACCCCCTGCTGGCGTAAATAGTGGCTCATTTGGTTCACCAGGCTATTTAGCTGCCCATAGCTCAGCACGCTCTCCTCGTAGAAGATGGCCGGAGCATCGGGTGTACGCTGAACCTGTTTTTCAAAGCACTCCGCAAGCGTAAGGGAAGGTGTCGGCGCTGCGGTTTTATCATTCAGCAGGGCAATCTGCTGCTGCTCACTGGCGCTCAGTAACGCGGGGACGCCGATGGCCATCTCAGGGTTAGCAATCAGTTCACTGAATAGCGCCGTCATTCTTTCATAATGGGCAAGCAGCTGTTGATCGCTATAGAGCGCGCTGTTGGCATCGAAGCCCAGCACGATGGTGCGCTCACCGCCATAGCCGAAGAAGAAGATGCTCAAATCTTCCACCGGGCCGTTGGAGAGATTCACGGAAAAGGTTTCCGCCCCTGTCAGCGCCAGGCTTTCGCCGAAGAGTTCAACGTTAATCGCCGTGTTAAACAGCGGGCGCGTGACGTTAAGCTCGCGAAGCAGATCTTCATGGCGGTATTGCTGATGGCGCAACGAGGAGATCATCTCTTTCATTGCCTGCGCCATCACGTCGTTGAGAGTCAGCGCTGGCGATAAGTTTAAGCGCAGCGGCATGATATTCGACATTAAGCCAGGAATGCTGCGCTGCGCTCGCCCAACGCGCGCCGCCATTGGAAAGCCAATCACTAAATCTTCATTACCGGTAATGCGGTAGAGATAGATCGCGCTCAGGGCGGTGAGCAGCTGCGGCAGCGTAAAGCCGGAGCCGCTTGCCCGCTGCATGATGGCGTCATGAAACGGTTTTTCCAGCGGGATGCGCTGGCGGATTAGCTGGTCGCAGGGGGCGGCGCGCCCGGCGAGACTCACCGGCTCCGGCAGATCGCTAAAGCGCGATACCCAGTAATCTCTGTCGCGCGCGAAACGCTTTGAGTGGCGATACGCGACATCGTCGGCCATCAATGTTTTAAAGCTGCCGTAAGGTGAGGGGGAGACCGGCTCGCCGGCGATTAAGCAGTTGTAGATCTCAATGACGCGGCTGAGGAGCAGCGCGGCGCCAAAACCGTCGGTAAGAATGTGATGGCTGCACTGATAATAGAGATGTTTGTTTTCGGCAATCTTAATCAGGAAAAAGGTAAACAGATGCTTTTCAGAGAGCGAATAGGCTCTGTTTGTCTGCGCCGTCATATATTCAATGGCGGTTGCCCACGGGTCATCCATCATACTGAAATCATAAAAGCCTGCTTCATAATCATTAACCGGCGTCAATGATTGCCTGACGTCGTTATTTTCATGAAAAAAACGGCTATGCATGGCATCCGTTTCAACAATCATTAGTTTTATAGCGTCTTTAAATAGTGATGGGTTAATTGCGCCATCAATAATTAAATACTCACTAATATTATTATTTGCTTGATTCAGTGCGACTTCATTCGCTAACCACATGCCCATCTGAGCCGACGTTAAAGCGAAATAATCCATGTCTTCTGGTGCGGACATATAAAACCTCAATATTAAAGCGAAATAGGATAACGAGTGGGCAACACGGGGTTAGAGATTTTGTAAACTTTTCGGCTTGATATCCTTCCAGTTTTCCTCGATGTACTCAATGCACGCCTTGCGGCTGGCGGGCCCGCAGACCACGTCCCAACCCTCGGGGACAACCATAAATTCCGGCCATAAAGAGTGCTGATTCTCTGCGTTTACTAATACTAAAAAAGTAATGTTTTCATTTTCGAATGGATTGCTCATTTACTTGCCCCTGTAATAATAAAAACGAGGGTAATATTTATAGAATAAAAATCTGGAAGGCAATCTGTAATAGGAGGCTGTAAAAGAGATAACTTCTTGTTGTGATCTATCTCACGTTTTATTGCTAATTAATAATAGCGTGAATAAATAAGAATTTTATCCAGCGGCTAAGCTTTAAATAGTATAGATAAAAGAAATGGCAATTTTATTTTTTGAATAATATTAATGTTTAAAATGTGCTCTTAGGTATTAATTAATATAAGGCGCGGTGTGTGGTTAATAATCGAACGGAGTTCGATGGAGAGTCCGGTCGCAGAAAAGCAAAAACCCAGCCATAGGCTGGGTTCTCTGAATAAGTGGTGCCCGGACCCGGACTAACGCCGAAGGCGTTGAACAGCGCGCTTGTCGCGCTGGCCCCGAAGGGGTGAGCCGCTTGCGGCGAATAATCGAACGAAGTTCGATGGAGAGTCCGGTCGCAGAAAAGCAAAAACCCAGCCATAGGCTGGGTTTTCTGAATAAGTGGTGCCCGGACCCGGACTAACGCCGCAGGCGTTGAACAGCGCGCCTGTCGCGCTGGCCCCGAAGGGGTGAGCCGCTTGCGGCGAATAATCGAACGAAGTTCGATGGAGAGTCCATACCCCAGAAAGCAAAAACCCGCCTTTTGGGCGGGTTCTTTAAATTAGTGGTGCCCGGACTCGGAATCGAACCAAGGACACGGGGATTTTCAATCCCCTGCTCTACCGACTGAGCTATCCGGGCAACGGGGCGCATTAAACCTGATTCACTGCGCTCCGTCAACGAAATTTCTTCATTTCGTCACAGAGTGCACAATCTATCACCACTTTCTGCCCATTGCACGCGCACTCAGGCAAAAAAGGCCGTCCAGAGGGCGGATAGCGGCATTGCCAGCACCAGCGCGGGCAGCATATTCGCCACGGCAAACATCTTTATTCCGCAGATGCGCAGCCCGGTCGCCAGCAGCAGAATTCCACCGACGGCGGTAAAATCGCCCATCATCGCCGGGGTGGTGAGCGGCAGAATAAGCGTCGCGCAGGTGGCGAGCGTCAGCTGAATAATCAGCATTGGAACCGAGATGATCGCCACGGCGAAACCGAGCGAAGTGGCGAAGATCAGCGCGGTAAAGAAATCGAGAAACGCTTTGGCAATCAGAATGCTGGGATCGCCGGTCATCCCTTCGCGCATGGCGCCAAAAATCCCGGTCCCGCTGGCGCAAAAGAGAATAATGATCGCCACCAGGCTCTGAATAAACGACTCATGGGCGCTGGAGGCTGACTCAACCGCGTTGCGCTTCTGCGCCAGCTTGCGCAGGGCATTAACGCCGCCGCCGATGCCGCGCTCAACATAACAGAGCTCGCCAATCAGTGTGCCGAGCAGCGTCGCCAGCACCATCACCGGCAGGTTGACGCATTTGACCACCAGTAAAATGCCGATGCCAAGCGAGGCAAGGCCAAAAATGGAGGGCATTGATGAGCGCACGCGCTCCGGTAAACGGTGGCTCATCAGCGCACCGAGCGTGCCGCCGATCAGCACGGCAGCCGCGTTAATAAAAGGACCTGTCAGCACGTTCACACTCCTGAAGTGCCATAAAAATGAATAAGAAGGCGCATACCATAGCATTTTTATGCGCGGCGAAGTGCCACCCAGGTTGCGCCTGCGGGTTAAAAATGACATGATTGCGCGAATTTTCATCCATCTGACGGGGCCGCCTGATGCTGTACATTTCAGCCGCTGACACTGCGTTTCACGCCCGTGCCAGGGCCACTCGCCCCCGCTTATCGTCACTCTTTCTCACCATGCGGTGAGGGTAGCGCACGCTCACCGCAGGACAACAGTAAGATCAGCGGTTTTCTGCTTTTACTGATGTCTGGCGTCCGGAGCTGATCCCAGCCAGACATTTTCGTTGGGCGAAGCCACCGCTTCGTCCGGGGCTTTTTACTCCCCTGAAACGGGTATTCGTGCTTATGAACTCACTGAAAATTGCCGTCAGCCGCGAGCTGCTCTCCACCCTCTCAACCCACCGCGAGGTGATCTCCCTTGAGAGTACCGATTTTACGGATGTGGCGGCAGTCGTCATGACGGTAGCGGAGAGCCGCAGCGGCATTCTCGCGCTGCTCAAACGCACTGGTTTTAATCTGCCGGTCTTTCTCTTCTCCGGCGAACCGGTTACCGCACCCGAAGGCGTGACGGCGGTGATTAGCGGACGCGATCAGGAGTGGCTGGAGCTGGAAGCCGCCGCCTGTGATTATGAAGCAAAGCTGCTGCCACCGTTCTTCGATACGCTGCGTCAATATGTCGAGATGAAGAACAGCACCTTCGCCTGTCCCGGCCACCAGCACGGCGCGTTCTTTAAAAAGCACCCGGCGGGCCGTCAGTTCTACGACTTTTTCGGTGAGAACGTCTTTCGCGCCGATATGTGCAACGCCGACGTCAAGCTCGGTGATTTGCTGATCCACGAAGGCTCCGCCAAGCACGCGCAGAAGTTTGCCGCCAAAGTGTTTAACGCCGACAAAACTTACTTTGTGCTTAACGGCACCTCCGCCGCCAATAAAGTGGTGACCAATGCGCTGCTGACGCGCGGCGATCTGGTGCTTTTCGATCGCAACAACCATAAATCCAACCACCACGGCGCGCTGATTCAGGCCGGCGCGACGCCGGTCTATCTGGAAGCGGCGCGCAACCCGTTTGGCTTTATTGGCGGCATTGACGATCACTGTTTTGATGAAGCCTACCTGCGCACCTTAATCAGCGATGTCGCGCCTGATAAGGCCAGACAGCCGCGTCCGTTCCGCCTGGCGGTGATCCAGCTTGGCACCTACGATGGCACGATCTACAACGCCCGCCAGGTGATCGATAAGATCGGCCACCTGTGCGACTACATCCTGTTTGATTCGGCGTGGGTCGGTTACGAGCAGTTTATCCCGATGATGGCCGACTGCTCGCCGCTGCTGCTCGATCTGAACGAAAACGATCCGGGGATCTTCGTCACCCAGTCGGTGCATAAACAGCAGGCGGGCTTCTCGCAAACCTCGCAGATCCACAAAAAAGATAACCACCTGCGCGGCCAGGCGCGCTTCTGCCCGCACAAGCGGCTGAATAACGCCTTTATGCTGCACGCCTCCACCAGCCCGTTTTATCCACTGTTTGCCGCGCTGGATATCAACGCCAAAATTCACCAGGGCGAGAGCGGGCGCAGGCTGTGGGCGGAGTGCGTTGAGTTGGGCATTGAGGCGCGCAAAGCGATCATCGCCAACTGCAAAATGATCCAGCCATTTGTGCCGCCGGTGATCGGTGGTCGCCCGTGGCAGGATCATCCCACCGAGCTTATCGCCCGCAAGCGCCGCTTCTTCAGCTTTGAACCGGGCGACAAGTGGCACGGTTTTGAGGGCTACGCCCAGGATCAATATTTTGTCGATCCCTGCAAACTGCTGCTCACCACGCCGGGCATCGATGCGGAGACGGGTGAATACACCGATTTCGGCATTCCGGCGACCATTCTGGCGCACTACCTGCGTGAAAACGGCATTGTGCCGGAGAAGTGTGATCTCAACTCGATCCTCTTCCTGCTGACCCCTGCTGAAAGCGCAGAGAAGATGGCGCAGCTGGTGGCGATGATCGCCCAGTTTGAGCAGCATATTGAAGATGACACGCCGCTGGCCGACGTGCTGCCGACCATCTTTAACAAATACCCGGTGCGCTACCGCGATTACACCCTGCGCGAACTGTGCCAGGAGATGCACGATCTCTACGTCAGCTTTGACGTTAAAGATCTGCAAAAAGCGATGTTCCGTAAAGAGAGCTTCCCGGCGGTGGCGATGAATCCGCAGGATGCCAATAGCGAGTTTATTCGCGGTAACGTCGAACTGGTGCGCATCAGCGAGGCGGAAGGGCGCATTGCGGCAGAGGGCGCGCTGCCCTATCCGCCGGGCGTGCTCTGCGTGGTGCCGGGTGAAGTGTGGGGTAGAGCAGTGCAGCGCTACTTCCTCGCGCTGGAGGAGGGGGTTAACCTGCTGCCCGGCTTCTCGCCGGAGCTACAGGGCGTCTACTCGGAAACCGATGCCGATGGCATCAAGCGCCTTTACGGCTACGTGCTGAAGTAATCACCGCGCCGCCTGGGATGCGTCTCAGGCGGCCGCGCGGCGGTAAATGCGCCGCGGGTGACCAATCTTGCCATACTGCATCTCCACCGCCAAAAAGCCCGCCTCGACACAGTGTTCAAGGTAGCGGCGGGTGGTGGTTTTGCTCAGTCCCGTTTCGCTTACCACCTCATCAACGGAAAAACAGCGCGCCTCGTCGTCGGCGAACAGCTTCTGCACCAGCGCCAGCGTGCTCTCTTCAATCCCTTTGCTGCCGTTATCCTGGCGGTAACTTTTCGACTGCAACTGATAGAGGGTGTCGACGTTCTGTTGGTCGACAATCTTCCACACCCGTTGCTGCTCGGTGAACTGCACAAAGCGCTCCAGCGACTGGCTTAAGCGCTTCCACGACACCGGTTTGAGAATGTAATCGAAAGCGCCGTTGCGGATCGCCTGGCTACAGGTGTCCATATCGCTGGCGGCGGTAATAAAGATCACCGAACAGTTGGCGTTGATAATCTCGGGGTCGCTAATCAGCGTGATGCCTTTGCCATCCGGCAGGTAGTTATCCAGCAGGATGAGCTGCGGCTGTCGCTGGCTAAGGAGTGTTTTCGCTTCCGCCAGCGATGACGCCATCCCTACCAGCCGCAGGCGCGGATGTTTACTCACCAGTTCAGCGTTGAGCTGCGCCAGCGTCTCTTCATCTTCGACGATCAGCACGTCTATCGGTTCATGTTGCATACATCTCATCCAGGGTGGCAACGGAGCGCGGAGCGCTGCCCGTTTCAGGAATAAACAGAGAAAAAATGGTGCCGCGGGGCGCATTAGCCGACACCTCGATCGCGCCGCCCGCCTGAGTGACATAGCTGGCGATCAGATAGAGGCCAATGCCGTGATCGCCGCGGCGTTTGGTGGTCACCCCGCGCTCAAAGATGCGATCGGCAATCGCCGGATCGATCCCAATCCCGCGATCCGCCACTTCTATGATCAGCTCCCGATCGTTAAGCAGGATCAGTACATCGACCGGATCGTGCGGCAGAGTGGCGCGCTGGGTTGCTTCAATAGCGTTATCCAGCAGGTTGCCGATGATGGAGATCAACTCCGCTTCTGCCAGCCCACGACAGGGGCGATCCATGCGGCTTAATGGGTCGAAGTTCAGCTCCACGCCTTTCTCCCGCGCGCGCGCCGCTTTGCCCAGCAGCAGACCGCAAATGGTCGGCGAGGTAAAGCGCGAGGAGATAAAGTCCAGCAGCTCCTGAGCGTGTTCCGACTGGGCCTGAATATAGTTCACCGCTTCGTCATAACGCTCCATATGCAGCAGCCCGGAAAGGGTGGTCATGCGGTTAAGCTGCTCATGGCGCATAATGCGCAGGTTGTCAGCATAGCGCTTTACCTGGCTTAACTGCGCGCTCAGGCTGTCGATCTCATTGCGATCGCGAAAGGTGATCACCCACCCTTGTAAGCTATCTTCGAGCATAATGCGCACCCGGCTGGCGATCACCGTCAGGTGGTTGAAGCGGCAAATCTCATCATGGGTGTCGCTCTCCAGCATCGTCGCGGCAGCAAAAAAGGGCACCGGCGCAATCACATCGCTAATCGCATGGCCCCGCAGGGCACGGGTTGGCTGGCTCAGTCCCAGCAGCTTACGCGCCGCCTGGTTGATCACCTCAATGCGAGACTCGCGATCAATCGCAATCACCCCTTCGTAGATCGACTCCATCATCGCCTTCTGCTGGCGCACCAGCAGGCCAATCTCGCGCGGCTCAAGGGAGAAGATCTGCTTTTTAATGCTGCGGGTAAAAAACCAGGAGAAGACAAACAGCGCGACGAGCAGCAGTACGGCGGCGATAAAGATATTAATCACTTTGCCGAGGGTGATGGCATCCAGATAGCTGGTCAGATACCCAACCGAGACAATGCCGACCACCCTGCCATTATCATCAAAAATAGGCGCTTTACTGCGTAGCGAAATCCCCAGCCCGCCTTTGCGAATAGTGGTGGTGCTTTTGCCCTGTAATACTTCCGCGTTATCGCCGCCGACCAGCGTTTTTCCCACCACATCTGCATGCACGGAGTGAAATAGGTGCAGGCCTTTATTATCACCAATCACAATAAAGCTGGCATCGCTGTGGGAAACCACCTTTTGCATAAACTGATTAATAGCGGGAATATTCTTCTCGGCGACAGAGCGCCGTAGATTCGGAATAATCGCAATCTCTTCCGCCTGTATTTTCGCGCGGGCGCTCATCTCCTGATAGAGCTGGCGTCCGACGTCCTTGTAATAATAAACGCCCAGCAGGACGAACAGGCCGGAGAAGAAAAGCACCAGCGAGATAAACAGCTTGATTTGAAAGGAGACTTTCATAACGACACGCGCAGCAATAAGGAAAGCCTCAATGTAACACTTTTCCCTGCGCGGGCGAGCAGTTTGCGGGAAACTTGTGATCCCTTACACAGCGCGTGTTGCTGTGGAAAAACAAGCTGTTACAACCTCCTGTTACGGTTTGTTATGAACATGTATTTCCTTTTAAAAAAACCATAAAAACCACGGCAATAAATAAGAGCCGGCTCACGCAAAATAGAAGAAACCATAAAAACCATAGGTGCCTTAAAAACTCTGGTTTTAATATGCCTGCCCTCACATAAAGTGTGTATTTAGCCCACTACGCTGTAAGCACAAAATAACGAAGGGGCTTAATTATGAGCACAACTGACGATTCATTCTCTGTACCCGGAAAGTCGCGAACGCTTGATAAAACATCACTGAAAGATAAGTGGTGGCACATTATGGATAGCTGGAAAGTCGGGATTATTCCCCTGCCGCTGTTTCTTTTGGCGGGGGCATTAATTGCCGTCGACTGTCTCGGCGGTAAACTGCCGAGCGATATCGTGGTGATGGTCGCCACGCTGGCCTTTTTTGGCTTCGCCTGCGGTGAGTTTGGCAAGCGGCTGCCGATTGTTGGCAAGCTGGGCGCGGCGGCGATTTGCGCCACCTTTATCCCCTCGGCGATGGTCTATTACGGCCTGCTGCCGGATGTGGTGGTTGAGTCCACCACCAAGTTCTACAAATCGACCAACATTCTCTATCTCTACATCTGCTGCATTATTGTTGGCAGCATTATGAGCATGAATCGCACCACGCTGATTCAGGGCTTTTTGCGTATCTTCTTCCCGATGCTGTGCGGTGAAATCGTCGGCATGCTGGTCGGCATGGGCGTTGGCATGGCGCTCGGCATGGAGCCGTTCCAGATCTTCTTCTTTATCATTCTGCCGATCATGGCGGGCGGCGTGGGCGAAGGCGCGATCCCGCTGTCAATTGGTTACGCCACGCTGCTGCATATGGATCAGGGCGTTGCGCTGGGCCGCGTGCTGCCGATGGTGATGCTCGGCGGGCTGACGGCGATCATTATCTCCGGCTGCCTGAACCAGCTTGGTAAACGCTTCCCGCACCTCACTGGCGAAGGCCAGCTGATGCCGAACCGCAGTAACGGCGACGAACCGGCCTCTGCCACTCCGGCCTTCTCCGGTAAAACCGATGTCACGACCATTGCCGCAGGCGCGCTGCTGGCGGTGCTGCTCTATATGATCGGTATGCTCGGTCACAAACTGATTGGCCTGCCTGCCCCGGTTGGCATGCTGTTTGTCGCGGTGCTGATTAAGCTTGCCCACGGCGTCTCGCCGCGCCTGCTGGAAGGCTCGCAGGTGGTCTACAAATTCTTCCAGACCTCAGTCACCTACCCGATCCTCTTCGCCGTTGGCGTGGCCATTACGCCGTGGGAAGAGCTGGTTCACGCTTTCACCATCAATAACCTGCTGGTGATTGTCAGCACCGTCTCCGCGCTGGTCGCGACCGGCTTCTTCGTCGGTAAAAAGATCGGCATGCACCCGATTGATGTGGCCATCGTCTCCTGCTGCCAGAGCGGGCAGGGCGGCACCGGCGACGTCGCCATTCTTACCGCAGGTAACCGTATGAGCCTGATGCCGTTCGCACAGATCGCTACCCGTATCGGTGGGGCAATTAACGTCTCCATCTCGCTGCTGGTGCTCGGCAACTTCCTCGTCTGATTCAGGAATTACAGGAACTGATATGAAACTCGCAAGCTTTGTTCACCAGGGTATCCGCAGCTACGGCATCGTCAGCGCGGAAGGCGTCGTCAACCTCGGCCAGCGCCTGGGCGACCGCTACGCCGATTTGAAAGCGTTGCTCGCCGCCGACGATGGGCTGGCGCAGGCCGCGCGCTACAGCGAAGAAGCCGCCGATCTGCGTTTTGATGAGATCGCCTTTCTGCCGGTGATTGATAACCCAGGCAAAATCCTCTGTGTCGGGATGAACTACGCCGAAAAACGCAAAGAGTTCGACCAGCACAACCCGGCGCCGACGCTGTTTGTCCGCTTCGCCGATTCGCAAACCGGTCATAACGCGCCGGTGGTGAAACCGCGCCACTCCAGCGAGTTCGACTATGAAGGCGAACTGGCGGTGATTATCGGTAAAGGTGGGGAGAATATTGCCCGCGAAACGGCCTTAAGCCATGTGGCGGGTTATAGCTGCTATATGGATGGCTCGGCGCGAGACTGGCAGCACAGCTGGTTTACCGCCGGCAAAAACTGGCGGCAGACCGGGGCATTTGGCCCATGGATGACCACCGCCGATGAGATCCCGGACCCGCACACGCTCGCCATCCGCACCTGGCTCAATGGCCGCATGGTGCAGGATGACACCACCGCCAGCATGATCCACAAAGTCGCTGAGCTTATCGAATACATCAGTACCTTCACCAGCCTGACGCCGGGCGATGTGATCATCACCGGTTCACCGGGCGGCGTCGGGAAAAAACGCACGCCACCGCTGTTTATGAAGGCGGGCGATCGCATCGAAGTGGAGATCGAGAAGATCGGGCATCTCAGCAATGTGATCGTGGAAGCGCCGGAGCAGGCGCTGGCAGCAGCGCACTAAGGACGAAGGCCAACAGATGCACACACGACCCTCCATCGACTTCCGCATTGCGGAAGTCAACGGTAACACGCCCCGGCTTGAGCGCATCCGCTCGCTATTAGCCGACAGCGGATTAGGCATGGACAGCGACATCACGACCTTCGTTGAAGCCTGGTCGGGAGAGCAACTGGTGGGGTGTGCAGGCCTTGCCGCGAACGTCATCAAATGCGTGGCGGTCGATGCGCAGCTTCGCGGCGAAAACCTCAGCGCCCGGCTGCTGGCGGAAGTGGAGAACCTGGCGCTGGCGCGCGGCCACTTCCATCTCTTTCTCTGCACGCGCCCCTGCAACCGGGAGCGCTTTCAGCACAGCGGTTTTTCGCCCATCGTGCAGAGCGGCAATAACGCGGTGCTGATGGAGAACACGCCGTCGGGCATTGAGCGCTACTGCCGCTCGCTGCAGGCAAAGCGGCTGGCGGGTAAGCGCATTGGCGCCATCGTGATGAACGCCAACCCCTTTACCCTTGGCCACCGCCATCTGGTGGAGCAGGCGGCAAAAGCCTGCGATGCC
Source organism: Kosakonia sp. 1610 (assembly GCF_050435845.1). Classification (NCBI taxonomy): domain Bacteria; kingdom Pseudomonadati; phylum Pseudomonadota; class Gammaproteobacteria; order Enterobacterales; family Enterobacteriaceae; genus Kosakonia; species Kosakonia sp. 1610. The sequence goes on along the minus strand of NZ_JBNDKZ010000004.1, from coordinate 208,255 downwards.
CTGCATCTGTTTGTGGTGCGGGAAGATGCCTCGTTTTTCCCCTTCGCCGCGCGGCTGAAGATGGTGAAAGCGGGCGTAGCGCACCTGGCGAATGTCACGGTGCATGAGGGCTCGCAATACATCATCTCCCGCGCCACATTTCCGGCCTACTTCCTGAAAGAGACCGGCAAAGTGCAGCAGGCGTGGAGCGAAATCGACCTGCTGATCTTTCGCAATCACATTGCCCCGGCGCTCGGCATTACCCACCGCTTTATTGGCAGCGAACCCTTTTGCGCGGTGACCCGCCAGTACAACAACACCATGCACCAGATGCTGGCGGGCGCGGTTGAGGTGGTGGAGATCCCACGCATTAAAGCCGCAGGCACGGCGATTTCGGCGTCCGAAGTGCGCCGTTTATTAAAAACACACCAGTTTTCCCGCATTCGGGAAATCGTACCAGATACCACTTTCGCGCACCTTGAAGCCCATTACAGCGTGGAAGTCGCTTAAAAATCAGGACTGATAACTATGAAAATTGTACGGGAGGCGCTGGCGGGAACCCTCGAATCCAGCGACCTGATGGTGAAAATCGCCCCTACCGACGGTGAACTGGAGGTGGTGGTGCGCAGCGAAGTGATCAAGCAGTTTGGCGATCAGATCCGCCGCGTGGTGAATGAGACACTGCGCGCGATGGAGATCCGCCAGGGCTTAATCATTATTGAAGATAAAGGCGCGCTGGATTGCGTGATCCGCGCCCGTCTGCAAAGCGCCGTGTTGCGCGCCGCAGAAGAGAAGGAGATCGCGTGGGGGAGATTGCTGTGAAAAAACTTCGTCGTAGCATGCTGTTTCTGCCGGGCGCTAACGCCGCCATGCTCTCCACCGCCTTTATCTACCGCCCCGATTCAATCATGTTTGACCTCGAAGATGCGGTGGCGCTGCGCGAGAAGGACACCGCGCGCCTGCTGGTCTTTCATGCTCTGCAACATCCGATGTATCAGGATATTGAAACCGTGGTACGCATCAACCCGCTGAATACCCCGTTTGGCCTGCCGGATCTCGAAGCGGTAGTGCGCGCGGGCGTTGATGTGGTGCGCCTGCCGAAAACCGACAGCCCGGAGGATATCTACGAACTCGAACGCCACCTGGAACGCATCGAGCTTGCCTGCGGGCGGGAAGTGGGATCAACCCGCGTGATGGCGGCGATTGAGTCGGCGATTGGCGTCATTAACGCCGTGGCAATTGCCCGCAGCTCGCAGCGGCTGATCGGCATTGCGCTGGCGGCCTTCGATTACGTGATGGATATGCAGACCGAGCGCGGTGACGGCACGGAGCTCTTTTATGCCCGTTGCGCGGTGCTACACGCTGCCCGCGCTGCCGGTATCGACGCTTTCGATGTGGTGTGGTCAGACGTCAATGATGAAGCCGGGTTCCTGCGCGAAGTGGAGCTGGTGCGCAAGATGGGCTTTAACGGCAAATCGCTGATTAACCCGCGCCAGATTGACCTGTTGCATAACGCCTATGCGCCGACGCAGCAGGAGGTCGATCACGCCAAAGTCGTGATTGAAGCGGCAGAGGAGGGGGAGCGTAACGGCCTTGGCGTCGTCTCCCTGAACGGCAAAATGATCGACGCCCCCATTATTAACCATGCGCAGATGGTGCTGGAACGCGCGGCGGCGTCCGGCGTGCGTCGTTAAGGAGAAAACCATGAACCACCAAACTGAGCTGCTTCACGTCAACTTTCCCCATCTGCGTGAATTAAAACCCTTTGATACCGCCCACAGCGCCACACCGTGGCTGGCGGATGATGACGCCAGGCTAAACCGTAAACTCTGCGCCTCACTCGAAGAGGCAATTACGCGCAGCGGCCTGCGCGATGGTATGACCATCTCTTTCCACCACGCCTTTCGCGAAGGCGACCGGGTGATCAACACCGTGGTGGCAACCCTTGCGCGCCTCGGCTTCAAAAAACTGACGCTCGCCTCCAGTTCGCTGATGACCTGTAACGATGAGCTGATTGAGCATATTCAGAGCGGCGTGATCCGCAAAATTTACACCTCCGGCATGCGCGGCAAGCTGGCGGATGCCATCTCCCACGGGCTGATGGCAGAGCCGGTGCAGATCCACTCTCACGGCGGGCGGGTAAAACTGTTGCAGGATGGCGAGCTGAAGATCGATGTCGCCTTTCTCGGCGTGCCGTGCAGCGATGCCTTCGGTAACGCCAACGGTACGCAGGGGAAATCCTGCTGCGGCTCGCTCGGCTACGCGATGGTTGACGCCGAATTTGCCGATAAAGTGGTGCTGCTGACCGAAGAAGTGGTGCCCTTTCCCAATATGCCCGCCAGTCTGAGCCAGGATCGGGTGGATCTGATTGTCCAGGTGGAGAGCGTGGGCGATCCGGCGAAAATCAGCGTCGGCGCCGCGCGTGTCACCAGCAATCCACGAGAGTTGATGATCGCCCGCTATGCGGCGGATGTGATTGAGCACTCCGGCTACTTCCGCGACGGCTTCTCGATGCAGACCGGCTCCGGCGCGGCATCGACGGCGGCGACCCGCTTTATGGCTGAAAAGATGGCGCGCCACGGCGTCAAAGCCCGTTTTGCCCTCGGCGGCATTACCGGCAGCCTGGTCGAACTGCATGAGAAGGGGCTGATTGAGAAGCTGCTCGATACCCAGTGCTTTGATGGCGAAGCGGCGGCTTCGCTGCGCCGTAATCCCAACCATGTGGAGATCTCGACCAACGTTTACGCCAATCCCGGCGGTAAAGCGGCAAGCTGCGACCAGCTGGATGTGGTGATCCTCAGCGCGCTGGAGATCGATATCGACTTTAACGTTAACGTTATTACCGGTTCGGACGGCGTAATGCGCGGTGCCTCCGGCGGCCACTGCGATGTGGCAGCGGCGGCAAATCTGACCATTGTGGTTGCCCCACTGCTGCGCAGCCGCATTCCGACCGTGGTGAAGCGCGTGACCACCCGCCTGACGCCGGGGGAGAGCATTGATGTGCTGGTCACCGACCACGGTATTGCGGTCAACCCGGCGCGCCCGGAAGTCCGCCAACGTTTAGTGGCGGCAGGGCTGAAAGTTGTCGATATCGAGGCGCTCTATCAGCGGGCGATTTCCCTTACCGGCGAGCCAAAACCGATCGCCTTTACCGACCGGATTGTCGGGGTGATCCGCTATCGCGACGGCAGCATGATTGACGTTGTGCGCCAGGTAAAAGAGGAGGCGTTATGACTACCATGACTCGCGAGCGTACCGGTGTCAGCCTTGAGGCGTTGCTGGCGGCGAAAGAGAACCGCGCCGCGCGGCAGGCTGACTGGCTTCGCCACTATCAACAACCGATTATCTCCCTGACGCTTGTCACCCCGGGCGCGGTGAAAGATACGATGCGCTATCGCAACACCATGGGCGTGGCGTTACAGGCCTGCGACCAGATGCTGTGGCAGCACGGCTGGCAGACGCTTGACCGCCAGGTGCTGTGGCTGCAGACCGGCGCGGAAGCGATGTGGTGCGTGGCCCATCCGGCGGCGGAAATCAAAGCGCAGTGCATTGAGCTGGAGCAGACCCATCCGCTCGGCAGGCTGTGGGATTTTGATATCTTCTGCCCGCAGAACGGCCAGGTGGGCCGCCATTCGCTGGATCGCACCACCCGCCGCTGTCTGGTGTGCGATGAACCGGCGCACAACTGCGCCCGCTCCCGCCGTCATCCGCTGGATGAGGTAGTGAGCCGCGTTGAGGGGCTGATTAATGGCTGGTTTACCCGCGACTAAACCTGCCGTGGCGTTTGTGCCTGCGCTGGCGGCGCGGGCGCTGCGGCAGGAGCTGGATCTCACCCCGAAGCCGGGGCTGGTGGACAGGGCAAACAGCGGCGCGCACCGCGATATGGATTACGCGCTGTTTCTCGCCAGTATCGACGCCATTACGCCGTGGTTTGCCCGCTTCGAGCAGGCGGGTTTTGATCATGCCCATCAACCGGCGGCGGCGCAGTTACGGCTGATTCGACCGATGGGGATTGCCTGCGAGCAGGCGATGTTTGCCGCCACCCATGGGGTGAATACCCATAAAGGCGGCATCTTCTCACTCGGGTTGCTGTCGTTTGCCGCCGGGCGGCTGCGGGGGCTGGGTTGGCAACTGAGCGCGGATGCGCTTTGTCACGAGGTGAGCGCGATTTGCCGCGGGCTGGTGGCACGCGAGCTGGCCGGGCGGGCGCAGGCAATCACGGCTGGTGAAAAGCAGTTCCGCGACTATGGCCTGACCGGCGCGCGCGGCGAGGCGGAGCAGGGGTTCATCACCGTGCGCCGTGCGGTATTGCCCTTCTGGCAGCAGGAGCAGGGGGAGCGCCGTTTGCATAACGCGCTGCTCAGGCTGATGGCGGTTAACCGCGACAGCAATCTGGTGTCACGCGGTGGCCTGGCGGGGCTGCGTTATGTGCAGGATTATGCGCAGCAGCTATTAGCCACCGAATGGGAGAGGGATGATTTACGCCAGATGGATCAGGCGTTGATTGCGCGACATTTAAGCCCCGGCGGCAGCGCCGATCTGCTGGCAGTGGCGTATGTGCTGGCGATGATCCCGTAACTGAAGCTGTTACGTAGGCCGGATAAGGCAACGCCGCCATCCGGCAATGGGTGGAAGTTCCTGATGGCGGTGTTACGTAGGCCGGATAAGGCAACGCCGCCATCCGGCAATGGGTGGAAATGCCTGATGGCGGTGTTACGTAGGCCGGATAAGGCATCGCCGCCATCCGGCAATGGGTGGAAATGCCTGATGGCGCTACGCTTATCAGGCCTACGGACGTGCATCGATTATGTGTCAGCGCCGAAGAGGCTGCTTCGTAGGCCGGATAAGGCAACGCCGCCATCCGGCAATGGGTGCAAATGCCGGATGGCGCTGCGCTTATCCGGCCTACAAAATGAGACCCATAAAAAACCCGGCGCTCAGGCCGGGTTTTCTGTTTACGCTTTCTGCGTCACGCCAGATGGCTCGCGCACGTGTTTGTACTTAAACAGCATCACGAAGGCGACGGCCAGCACCAGCGAATAACCGGCGAAGATCAGCCACACGGTTTTCCAGTCGGTAAGACCGGCGGTGGTGTACATCTCCACCACTTTGCCGCTCACCATACCGCCGAGGATACAGCCGAAGCCGTTGGTCATCATCAGCAGCATGCCCTGCGCACTGGCGCGGATTTCCGGGCTAACCTCTTTCTCAACAAACACCGAGCCGGAGATGTTGAAGAAGTCGAAGGCGCAACCGTACACGATCATCGACAGCACCAGCAGCACGGTGCCGAACGGCGTTGGGTCGCCATAAGCGAACAGACCAAAGCGCAGCACCCAGGCGAGGATACTGATCATCATCACGTTCTTAATGCCGTAACGGCTCAGGAAGAACGGAATGGCGAGGATAAAGACGGTTTCCGAAATCTGCGAAATCGACATCATTACCGACGCGTGGGTAACGATAAAGCTATTAGCGAACAGCGGATTCGAGTCGAAGCTGTGCAGGAAGGTGTTGCCGAACATATTGGTGATCTGCAACTCCGCGCCCAGCAGCATGGAGAAGATAAAGAAGATCGCCATACGTTTGTTTTTATACAGCGCAAAGGCGTTCAGGCCGAGCATCTCCACCCAGGTCTGCTTCTGCTTGCTGTTAGCCACCGGAATGTGCGGCAGCGTCAGCGCAATCACGCTCAGCAGCAGCGACAGCGCGGCACCAATGTAGAGCTGCATATGGCTTAACTCAAAGCCGGAGAAGCTCACCGCCCACATGGCGAGGATAAAGCCGATGGTGCCCCAGATACGAATCGGCGGGAAATCGGTGACGATATCGTGCCCGGCAGATTTAAGACGGAAATAGGAGATGGAGTTCACCAGGCTCAGCGTCGGCATATAGGCCAGCGAGTTGAGCAGAATAATAGCAAACATCGCGCCCGGCGTGGTGACGCCTGCGGCGATAAACAGCGTGATGGCCCCGACCAGATGACAGAGGGCATATACCCATTTCGCGCTAAGCCACTTATCGGCGACGATGCCTAAAAGGGTTGGCATAAAGAGCGAGGCGATACCAAGGGAGCTGTAGACCGCGCCGACTTCCGCGCCCTGAAATTTCAGGGTCACGATCATGTAAGAGCCAAGTGTCGTCAGCCAACTGCCCCACAGGCAGAACTGCAGAAAGATGATCACTTTCAGCTGCAGCTTAAGATTCATGCTTTTTTCCTCGCAAAGGAGACGGTTGTCGTTGTAATGGGCAGATATACTGCGATTTGTGGCGGCACTTTATCACTTTGCGGCGGCGTTGTTTGTTACGTACGACAGAAAAATGCAATCTTCGTCTGATTGCATTCTTATTAAGTGATCTTGATCACGCTTTTACGCAACCGATTGCGAGGGCCAGAAGGCGGGCTTATGCCCTTTTACCTGCAAAGGTAAAAGGGCATAAACCACAAGGGGCGTTAATTACGACGGTAGGTTTTCTGCGCGGCGTTCACTTTGTAGAGATAGCGGCGTGACTCAGCAGAAGGGTGGCGCGTGGTAAGCGTTTCATACACATCGCCCGGCGACATGGTATTGATGATATTCGCCGCCTGCACTTTATCCGCCGAGAAGACGCGCAGCACGCTGCCCGCACCGCCGTTATAGGCAGTGATCACCGCATAGCGCCGTGAGGTCGGGTTGCTGATACCGCCAAGATAGACATTGTTCAGCATCGCCAGGTAAGCGGTGCCGGTATCAATATTGCTCTGCGGATCGAAGAGATAGCTGCGGTCCGGCGTACCGGATTTCCCCTGAGCGCGGAAGACATCTTTCCCGGCGCTGTGCTGCACCACCTGCATCAAACCGAGCGCGTCGGAGCGGCTCACCGCATAGGGGTTGAAGGAGGATTCCGTCTGCATAATCGCCAGAATCAGCGACTCCTCAACGCCATACTTATGCGACGCTTTGCGCACCATGCCCATATATTTATGCGCACGTTTATCGAGGTGGTTCGGCACCAGGTTAATGGTGATGCTGGAGATCACACGGATGCCGCTGGTGCGGGTTTTCAGCCGCGTTTGCAGCAGATAGTCGGCATATTTTTCCGCGCGCCACTGCCAGCGAATCGCTTCGCCGTTGTTATCCAGCACCTGACCATAGAGGAAAGGCTGTTTGGAGATGGTGATATCGTCGGTATCGGAGTAGAGATCGATAGAGCCGGGATCGTCGCCCATCAGCAGCGTTTTAACGATCGCCGCGCGCAGGTGCGCCGCCGGATCGGTCGCCGAGATGGTTTCGACAGTAATCGTCCCTTCATCAAAGTTGATGTGGCTTCGCGTCTGGTACTGATCGGTATACTTAACGTAATCCTTTGGGCCTGCGATCAGTACTTCGTTAAAGCCCCATAAATTCTCAATATTGTGGGCGAACTGGCCCATCAAAATGTCAAAACCGTTGGTGTCTTTGATCCAGGCTTCGTTGTAGTCTTCGCCGGATTTATTAGAGCTGGAACAAGAGATCAGCAACGGCGCGATCATCGCTAGCGCTAAAAATTTTTTCATCATTCCGGATGCAGTTGTGTTTGATTACAGCGCCTGAGACGCTCGCGAACCGGCAATGCCTTCCCTGGATTTATGGCACTGCCGGCGGGTTTAAACCACGACGCCTATTTTTTTTCTTGTGGCGTGTAGCCTTCAATGTGCACGTCTTTGCCTTCAAACAGGAAATTGACCATCTCCTCTTCCAGCAATTTGCGGTGCTCGACGTTCATCATGTTGAGTTTCTTCTCATTGATCAGCATCGTCTGCTTCTGCTGCCACTGCTTCCAGGCCTCTTTCGAGATCTCGTTATAAATGCGTTTACCCAGGTCGCCCGGATAGAGCTGGAAGTCTTGCCCTTCCGCTTCGCGTTGCAGGAAGGTACAAAAAATGGTTCTGCTCATAATCATTCCTCTTTTTGCGCGCCGCTAAGATGCCGCTTCGGCGCGTAATTGCTGTATCAGGCGTTCCACCGGAGCCGCCAGACCGACGGATGGCGGTTGCGCTAAGTTATACCAAAGACCTGCACCTTCATCCATGCACGCGGCAACGGAAGACACAGGAAGCCACATCGGCACAATATCGAGGTGGAAATGGCTAAAAGTGTGGCGAAACGCGACAAGTTGGCTGAGAGTATCTGCGCTAATCCCTTTTTGCGCCAGCCAGTCGCGCAGCGCTGCTTCATCACTAAACTGCGGGAAACAGAAGAGGCCGCCCCACAGCCCGCTCGGCGGGCGCTGTTCAAGGTAAACCGTGCCTTCATGCTCCATCAGCAGCAGATAACCGGTGCGCTCGGGCAGGATCTGCTTCGGTTTTTTACCCGGATAGCTGCTCCAGCTATGCGTGGCGTAAGCGATACAACCGCTTTGCAGCGGGCAGAGTTCGCACTTCGGTTTTGAGCGGGTGCAGACCATGGCACCAAGATCCATCATCGCCTGGTTAAAGCGCTCGACGCCTTTCGCCGGTGTTACCTGCTCGCTTATCTCCCACAGCCGTTTCTCCACCTCTTTTTTCCCCGGCCAGCCGGCCACCGCATAACAGCGGGCCAGCACGCGCTTAACGTTGCCATCGAGAATTGGAAAGTGTTTACCGAGGGATAAAGAGAGAATGGCACCCGCCGTCGAGCGGCCAACGCCTGGCAGCGCGGCAACTTCTTCGAAGGTTTCAGGAAAACGGCCATTGTGCAGCGTGGCGATCTGCTGCGCGGCTTTATGCAGATTGCGTGCGCGGGCGTAGTAACCGAGCCCGGTCCACAGATGCAGCACTTCATCCAGCGGCGCGTTGGCTAAATCACTCACCGTCGGGAAGCGCGCCATAAAGCGCTCAAAATAGGGGATCACCGTTGTGACCTGGGTTTGTTGCAACATCACTTCTGACAGCCATACTTTGTAGGGCGTCTTTTCAATTTGCCAGGGCAGGGTTTTCCGCCCAAATTTGTCGTACCAGTCCAGAACCTGGGCTGAGAATTGAGACGCTTGCATGGTCACCAGAATCGCTTTATCAGGGGCGAAGATTGCAGCACAGCGGCGTTGCACTGTAAACCGGAACTTTCCGGTGCTTGCATCATGCCATGAACTTTGGATAATGCCCGTTTCCTGAACACTCTCACGAGCAGAAAACTTTATGAATAACGACGTCATTTCACCGGAATTTGATGAAAATGGCCGCCCGCTGCGCCGCATTCGTAGCTTTGTCCGTCGCCAGGGGCGTCTGACGAAGGGTCAGCAGCATGCGCTGGACAATTACTGGCCGGTGATGGGCGTTGAGTTTACCGAACAGCCGCTCGATTTTACCGCCCTGTTTGGTCGCACCGCACCGGTGACGCTGGAGATCGGTTTTGGCATGGGTGCTTCGCTGGTCGAAATGGCGAAAACCCGCCCGGAGCAGGATTTCCTCGGCATTGAAGTACACTCGCCGGGCGTCGGTGCCTGCCTCTCTTCTGCGCACGAAGAGGGCGTCGAGAACCTGCGCGTAATGTGCCATGACGCGGTAGAAGTGCTGCACACGATGATTCCGGATAACTCCTTAAACATGGTGCAACTCTTTTTCCCGGACCCGTGGCACAAAGCGCGTCATAATAAGCGCCGCATTGTGCAGGTACCCTTTGCCGAGCTGGTGAAGAGCAAGCTCAAGCTGGGCGGCGTATTCCATATGGCGACCGACTGGGAAGCCTATGCAGAACATATGCTGGAGGTGATGAACTCCATCGACGGGTATAAGAACCTGTCGGCCAGCAACGACTATGTGCCGCGCCCGGAATCGCGCCCGGTAACGAAATTTGAACAGCGTGGCCATCGTCTTGGTCACGGTGTATGGGACTTAATGTTCGAGAGGGTGAAATAATGGCAAAGAACCGCAGCCGTCGCTTGCGTAAAAAAATGCATATCGACGAATTCCAGGAAGTGGGTTTCTCCGTCGCGTGGCGTTTCCCGGAAGGTACCACCGAAGAGCAGATCGACAGCACCGTTGATAACTTCATTAAGCAGGTGATTGCGCCGAATAAACTGGCGTTTGATGGCAGCGGCTATCTGGCGTGGGAAGGGTTAATCTGCCTGCAAGAGATTGGCAAATGCACCGAAGAGCATCAGGCCCTTGTGCGTAAGTGGCTGGAGGAGCAGAAGCTCGAAGCGGTACGCACCAGCGAACTTTTCGACGTCTGGTGGGACTAAACAAACATAAGGGCCAGCATCTGCTGGCCCATTTTGTCTCTACAGGAGTTAATAGAATGCGTAAAACGCTGCTGGCGGCAACGCTCACCCTTACAGCTTTCGCGGCGCAGGCAGATTATCAGTGCAGCGTCACGCCGCGCGACGATGTGATTATCAGCCCGCAAACCGTGCAGGTGAAGGGCGAAAACGGCAATCTGGTGATCACGCCAGAGGGCAATGTGATGTTTAACGGCAAACAGCCCTCCCTTAGCGCCGCACAGCGCGAGCAGGCGAAAGATTACCAGGCTGAGTTACGCAGCGCCCTGCCGTGGATCGACAACGGCGCGCTGACCCGCGTGGAGAAAAACCGCATTGCGCTGGATAAGATCATCGTCAAAGAGGTGGGGGAGAGCAGCAGCATGCGTAACCGCCTCACCAAACTCGACGCGCAGCTCAAAGAGCAGATGAATCGTATTATCGAGCATCGCAGCGACGGCCTGACGTTCCATTACAAGGCGATTGAACAGGTTCGCGCCGACGGTCAGCAGTTAGTCAACCAGGCGATGGGCGGCATTCTGCAGGACAGCATTAACGAAATGGGCGCGAAAGCGGTGATGAAGAGCGGCGGCAATCCGTTGCAGAATGTGCTCGGCAATCTCGGCGGCTTACAAACCTCTATCCAGAACGAATGGAAAAATCAGGAAGCTGACTTCCAGCAGTTTGGCAAAGATGTCTGCCAGCGCGTGGTTTCTCTCGAAGAGAGCCGCAAAGCGTTAACTTCCTCCCTGAAGTAACTCTGTACCATGGCCTTTTGTCATCGATGAAAGGCCTTATTCGTATTGAATATGTTGTTACGCTCTTTCCCTTATTTCTGACGATTAAATAACAAACTCGTATCTTTTATTTAATTGGTTTGTCAGGCTCTGCTGATTATTCTCCTTTATAAATTATTGCCCACAAAAGCAAGTAGCAATTCGCAGATAACCCCTACCAGAATTTGGGGTTTTACTTAAGTAATTAATCAATTATCTGAATTGTCCATAACTTGTATACTTTCAGAATGTTCTTGTTGATGCTAATATCGCCGTCTCAAATCACGGATATGATTTCTTCATAAATACTCCTATGTCATCAATAAACATACAGCCGAAAGGCGACGCTTCATTTTATGAAGAGCCCGCGCTTTCGTTTAAAAATAATGAGATCGATCTGCTCTATTTGCTGAGCCTGTTATGGCGAGGCAAGAAACTTATTACCGGTACAGTTGTGTTGTTTGCCGTTTGCGCATTCTTTATCACCGCCTTACTCCCGCAAAAGTGGACCAGCCAGGCGGAGATTACGCCGGCAGAGCGAATCCAGTGGGCTGAGCTGCAACGAGCGCTCATGACGCTGCAGGTTCTGGATGTAAAAACCACTATTTCACAGGATGATGTTTACCACCTGTTCCTGAAAAAATTCTCTTCTCAATCATTAAAAGAGGAGTTCCTTGCCAACTCGCCGTTGGTGCTGGGCAAGCTGGAAGAGAACAATATCGATCAGGATGAACTGCGCCGTGCGCTGACGCTGTTGACGCAGAAGATCAAAGCGACCAATAACGCCAAACTGGCGAGTGCTGATAATACGCCGTACGCTTCCTGGACGCTCAGCTTCACTGCGCCGACGGCGACAGAAGCCCAGCAGGTGCTGAAAGGCTACATCGATTTCATTTCTGCCAAAGTAGTCAACGAGACGCTGGCAACGCTGCGTAATGATGTTGAGTTGAAGAAGAACTTTGAAAAGAACGTGCTGGAGATGGATCGTGCCCGAATTGCTACAAAGCATGATGCGAATGTGAAGCGCCTGAACTACTCCCTTGAAGTAGCGAATGCCGCGGGCATCAAACGCCCGGTCTATAGCAATGGCCAGGCGGTACAGGATGACCCGGACTTCTCTATCGCGCTGGGTGCAGACGGTATCTCTGAAAAACTGCGCATTGAGCAGTCGATGAAAGATTTTACCGAGCTGAATGCCGATTTTCGCAACCGTGAATACACTCTGGCGCAGCTGCAAAAAGTTGATATTAAAGATGTGGAGTTTTCTCCCTTCAAATATCAACTCTCGCCGTCGCTGCCGATGAAAAAAGATGGCCCGGGGAAAGCGATTATCATGGCGTTGGCCGTTATTCTTGGTGGCATTATATCCTCTGGCATCGTTTTATTGCGCCACGGGATGCACCAGCGGAAGTTGCTGTAATACTACTCTTTAAATAATCACGCCGCTAAAATAAATAAGGGGAAATAATATTTCCCCTTATTTTTATCTCTCACTTCACGTTATTCGCTAAGAAACAACTCAAGCAGTGAATTGAGAAACAGCTTACCGTGCTCGGTTATCTGCCAGTGCGTTGCGTTCTCGGTCAGATAATTGAGCGCCAGCGCCTGCTCAATTTGCGGGCGGATGGTCGCTTCATCCAGACCGGTATACGCGGAAAACTCTGCCCGCGGCGCCGGTTCCAGCAGGCGGAACCGGTTCATAAAGAACTCGAACGGCTTATCCTGCTTTTCAACATCATGCTGCTTATCAAGGTAATTTCCCTGCATATAGCCGCGTGGATGGCGCGTTTTCGCCGTACGCAAAATGCGTCCGTCCGCGAAGGTCACTTTGCCGTGCGCGCCGCAGCCGATTCCGAGGTAGTCGCCAAAGCGCCAGTAGTTCAGGTTGTGCTGGCACTGATAACCCGGTTTGGCATAGGCCGAGGTTTCATACTGCTGATAACCGGCAGCTGTCAGGATCTGATGCCCCTGCTCGAAGATATCCCACAGCGCGTCGTCATCCGGCAGCACCGGCGGGCGCGAGCTGAAGAGCGTATTGGGTTCGATGGTGAGCTGATACCACGACAGATGCGGTGGATTTAAGGCGATGGCCTGGCGCAGATCGTCGAGCGCTTCCTCAACGGATTGATCCGGCAAGCCGTGCATTAAATCGAGGTTGAAACTGCGCAGCCCCAGCCCGCTCGCAAGGCGTGCCGCACGTTTAGCTTCTTCCGGGCCGTGAATACGCCCGAGACGCTGCAACTTGGTTTCACTGAAACTCTGCACGCCTATCGAGATACGGTTAACGCCAGCGCGCTGGTAGTCGGCGAAGCGGTCAGCCTCAACGGTGCCCGGATTCGCCTCCATGGTAATTTCCGCATCACTGGCCAGCGGCAGACGCGCGCGAACGCCATCGAGCAGAGTCTGCATTGCCGGGCCGGAGAGCAGGCTTGGCGTACCGCCGCCGATAAAGATGGTCTTTATTTCCCGTCCCTGGGCGTAGGCGGCGTCACGATCCAGATCCGCAAGCAGATGCTGGACATAGTCGTCGTGCGGCACTTCGCCCTTCAGCGCGTGAGAGTTGAAGTCGCAGTAGGGGCACTTCTGCACGCACCAGGGAATGTGAATATAGAGACTCAGAGGCGGCAAATCAGCCATTACGCATTGCTTCCAGTAACAGGGTTAACGCCTGACCGCGATGGGAGAGGGCGCGCTTCTCGTCGCGTGTCAGCTCCGCGGCGGTTTTGCCTTCGGAGGGGACGAAAAAGATAGGGTCGTAACCAAAGCCGCCGCTGCCCGCAGGCGCGCGGGCAATCACGCCAGGCCAGCTTCCGTGGCACACCAGCGGCGTCGGATCGTCGGCATGGCGCATATAGACCAGCACACAGTGGAACTGCGCCTGGCGCTCGCCGTCCGGCACGTTTTGCAGCGCATCAAGCAGTTTTTCCAGGTTCTGTTGATCGCTGGCTTCAAGGCCTGCGTAGCGTGCGGAGTAGATCCCCGGCGCGCCGCCCAGCGCATCGACTGCCAGCCCTGAATCATCGGCAATGGCGGGTAAGCCGGTCACTTTTGCCGCATGGCGGGCTTTCAGAATGGCATTTTCAATAAAGGTCAGCCCAGTCTCTTCAACGGATTCGACGCCCAGCTCGGTTTGTGCGACCACATCGAGACCGAAATCATTGAGCAGCGAGGCAAGCTCGCGCACTTTACCGGCGTTACCGGTGGCGAGGACAACTTTTTGCATAGCGGATCCTAATTTATCAGCGCCGCGACTTCTGTCGGGATCTGTTGCGGATGAACGATTTTAATCTGTTTATGGCGGCCCAGTTCGCCCTTTTCGATCAGCACCTGGCTTTTCGCGACGCGGAATTGTTTAGCGAGAAATTTCACCAGGTGCGCATTGGCCTGGCCATCCACTGGCGGGGCGGTGATGGCGACTTTTACTTCGTCGCCATGCAAACCGATAATCGCGTCGCGGCTGGCTTTCGGCTGAATATAAAGCCGTAAAACCAGCCCGTCCTGAGAGGATACAACGGCACTCATAGTGCCATCCACAGCCCCGGCAGCAGCATATTACCGGTGGATTGCAGCAGTTCGGCAATCCCCATATTGAGTACATAGAGCAGCAGCACGAGGATCATCGGCGAGAAGTCGATGCCGCCCATTGCCGGCAGCAGGTTGCGGATCGGGCGCAGCAGCGGCTCGGTCAGCTGAACCAGTGCGTACTCAACCGGGCTGCGGCCCTGGCTGACCCAGCTCATGATTGCCATTACCAGCAGCACCCAGAAAATCATCAGGCCAATGGTTTTGACCAGAATAAGCAGGGCGGATATCCAGATAATCGGCTGCAAGGTGACCACCATAAACAGCACGATCGCCTTGATAAAACTCAGCACAAAAGCGACCAGCAGCGAGGCGCTGTCCAGCGGCCCCATCGCCGGGATAATGCGGCGCAGCGGCCCGACAATCGGCTGGGTGGCTTTAACGACAAATTGCGAAAAAGGGTTATAAAAATCACAGCGTGCCCACTGCATCCAGACGCGCAACAGCAGAACCATGGTGTAGAGTTCAATTACTGTTGAGAGCAGGAAAGTCAACGTCTTCATGGCGTTCCTCAGTTTCTCTTACTTTTTTGTGTAATCGCGCGCACCAAAAATGGCGGTACCAATGCGCACCATCGTACTGCCCGCCGCGATGGCTGCGGACATATCATCCGTCATGCCCAACGACAGGGTATCGACCGTTGAATAGCGCGTTTTAAGCGCCTCAAATGCTACAGCCATTTGCCGTGCCACGGCAAACTGCCGTTCGTACTCTGCTTCCGGTGCCGGGATCGCCATCAACCCGCGCAGGCAGATGCCCGGCAGTTCAGCGAGTTGCGTGGCAAGCTCATCCAGTTCACTCAGGGGGATACCGGACTTGCTCTGCTCATCGCTGATGTTGATTTGGATAAGAACATTAAGCGGCGCGCGCGTGGCCGGGCGCTGCTCGCTAAGGCGGCTGGCGATGCGCAGACGGTCGACAGTGTGGCACCAGTCGAAGTGCTCCGCTACCAGACGGCTTTTGTTGGACTGCAACGGGCCGATAAAGTGCCACTCCAGCCCGCTGACACCCGCCTGCTGGAAGTGCTGGATCTTCTCCACCCCCTCCTGCACATAGTTTTCACCAAACGCACGCTGTCCGGCGTCGATCGCTTCTGCGACGGCGCTCGCAGGCTTAGTTTTACTCACTGCAAGTAACGTAACTTCTTCTGAAGCCCGGCCGCAGCGTGCCGCCGCGGCGGAGATTTTGTCCCGGACCTGTGCCAGGTTATGCGCGATATCGTTCATGATTCCAGGATGGCGTAATGGATATAGAAGAAATAGTGGCGCT
Organism: Kosakonia sp. 1610; assembly: GCF_050435845.1. Classification (NCBI taxonomy): domain Bacteria; kingdom Pseudomonadati; phylum Pseudomonadota; class Gammaproteobacteria; order Enterobacterales; family Enterobacteriaceae; genus Kosakonia; species Kosakonia sp. 1610. The sequence continues at coordinate 192,452 of NZ_JBNDKZ010000004.1, read as the reverse complement.
TAGTGTAAAGCATAATGTCTCGGATCTACACCTGTGCAGTGGTTCTCCACCGCGCTGGCGACAGCACGGGAAGCTTACCGCTGCGCCTTTTGAGCAGCCCGACATCAGTGCCCTGCTTAGCGGGCAGCTTACCTCCCTGCAACAGCAGCAGTGGCGCGAGTCGAGGCAGGTGGATTTCGCCCTGACCACCGCGAGCGGCAGGCGGCTGCGCGCAGGCGCGTTTGCCCGTCACGGCGGCATCTCGTTAGCGCTGCGCCTGTTGCCACAGCGCTGCCCGCAGCTTAGCGATATCTCTGCTCCGGCGGTGCTGCCCGAACTGCTGGCGCGGGAGAACGGCTTGATCCTCGTCACCGGTGCGACCGGGAGTGGTAAATCGACAACCCTTGCGGCGATGGTGCAGCACCTCAATCAGCAGACCGGAGTGCATATTGTGACGCTGGAAGATCCCATTGAGTTCGTGCACCAGAGCGGCAACAGCCTGATTCAGCAGCGCGAGATTGGGCAACACTGCGCCTCGTTTGCCGACGGGCTGCGCGCGGCGCTGCGCCAGGATCCGGATGTGATCCTGCTAGGCGAACTGCGCGACAGCGAGACGATCCGCCTGGCGCTCACCGCCGCCGAAACCGGGCATCTGGTGCTGGCGACCCTGCACACGCGCGGCGCGGCGCAGGCCGTCGAGCGGCTGGTGGACAGCTTCCCGGCGCAGGAGAAGGAGCCGGTGCGCAGCCAGCTGGCGGGCAGTTTACAGGCGGTGCTGGCACAGAGGCTGGAGGTGGATAAGCAGGGCGGGCGCGTGGCGCTATTTGAGTTGCTGATTAATACCCCGGCGGTGGCGAACCTTATCCGCGAAGGCAAAACGCACCAGCTGCCCGGCGTGATGCAAACCGGGCAGCAGCAGGGGATGCAGACCTTCGCGCAGAGCCACCAGCAGCGGGTGCGCGAAGGGCGTCTTTAGTGAAGATGCAGCGCGTAAACGGCGGGCAGCGCGCCTGCGGTAGCGACGATCTCCAGCCTGATGCTGCTCGCCGTAACGGGGCGGGTGAAACGGTGCTGACAGACGGAGTGGTGATTATCATGCACCTCTGCCAGCAGCCACTCGTCGGCCCACAGGCGATAGTGCGTAATGCAGTGCGGCGTGACGGCGAGCGGGTGTCCCATCTGTACGGACTCCATGGCGTTATCGAAGTCGTTATCCTGCACCAGCGTCAGCTGGCTAATCTCCTGCGGGCTCTCCCAGCGCCAGACAATTTCCGGCGCGGCGTCATCCAGCGCCGGGGACCAGGCGTTGATCTGCTGTTCAGGGCGCAGGCGGCCATTGAGCACATTCTGCATGCTCCAGGCGGCAATCGGCGGATCGCAGCGCAGGGCGGGCATGATCTGCGAAGGGTGGCGGCGAGGCAGCCAGAAGTCGAATTCATCGACGCCGTAATCGCCATCGGCGATCTGGCGAGTATGTTTGGCAACGCGCGCATTAAGGCTGTTAAACACCGTCATGATGCCCGGCAGGCGCGCATCGGTCAGCGCGATCTCAACCTCTTCATGGGCGCCGAAGGCGAGAAAGACGTACTGGTTGCGTTCGCTCTGCCAGTGGAAGGTGACGGTCTGCTCGCCTTCGTCAGCCACGCTCAGCACCTGCTCTTCAAAGTGGCAATCCGGGGTGAAGTTGCCGGCCCGCACGCTGCCGAGCAGGGAGACCGTCAGCTCCGTTGGCCGCTTTGCCCGCAGCCGCAGGGTGATGGAGGGCACGGTATGGCCCGCCGGAACAGGCAGCAGCAGGGCCATCCTCTCTGCCAGCGGATGCCAGTTGCCGTTGGGCGCAAGTGCCGTCAGGCAGTACTCGCTGCTGGCGCTGACGCTGGCACCTGCCGCCGGGTCGTTGAGCCACTGGCGCGGAATATAACAGCCGTTAAGCTGCAGCTGCTGTTGCAGCGCGCCGATATGCTCGCGCTGGGCCAGGGCCAGGGCCAGGGCCTGCGGCGTGAGACCGCGCGCATGGCAAAGCGCGGCGGCGCGCCCCACCACCTCACCGAGCAGGCCGCAGGTACACATTACGCGGGCGCTGCCGAAGGCGACGTGGGACGCGGAGATAATCCGCCCGGTCAGCAGCAGGTTATCCAGCGAGCGGCTGTAGAGGCTGCGAAACGGGATGGTGTAGGTGCCTTTGCTGTGAAACTGACGGCAGCCATCATGGGTGCTGTAGACGCCGTCCGCAGGGTGCAGATCGATCGACCAGCCGCCGTAGCCCACGGCATCGTAGTGGTCGCGCTGCTCAATGATATCCTGCTGGCTCAGCAGATGGTCGCCAACGAAGCGGCGGCTTTCGCGCTTGCCGGGGATCGCGCCGACCCACTCGATGGTCATCTTGTCCGCTTCCGGGAAGTTGCCAGAGTTTTTGATGTGATCCCACACGCCCCAGACGATCTTCCACAGCTCCCATTTGATCTCTTCGCTCTCATGCACGGTATCAAGACGCCCGCCCCACTCAAGCCACCAGAGATCGCAGCCGTTAAGGGTAGAGGTGAGGCGTTTATAGCGGGGGATGGCGGTAATATCTTTCAGCGCGAAGGAGGGGGGAACAAAGTTAACCGGCCCGTCAGTCTGCTTGGTGTAGAAGTAGATGGAGTGGCCGAGTTTATGGCCAAAGTTGTCGCCGGGTGCCATTTTTTCCCCGAGTTCCTCCGCTTCTTCTGCGCCCTCGCGATATTCGGCACCCGCCAGATAGCCGAGCACGCCGTCGCCGGTGGCATCACAAAACTGTGCGCCGCTGACGGTATAAAACGTCTCGTTGATCGGGTTAAAGGCTTTTACCTGAGTAATGGTCTGCGCCTCTTTTTCCACCTCAAAGACGGCGGTATTAAGCAGCAGTGTCAGCCCCGGCTGGCTTCTGGCAAGGTCGAGCAGCACCAGGTCAAACATCACCGGGTTGCCCTCTTTGTTGCGCCAGAGGTTCTCCTCCATGATCTCGCCCATAATGCCGCCTTCTCGCGCCCAGCGGTTGTTGTTGCCCATATGCGATGTCGCGCCGTTTGCCCACAGGCGTACTTCGCTGGAGGCGTTGCCGCCGAGCACCGGCCTGTCCTGGATTAGCACGACCTCTAAACCGTCGCGCGCTGCCGCCAGCGCGGCGCAAAGCCCTGCCAGCCCGCCGCCCGCGACGACCAGATCGGCGTGCAGCTGCCGGGTCGGAAAAGCTCTGGCATCGGTGTGAGGAAAGATTTTCATTATCTTGTTTCCTTTTTGACTGACGGTAGAATCGTTTTTTCCAGCCAACTGAAAAGCGAACCCTGCAATGTCTTCTCAACCGAACCAAAGTCTGATTGATGGCATTCGCTGCCTGCAGTACCTCGTCTCCAGCGATCGCGCCATTGGCTGTCGTGAGCTGTCGCGTCTGATGGGCATTAACACCACCCGCGTAAACCGGTTATTGATGACCATGGCCTCTATCGGCCTGACTATGCAGGACGCGCAGCGTCGCTACCTTCCCGGCCCCGGCATTCATGCGCTGGCGGCGCAGGCCATTCGCGGCTCGGCGCTCTTCTCCCACGCGCTGCCGCTGCTTGAACGCTACGCCCCGAAAGATATCGTCGTGGCGATGGGCGTGCTGTGGGAGGATCAGGTGATCTATATCTACCACTCTGAACCCGGTAGCCAGGTGAGCCAGGCGCTGGCCGGTTTCCATATGCTGCCTGCCTGGCAGTCGGTCATCGGCATGTCGCTACTGGCAGCGGAGAGCGATGAGGCGCTGCAACAGCGCTTTACACCGGAGCAGTGGCAGCAGCTTGGCCCGCATGTCGCCCAGCAGCGCGCGCAGAGGCACGTGGTGTGGCATCACGACGACGGCGAAGTGTCGATGGCGAAACCCCTTGGCGCCCACTCTGCCGCGCTCGCGTTTGCCGGTCTGTGGCAGGTTGACGATGCGGTGGTTGAGGCGCGCTTAGACGCCCTGCACGAACTGGCTCAGCGCTTAACTGAGAAATCCTGATAGCCTTCAATGTTTCTTTTATAGAAACATTGGCGAGAATGCAAAAAGCGGGGCTGGAAAGTGTGAGAAGGATCGGCAGAAAGCCGCGACGCGATCGCGGCTAACAGAAAAGAGAGGGGAAAACGGGCAGGCTTACGGGTGCAGTTCGAAGTAGCTTTCGAGAATAATCACCGCCGAGGCTGAGTCGACGCTGCCTTTATCAAGGGCGCGAAATCCGCCGCGTTCAAACAGCCCGGATCGCGCTTCAACGGTGCTTAACCGTTCATCATGCAGGATCACTTTTGCGCCAAAACGGCCGTGGATTTTATTGGCGAAGTTGCGGGCGCGGGCGGTGAGCAGCTGCTCCGTGCCATCCATATTGAGCGGCAAACCAACCACCACCGCTTCGGGCTGCCACTCTTTGAGCAGGTTTTCGATCCGCTTCCACTCCGGCGTACCGTCCTGCGCTTTCAGCGCCGTCAGCGCGCGCGCCGTCCCGGTAATGCGCTGCCCGATGGCAACGCCAATGCTTTTGGTGCCAAAATCAAACGCCAGCAGTGTGCCACTCATCAGGCATGCCCCGCGACGCCCGGCATGGTCGAAATATCGATGCCGATAAGCTTTGCCGCTTCGCGCCAGCGATCGGCGATGGGCGTTTTGAACAGGATATTGAGATCCGCCGGCGCGGTAAGCCATGCGTTATCAAGGATCTCCTCCTCAAGCTGCCCCTTATCCCACGACGAGTAGCCCAGCGCGACCATCACCTCAGCGGGTTGTTCGCCGGTGCCGAGCGTCTCCAGCACGTCACGCGAGGTGGTGACCACGGTGTTGTCCGAGACGCGAATGCTGGAGGCAAAACCGCCTGGTGGGGTGTGCAGGATAAAGCCGCGATCTTCTGCCAGCGGGCCGCCGAGCAGCACCGGTTTATCAAGACGGATCGCCGGGTCGCGTTCAACGGCCTCGATTTTCAGTTTTTCAAGCACGCCCTCTACCGTCAGGTTTTCCAGCGGCTTATTGATGATAAGCCCCATCGCCCCTTCCTCGCTGTGCTCGCAGATATAGACAACGGAGCGCCGGAAGAGGGGATCCTGGAGAGCAGGCATGGCAATAAGAAAGTGATGCTGTAAATTCATTGTCAGAGGTTCTGTTCCTGGTTCAAAAAAGCGACAACGTAGTATGGGGGGAAAGCAGGGTGCTGTCACGAGATAAAGCGGGAAGGGCGCGGGCTCTCGCTCGCACCCTGTGTGGCACTTATTTAGCCAGACGTTTTTCGATAGCGTCCATCAGCATACCGGTGATGGAGACCGGGAATTCGGCTTCGATTTCACGGATGCAGGTCGGGCTGGTGACGTTAATTTCAGTCAGGCGATCGCCGATGATATCGAGACCGACGAAGATAAGCCCTTTGGCTTTCAGCACCGGCGCGACTTTACGCGCAATCGCCCAGTCGCTCTCGGTCAGCGGACGCGGTTCGCCGCGACCACCGGCCGCCAGGTTGCCACGGGTTTCACCGCCCTGCGGCACGCGCGCCAGGCAGTAAGGCACCGGTTCGCCATCGACTACCAGCACACGTTTGTCGCCCTCTTTAATAGCAGGCAGATAGTTCTGCGCCATGCAGTAGCGCGTGCCCAGTTCGGTCAGGGTTTCGGTAATAACCGAGAGGTTCGGGTCGCCCTCTTTGACGCGGAAAATCGAGGTGCCGCCCATGCCGTCCAGCGGCTTGAGAATAATGTCGGTGTGCTTCTGCCAGAAGGCTTTCAGCCGTGCTTTATCGCGGGTGACCAGCGTTTCCGGCGTCAGGTCCGGGAACCAGGCGGTGAAGAGCTTTTCGTTACAGTCGCGCAGGCTCTGCGGTTTGTTAACGATCAGCGTGCCTTTCTCTTCCGCGCGCTCAAGGATATAGGTCGCGTAGATATACTCGGTGTCGAACGGCGGATCTTTACGCATCAGTACGGTGTCGAGATCGGCCAGCGCGATATCCTGCTCGCTGCCAAACTCATACCATTTGTCGTAGTTCTGCTCGACGGAGAGGGTACGCGTGCGGGCGCGGGCTTCACCGTTAATCAGATAGAGATCGGCCATCTCCATGTAGTGCAGCTCGTAGCCGCGGCGCTGTGCTTCCAGCAGCATGGCAAAGCTGGAGTCTTTCTTGATGTTAATGTCCGCGATGGGATCCATCACGATGCCGAGCTTAATCATTCTGCTTCTCCTTTCAACCCAGGTCGCCGAAGCGAACCTGAAGCGCGGTGATGGCGGTAAGCGCCGTTGTCTCGGTGCGTAGCACGCGGGGACCTAACAAAATATCCGTAAACTGGTAGCGCGCGGTCATGGCGATCTCATCGGCGGATAACCCGCCTTCCGGGCCAATCAGCAGGCGCACGCGCTCGACGGGCAGAGGCAAGGTGTTAATGCTCTGGCTGGCGCGCGGATGGAGGTTGAGCTTCAGACCGCTCTCCTCTTCGGCGCACCAGGCTTCGAGATCCATGGCCGGGCGAATCTCCGGAACACGGTTGCGCCCGCACTGTTCACAGGCGGCAATGGCGATCTTTTGCCACTGCTGCAGCTTCTTGTTCAGGCGTTCGGCGTCCAGTTTAACGCCGCAGCGCTCAGAAAAAAGTGGCGTAATGAGGCTTACGCCCAGTTCGATCGATTTCTGGATGGTGAATTCCATCTTTTCGCCGCGCGACATCACCTGGCCCAGGTGAATATGCAGCGGCGATTCACGATCGTCCACTTCGCCGCGCAGCACGCTGACGCGCACGCTTTTTTTATCAGCGTGGGTGATTTCCGCGTCGAAAACCTGGTTAGAGCCATCGAAAAGCTGCACCGCCTGGCCCGGGCCCATACGCAGCACGCGGCCGACGTGGTTGGCAGCATCCTCGCTGAGGGCAATTTCACTGCCCGGCTGAATACATTCTGGGTGATGGATGCGGGGAATGCGCATGTTTTAGATCCGTTCAGATTACCGCCCGGCACGGCAGGGCGGATGTTAACAATGGCGCTAGTGTAGGTTAGCTCTTTCGCGCCATGCAAGCGCGCTGCACATACGGGTTATGGTTGCCCTGAATGGCCGCGATACGCTCATCGCGCGTGCACTCCCATGCAGTAACCGGATAGAGCTTATCCCAGGCGGTGAAAAGCTGGGTCTGCTGGCGTGAGAGCGGCAGCTGGTATTGATCGCGCATATAGAAGTAGGTGCGGGCAATCGAACCGCGTGCGCGCGCCGGTGGTTCAGCCAGTTTTGCTTTGAAATCAACCTTCATCTCGCACTGGCCATACTGCCCTTCACCGCCGTTCCACTGGCTGTACATAAAGTTACCGCGATCGCCATTCACCTCGCCCACGGCGGGTTGCAGGTTGTGCATATCGCTCTCAATCTTACGGTAGCCCGGATCTTTGGCGCACTGTTTGCGCCCGCCATCCTGCCAGCACTGACGCAGGTGGCCGAACTGCCAGGCGGGCATCACATGCTCCCACTCTATGCGGCTGGCGCGGTTCTCGTTTTTTCGCACTTTATAGCCGCAGGAGGCGAGATCGACGACCCCTTTTTTGCCCTGCCAGATGATTTTACAGCCGCAGTAAAAATCGCCCGGCGCGTCAGCATTCACTTTCACTCCGGCCGCTTTGGCCTGGGAAAAGTTGTTGATACCGTTGGCGGCCAGGGCAGGCACTGCCAGCAACGTGAAGAGAAAAGGTATAAAACGGAACATAGCGAACTCCCTGTCAAAACGAGCTCGCAACGTAGCGGAAGGGGCTTCCTGATGCAATCAGTTAGCGCATAAAACTTCTTAATGGATTCAGTTAGCCGTTTCAGCCATTAACGGCTCGCCGCAGCGCACGCAGCGGTAGATCGCCTCGCCGCGTACTACCCGATTATGGCGACGCAGGGTCAACTGATGCTGCTGGCATTTACAGCGGTAGGGGAAGGTGTTGCGCCGCACCGACTCCAGTTCAAACTGATGCGTTCGCCGCGCGGGTACGCCGAGCACGCTCTCCATCATCCACTTCCACTCTTTGCCGTGTGGCGCAACGCGCCCGAACTCTTTCCACACCAGCAGGTGCGCCAGCTCATGGGGAACCACTTCATCAACAAAGGCTTGCTGATTTTCCAGCAGCAGCACCGGGTTGAGGCGAATTTCGTAATCGGCAAGCCACGCCGTACCGGCGGCGGTGCCGCGCTGTTGGTAGACCAGCTTCGGCTCGGGGTAGTCACGCTCAAGCTTCTGGTTAGCGAGGGCGAGTTTATCCCGCAGGCTACGCATAACAGCTTGCTGGAGGGCAATGGGGAGGCGGGGTGTTTTCATAACTGCAGAGAATAGGATGGGCGGGACGGGAGTGCAATAAGCAAAAAAGGCTTCCTCCGCAGAGGAAGCCTGAAGGGTGTTAATCAGTCACGGGAACCAATTTCACGCAGCGGACGGCCACGCATCAGGTTGCGCTCGATGTGCTCCAGCGAAACGTGTTTGGTTTCCGGCACCAGCCACAGGGTGAGGAGGATGAACAGCACGTTCAGACCGCCGTATACCCAGAAGGTGTTGGCATTGCCCAGCGTGTTCAGCATCGTCAGGAAGGTCGCGCCGACAATCATGTTGGCGATCCAGTTGGTGGCTGTAGAGAGGGTGATACCAAAATCGCGGCCTTTCAGCGGCTGGATTTCGGAGCAGAGAACCCAAATCAGCGGACCGGCGCTCATGGCGAAGCCGATGATAAACATCAGCAGCATGGCGACAGCGAAGTACTGCGCTGACGGCGAGTGGATGCCCATATGCAGCATCGTGCCGAGAATACCCATACCGGCGGCCATCACCATAAAGCCCAGCACCAGCGTCGGTTTACGACCCCAGCGATCCACCAGGCCGATAGCGATAAAGGTCGCCAGCACGTTGGTCAGACCGACGATCACTGTTCCCCACATCTGTTCGGTAGTGTTGGTGTAACCCGCCAGTTCAAAGATTTTCGGCGCGTAGTACATGATGACGTTCATGCCGGTGAACTGTTGCATGATTTGCAGCAGTACGCCGAGGAAGACCGCGCGGCGGAAGTTGCTGTTCTCTTTAAACAGCGCCCAGCCGGTCTGCTTCACTTTCAGGCTTTCGCGGATCTCATCCAGCTCGTTTTTCGCTTCGGCGCTGGTGTCGCGCAGGCGCAGCAGCACCCGCTCAGCATCGTTAAAGCGGCGTTTGGCGGCGAACCAGCGCGGGCTGTCCGGCAGGAAGAAGACGCCAATCAGCAGCAGCACCGCTGGAATGATGATCACGCCCAGCATCCAGCGCCATGCGCCGCTGTAGCTGAAGGCGGTATCGGAGAGGTACGCGCCGAGAATCCCGATGGTGATCATCAGCTGATACATCGAAATCATACTGCCGCGGATTTTTTCCGGGGCGATCTCAGAGAGGTAGAGCGGAGCGGTATAAGAGGCGATACCAACCGCCAGGCCGAGCAGCACGCGCGAAACGATCAGGAACTCGACGTTCGGTGCGGCGGCAGAGCAGAGAGAGCCGATAACAAACAGCACCGCGCCGATCATCAGGCTCTTTTTACGCCCGAGACGCCAGGAGAGCCAGCCGCTGCCGACTGCGCCGACGGCGGCACCAAACATCATTGAGCTCACCACCCACTCCTGAGTGTGCGAGCTGATTTGAAAATCTTCCGTGATGAAGGGCAGTGCGCCCGCAATCACGCCAATATCCAGGCCAAAAAGTAATCCTGCCAGTGCTGCGAGGAAGCAGACAAAAAAGGTCATGGCCTTGTTGGAATGCTTCTGTTTCTTATTGTCAGGCATTATGCCCTCCATTCATGTTATGAATTTTATCGAGATAAACGTTAGGTCACTCATAAGCGAAAAGTCGTGATATGCATCACATGAGTGTAATCGGTTACATTTCGGGCAGGCCACGAATGTAAATAAAAGTGTTGAGGATTATAGGATTCTTGACAATGAATGGTTAATTGCAGGGCGTTATTTCAGACTAAACCGAAGCGTGATGTAACAATTATGACGCGCGACCGTTTCAGCCAGTGAGGGAGGGGAGGAGTTTCGTTAGTTGCCTGGTGTAATCGCTTTCAAATGAAATAGTTACGGGCAGAGTGAGTATAGCTGCACAAATGGCACTGGATGGTCATAACGCGCATAAAAATGAAAAAGGCCAGCGCGAGGCTGGCCTTGATAGCGGTGCGGTCAGTGGATTATTTCAGGCCGGCAGCGTCGCGCAGCAGCGCGGCTTTGTCAGTTTTTTCCCACGGGAAAGATTCGCGACCGAAGTGACCGTATGCAGCGGTCTCTTTATAGATCGGGTGCAGCAGATCCAGCATCTGAATCAGGCCGTATGGACGCAGGTCGAAAAACTCACGCACCAGCAGCGTTAACTGCTCGGTGGAGACTTTCTCGGTGCCGAAGGTTTCAACCATGATTGAGGTCGGCTCTGCCACGCCAATGGCGTAGGAGACCTGGATTTCACAGCGGTCGGCAAGGCCAGCAGCCACGATGTTTTTCGCCACATAACGCGCCGCGTACGCTGCGGAACGGTCAACTTTCGACGGATCTTTACCGGAGAATGCGCCGCCGCCGTGACGGGCCATGCCGCCGTAGGTGTCAACGATGATTTTACGGCCGGTCAGACCACAGTCGCCCATCGGGCCGCCGATAACAAAACGGCCGGTCGGGTTGATAAAGAATTTAGTAGAGGCGTTCAGCCACTCGGTCGGCAGGATCGGCTTGATGATCTCTTCCATCACCGCTTCCTGCAGCGATTTCTGATCGATATCTTCTGAATGCTGGGTGGAGAGCACTACAGCATCAATGCCAACGATTTTGCCGTCGTCATACTGGAAAGTGACCTGGCTTTTCGCATCCGGACGCAGCCACGGCAGGGTGCCGTTTTTGCGCACTTCAGCCTGGCGTTCAACCAGACGGTGAGCGTAGGTGATTGGCGCTGGCATCAGCACGTCGGTTTCGTTGGTCGCATAGCCAAACATCAGGCCCTGGTCGCCCGCGCCCTGCTCCAGCGGATCGGCACGGTCAACGCCCTGGTTGATATCCGGGGACTGCTTACCGATTGCGCTCAGTACGGCGCAAGAGTTGGCGTCAAAGCCCATGTCAGAGTGAACATAGCCGATTTCACGCACGGTATTACGGGTGATCTCTTCGATATCCACCCATGCGCTGGTGGTGATTTCGCCACCGACCAGCACCATGCCGGTTTTCACGTACGTTTCACAAGCGACGCGCGCTTTAGGGTCCTGCTCGAGGATTGCATCCAGCACAGCGTCGGAAATTTGGTCAGCAATTTTGTCAGGATGCCCTTCAGAGACGGACTCGGACGTAAAAAGGTGTTTTGCCATAATAAATTTTCACCTGGTGTAATTCGGTTAAATCGAATTCTGTGTTCGGCTCTCTTCGCGGTGGCTACGCAAAGATGACACAAGAAGTCTGTGTGTTAATCGGTCTGGACGGATTAACATCTGGACGGCTATTTTAGGTTACTTATTCATCCCATTGCCAGCGTTTTTTGATCTGCGTCGCCTCCTGACACACTCTGTCACGGAAAATTTTCCTGGCAATGGGGCAAGAAGGCCTTTTTTATTTTGCTTTTTCACCCGGTTATCGGTATAAAACGCCGCGCGCGGCTCATCAAAAAAGCGCACGGCATCGCTGCTGTGTCGCCACTTCCAGCCGGGTTAAGCAGTGTATTTAATGGCTTTGGCTTGTCGCGGGTCGTCATGGCTTGCGTGGAGGTGATACGAAATAATGAACCGTCGTTTTCCGAATATTCTGCCGCGTCGTTCTGACGTGCACGCATTTCCCGTCATTCGCATCTCTGATCTGCAAACCAGCCGATGTTATCCCCATTTCGGCGCTTCTCAGGACTCCAGGGCCGGTAAGGCATTGTGATAACTGAACAAGGGCTCTCCTGAGCATCAGGAGTTTTCTCGTGGTTTCGCCGGCCTGTCATACTCGGGTCCGGACAGATGTTTTACTATCATATGAACCAGAAACCGGTCGCGCAGTCGGTGCTTTGGCATGTTATGCCGAAAATCATGGCTGTTTATGGGTTGTTATCGCTATGTGTCACTGCGATAGTAGTCAACTATTTCATCCCCGTGTCGCTTCGCCTCGCCAATGAGCAGGGTGACATTCACAGGGTATACACTTTAATTAAGTGAGGTTCGCAATGTCTGACGACATCTCTTCAGTTTCGCCTTCGTCAGCAGGCGAACACGGTGCACTACGTTCCATGCAGGAGGTAGCGATGAGCTCCCAGGAAGCCAGCAAGATGCTACGGACTTACAATATTGCCTGGTGGGGCAATAACTACTACGACGTCAACGAGCTGGGCCACATCAGCGTGTGCCCCGATCCGGATGTCCCCGAGGCGCGTGTCGATCTGGCACAGCTGGTGAAAGCGCGTGAAGCGCAGGGCCAGCGTTTACCGGCGCTCTTCTGCTTCCCGCAGATCCTGCAACACCGTCTGCGCTCGATTAACGCCGCCTTCAAACGCGCGCGTGAATCCTATGGCTATAACGGCGACTACTTCCTGGTTTACCCGATCAAGGTTAACCAGCACCGTCGCGTCATTGAATCCCTGATCCACTCCGGCGAACCGCTGGGGCTGGAAGCGGGTTCAAAAGCGGAACTGATGGCGGTACTCGCCCATGCGGGCATGACCCGTTCGGTGATCGTCTGTAACGGCTATAAAGACCGTGAATACATCCGCCTGGCGCTGATTGGCGAGAAGATGGGCCACAAGGTCTATCTGGTGATCGAGAAGATGAGCGAAATCGCCATCGTACTGGAAGAAGCTGAGCGCCTGAACGTGATCCCACGCCTTGGCGTGCGGGCGCGTCTGGCATCGCAAGGCTCCGGCAAGTGGCAATCCTCCGGCGGTGAGAAGTCGAAGTTTGGCCTGGCGGCGACGCAGGTGCTGCAACTGGTTGAGATCCTGCGTGAGCGCGGTCGTCTGGACAGCATTCAACTGCTGCACTTCCACCTCGGTTCGCAGATGGCCAATATTCGCGATATCGCCACCGGCGTACGCGAATCTGCCCGTTTCTACGTTGAGCTGCACAAGCTGGGCGTGAATATTCAGTGCTTCGACGTCGGCGGCGGCCTGGGTGTCGATTATGAAGGTACCCGTTCGCAATCCGACTGCTCCGTTAACTACGGCCTGAACGAGTACGCGAACAACATTATCTGGGCGATTGGCGATGCCTGCGAAGAGCACGGTTTGCCGCACCCGACGGTGATCACCGAATCGGGCCGCGCGGTGACCGCGCACCATACGGTGCTGGTCTCCAATATCATTGGCGTTGAGCGCAACGAATACACCCCGGCCATTCCGCCGGCGGAAGATGCGCCGCGCGCGCTGCAAAGCATGTGGGAAACCTGGCAGGAGATGCACGAGCCAGGCACGCGCCGTTCGCTGCGCGAGTGGCTGCATGATAGCCAGATGGATCTGCACGACATTCACGTTGGTTACTCTTCCGGCACCTTTAGCCTGCAAGAGCGCGCGTGGGCAGAGCAGCTCTACCTGAACATGTGCCATGAAGTGCAGAAGCAGCTCGATCCGAGCAACCGTGCGCACCGTCCGATTATCGACGAACTGCAGGAGCGTATGGCGGACAAGATGTACGTCAACTTCTCCCTGTTCCAGTCGATGCCGGATGCGTGGGGTATCGATCAGCTCTTCCCGGTGCTGCCGCTGGAAGGGTTGAACCATGCGCCGGAGCGCCGTGCGGTGCTGCTGGATATTACCTGTGACTCCGATGGTGCTATCGATCACTATGTCGATGGCGACGGCATTGCTACAACGATGCCAATGCCCGAGTACGATCCGGAGAACCCGCCGATGCTGGGCTTCTTTATGGTCGGTGCCTATCAGGAGATCCTCGGCAACATGCACAACCTGTTCGGCGATACCGAAGCGGTTGACGTGTTTGTCTTCCCGGATGGCAGCGTAGAAGTGGAGCTTTCTGATGAAGGCGATACCGTGGCTGATATGCTGGAGTACGTGCAGCTCGATCCGGGCAAGCTGTTAACGCAGTTCCGCGATCAGGTTAAAGAGACCGGGCTGGACGATGCGCTGCAGCAGCAGTTCCTCGAAGAGTTCGAAGCGGGTCTCTACGGCTATACCTATCTGGAAGATGAGTAACCTCATCGCACGGCGTGAGCCGCAGTGAAATCAATCCCCTCCCGGCCCAGGCCCGGAGGGGATTTTTTATCGGCGCTGCCGGGGCGTAATAAAAAGGAGGCAAGCGCCTCCTTTATTCATTACTTGATGCCGTCTGCGGCCATACGGTCGCGAATGTGCTGGGCACGAGCTTCCGAAGCCGGGTGATCGTCAAACATTGAGCTTTGACGGCCCTGGTCCATCTTCGCTAGTTTTTCGAAGCTGGTGGCTAAACCGACCGGGTTAATGCCGCGCTTGCGCAGCAGGTCGTAAGAGTAGTCATCCGCTTCCGACTCCTGACGCCGGGAGAACTGTGAGTTGACCAGTTTTTCCCCGAGCGCACCAAGCTGCGACTGGGACAAGCTACCAACCACGCCGCCCGCCGAGGCTGCCGCCGCGCGCACCGCATTGGTACCGAGCGCCACCTGCATCCCTTTCTTCACATGGCCGAGCGCAACGTGGCCCATTTCGTGGCCAACTACCGCTTCGACTTCATTGTCGGTCATCATATCCATCAGGCCGCTGTAAACGCGGATGCAGCCATTCGCCATCGCAAAGGCGTTAACGTCTTTAGTGACATACACCTTGTAGTTCACCTTCTGGCCGTTGATGTTGTCGCCAAGGGCGGCGGCAATTTTGTTCACGCGTTGGCTGTATTCGCTGCTTGCAGGTGCGATGGTGGCTTTACTGTCCATCTGCTTACAGGCGTCGTCACTCAGGGCAATAACCTGCGCATCGCTCAGGGTGTAAGCCTGAAAGGCTTCTGCGCCGGAGCTGAGAAAACCGTTTGAATCCATGTTCTGACAACCGGCAAGCAGGGTGGTCATTCCCAGAGCAAGGAGGGCTGGGCGAATTTTCATTTATTATCTTCCGCAATGATTGAGTCGTTTTTTGCTCCGCCGTTCTTCTACATGAGAGGGCGGTGAGCGCCAGTATAAAGAAGAGAGTGTTGGACGGGCGAGGAGATTGCGCAACTTGCGAGCGGCTTCCAGAGATTTCTGAAGCGCAAAAGGATGCTCCATGTACATGATTACCCGCTTGGGTTACATTGTTGGCACTTTTTTCCGGCGTAGCCCAAAACGCGCTGTCGTCAAGTCGTTACGGGATTAGCCCTTAACAGTCCGATCTGGAGTCAAAATGTCCTCACGTAAAGAGCTTGCCAATGCTATTCGTGCGCTGAGCATGGACGCGGTACAGAAAGCCAAATCCGGTCACCCGGGAGCCCCGATGGGCATGGCAGACATCGCCGAAGTGTTATGGCGTGATTTCCTGAACCATAACCCGACGAATCCTGCATGGGCTGACCGCGACCGCTTTGTGCTGTCCAATGGTCACGGCTCGATGCTGATCTACAGCCTGCTGCACCTCACCGGCTACGATCTGCCGATTACCGAACTGCAGAACTTCCGCCAGCTGCACTCCAAAACGCCGGGTCACCCGGAAGTGGGTTACACCGCTGGCGTTGAAACCACCACCGGCCCGCTGGGGCAGGGGATTGCAAACGCAGTTGGTATGGCGATTGCCGAGAAGACGCTGGCCGCGCAGTTCAACCGTCCGGGTCATGACATTGTTGACCACTTCACCTACGCCTTTATGGGCGACGGCTGCATGATGGAAGGCATCTCTCACGAAGCCTGCTCGCTGGCCGGTACGCTGAAGCTGGGTAAACTCGTTGCGTTCTATGACGACAACGGCATCTCTATCGATGGCCACGTTGAAGGCTGGTTCACCGACGATACCGCGAAACGCTTTGAAGCCTACGGCTGGCACGTTGTTCGCGGCGTGGACGGCCACGATGCCGACGCCATCAAACGCGCCGTTGAAGAAGCACGCAGCGTCACCGACAAACCGTCGCTACTGATGTGCAAAACCATTATCGGTTTCGGCTCGCCGAACAAAGCCGGTACCCACGACTCCCACGGCGCGCCGCTGGGCGACGCGGAAGTGGCACTGACCCGCGAACAGCTGGGCTGGAAACACGCTCCGTTTGAGATCCCGTCTGAGATTTATGCGCAGTGGGATGCGAAAGAAGTGGGTCAGGCGAAAGAGTCTGCGTGGAATGAGAAGTTCGCCGCTTACGCGAAAGCGTTCCCGGAGCTGGCTGCCGAGTTCACTCGTCGTATGAAAGGCGAGATGCCTGAAGATTTCGCAGCGAAAGCCAACGAGTTCATTGCCAAACTGCAGGCGAACCCGGCGAAAATCGCCAGCCGTAAAGCTTCTCAAAACGCTATCGAAGCGTTTGGCCCGCTGCTGCCGGAGTTCCTCGGCGGTTCTGCTGACCTCGCGCCTTCCAACCTGACCCTGTGGTCCGGCTCGAAAGCGATCAATGAAGATGCCGCAGGCAACTACATTCACTACGGCGTGCGCGAGTTCGGTATGACCGCGATTGCCAACGGTATCTCTCTGCACGGCGGTTTTGTGCCGTACACCTCCACCTTCCTGATGTTCGTCGAGTATGCGCGTAACGCGGTACGTATGGCGGCGCTGATGAAGCAGCGTCAGGTGCTGGTTTACACCCACGACTCCATCGGTCTGGGTGAAGATGGCCCTACGCACCAGCCGGTTGAGCAGGTTGCTTCTCTGCGCCTGACCCCGAACGTCAGCACCTGGCGTCCGTGTGACCAGGTTGAGTCTGCGGTGGCGTGGAAATATGCCGTTGAGCGTCACGACGGCCCGACTGCGCTGATCCTCTCTCGCCAGAACCTCGCGCAGCAGGAGCGTTCTGAGCAGCAGCTGGCGGATATCGCTCGCGGCGGTTACGTGCTGAAAGATTGTGACGGTCAGCCGCAGCTGATCTTCATCGCCACCGGTTCTGAAGTGGAGCTGGCCGTTGCTGCGTGGGAACGTCTGACAGCTGAAGGCGTGAAAGCGCGCGTGGTCTCCATGCCGTCTACCGACACCTTCGACAAGCAGGATGCTGCTTACCGTGAAGCGGTGCTGCCGAAAGCGGTCAGCGCGCGCGTGGCGGTGGAAGCCGGTATCGCCGACTTCTGGTGCAAATACACCGGCCTGAACGGCGCAGTTGTTGGCATGACCACCTTTGGTGAGTCTGCGCCGGCAGAGCTGCTGTTTGAAGAGTTTGGCTTCACCGTAGATAACGTGGTCGCCAAAGCCAAAGAGCTGCTGTAATCACCATTGCCCGGTAGCGTTTCGCTTACCGGGCTTGCACTATTCCGTGCCGGAGCAGGCGTCATCGCCCTCCGGCACGTCTACGTTCTGCCCTCACCACGCTCTCCTCTTTTTACTGAATGCTCTCAAAGCACCCTTGATCTATGTGTAAAAAATATACTGGATATCTATCCAGTAAGTTGTATACTATTTCCTCACCTTAACTGATGTGAGTTTGAGTAAGGAGTGAACATGCTGATCTCTGGTGAACATCTCAATTCGCAGGCTGCCGCGTCGACCATCAGCAGCCGCGAAATCGCGAAGCTGACGGGCGTAACCCATGCCGAAGTCAAACGGATGGTTAAAAGCCTGGAAACTGCGCAACGTCTTTCCCAGCCGGTAAGCGCCAATGCTTACGAACGCGAGGGCGAAATGCGGCAGGAGTTTTTGCTCAACAAGCGCGACTCACTGTTGACGGTTTCACGCCTTTCTCCGGCTTTTACCGCCGAAATGCTCGACCGCTGGCAGGAGCGCGAAAAAACCGTCGGCCTGCCGGATTTTACCAATCCTGCCGCAGCGGCACGCGCCTGGGCGGAGCAGTATGAAAAGCGCCAGCGTGCGGAAGCGCAGCTTGCCATTACCGCGCCTAAAGCGGAGTTTTTCGACCAGTATGTGCGGGTTGAAGAGTCGCTCGGTTTCCGCCAGCTGTGCAAAATGCTGCGCGTGAAAGAGCCGCAGTTCCGCCGCTTTTTGCTGGAGCGCAATATCATGCAGCGGGTTAACGGCGCGCTGATGCCACCGCAGTACCATATCGATGCGGGTTACTTTACCGTGCATGGCGGCGTGGGCGAAAACAGCCACAGCTGGTCGCAGGCGCGCTTCACCGCAAAGGGCGTCAAATGGGTGGCCGATCTGTGGGCGAAAGAGCTCTCTTCGCAGCCGGTTGAGATGCCGCGCGCGGATCGTACCGAACCGCAGGTGCCGGAGCGCAGCTGGTTTTAAGCCGCGTTTAGCGCATGGCGTTAGTGCAGAAGTGGGGGGAGTGAAACGGGTTCAGCGTAGCCCTCATCAGCCCGGCTTGTTTAATGCTTCGCAACACACTCTCCCTTCTGATAAACCAGCATGGACGCTTTTCTCTCTCCTTCGTTCGCTTTTCTGGCCCTCAGTTAGACTCTGCCTTTTCCCGTCAATTATTCCAGCAAAAATGTGATGCAAGTCAGATTACTGGCGAATCCGTCTGGACAATCATTCCTTTTATTCCAGCTTTCGCTTATTCTAGCTGAAGCGTTTCAGTCGTTTAAATGTTCGACAAATAAGCAAACAGACGCAGTTCAGGCAGGCGAGGATTCCCCTCTGGTGGCGACTGGATTACTCTGTCATCCACTTCAGGCGGGCTGGCCTTGCAGGAGAGTTATGAGCCTACGCATAGCGATTAACGGTTTCGGTCGCATCGGGCGCAACGTGGTTCGGGCACTCTACGAATCAGGGCGTCGCGCCGAGATCACCGTGGTGGCAATCAATGAACTGGCGGACGCCGCGGGGATCGCGCATCTGCTGAAGTATGACACCAGCCACGGGCGTTTTGCCTGGGATGTGCGCCAGGAGCGGGAGCAGCTATTTATTGGCGACGATGCCATTCGCCTCCTGCACGAAAGCGAGATTTCTGCGCTGCCATGGCGCGAGCTGGGCGTTAATATCGTGCTTGATTGCACCGGCGTTTATGGCAGCCGTGAAGATGGCGAAGCCCATCTGGCGGCAGGCGCGAAAAAAGTGCTCTTCTCTCATCCTGGCAGCAGCGATCTCGACGCAACCATCGTCTTTGGCGTGAACCATACGACGCTGCGTCCTGAAGATCACCTTGTCTCCAACGCCTCCTGCACCACGAACTGTATTATTCCGGTGATCAAACTGCTCGACGAGGCTTACGGCATTGAGTGGGGAACGGTAACGACAATCCACTCGGCGATGCACGATCAGCAGGTGATTGACGCCTATCATGCCGATCTGCGCCGCACGCGCGCAGCCAGCCAGTCAATCATTCCGGTCGATACCAAACTGGCGGCGGGTATCTCGCGCATTTTCCCCCAGTTTAATGACAAATTCGAAGCGATTGCGGTGCGCGTACCGACCATTAACGTCACCGCCATTGATTTAAGCGTAACGGTGCAAAAGCCGGTAAAAGCGAGTGAAGTCAACCAGTTGCTGCAAAAAGCAGCGCAGGGAACATTTCATGGTATAGTTGACTATACGGAATTACCGTTGGTCTCAATTGATTTTAACCACGATCCGCACAGCGCCATTGTCGATGGCACGCAAACCCGGGTCAGTGGTTCGCACCTGATTAAAACCCTTGTGTGGTGCGACAACGAATGGGGCTTTGCTAACCGTATGCTCGACACAACGTTAGCAATAGCTGCAGTGAGTTTCAGGTAAGGCACGCGAGTGTCTACAAAACTTAAGAATCATCGAGAGGATTCACCATGTCTGTAATTAAGATGACCGATCTGGATCTGGCTGGTAAACGCGTTCTAATCCGTGCGGATTTGAACGTACCGGTTAAAGAAGGGAAAGTGACCAGCGATGCGCGTATCCGTGCTTCTCTGCCGACCATCGAACTGGCGCTGAAACAGGGCGCGAAAGTGATGGTAACGTCTCACCTGGGTCGCCCGACCGAAGGTGAATACAACGAAGAATTCTCTCTGCTTCCGGTAGTTAACTATCTGAAAGACAAACTCTCCAACCCGGTTCGCCTGGCAAAAGATTACCTGGATGGCGTAGAAATCGCTGCCGGTGAGCTGGTCGTGCTGGAAAACGTACGCTTCAACAAAGGCGAGAAAAAAGACGACGAAACGCTGGCGAAGAAATATGCCGCGCTGTGCGACATCTTTGTGATGGACGCCTTTGGTACTGCGCACCGCGCGCAGGCTTCTACTCACGGTGTCGGTAAATTTGCTGATGTCGCGTGTGCAGGTCCGCTGCTGGCAGAAGAGCTGGACGCGCTGGGTAAAGCGCTGAAAGAGCCGGCTCGCCCGATGGTGGCTATCGTTGGCGGTTCCAAAGTTTCCACCAAACTGACCGTGCTGGATTCCCTGTCCAAAATCGCTGACCAGCTGATTGTTGGCGGCGGTATCGCTAACACCTTCGTTGCGGCCCAGGGTCATAACGTTGGTAAATCCCTGTACGAAGCGGATCTGGTTGATGAAGCCAAACGTCTGCTGAGCACCTGTGATATCCCGGTTCCGACCGATGTGCGTGTGGCGACCGAGTTCTCTGAAACCGCTAACGCGACGCTGAAATCCGTTAATGACATCAAAGATGATGAGCAAATTCTGGATTTGGGCGATGTTTCCGCGCAGAAACTGGCTGAAATCCTGAAAAACGCCAAAACTATTCTGTGGAATGGTCCGGTTGGCGTCTTTGAGTTCCCGAACTTCCGTAAGGGTACTGAAATCGTGGCGAACGCCATCGCTGACAGCGACGCGTTCTCCATCGCAGGCGGCGGCGATACGCTGGCTGCTATCGATCTGTTCGGTATCGCTGACAAGATCTCCTACATCTCCACTGGCGGCGGCGCATTCCTCGAATTCGTGGAAGGCAAAGTTCTGCCGGCAGTAGCCATGCTCGAAGAGCGCGCTAAGCAGTAAGATCAGCAGGGCGGGGTTACCCGCCTTAATTTCAGCGCGCTATAAGGCACGCATTTTTCCAGGCCAAAGATACAGGACTACGTAACATGTCTAAAATTTTTGATTTCGTAAAACCTGGCGTGATCACCGGTGATGACGTTCAGAAAGTGTTCCAGGTAGCTAAAGAAAACAACTTCGCTCTGCCGGCAGTTAACTGCGTGGGCACTGACTCCATCAACGCCGTTCTGGAAGCCGCTGCGAAAGTTCGCGCACCGGTTATCGTACAGTTCTCCAACGGCGGCGCTGCGTTCATCGCGGGCAAAGGCGTGAAGACTGACGTTCCTCAGGGCGCAGCTATTCTGGGTGCTATCTCTGGCGCGCATCACGTTCACCAGATGGCAGAACACTACGGTGTGCCGGTTATTCTGCACACTGACCACTGCGCGAAAAAACTGCTGCCGTGGATCGACGGCCTGCTGGACGCCGGTGAAAAACACTTCGCTGCGACCGGCAAACCGCTGTTCTCTTCTCACATGATCGACCTGTCTGAAGAGTCTCTGGAAGAGAACATCGAGATCTGCTCTAAGTACCTGGAGCGCATGTCCAAAATGGGCATGACCCTTGAGATCGAACTGGGCTGCACCGGCGGTGAAGAAGATGGCGTCGACAACAGCCATATGGACGCATCTGCTCTCTACACCCAGCCGGAAGACGTGGACTACGCTTACACCAAGCTGAACGCCATCAGCCCGCGTTTCACCATCGCGGCTTCCTTCGGTAACGTTCACGGCGTTTACAAGCCGGGTAACGTTAAACTGACCCCGACTATCCTGCGCGACTCTCAGGAGTATGTTTCCAAGAAACATAACCTGCCGCACAACAGCCTGAACTTCGTGTTCCACGGCGGTTCCGGCTCTTCTGCTCAGGAAATCAAAGACTCCGTAAGCTACGGCGTTATCAAAATGAACATCGATACCGATACCCAATGGGCAACCTGGGAAGGTATTCTGAAGTACTACAAAGATAACGAAGGCTACCTGCAGAGCCAGCTGGGCAACCCGAAAGGCGAAGACCAGCCGAACAAGAAATACTACGATCCGCGCGTATGGCTGCGTGCAGCGCAGACCAGCATGGTGACGCGTCTGGAGCAGGCATTTAAAGAGCTGAACGCAGTAGACGTTCTGTAATTTACGCCGCTCTTTTCCGAAAAGGCCCGCACTTTGCGGGCCTTTTTTATTGCGAATTCAATAAGCTGCTATAGGTGCGAAAAGTTTAACTATTTGGCGAAAGCGCCTCTTTTTGTTTACCCTTTAGGGGGCTGTCCTTTTGGCAAGGGGCGTTTTTTCCGTTTTGGAACAATAGAAGGAAGCACAATATGGAAGATCTTCACGTTGTCGATAGCATCAACAACGCGGGCTCCTGGCTGGTAAATAACCAGGCGCTGCTGTTGAGCTATGCCGTAAATATCGTGGCGGCGATCGCCATCATCATCGTCGGTATGATTGTGGCGCGCGTTATTTCGAACGCCCTTAACCGGGTGATGCGTGCAAGACACATTGACGCCACCGTTGCGGACTTCCTCTCCGCGCTGGTGCGCTACGGTATTATCGCGTTTACCCTGATTGCCGCGCTGGGTCGCGTCGGCGTACAAACGGCGTCGGTGATCGCGGTGCTCGGTGCCGCTGGCCTGGCTATTGGTCTGGCACTGCAAGGATCGCTCTCGAACCTTGCGGCGGGCGTGCTGCTGGTGACCTTCCGTCCGTTCCGCTCTGGCGAGTATGTTGATCTCGGTGGCGTTGCCGGCACGGTATTGCAGGTGCAGATTTTCTCGACCACCCTGCGCACGCCGGATGGCCGTATTATCGTCATCCCGAACGGTAAAATCATCGCGGGCAACATCATTAACTTCTCCCGCGAGCCGGAGCGCCGTAACGAGCTGATTATCGGTGTGGCCTATGATTCGGATATCGACCAGGTCAAACGTATTCTGAACGAGATTATCCAGGCCGATGAGCGCATCATCAAAGATCGCGAGATGACAGTACGCCTCAACGAACTGGGCGCGTCATCGATCAACTTTGTGGTGCGTATCTGGAGTAAAAGTAGCGATCTGCAAAACGTCTACTGGGATGTACTGGAGACCATCAAGCGCCGTTTCGATGAGGAAGGGATTAGCTTCCCGTTCCCGCAAATGGATGTGAATTTAAAACGGGTTAAAGAGCAACCTGACGAGTAAGCACAAGGCCGACACTGTCGGCCTTTTTTATCGCTATCGCCATTAGCCTGGTTAATGGCAGATTAAAATTATCAATTTCACCTAATAATCCCCGCGCGTTATAGTCAGCTTCCTGCAATAAACTGAATGGAAATTTGACGTGTTATCTTATTATTTACAAGGGCTTATGCTGGGCGCTGCTTTAATTTTGCCGCTGGGGCCGCAAAACGCATTCGTCCTGAACCAGGGCATCCGCCGACAGTATCACCTCATGACGGCACTGCTCTGCACTCTGAGCGATGTTGCGCTGATCTGCGCCGGGGTATTCGGCGGCAGTGCGTTACTGATGCAGTCGCCGTGGCTGCTGGCGCTGGTGACCTGGGGCGGAGTACTTTTTCTGTTGTGGTACGGCTTTGGCGCGCTGAAAACCGCCTTTTCCCCTGATATCGATCTGGAAAATGCCGATGCGCTTCGCCAGGGGCGTGGGCAGATCATCGCCACCATGCTGGCCGTTACGTGGCTCAATCCCCATGTCTATCTCGATACCTTTGTGGTGCTCGGCAGTCTTGGCGGGCAGTTAGCGGAGATGCCGAAGCGCTGGTTCGCCCTCGGCACCATCAGCGCCTCTTTTCTCTGGTTCTTCAGCCTTGCGCTGCTGGCCGCCTGGCTCGCGCCGCGTTTGCGCACCGCCACGGCGCAGCGGGTTATCAATATTCTGGTCGGCCTGGTGATGTGGTTTATCGCGCTGAAACTGGCGGTGGAAGGTGTTAACCATTTGCAAGGATTATTCAGTTAAGGTAAGTCCGATGGACAATCAGGCGTAAGTGGCTAAGCTTGCTGCCAGGCGTCCGTCCAACGGGACGTAATTGAGTAACATGGAGGAGTACCTGTGAAACGTAAAGTGATAGCCCTGGCGGCGATGGTGGGTTTCAGCGCAATGGCGGTACAGGCCAGTGAATTGCCGGATGGCCCGCACATTGTCACAACGGGTACGGCAAGCGTGGATGCGACCCCGGATATCGCCACCCTGGCGATTGAAGTGAACGTCGCCGCGAAAGATGCGGCCTCAGCCAAGAAGCAGGCGGACGATCGCGTTGCGCAATACCTGAGCTTCCTGGAGCAAAACGGCATCGCCCGTAAAGATATCAACTCAGCGAACTTACGCACCCAGCCCGATTACGACTACCAGAATGGCAAAAGCATTCTGAAAGGCTATCGCGCTGTGCGCACCGTGGAAGTGACGTTGCGCGAGCTGGATAAGCTTAACTCACTGCTTGATGGCGCGCTGAAAGCGGGTCTGAACGAAATCCGCTCCGTCTCGCTGGGCGTTGCGCAATCGGAGTCCTTTAAGGATAAAGCCCGTAAAGCGGCGATTGATGACGCGACTCGCCAGGCGCAGCAGCTGGCTGCCGGTTTCAATGCCAAACTCGGCCCGGTTTACAGCGTTCGTTACCATGTCTCTAACTATCAGCCGAGCCCGATGGTGCGCATGATGAAGGCCGATGCGCCAGCAGAGTCTGCGGCGCAGGAGACCTACGAACAGCCGACCATCCAGTTTGACGATCAGGTCGATGTAGTCTTCCAGATTGAGCCTAATCAGGCGCAGCAACAGCAGCAGCAACCGCAGTCCACGCCAGCCGCGAAGTAACGCTGGCGTCCCTCTCCTCATTCGGGGAGAGGGGCTCTCTTAATCCTGTCGCAGTACCCGATGACCGAACGCCAGCAGCGCGTCGGTGACGTTGCGCATCATCCGGCTTTCCGGCGCAAAGCGGTGCCAGTAGAGCATACGGCGCTGCAGCAGGCCCGGCGTCAGGTCGATAAGCTCACCGCTCGCCAGCTCTTTCTCGATTTGCAGATGTGGGATCATGCAGCAGGTCGTTCCCTGGCGCGCCAGCTGCACAAAGGCTTCCGATGAGTTAACGATATGGCAGGGGACGCTGCCGGGCGGCAGATCGAAATATTGCTGCAAAAAGGCCTGATGCATATCGTCGAGATGGTCAAACGCCACCGCAGGCGCTTTCAGCAGCGCAGAGCGCGTTACGCCGTTGGGGAAGTAGCGTTCGGCAAACTCTTTTGAGCCAACAAACAGGTAATCGAGGGCGCCCAGTTTATCCACCAGGCAGCTTGGCAGCGCCTGTGGCTGAATACTCACCGCGCCAACCACTTCACCGCGACGCAGGCGCTCCTGGGTGCGGGTTTCATCTTCCACCTGCAAATTGAGGCGAATCGGGGAGTCGACCAGCACCGGCGCCAGCGCAGGCAGCAGCCAGGTTGCCAGACTGTCGGCGTTGACCGCAAGCGACAGCAGCAGCGGTGTGGAGCCGGTTTGCTCGTCGCCAAGCCACTC
This sequence comes from Kosakonia sp. 1610, assembly GCF_050435845.1. NCBI lineage: Bacteria > Pseudomonadati > Pseudomonadota > Gammaproteobacteria > Enterobacterales > Enterobacteriaceae > Kosakonia > Kosakonia sp. 1610. Next base: position 167,032 of record NZ_JBNDKZ010000004.1, on the reverse strand, counting down.
CTCTTCCAGTAGTTCAACCTGACGCAACAGCGCCAGCAGTTTTTGCCCCTGCTCGGTGGGGCGCGGCGGTACGGTACGCACCAGCAATGGCTGCCCGAACATGTTCTCCAGTTGCTTGATACGCTGTGACACGGCGGATTGAGTAATACAGAGCTTTTGCGCAGCACGCTCAAACCCACGCTCACGAATAACTGCATCAAGTGCCTGTAGTGTTCTGTAATCCGGACGTTTCATTGCTCGGGCAATCTCCTGAAAAATAGTCTTTCGCACTATGACATAAATTTCCCGTCGTGGCAGACGAAAATGGTTGTCGCGTATTGTGACACAGGTCACAGGGACTTTTCGGCAGAGCCTATTTATAATGCGCCTGAAATTTCACACCACAGGCGAACGACCATGACGCAGGATGAACTCAAAAAAGCAGTGGGCTGGGCAGCACTTCACTATGTTGAACCCGGCACCATTGTCGGCGTAGGCACCGGCTCCACCGCGGCACACTTTATTGACGCGCTGGGTACTATGAAAGGGCAGATTGAGGGCGCGGTTTCCAGCTCGGACGCTTCTACCGAGAAGCTGAAAAGCTTAGGCATTACCGTTTTCGATCTTAACGCTGTCGATCGCCTGGGGATCTACGTCGACGGCGCGGATGAGATTAACGATCAGATGCAGATGATCAAAGGCGGCGGCGCGGCGCTGACTCGTGAGAAGATCATCGCCTCAGTGGCGGATAAGTTTATCTGTATCGCGGATGCCTCCAAGCAGGTGCCGATCCTCGGCAAATTCCCGCTGCCGGTTGAAGTGATCCCGATGGCGCGCAGCGCGGTCGCGCGCACGCTGGTCAAGCTGGGCGGCCGCCCGGAGTATCGCCAGAATGTGGTGACGGATAACGGCAACGTCATCCTCGATGTCTATGGTCTGGAAATTCTCGATCCCATCGCGATGGAGAACACCATCAACAATATTCCCGGTGTGGTCACGGTGGGTTTATTCGCGAATCGTGGGGCTGACGTGGCGCTGATTGGCACCCCGGATGGCGTCAAAACCATCGTGAAATGATCTGACCGGGAGGCAGCGGTCTCCCGGTAAAAATCTGACATCGTTAAATTCGGTGATATCTGTCACGTTTTTCCCCTTCATCTCGCATCCCTGCCGCGAGCTTCTGCTTTTCCAGCATTTTTCTCTGCCATTTCCCGCTGGATGACATTTCTTCAGAGCGGCGACGCAAACGTTCATATTGCCGCGATAGTTTTTTTTGATATGTTGGCTAACGCGGTTTTCCTCCGCACAACATCACAGTCAGACATAAAACAGGGTCGGGTAAATGGCAAAGGTATCACTGGAGAAAGACAAGATTAAATTTCTGCTCGTCGAAGGGGTGCACCAGAAAGCGGTCGAAAGCCTCCGTGCGGCGGGTTATAACAACATCGAATTTCACAAGGGCGCACTGGACAGCGAGCAGTTGAAAGAGTCCATCCGCGACGCCCACTTCATTGGCCTGCGATCCCGTACTCAACTGACTGAAGATGTCATCGCCGCAGCGGAAAAGCTGGTCGCCATCGGCTGTTTCTGCATCGGCACCAACCAGGTGAACCTGGAAGCGGCAGCCAAACGCGGTGTGCCGGTCTTTAACGCCCCCTTCTCCAACACCCGTTCCGTGGCGGAGTTAGTGATCGGCGAACTGCTGCTGTTGATGCGCGGCATTCCGGAAGCGAACGCCAAAGCGCACCGCGGTATCTGGAACAAGCTGGCGGTCGGCTCCTATGAAGCGCGCGGCAAAAAGCTCGGCATCATTGGCTACGGCCACATTGGTACCCAGCTCGGTATTCTCGCTGAATCACTGGGGATGCACGTCTTCTTCTACGATATCGAGAACAAACTGCCGCTCGGCAACGCCACGCAGGTGCAGCATCTCTCCGATCTGCTCAACATGAGCGACGTGGTCAGCCTGCACGTGCCGGAAAACGCTTCAACGAAGAATATGATTGGCGAAGAGGAGCTGGCGCTGATGAAGCCGGGCGCACTGTTGATCAACGCCGCACGCGGCACGGTGGTTGATATCCCGGCGCTGTGCGATGCCCTGAAGCGTAAGCATCTGGCGGGCGCAGCGATTGACGTCTTCCCGACCGAACCGGCGACCAATAGCGATCCGTTCGACTCACCGCTCTGCGAGTTTGATAACGTTATTCTGACGCCGCACATCGGCGGTTCAACGCAGGAAGCGCAGGAGAACATCGGCCTGGAAGTTGCCGGTAAGCTGATTAAGTACTCCGATAACGGCTCAACGCTCTCGGCGGTAAACTTCCCGGAAGTCTCCCTGCCGCTGCACGGCGGTCGTCGTCTGCTGCATATCCATGAAAACCGCCCTGGCGTGCTGACGGCACTTAACCAGATTTTCGCCAGCCAGAACATCAACATTGCGGCGCAGTATCTGCAAACTACACCGCATATGGGCTATGTGGTGGTTGATATCGAAGCGGAAGAAGAGGTTGCGCAGACCGCGCTACAGAGCATGAAAGCGATTCCGGGCACCATTCGTTCCCGTCTGCTGTTCTAAGTTGCGTTAGTTGTTCCTCTCCCGTCCGGGAGGGGAACAACCTACCACTCCCACACCGTTGAAGGCGTGACCACCGCAGGCAGCGGAATATCCCACTCCTCTACAGGCAACTTCTCTACGCGCTGGCAATCATGGGCATAACCGACCGGCTGCACGCCATACGCGCGCCAGTTTTGCAGCGTTCTGTCGTAGAACCCGCCGCCCATGCCGAGGCGCTGCCCCTGTTCATCAAAGGCGACTAACGGCGTGATCAGCACGTCAAGCTGGCTTAGTGGAAGCACATCACGCACATCCAGTTTCGGCTCCTGAATTTTCAGACGATTGGTCACCAGTTCGCTGTGCGGATGGTAGTGCAAAAAGAGCAGATTGCCGGGACTGAAAGGGTGTAATACGGGAAGATAAACGCGTTTGCCGCTTCGCCACAGTTGTTCAATCAGCGGTTGTGTATCGAGTTCGCCGTCAAAGGAGAGAAACAGGGCAACGGTATGTGCCATCACAACAGGCGGCCAGGCCATCATGCGCAGTGCGGCTTGTTCAGCGAATTGGCGCTGCTGGGCGCTGGTGATTTCTCGTCGGCGTTGACGAATCTGTTTGCGGATTGCTTGTCGTGACGGAAGTGAATCGGGCAGTTGCGTCATGGTCGTTACTGGTAGAAGAGGGGAATCTCCGAGATGCCGCCGCAGGCTGTAACCCTTGAACCCTTGGTTCAAGGTGAATGTGTCGTCATGATTTTAAGGCTTCTCGGACGGACCGAGCATGCTCACCAACCATGGATCGCCACACTCTGTTGGTATGAAATATCGGCTCAGGGGACTGGCCCGCTTGCAAACATCTCAGAGAATTTTTTAACTTCACTGTCAATCTACCATAGTTGACCTTGAAGTATTATTCAAACTTCGGCCCCGGTCTTTCCGTTATGCGACCCTGATCAAGTAAAGCCTGTTCAATGGTCTGCTGTAATATCTTAATACGCTGCTCCATGCTGGCGGCGTAATCACGGGTTTTTGCCTTTTCCTGAGCAAGCTCGTAGCTGATATTCAGCGCGGCGATAAACACCAACTGCTCAGTATTTGTGACTCTAGTGCGAACCTTCAGATCTTGCAACCGCTGATTCAGATCTTCCGCAGCCTGATTCAGCGCATCTATCTGCTCAGGCGGGCAGTTCACGCGGAGTGAACGGCCAAAAATTTGGATATCGACGGGTTGTGCAGACATGCCACCTTCCTGCTGTTTGACTGCGCTCTGCCTTCGCATTCGAGCCCTGGGCTGCGAAGGGGCGACACTATAAGCGACCCTGGTCAGTACTTTCAACTATTTTACGTCTATACCTTAAGTAATCCGCGTACATGCAATGGCATGTAACGTGAACCATCACGGGTATATCACCAGGGTCCAAAGTGGTAGCATACCATGAATATTTCCCCCAACGACGACGAATGCGCATGTCTATACAGAACGAAATACCTGGTTACAAGGAAGTAGGCCAGTTACTCAACCAACAAGGCGTGGGATTGCATCCTGCTGAAATGCATGGGCTGATCGCGGGGATGCTCTGCGGCGGCAACAAAGACACCTCATGGCAGCCGCTGCTGCATGATTTAACCAACGAAGGGCTGGCCTTCGGCCACGAGCTTGCCCAGGCGCTGCGTGCAATGCATGCCGCCACCAGCGATTCGCTGGAAGATGATGGCTTTCTCTTTCAACTCTATCTGCCGGAAGGCGACGACGTCAGCGTCTTCGACCGCGCCGATGCGCTGGCAGGCTGGGTGAATCACTTCCTGCTGGGTCTTGGCGTCTCACAGCCGAAGCTCGACAAAGTGACCGGTGAAACCGGCGAAGCGATTGACGACCTGCGCAACATCGCGCAGCTGGGCTACGACGAAGACGAAGATCAGGAAGAGCTGGAGATGTCTCTGGAAGAGATTATCGAGTATGTCCGCGTTGCGGCGCTGCTCTGCCACGATACCTTCACGCGCCAGCAGCCGACCGCACCGGAAGTGCGTAAGCCCACACTACACTAATTAGTTTTTTACATGGAGGAGGTGTCATGACACAGCTTGAGTTTCTCCGTCGTCGCCAGGCTTTACTGGCGCAGATGGTTCCGGGTAGCGCGGCGTTGATCTTTGCCGCGCCGGAAGCGACCCGCAGCGCAGACAGTGAATACCCCTATCGCCAGAACAGCGATTTCTGGTATTTCACCGGTTTTAACGAGCCGGAAGCGGTGCTGGTGCTGATCAAAAGCGATGACACCCACAACCACAGCGTGCTCTTCAACCGCGTGCGCGACAAAACCGCTGAAATCTGGTTTGGTCGCCGCCTCGGCCAGGAGGCCGCGCCGGAGAAGCTCGGCGTCGATCGCGCGCTGGCGTTCCCGGAGATTGACGAGCATCTCTATCAGTTGCTCAATGGCCTCGATGCGGTCTATCACGCGCAGGGCGAATACGCTTACGCGGATACCATCCTCTTTGCTGCGCTCGACAAGCTGCGCAAAGGCTCGCGCCAGAATCTGAAAGCGCCCGCCACGCTGACCGACTGGCGGCCCATCGTGCATGAGATGCGCCTGTTTAAATCCGCTGAAGAGATTGAAGTGCTGCGCCGCGCGGGCGAAATTTCTGCGCTAGCCCATACCCGCGCGATGCAGGTGTGCCGCCCGGGCATGTTTGAGTATCAGTTGGAAGGCGAAATTCAGCATGAGTTCAACCGCCACGGCGCGCGCTTTCCCTCCTACAACACCATTGTGGGCGCGGGCGAAAACGGCTGCATCCTGCACTACACCGAGAACGAAAGCGAAATGCGCGCGGGCGATCTGGTGCTGATTGACGCGGGCTGCGAATACAAAGGCTATGCTGGCGATATCACCCGCACCTTCCCGGTCAGCGGCAAATTCACCCCTGCGCAGCGTGAGATTTACGACATTGTGCTCGCCTCGCTGGAACGCGCGCTTGAACTGTTCCGCCCCGGCACCTCCATTCAGGAAGTGACCGGCGAAGTGGTGCGCATCATGGTGAGCGGGCTGGTGAAGCTCGGCATTTTGCAGGGCGACGTTGAAGAGCTGGTTGCACAAAGCGCTCACCGCGCCTTCTTTATGCATGGCTTGAGCCACTGGCTGGGGCTGGATGTGCATGATGTCGGTGTTTATGGCCAGGATCGCTCCCGCGAGCTGGCGCCAGGCATGGTGCTTACCGTTGAGCCGGGGCTCTACATCGCGCCGGATGCCGATGTGCCGGAGAAGTATCGCGGTATCGGCATTCGCATCGAAGATGACATTGTCATCACCGACAACGGCAACGAAAACCTGACCGCCAGCGTAGTCAAAAAAGCCGATGAGATTGAAGCGCTGATGGCGAAGGCGCGCGCATGAGCGTGATCATCGTTGGCGGCGGCATGGCTGGCGCAACCCTTGCGCTGGCGATTTCACATCTGACACAGGGCAAGCTTGCCGTTCATCTGGTGGAAGCCAACGCGCCCGGCGCGCAGGATCATCCCGGTTTTGACGCACGTGCGATCGCGCTGGCGGCGGGCACCTGCCAGCAGCTGGCGCACATCGGCGTCTGGCAGGCGCTTGCCTCCTGCGCAACGCCCATCTCAACCGTACACGTCAGCGATCGCGGCCATGCCGGTTTCGTCACGCTGACGGCGGAAGAGTACCGGCTTGATGCGTTAGGCCATGTGGTTGAGCTGCACGATGTCGGTCAGCGGCTCTTTAAGCGGCTGCAAAACGCGCCGGGCGTTACGCTTCACTGCCCGGATCGCGTCGACCACTTTACCCGTAGTGAAGAGCAGGTGACGGTGACGCTGCAAAGCGGCAAGCAGCTCACCGGCGAACTGCTGGTGGCGGCAGACGGCTCGCGCTCATCGATTGCCGGGCAGCTCAATATCGACTGGCAGCAGTCGCCTTACGACCAGGCGGCGGTGATTGCCAATGTCACCACTTCCGTAGCCCATCAGGGGCGCGCCTTTGAGCGCTTTACTGAACATGGCCCGCTGGCGATGCTGCCGATGTCGCAGGGGCGCTCTTCGCTGGTGTGGTGTCACCCGCGTGAAAAACAGCAGCAGGTGGCGAGCTGGTCAGACGAACAGTTTTGCGATGAGCTGCAAAAAGCCTTCGGCTGGCGTCTTGGCCGCATCCTGCATGCCGGGAAGCGCAGCGTCTACCCGCTGGCGCTCTCCACTGCCAGCTCATCCGTCTCCCATCGCGCCGTGCTGGTGGGAAATGCGGCGCAGACGCTGCATCCCATTGCCGGGCAGGGCTTCAACCTTGGCATGCGCGATGTGATGACGCTGGCGGAAACCCTTTCGCACGCCTTTATCGAACAGAGTGATGTGGGAAGCTATCCGCTGTTGCTGCGTTATAACCAGCGTCGGCAGGCAGATAAAGCTGCCACCATCGGCGTGACGGATGGGCTGGTGCATCTCTTCGCCAACCGCTGGGCGCCGCTGGTCGTTGGGCGCAACCTCGGGTTGATGGCGATGGAACTATTTACCCCGGCGCGTGATGCGCTGGCGCAACGAACCCTCGGTTGGGTCGCCCGTTAAGGAGCTAAGAGTGCAGAGTGTTGATGTTGCGATTGTCGGCGGCGGCATGGTGGGTCTGGCATTAGCCTGCGGCCTGCAAGGGAGCGGGCTGCGCGTGGCGGTGCTGGAACAAACGGTTCCCGAGCCGCAGGCTGCGGATGCCCCTCCGGCGCTACGCGTCTCGGCGATTAACGCCGCCAGTGAAAAATTGCTGACGCACCTTGGCGTCTGGTCAAACATCGTTGCCGGGCCGGTCGGCTGCTATCACGGCATGGAAGTGTGGGAGAAAGACAGCTTCGGGCGCATCTCCTTTGACGATCTGAGCATGGGTTACAGCCATCTGGGCTACATCATTGAGAACACGCGCATTCACCACGCGTTGTGGGAGCAGGCGCAGCAGTGCAAAGATGTCACGCTGATTGCGCCAGCCGAGTTGCAGCAGGTCGCCTGGGGGGAGAACGAAGCGTTCCTGACCCTGAAAGAGGGCACTATGCTGACGGCGCGACTGGTGGTGGGTGCTGACGGCGCTAACTCGTGGCTGCGCAACCGTGCGGATATTCCGCTCACCTACTGGGATTATCACCATCACGCGCTGGTGGCGACGATCCGCACCGCCGAGCCGCACCAGGCTGTTGCGCGCCAGGTTTTCCATAATGATGGCATCCTCGCGTTTCTGCCGCTGAACGATCCGCATTTATGCTCGATCGTCTGGTCGCTTCCGCCAGAGCAGGCGAAGGCGATGCAGGAGAGCAGCGCTGAGGCGTTCAACCAGGCGCTGACCGTGGCCTTCGATAACCGCCTCGGTCTGTGCGAGCTGGAGAGCGAACGCCAGACTTACCCGTTAACCGGACGTTACGCGCGGCAGTTTGCCGGGCATCGGTTAGCGCTGGTGGGCGATGCGGCGCACACCATCCATCCTTTAGCAGGCCAGGGCGTTAACCTCGGTTTTATGGATGTGGCTGAGCTGATTGCTGAGCTGCGTCGTTTAAGCCGTGACGGCAAAGATATCGGTCAGCATCTGTACCTGCGCCGCTACGAGCGCAGCCGTAAACATAGCGCCGCGATGATGCTGGCGAGCATGCAGGGTTTCCGCGAACTGTTTGCCGGTGCGCATCCGGCGAAAAAGCTGCTGCGCGATATCGGGCTGAAACTGGCGGATACGCTTCCTGGCGTTAAACCGCAGTTATTGCGTCAGGCTTTAGGGCTTAACGATCTGCCAGAGTGGTTACGTTAACTGCGTCACACTTTCCCTTCCCGGCCCCGGGAAGGGAAGCTCCCCTCTCATTTGAAATATTCTAATTTCACCCTCATTCTCAGATTAGTTTTTCTCATGTCGTTAATTTTGGCTCACGCGCTTTTTTGCTTTTAACTGGCAGTAAATGCTAATTACCTGCCCAATAAGCGCGCAGAAGTGACCTCTTATCCGCGTGTTTCAGGGATTTTTCGCTATATTTCACTACAGTTATCTCAGGGCAATTTGGTCATAAGCTAATGTGATGACCGGTTTTTCCTTATGGTTAAGCGCACCTTTCGGTGATAAGTTCAGGCCAAAGAGAACGTTTGCGTCACCGCCTGTAACAGGGCATCGACACGCTTTTTGCCGCCGGAAAGGCGTTGCGAAAAACGTGATAGCTCAGCGTATTCGATGAGGAAAAGATGGCTCAGCAGACCCCTTTATTTGAACAACATACTCAATGCGGCGCCCGCATGGTCGACTTCCACGGCTGGATGATGCCCCTGCATTACGGCTCGCAGCTTGATGAGCACCACGCGGTGCGCACCGATGCTGGCATGTTTGATGTCTCTCACATGACCATCGTTGACCTGAAAGGCAGCCGGACCCGCGAATTTCTGCGCTATTTGCTGGCAAATGATGTAGCGAAGTTAACCAAGCCCGGCAAAGCGCTCTACAGCGGTATGCTTAATGCCTCGGGCGGCGTGATTGATGATTTGATCGTCTACTACTTCACCGAAGATTTCTTCCGCCTCGTTGTTAACTCCGCCACCCGCGAAAAAGACCTCTCCTGGATTTCCCAACACGCCGAACCTTATAGCATCGACATCACCGTGCGCGACGATCTCTCTCTGATCGCGGTGCAGGGCCCGCATGCGCAGGAGAAAGCCGCCAGCCTGTTTACCGACGCGCAGCGCGCAGCGGTCTCTGGCATGAAACCCTTCTTCGGCGTGGAAGCGGGCGACCTCTTTATTGCCACCACCGGTTACACCGGTGAAGCCGGGTATGAAATTGCCCTGCCGAATGAAAAAGCCGCCGACTTCTGGCAAGGCCTGCTGAATGCGGGCGTAAAACCCTGCGGGCTCGGCGCGCGCGATACGCTGCGCCTGGAAGCGGGCATGAACCTTTACGGGCAGGAGATGGATGAAGGCGTCTCGCCGCTGGCGGCCAACATGGGCTGGACCATCGCCTGGGAGCCGCAGGATCGCGACTTTATCGGACGTGATGCCCTTGAGCAGCAGCGCGAAAAAGGCACCGAGCAGCTGGTTGGCCTGGTGATGACCGAAAAAGGCGTATTGCGTAATGAACTGCCGGTGCACTTCACCGATGCGCAGGGCAATGTGCAGAAAGGGGTGATCACCAGCGGCAGCTTCTCGCCGACGCTTGGCTACAGCATTGCGCTGGCCCGCGTTCCGGCAGGGATCGGTGAGACCGCCGTAGTGCAGATCCGCAACCGCGAAATGCCGGTCAAAGTGACCAAACCTGTTTTTGTGCGCGCCGGCAAAGCGGTCGCGTAACGTTATTTTTCTGGAGAGAAAACAATGAGCAATGTACCAGGCGATCTGAAATACAGCAAAGAACACGAGTGGCTGCGTAAAGAAGCGGACGGCAGCTACACCGTTGGTATCACCGAGCATGCGCAAGAGCTGCTGGGCGATATGGTGTTTGTTGACCTGCCGGACGTCGGCACCACCGTTAGCGCTGGCGATGACTGCGCCGTGGCGGAGTCGGTAAAAGCGGCATCCGATATTTATGCACCGATTGGCGGTGAAATCGTTGCGGTCAACGACAGCCTGAATGACTCGCCGGAGCTGGTGAACAGCGCGCCGTATGGTGAAGGCTGGATCTTCAAAATCAAGGCCAACGATGAGGCAGAAGTCGAAGCGCTGTTAGACGCAACCGGCTACAGCGCCCTGTTAGAAGACGAATAATGGTGTGCCGGATGGCGCGACGCGTCTCCGGCCAACCTTTACGTCCATCAACAGGCCGGTGAAGCGTCACGCTTTCCGGCAAGCCAGATCTTCGTTTTATCTATTACCGCACGTTTCAGGAACCCTCGCTCATGACTCAGACTTTAAGCCAGCTTGAACATCACGCCGCGTTTATCGGCAGGCATATTGGCCCGGACACCACGCAACAGCAGGAGATGCTGAACAGCGTTGGTGCAGAATCGCTCGACGCGCTGATCGGGCAGATCGTGCCGAAAGATATTCAGCTCGCCGCACCGCCGCAGGTGGGGGAGTCCACCACCGAATATGCCGCGCTCGCTGAACTGAAAACCCTGGCCCGCCGTAACAAGCGCTTTAAGTCTTACATTGGCATGGGTTACACCGCCGTGCAGCTGCCGCCGGTGATCCTGCGTAATATGCTGGAGAACCCGGGCTGGTACACCGCTTACACTCCTTATCAGCCGGAAGTGTCGCAGGGGCGTCTTGAATCCCTGCTCAATTTCCAGCAGGTCACGCTCGATCTGACCGGCCTCGATATCGCCTCCGCTTCGCTGCTGGATGAAGCGACCGCCGCCGCTGAAGCGATGGCGATGGCAAAACGCGTCAGCAAACTGAAAGGCGCGAACCGCTTCTTCGTCGCGGCTGATATCCACCCGCAAACGCTGGATGTGGTGCGCACCCGTGCGGAAACCTTCGGCTTTGAGGTGATTGTCGATGAGGCAGAGAAAGCCCTCGATCACCAGGATCTCTTTGGCGTGCTGCTTCAACAGGTGGGCACCACCGGCGAAGTGCACAACTACAGCGCGCTGATTGCCGAGTTAAAATCACGCAAAATCGTGGTCAGCGTTGCCGCCGATCTGATGGCGCTGGTGCACCTGACCGCGCCGGGTAAACAGGGTGCCGATATTGTTTTCGGCTCCGCGCAGCGCTTCGGGGTGCCGATGGGCTACGGTGGCCCGCATGCCGCCTTCTTTGCCGCGAAAGATGAGTTCAAACGCTCGATGCCGGGGCGCATTATCGGCGTCTCCAAAGACGCGGCCGGTAACACGGCGTTGCGCATGGCGATGCAGACCCGCGAGCAGCATATTCGCCGTGAGAAAGCTAACTCCAATATTTGTACTTCGCAGGTGCTGCTGGCCAATATCGCCAGCCTCTATGCGGTGTTCCACGGCCCGGAAGGGCTGAAACGCATTGCCGGGCGCATCCATCGCCTGACCGACATTCTCGCTGCTGGCCTGCAGCGCGGCGGCCTGAAACTGCGTCACGCGCACTATTTCGACACGCTCTGCGTTGAAGTCGCGGATAAAGCCGCAGTGTTAGCGCGTGCGGAAGCCCATGAAATCAACCTGCGCAGCGACATTCTTAACGCCGTAGGCATTACGCTGGATGAAACCACCACCCGCGACGATGTGTTGGCGCTGTTCAGCGTTCTGCTCGGCGACGCACATGGCCTTGAGATCGACGCGCTGGATAAAGAGGTGGCCCTCGACAGCCGCTCTCTGCCGGCTGAAATGGTGCGTGACGATGCGATCCTTACACACCCGGTGTTCAATCGCTACCACAGCGAAACCGAGATGATGCGCTATATGCACTCGCTTGAGCGCAAAGATCTGGCGCTCAACCAGGCGATGATCCCGCTAGGCTCCTGCACCATGAAGCTTAACGCCGCAGCGGAGATGATCCCGATCACCTGGCCGGAATTTGCGGAACTGCACCCGTTCTGCCCGCCGGAGCAGGCGGAAGGTTATCACCAGATGATTGCGCAGCTCTCCGACTGGCTGGTGAAACTGACCGGTTACGATGCGCTCTGTATGCAGCCGAACTCCGGCGCACAGGGTGAATACGCCGGTCTGCTGGCGATCCGCCACTACCACGAAAGCCGCAATGAAGGGCATCGCGATATCTGCCTGATCCCAAGCTCTGCCCACGGTACCAACCCGGCTTCGGCGCAGATGGCGGGCATGCAGGTGGTGGTTGTAGCCTGCGATAAGAATGGCAACATCGATCTGGCCGATCTGCGTGCGAAAGCGGAGCAGGCGGGCGAAAACCTCTCCTGCATTATGGTGACCTACCCGTCAACGCACGGCGTCTATGAAGAGACGATCCGCGAAGTGTGCGAAGTGGTGCATCAGTTTGGCGGCCAGGTTTACCTTGATGGCGCGAACATGAATGCGCAGGTCGGCATTACCTCGCCGGGCTTTATTGGTGCCGATGTGTCGCACCTCAACCTGCATAAAACCTTCTGTATCCCGCACGGCGGCGGCGGCCCGGGCATGGGGCCGATTGGCGTCAAAGCGCATCTGGCACCGTTTGTTCCGGGCCACAGCGTGGTGCAAATTGAAGGCATGCTGACGCGTCAGGGCGCGGTTTCCGCCGCACCGTTTGGCAGTGCGTCGATCCTGCCGATCAGTTGGATGTATATCCGCATGATGGGCGCCGAAGGTCTGAAAAAGGCGAGCCAGGTGGCGATCCTCAACGCCAACTATATCGCCAGCCGCCTGAAAGAGGCCTTCCCGGTGCTCTACACCGGCCGTGATGGACGTGTGGCGCATGAGTGCATTCTCGATATTCGCCCGCTGAAAGAGGAGACCGGCATCAGCGAGCTGGATATCGCCAAGCGCCTGATTGACTACGGATTCCATGCGCCGACCATGTCCTTCCCGGTTGCCGGTACGCTGATGGTTGAACCGACAGAGTCTGAAAGCAAAGTCGAACTGGATCGCTTTATCGACGCGATGCTGGCGATCCGTGCTGAGATCGAGCGCGTGAAACAGGGCGAATGGGCGCTGGAGGATAACCCGCTGGTCAATGCGCCGCACACCCAGCATGAACTGGTGAGCGAGTGGAACCACGCCTACAGCCGCGAGCTGGCGGTCTTCCCGGCGGGCGCAGTCAATAAATACTGGCCGACCGTGAAACGTCTGGATGATGTTTATGGCGACCGGAATCTTTTCTGTTCCTGCGTGCCGATGAGCGAATATCAATAATCGCTTGATCACACTATCTTTTAAGGGCGCTTCGGCGCCCTTTCTATTTGGGAGAAAAGCATGGTAATTGCCTTAGTGAGCGGCGCAAGCCGTGGAATTGGTCGCGCCACCGCGCGGTTACTGGCGCAAGAGGGCTACACCGTGGCAGTCAATTATCATCGCCAGCGCGACGCCGCCGATGAGGTGGTGGCAGAGATCCTGGCCCGGGGCGGCAAGGCGTTTGCGGTGCAGGCGGATATCAGCGATGAAAGTCAGGTTGAGGCGATGTTTGCGCGTATTGACGAAGAGGGGCTGCCGCTGACCGCGCTGGTCAATAATGCCGGTATTCTGTTTCAGCAGAGCCGGGTAGAGGCACTGAGTGCGGCACGTATCAACCAGGTGCTGGCGACCAATGTGACGGGTTATTTCCTCTGCTGTCGCGAAGCGGTAAAGCGCATGTCGACGCAGCATGGCGGACAGGGCGGCGCGATTGTGAATGTTTCGTCAGCTGCGGCAAGGCTTGGATCGCCGGGAGAGTATGTTGATTATGCGGCGTCAAAAGGGGCGGTGGATACGTTAACCAGCGGTCTGTCGCTGGAGGTCGCAGCAAGCGGCATCCGCGTAAACGGCGTGCGTCCGGGGTTTATTTATACGGAGATGCATGCCAGCGGCGGCGAGCCGGGACGCGTCGATCGCGTCAGCAGCGCCATTCCAATGCAGCGCGGCGGGCAGCCGGAAGAGGTGGCGCAGGCGATTGCCTGGCTGTTAAGCGATAAAGCCTCCTATGTGACAGGAAGCTTTATCGATCTAGCCGGGGGAAAGTAGCGTTTTTATGCCTGATGGCGCTTCGCTTATCAGGCCTACGTATCGGAACCGTTGCAGGCCGGATAAGGCGCAGCCGCCATCCGGCAACGCCAAACGTGGTGCAATCCGTCGTAGGCCGGATAAGGCGCAGCCGCCATCCGGCAAAGCCAGGCGTGGTGCAAACCCGTCCCAGGCCGGATAAGGCGCAGCCGCCATCCGGCAACGCCTCAATCGATCACACGTTCTCGCCGTTGCTGGCGATCACTTCCTTGTACCAGTTAAAGCTCTTCTTGCGTGAGCGTGACATATCGCCGGTGCCGTCGTCGTGCTTGTTCACGTAGATAAAGCCGTAACGTTTGCTGTACTGTCCGGTGGTGAAGGAGACGCAGTCAATGCAGCCCCACGGGGTGTAACCCATCAGATCCACGCCATCATAGGTGACGGCTTCGACCATCTCTTTCACATGCGCGCGCAGATAATCGATGCGGTAATCATCGTTAATGCTGCCATCCTCTTCGACTTTGTCGTACGCGCCAAAGCCGTTTTCAACGATAAACAGCGGTTTCTGGTAGCGCTCATAGAGCTCGCAAAGAGCGTAGCGCAGGCCAACCGGGTCAATCTGCCAGCCCCAGTCGGAGGCTTTCACATGCGGGTTCGGCACGCTGCCCTGGAAACCGGAGAGCGCATCACCCGAGCCGCCTTCGGCTTTTACCGCATTGGTCATGTAGTAGCTGAAGCCCAGGTAGTCGCAGCACCCTTCGCGCAGGATCGCTTCATCACCGGCTTCCATTTTGATGTTAAAGCCGCGACGCTCCCACTCGTTAAGTACGTAGGAGGGGTAGTAACCGCGCAGCTGAACATCGGTAAAGACATAACGCTCGCGCATTGATTCCTGCGCATACATCACATCTTCAGGCTTACAGGAGAAGGGATAGAGCGGCACCATCGCCAGCATGCAGCCAATCTGCATCGACGGGTTAATGCGGTGACCAATCTTCACCGCCATCGCGCTGGCGACAAACTGGTGATGCAGCACCTGGTACATCGTCTCTTCCGGGTTTTCGTGCTCGGTATAGACCACGCCGGAGCAGCAGTAGCCGAACAGCGGCGCGCGCCAGTTGCGCTGGTTGTTGATCTCGTTGAAGGTCATCCAGTATTTGACCTTGTTCTTGTAGCGCTCAAACACCACTTCGGCGAAACGCACAAAGAAATCAACCACTTTACGGTTGGTCCAGCCGCCGTACTCCTGAACCAGGTGCAGCGGCATCTCAAAGTGAGAGAGGGTAATGACCGGCTCGATGTTGTACTTCAGCAGCTCATCGAACACATCGTCGTAGAACTTCAGACCCTCTTCATTGGGCTGCAACTCATCGCCCTGCGGGAAGATGCGGGTCCAGGCAATTGAAGTTCGGAAACATTTGAAGCCCATCTCGGCAAAGAGTTTGATGTCCTCTTTGTAATGACCATGAAAATCGACGGCTTCATGGTTCGGGTAATATTTTCCCGCTTCCACCTGCTGGGTGATTTCACGCGGGACGCCGTGTGCGCCGCCGGTCAGTACGTCGCAGATGCTCGGGCCTTTGCCGCCTTTATTCCAGCCGCCTTCTACCTGATGCGCGGCAACGGCGCCGCCCCACAAGAAATCTTTCGGTAAGGTCAATTTTTTCATCGTTGCTCTTCTCGTCATATTGGCTGCCAACGAGTCTAGCAAAGGGGAAATGAATGTCACGATATAACAAATTGCCGCTGCGGTAATTTGTTACACCGAAAAAACACCCTGTTTTTTTATGCTATTTTCTTCGCCAGTTTACGTCCCAGCGACTCGAGAATATAAACCACCGGGATTTGCGTCGTAATATCGTACCCGCCGGAAATACGCATTTGCGGCACGTGCCAGGAGATATTGTAATCCGCCAGTTTCGCCAGACGGGAATGTTCATGGCTGGTAATGGAGAGAACTTTGCAGTGATGCAAACTGAACTGGCTGGCAAAACGCAGGATCTCCTCAGTTTCGCCGGAGACAGAGAGCACAATTGCCAGCGCGTTTTTTGCCATATCGTTGGTCACCGGGAAATAGGGATCGTCAATATGGTTACTGAATTTGCCAATATTTGAGAAAAATCGTGCGCCATATTTAGCCAGCGCCCCCGAAGTGCCCGCTCCGACGAAGATAATACGCTCGGAGGATAATATGATGTCGACGGTGCTATCGAGTAATTTATCGAATTCGTCGTTATTAACGCTTTTAAAAAAGCTGATCACTTCGCTGGCACCGAAATTAGCCTGCGGCGGCTCGTTCTGCTCCAGATACAATTTAAAGCGCACGCGAAATTCCGAATACCCCTCGCAGTTAAGCTTGCGGCAAAAGCGCAGCACCGTGGTGGTCGAGACGCCCGCCGCGTAGGCCAGTTCGCGGATCGTCATGTACATCACTTTGTCGCGGTTTTTGACCACAAAGTTGTAGACCATCATCTCCAGGGTGTTGAGGCTGGCGATGGCGGAGTGGGTAAACATCGTCACGGCGGTGTCCTTTGCTGCTGATAATGTAGCCAGCCCTTAGCGGGCCTGCCTGCAAATGTGCCTCATGCTGCCACAACTGCGGCGCGCGCGCCCCGACTTTTAGCCGATCCGCAGGCAGTGGGGTATGGATAGGCGAAATATTTTAGCGTACAGGTGTGCACTGGAATTATTCTCAGTTACTCTAGTAGCGCAACGTTTTTGAGTTCTCCTGGAGTTACCTATGGTCAAAAAACCATTAATCGCACAGGGATATACACTGGCAGAGGAGATTGCCAACAGCATCAGCCACGGTATCGGGCTGGTGTTCGGGATTGTCGGGCTGGTGCTGCTGCTGGGACAGGCAGTTGACGCCCATGCCAGCACCCTTGCCATCACCAGTTACGCGCTTTACGGCGGCAGCATGATCCTGCTGTTTCTGGCGTCGACGCTCTACCACGCCATTCCGCATCCACGCGCCAAAATATGGCTGAAGAAATTTGACCACTGCGCCATCTATCTGCTGATTGCGGGTACCTACACGCCGTTCCTGCTGGTCGGCCTGGATTCACCGCTGGCACGCGGGCTGATGGTGGTGATCTGGGGCCTCGCGCTGCTGGGCATCCTGTTTAAGCTGACGATCGCGCACCGCTTTAAGGTGCTGTCACTGGTCACCTATCTGGCGATGGGTTGGCTCTCGCTGGTGGTGATTTACCAGCTTGCCACGCGTCTTTCACCGGGCGGCGTCACGCTGCTTGCCGTGGGCGGCCTGATCTACTCGCTTGGCGTCATTTTTTACGTCTGTAAACGTATTCCCTACAACCATGCCATCTGGCACGGCTTTGTCCTTGGCGGGAGCGTCTGCCACTTCCTCGCCATCTATCTTTACGTCGGCCAGATTTAAACCCTGCGTGGTGGCCGGGCGGGCAGATGCCTTGCCCGGCTCAGAACCGCTTACTCTTCGAGCGAGTAGGGCAGCGGCTCTATGCTCAACGTATTAGCATCCTCGCGCACGCGGAACACGCTGTCCGGCTCCATGTCATTATTCATCACCACCTGAACAATCACGCGCCCGTCATCCAGCTGTGCGGCAGCCAGTACGGTGCCGGTACGACGCCAGTTGTCGCCCATCTTACGCTCGAGATCTTCTCCCGCTTCCGGAACGCGGCTGGCGGTTCCTGCCAGGTACCACAGCGCGCGTTTATTGGCCCCGCGGAATTTTGCTCGCGCCACCATCTCCTGGCCGGTATAGCACCCTTTCTTAAAGCTGATGCCGCCCAGCGCCTGCAGGTTGGTCGCCTGCGGAATAAACTGCGCGACATTCGCTTCATCAATGACCGGCAGACCCGCTTCGATATTCAGTGCCAGCCACTGCTGGCTGTTATTGAGCTGGGCTTCGCCGCGCAGCTTCTCGGTGACCATTTCGGCCGTGGCGGCATCGGTCACTAACAGAAAGCGTTCGGCAGGGTGCGCAAACCACAGCAGCGTGGTTTCACCCTCCTGCACGACCTGATTTTCGCTCTCCGGCAGGGTGGAGAAAAGATTCGCCAGCGCGGCCCGCGCCTGGAAACCGGCTACACCAAGCAGAACGCGCTCGTCGTCCGCAGCGATAGTCACTTTGGAGAAGACGGCATACTTTTTCAGTTCGCGCAGCTGGGTTTCACGCACGCTGCGGCGCAACAGCCACGCGAACCCCTCTTTATCGTGGAACAACCGCATATTGCTCCACATTTTGCCTTTAGAATCACAGTGCGCCGCCAGCAGATGCTGATTGGCCGCCAGTGTCGAGACATCTGCCGTCACCTGGCCCTGCAGATACTTCTCGCTATCGGCCCCGGTAATGGTTGCCAGCGCCCAGTCATCGAGCGTCATAAGCGTCAGCGGCAGACGTGAAGAGGCGGTCGGCTGGCGCGGAGGAAAAGGAGTAAAAGCCATATTAATGTCCTGATTAGCTTAACGCTGTGTTGGGTGTTAATGGTAAAAGAGCCGGTGTCCATTGCAAGCGATAAAGCATGCGATTTGTGCCATTGTGATGGCCTTGCGAGATATTACGCAGCGGAATGAAATCGTTGCAGAGAAGGCGAATTATTCTGGAAGCCAGCCCGTGCAGTGAAATATTCCGCAAAAGATATATTAAAAACACGTTACAATGTGCCCATCATGCCGAACAGGGAGATACACATGGATATTACTAACAAGGCCCGTATTCACTGGGCGTGCCGTCGCGGAATGCGCGAGCTCGATATTTCCATCATGCCTTTTTTCGAACATGAGTACGATTCGCTAAGCGATGATGACAAGCGTCTCTTTGTCCGCCTGCTGGAAAATGACGATCCCGATTTATTTAACTGGCTTATGAACCACGGCAAGCCACAGGATGCGGAGTTGCAAAGAATGGTGCAGTTAATCCAGACACGGAATCGGGATCGTGGTCCTGTGGCAATCTGAGTTACGCGTCTCCTGGCGCGCACAGTGGCTCTCCTTATTGCTCCATGGATTCGTAGCCGCACTCATCTTGCTGATGCCCTGGCCGCTGAGCTACACGCCGGTATGGCTGCTGCTGCTTTCGCTGGTGGTGTTTGACTCCGTACGGAGCCAACGGCGCATCAACGCCTGTCATGGCGAGATTAAGCTGCTGATGGATTCCCGCCTGCGCTGGCAGGGCGAAGAGTGGGATATTGTCGGTACGCCCTGGATGCTGCGTAGCGGGATGATTCTGCGTTTGCGTCGCGAAGAAGATGGGCGTCGGCAGCATCTCTGGCTGGCATCAGACAGTATGGATGCGCAGGAGTGGCGCGATCTGCGCCGGATGATTTTACAAAAACCGGCGCAGGGACTGCACTAAAGGCAACGTCGCAGGGATCAGGCGAAGCGCTCTGCCATCTCCGTCAGGATCTGCTCGCACCAGGCTTCGAGGCGCGCGTCGCTCAGGTCATACTGGTTGGTCTCATCCAGCGCCAGGCCGACAAACAGCTGCCCGTCGGCAATAACCGGTTTGTTGCTGGTAAACTCGTAGCCTTCGGTTGGCCAGTAGCCGACGAAGCTAACGTCTTTCGGTGCCAGCTTGTCATGCAGCATGCCCAGCGCGTCGAGGAACCATTCGCCGTAGCCGAGCTGGTCGCCCATACCGTAGAGCGCCACAATTTTGCCATCAAGGTTGAGCGTGTCGAGCGTCTCCCAGACGGCCTCCCAGTCTTCCTGCAGTTCGCCAAAATCCCAGGTCGGAATGCCGAGGATCAGCGCATCATACTGCTCCATCAGGGCGGGAGCATCGTCTTTCAGGTTGTGTAGCGTGACCAGTTCCGGCCCGATAATGTCGCGAATCTTCTCCGCTGCCATTTCGGTGTAGCAGGTGCTGGAACCATAAAACAGACCAATATTCATAACGTAAACATCTCGGTTCTTGATGTGTCTTTGCACGCAGTGTACCAGAATCAGGTCTCAATCAGGCATAATGCAGCGATTGAGAGAAGGAGAGGGCGGATGGAAGAAGATCTCGCACGTATCGAACAATTTCTTGATGCGCTCTGGCTGGAGAACAACCTGGCGGAAAACACCCTCAGCGCCTATCGTCGCGATCTGAAGGGCGTCGTGGAGTGGCTTCATCATCGGGGCAGCAGTCTGGAGCGCGCGCAGAGCGATGAGCTACAAGCGCTGCTCGCCGAACGCGTCGAAGGGGGCTATAAAGCCACGAGTTCGGCGCGTCTGCTGAGCGCCGTGCGGCGTTTTTTCCAGTATCTCTACCGCGAAAAGCTGCGCCAGGATGACCCGAGCGCCCAGTTGGCCTCCCCTAAGCTGCCGCAGCGCCTGCCGAAAGACTTAAGCGAAACGCAGGTTGGGCGGTTGTTACAGGCACCGGTGGTTGACCAACCGCTGGAGTTACGCGATAAAGCCATGCTTGAGGTGTTGTATGCGACCGGTCTTCGCGTGACGGAGCTGGTGGGGCTGACGATGAGCGATATCAGCCTTCGCCAGGGCGTGCTGCGTGTTATTGGTAAAGGCAACAAAGAGCGCCTGGTGCCGCTGGGCGAAGAGGCGATCTACTGGGTTGAGCACTATCTTGAATATGGGCGTCCGTGGCTGCTGAACGGTGCTTCGATCGATGTGCTGTTCCCGAGCCAGCGCGGCCAGCAGATGACGCGCCAGACCTTCTGGCATCGCATCAAGCACTACGCGGTGCTTGCGGGGATCGACAGCGAAAAGCTCTCGCCCCACGTCCTGCGCCATGCTTTTGCCACGCATCTGCTCAACCACGGCGCGGATCTGCGCGTGGTACAGATGCTGCTGGGGCACCAGGATCTCTCGACAACGCAAATTTACACGCATGTCGCCACCGAGCGGCTGCGCAAGCTTCATCAACAGCACCACCCGCGGGCGTGAGTGCTGACAATCTAAGGATCTGTTATGAAAAAAGGTTTAATCATGTTCACCCTGCTGGCTGCGTTCACCGGCGCGGCCCATGCCGATGATGCGGCGATTAAGCAGTCGCTGGCGAAGCTGGGTGTACAGAGTTCCGACATCATGCCCGCTCCCGTTGCCGGAATGAAAGCCGTGATGACCAACAGCGGCGTGCTCTATGTCACCGAAGATGGCAAACATATTATTCAGGGGCCGATGTATGACGTCAGCGGCGCGCAGCCGGTCAATGTCACCAGCAAAATGCTGCTGCCGCATCTCAACGCGCTGGAAAAAGAGATGATTGTCTACAAAGCGCCGCAAGAGAAGCACGTCATCACCGTCTTTACCGACATCACCTGCGGCTACTGCCAGAAGCTGCACAGCGAAATGGCCGACTACAACGCACTGGGTATTACCGTGCGTTACCTCGCCTTCCCGCGCCAGGGCGTGCCGAGCGAGGTGGAAAAAGAGATGAAGGCGATTTGGTGCGCGAAAGATCCGAAGAAAGCCTTTGATGATGCAATGGCAGGCAAAGGCGTTAAGCCTGCCAGCTGCGATATCAGCATCGCTAACCACTACGCGCTGGGCGTGCAGTTTGGCGTAAACGGTACGCCAGCCATTGTGCTGAACGATGGCTACGTTGTGCCGGGCTACCAGGCACCCGCCGAGATGAAAGCCTTCCTCGACCAGCACCAGAAAGCGACGGGCGGTAAGTAATTCCCGTGAAAGCTGAGATACAACTTCGCCGCCGTGAGGTGGATGACGCGGCAGTGCTGGCGGATTCGCTCCCGCCGCTGCTGCGTCGCTTATATGCCAGCCGCGGCGTGAAGAGCGACCGCGATCTGGAACGCAGCGTAAAAGGGATGCTTCCCTGGCAGCAGCTGACCGGCATCGATGATGCGGTTACGCACCTCTACAACGCCATGCGCGAAGGGCTGCGCATTATCGTGGTCGGGGATTTTGACGCCGACGGCGCAACCAGCACCGCGCTGAGCGTGCTGGCGCTGCGCTCGTTGGGCTGCGACAACGTCAGCTACCTGGTGCCGAACCGCTTTGATGATGGCTACGGCCTCAGCCCGGAAGTGGTCGATCAGGCCCATGCCCGCGGCGCGCAGCTGATCCTGACCGTGGATAACGGCATCTCCTCCCATGCGGGCGTTGCCCGTGCGCATGAATTGGGTATTCCGGTTGTCGTTACCGATCACCACCTGCCCGGCGACACGCTGCCCGAGGCCGAGGCGATTGTTAACCCCAACCTGCGCGACTGTGACTTCCCGTCGAAATCTTTGGCAGGCGTTGGCGTTGCCTTCTATCTGATGCTGGCGCTGCGCGCCTTCCTGCGCGACAACGGCTGGTTTGAGGCGCGCGGCATCGCGATGCCAAACCTTGCTGAGCTGCTCGATTTGGTGGCGCTGGGCACGGTGGCGGACGTCGTTCCGCTGGATGCCAATAACCGTATTTTGACCTGGCAGGGGCTGAGCCGTATTCGTGCCGGCCGCTGTCGACCGGGTATTAAAGCGCTGCTGGAGATTGCCAACCGCGAGGCGCACAAACTGGCGGCAAGCGATCTCGGTTTCGCACTCGGCCCGCGCCTCAATGCCGCCGGGCGTCTGGATGATATGTCCGTCGGCGTAGCGCTGCTGTTGTGCGACAACCTCGGCGAAGCGCGCCAACTGGCAAGCGATCTCGACGCGCTCAACCAGACGCGCAAAGAGATTGAACAGGGCATGCAGGCGGAAGCGCTGACCCTGTGCGAGCAGCTTGAGCGCAGCAGTGAGACGCTGCCCGGCGGGCTGGCGATGTACCATCCCGAGTGGCATCAGGGCGTGGTCGGTATTCTGGCTTCGCGCATTAAAGAGCGCTTTCATCGCCCGGTAATTGCTTTTGCGCCCGCCGGTGAAGGCGTGCTGAAAGGCTCCGGGCGCTCCATTCAGGGGCTGCATATGCGCGATGCGCTGGAGCGGCTCGACACGCTCTACCCCGGCATGATGCTGAAGTTCGGCGGCCACGCGATGGCGGCCGGATTAACGCTTGAAGAGGCCAATTTTGACGCCTTCCAGCAGCGCTTTGGCGATCTGGTCACCGAGTGGCTCGACCCGGCGCTGTTGCAGGGCGAAATTCTCTCCGACGGGCCGCTTAGCGCCCAGGAGATGACGCTTGAAGTGGCAGAGATGCTGCGCGAGGCGGGCCCGTGGGGGCAGATGTTCCCGGAACCGATGTTCGACGGCGAGTTTCGCCTGTTGCAGCAGCGGCTGGTGGGCGAGCGGCATTTAAAAGTGATGCTGGAGCCAGTTGGCGGCGGTCCGCTGCTCGACGGGATCGCCTTTAACGTTGATACCGCCATCTGGCCGGACAACGGCGTACGGCAGGTGAAAATCGCTTATAAACTCGATGTTAACGAGTTTCGCGGCAACCGTAGCGTGCAGCTGATCATCGAAAACCTCTGGCCACTTTAGCGCCACTATTCGCTACAAATAAGGGCATAGATCCGGTAGAATCTCGCCCTTATCACCGCTTTTTGACAAGTCCAATAAAAGAAAACAGACCATGTTTGAAATTAATCCGGTAAAAAATCGCATTCAGGACCTCACGGAGCGCTCCGACGTTCTTAGGGGGTATCTTTGACTATGACGCCAAGAAAGAGCGTCTGGAAGAAGTAAACGCCGAGCTGGAACAGCCGGACGTATGGAATGAACCAGAGCGCGCACAGGCGCTCGGCAAAGAGCGCTCCTCGCTCGAAGCTATCGTTGAGACGCTGGATCAGATGCGCCAGGGGCTGGAAGATGTTGCGGGCCTGCTGGAACTGGCCGTTGAAGCCGACGATGAAGAGACCTTCAACGAGGCCGTCGCCGAGCTGGACGGGCTGGAAGAGAAGCTGGCGCAGCTTGAATTCCGCCGCATGTTCTCCGGCGAGTACGACAGCGCCGACTGCTACCTCGATATTCAGGCTGGCTCCGGCGGTACCGAAGCGCAGGACTGGGCCAGCATGCTGACGCGCATGTATCTGCGCTGGGCCGAAGCACGCGGCTTCAAAACCGAAATCATCGAAGAGTCCGAAGGTGAAGTGGCGGGGATCAAATCCGTTACCATCAAGATCATTGGTGATTACGCCTACGGCTGGCTTCGTACCGAAACCGGCGTGCACCGTCTGGTGCGTAAAAGCCCGTTTGACTCCGGCGGCCGTCGCCACACCTCGTTCAGCTCCGCGTTTGTCTACCCGGAAGTGGATGACGATATCGATATCGAAATCAACCCGGCTGACCTGCGTATCGACGTTTACCGTGCCTCCGGCGCGGGCGGTCAGCACGTTAACCGTACTGAATCCGCGGTGCGTATTACCCACATTCCGACCGGGTTGGTCACGCAGTGCCAGAATGACCGCTCTCAGCATAAAAACAAAGACCAGGCCATGAAGCAGATGAAAGCGAAGCTTTATGAACTGGAGATGCAGAAAAAAAATGCCGAGAAGCAGGCGATGGAAGATACCAAGTCCGACATCGGCTGGGGCAGCCAGATCCGTTCTTATGTCCTGGATGACTCCCGCATCAAAGATCTGCGCACCGGGGTTGAAACCCGCAACACGCAGGCGGTGCTGGACGGCAGCCTGGATCAATTTATTGAAGCAAGTTTGAAAGCAGGGCTATGAGGAACCAACATGTCTGAACAACAAGCACAGGGCGCTGACGCGGCAGTCGATCTTAATAATGAACTGAAAACCCGCCGTGAGAAGCTGGCGCTGTTGCGCGAGCAGGGCGTTCCGTTCCCGAACGACTTCCGTCGTGACCAGACCTCTGACAAGCTGCACGCCGAATTCGACGGCAAAGAGAATGAAGAGCTGGAAGCGCTCGGCATCGAAGTTGCCGTTGCGGGTCGTATGATGACGCGCCGCATTATGGGCAAAGCCTCCTTTGTCACGTTGCAGGATGTGGGCGGTCGTATTCAGCTCTATGTTTCCCGCGACGATCTGGCGGAAGGCATCTACAACGAGCAGTTCAAAAAATGGGATCTCGGCGATATCCTCGGCGCGCGCGGCAAGCTGTTCAAGACCAAGACCGGCGAGCTGTCGATCCACTGCACCGAGCTGCGTCTGCTGACCAAAGCCCTGCGCCCGTTGCCGGACAAGTTTCACGGCCTGCAGGATCAGGAAGCGCGCTATCGTCAGCGCTACCTCGATCTGATCGCTAACGAAGAGTCGCGCAACACCTTCAAAATTCGCTCCCGCATCATGGCCGGCATTCGCCAGTTCATGGTCAACCGCGACTTTATGGAAGTGGAAACGCCGATGATGCAGGTGATCCCGGGCGGTGCCTCTGCGCGTCCGTTTATCACCCATCACAACGCGCTCGATCTCGACATGTACCTGCGTATCGCGCCGGAGCTTTATCTCAAGCGTCTGGTGGTCGGCGGCTTCGATCGCGTGTTCGAAATCAACCGTAACTTCCGTAACGAAGGCATCTCCGTACGCCATAACCCAGAGTTCACCATGATGGAGCTCTATATGGCGTATGCGGATTACAAAGATTTGATCGAGCTGACCGAATCCCTGTTCCGCACGCTGGCGCAGGATATTCTCGGCACCACCGAGGTGCCTTACGGCGAGCAGGTGTTCGACTTCGGTAAGCCGTTCGAGAAGCTGACCATGCGCGAAGCGATCAAGAAGTACCGTCCGGAAACCGAGATGGGCGATCTGGATAACTTCGACAGCGCGAAAGCGATTGCTGAAAGCATCGGTATCAAAGTTGAGAAGAGCTGGGGTCTGGGCCGTATCGTGACCGAGATCTTTGAAGAAGTGGCTGAAGCGCACCTGATTCAGCCGACCTTCATCACCGAATACCCGGCAGAGGTCTCTCCGCTGGCGCGCCGTAACGACGACAACCCGGAAATCACCGACCGCTTTGAGTTCTTTATCGGCGGCCGTGAAATCGGTAACGGCTTTAGCGAGCTGAACGATGCCGAAGATCAGGCCAAGCGCTTCGCCGACCAGGTAGCAGCGAAAGACGCGGGCGATGACGAAGCGATGTTCTATGACGAAGACTATGTCACCGCGCTGGAGCATGGTCTGCCGCCGACAGCGGGTCTGGGCATCGGTATCGACCGTATGGTAATGCTGTTTACCAACAGCCACACCATCCGCGACGTGATCCTCTTCCCGGCGATGCGTCCGGTTAAATAACCGCTAATCGCCAGAAGCCCCGACGTTCACGCGCCGGGGCTTTTTTATTGC
Organism: Kosakonia sp. 1610; assembly: GCF_050435845.1. NCBI lineage: Bacteria > Pseudomonadati > Pseudomonadota > Gammaproteobacteria > Enterobacterales > Enterobacteriaceae > Kosakonia > Kosakonia sp. 1610. The sequence goes on along the minus strand of NZ_JBNDKZ010000004.1, from coordinate 140,892 downwards.
CCTGTGAAAGGGTTGGCATCCCACGTATGGCTGCTATGATATGTCGCCAGTTAATTTATTCGAGGAATGGTTTTGCGCGCAGGACGCCTGATGAGAAACCCATTTTGCATGGTCATATGCCTGGCATTTTCGCTGCTACTGGCGGGCTGTGCGGGGAATAATTCGACCGGAAGCTACGCAGGCGCGACCTACACGGTCAAGCGCGGCGATACCCTGTACCGCATTTCGCGCATCACCGGCACCAGTGTAAAAGAGCTGGCGAGCATGAACGGCATTTCGCCGCCCTACACCATCGAAGTGGGGCAACGGCTGAAGGTGAAAGGGGCGTCGAAAGGCTCCTCCTCCGGCAAGCTGGCGAAAGCGCGGCCTTCTTCGTCGGTGCCGCAAGCCTCCTGGCCGCCCGTTGGGCAGCGCTGCTGGCGCTGGCCGACCAGCGGGAAAGTGATCCTCACCTATTCCAACTCTGATGGCGGTAATAAAGGTATTGATATCGCCGGGTCGCGCGGGCAGCCGATCTACGCCGCCGGTGCCGGGAAAGTGGTCTATGTCGGCAGCCAGCTACGCGGCTATGGCAACCTGATCATGATTAAGCACAGCGAAGATTACATCACCGCCTATGCGCACAATGAGACGCTGCTGGTGAATAACGGCCAGAGCGTTAAATCCGGGCAGAAGATTGCCACCATGGGCAGCAGCGATGCCGACTCCGTGCGCCTGCACTTCCAGCTGCGCTATCGCGCGACGGCCATCGATCCGCTGCGCTACTTACCGCCGCAGGGCAGCGTACCGAAGTGTTAATCTGCGCGCTAACAGGCGAGAAATTAACCTGTTAGCGCATCGGTGGGTTGTCAGACGCGATGTAAGGTCTATAATGCCTGAGCACTTCAAAAGCGGGCGTAGTTCAATGGTAGAACGAGAGCTTCCCAAGCTCTATACGAGGGTTCGATTCCCTTCGCCCGCTCCAGTCCTTTAAAAGTCTTATGACTCAACGAGTTAGATCTAAGGCAATGTGACCAAAGCACCGCTATTTACCCTGATAGTTGCCGCGATTTTTTGAACGGTGAACAGGGCGTTTAGCAAAGCGCTGGCGGTCGTTCCACTGGTCATCCCGCGATAGCCCAACATGAACAGAAAGCCGCACACACGGCACGATTCCCTGAGACTTACAGCGAGGCGCATTTCGCCCGATGCTCCTTTATGCCACGCGTCGAGATGATGTTGCAGGGGATAAACAGGTTTATGGTGATTTCGTACCTGCGAACGATATGCAGGCTCTGTCTCTGTCTGGCTCACGGTTCCTTAGCGATACACGAGCGCCCTGATAAACCCCGCTGTCTGATATAACCCTGATGATGTCGCTGCGCTCCGCTTGATGTTGTATCACCAATCGGGCATTAGGCTTGCTTTTCCTGCCGTCTGGACTGGCTTAAAAATAGGCTATAACATTGGCAACATAAATCTATCAAGGAGATGGAAAAATGAGCACCAGAGCGGAGATAAAGGATGGGGAGCAGTTTGACGTTTTGCGCAGGGGATCGTTTATACTGAGGTGCTTGGCTGGGTTGACATGGGGCATGCTCGTGGTAGTGATATCATGGAGCTTAAAAGCCAGTTTATCGCGGGGGAGCGTAGCGGTAAGCCTTCCTACATAGTGATGTATCGGCAGGATATGCACTTTGTGAAATTCAATTCACAATTCGGCGTAGGCAAGTTCTCTCGTTGGGAGATTAAACGTGGCCGGAGTACCGAAGACATTAACAGAATCATGCTGGCGATGATGATGAACACAGCAGCTCGATTTGAAGGCTTACAAAGCCTACGAGCTTTCTCTTGGTACACTGATAGTGGCTTTAGTGGTGAAGACTTGGTTTCTGATCTGTTCGGATTCCATCGAGCTATCATGCCGGGACGGTACGGCTACCGCCTTAAACCTGTCAGTTATGATGCCGCTGTTCGTCGCTGGGATCATTACGGTGCTATTGGTTCCCATAAAAATCATGGTTTCCGTCCGATTCTGTTCCCTGACCCGGAAGATCCGTGTGTGCGTCACCAGCCGTATACGGTGAACCTACCGCATTTTATGACATGTCTGAGGCCGTGGGACGATCTTACCTCTGGTGTTGTCAAAGTTATTACAGACAATGGAATGTCACTTGGTTACACAAAGGTGAAGTGATGATTCGTAAATTCTTTAAATGGAGCGTCTTGGTATTAATTACGGTTGTTATCCTCTGCTGGCTATTTGTCTATTTTGTTGCATCCGGTATCAATGAAGCTACCACATACACTGAAAATGATTATTTCAATTATCACTCCCTGACTGATAAAGATATTGAAAAGGCTCCGCGTATATCGAACGATTATTACTTTGAATCGCACCCCGGAGATGGATACGCCCCGTCAAGCACGATCATTTTTAGGGGAGTATCTGACGTCGGGGTATTGAGGGCTTATTTGACTAAGCTGGGCTACACCAGACAGAAAGGCGGTTCGAAGGAGGCGGAGATATGGATGAAGCCTGAGCAGATGAATAGTGATCTCTTTTACCTGCGCTTTGATGCTGCTACTGGTGAAGCAGAACTAACTAAGGAACTGAATAACTGAATGTCCGCTACTGGTTGAACCGACCCGGCATGATTGATAGTCTGAGATTAATCCTAATACTAAAATCGGGCCGGACATGGGCTACGGCAAAAAAAAATACGCAGGGAAGCGCCAGAATGTCGAACTCCAGCAGCGGTTGGATGAGCTGGAGTTGACACCAGAGCAACGGGCTTTTATCGAATCCATGATGGAGGATGAAGAAAGCACCGATACTGAACCTCACCGGTAGGGGGATGATGACCAGCCGTAAGCTCTGAATCCTTTTATGCTGGCAGCGGTTGCGGAGATGGATCGTGATCTGCTGATTGAGCGGACCCAAGCGGGTTTGTCGCGGTCAAAAGTCGAAGGGAAGAAGCTGGGAAGACCGTCCAAAGTCGCCACAGAAGCCCGTAGATCGATTATCGAGAAAAAGAATATTGGAACCAGTGTCAGTGCTTTAGCGCGTAAATACGGCGTTTCTAGAGCAACGATAGTGGCTATTGTTTGAGTTATTGAATGGGTTATTTTATGTGGCTGCTAGCTGACAGCTATTGCAATAAGTAATCGATAGCCGTCAGCGATTGTTTAAGTTAACTCTAAAATTTGATGTGAATTTTAAACAGGTTTGCTAAATTCTATATGCACCGTATAAATTTCGTCTTCCTCATTATTAAGTGTCACTCCTGCACTTGCCGAACCATTAAACAGATTGGCACCAATTCCTGCTTTCCCCTCTTGGCTTGAAGAAAAAACAGTTTTCTTTTTCAGTTCTAACTCTGCACTAAGACATCCACCGTTTTCTCTTGCAAATACAATTGCCTCCCATGAAGGCTCAAATGATAACCAACTAAACTGTGACCTATCTATTTGCGTGTCTTGCTTCCATTCACGTTCAGATAATTTAATTACTCGTTTATTTGTATCAATTCCTATAGAGGCTGAATTAGTTGATATTTCGGCCTCGCCTGAACCGTAAGGAATGCCACCCTCCAGTTTTGCTCTTACTGAATTTGATTTTTTTTCTAAGCTTTCTTTATGAAATTCAATCTTGGTTGCACCTAGGGTTACAAATACTCTAACCATTTCGGCTTCACGTTCTTGTAGTAAAATATCATCAAGGTTATCACTTGGGATGTATAAGTTTTTTTTAGTTTCGTTATATTCTGAAAGTGGATGCCTAATATATGCTAAGTTAACTTGAGGGTGCCCAGGTTGAAAATGGTAATTTTTATGCGCTGCCATTTCTGGTGTTATGCTTATACGTTTTAAATATTTATCAAATGAATTTGCTGATTGTTTAAGGTTGACTGCTGAAATATCACCTTCATCTTTTTTTGAGAATAATTGATATAATGAGTATGCGGCTGGAGCTGCGTTAACGAGGACTGCAATAGGCAATGGGAGTAATCGGGCTGCTATAGCAAGTGATAAACTTGCAAATTGATTATTTAAAATATTATTTTCTTTGTCTTCTATTTCTTTTCGGTTTTTTATCGCTGAGGCGTTTTTGCTATTCCTTGCCGTTTTTTCAAGTTCAATTTCTTCTCCGTTAGTAATTAAAGTGGTGATAATATCTTCAGTGGAGTTCTCATCAAATAGTTCTTCTTCTACAATGAATATTAAATTTTGCATGCCTTGCTTCCTATCATAATAAATGTGAGTGCTTGTGTTTTAGGAGACTACCTTTTTTATATCGATAACTCCATATGCATATTGACCTCCTAAAGTCAAATCTGCTTCAAATTATTCAAAGGAGGCCGCGATAACGTCCCCAGTGTTGGCGTTGAAAATACAACAGTATTGCAGTGGGGTCTGCATTCCCAGCCTGTTGATTGCCTTAGCCCGTTGTCCAAATGCCTGCATCGTTCTCTTTGTCTCATCGTGCCATAGGTAAGTGTTGAAAACTGATTGCGCTTCGCTTTCCTGCCACACATGGCGAAAATTCGCTTTCTCATCCATTACCTGTTTGCACCCCTTGACCGGGTTGTGGTGCGTTTTCGCATAGCATTCCGGGCTGTTACCTGAACATAAGGCATTTTGTTTTGTTAGCGGTTGTTCTGCACCTACAGCGGAAAAGGCGCATACGCCCAGCACCAATGAGAGAGTGCCCAGAGCCCCCCCATGCAATTGCGCGAAGCGTGCTGATCTGCCGTTTTGATACAACATGAGCGACCACATTATAGCTGGCCCAGCTAAGCGCGGCTCCCGCTGCAATCGGTAATAAAAAGTCTGCTCCCGCCATGATTCCCTCACTTTCCAAACCACATCGCGCCTGATAGCGAACGCTGGTGATGCCCAACCGATGACGATCATCATACTTATCGGGTTTTAAATGTCCCTATTGGTGTTTTTTTTTGAATCAACAAGGATTGTCATGATACAGGCGATGAATGCGAGTGACTAAGCTCGCTGACGTGAGGATGGATTCAAAATGTCTCATAGGGAGCGTGGCCTTACAGTGGTCAAAATTGCACATTCAGTGCATGAAAAAATCTCTGAGAATACAGTTTGGCGAGCGGGTAAAAGAACTGCGCATTGCCACCGGAATGAGCCAGGAAGCGTTTGCTGATCGGTGTGGATTCGCACGTAGCTATATGAGCCGCATTGAACGCGGTGGTTCTAATGCGTCTCTGGATGCGGTTGAGGTGCTGGCTAACGCTCTCAATGTTGAGCCGTGGCAGTTGTTAGCGTCTGACTCATCAGAAGATAACGATCCGGAACTGTTGGTTCCATACGCAGCCGATGGTTCCTGTTTTCACTCCGGTTTGGCGAGCACCCGTGATGGCTCGTTTGGCGTAGGTGATAAAGCGGCTCAGAAGCGTTTTGGCACGTTTTCTGAAGCTCTTGAGTATCTCCGTAGCATGGAGACAGCAAAATGGCGTAGGCCCAATGCCAGTGGCAACTGGGGCATTGTGTCAGCGGTGCGTTGGGACAAACTGAGAAAGTAGCGTCAGGTATAAGTTTATAAATTCTGGATTCTGTATGAATGAACAGTATATATAGACGATTGACTGTCCCCGGTTGAACATACTTCTTGCTTCTGGAAGGGCGAAAAAACCTCGAAATACAGGTGCGTTACATAGGCGTTCCGTATCACTTTAAGATAAAGAGAGACCATGACACAGCCAACTTTTAGAAGAGTCCAAAAAAGAAACCCTCATCAGTTATCTGTTGATCAACATATCCATGCGGCACACTGTATAAAAAAGTTTGCCAACGCAAACAACAAGATTTCCGTTTTTGATAAATCAGTTTCGCAATGGGTGCAGCGTAAGCCAGATGCCGCGATTTTTTGTGCAAAAAGAGCTTGGGATCAACGTGCTGAAAAAGGTTATATGAATAGTATAGAAACCGCATTTTTTGAGGTGATCGATAGTATTGATACCACCATCATAAATAGAAATCATGACGCTATAACTCGTTATTTCCATTTGTGGCGCCTTAGAGGGTCTGCAAGAGATGATGAGAAAAAAGATTTACTACTTAATGGTGTTACAGGAGGGGGGTTAACTATCGATCAGCAAGAGATTGTGGAAAGTAAGCACGCAATATTTATTGCAGAAGGTGGAGAACTTTCGCATCACTTCGCTAAAGGTATTGAGATACAAATGATGATCGATAAAGCTAGCCATTTCATGAAACCAATAAGATGGGGATTATGGACGGCTGCTAAGGGGGAGTTTTTAGCTGCTGATTACTATCCTGGAGATAGTGATGGTTTAACGCCTTTTATTCCAGTGTCTCCTCAGCATGTGTTCTTTGCTAATACTCCAGATACTAAGATCAATGTTCATAAAGTACGTGAGTTAAATCGTATTTCTGTTGCATCTTCAAAGAACTATTACTTTTGCCGGAGTCTCGAAAACTGTCCGCTTTGAGGGATGGCATTGTAAGAAAGTTGTAGTTCCCCCTACAAAAATCTCCTACAATGCATCAAGTTTTTGTTAATAAATCCATGGGATTACGAGATCTTTGGAGCGGGGGTGATTTCCCTTCGCCCGCTCCAGCATTTTCTCTCTCTTCATTTCCCTGCTTTCTGCAACGCATCCTTCACGTTTATATAATGACGCTTATTGCGGCCAGATTTTATTGCCGTTACAGCGGGCGGGTAAAGCGAAGCGTCGCGGCACCAGCACCGCCAGGCAGCACGTCGCCCGTCAGCACTGATGCCGGAAAGCGATTAATTATGTGTGGTGTCCTGGCCGCCGAAGATATTGGAACGGCTGCTGGAAGAGCTGCCATCACTGTTTTTCGTATCCTGACCGTCGAAGATATTCGCGCGACTGCTGGAGGAGCTACCATCGCTATTTTGCGTGTCCTGGCCGTCAAAGATATTGGCGCGGCTGCTGGAAGAGCTACCGTCGCTGTTTTTCGTATCCTGGCCGCCAAAGATATTGGCTCTGCTGCTTGAGGTTCTTCCGTCGCTATATTTCGTGTCCTGCCCACCAAAAATGTTGGAGCGGCTGCTGGATGTTGTGCCATCGTCATAGCGGCAATCCTCTCCGCCAAAAATGTTAGACCGGCAGCTGTCCGCCATCGCGCTATTCAGCGAGCCGGCAAACAGAAAAAAACCTAAAAACAGTGCCCTGGTATTCATAGCGTCTCTCTGAAAAGTGAGCTTATCTGCGGATATGGGAATCTGAATCAGCACGAATTATGCCTGACACCGCCCGGATGTCATTCCCCTGGCTCTGGTAGTTATCGCAGCCCTTCCACACCTTCCGGCGACAGCGTCATAACCGTTTTCAGGCTCGTTTCAATGCTGCTCACAATCGCCTCTCGCGGGCCACTGCGCCACGCATCGCTGGCATAAAAGGCCTCCAGCACCGCAGCCATACTTTCCGGGCTGGCAAAAGCGCGGATCAGGCAGTAGCAATCGGGATCGTGCAATGAGTTGCCAAACCTCACGACATCAATGCCGTGGCGCTGATGCAGGGGAACGCTGATCTCCTGCATGATGGCGTGAAACGCCGCGCCGCTTCCCGGACGCAAGGTGTATTGTAATATTTCAACCGTCTTCACAATTTTCATCCCTATTAAGTGCCATCAGAGGTCAGTTATGAAAAGCATAACTATTCTTCTGGCGGCATAACTATTCATTCCAGGTATGGATTACTGCCTCATTCCGATGTTAACTTATGCTTCTGAATAGGGAGGGAGTGATGCTGGATATTACACATTTTGGGCTGTTTGCCCTGTCAGTTTTTCTGTTATCGGTGACGCCAGGGCCGGACATGGCTTATGTCATCGGGCAAAGCGTGGCTAACGGGCGTCGCGCCGGGGTGATCTCCGCGGCGGGGGTGGCGTTGGGCAGTTGTACGCATGCCGTGGCCAGCGCCGTCGGGTTAACGGCGCTGATCACCGCCTCACCGCTGATGTTTACGGTAATTAAATACCTCGGCGCAGCCTACCTGCTCTACCTCGGCAGTAAGATGATCCTCGGCACATTCGCCAAACCGCGCGTTGAGGGCGAGGAGAGTGCGCCCAGCAAAGCGAAAGCGACCACCCGCACGCTGCTCTCCCGTGGGTTTATCACCACGCTCACCAACCCGAAAGTGCTGCTCTTCTTTATCTCATTCTTCCCGCAGTTCGTGGTGGCGGATGGCAATCAGCATGCTGCCTCATTTCTTATTCTTGGCTTCGCTTACGCGCTAATTGCGTTCCTGACCGATATCACTTTCGCCCTGCTGGCAGGCAGTGCGGCGGGCGCGGTTTCGCAAAACAGGGGCCTGCAAAAGCTGCTCGACCGCATTGTCGGCACCACGTTTATTGCGCTAGGTATTCGGCTGGCGCTCACGAAGCGCTAAGGGTTAGAACAAAAAAAGCGCGCCGTTATTGCTTACCGGCGCGCTTTTTTTCTGTCGGAGTTACTTATCTCGTGGCGCCGTCACGATGGTAAATGGCGTGAAGTGGCGCGGCGTGATAAGCGAAAGAGGTAACCGCTTCTGCACGCCGTTGTCGACCTCAGCGAGTGAAGTAATGCGGATGCTTAACGTATCATCGCAATAGTGCTCCCCTTCAGCAGAGGTTGACTGATAACGCGTGGCCTCTGAGGTGCCAAAGGGCGCAACGACTAAGTGATCCACGCTCACGACTTCCTGGCGTGCGTTAACCAGTTCAATACCAATATCCAGCTGGCCGACCGGCTCCGTGCCGCTATCGAGAGTAAAAGTTGCGCTGCACATCCCCTGGTTAGCCCATACCGTATCCGAGTGCCAAATCTCAATGGCCAGCGCGGGTTTTAGCATCACAAAAGGCAGTAAAAACGGCCACAAATAACGGCGTGAGATCATCTGTTCCGTCCACTGTTAATCGGCATAGCCGTAGGTATCGTCATCGCCGGTATCGCTCTCTTTCACAAGATTTTCACCGCGATAATTCGTGTTCAAAAAGCCGCCGTTAGTGCATTCGCGCTTCATAATGCGTTTTTTGCCCTGGTAAACTTTCAGGCCGGTGAACTCCCATCCTCTGCCCATCCCGCTATAGACCACATAACTGAAGTTGCCGTTAATAAAGCGGTAGTAGAGGGAGCCGCCCCCAGCGAAGGTCATCTCACCAACGCGGACCTGGGTTTTATCACCTTCAATGCGCGGTAGAGTCATCTCGACTTGCTCAATAGAGCCGTAATAGTAAGTCGGGACGTTATCCTTCAGGCGAATAACAACGCCTTTCTCATTCGGCAAATCACAGTTAAATATCAAATCCGGGTCGGGGATTTCCGCCTGCGCATAGGTTGCTACGGACATTGCTGCGAGCAATATCGCAATCATAGAGATGCGTTTCATCATGGGTTCCTGATAGTGTCATCCCGCCGACGCAGCGCCGGCGGGCGAAGTTTATTGCGTCGCTAAGGTTTGCTGAAGTTCCGACAGCTGACCCTGCAATTTCTGCAGCTCCATCTGTTTTTCCATCTCGGAAGCTGAAGGGCGGTTTTGCGCCTCTTTCATCTTCTTCTCAAGCGCGGCGATCTGTTTTTGCATATCGGCCCGGCCTGCGTTTTTCTGCTTCAGCTGCGCAATCAGGTTATTCATCGAACGTTGCAGCGCCTGCTGTGATTTACGCTTGCTGGCGACGCTGGCATTGCTCTGCTGCTTCTCCTGTTCAATCGCCGCATAGACCGCGTTGAACTCCTTGTTTAACTGCTGCTCATGTTGCAGGGTCTGCTGCTTCTGCTCAACGCGCTTATCCCAGGTGCCGGAGTAGTTACAGTTAAATTTGGTAATAATGCTGACGTCGCCGGCGGTCGGGTCACAATCACGCGCATTTGTCGCGCAGCCAGCCAGTAACAGCGCGCTCAACATCATTAAAATCTTCTTATGCATAGCGTGATCCTCAGCTAACTTTCAGTGCGGTACGTTGGGTATAGAGGCTGTCGAGTTCACCCTGCAACGAGCCAATTTGATCGCGCATCTGCGCAATTTCAGCGTCGAGCTTCTTGGTATCGCCGCCGGTTCTGTGCATATCAGAGGAGATATCCTGCCACTGCTGCTGATGTTTTTTCATATCGGTCAGCGTGTTACGCAGATAAGCGATGTTGGCATCGACGCCTTTAACCTGCTGTTGCAGCGCATCTTTCTTCACTTTCCTTGCGGCAATGTCCTTCTCAAGCTTCGCCAGCGTCAGCTTGTCGCTGGCAATAACCGATTTCGCCACGTTAGTCGCATTCTGGATGCGGGTGTTTTCCGCCTGGATATCGCGAATGGAGGCATTCAACTGCTCCTCCTGCGAGGCATATTTTTTACGCTGGTTATCAAGGTAGGCGTTAGCACCAACCCCGACGCCGCAGCCTGCCACCGCGGCAGCAATCATGCACACCGCTTTATTGCTTGAGTTACTTGCCGCGCAGGCCAGCGCGCCGAGCAGCGCGCCGCCAGCACAGGCCATGACGCCCGATTTATTAAAAAACTCGACGTCCTGGTTATTGGCTAAACGGGGATCGACACTCCCACTGCCGCCCATACCGCCCGAACTCTGGCAACCCGCCAGCACCACAATCAACCCAGCCACTACTGCTGTACGTAACCGTTTAAAAGCAACCATCACCACTCTCTCCTGAATGTCCTTAATTATTTTTTTTACAAGCGCTCAGCCACGCATCGCGCGCCACTTTGCCATCTTTCCAGTAGCCCTGAAGATTGCCCCAGTAGGTATTCAGGTAACCGTTTAGATTGGTTTTACCGCGCGCCGCCATCTGTTGCTGAACGACGGTCATCTGCGGATCGATCAGGCTCTTGTTATAGGTCGTGCCCATATCCACCAGCGTGTCGGCGTAATAGCTGGTGATAAACTCCAGCGCTTTTTTATGCTGATCGAGCTGCTCCTGGCGACGCGAACAGTTGGCATCCAGCTGGCTCCCGGCGGCACACGTTTTGCTATAAAGCTGGTTAAGGCGATCGAGAAACTCGCCGTCATCTTTCATCTTGGTGCACAAAAAGGCGCCCAGCTGCAAAGAGGTGCGGATCGCCTGGTCGCGTTGCTCATCCCGCAGCTGGCTATTGGCTCGCAGTTCATTACGCAGCGACTCCAGCTCCTTTTTCACACCTTCATCCTGCACTTTGGCGGAGATGGCATTCAGGTTCTGTAATGAGTCCGCGCCTTCGCCCGGTTTCTTCGCCGCTTTGCTCTCGGTACCCAGCGCCTGCCACTCTTTTTCAATCTCTTTGATGCGATCCCGCGATGTGAGGGTGGTTGAGACCAGAACTAAGCGCATGCCAGTCGCCTTGCTGCTGTTTTCACCTTGCGCGGTGTAATAGGGCTCTTCCCCGCGCAGCGAACTGCGAATATCGGCCTGCGGCGTTAAGTAGCTGCCGCCGCGCACGATATAGCCGCCCGCTTTGCCATGCAGGCGGTCAAGTTTATTTAAGCGAAACGGCTCAAACATCATTTCGCCAACGTTGCCGAGCATATCGTGCAGACCCAGCGGGTTCGGTTTAAGCAGGCCGGTAAGCTGAAGTTTGTTATTTGCTGACTGCGCCCCCGCGAACCAGACATAGCCATTCAGGCCTTCCGGCATCGGGAAGTGGCGATCGCGAAACTCCGCCGACGAGACAGACAGCCCGCCGCGCGCGGCAAACTCCCATTCGGTTTCCGTCGGCAGACGTAAAAAGCCCGGCTGCTTATCATCCTGCGGCAGTGCGTCCGGCTTCTCTTTTCGCAGCCACAGGTTGTATTTATCGGCAATCGACATGGCGTCCATCCAGCCGATATTGACCTTCGGCAGACGACCTTTGATATCGGGTTTGGCGCAATCACCGGAGAGTGCGCGATACTGCAAATCCGTCAGCTCATATTTGGCCATCAGGTAGTAACGGCCTTTCTCTTTCTTCTCTTGCGGGAAGCTACCGGCGATATGGTCCGGGCGTGACTGTTCGATATAGCCCCACTCGTTGCCCTCTTCGCCAAGCGTAATGCTGTAATCGGCTAACGGCTTATCCAGAGGAATAGCAACCTTACGAAACGCCATTGCGCCATCGCAGGGCAGCGGCAGGATCACATCATCGGCCAAGGGTTTTGGGTTCCAGAACTTCTCATCCCACGTTGCGTTTGCCGCGCAGGAAAAGCCTAACCCGGCCGCAGCCAGCGTCAGTAACAGGTTAAATTTCACGTAAACTCTCCGCAGGTTCGATCTTTAACGCCCGCAGCGCGCCAATCGCGGCAACGCCCAGCGCCACGGCCAGCACGCTCAGGAAGGCGGCGGCAAAGTGGCCAGGATCAAGGTGACAAACAAAAGCGCTTTCGGGGAGATTAGCGCCCAGAAGGTGGTTAAACAGCGCGCTGCCCGCGCCATAAATCAACAGGCCAGCAATAAACGCAACGCCCGTCAGGCAGAGCGCCTGGATCATGATAAACAGCGTCACCGCCTGGCGGCGAAAACCGAGCAGGCGCAGCACTGCCATATCTTTGCGTTTACGATCGATATTGGCGATAAACGCGCCAATAAGCGACGCAATGCAGCCCGAGGCCGAGATCCAGGCGATTACCGCGAAAATCACCCCCAGCACGCGATCGATGGCGCGCACCGCTTCAATCTGCGCGGCCTGGGTTATCGCTTCGATATGTTGCGACTCAAGCCATTGCGCCAGGGGGGCAACATCATCCAGCGTGGCGGCATAGAGCCGTGCGCGCGCAAAGTTATGCCGCTCGCGCGCGTTTTCACCGTCGGTAACGCCGAGCAGCGGCACCTGGAAACCGTCGCGATAATCTTCCAGCGCCACCAGCAGAGGCAGGTCGACAAACAGCGCAGGGCGTGCAAAGCGCGCCTCGTCGAGAATGGCACCGACGCTGACGGAGAGCGATGTGCGCTGGTTCTGCCCGTCGCGTTTACGGCTGACAAACAGCCGGAACGTGTCGCCCGCTTTCACGTCGAGCTTACGGGCAGCGCTGTTGCTCAGTACCACGGTGCTGCCGTGCGGCAGCACTCCGCTCTCACGCAGCAGCGGATCGCCTTTCGCGGAAGGGATCACCTCTGCACCAGCGGCAAAATGTTGCCCGTCGCGCACCAGGTCTGCCTGGGTATTCAGCGATCGCGTAAGCGGTATTGAGAAGCCAACTTCCGGGCGTGCCGCGAGCGCGTTGAGCCACGCAAGATCGTAGTTACCGTTGCCGGTCATCCGCACTTCCCGCGTGCGTGGATCGTCAAGCAGATCGTGGCGCAGCTGGCTGACGATACCGTTTTTTAAGCCAAACAAGAGAAGTAGCGGGGCGATCACCGCGATCAGCGAGAAGACAATACAGAGCGCCACTTTTCGATCGTGGATCAGATCGCGCAGCGCCATATTCAGTAGTAGCCCCATCCTGGGGCGAGTTTCAGGCAGGCTGGAAGACACTTTGCCCCTCCTGCATCACGGCGCGATAACAGCGCAGATTGCACTCGCTCACCCGCTGCCAGTCATGGCTGACGATCACCGCCGCCATCTCCATTGCCCGCACCATTTCAATCATTAGCGCAAACAGGCGGCTGGCGTTATCGGGATCGAGCGCAGCGGTTGGCTCATCTGCCAGCAGCAGGCGCGGCTGGTGGGCGATAGCGCGCACAAACGCCACGCGCTGACGCTCGCCAATCGACAGGCGGGAAGGCAGCTGATGCAGCAGCGGGGCAATGCCGAGCCGATCAATCGCGGTCTTAAGCCACGGCGATTGCACCGTTTGCCCGACCAGCCGACGGGTGAGGGTGATGTTCTCCTGCACCGTCAGCCACGGCAGCAGCCCGCCGTGCTGGAGCACAAAGCCGAGATCCCGCGCGCGAATACCCGACAGCGCGGCTTCATCATTCGCGAGCAGCGCCGGGGTAAGATCCCGCTCGCCGAGGCGATACTCCGACAGCTGTTCCGGGCGCAGGATCGCGCCCATCATCTCCAGCAGGGTGCTCTTACCGCAGCCGCTGGGGCCGGTAAGCGCAACTACTTCACCGGGCGCCAGCGTCAGCTCCGGTAGCGAGACCCGGTAGCCCTGCGTGCCGCCGCGGCGGATCGCCATTTCGCGTATGTGTAGCATTACGGCAGGTTTTCCAGCGGCACAGGGTAGACGTTGTCACGCGGATCGCTGTCCGGTGCCAGCGAGATCCAGCGGTCAACATCCTGGTTATAGCGCTGGTAGTAGTTCAGCTTGGTATTGAGACGGCGAATAAACCGCTCCTGCTCAAGGCCATCCCAGCTCTTCCAGGTCTCTTCATCAAGGCTCAGTACTTCACTCAGGTACGGCAACCCTTCAATGTATTCACCCAGCAGACCCAATTCACCCAGACGTGTGGCGTTTTTGCTTTTCGCCTGGTTCGGATCGTTGCCCATCGTTGCGGCCAGCGAACGCAGGCTGGCGAACATATCGTCTGGCGAGATCAACCCTTCGTTGGCGGCATTGACGATCTTCTTCATCACATCACTCAGATCGCTCAGCTCGCTTTTGGTCAGCAGGACACGCACTTCAGTGGCGGGAATGTTCTGGTTCACCAAATCGCGATCGCTGATCCAGGATTTAAACACCGGCGGTGCCTGGGTCCCCTGTTTTTCACCGAGATAGGCAAGGCGCATCGCTTTGCTCAGCTTATCCGCATCGCTCAGCAGCGGGTCGGCTTTCTTACCGGCATACTCTTCGCTGGCGCCCAGCGCGCTGCCCGCCGTCTCTTCGCCGCTCCAGGCGGTTTTGATCTGGCCAGTGATGGCGTTCGCCAGGCTATCGACCATGGTGCCGAAGTTGTTCACATCGCCGGAGTCGATCGGGTAGTAGAGCGGTTTATGCAGGAACGGGTTGAGCGTCAGATCCTGATACTGCGCCTCGGCAGCAGCATGGTTTTTCTTACCGCTCGGGGTTTTGAGATGCAGGGTATAAAGCGCCACACCACGATAGGCCGCTTCCTGGCGAACCTGTGCGGCATCAAGATGTGTAGAGGAGAGGTTATCTCCGCCCTCCAGCGCGCCGGCGTCGGTAATCAGGATCACGTAACGTGCGCCAAACTGCGTCCAGTCGACCTTATCAAGCGCCGTCATCACACCGCCATAAGCATCCTCATCCACTTTGCTGCTGGAGACCGTGGCTTGCTTCAGATCGTGTACTTTGGCGAGGAAATCTTTGCCATCTTTCACCGTATTGGGGTCAACATACATCTTGCTGTCATACTCCAGCCCCGGCACGGCTTTGACATTAGAGCGGAAGGCCACCAGCCCGAACTTCACCTGATCCTGGAGGTGCTCCTTTTCAATGCGCTGATAGATCTTATCGATCGCCTCTTTAGTGCGGTCGATATAGGGGCCCATCGAAATGGTGGAGTCGATTACAAACACCACCGACGCCGAAAAGCCCTTCATCATGTTCTTCTCGTCAGCCGCTTTTGCCGCTTTCTCCGGCGCTTTTTCACTGACCGAGGCAACATTAAGCACGCGCACCTGGAAACCGCTGTCGGTAAAGACATCGTCAGAGCCTAACACTGGCAGCAGGTAGAAGTTTTTCTGCTGATCGACCATGTAATCCGGCTCTTTCGCCAGCACCTGCGGCACGGGTTTATTGCTCTTCAGATTGGCCAATAACGGATCGAGCGCGGCAGCCGGTTTAGGGTTATTCAGCAACGATTCGACGTCGCTCTTATCGCGGAAAAAGAGCATCGGGTGGCGACCCGCCGGGTTGGTAAACGCCAGCGTGAGCTGCATCTTCCAGTCGACGGTACAGGCGGCTTTAAGCCAGCCGGAAACATGACCGAAGCTATCCGGCCCGACCTGCAGCCACTCATCCTGGCCCTGCTTGCTGCGCTGATAAACGTAGAAGCGGCTAAACGCCGGCTGCTCTTTACCGGCCTCGCCCGCTTTCGGTGCCAGCTGGCAGCCCGGGTAGGTGAGAACACGCTGATAAAGGCTATGTTTCCCCTCCTGCAGCAGCGGTTTTTGATCGGCGGCGTGCGCGCCCATGGTGGCGGCCGTTAAGCACAGAAATCCGCCCAGCCAGACTCTCGTTTTCATCCTTTAATCCTATTTTTTCAGCTCGGCAAGACGGGCTTTCGCCCCGCTGTTTTGTGAGTCCTGGTTGACCACAATCTCGTACCAATAGATTGCGGTTTGCGCATCCGGGCTAAAGCAACCCCCGCTCTGCGCGGTTTTCGGGTCATACTCTTCGGCATAACGCATCGCCATCTGGGTATCGCCAGACTGCGCTTTATAGGCGTACAAGCGTTGCGCGACATCACACTGCTTCGCCGCTTTTGCTTTCGCGATCACCTCCAGCAGTTGCGCACTGCTTGGCTGGCTGCGCAGGCACCCTTTCACAAATGCCAGTTCATTGCCTTTGGTCATCAGATCGTCGCCGCACGGGCCGCTGGCTTTCGCCGCGGCCGCAGGGGCTGCCGCAGGTGGCGGTGTCTCTTCGGCTGGCGCTTCGGGGCTACGCATAAACCACCATGCCGCAGCGGCGGCGGCGATCAGCAGTAGAAGCACCACCAGTGCAATAATCAGCCCTTTACCTCTCTTCGCTTTTGGCTCCTCGACAGGCTGCGGTGCAGGCGCCTCAGAAACCACCGGTGCGGGTTCCGGTACCGGTGGCGGCGTTGGCTCAACGGTAGGTGGCGTCGGCGGGGTGTCATTCAGGGAACGGGTGTTGACCGGCAGCGGGTTCTCGCCGCCCGCCTGAGAGCTGAGCAAGCCTTCGCTGATCATCAGGATCCCCATATCGCGCGAGGCGTCATCTTTGATGGCGATGCGATAGGCTGCCTGGCGGTTGGCCAGCAGGGGATCAACCAGCGACGGGCCGACCTGCACGGTGGGCACGCCCTCGTCAAGGGTGAGCGTCGGCAGCGCCAGAAAGACTTCCGCGCTGCTCCAGCCGCCATCGTTGTCGAGATAGAGCGAATCCTGGTTACGCAGCACCGAGATCATCACGCCATCCATGCCCCCTTTCCACGCTTTCAACAGTAGTTGCGCATAGCCCGGGATGACGGGCTGAAGGGCTTTAAGTTCGGGTTTGATCACCTGCTATTACTCCTGTGAAGTCTGAATCTGACGGATGATGGCGCCCAGTTTTTCGTTCTGCGCCACGCTGATCTCCCGACCGGCCGAATGGCCCGCATTCTCGGTAATCATCGACTCCAGCCCCACCAGCCAGTCGATAATGAACATGGCGGTGTAGTTCAGTTGTTGCGGCGTTAAACGCGCCAGACGCTCGTCGTCTTTCCACACCACGCTGTCGCACTGAGAGGGGCGGGTGAAAATGTGCTGCTCCGGCATATTCAAGCGTGTCGGGCGTTTCGCTGCGGGCATCTCGAGGTACCCAAGCCAGGTAATAAAATCGCCCATCACATGCAGGATGCGCGACACCTGGCGGTCCACCATCTGCTCCAGCAGCACGCCTGCCTGCTCGGTATTGGTCATCACCTCAACGAGCTTCTCTTCGATGCGCAGACGGAGCAGGGCGGTAATCAGTTCATCGGCCAGCGCGTCGATAATCGGGCGCGGTAAATTGATGTAGTTGAGCAACGCCGGGCTTTCCGACAAGCCACGCAGATGGTTGATCCAGTGCTGTACGCTCTGATGCGCGAAGGCAATTTCGTGGCTATAGGTCGTTGCCGCAGGTGCTTCAGCCCCAAAGGCAGCGCCAACACCGATATCGAAGATATCCAGCTCTTCAGGCGTCTCTTCCTGCACCGGCAACGTGGTTTGTTGCAGATAGAGCGCCTGCAAATCGCGGCGCGTCGGCACCAGGCGCAGCAATAGCTCGCCGTGCATACCGCTGCGTTTTTTCAGCACATCCAGAATGTCGCGGGCAATCTGCGCCTTTTTCGCCGCATCCTCTTCGCCGTCTGGCTGATACCAGTTGCCTAAACCGCCCTCGATCAGCTCATCGCGGATCTCCTGCAACTGCTCGGCAATGCGCTCGAGCTTCACTTCCGGACGCGCAACGGTCGAGAGGTAATCAGCCATGCGGCGCATCCCGCCGTCGTTAAGCTCGAGCATCGCGTCCCAGGCTTCATCCGGCGAGGCGATATAGCGGTTAACCGCTTCATCTTCAAGGAAGGTTTTGCGCATCAACTGGAGCTGCGGCAGGTTCTCTTCGCTAAACGCCGCTTCGTTACCGTCGCTAATACGAATAAACGGCGTCTGCTGGCGCGGCTTGCGCACAAGGAAGGTGTTGTTAAACGCCTGTCCGCGCTGCCACTCCTGCATCCATTTGTACTGACCGAAACGCTCGGTCATCGCCATTTTGATCATCCCGCCCAGCCCCCAGGACTGTCGCAGGATTGCCTCCTCTTGCGACAGCCCCTGGCTGATGCGCAGATCGAACATGGTCAGCGCCCAAATTAGCCCTGGCAGACGGCGGCCGCGCGCCTCGGCGTCGGCACCCTGGGTGTAGCGGATCCACTCATCGAGCACGCCGCCCACCTCTTTCACATCCGACTGCTTGGTCGAGGCTGTACAGACCACCAGGACGTTCATCTCCTGGTTTTCGGTATAGCGCTCAAAGAGATAAGCGACTTTGCCACGTAAAATCAGCTGCGCCAGCGGGTTGCTCTCTTCGCTATTAACCGCGCGGCGAATATCATCCATCGACTCAACGCCGAGGCGCCCGCGATAACCGGGGAAATCGAGCAGATCGACGGTCTCAAACAGCGGCTCGCGGGTCGAGGCGACCAGCGGGATATGCAACTCAACGGTTAATGCCGTTAATTCTGCCAGCGAGAGGGTGACGGGCGCTGCGGCCTGGCCCTCTACCACCGGACAGACCTCAATGCGGATATCGGTCTCTTTATTCAGCCGCTCCAGCATGTCGACATTCATAATGCTGTCGCGCTGCACCAGCAGGCCATTCTCTTCACTGACCAGCGTGCTTAACGGTGCCCACACTTCCTGCGCGCCGCCCAGCCGATGCAGGGTTTGCGCAAAACGGATATAGGCTTCGGTCAGCTCTGCCACCTCGCCCCATAACACCGAGAAGAGCTGGCCGCGATCCTCCGGCGTCAGCCACGGCGCCAGCGTAATCGCCTGCGGCCAGTAGTGCAGCGCTAAGCGGCTCTGGCTTTTTTCCGCATGGCGGCTCAGGTAATCCCACAGCGAGACGACATCATCTTCACTGATGCCCGCCACGCGGGTTGGGCGACGGCGTTTGGTCAGCGAGGCCAGCAGATCGTTGATGCGCCCTTCGTCATACTGCCAGTCAAATTTTTCCTGGTTAAAATCATGGATAAAGGCGTTGGCGAGAATTTTGCCCATCTCGATTTCGCTAAACAGTTGCAGCGTCACCGGCCAGCGCTCGTCGCCGCCAACCTGACGGCGGCTAAAGCGCGTCACCAGGCCGGTTGCCTCTTTGCCGCCGCCCGGCGGGTTGATGTGGGTCAGAAAATCGAGCTGTTTACCGCCGAGGCGGGTCTCCAGCTTGCCGTTTTCACCCGCCGCCAGCGCGGAAATCAGGTAGGATTTGCCCGCCTGCGACAGGCCAAAGAAGCCGATGGTCATCGGTTTAGCCGCTGCCAGCGCCAGACGGCGCGCCTTGTTACGGCTGCGGCGGAGGTTAATCATCAGACGGTCGGCTTCGGTATTAAGACGCGGCGCATCCTGGCGCACCGCATTGATCCACTCAATCGCTTCACCGGCACCGCGTTCAACGCCCTGCCAGCCCTGGATAATTTGCTTCGAATTGATGCTGTTCATTAGCTCTTAATGCTCCCGCTATCCAGCCAGTACTGGCTTTCGCCCATGCCATTGCCAACCATCGTGTTTAACTGGAAGGTCACATCCTTGCGGCTGTAGTTTCGTCTGGCGTTCTCCATCTCCAGCGATTCAATACGGAAACGCTCCGGGCTCACAGCCTCTTCGCCGTTTCGCGCGCGGCCCTGTTCCGCCATCAGCTCAATACGCATCACCGCATCGCCGGCAAGTTCGCTGGCAAGGTTCGGATTGTTGATTTTCAGGGTATAGAGCGACGAGGCCGGCCACCGCTCGTTATCCAGCTGGCGGAAACCGATACGCACTTCACCGCGCGCCTCAAATGGCTGGCCCTGAGGGAGCTGGAAGTCAGCGGCATCGAGGTCGATATCGCTGTAAAAGACGTTGCTGTCTTTAATGACGTTGTTGCCATCCAGCATGCCGAGGTAGCGGATCGTCGAGTAGGCGGTAAAGTTTGCCGCGCGGAAATAGAAGTTGTTGAGACGCGACTTCTCCGCCAGCAGGCAGAGCATCGCGCCGACCACCGCGGTGGATTTCGGATCGTCAATGCACCCTTTTTTGTTGAAGGGATACCAGCCGCCGGTTTCATACCCGTGCAGCGGCAGAACCCGCGTCGGCGGCACCGGCTGGAGCTGGCGAATCAGCGCCTGGATGCCCGGCAGGCGTGAAGGGCGTCCCGTTAACAGCAGCACATCGCAGTTGTAGTGCCAGAGCACTTCACACAGGGCGCGCAGGCTATGGCAGATGTTCATCCGGCCGCTGCGTGGATCGATAAACTCATTATGCAGACGGGCGAGATCGACCTCTAACGGCACATCGAGCAGTGAGAAGGGCGCTTCATTCGCCAGTTGGCCGGTGCGCACCACGTCGTTAACGTAATCCTGCACTTTGGCGGTAGGCGTAGTGCCGGTGAGCAGTTCGCGGAAGGTATAGTTGAGGACTTCGCGGCCACTCTCCGGCTTGTACTCTTCATAGCGATGAAGAATGGCCAGCGCCAGCGGTGAGAAGATTTGCAGCGTCAACTGCTGGCGCAGCACCTGCTTGCCCGCTTCGATCGCTTCGCTGCCGAACAGCTGCGACATCATCGACTCTGCCGCGATATCGCTGTGGCCGACTTTCATCATCGCCGCTTTTACGGCTGGCTGGAGATAGAGACGGATGACATCCAGCAGAATGTCGTCGCCCGCCACTTTGAAGCCTTCACGGAAGAGCTGTTTCGGTGTAATACGCACGTTAATGCCTTTACCGTCATCCAGCGTATAGCGGGTGATCACCAGATCGGTGGTGCCGCCGCCAATGTCGATGGAGGCGATCTTCAGGCTGCGTTGTTCCCCTTCCGCCTGCTGATTATCGGGGCGACGGGTGGCGGCAAAAAACTCATCGGTGCGGCCACCGAAATTGGTCTGCGTTTCGTTATAGAGATAGACCAGCTGTCCGCAGGTCGCTTCATCCCACTTCACATGAACGCCGGGGTGCGGCTGCTTCGCATTGCCGCTCTCTTCGCCGTCGTAATCCATCTCTTCCCACTCCAGCGATTTCCACACCAGGCGGATAGCGTCATGCATGCAGGCTTCAAAAATGGCGCGCTCTGGTTTCGGCATCGCCGGCGGTACGGTCAGGATCACGTTGCGTAAACGACGCGGATGGCTGGCGTGACTCATCTTCAGGCGCTGCGCCGGGCTGTTGATCTGCATTAACGCCTGGCTCAGCACTTCTGAGAGCATCATGGTCATCAATGAACTGCGGCTGTAAACCGGCGAGAAGACCGGCATCCGCTCATCTTCATTGAGGCGAATCAACAGCTTGCCATGATCGTTGAGCATATAGAGCAGCGGTGCGGCGGTTGCCAGCGGTTCACGATCCGATTTGACAAACGCCTGGCTGAAACGCCAGCCCGGAGAGTAGGGCTGATCGTCCCACAGATAGCGCTTCGGGCTGGAGAGGCCGGTTGAGCCTTCGGTGCCTAAACGCTGCGCCGCCATGCGGAAAGCCTCACCGCCGACACGGCCGATGGTCGGCCAGGTAAAGGCGTCGCTGCGCCCGCTTTTCGACGAGAAGTCCTGCTTGCCAAACTCCGCCTGCGCGAACTCCAGTCGGCTCTCAAACGGCTCGTTATAGACAAACTGCGGCTGGCTCAGATCGCGCAATTGCAGCTGATAAAGCTGGGAGAGTCCTTTGTTATCCGCCGCATGCTCCTCAATTAGCACGCCGCAGCTGCGTGAGTTGCCAATATCCAGCACCAGGTCGACGGGGATCGCGGTATCACGAATTTTCACGTCATTGAGTTGTACTTCTGGAATGGCGATGGTCTTTTTCAGCACCTCGAGCAGGTTAAGGAAGTGCGCCTGATGCTCTTTCAGCCCCAGCTTCTCTTCGGTGTCTTCAGGGTGCTGACGCAGCACAGCGTGTGCCTGCCTGGTATAGATATCGTTCAGCCACTCCTCAATCCATGGAAGAGTCAGGAAGTCGCCCATCTGGTGCGGTAAGCAGGCCAGCGCAAAACCGGCCCCGGAACGGACATCATCTTCGCCGGGTGCCAGATATTGTGTATGTTCGCGGTCGGGAAAGATTTTGGTATCGAAAATCAGCGTTGCACGCCAGGTGTTGCCTTTCTCGTCCGGCTCCGGCAGTTGATGAAACTGCACGCGCGACCAGTTAGTCGGCCCGTGAGAAAAGCCGCCCGGTGGGTTGAAGCGAAAGAAGGGCAGCGGCAACCAGATCCCTGCATAAAGGCTCAGGGAATCTTCAATCGCCAGCGCATACTCCGGCTCGGCGTTGCGTGGCGTTTCGCCGTCTGGCGTCGGGACCTGAAACTTGTCGTCACGCTCGTTGTAGATAAGGCGCAGCACCGCACCTTCGCCCTGCTGGCGCAGAAACTCGCCGTAGGCTTTACGCGCGGGCAGGGAGAAAGCGAAGTCGAGGAACTGAATCCCGCTGTCACGGATAAGTTTGACCTGTTTTTTAAAATCAGTGAGCTCAGCCAGCATTTAGTTACTTGCCTCCTGCTTCATCGAAAGGGGGAAAAGGGTACTGGTGCCGTAGCTGCCTTTACAGTCGGCAACGCTCTTAGCACCGGGCGCACAGACGATCTCCGGCATCTGGTAAACCGAGCCATCGGTACATTGCGCTTCACCCTGGTTATTAATGGCCAGCTTGCCGGCCTGGATGGCGGCATTGACCGCGCCGCGGCAGGAGACGCCATCGCCGCGCACCATCTGCACTTCACCTTTGCCATCTTTAATCTGGTAGTTGAGGCTCAGCGGCTTGCCGGTACGCTGATCCTGGATGCCTGCGCCTGCGCGCCATTGGCCATTAAGAAAATCGGTACGCCCCTGCGCCAGCGCTTCCGGCGGCAGGCTTAACGGGTTTTTCGCCTCCACCGGCGCGGTAGCGTTGCCCGCAGTAGCGTTGGGTTCCGCCAGCGCCGGGTCGTTCACCTGCGCCTCTGGCGTCACGGGCTCAACGCCAGCTTGCGCAGGCTCGCTGCCTGTTTCAGGCGCGACCGGCACGGCGGGATCGTTAAGGGCGGCGGCGTTTTCCGGGGCAGCTGTGGCACGCTCTTCATCACTCAACGTGCCGATGCCCGTCGTGCTGCCGCTCACCACTGGCGCAGTAACGCCTTCGGTAGTGCCAACAAAACGTTCAGAGGAGGTGACGGGGAGGGTGGCGCCATTCTCCGCAACCGGAAGGTGCGCATCAGGCAGTGCCGGTTGCTCAACGCTAAAGCCAGGAATGGTTACGCCGGGTACGCAGCCGCGCAGCAGCCACAGCAGCAGAAGTGCTAAAAGAAGCAGCGGTAACAGCCAACATAACCACGCGGGCAGGATCCACCATCCGCGACGCTTCGGCGGCGTTACCACCGGCTCGTTGATCGGCGGCGCGCTGCGCTGCGGGGCCGCGGGCGTAACGGGTTTCGGCGGACGTAAGCAATCCAGCGGATCGATCCGTGCCTGATGGCGGGCGTTGACGAATCCCCAGAAGCTGATCACCGGCTTGCCGTTGACCAGCCAGACATGCTCGGGATCGGGAAATTGCAGGGTTTTTTCCAGCAACTTACCAAACAGCTGCTGCTCCGGCTGGTTGCTCTGGGCGAAATCCTGGCTGAGCTGGCGCAACGTGGCCTGCGTGGTTTCCAGCTGCGCCAGGGCGCTTTGACGTTCGCTCTCCGTGGCCGCTGACCAGGGAATGACATCGCCGGGAAAAGGGGCATACCAGTCAATACGTTCGCCGTGTTCACTAATTTGCGGAATGGCGAGCACATCGGCCGCCGCGCCCTGTTTGCGCAGGCGAAGCGTTTCGCGCAACTGCAGCGCAGAAATATGGACAGCCTGCCCGTTTTCGCCCATCGACTGATATTTATTGAGCTTGTCACTGCACAGAAACATCTCTTTCACGTTGGCAGGTCCTGTGTTTTCTAAAAGATAAAAATGAGCAGAATTAACCCTTGCTACGCTATTTCAGCGAGGTTTAAATTGCTCATCTCAGCATGGGAAAATGCGAAAACGGTAAAGCGTTATCGGCGTTAAGCGCATTTTATTTAGCACTAAGGGAAATTTTTCGCGGCCATTTATTGCGCCAAAAAAATACCAGCGTGCCTAATAGTTTCTCCTGGTGAATATTATTCGCAGCCCTCAGGAATATATTCTTGCATCGCCTTTTTCATGATCTGCTTAAATTCCCGGGTATTGTTTACAGCAAAAACTTTGCCGCCGGTGCTGCTGGCAATACAATTTCCTGCGCCGGTGCTCATAATATCGACGACATTCACCTGCAGGCGCGGTTTACTCTTTTTCAGCTCGCGGGCAACCTGGCAGGGATCGCCGCCGCAGGTTTCATCTCCGTCAGAGACCAGCAAAATGATCGCATCGCGGTTCACGCCATCCACCTTTTTGCCCGCCAGCGCTAAGGCTTCGGCGAGAGGCGTTTTACCGACCGGTTGAATACCTTCAATCCGCTTTTTCAGCGCCGATCGCTGGGCAAAGGGGAAGCTGGGCGACAGGGAGACCTGACGGCAGTTTTCCGCCGCCACCAGGCTGATGTTCATATCGCGCGGGATAGTGTCAATAATGCCTTTGGCCGCGTTACGCGCCAGCGAGATACGGCGCGGTTCACGTTCGATATTCTCGACATATTTCCCCTGGTTCCAGCTGACCAACTCATCCTGCGTGGCATCCATGGTGATGGCCATCGAACCGGAGGCGTCCATAATCACCACCATTTCAGGGGCTTGCTGTTGGGTTCGCTGCGCCGGGCAGACCGCTTTGGTGGGTTTTACCGGCGCTTGCGGCGCAGGTGCCGTTTCAGGTTTCACCGGCTCGCCGGGCGTTACAGCTGGTGGCGCGGGCGTGACGGGTGCTGCTGTTTCGTGCAGTGGCGAACAGCGTGACAACAGCAACAGAATCAGGGCGATAAGCAGTGCCAGAAGTAAAAGCCATGGCCACCAGCGACGGCTTGAGACGGCAGCGGCAGTGGTTGCGGCAGCAGCGGCGCGGGGCGTGCCCTCCGCAGGCGGAACAATCACCGGGTGACCGTCAATTACCCACACCTGCTCAGGTGCAGGAGAGTGACTGGCCGCCTGTAGCAGGCGCAGCATTGTTTCTGGTTCGCTCCCGCTTTGCGCCAGCTTCTGATGCAGTGCCCGAACGCTGTCGAGACGCTGTTCCAGCACGGCGCAGGCGCGGCTCTGCTCGGTTTCACTCAGATCGAGTAAGCGGCGCGGCTGACCATTAATATCGCTATACCACTCAACGGCACCATCATCGGCGATAACCGGGCGGGCATATAAATTTTGGATAGAGGCGGGTAAATAGGTTTCGAGGAGCGTACGAAAAGGCGAAAATGACGTGGCATAATCGGTTAATTCAACTGACGGTTTAACGATCCTTGTTATTCTTATCATTTATATCATTACGCTATCAGTTATTCATACGTGACTATCCCATTTGACTGAAAGGGTAATGAGTATAATCTTAAATACAACCTACCAGAAATAAGGAGTAAACAATTGCGTTGGGAGAAACGTATGATATTTTGCCACTATTAGGCTTTTATTATCCGAATAACCCCGCAGGCAGTCTCAATTATTGGCTCAAATCATTTTTTCCACTTCCCTCAGCCAGTCGGGCAAATAGCTGCGATACCAGTGCTGAAAACGCGGAAAATCCGCTTTCTGTCGCTTGTAAAGGAGCGTAATCACTTCGCTGACAATCCACGCTTTCGCTAAGGCAATATCGCGAGCGAGATCGTTTTCTGACCGCGGATTAAATCGGCAGTAGCGCGCCGCGAGGTGTCGATACTCTTCAGGCGTGCCCATGCCTTTAATCAGCGGGGCTAAATCAATGGCCGGGTGCCCGGTGCTGAACCGCTCCCAGTCAAACAGCACAAACTCGCCGTTCTCGCGCTGCCCCCAGTTGCCAGCATTACTGTCGCCGGAAATCAGGCCCGCTTCGGCAAACAGTCTGTCGCTGTCGCGCTGGCAGCGGCGCAGCACTCTGGCGGCCTCTTCCGGTAAGGCGAGCAGTTGCAGGCTCAGCGCCAGCTGCGCGTCGGGCCAGCGATGGGGGTGATAGTGCCAGTTTTTATCCGGCGCAAAGCGGTGTAAGCGCGCCAGCATCGACACGATGGCGTCGTTTGCGACATTTTGCTGGCTAACAGGGTAGGGGATCGCTTCAAGGGTGAGGACGCGCGTGCTGGCATCGGCTGCCAGCAAGGCTGGAGTAAAAATTTCCGCGCGGTTTAGCTCGGGCGCAACCTGGTGGTAGAAGGCGTACTCAACCTTGCTGACCGGCACTTTCTCAATCACGGTTATTCCGGCAGCATTAACCCTTTTCACCACCCGCGCGGCACCCATTTGCGCCAGATTCTCTGTTGTCATCGATGCTCCACGGTAAGGACATTGCGATAACAGGCAGAGTAAAGGTTACAACCGCACCTGTCACGGTGCGGCGTTTTCGCCCGCCGTCACTGCTTCCATGCGCGCGTTTTTACCGACCACTTTGCCCTGCTGGTCTTCAATCCAGTAGGCGATCCTGGCTTCGCCGGGCACGGTGGGTGTTACCGAAACCTCTTTCACCATCTGGCCGGAATCTGCATCAAGGGTTAGCGGCAGCTCACCGCTCTCCAGGCTGCTGTCGTTTTGCGTGATGCGCCACTTTAGCGTGCACTTTTCGCAGGCCGACCAGCTATCGTTAATTGCCCACAGCCGCAGGATATTCGCTCTATTGGTCTGCCAGTTTGCCGTGACCGGCTCGATAGAGGGCAGCAGCGGTTGATAGGCGGTTTGCAGCGCGTAATAGCCCGCTTTCGGCTGACGCAGATAGTCAACAACGCCCCAGTTTATCGACGGCCAGGTCTCGACAAACATAAAGTGGAACAGGGCGGTAACCGGCTGATAACGCTGGCGGCGATAGCTCTCTGCCGCCATTGCCACCAGCTCCGCCTGGTAGCGCTGGGTATTATCGATGGTCTGCTGAATATTCTCGCCGCGCGGCACGTTGGCAAAGCCAAAGGTCTGGAACGGCTGGAAGTTGTGATACTTCCAGCGATCCCAGCCGGGATCTTTCGCATCGGTACTCTTCGGCCACATCTCGCTGGCGGGAATAATGGTCTTGAGGGTGGAGAGGCGCGGCAGCGCCTGCGCGCCAAACTCGGTGATGATGCCGGTTTTTGCCGGAGCCAGCACATCGCGCATGGTGCCGAAGTACCACCCCTGCCAGTAGTGCTCCTCCACGGCGGAGTAGCGGTGCACGATACGCGAGGTGTCCTCGGCCAGCGCGTCCGCCACTTTCTGCGTCAGCTCGCGGTTAAGATCTTTATTCCAGTCTTTAAAGCGCTTCTCCATCCACGGCGAGTTCCACGGCGGCTCGTTGTGTCCACCCCAGGCGACAATCGCCGGTGAGTTGCCGAACTGCGCCACCATCTCCCGCGTCTGGTGGGCGGCGTTATCGGCAAACTCGCTGCTGTTGTTGTAGCCCCACTGCAACGGCACATCCTGCCAGATCATCAGCCCCATCTCATCGGCGACGTCATACAGCGCGCGCCCGGCGACATGACCATGCACGCGTATCGCATTGGCGTTCATTCCCGTTACCAGTTCGAAGTCCTGGCGATACCTGGCGCGCGTCATGGTGCCGAGCCACGGCGAGCCGATATAGTTGCTGCCCTTCACAAACAGGCGCTTATCGTTGATGCGCCAGCCTTTGTTATCCGGCGCTTCCTCCATTTTGCGCAGGCCGGTACGGGTAACGGCGGTATCCATCACCCCTTGCCGATCGATCAGTGAGGCGCGAACGCGGTAGAGGTTGGGTTTACCGTGACCCACCGGCCACCAGAGCCTGGCGGCTTCCATCGGCAGCGTCACCGTCAGCACCTTGCTGTCGCCTGCCTCAAGCGTGACGGGAAACTCCTGGCGGTAGTCACGACCATAAAAATTATCCGGCTTCGCCGCCAGGCGCAGCGTCACCGGCCCGGCCTGTTTCGCCCGGTAGCGGATCTCGGCGCGCAGCATCGGCTTCGCCAGCCCCTGTTGCCACTGCGGGCGCAGGATGACTTCATCAATTGCCGCCCCGCGGCTAAGGTGCAGCCGGACCGGGGCCCAAATGCCGCCGGAGTTGGCATCCTGCCCCTGCGCCGACCAGGCACCGCCAGGGCGGGTGTCATGCTGGTTCAGCACCCCTTTGACCATCGTTTTATGCAGCGGCCAGATAGTTTTTGGATCTTCAAACGGGCTATCGACGCGCACCGTCAGCTGGTTATGGCGGCGTAGCGCCTGGCTGACATCGACCGGGAAGCGCTGATAATAGCCCTCATGGTGCGCTAGCCGCTGGCCGTTCAGCGTCACATCAGCCAGGTAGTCGACGCCATCAAACACCAGCGTTGCCAGCGTATCGGCAGACTGTTCTGGCAGGGTAAAGCTGTGGCGGTACCAGAGCGCGCCCTGGTGATCCAGCCCGTCGCTGTACCAGTTGGCGGGCACCCGCAGGGTGCGCCAGTCGGCGCTGGAGGCGCTGACGCCATCGAAAGCGGGATCGTTGGCATCGTGCACGCGCCACTCTCCGGCAAGGGACCAGGTGACGGGCAGCGCAGTGGCGAAAGCCTGGGGTGAGAGTAAGAGCGACAGCAGCAGCGCGTTACGCATCATGGTTTGCCTCCCGGCGTTGCAGCCACGCCTCAACGCGCACAAACTCCTCGCGAAGTGTCGTGTGCAGGTTATCCAGTGCCTGCTGATCGAGGCTGATGGCCTGGCTCTCAAGCTGTTGCAGCAGCTGGCTCAGGCGGGTGAAGTCGAGAGCGATCGCCTCACCGCGCAGTTTATGCGCCGCGCGCCGCAGGCCGTCGCGATCGTTAGTGTGGATGGCATCGGCAATCGCGGCCTGCATCGTCCCGACGCTGTCGGCGAACAGCACCAGCAGCTCGTTAACCAGTTCAGCATCGTCGGCGCACTGGGCGAGCAGGGCGCTCTGCGTGGGCAACCCGTCATCGTCCTGTTGCGTAATGCGGGTCAGCTCATCGTGCAGCGCCTGCTGGCTTACCGGCTTGGCGATATAGCCATCAAACCCCATGGCCAGGCAGCGCTCTTTATCACCCTGCATGGCGTGCGCGGTCATGGCGATCACCGGCTGGTGGCTGAGCGTGTGCATCCGTTCCTCTTCGCGCAGCAGGCGGATCGCCGTTTCGCCATCCATGCCGGGCATTTGCAGATCCATCAGGATCAGATCCCAGCCCCCTTCATGCCAGCGATCGAGCGCCGCGCGCCCGTCATCGACCACCTCGGCGTGGTGGCCCAGCCGCTCCAGCAGACGCAGCGCCAGCTTCTGGTTCACCAGATTATCTTCCGCCAGCAGAATACGCAGCGCGCTGGCTGCCACTTGCGGCGCGACAGGTTGTTCGACGGCAACAGGCTCCGGCAGGCGACCCGGTGCCAGCACGCTGGCGATCGCCTGATTTAGCTCGCTTTGCGCCACCGGTTTATGCAGGTAGTGGGCGATGCCGATGCGTTTAAGCATCCGCGCATCGAAGTGGCGATTCATGGAACTGAGCATAATGATGCGGCTCTGGCTCGCCTGCGGCAGCACCGAAAGCTCCAGCGCCAGCGAAATGCCATCCATCTCCGGCATCTGCGCATCAAGCAGGATCAGCGGAAAGGGTTCGCTCTCTGCCGTCAGGCGCAGCGCCTGGTGGGCGTTATCGACGCAGTGCGGCACCAGCCCCATCTGCGTCAGCATCGTCTCCAGCAGGCGCAGGTTGGTGCTGTTATCATCCACCACCAGCACCCGCTCGCCGCTAAAACGCGTCATCTGCATTGCCGCCAGTGCGGCAGGCTGGCTTACCAGCGTTAAGCTGAACGCGAACTCGCTGCCCACGCCCGGTTCACTGGTTACAGCCAGTTCGCCGCCCATCATCTTCACCAGCCGCGCGGAGATAGTCAGCCCCAGCCCGGTGCCGCCATAGCGGCGGGTGGTGGAGCTGTCTGCCTGGCTGAAGGCTTCGAAGATCGCCTGCTGCTTTTCGGCGGGAATGCCAATGCCGCTGTCGCGCACCGCAAACCGCCAGCTACCAGATTCCTCACCCGGCGAGATGGCGAGCACCACTTCCCCCTGATGGGTAAATTTCAGCGCATTGCCGAGCAGATTGGTGAGGATCTGCCGCAGCCGGGGGCCATCAATGGAGACGACCTCCGGCACGGCGGGGTCGATATCGACCAGCAGTTCAATGCCTTTTTCGCTGGCGGCTGGCATATGCGGGCGGATCAGCGCCTGGATAAAGGGGCGGATCTCCAGCGGCTCCTCATCGAGAATAATTTTCCCGGCCTCGATTTTCGAAAAGTCGAGAATGTCATTGATGATATGCAGCAGCGACTGTGCCGAACTCATCACCAGCGAGAGGTACTCGCGCTGCTCGCTGCTGAGCTGGGTGTCGAGGCAGAGTTGCGTCATGCCGAGAATACCGTTCATCGGCGTGCGAATTTCATGGCTCATATTCGCCAGAAAGGCGCTCTTCGCCTCGTTGGCATCACGCGCCACCTTCGCCGCCTCAATCGCCAGCAGCTCCGCCTCTTTACGGCGGGTGATATCCTGCAACGTGCCGACCACCCGCTCCGCGTCGCCCTGCATGGTCAGCGTTACCACCTGGCCAGAGAGCAGCATCCAGCGCCACTCCTCGCTCTGATGGCGAACGCGGATTTCACACTCAAACACCGGAACGTGGTGGCGGGTTGAACCCTGCATCGCCTGGCGCAGGCGGGCGCGATCCTCTTCATGTACCAGATTGAGCAGCAAGCGCGCCGGATGGTGCCACTGGCTGCGCGGAAGGCCAACCATCGTCAGCAGCGTGTCGTTAACCTGCAAATTGTCGGCCGAGATCTGCCAGTCCCAGATGCCAATATGAATAGAGTCGGCGGTGAGCAGGAAATCATCGTGCAGCTGCTGGCGCGAACGCTGGGCTTCATCCAGCTGCGTGATGTCGCTGTGCAGGCTGACGATGCTGCCATCCGCCAGGCGCTGGTGCTGAACAAACAGGCGGCGCTGCCCGGCCTGGCGCACTTCGCGGTGGCTATCCTGGCGGCAGTTGCGAATGATCGCCTCGCGCAGCGTCTGGCGGCGGCTCGGGTCGGTGTTATAGGCCGCGTCGATAAACTTCTCTGCCAGGCTTTGCAGCGTCGCGCCCGGCTTTAGCCCACCGGTTAGCGCCGGGTAAAAGGCCTCTACCTGCGCATTCCACGCCAGCAGCCGCTCGTGGCGATCGTAGATCAGCACCGCCCCGGGCAGGGCGTTGAGGTCAAAATGGCAGGCTGTTGTCATGACGCCTCCCCGGCCTGGTAGTGCAGTTCCGCCTGGCGGCGCAGGTACTCCAGCCCCGGCGCAATCGCCATTGCCCACGCGGTCAGCGTCTCTTCATCACACTGCGGGTCGCGCTGGCGCACGGTAATTAACATCGCTTCCCGCCAGAGGGCAAAAAAGCGCGGCGGTAAGCGCAGGCCGTCGGTGCTCTGCTCGCGCGCCAGCCGCTCAAGGAAATCGGGCACAAACAGCGCGCCGTCGACCGCCAGCATGGCAAAGAAGCTCTTATAAACCAGCTGTTGCCCCTCTTCGCTCCCAAAGCGGGCGAAGTGCTGCTCCGTCTCCGGCGACATGTGCATAAAGGTGGTGTAGAAGGCGTTAAAGAAGGCGCGCTTCTCATCATCAGGGAAGACGCGGCTCAGACTCGCTTCAAAGAGATCGCGGTAGAATTTCATGGCGCGGCCCTCGGGGTGCGTTCACCCGGCAGGCAGAGGCCGGGTTTGTTAAATTCATCTGTCGTGCGGCGCACGAAATAGCTCTCATCGTCGATCAGGCCGTCGCGAAAGAGCGGCCCGCCGTTGGCTTTGTAGAGCAGCGCCTCCAGCACCATCGCATTGGTGGAGAGCGTCACCATTTTGTTGATATCGCCTGTCGCTTCAACGCGCCCTTCAAACCAGCCGCGTTCAGGATCGTTCAGGTGTTCCGTCACCGCCATCAGAGCGTTGGTGTAGGCGGTATCCCACAACACCCACAGGGCAAACACTGCTTTGGTCGTCACCTGCGCCAGCCGCGGGTAATATTTTCCGTCATCGCCGAGGGTGTTCCACGCATAGCCATTACCCCAGACGCTATCCTCCACGTGCCACGGTGCCTGCGCGAGGGTAAAGTCAGCGCGGGCGGTAAGCGTCCTCTCCTTTTCCCAGCGCGTTTTCTGCGTCAGCCAGACGCCCTGCGCCCGATCGCGCAGCAGGGTTTGCACCTCATCGCTCAGCCCAGGCGGCTGCCAGCCAAACTCCAGCCCCGGCAGCATCGCTGGCACCGTTGAGAGGATTGACGGCTGCCAGGTGGTGCGCGGATCGCGGGCATCCACCGGCAGGCTGCGCTGGTAGATGATGACGTTTTTCGACGGCGGCGTGAGCGCTTTCCCGGCCGGGAAGCCCCACAGGCGGAAGGCGCTGGCGGCATATTCGCTCTCGCCGAGGCGCAGCTCTTCGCGCACCACCGGCTGGCCGTTTTGCAGCGAGGCGGACCACAGCTCGCCTTCACCATCCATGACCGGGCAGAAATTCCAGCGCAGGATCACTTTGTCGAGATACTCGCGGTACTGCGGCGCGCGTTCGGCGGTGAGGCGCAGCGCCAGCATCAGCCGCGCCATATCTTTCGCCGACCAGCCGCTCTTCACCGGCTTGCCGCTAAAATCGACGATGGTCGCCGTCTGGCTGGAGTAGAGCCTGCCGGGCGTTCGGCTATCGGTGAGCATCAGCCGGTTGAGGGTGCCGAGCAGGCGGGTGAGGCGCGCGTCAAACTCCTTATCATCAACCAGATCGAGATCTTTTGCCGCCAGCAGGGCGATAAGCGTGTCGCCCATCTGCCACAGCGTAACGCGCGGCTGCTTGTCGCTGCCGTTGACCAGCCCGGTTTGCGGTTGGGTGTTATTAACGAAGTAGCGCCAGGCAATAGTGGCCCACTCGCGCTCCTGCGGCGTCAGGCTGCTGACGCGCGCGGTGGTGTTCCACGCCCCTTTCGTCAGCCAGCGCCAGCCTGCGCCGCCCTCGCTAAATAGCGCAAAGGCGGCGGCGAGCAGCAGCAGAGGGATCGCCAGCCAGCGAACTACGGTTTTAGACATTGCGCAGTCACCGGCGGCAGCTTCACAGGCTCATCCGCATTACAGGAGGCGCACTGGCACGCCTGGCAGGCAGGTTTTGTGCGCTGGGTGGTGCCGGTCTGCTGACACCAGTTTTTCACCGACGGCGTGCTCTCAAGGAACGGTCGGTTGCGGCGGGCGTTATTCTCCTCAAACAGATCGACCAGCTTCTTCTCCCACAGCGATGGGGCGAAGTTGCGGTTTTTCGGGTTATCGGTGTTGAACTGCAGCAGCTTGCCCTCTTTTTTGAACAGCAGCGCCTCAAGCATGATGCCGTTGTTGTTGGCGGTGAACTCTTTGATCGGGCCGTCGCCATTCTCATACAGCCCTTCGTAGTAACCCTTGCCCTCTTCGTTGGCGTTCTCGATGGCGCTCATCAGGCGATCGGTGTAGGGGGAATCCCACAGCACCCACATGCCGAGCGCCGCTTTCAGAGAGACGGCGGCAGCGCTGGGCATAAACTGCCCTTTATCGGTGATGGTGTTCCAGTCATAGCCATCGGTGTAGACCGTGTCGTAGACGAAGTAGGGGGCTTTATCGAGCTGGTGCTCGGAGCGGGCGGTGAGCACGCCGGTAATGGTGTAGCGGTTCTCCTGCGCCTGGTAGACGCGGTCGGCGAAGTTTTTCATCCACGGATGGGAGTAGTTGCGCGGGCTGTTGTTGCGATCGTTCGGGTTATCAAAGCCGAACTCAAGGCCGTAGAGCAGATAGGATTCAGTCACCACATAGTTGTGCTGCGAAGTGGCACGAGGATCGCGCGTGTCGTACGGCACCAGCACGCAGTAAATTTCCGCCAGCTCATAGGGCTGCGGTCGGCTCGCCTGGCAGGTGTTGAAGCCCCACAGCTGGAAACCGGCGGCGCCATACTCCTCATACCCGAGACGCCCCTCCTGCACATACTTCGGCTGACCGTTTTCGAGGTAAGCACCGTAAAGCGTGCCGCACGGGTCAACAGCATGGCTAAAATCCCAGCCCAGCACGATATTATCGATACTGTTGCCATACTCCGGGTAGCGCTCTTTGATCACCTTCAGCCAGATCAACATGCGGCCGATATCCAGCGCCGAGAAGCCAATCTCGCCCGGTTTGTTGGTGTAGTTCACCTTCTGCGCGGTGAGGGTGTTATAGGCTTTGTTGGGCAGTTCATTGCGAAACAGATCCAGCTTGTTGATGGTGGCGAGGATCTTCAGCATCCGCCGGTCAAACTCCGCTTTATCGATAATCCCCAGTTCGCGTGCCGCCGTCAGCGCAGCAAGGTAGGAGCCGCTGTCCCACATGGTGGTGGAGGGGTATTTGTTTACCGCGTTGACCAGCCCGGTGGTGGGCTGGTAGTTGGCGACAAAGTATTGCCAGGCGTTTCTCGCCATCGTCATCTCTTGCGCCGTCAGCTTGCCGCTGCGCGGCGCGTAGTCCGATGCAGGAAGATCGCCGGCGCGCGCCTGGCTCAGCGTCATCCAGAGCGCCATAAACCCGGCCAACAGGGGAAAAAAGAGAAGTGCTTTCAGCTTCATGGCGTAGCTCCTGCTGACGAAGGGGAACGGGGCGCGGGATTAAAACAGGCCAGGCACAGCATCTGGCCGTGGGCGATATAGGCCAGGCTCTCCAGCACGATGGCATTGGTGTCGGCATCAATCACACTGTTCACGCTGTTATTGAGGTTATGCCCGCGCTGCCACCCTTTGCCCGGCACTTGCAGCACCTGCGCTTGCTGGCGCAGGGCCTCGCTCCAGCTGTTGCGAAACAGCGCATACCAGGCGAAGGCCGAGCGGGTAGAGGTGATCGCCGTCAGCTCCGGCGGCGCATCGCGCAGTGCCTCGTTGTCGATAGGCTGGCGGTTGGGCAGGTCATTGATAAAGTCCGGCGCGGGTTCGGCATAGTCGGTGCTGATGGGCGGTTTGCGTACCCGCAGGCTGTGGCGGCGCTGCTGGATCTGCATGATGCGAAAGGCGATTTCGGCGCTCTGCGCATCAAAGCCCAGTTCAAGGCCAGTTAACAGATAGGGGAGGCTAATCAGCGAAGGCTGGCGTCCCCACGGCGTGCGCAGCCCCTCATCGGGCACCATAATGCCGTCGATATCGATCATCTGCTGCCCTTCCGGTGGGTTGGTGACCGCCAGCCCGGCGGCGCTGTCGATCAGCCGCAGCGTATGGCTGGCATAAAGTCGATAGCCAAAGCTGTTGCGCGGCTCATCGGTGGCCAGCGCCCAGTGATGCAGCGGCGCGGCGGCCTGCGTTGCGCCGCTGGTGACGATAAGCGCGCCCACCTGCCAGCGGTTAAAGAGATCGCGCACCGCCTCGGCGTGCTGCGGCGAGCGCCAGAGCAGGGTTTGCAGCGCCACCAGCAGGCGGCCCATGCCGATGGCGGAGCTTTCCGGTTTGCCGAGAATTTTCAGCGTATCGGAGTGATAGTAGGCCGCCGGCACGCCCTGCGGCGTAAGCGGCAGCCCGCCGAGGGTTGCCAGCGCATTGTTGATGCGCGCATCGCTCTCTGCTTCGCTGAGGATGTGCAACTGTTGTGCGGCGATCACCGCCAGCAGATAGCTGCCCGCGCTCCATAAGCTGAACCACGCCTGCCCATCCTGCGCATTCGGCAGGCCGTTGGGTTGCGTATTGTTGACGTAATATTGCCAGGCCACGCGCGCCCAGATGGCCTCCTCAAAGGTGAGCGCACGCGAGGTGGGCAGCGGCGGGAAATCTTTACTGAGCGCCATGCCGCCGCTGCTCTCAACGCGGGTCGGCATCTGTTTTTCCACCCACACCACGATGGCGAAGCCAAGCAGAAAACCGAGCAGGATAGTGATGTAACTGCGTGCAGAAAGCAGTGCGTCGCGCGTTCTCATGTTCGCGCCTCCTCTTCGTCCGGCGTCCAGATGGCGGCGAGGATCAGCGGCAACATCGCGGCGATGTTGACGGCACCCCAAAAGATATTGATGACGTAGCCGGAAGGGTCATCCACCTGGCCGCGCGCCACCTGAATGCCGCCCCAAATCAGCCCGGTCAGGGTGAGCAGCACGATGGCGATTTGCGGTTTCACCAGGTAGAGGAAGCGCCCGGTCTGGCGCTCCTTCGGCGTAACGTGAAACTTGATCTGCTCGCCGCGCAGCACCGTATTCAGCGCCCGCAGATTCATCGAGAAGAAGGAGAGATAGGATGCGCGCCCATCCCAGGCGGAGATGCCCCATGTGCCAAACATAAATGCCAGCTCCGAGAGGATAAAAAAGGGCAGGAAGTGGAGATAAAAGGGCGTCGACCAGGCCGACACCGGCGGAATGCCGGTGAAAAGATAGATAATCGGCGAAATCAGGAAAATGGCGTTCCAGACGCAGGCCATATAGGACCAGAAGGTGGTGGCG
Source organism: Kosakonia sp. 1610 (assembly GCF_050435845.1). Taxonomy (NCBI): domain Bacteria; kingdom Pseudomonadati; phylum Pseudomonadota; class Gammaproteobacteria; order Enterobacterales; family Enterobacteriaceae; genus Kosakonia; species Kosakonia sp. 1610. The sequence goes on along the minus strand of NZ_JBNDKZ010000004.1, from coordinate 104,181 downwards.
TACATCAGGGTTTGCGGCAGCGAGAGCTTAAAGCGGCGGCGGCTGAAGATATTGTCGTGAAACAGAATATCGAGCGATCCGGCGGCATACTTAAAACGCTGGATCATCCACGTCAGCATATCCTGCGGCGATAACATTTTTGATTCGATACGCGGATGCATCACCGAGCGCCAGTTTCGCGCCGCATCGCCATGCAGCAGGATCGAAGTATAAATATCTTCCGAGACGTGAAATTTATAGGGCGTCAGTTCGGTATCGAAAGCGACATGGGGGCGCATTGCATCCTGGAGCGCTTCGCGGGTGGCGGGATCGCGGATATCGCGCGTATGGCGGTCGATCTCCTCCTCCACCGTCCAGACATAACTGCGCAGCGCTGCCTGCATCACCGCTTCGCGCCGGTGCACCGACGCCGCACCGCAGCAGAAGGCGGCGTTGGCCCAGTTACGGCGGCGCAGGATCACATCGTAAAACATGCGCGGATCGTTAAAAAAGGGATCGCGTCCCATCGTTACCGGGCCGACGATTTTCTGCGCCAGCCAGCCGAAGGCGTAGCCCACTTTGCCGGTTTTTCGCTTCAGCCAGCGGGAGAGGTTCTCCCCGGCGGGCAGGTCGTAAAACCATTGCGGCGTCTGCACCCACGCCACGTCCGGGTTGCGGAAGTAGCCGAGGGTATGGGCGAGCAGGGTCGGGAAGACGCGGGTGTCGGCATCACAAATCACCAGAAAATCGCCGTCGGTCTGCTCGAGACCGTTACGCAGGTTACCCGCTTTGTAGCCAATGTTGGTCTGCCGGGTGATGTAATTCACCCCCTCTTCGTCGCAGACGGCTTTCATCTCCGGGCGTCGCCCGTCATCCAGCACGTGCACGCGGTAATCGAGGGGAAAGGGGTACGCCATTTTCATCGCATCGCGGATAGAGAGCCTGACCAGCTCAACATCTTCGGAGTAAGTAGCGATAAAGAGGTCCACTTTCACCGGGCGCGGCTCGACCGCTTCATCCGCGCCCAGGCAGTCATTGATCTCCTGCGGCGGCGGCGCTTGCGGCGGATCCTCCTCCTTCCACAGGTTGATGGTAAATAACACCGTGCCGATCCACGCCAGCGTTTCCGCTAATACCAGCGGAATGGCATACCACAGGGCATCCATATTCAGCGACGCCGTCCAGCGCCAGTAGATATAATTCGCACCCAGAATCAGCGCCGCAACCGCTAATATCTGCCAGGTAATCATCGCCCAGCGCGGCGTTTTCAGCGGCTCGGGCGGTTTGCGATCTTCAAATCGGGAAAAGTAGAAGCCCATAGCGGTTGTTATCTTTATTCCGTGATAATAAGAAATCAGATAATACCCAGGCGGACCTGTTTCGCGGCCTGGCGTAATAACTTCCCGGTAAAACAAAAAGTAATGTAAGTGTAGATGGCTGATTAAAAGTTTCCAGCAAAGCGCAACGCGGAATAATTCGTTGCAGTTAATTTAATATCAATTTGAACGATTTTTCACGCTGCGCTTTTCGCCTCGCTAACATTGCCAGTCAGGCGTATTTAAGCTATCTAAATAATTTCCCTGTTGTTTTATTGCCGCACTTAACAGGTTACTTTTATGAGCCAGATGGCACCCGCGCTAACGCAAAAAGATAATTTAGAATCAACGGCATGGCGCTATTCTGTTGCCGGTAGCCGCGATTTGCGTATCGATTTAATGCGCGGTATTGCGCTGGTGATGATGGTGGTGGCGCATACGGAAGTGATGTCGATATTTAATATATTTTCGTGGGAGCGTTTTGGCTTAACAACCGGTGCCGAAGGCTTTGTTATTCTTTCCGGGTTTATGCTGGGGATGCTTAATCGGGCGCGGCTGCAAAAAGCGGCGCTATTAACGATTTGCTGGGGATTATATCTGCGGGCGTGGAAAATATATCGCGTTAATATCATCATCATATTGTCGATGCTGCTGCTCGGTTTTTTGCCTTTTTTAAATGTGTTTGAAGCAACCCACTTTACCGACCGATTTTCTGGAACATCGTGGTCGCTTTATCCGGTGACGCCGCAAATAAAAGAGACATGGTTTAACATCGTGCTCTATTTGCAAATCGGGCCGCACCAGACGCAAATCCTTGGCCTCTATATTTTCCTGCTGCTATTAAGCCCGCTCTTTTTGGCGCTGCTTAAACAGGGCAGAGTGTGGTGGCTATTGAGCCTCTCCCTGCTGGTGTATGGCTGCTGGCAGCGCTGGCCGGTGCGGGTGACGGTGTCCGAGTTTGAGTTCGCCTTTCCGCTGCTCGCCTGGCAATTTATTTTCGTCCTTGGCATGAGCTGCGGCTGGTACAAGGCAGAACTGCTCTCGCTGGCGCGCACGCCGCCGGGCAAAGTGGTGATTGTAGCGCTGGTGATCGTTGAGCTGATTTTGGCCTTCGTTGCCCAGAACCACACTAACCCCTTTATGCCGCCGGAACTGCTGATGCATGTGATTCCACCTGCCGATTTCAACGCGTTTTACCACACCTGGGCGGCGAAAAACGGTCTTGGCCCGGTGCGGGTGCTGAATGATATCAGCCTGATGGTGACGGTCTATCTGCTGTTGACCTGGTGCTGGCGGCCCATCTATCGCCTGACCGGCTGGTTTCTTATCCCGCTGGGTCAGCACTCGCTGTATGTCTTTATTCTGCATGTCTATGTGGTGCTGGCGGTGAGCCAGTTCGTCACCTTCGATCTCTGGCGACAGGCGTGGATCGTCAACACGCTGGTGCATGCGGCGGCGCTCGGCGTGCTGTGGCTGCTGGCGAAATACAATGTTGGCGCGCGCTGGATACCTAACTGAGGAAAGGCTTAATGCGGGAGAGATATTTACTGGCCTGCGCGCTGCTCGCTGCCTTACCGGCAGCGAATGCGGCGCAAAAGAGTGAAGCGGAGAGCGAGTCGTTGCGTGACAGCAATGGCGATCCGGTGCAGGTCGGCGTCTTTACCAGCCGCTGGGGGCGTCTTTTTTCCGGTAACAACAAACCCTTTTCCGGCGCGCTCAGCTTTGGTACAGGCCTGAAAGAGCAGTGGGTAACGATCCCGAACAGTTCCAGCAGCGCCGAGCAGAAAAGAAAAGTGAATCAGACTGTTAACCTGAGCCTGCAATACTCGCCCTACAGCTTCTGGTTTGCCAATATCACCACCCGCGTGCCGGTGACCGATACCAGCCGCTACACCACCGATTTTCGCTACAGCTTTGGCTACGACGACTGGCATGCCAACACCGTCAGTCTGGTCTACAGCAACTATGGCGATAACCACTTCTGGACGTCGGGCAGTAAGCGCAAAACCTATTTCGAACAGGGGGCGGTGACGCTGGCCTATAAATTCTCACTGCCGAAACCCGTTGAAAATAAACTACTGATTAACAAAGGCGATTCACTGATTTGCCAGGTCGGCTACAGCTGGGTGCCGCGCTACTACGATCTGAAGAGTAACGATATTGAGCAGAACAAAAACGTGGTGCTTGGCGGCTGCGGTTACACCTTCAAACAGCACTTCTTTGTGCGCGCTACCGCCTTCTGGTTCCCGGATCGCAGCCAGCAGCAGCCGTGGAACGGCGATTACAGCTACAGCTTTGGTTATGCAGGCTACACGCCCGGCTCCTTCTCGTTGCAGTACGCCAACTTTGCCGGTACGCGCTACCCCGGGCATAAGAGTGGCAATGGCAAATTCCGCGAAGGGACCGTCAGCCTGATCTGGTTTTTACCGTTATAAGGAGCCGACGTGGCCCAACAGCATGTGCTTGTGGTGGAGGATTCGCCCATTTATCGCCGCCTGCTCTCACGCATGCTGGCGCAGTGGGGCTATGTGGTCAGCGAAGCGGAAAACGGCGTCAGCGCGCTGGAGATACTGGCGAACTCTCCCGTCAGCATGGTGATAAGCGACTGGGAGATGCCGGAGATGGATGGCTTAACGCTGTGCCGCGAAATCCGCGAACGGCAGTTTGGCCACTATATCTATCTGATTTTGCTTACCGCGCGGGAAAACCCCGGCGATCTGGCGCAGGGGTTTGACGCAGGCGCAGATGACTTTCTCAGCAAGCCGGTGGAGCAGAGCGAGCTGCGCGCGCGCCTGCATGCCGGTTCGCGCATTCTGGCGCTGGAGGCGACGCTCGCGGCACGCAACGCGCGGCTCAGCGAGGCGCTACAGCAGATTGAGCAGGATCTGCAAGCCGCAGCGCGCATTCAGCACTCGATTCTGCCCGCCCATCAGTTGCGCTATCACGACTACTTTTCCGACTGGCTGTTTCTGCCCTCAGCCTGGGTCTCCGGCGATGTGTTTAACCTCTTTCAGTTAGACGATCACCTGGGCTTTTACTGTGTCGATGTCTCGGGCCACGGCGTCGGTGCGGCGATGATGTCTCTTGCGGTAGCACGGCAGTTTTTGCAGGGCCGCGTGGTGGAGCGTTTCCTCTTTTCTGCTGATGGCAGCGTCGCCTCGCCCGCCGACGTGGTGAGCATGCTTAACAGCCGCTTTTGCAGCGAAGAGGCGGAGATCATGAGCTATTTCACGATGATCTACGGCGTTATTCACATGCCGAGCGGCAAAGGACGGCTCTGCCAGGCCGGTCATCCGACGCCGTTTATCGTCTCAACTGCGGGCGAGGTCACGCCGATTGGCAGCGGCGGCGCGCCGGTTGGGCTGATGCCCGATCTCAGCTGGGATGATGTTGAATTTGAGCTGCGCCCCGGCGAGCGGCTCTGCCTCTTTAGCGACGGCATAACTGAATGTGAAAACCCCACAGGCGAGCAGTTTGGCCCGCAACGCTTGCAGCAGTGGCTGCAACAGCACGTTAACGAGGCTATCGGCGCGCTTCTGCCACAGTTCGGCCAGCACTTAACCGGCTGGCGCAACGGCGAGCAGATGGCAGATGATGTTTCCCTGTTAATTATTGAGCGTAATGGAGAGAAGTGATGAATATCGATAGCGAACATCAGCCGCAGGTGAAGATCCTTACGCCAGCGATTCGACGGCTGGATGCCTCCGTTTCAGCGGCTTTTAAAGAGGCGATCGCCCGCGAGATGGGTGATGAGCCGCGCGCGCTGATTGTCGATTTCAGCAAGGTGGACTTTATTGACAGCAGCGGCCTCGGCACGCTGGTTTCATTAATGAAGATGATGAACGGCAAAGGCGAAATGGTGCTCTGCGCCCTCAACCCCGGCATTAAAAATATGTTTACCCTGACGCGCATGGACCGTATTTTTCGCATCAGCGCGGACAGAGCCGCCGCCCTGCAACTGCTTGGGCTGTGAATTATGGCTAGCGAGAAAACTTTCCCCGCCTCGCTCACCGCGCTCTCGCCGCTTGCTGAGTGGCTGAACGCGCAGATGGCCGCTTTGCCAGTGGATGAGGGCTGGCGCTTCGCCCTCGATTTGGCGGTGTGCGAAGTGGCGACCAATATAATTCGCCATAGCTTGCATGAGCAGGCCGCAGCTACCTTTAGCATCGCGTTTGCTGCCAGCGCGCAGGAGGTGCAACTGACGTTTCGCGATAATGGCGAGCCCTTTCCCGCTGAACGCTTACTGGCTGCACAACAGGAAAATGGCCTCGAGATGGCACCGGATCTGGAGAGCGGGCGCGGGCTGAAGCTGATCCTGCTCAGTGTTGACAGCTTCAGCGTACAGCGGCAGGCAGGGGTAAATATCGCCACGCTGTGCAAAAAATGGGGAGTTGAAGAGGCGAGCGGCTAACTCGTATGCTCGGGGCTCGGGTTAAGCGCAAACGGGAGCCATAGCATGCGCATTGATGAGACAAGCCAAAACGGGCCAACGCTGCATATTCTCTGCGGCAAAATTGCTTCCGGTAAATCGACTCTGGCGGCAACGCTTGCGCAAACGCCGGGCAGCGTGGTGCTCAGCGAAGATAGCTGGCTGGCACTGCTGTTTAAAGAGTCGATGCGAAGCGTAGAGGATTATGTGCACTACTCCGCGGTGCTTAAGCGAGCAATTAAGCCCCATGTCATCGCCCTGTTACAGGCCGGGGTAAACGTGATCCTCGATTTCCCCGCCAATACTGTCGCCAGCCGCCAGTGGATGATGTCGATTATTCAGGAGGCCGGTGCACAGCATCTGCTGCACTATCTCGTTGTAAGCGATGAGGCCTGTAAAGCGCGCCTGCGCCAGCGCAATGCGGCGGGTGAGCACGATTTCGCCGCCACCGATGCGCAGTTCGAATTGATTACCCGCTACTTTGTGTCGCCCGCCGATGAAGAGGGCTTTCAGGTGCGCCGCTATGAGGAAGAGCACCGGTAAACACCGGTGCCGTTAGTCAGGGTTAGTGGCGTTTTTCCAGCGCTTCCCATAAGCCGTGCAGATAGGTGACGCCGAGCGCGCGGTCGTAGAGGCCATAGCCCGGACGCCCGGTTTCGCCCCAGATAAAACGGCCGTGATCCGGGCGAATATAGCCATTAAAGCCGTTGTCATGCAGGGCTTTCATCACCTCATACATATCGAGCGAGCCGTAGCGCGAAAGGTGCGCTGATTCATAGAAATCCTTATCCTGAATCAGCTTGATATTGCGCACGTGGGCGAAGTGGATGCGCCTGCGGCGGGTAAACTCGGCGAGAATTTCGTAGACGTTATTATCCGGATCTTCGGCGATGGAGCCGGTGCATAAGGTGATGCCGTTGGCCTCAGAGTTGACGGCATTACAGATCCAGTCGAGATCGTCACGGTTTTTCACAATGCGCGGCAGGCCGAAGATAGAGTAGGGCGGATCGTCCGGATGAATCGCCATTTTGATGCCGACCTCTTCGCACACCGGGATCACACGCTCAAGGAAATAGACCAGGTTCTGGCGCAGTCTGTTCTCATCGACATCTTTATATTTGGCAAACAGCTCCTGCACTTTCGCCAGCCGCTCTGGCTCCCAGCCCGGCAGCGCGAAACCGTTTGAATTCTCCAGCACCTCTTTCACCACTTCATCCAGCGTTTTATCGATGCCTTTTTTCTCAAACGCCATGGTCACTGAGCCGTCCGGCAGGACATAGTTCATCTCGGTCTTCATCCAGTCGAACACCGGCATAAAGTTGTAGCAGATGACTTTGATACCGATCTCCGCTAAATGACGGATGGTTTGCTGGTAGTTGGCGATAAAGCGATCGCGACTCGGCAGGCCGATTTTGATGTCATCATGAATATTGACGCTCTCAATCACCTCCATTTTTAACCCCGCCTGCTGAACCTGATCGGCCAGCGCGCGCACTTTATCCTGTGGCCACACCTCGCCGACGGGCACGTCATACAGCGCGCCCACCACGCCTTCAACGCCTGGAACCTGGCGAATATGCGCCAGCGGAATTTTATCTTCGACTGGCCCAAACCAGCGCATCGTCATTTGCATGCTTGTTACCACCTTTATCAGTCCATAGCTTTAACTGCCATACTAGTATTTATAGTAACGCGCAGCTCGCTTTCTTTTTGCGATCCTCTTCACACAACCTATTTTCGCGTTACGCTGCTTATCTAACGTTTACGTAATGCTGACAAAAGTTTCTAAATAAAGCCTTGCGCCCTGAACCATAACCGTGCGTTAATGACTCGTCGGTTTGATAAATCATTATCTCCAGCCAGTAGTCCACTAAAGTCTCTCTCATCTCTAAGTACCTCGATAGTTACTTCTTTTTGGGTCTCTTTACACGCTGATAAATAATGCCTCAGACCATTGCCGCCTAAAAAGGCCTATAAAACAAAAGGGTAACAAACATGTCTAATAAAATGACTGGTATCGTAAAATGGTTCAACGCTGAGAAAGGCTTTGGCTTCATCACTCCTAAAGATGGCAGCAAAGATGTATTCGTACACTTCTCTGCAATCCAGAGCGATAACTACCGCACTCTTGATGAAAATCAGGAAGTTGAATTCACCATTGAAAATGGTGCGAAAGGCCCGGCCGCTGCTAACGTAGTGCCGCGCTAAGGACGATTTTATTACGAACCATATCCATTTCCGCTGCCCGTGCTGTCACGGGTCGCAATACAGAGTCTCCAATTTTGACGTGACTGAGAAAAATCCGGCCGGTGCCAAATGTATTTTTTGCAAATCAGCAATGATGACATTTGATAATATCGCCGCGATTATGCAGTCAAACCACGTTACGATGGAATTCCGTAAATAATAAAAAGGCCAGTTTACTGGCCTTTTTTTATGCCTCTTTTTTACTCCCCCACCAACATAATCATTTTTACCGAACGATTACTGGTTAATTGCCAGGTCATCTGCCGGTAGTGCAGCTCTCCGCGCTGTGCATGCATAAACACCCGCTCGCCGCCTTCGCGCACTACCACCTGCTGGCGCGACCAGAAGGTGCGAAACAGCTCGCTCTCACTACGCAAACTCTCAACAAAACTGTTCAGGGCCTGGTCATGGGGATAGTGCATTGCATCGGCGCGCAGCTCCGCCACAATGCGGCTGGCGCGCGGCTCCCAGTCGGCAACCAGCGTGCGCGCTAGCGGATGACGGAACATAAAACTCATCATATTCGGCTGCGGATCGCTGTCCAGCCAGCCGCTGAAAAGCGCTTCGGCTGCCCTATTCCACGCCAGCATTGTCCAGGTTAAATCGAGCAGATAGCAGGGGCACGCCATCTGCTGCACCGAGGCCAGCACCTCTTTTTCCACCGTCAGCACATGCTCTTCCTGCGGATCGTTTTGCCGCGCCAGATGGAAGAGGTAATTTCGCTCCGTTGGCTTCATTCTTAATACGTTGGCGATATTCGACAGGGTTTGCGGCGAGACAACAATGTCGCGCCCCTGCTCAATCCAGGTATACCAGGTGGTGCTGATGCCGCTGAGCTGCGCCACTTCTTCTCGCCGTAACCCGCGCGTGCGCCGCCGCCCTTGCGCGGGCAGGCCAATATCCGCCGGCAGCGTGTTTTCCCGCTGGGATCGTAAGAACTCGCCCAGCGCTTTTGGCCCGGCAAAGAGGGTGTTTTCCATGGGGGTACCTGCTAATACCAGTATAATTAGCCATATTGTACCCCTATAAAAAGGGTCGTACAGTCGCAACTGAGCCGGTTTGTCGTCATCCATCACGAAAAGGAAAAAGAGCATGGCCGTAAATCATCATCAGTTAACGCAGCAGCAGTTTGGCGATCGGGCGCAGGCCTATTTAAGCAGCCAGGTACATTCTCAGGGGGAAGATTTAGTGCGCCTGGCGCAGTGGCTGTGTGAAAACCCGGCGGCCGCAGTGCTCGATTTAGGCTGCGGCGCAGGGCATGCCAGTTTTGTTGCCGCAGGCGTGGTGCGCGATGTCACCGCGTATGATTTATCAGAGAAGATGCTGGCCGTTGTGCGCCAGGCCGCCAGCGATCGCCAGTTGAGCAACCTGCGCACCGTTCACGGCGCGGCAGAAGCGCTGCCCTTTGCTGAAGGCGAATTTGATGTGGTAATAAGCCGCTACTCGGCGCACCACTGGCACGATGTGCCGCAGGCGTTACGTGAAGTGCAACGCGTGCTGAAACCCGGCGGGAGGTTCATTCTGATGGATATCACTTCACCCGGCCGTCCGGTGCTGGATATCTGGCTGCAAACCATCGAAGTGCTGCGCGATCCCTCCCACGTTCGTAACTACTCGCCGGGGGAGTGGTTGCAGATGACGCAGCAGAGCGGCCTGCTGGTGGATAAACTCATCACCGGCCGCCTGGCGCTGGAGTACACCTCCTGGGTTGAGCGTATGCAAACCCCGGAGGTGCTGCGCGCGGCGATCCGCTACCTGCAACAGACCACCTCGGATGAGGTGAAAAGCCACTTCGCGCTCGACGAGCAGGGCAGTTTCACTTCCGACACCTTGATGTTTCAGGCGCAAAACATTAACGCGGGATAATCTTTTCCTGCTTCAGGCGGTCAAACAGCGTAAAGAAGGAGTCCGGCGTTGAGCGGTAGCCGGTAAAGCCCGCTTTGCGGCTTTTGCTCATATCCGTGAAGGCTTCCATCGGGCGACCGAGGTCGGCATCCGTATGCCACCAGGAGGCCAGCTTGTTGATATCCGCTTCGCGAAGCTGATACTTTTCGGCGATCTCCGTCCAGGCGGCCTGCGCCTCCTGCATGCGGTTTTCCAGCGGCATCATGCTTGCCGGATAGGCCGCCGCTTCAATGCCGAAATAGGCTGCCAGCTTCGGCCACAGCCAGTTCCAGCGGAAGACATCGCCATTCACCGCGTTGAAATCTTCGTTCGCCGCCTGCTCGCTCTGTGCCGCCCAGCTAAGCTGCTCGGCCAGTAAACCGGCATCGGTAACGTCCGCCAGCCCGTTCCACTGCTCGGGTGAGCCGGGGAAGATAAACGGCCACCCTTTTTCACGGCACAGCGTGGCGTAGACCGCCAGCGTCTGGCCCATATTCATCGCATTGCCGAGAGCATAGCCAATGATGGTGTGCGGGCGATGGACGCTCCAGCGGTAGCCATACTTTTCTGCGCCGGCAAAGAGTTCATCTTCCTGCGCGTAGTAGAAGTTCTCCACCGGCTGGCGACCCTGCTCCTCGCGGAACGGCGTGACCGGCACCGCACCTTTACCGTAAGCCTCGAACGGGCCAAGGTAGTGTTTCAGGCCGGTCACCAGCGCCACGTGGCTACCGTTAAGCCGCTCGCCGAGCGCCTCAATCACGTTTTTGACGATGGCGCCGTTAACGCGGATGTTGGCCTGCTCATTCTCCTGGCGCGACCAGACGCTGAAGAAGAGCGCATCAACCTGCGCCTCTTTTAGCGCCTCATTGACGGCGGCCGCATCGGTGAGATCGGCGGTCAGGCTTTCGCACCCGTCCGGGATTGCGCCACGGCCGCGCGACAGGCCGCTGACCTGCCACCCTTCGCCTTTAAGTTGTTCTGCCAGTGCGCGACCAATCACGCCACTAATACCGACTATCAATGCACGTTTTTGCATAGGGGGCTCCTTTTCTTTATCAGCTTTAAAGCCTAATAGAGAATTTAATTCTTATCTCTGCTATTAATTCACATCATTCATAACCTCAATTCAGTAATGCCATGAGCGATCAACGCCTGAAAGATATCGTCCCCTTTGTCGCCAGCGTCGAAGAGGGGAGTTTTGCCGCCGCCGCAGAGCGTCTGCATCTGACCGGCTCGGCGATCAGCAAAAGCATTAGCCGGCTGGAAGCGCGCCTCGGCTCGCGTTTGCTGGAGCGCACCACCCGCCGCCTGACGTTGACCGATGCCGGGCAGGCCTATTTTCAGACCTGCATTCGCATCCTTGAGGAGCTGGCGGAAGCTGAATCGGTGCTGGCAGCGCACCGCTCGATCCCTTCCGGCCGCCTGCGGCTGGCGGTGCCGACCACCTACGGGCGGCTCGGCGTGATGCCCGCGCTGATCCCCTTTTGCCAACAGCACCCGGAGATTGATCTCAGCATCACCTTCTCTGACCGCTTTGTGGATCTCTTTGATGAGGGGATTGATGTGGCGGTGCGTATTGGGCTGGGTGGCGACTTACCGGTGTCGATTGGTCACCGGCAGCTTGGGCGGGAAAAGATGGTCTTTTGCGCTTCGCCTGACTATCTGCGCCGGGAAGGCACGCCGCAAAACGAGGCGCAGCTGCTTCGCCACCGGGCGATCCTCTATGAACGCGTCGATGGCAGCAGCAAACCCTGGTTATTGCTGACGGAAGATGGACACCCGGAGTGGCGCAGCGTGCCTTACCGCATGACGCTGGGCGATGTGGATGCGCAGCGCCACGCGCTCTGCGCAGGTCTTGGCGTCGGGCAGATGCCCACCTGGCTGGTGCATCAGCAGTTAGCGCGCGGCGAGTTGGTTATCTTGCTGCCGCACCAGCAGCCGGATGGGTTGCCCCTCAGCCTGGTGTGGCCGCGGCGTAAACAGCTGCTGCCAAAAGTCGATGCGCTGTTAAGCGCACTTGAACAATTAGTTATCGCGCCGCCGCTTGCCCTTGACCCATGACAAGGCGGAGGGGGGCGCTCTCTTTTTATAATCAGCGCCGTTTCCCTTCTCACTGGTGTGGATCTATGGCTTATCAACTCAACCTCAACTGGCCGGAATTTCTTGAGAAGTACTGGCAGAAGCAACCTGTGGTGCTGAAAGGCGCATTTACCGATTTTGTCGACCCGATTTCGCCCGATGAACTGGCAGGGCTGGCGATGGAGCCGGAGATCGACAGCCGCATTGTCAGCCACGTCGATGGCCAGTGGCAGGCGTGGAACGGTCCTTTCGAGACGTTCGATCACTTAGGCGAGCGCGACTGGTCCCTGCTGGCCCAGGCGGTGAACCACTGGCATGCGCCCTCCGCCGAGCTGGTGGAGCCGTTTCGCGTGCTGCCCGCCTGGCGCTTTGATGATCTGATGATCTCCTACTCTGTGCCGGGCGGCGGCGTTGGCCCGCATATCGACCAGTATGACGTCTTTATTATTCAGGGGATGGGCAGCCGCCGCTGGCGCGTGGGCGATAAGCTGCCGATGCGCCAGTTCTGCCCGCATCCGGCGCTGCTGCACGTTGATCCTTTCCAGCCAATCATTGATGAAGATCTTGAGCCGGGCGATATCCTCTACATCCCACCCGGTTTCCCGCACGATGGCTTTACGCATGAGACTGCCTTCAACTACTCGATTGGTTTTCGTGGGCCGAACGGCCGCGATCTGATCAGCAGCTTTGCGGATTACGCACTGGAAAACGATCTTGGCGGCGAGCACTACAGCGATCCGGATCTCACCTGCCGTGAACATACTGGCCGGGTGGAGGAGTACGAGCTGGAGCGCGTGCGCAGTATGATGATCTCGATGATCAACGATCCTGAGCACTTCAACCGCTGGTTTGGCAGCTTTATTACCACGCCGCGTCACGAGCTGGATGTGGCACCGGAGCCGGATGATTACCCGGTCGATGAGGTGATCGGCGCACTGAAAGAGGGGCAGAGGTTAACGCGTCTCAGCGGGCTGCGCGCCCTGCGCGTCGGTGACCGTTTCTTTATTAATAGCGAATGTCTGGAGACCGCCGAGCCGCAAGCCGCCGATGCGCTCTGCCGCTATACCTCCATTGGCGTGCAGGAGTTGGGCAGCGCGCTGGATAACCCGGCCTTTGCCGACGAGCTGACCTGGCTGGTCAATCAGGGTTATTGGTATTTCGAGGATTAATTATGCAGTTACGCGTAGGCCGGATAAGCGCAGCGCCATCCGGCATTTTGCCGTTGTGCAGATGCCGGATGGCGGCTTACAGCCTTATCCGGCCTACATTCCAGGCTGCGGGATAAGCGCATTTCAGGCAGTTACGCGTAGGCCGGATAAGCGCAGCGCCATTCGGCATTTTTCCCGTGTACAGATGCCGGATGGCGGCTTACAGCCTTATCCGGCCTACGACTTATCGGGCGACAATAAACCGCTTCTCGTCGTCGATAAACGTCTTCTCTTCTGCGGGCGCGAGGATGGCACCAAAATTCATCTCGGCACGTAACGTCCAGCTCTCGGGAATATTCCACGTGGCGCGCACATCGGCATCAATCAACAGGTGATAATGCTGCAAATTGGCGCCAATCTGCTTATCCGCCAGCGCCAGCCACACCGCGTATTGCGCAATGCCGCTGCTCTGCTCTGACCAAACCGGGAAGTGCTCGGCATAGGCAATATACTGGCGTTGCAGGTGGCTCACCACCTCCTGATCCTCAAAAAAGAGCACCGTGCCGGCCGCCGCACTGAAACCATCGAGCTTATCGGCGGTGGCGTGAAAACTTTCCGCCGGGATCACATTGCGCATCTGCGCGCGCACCAGCTCCCAGAAGCGTTCATGCTCATGATCAAGCAGGATCAGCGCGCGTGAAGTTTGCGAATGAAACGCCGAAGGTGCCTGGCGGATCGCCTCCTTGATCGTGGCGATCGCCTCTTCGTGCGATACCGGCAGATCTTTCCCCAGCGCGTAGATCGAGCGGCGCGCTTTCGCCAGCGCAAGAAACATCTCCACGGGCGGAACGAGGGTCTGTACGTTGAATACCGTTTCCAGCAACGCTTGCGGCGCTACGGCGGGCGGCGTCACCTCTGTACGGGCGATAGTCGACTTCAATATTTGCTGAAACGGATCCATAAACAGCGCTCCTGTTCTGAGCTGTAACGGTGAAAATAGCAAAGTTATCTCAACACACGCCGATAAGATTCCATTCAGCAAATAGATGAAAGAAAGCGCGGTATTTAACGCCGCCTTGCGCGCGCGTGCTCAGCGAAAAGGTTAACGGAGTTATTTGCCGTCAGCTATTATTATCCGTCGTGGCGAACGGAGCCCTTTTCCCGATAAAAAAAGGCGCTTCTGACGCTTTTTTTTACGCAAATTTGTGGCAGACCATCTTCTCTTTCATCCTGCATTTGTGCAGTGTAGAGCCTATGGCAAGTATTTATGCAGTCAATGATTCACCCCTTCATCACCTTCTCCAGCTGTTATTGAGCGCATAGTAGGTCATGCGGAACCAATGAAATGAATAATGATAAAAAAGAGCACGATCACAGGGATGAAGAGATCAGCCATCTGTTTGAATTATTAAATAATAATTCAGACTGGGTCTGGGAAGTGGATGCACAAGGGCGTTACACCTGGTCGTCAGACGTGGTGACGGATTTACTGGGTGTTTCTCCGGAAGAGGTGATTGGCAAAACGCCTTTCGATTTTATGCCGCCTGGCGAAGCCGAGCGCGTTGCGGGGGCATTTGGTGCCATCGTGGCGGAGAAGCGCGCCTTTTCCGGGCTGGTCAACCGCAACCAGCGCGCCGATGGCGGCATTGTGGTGCTGGAGACCAGCGGTGTTCCGCTTTTCGATGAGCAGGGCGAGCTGCGCGGTTATCGCGGCATCGACAGAAATATCTCCAACCTTGGCGAACGTGTGCTGCAACTGGAGACCATTTACGACACCACCGCCGTGGCGCTCTGCATGATCGACAGCCGCGGGCATCTGGTGATGTTCAACAAAGCGATGGCGAAACTGCTCGGCGATAGCGCGCCAAAAGATACCCATTGCCACTTTCAGCAGCTGATGCCGGCGTTCTGGCCCTTCTTCGTTGCCGATTTTGCCTTAGCAAAAGCGGGCGGCGTGCCGCCGTCGCGCGAGCTGAACTGGCATGATCGCAGTTACGATATCCAGGCGGTGCCGGTGCGCGACGCGATGGACATTGTGGTCGGGTTGTCGGTCACCTGGGTTGATATCACCGAGCGCCGCCTGGCGGAGCAGAAGCTGGCGAACGCCAATAAGGTGTTGCAGCAGTATGCTCAGCACGATCACCTGACCGGGCTGTTTAACCGCCGCTATATGGACGAGCGCCTGTTGCAGGAGATTAACCGCGCGTTGCAGGAGGGGTTCCCGCTCTCGGTCTGCCTGGCGGATATCGACTATTTCAAATACTACAACGACTCGCAGGGCCACCAGGCGGGGGATGACTGCCTGCGGCTGGTCGCCACTACGCTGACCTCGGCGCGGCTGCGCAGCAACAACAACGTCAGCCGCTACGGCGGGGAGGAGTTTTTAATTATCCTGCCCGGCACCAGCCTGGCGCAGGCGATGCGCGTCGCTGAAGGGGTACGGCATGATATCAGCGCCCTCCGGCGTCCGCATGCCGCCAGCCCGACCGGCTTTTTGACCATCAGCATCGGCGTCGCAACCCTGCAAAGCGATCTCCTGCCCCTTGATGAAAAACCGCTGCATATGATTGCCAGCGGGTTAATTCACCGGGCGGATACTGCGCTCTACGCCGCGAAAAAGCAGGGCCGCAACCAGGTGGTCTCTGCCAGAGATATGCCTGCCACATCGCAGGGCGCCTGACGGCGCTCTGTTACGACAGCGCCTGCTGCCAGTCGGCAATCAGATCCGCTTCATCCTCAATCCCCACCGATAAACGGATCAGTTGCGGAGTGATGCCGTTTGCCAGCCGCTGTTCGAGCGGAATAGAGGCGTGAGTCATGCTGAAAGGCTGGCTCACCAGGCTCTCTACGCCGCCGAGACTCTCTGCCAGCGTAAACAGCTTCAGCTTCTGGATGATCTGCGTTGCGCGCGGATCATCCCCTTTCACCACCACTGAGATCATGCCGCCCGGCAGCGCCATCTGCTTGCGCGCCAGCTGATAGTGCGGGTGCGACTCCAGCCACGGGAACCATACCTTTTCAACCTGTGGATGCTGCTCCAGCCAGCGGGCCAGCGCCAGCGCGTTACTGCTGTGGCGCTCAACGCGCAGGGACAAGGTGCGGATACCGCGCAGGGTCAGGAAACTACTAAAGGGATCGAGCACGCCGCCGACCGCGTTTTGCAAATAGCCCAGCTTCTCGGCAAGCGCCGGGTTATCGCCCACCACCGCGAGGCCTGCGACCACATCAGAATGCCCGTTGAGATATTTGGTGGCGGAGTGCACCACAATGTCGAACCCCAGTTCAAGCGGGCGATGGATCACCGGCGAGGCAAAGGTGTTATCCGCCACGCTCAGCACATTATGACGTCTGGCAATGGCCGCAACCTGTTGCAGATCGACCAGCTTCAGCAGCGGATTGGTCGGCGTCTCGACCCAAATCATCCGCGTTTGTGGGCGGATCGCCGCTTCCAGCCCGGCCAGATCGTCCGGTTTTACCCAGCTCACCTCAAGCCCGGCGCTGCGCCGACGCACGTTTTCGATCAGGCGATAAGTACCGCCATAAACATCATCAATCGCCACGATATGGCTACCGCTATCCAGCAGCTCCAGCACCGTAGAGATTGCCGCCAGCCCGGAAGCAAAAGCGTAGCCGCGTGTTCCGCCCTCCAGCTCGGCTATCGCCGTTTCCAGCGTGTGGCGGGTAGGGTTTCCGCTGCGCGAATACTCATACCCGGTGTGCTGCCCCGGCGCCGGTTGCGCGAAGGTGGAGGTGGCGTAAATCGGTGGCATCACCGCGCCGTGTTGGTCGTGAAAAACGCCGCTGTGGACGCTCTGCGTAGCCAGTAATTTCATCTCGTGTTCCTTATTGTTCCAGTCGATTACGCCAGGTTGTTAAGACATCGCTGCGGGTAATCAGGCCGACAAAGCGGCCGTTATCGGTGATCACCACCACCAGACCGCGATCGAAAATGTCACGCATGGCGCTTTCCGGCGCGTGTTTATCCAGCACTTCCAGATTGCGGGTCATCGCCGCCTTCACCGGCAGGGCGAAACGCTCGCTGTCGCCCTGCACATGGCTTATCAGATCCCACTCATCAACCAGCCCGACAAGCTGGCCATTTTCCAGCACCGGGAGCTGCGAAATGTCATACAGCCGCATGCGCGCCAGCACCGTTGCAAGGCTATCGTCGGGCGAGGCGGTCACCGTTGCGCCTTCGTCATGGCGAAGCGCAATAAAGTCCGTCAGATCGCCCTGCGACGGGCGCGTCAGCAAACCCTGCTGGCGCATCCAGTCATCGTTGAACATTTTTGAGAGGTATTTATTGCCGCTGTCGCAGGCAAAGGTGACCACCCGCTTCGGCGAGGTTTGCGCCTGGCAGTAGCGCAGCGCCGCGCTCAGCAGCGTGCCGGTAGATGAGCCCGCGAGAATACCTTCCTGTTGCAGCAGCAGGCGCGCGGTGGCAAAGGCCTCTTTATCGCTAATACGAAACGCCTGACGCACACCGTCGAGCTGCGCCAACGGCGGGATAAAGTCTTCGCCGATCCCCTCTACCAGCCACGCGCCGGGTTCGCCGTAGCGACCCGTCTCCACCTGGTCGGCAAGAATGGAGCCAGCCGGATCGGCGAGCACAAATTCGGTGTCGGGAGAGTGTTCGGCAAACCATGCCTGCAACCCGCCGAGCGTCCCGCCGGAGCCGACACCCACCACAATGGCATCGATTTTCCCCTCCAGTTGCGCGAAGAGTTCCGGCGCGGTAGAGGTGGCATGCGCCAGCGGGTTAGCAGCGTTATTAAACTGGTCGATATAGAACGCACCCGGAGTCTCGTCGGCGAGACGGCGCGCATAATCCTGGTAATAGGCCGGATGGCCTTTGTTCACATCGGAGCGGGTGATCACCACCTTCGCCCCCAGCGCGCGCAGGTGGAAAATCTTCTCGCGGCTCATTTTGTCGGGCACCACCAGCACCAGCGAGTAGCCCTTCTGCGCGGCGATCAGCGCCAGCCCAAGGCCGGTATTGCCCGCCGTGGCCTCGATAATGGTTCCGCCCGGTTTCAGCACGCCTTGCCGCTCAGCTTCGTTGATCATCGACAGCGCGACGCGGTCTTTTATCGAGCCGCCGGGGTTCTGGTTTTCCAGTTTTAAAAACAGTTCGCACGGCCCGGTCGGTAATTTGTGCAGTTGCAGCAGCGGTGTATTACCAATTAATTCAGTTACTGAATGAGAAAGTGACATAACCCATTTGCTCGCTAATCAGGGGAGTGAGCGGATGATAGGTCTCTCTTTTTGCGTGTTTAAAGAATCTTTGTTTGGTATTTAGAACGAATAGAAATATAAAGCACTGTTTAGCCATCAGGGCGGCAAGCCGTGCAGTCGTCTGGATGGGTATATCGCTAAAACGATGCTTTTTTAGCGCTTTTTTACCCATTATCTTTACCTGTTCGCCGTCGTTATGCGTTTTTCGGCAATCTTATGCTGAATAAATTCTTAGTTTGCGACGCCGCGTTATAACGCTTTTAGCGTTTTCTGCTATATCTAATGTCTATTTGGTTATTTGTATTATAACGCTGGCTGATTATTATCATCTGGACATCCATACTGCTAAACCGCCAAACGGAAAATACCAACGCATGATCGTCCTCAGGAATATCTCCAAGATCTTCGACCAGGGAAAGGCATCGATTACCGCCGTCGACAACGTCAATCTGACGGTTGAGCAGGGGCAAATTTATGGAATTATCGGTTACAGCGGTGCGGGCAAAAGTACACTGATCCGCTTACTCAACGGGCTGGAAAAACCCACCAACGGCAGCGTGGTGATTAACGGTCAGGACATTGCCGCCGCGCGTGGTGAAGCCCTGCGCCAGGCGCGCCTGAAGATCAGCATGGTCTTTCAGCACTTCAACCTTTTATGGTCGCGCACGGTGAGCGAGAACATCGCCTTTTCCATGCAGATCGCCGGTGCACCGAAGAAAGCGATCAACGCGCGCGTTGCCGAGTTGATTGAGCTGGTGGGGCTAAAAGGGCGCGAAAATGCCTATCCGTCGCAGCTGAGCGGCGGGCAGAAACAGCGTGTCGGCATTGCCCGCGCGCTGGCCAACAATCCCGATGTGTTGCTCTGCGATGAAGCCACCTCCGCGCTCGACCCGCAAACCACCGATCAGATCCTTGACCTACTGCTCGATATCAATCGCCGCTTTAAGCTGACGATTGTGCTGATCACCCATGAAATGCACGTGGTGCGTAAGATTTGCGACCGCGTCGCGGTGATGGAAGAGGGCAGAGTGGTGGAAGAGGGCGATGTATTGCAGGTCTTTACCCATCCGCAGCAGCCCATCACCAAACAGTTTGTGCGCCAGGTGAGCCAGTATAAAGAAGAGGAAACCTTCAACCCGGATCTGAACAGCGATCTTGACGGCACGGTGATTAAGCTCACCTTTACCGGCCACAGCACCCATCAGCCGATTGTCGGTGAGCTGACGCTGCGCTACGGCCTGCCGTTTAACATTCTGCACGGCAAGATGTCGCAGACGGCGCACGGTGTATTTGGGCAATTATGGGTGCACGTGGTGGCAACTCCGGAACAACTGAACAACATTCTTACCGATCTCGGCAAGAGCAACATTGAGAGCGAGGTCGTGACCCATGGCTGAATCACTTTTTCCGCACCTGAAATGGGAGCAACTCTGGGCGGCGACGCAGGAGACGCTCTATATGACGGCGCTTTCGGGCGCGGCAACCTTCGTGCTGGGCATTCTGCTTGGGCTGGCGCTGTTTCTCACCGCGCGCGGCGGGTTGTTCCAGAACCGTGCGCTCTATAGCGTCATTTCGATTCTGGTGAACGTCTTTCGCTCGATTCCGTTCATCATTTTGATTGTGCTGTTAATCCCCTTTACCAAGGCGATTGTCGGCTCGATTCTCGGTGCCAACGCGGCGCTACCGGCGCTGATTGTCGGCGCGGCACCGTTCTATGCGCGGCTGGTGGAGATTGCGCTGCGCGAAGTGGATAAAGGGGTCATTGAGGCGACGCGCTCGATGGGCGCGCGTCTCGGTACCTTAGTCTTTCGGGTGCTGCTTCCCGAATCATCGCCCGCGCTGGTCTCCGGTATTACCGTGACGCTGATTGCGCTGGTGAGCTACAGCGCCATGGCCGGGGTGATCGGCGCAGGCGGTTTGGGCAATCTTGCTTATCTGGAAGGATTCCAGCGGAACCATAACGACGTCACGCTGGTGGCGACGGTGACCATTCTCATCATCGTCTTCATCATCCAGTTCTGCGGCGACGTGATTACTTCTCTGTTAGATAAACGATAACTATTGGAAACCAACAACATGAAAAAGACACTGACACTGATTGCCGCAGCTACCCTCAGCGTGCTGAGTTTCTCCTCCTGGGCCGATACGCTGACCGTTGGCGCGTCTAACGTACCGCATGCGGAAATCCTTGAGCAGGCGAAGCCGATTCTGGCGAAGCAGGGTATCGATCTGGAGATCAAACCGTTCCAGGATTACATCCTGCCAAACACCGCGCTGGCGGGCCGTGAGATCGATGCCAACTACTTCCAGCACATTCCGTATCTGAACAGCGTGCTGAAAGATCACGCTGGCGACAAAACCTATGATTTCGTCAGCGCCGGTGCGATCCATATTGAGCCGATTGGTATCTACTCCAAAAAATACAAGTCGCTGAAAGATCTGCCGCAAGGCGGCAAAATCATCATGCGTGACGCGGTCTCTGAAGAGGGGCGTATCCTCTCTATCTTTGAAAAAGAGGGCGTGATCAAGCTGAAGCCGGGCATCGATAAAGTGACCGCGCGCATCGACGATATCGTTGAGAACCCGAAAAAACTGAAGTTCCTGCCGAACGTTGAAGCGGCGCTGCTGCCGCAGATGTACAACAACGATGAAGGCGACGCGGTGGTGATCAACGCCAACTACGCGATTGATGCCGGTCTCGACCCGGTTCACGATCCGATTGCCGTCGAAAGCGGTGAAAATAACCCGTATGCCAACATCATTACCGTGCATCGCGGCGACGAGAAGAAGAAAGATATCGTGGCGCTGGTGAACGTGCTGCACTCAAAAGAGATTCAGGAGTGGATCCGCACCAAATACAAAGGCGCGGTTATTCCGGTAAACAACTAATCACTCCTGATGCGCGGCCGCTCTGGCCGCGCCTCTCTTCCTCTTCGCCCACCCCGTACAATTCCCTGTGATTGATCTCACCAATTTTAAACATCCCTGATAAACCTTTTTAACAATGCTCTACTATTGCCCGGTTCAGCCACCGTGGGGGTAGAGATGAAAGATGTGGTGATTGTCGGCGCCGTGCGCACGCCAATCGGCTGTTTTCAGGGGGCGCTGTCGCGTCACTCTGCCGTTGAGCTGGGCAGCGCGGTAGTGCAGGCGTTACTGGCGCGCAGCGGCGTACAGCCGCAGGATATCGATGAAGTGATTCTGGGCCAGGTGCTGACCGCCGGGGCCGGGCAGAATCCGGCGCGTCAGTCGGCGATCAAAGGCGGGCTGCCGAATACGGTTTCCGCTATCACCATCAACGACGTGTGCGGCTCCGGGCTGAAAGCGCTGCATCTCGCTTCGCAGGCGATACAGTGCGGCGAAGCCGACGTGATAATTGCCGGTGGCCAGGAGAACATGAGCCGCGCGCCGCATGTGTTAACCGATAGCCGCACAGGGGCGCAGCTTGGCAACAGCCAGCTTATCGACAGCCTGGTGCATGACGGGTTATGGGATGCATTCAATGATTACCATATGGGCGTCACGGCAGAGAACCTGGCGCGGGAATATGGCATCAGCCGCGAGCGCCAGGATGAGTGGGCGCTCAGTTCGCAGCATAAAGCGCGGATGGCTATCGACTCCGGCCGTTTTCGCGACGAAATTGTCCCTGTGCAGACGCAGAGCGCCGACGGCAAGGGTGTGCTGGTCGATACCGATGAGCAGCCGCGCACCGATGCCAGTGCTGAAGCGCTGGCGCAGCTCAGCCCGGCTTTTGAAACCAGCGGCTCGGTGACGGCCGGTAACGCCTCGCCGATTAACGATGGCGCGGCGGCGGTGCTGATGATGAGCGCGGAACGCGCAGAGGCGCTCAACTTACCGGTACTGGCGCGTATTCGTGCCTTTGCAAGCGTGGGCGTTGATCCGGCGCTGATGGGCATTGCGCCGGTTTACGCTATGCGGCGTTGCCTTGAGCGCGCTGGCTGGCAGCTGGATGATGTCGATCTGATTGAAGCCAACGAGGCTTATGCCGCGCAGGCGCTGTCGGTGGGCAAAATCCTTGAGTGGGATGAGAAGCGCGTCAACGTCAACGGCGGGGCGATTGCGCTCGGTCATCCGATTGGTGCCTCCGGCTGCCGCATCCTGGTGTCGCTGGTGCATGAGATGCAAAAGCGTAAGGCACGCAAAGGGCTGGCAACACTCTGTATCGGTGGTGGCCAGGGCGTCGCGCTGGCAATCGAGCGTGACTAATCTTGCCCGCTTGATAATAACGCCCTCGCCCTGAGGGCGTTATTATTTGTGATCCTTCTCGCAGCTTACGTTTCAATAAAAATAAAACCTCCGCTTTACTTCCATAAGAATTAACGCAAACACCAAAAATAGCATTATCCCCTGCGTGACCATTCTGTTATCAACTGATAAGCCTGCTTATTAATTTTATTTGCATGAACTCCTGCACGTCTTTTTCTCTATTTAATACTCTCTGTGTAAAACACAATAATAATTATGTGTTGTGATCTTAAACGCTTTTTTTAACCCTAAAGGGCAACTTTTATTGATGCTCGTCACGTGCTTTTACTTCGCTATTTTCTGTAGATATATTTACGATCCAGATCACTAAAATAAAGTTACTATAAAAATAAAATGCAATTCCATAAAAATGGAACATAATTTTAATTATTGAGGTGACTCATGTTTAAGAAAACTCTGGCCCTTGCTACCCTCCTTGGCGCGTCCTTCGCTTCGTACGCTGTTACCGTCGATCTGCGCCATGAATACATTGACAGTGGCTCCAACGCCGATCGCGTAGCCGTGTCGCATCGCTTTGATAATGGCCTGGGTTTTGGCGTCGAGGCGAAATGGAAATCGGGTGGCGATGACGCTGACAAGCCGTTAACAGAGATTGTCGGCAACGGTCATGAAGAGTCGATTAACTGGCGCTGGGCCGCGACCAAAAATATTGCGCTCACACCGGGGTTTAATATTGAAAGCAAAGATACCTTCTCGATCTATAAACCCTATATTCATGCGCAATACAGCTTTGATAACGGCGTCTATATTGCGGGCCGTTACCGTTATGAATATACCCGTAACCCGGATTCCAACGTTGTCGATAACAAAGTTAATAAATTCGATGCGTGGGTGGGCTGGGCAATGGGCGACTTCCGCACCGAGCTGAACTACGTATATGCCAAGAGCACGGAAGATGTGGTGCGTGAAAATAATAAAAACTACTCCAACGAATATAACGCTAAGCTGGCGTACAAAGTTGATAAAAACTGGTCACCGTATGTCGAAATCGGCAATGTGGGCGTGAAAAATACCGACGAACGCCAGACCCGTTTCCGTTTGGGTGTCGCTTACTCTTTCTGAATTTCCGAATATCCTGAAAAACCCGGTGCCTGGCGCCGGGTTTTTTATGCCCGCTCTATGACCATCCTACTTCTTCGCGCCGCCCGTGCCTTACGCGTAGGCCGGATAAGCGCAAGCGCCATCCGGCAACAGAGTTCGCTGCAATTATGCCGGATGGCGGCGATGCCTTATCCGGCCTACATGATTCCACACTCCGGCATCGATCCTGTAGGCCGGATAAGCGCCAGCGCCATCCGGCAATAAACTCTGCGACGATCATGCCGGATGGCGGCTACGCCTTATCCGGCCTACATAGTTCGTGCTGTTAGAAAGCCAACGCCCCTGCGGCGCGAAGTATAACGGGCATTAAGAGTGGGCAAAAAAAGGCCCTCCAGAGGAGGGCAAGGCCAGTTACAGAAACACTCACTCAAATTCAGGGTTGCAGCAGGGTGCGCTGCTCGGGCAGTTTGGCGATATAGAGCGCCGGTTTGCCGTCTTTATCGGAACTGAACAGCACTGCGCTGTCATCCGGGGTAAACGATGGATGCGGATGCGTGACCTGGCGGCTGTTGGCAAAGGTCGCCCAGGAGGTGTCATGACGCGCGACGCGGTAATACCCTTTCTGCGCCACATCGAACACATAGAGATAGGGGTCGTTATCAATGGTGTAGCCGCCGGTATCCTTCACATCCACCGGCGTGCCGGAGCCATCGCCGACCAGCAGCGTACCGTCAAAGTTACTCATCAAATGCGAGCAGGCTGGCATCGGCATAATCTCTTCATTCACGCCGCTCTCCGGGTTGTAGCGGGAGATGGTGCGCCCCTGTTCGCCTTTCAGGTAAGAGACATAGACCAGCGCCGAGCCGTTCGGCACCCAGAACTCATGGGTACAGCTCTCACCTTCAGCATGATCCTTCACCTTGCGCACGTTGCTGCCATCTTCATTCACCAGCCACATCCGCGCATCGACCAGATCGTGCGGGCCTTCATGGCAAAACGCCACGGTGTTGTCATCAAACGGGCGATAGATCGGGTGACCGAGCCAGATCTTCTCTTCATGAATCACCTTGCTTTCGCCAGTCTGTAAATCAACGCGCAGCAGGCGGCAGTGTGGCCCTTTATGGAAGAAGTCATGGAACAGCTGCCAGTCGTTGAGCGGCGTCCAGTCGCTGGCGGCAATCTCAATCCCGACCAGTTTGGTGCAGTCGCTGTTGGCGACCCAGGTACCGTAACCTACCCACTCGTCGGGAACGCGGTAGATCTCGCGTTCAGCCAGCGTGTGCAGGTTAACTTCGCGCAGGGTGCGATCGTTTTTCACGTAGTAGAGCGCGCTGTCATCCGGCGAGAGAAAGCCGCCAAAAGTGTTATCGCCCGCGCCTTCGGTTAACTGCACCGCTTCGGCATTCTCAATATCCAGCAGATAGTAGTTCCAGTTGCCGTCAAACTCGCCGGCAAACAGCAGGTGGCTGCCATCGTTAAAGAAGCACTTTTGATAGAAGTAGTTGCGGTGACACGTCACCTCCGGAGGGGTTAAGCGGGTCACTTCCGCGCCGGTATCCGGATCGCGGCTCACTGCATAGTTGAGTTTTACCCGCATGCCTTTCGCCATTTTTCTCTCCTGTAGAGGGGCCGGCCGCCATTGCGTCCCCGCATGACCCCGTATCTGCTTAAGTTTAAAAATAGGATTTCAATTTATCAAAACATCGTTTCAATATGTGTGATTGCGGGCGCAATTTATAAGAAAATTATTACGAAAGGGCTTAACAGCGGTTCTGATATCACGGTCGTGAATAATGGGCTTTGATTTTAAACGAGAAATTTTGCTGCGACGGTCAAATTTCAAAGATTGTTTTAACTTGTTGATTATTAGTAATTAATTGACATGGCGCGGAACGCTTCTGCGCCCCGTATCGCTTGTCAACGCTCAACAATCGTGATCCCACTTCCAGAACGGAAAATAACTAACATAAAAATTGAAACGTTGTTTTATATAATATTGAAAACGTGTTTTAGCCGGGATAAGATGCAGAAAAAGTTGAAACGGAACACTGTTTCTCTGTTTCGTCTCAGGCCATTTTGCTGAACATTGATGTCGGAGGTAAGTGTGGAAGTCAGACAAAGCATCCACAGCGCGCACGCTAAAACGCTGGATACCCAGGGGCTGCGCAACGAGTTTTTAATCGAAAAAGTGTTCGTCGATGATGAATACACCATGGTTTACAGCCACATCGATCGCATCATCGTCGGCGGTATCAAACCGGTGGCGAAAAGCGTGTCGGTTGGCGGCGAAGTGGGTAAACAGCTGGGCGTCACCTATTTCCTCGAACGCCGCGAGCTGGGCGTTATCAATATCGGTGGCGCGGGCACCATTACCGTGGATGGCGAGATTTATGAAATCGGCCATCGCGATGCGCTCTATGTCGGCAAAGGGGCGAAAGAGGTAGTGTTCGCCAGCGTTGATGCGGCGAAACCGGCGAAGTTTTACTACAACTGCGCCCCGGCTCATACCACCTATCCAACCAAAAAAGTGACGCCAGCGGAGGTTTCCCCCGTCACCCTCGGCGATCCGTTAACCAGCAACCGCCGCACCATCAATAAGTACTTTGTGCCGGACGTGCTGGAGACCTGCCAGTTAAGCATGGGGCTGACCGAGCTTGCGCCGGGCAACCTGTGGAACACCATGCCGTGCCACACCCACGAACGCCGCATGGAAGTCTATTTCTACTTCAATATGGAAGAGGATGCCTGCGTATTCCATATGATGGGCCAGCCGCAGGAGACGCGTCATATCGTGATGCAGAACGAACAAGCGGTGATTTCACCAAGCTGGTCAATCCATTCAGGTGTCGGTACGCGCGCGTATACCTTCATCTGGGGGATGGTGGGCGAAAACCAGGTCTTTGATGACATGGACCACGTCGCCGTAAAAGATCTGCGCTAATTGCGGGCAGCAAACACTTTGCCTGTCCGTGACAGGCGCTGATAGATTAAGGAACTCACATGATTCTGGATGCATTTTCTCTTCAAGGTAAAGTTGCGGTAGTGAGCGGTTGCGATACCGGTCTGGGGCAGGGCATGGCGCTGGGCCTCGCGGAAGCGGGCTGCGACATTGTCGGCATTAACATTGTTGAACCGACTGAAACCATCGAGCGCGTCACCGCGCTGGGCCGCCGTTTTCTGAGCCTGACCGCCGATCTGCGTAAGATCGACGGCATTCCGGCCCTGCTTGAGCGCGCGGTCGCCGAGTTCGGCAAAATCGATATCCTGGTGAATAACGCCGGTCTGATCCGCCGCGAAGATGCGATCAACTTCAGCGAGCAGGACTGGGATGACGTGATGAACCTGAACATCAAGAGCGTCTTCTTTATGTCTCAGGCAGCGGCGAAGCACTTTATCGCCCAGGGCAACGGCGGCAAGATCATCAATATTGCTTCGATGCTCTCCTTCCAGGGCGGCATCCGGGTGCCTTCTTATACCGCTTCGAAAAGCGGCGTGATGGGCGTGACCCGTCTGCTGGCGAACGAGTGGGCGAAGCACAACATCAACGTTAACGCGATTGCGCCGGGTTATATGGCGACCAACAACACCCAGCAGCTGCGTGCTGACGAACAGCGCAGCGCCGAGATCCTCGATCGCATCCCGGCTGGCCGCTGGGGTCTGCCGAGCGATCTGATGGGGCCGGTGGTGTTCCTCTCCTCTAAAGCCTCTGATTACATCAATGGCTACACCATCGCCGTTGATGGCGGCTGGCTGGCGCGTTAATCCCTGCGCGATAAATAAAAGAACCTGCTGCGGCAGGTTTTTTTATATCTGCATATTATTTGTCCATACGCAACAAATTGAAATATCCATATCATTTACTCTTAATTATTTCGCTAACGTTAAAATATGCTTAAAAATAAGCTAATTAAAAATAGTTTAGCGCTTAAACACTATTTTCAAAATTGTAAACTCCATCACAAAACAGTAGCTGACAGCTATTTTATCCATATCTTCGCATTTTCCTCACTGACGCTTTTCCCGTCGCTGCCTTACTTTCATATAACGTCTTATTCTGTGCAGGCAGGAAATAATAATGGCTTTTCTCAGTAATGATTCTGTCGCTTTACCCCGTGCGCTGCGTGATACCCGACGCATGAATATGTTTGTCTCTGTTTCCGCCGCGGTCGCCGGGCTGCTGTTTGGCCTTGATATCGGCGTGATTGCCGGCGCGTTGCCGTTTATTACCGATCACTTCACCTTAAGCAACCGGCTGCAGGAGTGGGTGGTGAGCAGCATGATGCTCGGCGCGGCGATTGGCGCGCTGTTCAACGGCTGGCTCTCTTTCCGCCTCGGCCGTAAATACAGCCTAATGGTGGGGGCGATTCTTTTTGTGGCCGGTTCGCTCGGCTCAGCGTTTGCCACCAGCGTCGAAGTGCTGCTCATCTCCCGTGTGCTGCTTGGCGTCGCGGTCGGTATTGCTTCCTACACCGCGCCGCTCTATCTCTCTGAGATGGCGAGCGAAAACGTGCGCGGCAAGATGATCAGCATGTATCAGCTGATGGTAACGCTGGGGATTGTGCTGGCGTTTCTCTCCGATACCGCGTTCAGCTACAGCGGCAACTGGCGGGCGATGCTCGGCGTGCTGGCGCTACCCGCGGTGCTGTTGATTATCCTGGTGATCTTTTTACCCAACAGTCCGCGCTGGCTGGCGCAGAAAGGGCGTCATATTGAAGCGGAAGAGGTGTTGCGCATGCTGCGCGATACGTCGGAAAAAGCGCGTGAAGAGCTGAATGAAATTCGCGAAAGCCTGAAGTTAAAGCAGGGTGGTTTTCAACTGTTCAAGAACAACCGCAACGTGCGCCGCGCGGTCTTTCTCGGCATGCTGCTACAGGCGATGCAGCAGTTCACCGGCATGAATATCATCATGTATTACGCGCCGCGCATCTTTAAGATGGCCGGTTTTACCACTACGGAAGAACAGATGATCGCCACGCTGGTGGTTGGCCTGACCTTTATGTTTGCGACCTTTATCGCCGTCTTTACGGTGGATAAAGCCGGGCGCAAACCAGCGCTGAAAATCGGCTTTAGCGTGATGGCGATTGGTACGTTGATCCTCGGCTACTGCCTGATGCAGTTTGATAACGGCACGGCGTCGAGCGGTCTGTCGTGGGTGTCGGTCGGGATGACGATGCTCTGTATTGCAGGGTATGCGATGAGCGCCGCGCCGGTGGTGTGGATTTTGTGCTCTGAGATCCAGCCGCTCAAATGCCGCGATTTTGGTATCACCTGTTCCACCACCACCAACTGGGTGTCGAACATGATTATCGGCGCGACCTTCCTGACATTGCTGGACGCGATTGGCGCGGCGGGCACGTTCTGGCTCTATACCGCTCTGAACCTGGCGTTTGTGGGTGTCACCTTCTGGCTGGTGCCGGAGACGAAAAACGTCACGCTTGAGCATATCGAGCGTCGTTTGATGTCCGGGGAGAAGTTGCGCAATATCGGCGTATGAGGAGTTGCCGGATGGCGCGCAAGCGCTTATCCGGCCTACAAAACCTAATGAAACCGCATTCCCAGGCACGGTAAGCGCAGCGCCACCGGGCATTTTTTGCCGGATGGCGCGCAAGCGCTTATCCGGCCTACAAAATCTAGTGAAACCGCATTCCCAGGCCCGGTAAGCGCAGCGCCACCGGGCATTTTTTTGCCGGATGGCGCGTAAACGCTTATCCGGCCTACAAAATCTCACAGCTTCAATTTTTAACCTGATTAACGCATGGCGCGCTTGAGGATGCGTTCGGCCTGGCGCTGGAAGTCCGTCGCGGTCTCTTCAACGGTTTTCTGGCCATAATCGATGTACTGAATCGCGGTACCGAACTGCGCCACAATCTGCGGATCGTCAAAATATGGCGACACGGAGAGTTTTGCCGGCAGCGACTGCGCCAGACGCAGGCCAGCAACCGCCGGATCCTCCTCTTTGATAACCCCGCTGGCGGTCAGCGTCTCGACCGCCGCTTTGCTCAGCGGCACACCGCGCTCAAGGCCCAGCGTCTGCACACCCTCTTTGCTGTTGAGCAGGAAGTTAATCACCTGCGCCGCCTCTTTCGGATGTTTGGTGGATTTACCAATCGACAGCATCTGCGCCGGTTTAAAGAACAGCCCCGCATCGGTCGCACCCGGCAGCATCGGATAGTCGCCCAGCACCAGTTTGGCCGGTGGCTTCAGGTTGTCGGAGTATTTGGTGATGGTGGAGTTCCACATATAGGTGCCGCCCCATTCGCCCTCGATCCACGGCTTCATCTCATACATGTTGCTCTTACCGAACGAGGCGTAGTATTTCGAATCCGGCATCACGTGGCTATCGACCAGCTTTTTGTACATCTGGAAGAACTCAACCCACTGCTCTTTGCTGTAGCTGAATTTTTTGGTTTTTTCGTCAACGGCCGGAATGTTGTACTTCTGCACCATATAAGAGTTGAGCAGCGCCAGCGTATCCTGGTGCTCCAGCACGACCGGGTAGTACTGTTTGCCCAGCTTGCTCTCAAAGGTTTTGCCCGCCGCCATCAGCTCATCCCAGGTTTTCGGGAAGCTGACGCCCGCTTTTTTCCACTGCTCGTCATTGAAGTAGAAGACGCGCGCGGTGACCGAGATAGGAATACCGTTTAACTTGCCGTTTATGGTGGTGGTTTGCAGCTCTTTAGCGTCGAACTGGCTAAGATCGATAATATCTTTCACCTGGTTCAGATCGTAAAAACCCTCGCCGTTTTTCGAGAAGATCGGCAGCCAGTTCCAGTTGGTCTGCATTACATCCGGCTCGGTACCGCCGGCGATCTGCGTGGTCAGACGGGAGAGGTGCCCGTCCCAGCCGGTATATTCGGACTTCACGGTAATATCGGGATGCTGTTTATGGAACTCTTCCAGCGCTTTTAAGGTGACCTGGTGACGACCGTTGCCGCCCCACCAGGACATACGCAAATCAACATTGTCAGCGGCGGTGGCGGGTACAGCGCACATGCCCAGGGTTGCGGAGATAGCTGCGCCGATTAGCACTTTTTTCATTTTTATACTCCAGTTTATGTAGGTCACGCTGAGGCCGCCTGAGGCGGCCCGCATGTTTTTAGCTATAGAGAGATGTTCTGTTCCGTTTTCGCGTCAAAGATATGGCACTTATTCATGTCGAACTTAAAGTAGACCTTCCGGTGAAGCCCCTTAGCAATCAACGGCCTGGCTTCATCAGAGGGAATGCGGGCGGTCAGCTCATAGTCGGCGACTTTCAGGTAGACGAAGAACTCGTGACCCATATTCTCGACGCGCACCAGATCGCCCGCGCCGCAGTCATCGCTGAAAGGCTCATCGGCGACGGAGACAAACTCCGGACGCACGCCAAAGAAGACCTCTTTGTCGGCATAAGCCGCGACTCTCTCCTGCTGATGAGCGTTAAGCGCCAGCGTCTCCTGGCCGACGGTAATGTGCAGGGAACCCTCTTTCTGCACGATTTTCGCCGGTTTGATGTTCATCTCCGGCGCGCCAATAAAGCCCGCGACGAACATGTTTTTCGGGAAGTGATAGAGGTTATCCGGCGTATCGACCTGCATGATATGGCCGAGCTTCATCACGCAGATGCGGTCACCCATGGTCATTGCTTCGGTCTGATCGTGGGTCACATAAACGGTGGTCGCCGGTTTACCGGAGCTTTTTAACTGCTTATGCAGATCCGAAATGCGGATGCGCATTGAGGCGCGCAGCTTGGCATCAAGGTTGGAGAGCGGTTCGTCAAACAGGAAGACATCTGGTTTTTTCACAATCGCACGGCCAACGGCCACGCGCTGCGCCTGGCCGCCGGAGAGCTGGCGCGGCAGACGATCCATTAACTCCTCCAGTTCGAGAATTTTCGCCGCTTCATCTACCTGGCGTGCGATCTCATCCTTCGGCATTTTGCTCAGCTTCAGGCCGAAGGCGAGGTTTTCGCGCACGGTCATATGCGGGTAGAGCGCGTAGTTCTGGAACACCATGGCGATGCCGCGCGACTTCGGCGCGAGGTTGTTGACAATCTTTTCTCCGATGCGCACTTCGCCGCCGCTGATGGTCTCCAGCCCCGCCAGCATGCGCAGGGTGGTGGATTTGGCGCAGCCGGAGGGGCCAACAATCACCATAAACTCACCGTCGGCGATTTTCAGGTCGATACCATGTACCGCTTTGAAGCCGTTGGAGTAGACCTTTTCCAGTTTGTTGAAAATTACTTCAGCCATGATACTTCCCTCTTAACCTTTGATTCCGCTGCTGGTGACGCCCTGTACGAAGTAGCGCTGTGCCAGGAAGAAGACAATGATGGACGGCAGAATGGAGATACTCGCCATTGCCAGAATTTCGTTCCACGGTGCGCCTTCGGTCACGTCGATAGACATTTTCAGCGCCAGCGCGATGGGGTATTTATCCACGCTGTAGACGTAGATCAGCGGCCCGATAAAGTCGTTCATCGACCACATAAACTGGAACAGCGCCACGGAGATAATCGCCGGTTTCAGGATCGGCACCACCACGTACCAGAGCACCTGCCACGAGTTACAGCCATCGATCTGCGCCGCTTCTTCCATATCGCGCGGTACGCCGCGTAAGAACTGAATCAACATAAAGACGAAGAAGCCCTGGGTGGCGAAGGCCAGCGGCAGGTAAAGCGGCATGTAGCTGTTGAGCATGCCCATTTCACGGAACATCAGGTATTGCGGGATCAGCAGCACGGTGCTCGGCAGCAGCATGGTGGCGATCAGCGTGCCGAACCAGAAGTTCTTCCACGGGATCTCAAAGCGCGCAAAACCGTATGCCACCACCGTCGACGAGATGATCGTCAGGATCACTTTCGGGATCACATACTTAAAGGTGTTGAGCATGTAATGGCCGAAGGTGTATTCGGTGCCGGTTTTCCAGCCGTTAATAAAACCGTCCCAGGTCGCGTGGTTCGGCCACAGCCCGAGGGTGGTGAAGATCTCATGGTTCGGTTTGAACGACGCCGAGAACATCCATGCCAGCGGGTAGAGCATCAGCAGGCCGACCAGCAGCAGGATCGTGTAGCGGATCCAGGCGCTGATTTTCTCGCGGCGCAGGGTACGCGCCACTTCACGTTCAGCCTCTTTCATGCCCGGCGTAAGGTGTTGAACATCAGCCATTTTTGCCTCCCTTATCGGCAGAGTAGAAGACCCAATACTTCGAGGACTTAAAGGCGACAGAGGCAAAGACCGCCACCACCAGGAAGAGCACCCAGGCCAGCGCTGCGCCGTAACCCATATCGAAATATTTGAACGCGGTGTCGTAGATGTAGAGCGAGAAGAGATAGGTGTAGTAGGTCGGGCCGCCGCCGGTAATCACGTACGGGCCGGTAAACTCCTGGAACGCTTGCGTGGTCTGCATGATGAAGTTGAAGAAGATCACCGGCGTAATCAGCGGCACGGTCACCTTCATAAACATCTGCCATTTGCTGGCGCCGTCGATCATCGCCGCTTCATACTGCGACTGCGGAACGTTTTGCAGCGCCGCCAGGAAGATCACCATCGCCGAACCGAACTGCCAGACGCGCAGCAGCGTGACCGACATCAGCGCCAGCGACGGTTCGCCGAGCCAGTTGATGGGATCAAGACCAAAGACGCCGATAAAGCTGTTTAACAAGCCATCGATGGCGAACAGTGCGCGCCACAACACCGCGATAGCAACCGAGCTGCCGAGGATCGACGGGATGTAGTAAGCGGTGCGGAAAAAGCCGATGCCGCGCAATTTAAAATTGAGCACAAAGGCGATGCCCAGCGCAAAGGCCAGTTTCAGCGGAATGGTTAAAAAGACATAAGCAAACGTCACGCCCATCGATTTCCAGAAGAGGGTATCTTCAGTAAACATGTAGCGGTAGTTTTCAATGCCATTAAATACCGGCGGGCTCATCAGATCATACTCAGTAAAACTGAGAAAGAAGGATGAGATGAATGGGAAAGCGGTAAAGACAATCAACCCTATTATGTAAGGTGATATCCAGGCCAATCCCAGTAGTCTGTTTTCATTCATAGATACCTACCTGGCGAGCAATGTGTAATTCGGATTCGGAGAGCCGCCGCCCTTTCATGGGTTAAAGGGTGCGTTAGATCACAATATTTAATGAAATCAAAGCATTTTGAATCTGTAACTGCCGGAAAATATTGATGTTATTCCGGGTTTTAAAATCCTCTGAACTTGCGTTCTTGAATTGTAAAACATCGTTTTAAAATATTTTATTGTGTTTAAATGTGCCGTCATTCGTTAAATTGCTGAAATGTGATCGAAGTCGAAACGATGTTTCAATAAAGTGATTTGGCAGTCATTTTCAGGTAAAAAACGCGGACTTTTCAGTAAATAAAAAGCGGGTATTTCGACAAGCGGAGGGGCAGGGAAAAATATCGCGCGGTGAAATCATTCAATATTTAAACCATTATCCGGCGAAGGATTATGTTGTCGCGCAGAAATAAAAACGCCTCCACGGCGGGAGGCGCTTTTCACGGCTCAAAGAGTCAGGATTGCAGAAAATCTTCGCGAATCGGCGTGAAGGTATCGAGCAGAGTGCCCGGCTTCAGACAGACGCAGCCGTGCATAATGTGCGGTTCCTTGTAAAGTGTATCGCCTGCGGTGACGATATGTTTCTCATCACCGATGGTAAATTCGAACTCTCCGGATAAAACATAGGTGAGCTGCTCATGAGGGTGGTTATGCATTGGGCCGACAGCGCCCTGTTCGAACATAACTTCAACCGCCATCATTTTGCCGCCATGGGCGAGAATACGGCGCGTAACGCCGTTGCCCAGGTCGTCAAGTTGCGTGTCTTTATGAAAGATAAACATCGGGCTGTCCTGTAGTCGGTAAGAGATAGTGAAACAATGTTTTAAATAATTTATCTCACGGTGGCGGAAAAATAAACGCCGGGCCGGAGAAGTTGAAAGTCGATCACAACTTTGCATGATTGCGCGAGAACGAGACGGAGAAAGGCGATGAAAACAATTGGACTGCTGGGCGGCATGAGCTGGGAATCGACCATTCCCTACTATCGGCTGATTAACGAGGGCGTTAAAGCACGCCTGGGCGGCTTGCACTCCGCGAGCTTGCTGCTGCATAGCCTCGATTTTCACGAGATTGAAACCTGCCAGGCCACGGCGCAGTGGCACAAAGCCGGAGATATCCTCGGCCAGGCGGCGGCGGGTCTTGAGCAGGCGGGGGCGCAGGCGATTGTGCTCTGTACCAACACCATGCACAAAGTGGCCGGGCAAATTGAAGAGCGCTGCCAGATCCCTTTCCTGCACATTGCCGATGCCACCGGCCACGCCATTGAAAATGCCGGGCTGCGCAATGTCGCGTTGCTGGGCACGCGCTACACCATGGAGCAGGATTTCTATCGCGGGCGGCTGGAGAAGCAGTTCGCCATCAGAACCACGGTGCCCGGCCCGGAAGATCGCCAGCGCATCAATGAGATCATCTTTGATGAACTCTGCCTTGGCACCTTCAGCGATGAATCGCGCTACTACTTTATGAATGTGATCAAACAGCTGGCGAGCGAAGGGGCAGAAGGGGTGATTTTCGGCTGTACCGAAATCGGCCTGCTGCTGCCTGAAACCCACAGCCCGATTAAGGTGTTCGACACGGCCGCGCTGCATGCTGCTGCCGCGGTCGATTTTATGCTCTCTTAATCCTCGCCGAGCATGGCGGCCAGCGGCGCGGTAATACGCGGCATGGCTGCCTTAAGATGTTCGGCAAAGGTATCGACCAACGCGGAAGCGGGGCGGTGCAGCGGGCGCACAAGGCTGATGGTAAAGGGCACGTCGATGCTGAAACGCCGCACCGCCACGCCGCTGTTGGCATAGTCGAGAGCGGTCAGCGGGTTCACCACGGAAATGCCGACCCCGGCGCGCACCATCGCGCAAACCGATGCCGCGCTGTGCGTTTCCAGCACCATGCGGCGCTTCACCTGGTGCTCACTAAACAGGGCATCAAGCAGCTGACGATAGCTGTCGGTACGCGACAAGCTGATGTAATTCTCCCCCTGAAAATCCGTCGGTGTCAGTACCCTTTTCTGCGCCAGCGGATGATCCTCTGGCATCACGCACACTTCATTACAGGTCAGCAGAGGCGTGCGCTCGGTGCCTGCGGGCGTCGAGAGCGTTTCGGTGAGGCCCAAATCGTGGCGCTGCGCCGAGAGCCACTCCTCCAGCAGCGGCGACTCCTGCGGCACAATATTGAGGCTAACCTCCGGGTAGCGGGCGAGAAACGGTTGCAACAGCAGCGGTAAGAAGGATTGCGAAAAGACCGGCAGGCAGGCGACCGACAGCTCCCCTTGGCGAAACTCGCGCAGGCTCTCCGCCGCGCTGACAATCCTGTCCAGCCCATACCAGGATCGCTGCACCTCTTCAAACAGCCGTAACCCCTGCACCGTAGCGTGCAGCCGCCCGCGCGAGCGCTCAAACAGCGTCAGACCCAGCACCTTTTCAAAGCGCGCCAGCTCCCGGCTGACGGTTGGCTGCGAGGTGTGCAGCATCGCCGCGGCTTCGGTCAGGTTGCCGGTGGTCATCACGGCATGAAAAATTTCGATATGGCGCAGGTTAACAGCGGGCATAAGGTGATCCAGTTGCAGAAGGTTATCCATATCATTTTTGCATAGCCTCGCGATAAAAAGATATTTTTTATTCGCTTCAACCTGTGGCGTAATCATAAAAAAGATTGCTGACGGAGTTGTTATGCCACGCTCGCTACACCAGACAGAAACCGACCTCAACGCCGCTAACCTGCTGCAATTGCCTGCGGAATTTGGCTGCCCGGTATGGGTTTACGATGCGCAAATCATTCGCGAGCAGATCGCCAAACTGCGCGACTTTGA
Source organism: Kosakonia sp. 1610 (assembly GCF_050435845.1). Classification (NCBI taxonomy): domain Bacteria; kingdom Pseudomonadati; phylum Pseudomonadota; class Gammaproteobacteria; order Enterobacterales; family Enterobacteriaceae; genus Kosakonia; species Kosakonia sp. 1610. The sequence continues at coordinate 67,680 of NZ_JBNDKZ010000004.1, read as the reverse complement.
CGTCATCCGTTTTGCCCAAAAGGCCTGCTCTAACATTCATATTTTGCGCCTGATGCGCGAGCAGGGGGTGAAGGTGGATTCGGTATCGCTGGGCGAAATCGAGCGTGCGCTGGCGGCGGGCTACGATCCGAAAACTCACCCGGACGATATTGTCTTTACCGCCGATGTGCTGGATGAGGCGACTATCGCCCGCGTCAGCGAACTGGGCATCGCGGTAAACGCCGGTTCAGTAGATATGCTCGAGCAGCTCGGTGCCGTTTCGCCAGGCCACCGCGTCTGGCTGCGCGTTAACCCCGGTTTTGGTCACGGTCACAGCCAGAAAACCAACACCGGCGGCGAGAACAGCAAACATGGTATCTGGTATAGCGACATGGGCGCGGCGCTGGAGGTAATGCAGCGTTACGGCCTGCAACTGGCGGGCATCCACATGCATATCGGCTCCGGCGTTGATTATGCTCACCTTGAGCAGGTGTGTGGCGCGATGGTGCAGCAGGTGATCGACTTCGGCCAGGATCTGCCGGCTATCTCCGCCGGTGGTGGCCTGTCGATCCCCTATCACGAAGGCGAAGAGCCGGTTGATACCGCGCACTACTACGGCCTGTGGAACGCCGCGCGGGAGAAAATCGCGCAGCATCTCGGCCATGCGGTGAAACTGGAGATCGAACCGGGGCGCTTCCTGGTGGCGGAGTCGGGCGTGCTGATCTCTCAGGTGCGCAGCGTGAAAACCATGGGCAGCCGCCACTTTGTGCTGATCGACGCCGGGTTTAACGATCTGATGCGCCCGGCGATGTACGGCAGCTATCACCACATTACGGCGCTGGCCGCCGACGGGCGCGATCTGCGCGACGCGGCGCGCATCGACACCGTGGTTGCCGGTCCGCTGTGCGAATCGGGCGATGTCTTTACCCAGCAAGAGGGCGGCAAAGTGGAAACGCGCCTGCTGCCGGAAGTGAAAGCGGGTGACTACTTAGTCCTGCACGATACCGGCGCGTATGGCGCGTCGATGTCCTCAAACTACAACAGCCGCCCGCTGCTGCCGGAAGTGCTGTTTGATGGCGGCGTGGCGCGCCTGATCCGCCGTCGCCAGACCATTGAAGAGCTGATCGGCCTCGAGCAGTTCTGAACCTGATCCACGATCCCGCTTATACGCAGCGGGATCGCCCCTCCTTTTTCCCGTAAATCCCTGCAATCCGTAAGGTGGTATGCCAAATGCGCGCTATGCCGCATTTTGGAATACCAGATTGGGTGTTGCGAGGCGCATCACAGAACTTTTCGCCGGGCGTGGCTATTTTTGGTATGCCAAATGGGACGACAGCGGTATCCCTGCATCGATAAAAAAGCTCCTTTACTGAGGTGTTAACTCATGGCCCTACAAGAAAAGCTCATCGATTCGCTGGGGAGTTTCGCGACGAAATTCAACAGCTATCGCTACATCATGGCCATCAAGGCCTCGTTTATTACCCTGATGCCGGTGATCATTGTCGGCGCCTTCTCTGTGCTGATCTCCAACATGGTGCTGGACCCGAAAAACGGGCTCGCCAGCTTCCAGTCGCTCTCGTTTCTGGCGGCGCTAAAACCAATTACCAGCGCCATCAACTACGCCACGCTTAACTTCCTCAATATCGGCGCGGTGTTCTTAATCGGTATCGAGCTGGGGCGTATCAACGGTATCCGCACGCTCTTTCCTGGCCTGCTGGCGGTGATCTGCTTTATCTGCGTGACGCCGACCACCGTTGAAATGCTGGTCGATGGTCAGATGCACGTGGTGAAAGATGTGCTGCTGCGCCAGTTCTCCGATACCCGCAGCCTGTTCCTCGGCATGTTTATCGCCATTTTGTCGGTGGAGATCTACTGCTGGCTGGAGACGCGCGAAGGGCTGAAGATCAAGATGCCGGACACCGTGCCGCCCAACGTCTCTGCCTCATTCTCCGCGCTGATCCCGGCGATCATCACCACTACCGCGATCGCCACCTTCGGCTTTATTTTCCACCAGCTGACCGGCATGTATCTCTATGACGCGGTTTACCAGGTGGTGCAGCAGCCGCTGGAGCGGGTGGTGCAGAGCCTGCCGGGGATCTTGCTGCTGATGTTTGTCGCCCAGCTCTTCTGGGTGATTGGCATCCACGGTAACCAGATGATCAAACCGATCCGCGAACCGCTGCTGCTGGGGGCGATCACCGTCAATATGAGCGCCTTTGAGCAGGGCAAAGAGGTGCCGAACATCATCACCATGCCGTTCTGGGATGTCTATATGAGCATCGGCGGATCGGGGCTGACCATCGGCCTGCTGGTGGCGGTGATGATCGCTACCAAACGCAAAGAGATGAAGGAGATAGCCAAGCTGTCGATAGGCCCAGGGATCTTCAACATTAACGAGCCGGTGATTTTCGGTATGCCGATCATGCTCAACCCGATCCTCGCGATCCCGTTTATTATTACGCCGCTGGTAACCGGCTCGATCGGTTACTTCGCTACCGCCAGCGGCTTTGCCGGTAAAGCGGTGGTGATGGTGCCGTGGACCACGCCGCCGCTGATCAACGCCTGGCTCTCTACCGCCGGATCGATGGGGGCGGTGATCACGCAGCTTATCTGCATACTGACCGCTATCATTATCTATCTGCCGTTTGTGAAGATTGCCTCACGCCGCGCCGAGCAGGCGCAGCTGCAAGCGGAAGCCACCTCTTCTACGCCGAAAGTGTGAGGACGTTATGAGCACGAAAACTGTCACCATCCCGCCTGACTTTATCCTCGGTGCCGCCGCATCGGCCTGGCAAACGGAAGGGTGGAAGGACAAACGCGAGGGTCAGGATTCGTGGCCCGATCTCTGGTACAAAAACGATCGTCACGTCTGGCATCAGGGCTACGGCCCGGCGGTGGCGACCAACTTCTACCAGCGCTTTCGCGAAGATGTGCAGCTGATGAAGCAGGCGGGCTTAACCCATTACCGCACCTCCATCAACTGGTCGCGTTTTCTCACCGATTATGAAAATGGCGTGGTGGATGAGCGCTACGCCGCTTACTACGACGAACTGTTTGATGAAATGGCGCGTCACGGCATTGCGCCGATGATCTGCCTTGAGCACTATGAACTGCCCGGTTATCTGCTGGAAACCTACGGCGGCTGGGCGTCGAAAAAAGTGGTCGAACTCTATCTGCTCTATGTCGAAAAGGTGTTGGCGCGCTATCACCAGAAGGTGACGCGCTGGTTTACCTTTAATGAGCCGATTGTGGTGCAGACCCGCGTCTACCTTGATGCGCTGCGCTGGCCCTATGAGCAGAACACCTCGACCTGGATGCAGTGGAACCATCATAAAAATCTCGCCACCGCGAAAGTGGTGAAGCTATTTCGCGAGAAGGGGTACAAGGGCAGCATCGGCTGCATTCTCAACCCGGAAGTGACCTACCCGCGTTCGCGTGCGCCGCACGATCTGCTGGCGGCCGAGCGCTACGATCTCTTCTACAACCGGGTGTTTCTCGACCCGATGGTTAAAGGTCACTACCCGGCGGAGCTGCTGGGGCTGCTGGAGAAACATGGGGTGAAGTGGGAGTGCAGCGACGAGGAGCTGGCGATTATTCGCGATAACACCGTCGATGAGTTGGGGATTAACCTCTACTATCCGCACCGCGTCAAAGCGCCCTCCCGCGCCTGGCACCCGGAAACCCCTTTCCATCCGGCCTACTATTACGAACCGTTTGAGCTGCCGGGGCGCAAGATGAATACCTCGCGCGGCTGGGAGATCCTGCCGGAGATCGTTTTTGATATGGCGATGCGCCTTAAAAATGAGTACGGCAATATTCCGTGGTTCGTGGCGGAGAGCGGCATGGGTATTGAGAACGAAGGGCAGTTTCGCAACGCGCAGGGCACCATTGAGGATGATTACCGCATCGACTTTATCGCCGCGCATCTCTACCAGGCACTGCGCGCGAGGGAGGCGGGGGCAAATTGCCAGGGCTACATGCTGTGGGCGTTTACCGATAACGTGTCACCGATGAATGCCTTCAAAAACCGCTATGGGCTGGTGGAGATCGACCTGCAACATAACCGCGACCGCAGGCCGAAAAAGTCACTTGGCTGGTTTCGCCAGCTCCGGGATGAGCGTCAGTTGACCCTGACCCTTGATGATGAAGTAAGATAGCGCAACGACTGATAAGTGCAGGTGATATCGTGGAGAAGGCCGTCGTCCCGCCGGAGAAAAAACAGTACCAGGAGATTGGCGACGATCTGCGGGAGCAGATCATCGAGGGTCACTATCCCGTTGGCTCGCGCTTGCCGCCGGAGCGCAATATTGCCGAGAAGTATGGCGTCAGCCGTACCATCGTGCGCGAAGCCTTGCTGATGCTGGAGTTGCAGGGCACGGTGGATATCCGCCAGGGCTCCGGGGTCTATGTGATGCGCATTCCTCAGGCTCATGAAAACGAAGAGGAGCGCTTTTTAAGCAGCGATGTCGGCCCGTTTGAGATCCTCCAGGCGCGCCAGTTGCTGGAGAGCAACATCGCCGCCTTTGCCGCCAAGATGGCGACGCGGGCGGATATCGACAATCTTCGGCGCATCCTCGAGCAGGAGCAGCGCGCCATCGCCCTCAACGACACGTCGCAGGACAACAGCAAGATGTTCCACCTGGTGCTGGCGGGCGCGTCGCAAAACCAGATGCTGCTGGCAACGGTTGAGAGCATCTGGCATCACATGGACAGCAGCCCGCTGTGGCAGCAGTTCAACGTGCATATCGCCAGCCGCGCCTACCGCCTGAAGTGGCTCGGCGACCGCCAAACCCTGCTGGCCGCGCTGCGCCGCCGTGATGTGATGGGGGCCTGGCAGGCGATGTGGCAGCATCTCGAAAACGTCAAAAAGAGCCTGCTTGAGCTGTCGGACGAAGACGCGCCGGATTTTGACGGCTATCTGTTTGAGTCAGTGCCTATTTTTCAGGGGAAGTTGATGTGACTATTCTGCCGCTTTATGAGGCACCGCAGCATGCGGGGCAGGTGACCGACTGGCTGTGGCAGGAGTTTGGCGACTCGCTGTCGCGAGAGTTTTTCGCCAGCATCATTGAGCACAGCCAGACGCCGGGACAGCTGCCGCTGACTTATGTGATGGTAGAGGGCGAGGAACTGCTGGGCACCGTCGGGCTGTGGCGCTGCGATTTGATCAGCCGCCAGGATCTTTACCCATGGCTTGCTGCGCTCTATGTAAAAGAGAGTGCGCGCGGCCAGGGGCTGGCCGGGCAGTTACAGCGCCATGTTATGGAGCAGGCGAAAGGGATGGGCTTTGACCAGCTGCATCTCTACGCCGCTTTCCGTGACTATTATGAGCGTTTCGGCTGGGCGTATATCGGGGATGGCCTCGATTACCCGAATACCAGCGTGCATCTGTATCGCATTGCGCTTTGAGTGTTTAGCCGCTGAAACGACGTAGGCCGGATAAGCGTAGCGCCATCCGGCATTGTTTCCGCGGCACCGATTGCCGGATGGCGGCTGCGCCTTATCCGGCTTACATAATCTGAGCTACTGAAACCGCCCAGGCCGGATAAGCGACAGCGCCATCCGGCATTATTTCCGCGGCACCGATTGCCGGATGGCGGCTGCGCCTTATCCGGCCTACCAAAACGAGCCTACAGCCACACCGATATTGCTTTTATCCAAGATTTTACAGCGAGGGGTTGTGTCCCCGCTGAAATCGGCGAACCGAAGTGTGAATGACAAGGTCTGGACGCCATGGATGGCGGACAGAGGCGAACCGAGACAGGATGTCGAGTCGAGCCGGCCGCAGTCAGGCACGCGGGAGGTGAGCGCAGTGCGCAGCACCGATTTCCTTGCGGGGCCGCGGGGATTGATAAGGGGAGCGCGGCCGCTTCCCTTATCCCGTTCACCGCACCGGTGATAAAAATATTCCGCTACACGCCTGGTGAACGGAACCATTCCACCAATCCAACCCCATTGCCGGATGGCGCTACGCTTATCCGGCCTACGTGGTTCCGGCGTTTAAGCGGCAATATGCGCCTTATGAACTCTCCGGCGGCGCAATCACTGAATGACGGCGCACCAGCGTCGGGTTAAAGAGATGGGTGATCTCCGGCAGCGGGCGGTTTTCCGCCAGCGCCAGCGCCAGCTCGGCGGCCTGGGTCGCCATCGTCACGATCGGATAACGCACGGTGGTCAGCCGTGGGCGGACATAGCGCGACACCAGCACATCATCGAAGCCAATCAGCGAAATCTCGCGCGGCACATCAATACCATTATCATTCAGCACGCCCATGGCACCGGCGGCCATCGAGTCGTTGTAACAGGCCACGGCGGTAAAGTTGCGTCCGCGTCCGAGCAGCTCGGTCATCGCCTGCTCGCCGCCGCTCTCGTCCGGCTCGGCGAAGGTCACCAGCCTGTCGTTGCACGGCAGACCATTCTCTTTCAGCGCATCGTAATAGCCCTGCAGGCGGTCGTCGGCGTCGGAGATCTCATGGTTGGAGCAGAGATAGCCAATGCGCGTATGGCCCTGCTGGATCAGATGGCGCGTCGCCAGCCAGGCGCCGTAGCGGTCGTCGAGCGCCACACAGCGCTGCTCGAAGCCGGGCAGAATGCGGTTAATCAGCACCATACCGGGGATCTGCCTCATCAGCGACGCCAGCTCTTCGTCCGGCACCACCTTTGCGTGCACCACCAGCGCGGCGCAGCGGTGGCGAATCAGCTGCTCAATCGCTTTACGCTCTTTCTCTTCTACGTGGTAGCCGTTGCCAATCAGCAGAAAGTTGCCGGTGGCGGAGGCGACCTGCTCAACGGCTTTCACCATCGCGCCGAAAAAGGGATCCGATACATCGCTCACCACCAGCCCCACCGACTCGGTCGATTGCTGCGCCAGCGCGCGGGCGTTGGCGTTCGGGTGGTAATTAAGCGAATCCATCGCGCTCTGTACCGCCTGGCGCGAGTTTTCACTGGCTTTCGGTGAGCTGTTGATCACGCGCGACACCGTCGCAACCGAGACCCCGGCCAGCCGCGCAACGTCTTTAATCGTCGCCATTCTCTACCTTCCTGGGTAAGCGTTTACACAGCAGTTAGTGTTACGGAAAAGGGGCGTCTGTTCAAGGCTGCGCGTGTACCACTCTTTGCAAACGTGAGCCAGCGCGGCGCGCATCGTGAAAACGTTACATGCGCGGCGTTGCAAATGCACACACTGAGAACCTTTACTTACACTTTGCGAAAGCCTGTTTCGATTGACCGCTGGTTGTCGGCGGCCCGACCGTGCGACTCTGTTCATCCCAGAGGTATTGATAGGTGAGCGCAACGCTACGTTGCACACTCGACTTACACCGACCTGCGCAGATGCGCAGGTTTTTTTTATCCTGCCGTGTAACAGTAATCGCTAATCGACACACCTCGTTTCACTTCGGCTCATTCTCTTGCTTTTTCCCGCTGGTCGCGCACCCAGGCGCAGGTGACAATCGACGTCCCAGAGGTATTGATTGGTGATTTATTCAGTACGCTTTTCGTACTTATTGATTGCACCAACCTGCGCGGACGCGCAGGTTTTTTTTTGCCTGCGTTTTATCCCTCCGCACTTCTCATGTAATCTGCCAGACTCTGAATCACATGCCTCAATGACTGGCAAAAGGAGTTGAAATGCTACTGGGCTTTTTCCGCGGCCTGTTTCGCGTCTTGTTCCGTGTACAGCTGACCGGCGATACCGCGCCTTTAAACGGCGACCGGGTATTAATCACCCCCAATCATGTCTCATTTATTGATGGCATTTTACTGGCGCTGTTCCTTCCCGGGCGTCCGGTCTTTGCGGTCTACACCTCAATTAGCGAGCAGTGGTATATGCGCTGGGTCAGCAAAATCATCGATTTGGTCCCTCTCGACCCGACCAAGCCCATGTCAGTTAAACATCTGGTTCGCCTGATTGGCGAAGGCCGCCCGGTGGTGATTTTCCCGGAAGGGCGCATCTCCGTTTCCGGCTCGCTGATGAAGATTTATGAAGGGGCCGGTTTTGTCGCCGCGAAATCCGGCGCGACGGTGATCCCGCTGCGTATTGATGGCGCGGAGCTGACCTTCTTCAGCCGTCTGAAAGGGCTGGTTAAACAGCGCTTTTTCCCGCGCATTACCCTGCATATTCTGCCGCCGACGCAGCTGCCGATGCCGGATGCGCCGCGCGCGCGTGATCGCCGCAAGATTGCTGGCGAAATGCTGCACCAGATTATGATGGAAGCCCGCATGGCGGTGCGCCCGCGCGAAACGCTGTTCGAAGCGTTGCTCAGCGCCCAGTACCGTTACGGTGCCAGCAAGCCCTGCGTGGAAGATATCAACTTTACGCCGGACAGCTACCGCAAGCTGCTGACCAAAACTCTCTTTGTGGCGCGCATTCTCGATAAATACAGCGCGCAGGGCGAGAAAATCGGCCTGATGTTGCCGAACGCTAGCATCAGCGCGGCGGTGATCTTTGGTGCCATTGCGCGCGGGCGCATTCCGGCGATGATGAACTACACCGCTGGGGTGAAAGGGATGAGCAGCGCAATTTCCGCGGCGCAAATCAAAACCATCTTCACCTCACGCACCTTTATGGATAAGGGCAAGCTGTGGCATCTGCCGGAGCAACTTACTCAGGTGCGCTGGGTCTATCTCGAAGATCTGAAAGGGGATGTCACCTTTGAAGATAAGCTGTGGATTTTCCGCCATCTGCTGATGCCGCACCGCGCGCAGGTGGAGCAGAAACCGGAAGATCCGGCGCTGGTCCTCTTTACCTCCGGCTCCGAGGGCAACCCGAAAGGGGTGGTGCACAGCCATAAGAGCCTGCTGGCTAACGTCGAGCAGATCCGCACCATTGCCGATTTCACCGCCAATGACCGCTTTATGTCGGCGCTGCCGCTTTTCCACTCCTTCGGCCTGACGGTTGGCCTGCTGACGCCGCTGTTTACCGGCGCGCAGGTCTTCCTCTACCCGAGCCCGCTGCATTACCGCATTGTGCCGGAGCTGGTCTATGACCGTAACTGCACGGTGCTGTTTGGCACATCGACCTTCCTCGGTCACTACGCTCGCTTCGCCAATCCGTATGATTTTTACCGCCTGCGCTATGTGGTCGCCGGGGCGGAGAAATTGCAGGAGAGCACCCGTCAGATCTGGCAGGACAAGTTTGGCCTGCGCATCCTTGAAGGCTACGGCGTGACCGAATGCGCGCCGGTGGTCTCCATCAACGTACCGATGGCGGCGAAACCGGGCACCGTCGGGCGCATCCTGCCGGGCATGGACGCACGCTTAATGGCGGTGCCGGGCATTGAAGAGGGCGGCCGCCTGCAACTGAAAGGGCCAAACATCATGACCGGCTATCTGCGGGTGGAAAACCCCGGTGTGCTGGAAGCGCCAAAGGCGGAAAACATTAACGGCGAGATGGAGCCGGGCTGGTATGACACCGGCGATATCGTGCGCTTCGACGAGCAGGGCTTTGTGCAGATCCAGGGGCGCGCAAAACGCTTCGCCAAGATTGCCGGCGAGATGATCTCGCTGGAGATGGTAGAGCAGCTGGCGCAGGCCGTTTCGCCGGAGAAAATGCACGCCACCGTGGTGAAAAGCGACGCCAGCAAAGGCGAGGCGCTGGTGATGTTCACTACCGATAGCGAACTGACGCGCGACAAGCTGCAACAGCAGGCGCGTGCGCAGGGCGTACCGGAGCTGGCTGTCCCGCGTGATATCCGTTTCCTGAAACAGCTGCCGGTGCTTGGCAGCGGCAAGCCCGATTTCGTGACCCTGAAAGGAGTGGTGGATGAGGCAGAAACCGAACACGCATGAGTCAGTAAGCGCTAACTCGCCGCTTTTGTCGCGAGGAATGATGGCGGTGATTGCCGCCCAGTTTCTCTCGGCATTTGGCGATAACGCACTGCTCTTTGCCACGCTGGCGCTGCTGAAAGCGGAGTTTTACCCCGACTGGAGCCAGCCTGTTCTGCAAATGGTGTTTGTGGGCGCTTACATTCTTTTCGCACCGTTTGTCGGCCAGGTGGCTGACAGCTTTGCTAAAGGGCGCGTAATGATGGTTGCCAACGCCCTGAAACTGCTGGGCGCGGCGAGCATCTGCGTAGGGGTTAACCCGTTTGTCGGTTACCTGCTGGTGGGCATTGGCGCAGCGGCCTACTCCCCGGCGAAGTATGGCATTCTCGGCGAGATCACCACCGGTGATAAGCTGGTGAAGGCGAATGGCCTGATGGAGTCATCGACCATTGCCGCGATCCTGATTGGCTCGGTCGCGGGCGGCGTGCTGGCCGACTGGCATGTGCTGGCGGCGGTCGGCGTCTGTGCGCTGGTCTACGCCGGGGCGGTGGTGGCTAACCTAATGATCCCGAAACTGCCTGCGGCGCGTCCCGGGCGCTCGTGGCGCTTTGGGCCGATGACCGCCAGCTTCTTCAGCGCCTGCAAAAGCCTGTGGCAGAACGGCGAAACCCGCTTCTCGCTGGTGGGTACCAGCCTCTTCTGGGGCGCGGGCGTGACGCTGCGTTTCCTGCTGGTGCTGTGGGTGCCGGTAGCGCTCGGCCTGACGGATAACGCCACGCCAACCTACCTCAACGCGATGGTTGCCGTCGGCATTGTGGTCGGTGCCGGGCTGGCAGCGAAGCTGGTGACGCTGGAAAAAGTCTCCCGCTGTATGCCTGCCGGGGTGCTGATTGGTATCGCGGTGGTGATCTTCTCACTACAACATGCTCTGCTGCCTGCTTATGGCGTGCTGATGCTGATTGGCGTGCTCGGTGGTTTCTTCGTGGTGCCGCTCAACGCGCTGTTGCAGGCGATTGGTAAGGAGTCTGTCGGTGCGGGCAACGCCATTGCCGTGCAGAACCTCGGTGAAAACACCGCCATGCTGCTGATGCTGGGGCTCTACTCACTGGCCATCAAAGTGGGCGTGCCGGTGGTGGGCACCGGTATCGGGTTTGGTGTGCTGTTTGCGCTGGCGATTGCGGCGCTGTGGATCTGGCAGCGCCGCCGGTAAGTTTTACGGAGCGGGGTAGGTGTAGACCTGATGCACCGCCTCGATCTCCGCGATCACCTCATCGCTCAACTCCAGATGCAGGCTCTCAACGTTCGTTTTCAGCTGCTCCATCGTCGTCGCGCCCAGCAGGGTGCTGGCGACGAAGGGCTGACGGCGCACGAAGGCCAGCGCCATCTGCGCCGGATCGAGATTGTGTCGTTTCGCAATATCGACATAGGCCGCTACCGCTTTGTGTGACTGCTCGCTGCTGTAACGGGTAAAACGGCTGAACAGCGTATTGCGTGCGCCGGCCGGTTTCGCCCCGTTCAGGTATTTGCCCGTCAGCGTACCAAACGCCAGGCAGGAGTAGGCCAGCAGTTCTACGCCCTCATACTGGCTCACTTCCGCCAGACCCACCTCGAAGCTGCGGTTCAGCAAGCTGTAGGGATTCTGGATCGTCACAATGCGCGGCAGCTCGTGCTTCTCCGCCAGTTGCAGGTAGCGCATCACGCCAAACGCCGTTTCGTTCGAGACACCGATATAGCGGATTTTACCGGCGCGCTGGCACTCGGTAAGGGCTTCCAGCGTTTCCAGTAAGGTGATGACCGGCGCGCTCTCAACCCAGCTGTAGCCCAGCTTGCCAAAGCAGTTGGTCTGGCGCTGCGGCCAGTGAACCTGGTAGAGATCGAGATAATCGGTTTGCAGGCGCTTCAGGCTCTCATCAAGCGCGGCGCGGATATTTTTGCGATCGAGTGCCTGGTTCGGGCGGATACCGCTATCGCTGTTGCGGCTCGGGCCGCTCACTTTCGAGGCGATAACCAGTTTTTCGCGGTTGTTGCGCTTCGCCAGCCAGTTGCCGACGTAGGTCTCGGTCAGGCCCTGGGTTTCCGGGCGTGGAGGGACGGGGTACATCTCTGCGACATCAATCAGGTTAATGCCCTGGCTGACCGCGTAATCAAGCTGTGCATGGGCGTCGGCTTCGCTGTTTTGTTCACCAAACGTCATTGTGCCCAGCCCGAGGGTGCTTATTTCAAGCGAACTGTGGGGGATACGGTGATAGTGCATAGCCGGCTTCCTTAAACAAACATGCCACGTCAGTTGAGCTGACAAAGGAATATAACCATGGCAGAGGGGAAGCAAAAGGGAAAGGAAAAAATGGATTAAAGGCCAGCAGGTTACTGACCTTTATAGGGAATTTTTAACGCTCAATAATCTGGGATACGTCATCGCGGTTAATCTGCATTTTGTTGCCCTGCTGATCGTGATAGCTCACCAGCCCGGTGTCATCATCAATCTGCGGCTTACCGTCCGTCAGAATCATTCTGCCGTCTTTGGTCGACATCACATAATCGCTGCTGCAACCGCTGACCGCGCATGCCAGCCCGACCGCGGAAATAATCACTGCCCACTTCTTCATCGTTCGTGTCCTCTCGGCTTTTCCTCACAGAAGTGTAGTAATAACGTGCCCTTATGCGATGAAAAAGCGGGATTATCTGAAAATTATTGCTGAGAGGGCGCAAACCGCCGATTACACCGCTATAAGACGAGGGCGTTTCCTTAAGCGCAGGCGCGCGTTGTTGCGCAGCGAAACGCGGTGGTTTAGTGGCTAAAACAGACTAGGTCGATAACGCGAAATGGCGCGCAAGCAGCGCACGGGTAAAGTTCTTTTTCAGATAAAAACCGCGCGGCAGGGTCAGAATCGGCTCGCCGTGCTCGCCGATGGCTTCGGTTAACGCTTTACTGTTGGCCGCTTTCGGGCGCAGCTGCAGCACTTCACCATGACGGGCGGTAATGCGCGTGACCTGGCCGAGCACAATCAGATCCATTAATTCTTCCCAGTCCTGGCGTAACTGCTGCTCCTCATCGGCGTCCGGGCTCCAGAGCAGCGGCGATCCTACCCGACGCTCAGCAAGGGGAATGGTGCGCGATCCCTCGACAGGTACCCACAGGACGCGCTTGAGCTTATGGCGGACATGGCTGGTTTCCCACACCACGCCTGTGTTGCCGGTCAGCGGTGCCACGCAGACAAAGGTGGTTTCCAGCGGACCGCCCAGCGGATCTATCGGGATGGTTTTCAGCTCCACGCCCAGCGCCGCAAAATCCTGCTCCGGCTTACTGCCTGCGCTCGCTCCCAGCCAGCGCTCCAGCAGCACGCCGATCCACCCTTTGTCGCGCTTCAGATCGCGCGGCGTCGGCATGCCGGCCAGTTCAGCCAGCTCGCCTAACGTATAGCCTGCCAGCCGCTGCGCCTGCGACAGCAGCTGCGCTTCGGTTTCGGGTGGAGAGGTGAGAGGGGCGATTACACACATGCTAAAACCTTTTGGTTAAAAAATAGACAGTAGTTTTCCACCGCACGGCAGAAGTTTATCGTGTTCAGGGAAAAAAGAGCAATGCAATGATTTATAAGCTAATTTAGCAGAGCGCTTTGCGTGTTGCGCAACAGGCCGCGAGGTTTTCCAAATCTGGTCACTGACAATGAACAGGATCTTACACCCTGTTATCCACAGAAAAGTGGGATAAGTGGGAATAACCACGACTACTGTTTCCATTTACAGCCTTGACGCGGGAGCAAAATCGAATTTTTGCACAAAATGTGCCTAACTTAGTGGCATAATCTGTGGATAAATTCGGCTCTGCTCGATCTTTCATCAACGCCAGGATCTTAAGCGTGATGATCGTCACAAAACGGCAGCGGAAAGGGGTTTTCGATGCACTAAACCAATGAATTACGGAGAGTAATTTTTTGCGCATCTTAAGCCATTATTCGGACTACTCTGGGTTTTCCCTGGGTAATTCCATACTTCTTCACAACTCTATCCACAGAAAAGGTGAATAAAACCCCTCGGCGTGATGCGGGTCTGTTTATAAGTGTGATGATAACTGTGAGTTATTCAATTGTTATTCGTTTATCTCCCTGTCATAGAGTGGTTTACCGTTTTCCGGGAGTGTGAAACAATCGCTTTATTCAGGTTTATTTTGAGGTAGTCCGGTGATTGATGACGATGGCTACCGCCCAAATGTGGGAATCGTAATCTGTAATCGACAGGGTCAGGTCATGTGGGCCAAACGCTTCGGACAGCACTCATGGCAGTTTCCCCAGGGGGGAATCAATCCTGGAGAATCTCCGGAGCAGGCCATGTACCGGGAGCTGTTCGAGGAAGTGGGCTTAAGTCGTAAAGATGTTCGTATCCTTGCTTCTACCCGTAACTGGTTGCGTTACAAGTTACCGAAACGTTTGGTGCGTTGGGACACAAAGCCGGTTTGCATCGGCCAGAAACAGAAATGGTTTCTTTTGCAGTTGATGAGCAACGACAGCGATATCAATATGCAAACCAGCAGTACACCCGAGTTTGATGGCTGGCGTTGGGTGAGCTACTGGTATCCTGTTCGCCAGGTTGTGTCGTTTAAACGCGACGTCTACCGGCGGGTGATGAAAGAGTTTGCAGCCGCTGTGCTGGCGCTTCAGGAGACCCCTGTGAAGCCGCAAAGCGCGCCTGCCTGGCGACGGAAACGAGGTTAAGCCACCCACATTATGCTCACCCGACTGCGAGAGATTGTTGAGAAAGTTGCCAGCGCGCCACGTCTTAACGAAGCGCTGGAGATACTGGTTACCGACGTTTGTCTGGCGATGGAAACCGAAGTATGTTCGGTCTATCTCGCAGATCACGACAGGCGCTGTTTCTATCTTATGGCGACGCGCGGTTTGAAAAAGCCGCGCGGCCGCACTGTTACGCTCGCATTCGATCAAGGTATCGTCGGCCTGGTAGGCAGGCTGGCGGAGCCTATCAACCTTGCCGACGCGCAAAAGCACCCCAGCTTTAAATTTATCCCCTCGGTGAAAGAGGAGCGGTTTCGCGCTTTTCTTGGTGTGCCGATCATTCAGCGCCGCCAGTTGCTTGGCGTACTGGTGGTGCAGCAGCGCGAAATTCGCCAGTACGACGAGAGCGAAGAGTCCTTCCTTGTTACCCTCGCCACCCAGATGGCGGGTATTCTTTCCCAGTCTCAGCTAACCGCCCTGTTTGGCCAGTATCGTCAGACCCGTATTCGTGCGCTGCCAGCCTCGTCCGGCGTGGCGATTGCCGAAGGGTGGATGGATCAGACGCTGCCGTTGATGGAGCAGGTTTACCCGGCCTCGACGCTGGACACCTCCCTTGAGCGGGAAAGGTTAACGACCGCGCTGGAAGAGGCGGCGAATGAGTTTCGTCGCTACAGCAAACGTTTCTCTGCCGGCGCGCAAAAAGAGACGGCGGCGATCTTTGACCTCTATTCGCACCTGCTCTCCGATGCGCGTCTTCGCCGCGAGCTATTTGAAGAGGTTGACCGCGGTGTGGTCGCCGAGTGGGCGGTAAAAACCGTTATTGAGAGCTTTGCCGCGCAGTTTGCCGCCCTCAGTGATGGCTATCTGAAAGAGCGCGCGGGCGATCTGCGCGCCCTAGGTCAGCGCCTGCTGTTCCATCTCGATGACAATATTCAGGGGCCGAATAGCTGGCCGGAACGCTTCGTGCTGGTGGCAGACGAACTTTCTGCAACGACGCTTGCCGAGTTGCCCCATGACAGGCTGGCGGGCGTGGTGGTGCGCGATGGCGCCTCCAACTCCCATGCCGCGATTATGGTGCGCGCGCTGGGCATTCCTACGGTTATGGGCGCCGATATTCAGCCTTCAGCGCTGCATCGGCGGACGCTGATCGTTGATGGCTATCGCGGCGAACTGCTGGTCGATCCTGAGCCGGTACTGCTGCAGGAGTACCAGCGTCTCATCACGGAAGAGAATGAGTTAAGCCGTCTTGCCGAAGATGACGTTAACCTCGAAGCCCGCTTAAGCAGCGGCGAGCGGGTTAAAGTGATGCTCAACGCCGGGTTAAGCCCTGCCCACGAAGAGAAGCTGGGCAAGCGAATCGACGGCATTGGGCTCTACCGCACCGAAATTCCCTTTATGTTGCAGAGCGGTTTCCCCTCCGAAGAGGAGCAGGTGGCGCAGTATCAGGGCATGTTGCAGATGTTCAACGACAAGCCTGTGACGCTGCGTACGCTGGATGTCGGCGCCGATAAGCAGCTTCCCTATATGCCGATCAGTGAAGAGAACCCCTGTCTTGGCTGGCGCGGCATTCGTATTACCCTCGATCAGCCGGAGATCTTTCTGATCCAGGTGCGCGCAATGCTGCGGGCAAACGCCGCAACCGGCAACCTCAGCATCCTGCTGCCGATGATCACCAGCATTGATGAGGTGGATGAGGCGCGCAGGCTGATTGAACGTGCCGGGCGGGAAGTGGAAGAGATGATCGGTTATGCCATTCCGAAGCCGCGCATCGGCGTGATGCTGGAAGTGCCCTCGATGGTGTTTATGCTGTCGCACCTGGTTAACCGCGTCGATTTTATCTCTGTCGGCACTAATGACTTAACCCAATACATTCTTGCTGTCGATCGTAACAATACCCGCGTGGCGAATATGTACGACAGCCTGCACCCGGCGGTGCTGCGCGCGCTGGCGATGATTTCAGGCGAAGCTGAACGGCTGGGGATCGATCTCTGTTTATGCGGAGAAATGGCCGGCGATCCGATGTGCGTCGCGCTGCTGATTGGCATGGGCTACCGGCATCTTTCCATGAATGGTCGTTCGGTGGCGCGTATCAAATATTTGCTGCGCCGCATTGATTGCGAAGAGGTTCAGGCGCTGGCACAGCGTGCGCTGGAGTCCCAACTGACAACCGAAGTGCGCCACCAGATTGCCGCCTTTATGGAGCGCCGCGGCCTCGGCGGGCTGATCCGCGGCGGGATTTAAGCGACGGTTTAGTATTGCCCACAGAGCCGACCTTCGGCTCTGTGGGCAATATGCCTGATGGCGGCTTCGCCTTATCAGGCCTACCAGGGCAGACCTTCTTCGGTGGCCGGATAAGCATTGTTTTGTAGGCCGGGTAAGCGTAGCGCCATCCGGCAGAGGTTACGCATCTGGCTTGGCCGTTCGTAGGCCGGATAAGCGCCAGCGCCATCCGGCAGAGGTTACGCACCGGGCTTAGCCGTTCGTAGGCCGGATAAGCGCAGCGCCATCCGGCAGAGGCTGCGCACCGTGCTTTGCCGTTTGTAGGGCAGATAAGCGCAGCGCCATCCGGCAGAGGTTACGCATCGGGCTTTGCCGTTTGTAGGCCGGATAAGCGCAGCGCCATCCGGCATAGGTTGCGCACCGTGCTTTGCCTTTTGTAGGCCGGATAAGCGTAAGCGCCATCCGGCAAGGGCTCTGCGCAGAACCTCCGCCTGCACCCGTTTCGTTTATACATAACTTTTACAACATAGCGGCAACCTGCCTGATGTGCCTTATGCTATGATTCGCAGCTTTGGAGCGGCCGCCAGGCGCGACCGCGTCGGTGTACCGCTGTCCACTTTCGGCGGAATAACAACAAGTTGTGGTGACAGATGAACAGTGGCTATCTGCATTTTCCGGATTTTGATCCGGTGATTTTCTCCATCGGACCCGTATCCCTGCACTGGTACGGTCTGATGTATCTGGTCGGTTTTGTTTTCGCTATGTGGCTGGCAACCCGCCGGGCTAACCGCCCGAACAGCGGCTGGACCAAAAACGAAGTTGAAAACCTGCTCTACGCAGGCTTCCTCGGCGTGTTCCTCGGTGGCCGTCTCGGCTACGTGCTGTTCTACAATTTCCCGCTCTTCCTCGACGATCCGCTCTATCTCTTCCGCGTATGGGACGGCGGCATGTCCTTCCACGGCGGCTTAATCGGCGTGATCGTGGTGATGATCATCTTTGCTAAACGCACCAAACGCAGCTTCTTCCAGGTCGCCGACTTTATCGCGCCGCTGATCCCGTTTGGCCTCGGTGCCGGTCGCCTGGGTAACTTTATTAACGGCGAGCTGTGGGGCCGTGTCGATCCCTCCTTCAAATACACCATGCTGTTCCCTGGCTCGCGTGCGGAAGATATGGCACTGCTGCCTTCTCATCCGGAGTGGCAATCGATTTTTGATACCTACGGCGTTCTGCCGCGCCACATGTCCCAGCTCTATGAGCTGGCGCTGGAAGGCGTGGTGCTGTTTATCATTCTTAACCTCTTTATCCGTAAACCTCGCCCGACCGGCGCGGTCTCCGGCCTGTTCCTGATTGGCTACGGCGCGTTCCGTATCATCGTTGAGTTTTTCCGCCAGCCCGATGCCCAGTTTACCGGCGAGTGGGTGCAGTACATCAGCATGGGGCAGATCCTCTCCATTCCGATGATTATTGCAGGCGCCATCATGATGATCTGGGCGTACCGCCATCGTTCGCCGCAACACGTTTCCTGAGGAACCATGAAACAGTATTTAGAGTTGATGCAAAAGGTGCTTAACGAAGGCACCCCGAAAAATGACCGCACCGGGACAGGCACGCTGTCTATTTTTGGCCATCAGATGCGTTTTAATCTGCAGGACGGCTTCCCGCTGGTGACCACCAAGCGCTGCCATTTGCGTTCAATTATTCATGAGCTGCTGTGGTTCCTGCAGGGCGATACCAATATTGCCTACCTGCGTGAGAACAAGGTCTCTATCTGGGACGAATGGGCCGATGAAAATGGCGATCTGGGCCCGGTCTACGGCAAACAGTGGCGCGCCTGGCCGACGCCAGACGGCCGCCATATCGATCAGATTTCAACGGTCATTGAGCAGCTGAAAAACGATCCGGACTCGCGCCGCATTATCGTTTCGGCGTGGAACGTCGGCGAACTGGACAAAATGGCGCTGGCCCCGTGCCACGCTTTTTTCCAGTTCTATGTGGCAGACGGCAAGCTCTCTTGCCAGCTCTACCAGCGTTCGTGCGACGTCTTCCTCGGCCTGCCGTTCAATATCGCCAGCTACGCGTTGCTGGTGCATATGATGGCGCAGCAGTGTGATCTTGAGCCGGGTGACTTTGTCTGGACCGGTGGCGATACGCACCTCTACAGCAACCACCTTGAGCAGACGCACCTGCAACTGAGCCGCGAGCCGCGCGCGTTGCCGAAACTGGTTATCAAACGTAAACCCGCTTCGCTGTTTGATTACCGTTTCGAAGACTTCGAAATCGAAGGCTACGATCCGCACCCTGCGATCAAAGCGCCGGTCGCTATCTGACCTCGCTCAGCCTGACACAACCGGCGCGTTAACGTGCCGGTTTTTTTTGCCTGCAAATCGCTTTTTCGGCACAGCTTCCAGGCTTTATGTAACCCGCTGCAATCCTCTTTTTTCCTTGTGTAACGCCTCGTAAACCTGCCTTTTCCTCCTCGACGAATTTTTCTCCCGACGACAGACTGCCGCCATGAAAAAAGAAGATGGCTTTACATTGATTGAAACCCTCGTTGCCGTGGCGCTGATTGTCATTCTCAGCGCAGCGGGGATTTCCGGCTGGCAGAGCTGGCAAGCGCAGCAGCGGCTGTGGCAAACCGCCCTGCAGGCGCGCCATTTCCTTGAGCGCTTGCGGGAGGAGGCCAACTGGCGCAACCAGTCGCAGGTTGTTTACAGCGTGCGGGAGGGCGAGCAGTGGTGCTTGCTTAACGCACCGGCGGCGCGTTGCTCAGCGCAGCAGGCGTTAATGATGCGCCCGGCCTGGCCGGACGTCGTACTGGCTGATGTTACGCCGTCGCTCGGCTTTTATGGTTTACGCAATACCGCCTGGCCGGGGCACATTCGCCTGCGCAGCAGCGCCGGTGAGTGGCGGGTGGTGGTCTCTGCATGGGGAAGGATCAGAATGTGTCAGCCTGGAGGGGGGAGTGCATGTTAAACGGTCAGCGTGGTTTTTCCTTACTGGAGACGCTGCTGGCAATGGCCATCGGTAGTGTGCTGCTGCTTGCTTCCGCCCGCTTTCTGCCGGGTCTACAGATTGCCCTTATGCAGCACACCCGGCTGCAGACTATTGAGGACGACCTCTGGCAGAGGCTGCGGGCGGTCGCTAAACACCTGCAGCGCGCGGGTTACTGCAACGGTAGCTGTAATGGTCAGCCGCTTTTTATCAGCGCCAAAGGGGAGTGTGTCATTGCGCAGTGGGATGCCAACAGCAACGGTCGCTGGGAGGGTGCACCCAGTAATGACGCGGAACAAACGGCCTTTCGCCTGCAAAACGGTGCGCTGGAAACGCTACGCGGTGCGACCTCCTGCACCGGGCGAGGGTGGGAAAAAGTCACCGATCCGGCGCAGATGCGCGTCGAGCGCTTTAGCGTAACCCAACGGCAGACGGCAGGTTTGTCGCCGCAGCTTACGATCCAGCTTGCCGCCAGCCTGCCGGGCGCTGCTGAGAAAACGGTGAGCGGCGAGCTAACCGTCACCGGGTATAACCTGTGAATCGGCAGCGCGGCGTATCCTCCCTGGCGCTGGTGCTTCTGTTGCTGCTGCTGGGTAGCCTGATGCTCAACGGCCTTAGCCAGCAGCTAACCAGCCATATCTGGCGGGTCAATCGTGAAGGGCAAGGGATACGCCGCACTGCAGAGGTCTCATCGGCGATGGAGGCGGCGCGGCACAGGCGATGGCCTGCTGAGCCTGCGCTGCAATGCCAGCAGCCTGATGCAGAGGGCGTGCGAAGCTGTCTGCGTATTTTTGCCGACGGCTCCGCTTTGCTGATCGTCGCCAGCGCAGAAGCGGCATTATGGCGGCTGGGGCGGGTAGAGGGTGAGCAGGTTCGCTTCTCTCCCCACGGCTGGAGCGATTTCTGCCCGCTTACGGAGAGCGCATTATGTCAACTTCCCTGAACCGGGAGCGGGGCTTCAGCCTGACGGAAGTCCTGCTGGCGATGGTGCTGATGGTGATGGTGGTCACCGCCCTTGGCGGGTATCATCGCGCGCTGTCCGCCGGGTTTTCTACCGCCAGCCAGTGGCGACAGCTCTGGCGCTATGCATGGCAGCAGGCTCAACCTCACGCGACGCCGCTCCCTTCGGGCTGGCAGGTTTCACGGGGGCAGACAACAACAGAAGGATGTGTCAGCATCAACGTCACCGTTATCTCGCCGCTGGGCAGGCAGGGGAAAATGACGCAACTTTTTTGCCCAAATAGTCAGTAGCCAGGAGCACGTATGTTAAGGGTTTATCACTCCAATCGTCTGGATGTGCTTGAAGCACTGATGGAGTTTATCGTTGAGCATGACAGGCTCGACGATCCCTTTGCGCCGGAAGTGATCATGGTGCAAAGCACCGGGATGGCGCAGTGGCTGCAGATGACCCTGGCGCAAAAATTTGGCATCGCTGCCAATATCACCTTTCCGCTTCCGGCGAGCTTTATCTGGGAGATGTTCGTTACCGTCCTGGAGGACATTCCCAAAGAGAGCGCCTTTAACAAACAGAGTATGAGCTGGAAGCTAATGTCGCTGCTGCCTGCGCTGCTGGAGCATGAAGATTTTGCCATGCTGCATCACTATCTTCACGATGATGATGACAAGCGCAAACTGTTCCAGCTCTGCTCACGCGTGGCGGATCTCTACGATCAGTATCTGGTTTATCGCCCGGAGTGGCTGACGCGCTGGGAGGCGGGTGAACGGGTCGACGGGCTGGACGACGCGCAGCGCTGGCAGGCACCGCTCTGGCGCGCGCTGGTTGAGCATACCCGCGAGTTAGGCCAGCCCCACTGGCACCGCGCCAACCTCTATCAGCGCTTTATCTCCCGGCTTGAATCGGCGAAAGAGCCGCCAGCCGGGCTGCCTGCCCGCGTCTTTATCTGCGGCATCTCCGCGCTGCCGCCTGTCTACCTGCAAGCCCTGCAGGCGCTGGGCAAACATATTGATGTGCATCTGCTGTTTACTAACCCCTGTCGTTACTACTGGGGCGATATCAAAGACCCGGCGTTTCTCGCACGGCTGGTCACGCGCCGCCGCCGTCATCACCGGGATGACCGCCAGTTTCCTCTTTTCCGCGATACGCAAAGCGCGGAAGGTCTGTTCAATGGCGAAGGGGAGCAGGATGTGGGTAACCCACTGCTGGCCTCCTGGGGCAAGCTGGGGCGCGACAACATCTTTCTGCTGGCAGGTATGGAGCGCTATGAAGAGCT
The DNA here is from genome assembly GCF_050435845.1 of Kosakonia sp. 1610. Taxonomy (NCBI): domain Bacteria; kingdom Pseudomonadati; phylum Pseudomonadota; class Gammaproteobacteria; order Enterobacterales; family Enterobacteriaceae; genus Kosakonia; species Kosakonia sp. 1610. The sequence goes on along the minus strand of NZ_JBNDKZ010000004.1, from coordinate 45,770 downwards.
GGATGCCTTTGTCGACATCACCCCAGGCTCGCTGCTGCAAAACCTGAAGTACGACATCCTTGAGCTGCAAAACAGCGCGGTAGCTGGCGTCACGGCAGAGGAGTTCGCGCGGAGCGATAAGAAACGCCCGCTCGATCCAGAAGATCGCAGCGTTACGGTGCATATCTGCCACAGCCCGCAGCGGGAAGTGGAGGTGCTGCACGATCGTCTGCTGGCGATGCTGGAGGAGGATCCGGAGCTGACGCCGCGCGATATCGTGGTGATGGTGGCAGATATCGACAGCTACAGCCCCTATATTCAGGCGGTGTTCGGCAGCGCCAGCGGTGAGCGCTACATTCCCTATGCGGTATCTGACCGCCGCGCGCGTCAGGCTCACCCCGCGCTGCAAGCCTTTATCAGCCTCTTATCCCTGCCGGACAGCCGCTTCGTCTCGGAAGATGTGCTGGCCCTGCTGGATGTGCCGGTGCTGGCGGCCCGTTTCAACATTACCGAAGAGGGGTTGCGCTACCTGCGCCTGTGGGTAAACGAGTCCGGCATTCGCTGGGGGATGGATGATGACAACGTGCGCGAGCTCGAACTGCCGCCTACCGGGCAGCACACCTGGCAGTTTGGCCTGACGCGTATGCTGCTCGGCTACGCCATGGAGAGCCACCGGGGCGAGTGGCAGTCAATTCTGCCCTATGACGAGTCGAGCGGGCTGATTGCGGAGCTGGTCGGTCACCTGGCCTCGCTGCTGATGCAGCTCAATATCTGGCGCCGGGGGCTTGCCGAAGAGCGCCCGCTGGAGGAGTGGCTACCGGTCTGCCGGGAGATGCTTAATGACTTCTTCCTGCCGGATCAGGAGACCGAAGCCGCACTGGCGCTGATTGAACAGCAGTGGCAGGCGATCATCGCCCAGGGCGTTGGCGCGAGCTATGGCGAAGCAGTCCCGCTCTCGCTGCTGCGTGATGAACTGGCTCAGCGTCTCGATCAGGAACGCATTAGCCAGCGCTTCCTCGCTGGCCCCGTCAATATCTGTACGCTGATGCCGATGCGCTCGATCCCCTTCAAGGTGGTCTGCCTGCTGGGGATGAACGACGGCATCTATCCGCGTACGCTGCCTCCGCTCGGCTTTGATCTGATGAGCCAGAAACCGCAGCGCGGCGATCGCAGCCGCCGTGATGATGACCGCTATCTCTTCCTGGAAGCGCTCATCTCCGCGCAGCAGCAGCTCTATATCAGCTATATAGGCCGTTCGATCCAGGATAACAAAGAGCGTTTCCCTTCGGTGCTGGTGCAGGAGCTGGTGGACTATATCGGCCAGAGCCACCATCTGCCGGGTGACGAGGCGCTCAACTGCGACGAAAGCGAGCGGCGGGTGAAGGCGCATATCACCCATCTGCATACCCGCATGCCGTTCGACCCGGCTAACTATACGGTGGATGAGTGGCAGAGCTATGCCCGCGACTGGCTGCCCGCCGCCAGCCTGCAGGGCGAAGAGCATCTGCCCTTTATTCAGACGCTGGAGACGCCAACGCTTGAGACGCTGGCCTTTGACCAGCTTCAGCGCTTCTGGGCGCACCCGGTGCGCGCCTTCTTCCAGATGCGTCTGCGGGTTAACTTCCGCCCCGAAGAGAGCGATATTCCTGACGCCGAGCCCTTTATTCTTGATGGCCTCGATCGCTACCAGCTTAACGATGAGCTACTGAATGCGCTGGTTGAAGAGCAGGATGCGGAAAAACTGTTCCGCCGCTACCGCGCTGCGGGTGTGCTGCCATACGGGGCATTTGGTGAGATTGTCTGGGAGACGCAGTGCAAAGAGATGCAGGCGCTGGCCAGCCGCGTTATTGAGCATCGGCAACCGGCAGACAGCCTTGAAATCGACCTGCACTGCGCGGGTGTTCATCTGACCGGATGGCTGGCTCACGTGCAGCCGGACGGGCTGCTGCGCTGGCGTCCATCGCAGCTGAAGGTCTCCCAGGGGCTGCAACTTTGGCTGGAACATCTTGTCTACTGTGCCAGTGGCGGAACGGGAGAGAGCCGTCTCTTTGTGCGCAAAGATGGTCAGTGGCGCTTCCCGCCGTTGCCGCCTGAAGAGGCGCTGCGCTACCTGGCGTTAATGATCGAAGGCTATCGCGAAGGGATGGCGAAACCCTTGCTACTGCTACCGGAAAGCGGCGGCGCGTGGATAAAAGCCTGTTATGACGCGGCAAATGATGCCATGGTAAAGGACGACGAGACGTTGCAAAAAGCGCAGAGCAAATTTTTGCAGGCGTATGAAGGCAACATGGTGGTCAGCGGAGAAGGTGCCGATGTCTGGTATCAGCGTCTGTGGCGAACCCTCGAGCCGGAGTACTTCGCAGAGATTACCGCGCAGGCGCAACGTTTCCTGTTACCGCTTTATCGACACAATCAGCCCGCCTGACGGTATAAAAATTGCGCAGAGGGGAGCCATCCCTTATTATGCGCGACGGTCACGGACTGATATAACACGCGTGTTGACGCTGTCAGCACACATTTACCTGCTACTCCGGCGGTGATCGGGGGAGCAGGAAAAGTTAATGATGAGGTTCGTGAATGCCCCGCAGCACCTGGTTAACTATCTTCGTTCTGTTTTTTGCCCTGTGGGCGCCACTCAGTCAGGCTGACACCGGCTGGCAGCCTGTTAAAGAAACTATCCGTAAGAGCGACAAAGATACGCGGCAGTATCAGGCGATCCGCCTCGATAACGGCATGGTCGTGCTGCTGGTCTCGGATGCGCAGGCGGTCAAATCTCTTTCCGCACTGGTTGTGCCGGTCGGCTCGCTTGAAGATCCCGATAGCCACCCAGGTCTTGCTCACTATCTTGAGCACATGACGCTGATGGGGTCGAAAAAGTATCCGCAGCCAGACAGCCTCGCTGAATACCTCAAAATGCACGGCGGTAGCCACAACGCCAGCACTGCGCCTTATCGCACCGCTTACTATCTGGAAGTGGAAAACGACGCGCTGGACGGCGCGGTGGATCGTCTAGCCGATGCCATCGCCGAGCCGCTGCTGGCAAAGAAGTACGCCGAGCGGGAGCGTAACGCGGTCAACGCGGAGCTGACCATGGCGCGTACCCGTGACGGCATGCGCATGGCGCAGGTGAGTGCGGAGACCATTAACCCCGCTCACCCTGGCGCGCGCTTCTCCGGCGGCAATCTTGAAACCCTCAGCGATAAACCGGGCAGCCCGGTGCATGACGCGCTGCTGGCGTTTCGCGATAAGTTCTATTCGGCCAACCTGATGAAAGCGGTGATTTACAGCAATCGCCCGCTTAACGAGCTGGCGACGCTCGCGGTTCAGACTTATGGCCGGGTTCCCAACAAAAATATCACCCGGCCTGAGATCACCGTGCCGGTGGTAACGGATGCGCAAAAAGGCATCATTATTCACTACGTGCCGGAAGTGCCGAACAAGGTGCTGCGCGTTGAGTTTCGTATCGATAACAACACGGCGGCCTTTCGCAGCAAAACCGACGAGCTGATTACCTATCTGATTGGCAATCGCAGCCCAGGTACGCTCTCGGACTGGCTGCAAAGCCAGGGGCTGGTTGAGGGGATTCGCGGTGATTCCGACCCGGTAGTCAACGGCAACAGCGGCGTGCTGGCCATCTCTGCCACGCTGACGGATAAAGGGCTGGCGAACCGCGATCGGGTGGTCGCCGCCATCTTCAGCTACCTGCAACTGTTGCGTGAAAAGGGGATCGATAAACGCTATTTCGATGAGCTGGCGCACATTCTCGATCTCGATTTCCGCTACCCGTCGATCACCCGCGATATGGATTACGTTGAGTGGCTCGCCGACACGATGATCCGCGTGCCGGTTGCGCACACCCTCGATTCCGTCAACATCGCCGACCAGTTTGATGCTAAAGCGGTGCAGGCGCGTCTTGATGAGATGACGCCGCAAAATGCGCGTATCTGGTATATCAGCCCCGATGAGCCGCACAACAAAAAAGCCTACTTTGTTGATGCCCCTTACCAGGTGGAGAAAATTACCGCTGATCGCTTTGCCGCCTGGCAAAAGGATGAAGCAGGGATCGAACTGAAATTCCCGGAGCTTAACCCCTATATCCCGGATGACTTCTCGCTGATTACCCCGGCGAAAAAATACACGCATCCGGAGCTTATTGTTGATGAACCTGCTTTGCGCGTGGTCTACATGCCAAGCCGTTACTTCGCCAATGAACCGCGCGCGGATGTCAGCGTGGTGCTGCGTAATCCGCAGGCGATGGACAGTGCGAAAAACCAGGTGATGTTTGCCTTAAATGATTACCTGGCAGGGCTGGCGCTCGATCAGCTCAGTAACCAGGCTGCGGTCGGCGGCATCGGCTTTTCCACCAATGCCAATAACGGTTTGATGCTGAATGCCAACGGCTATACGCAGCGCCTGCCGCAGCTCTTCAGCGCCTTGCTGGAGGGGTATTTCAGTTATACGCCAACCGAGGAGCAGCTGACGCAGGCGAAATCCTGGTACAGCCGGATGATGGCCTCGGCGGAGAAGGGCAAAGCGTTTGACCAGGCGATTATGCCGGTGCAGATGATATCGCAGGTGCCCTATTTCCCGCGCGAAGCACGCCGTGCGCTACTGCCGTCGATCACCGTGCAGGACATTCTGCATTATCGCGATGCGCTGAAGCACAACGCCCGCCCGGAGTTTCTGGTGGTGGGTAACCTGAGCGAACAGCAGGCGAAAGACCTTGCCCGCAACGTGCAAAAACAGCTTGGCACCAGCGGTAACGAGTGGTGCCGTAACAAAGACGTGCTGGTGGATAAAAAGCAGAACGTCATGTTTGAGAAAGCGGGCAACAGCACCGATTCCGCGCTGGCTGCCGTCTTTGTGCCGACCGGTTTTGATGAGTACAGCAGCTCGGCGTACAGCGCGATGCTCGGGCAGATTGTGCAGCCGTGGTTCTACAACCAGCTGCGCACCGAAGAGCAGCTCGGTTATGCCGTCTTTGCTTTTCCCATCAATGTTGGCCGCCAGTGGGGAATGGGCTTCCTGTTGCAGAGCAATGAGAAGCAGCCCGCCTGGCTCTGGGAGCGCTATAAAGCCTTCTTCCCGACCGCTGAAGCGCGCCTGCGTGCGATGAAGCCGGAGGAGTTTGCGCAGATCCAGCAGGGGGTCATTGCGCAAATGCTGCAAGCGCCGCAGACATTAGGCGAGGAGGCTTCCAAATTGAGCAAAGATTTCGATCGCGGCAATATGCGCTTCGATTCACGTGATAAAGTAGTGGCCCAAATAAAAGCGCTGACGCCGCAAAAACTTGCGGACTTCTTCCATCAGGCGGTGGTTGAGCCGCAAGGTATGGCGATACTGTCACAGATCTCCGGAAGCCAGAGCGGAAAAGCCGATTATGCCCGCCCTGACGGCTGGAAGGTGTGGAAGGACGCCAGCGCGTTGCAACAATCCTTACCCTTGATGAGCGAGAAAAATGAGTGAAACGACCGCTGAGACCCTTGATCCCCTGCGCCTGCCGCTTACCGGCGAGCGCCTGATTGAAGCCTCGGCGGGCACAGGTAAGACCTTCACCATCGCCGCGCTCTATCTGCGGCTGTTACTCGGGCTTGGCGGCAATGCCGCCTTTCCCCGCCCGCTCAATGTCGAAGAGCTGCTGGTGGTCACCTTCACCGAAGCGGCGACGGAAGAGCTACGTGGGCGTATTCGCAGCAACATCCATGAGCTTCGTATTGCCTGCCTGCGTGAAAGCAGCGACAACCCGCTCTACGCCAGCCTGCTGGCAGAGATTGAGGATAAACAGCAGGCCGCCCACTGGCTGATGCTGGCGGAGCGGCAGATGGATGAGGCCGCGGTCTTTACCATCCACGGTTTTTGCCAGCGCATGCTCAGCCTCAATGCCTTTGAATCCGGCATGCTGTTTGAACTGAAACTGCTGGAAGATGAAACCCTGCTGCGCTACCAGGCCTGCGCCGACTTCTGGCGTCGCCACTGCTACCCGCTGCCGCGCGACATTGCGCAGGTGATCCACGATTTGTGGAAGGGGCCGCAGGATCTGCTCAGGTCCATCGACCGCTATTTACAGGGCGAAGCCCCGCAGATCAAATCGCCGCCGCCGGAGGAGGAGACCCTCGCGTCGCGCCATGCGCAGATTGTCTCGCAGATTGATGCGGTGAAACGTCAGTGGCTCGACTCCGTCAGTGAACTTGAGCCGCTGCTGGAAAATTCCGGCATCGACCGGCGCAAGTTCAACCGCGGCAACCAGGGAAAGTGGATTGAGAAGATCTCCGCCTGGGCGCAGGAGGAGACCAACACCTATCTGCTGCCGGACGCGCTGGAGAAGTTCTCGCAGGCGTTTCTCGCCCAGCGCACCAAAGCGGGCGGCGTGGTGCCCGAGCATCCGCTGTTTGTCGCCATCGAAACGCTGCTGGCGCAGCCGTTGACTCTGAGCGATCTGGTGCTGACCCGCGCGATGCGCGAAATCCGCGACGCGGTGGCAAAAGAGAAGCGCCGCCGCGGTGAGCTCGGTTTTGACGACATGCTCAGCCGGCTCGATCACGCCTTACAAAGCCCGAACGGCGAGGCGCTGGCTGCGGCTATCCGCACCCGTTTTCCGGTGGCGATGATCGATGAATTTCAGGATACCGACCCGCAGCAGTACCGCATCTTTAGCCGTATCTGGCTGAATCAGCCCGAGTGCGGCCTGCTGCTGATTGGCGATCCCAAGCAGGCGATCTACGCTTTTCGCGGCGCTGATATCTTCACCTATATGAAAGCGCGCGACGAAGTGAGCGCCCGCTACACCCTCGACACCAACTGGCGCTCGTCGCCGGGGATGATCGCCAGCGTCAACCGGCTCTTTAGCCAGATGGACGACGCGTTTATGTTCCGCCAGATCCCCTTCCTGCCGGTGAAAGCGGCTGCGCGCAACAGCGGCCTGCGCTTTGCGGTGAAGGGAGAAACCCAGCCGTCGATGAAGCTGTGGCTGATGGAGGGCGAAGGCGTTGGCGTCGGTGATTACCAGAGCTTTATGGCACAGCTCTGCGCGATGCAGATCCGCGACTGGCTCAGCGCCGGGCAAAAAGGCGATGCGCTGCTCTACGAAGGGGATAAAGCGCGGCCGGTGAAAGCTTCGGATATCACCGTGCTGGTACGCAGCCGCCATGAAGCATCGCTTATACGCGATGCGCTGACGCTGCTCGGCATTCCTTCTGTCTACCTCTCCAACCGCGACAGCGTGTTTGAAACGCCGGAAGCGCAGGAGCTGCTCTGGCTGCTGCATGCGGTGCTGACGCCGGAGCGTGAAAACACGCTGCGTAGCGCGCTGGCAACCTCGATGCTCGGGCTGACGGCGCGGGATATCGATGCGCTCAATCTTGATGAAGAGGCCTGGGATCGGGTGGTTGAGGAGTTCTCCCACTACCGCGAGCTGTGGCAAAAACGCGGCGTAATGGCGATGCTGCGCACGCTGATGAGTGCGCGTAACGTGGCGGAAAACCTGCTCGCCACGCCCGGCGGGGAGCGGCGCTTAACCGATATTCTGCATGTCAGCGAACTGTTGCAGGAAGCGGGCACGCAGCTTGAAAGTGAGCACGCACTTACCCGCTGGCTGACGCAGCATATCGCCGAGCCGAACACCAGTGCCGCCAGCGAGCAGATGCGTCTGGAGAGTGACAAGCACCTGGTGCAGATTGTCACTATTCATAAATCGAAAGGCCTTGAGTATCCGCTGGTCTGGCTGCCATTTATCGCCAACTTCCGCGTACAAGACCAGGGTTTTTACCACGATCGCGCCTCGTTCAACGCGGTGCTCGATCTCAGCCATGCCGAAGAGAGCATTGAGCTGGCAGAGGCGGAGCGGCTGGCGGAAGATTTACGCCTGCTCTATGTCGCACTGACTCGTTCGGTATGGCACTGCAGTCTGGGCATTGCGCCGCTGTTTCGCCGTCGTGGCGAGAAGAGCGGGCCCACTGATTTCCACCTCAGCGCGTTGGGCCGGCTGATTCAGAAGGGCGAGGCGCTGGACGCCGCCGGGCTGCGTCAGGCGCTGGCAGCGATCTGCAATGAAGAGATTGTGCTGGCCATACCGCCCACGCCGGACACCGGGCGCTGGGAGTTACCGCAGCCGCAGCCGCCCGCGCTTAGCGTGCGCGAAGTGATGCGCCGGGTCGCCGATGACTGGCGTGTGACCAGTTACTCGGGTCTGCAACAGCACGGGCACGGCCTTGCCCAGGATCTGCTCCCGCGTCTGGATGTCGACGCCGCAGGCGAGCGCGAGGTGCAGACGCAGCCGATGCTGACGCCGCACCAGTTTCCGCGCGGCGCGGCGCCGGGCACGTTCTTGCACAGTCTGTTTGAGGATATTGATTTCACCCAGCCGGTATCACCGGAGTGGGTGGCGGAAAAGCTGCTGGTGGCAGGATATGAAGAGCACTGGCAACCGGTGCTGAGCAGCTGGCTGGAGACGGTGCTGCACGCGCCGCTAACCCCAGCCGGGGTCTCTCTTAGCCAGTTGACGGCTAAAGATAAACAGGTCGAGATGGAGTTTTATCTCCCCATCAGCGCCACGCTGAGCGCAGAGGCGCTCGACGGGCTGATTCGCCGCTACGATCCGCTGTCGGCTGGCTGCGCGCCGCTCGATTTTCGCGACGTGCGCGGGATGCTAAAGGGATTTATCGACCTGGTGTTTCGCCATCAGGGGCGCTACTACCTGCTCGATTACAAATCCAACTGGCTCGGCGAAAACGCGCAGGCCTATACGCAAGAGGCGATGGCAGCGGCCATGCAGTCCCATCGCTACGATTTGCAGTACCAGCTCTATACCCTGGCGCTGCACCGCTATCTACGCCACCGCATCGCCGATTACGACTATGAGCGCCATTTCGGCGGTGTGATCTACCTCTTTTTACGCGGCGTGGAAGCGCAGCAACCGGAGCAGGGGATTTTCACCACCTGCCCGGAGGCAGCGCTGATCGCCCGCATGGATACCCTGTTTGCAGGTGAAGTACCGGAGATGACGCCATGAATGTGCAGGCTTTACTGCAAGAAGCGATGGAGCAGAAGCTGCTGCGTCCGCTGGACGTGCAGTTTGCCCTGACGGTGGCTGGCACGGAAGAGCCCGCCCTGCTGCTGGCCGCCGCGCTGCTGAGCCGCGATGCCGGAGAGGGGCACGTCTGTCTGCCGCTCTCACGCCTGACGCCCGAGGTGTTCGGCGGTGATTCGCCGCTCGCCCGCCAGCTGTTTGAGATGGCCGGGCCGCCTGACGACTGGCAGGCGTTGCTGCTTGCCTCGCCAGCGGTTGGCGACGGCAGCGGCGCAACGCCGATTATTCTGCACGATGCGCGCCTCTACCTGAACCGTATGTGGTGGAACGAGCGACGTGTCGCGGAGTTCTTTGCCGCCCAGGATACCGTTGATGAGGCGGATGAAGCGCGCCTTTCTGAGGCGCTGGCCTCACTCTTTCCGCCAGACAATGAAGCCGATGTGAACTGGCAAAAAGTCGCCGCCGCCGTGGCGCTTACCCGGCGAATTTCGGTGATCTCCGGCGGGCCGGGAACCGGTAAAACCACCACCGTGGCGAAGCTGCTGGCGGCGCTGGTACAAACGCTCAATGGTAGCCGCTGCCGTATCTGCCTGGCTGCGCCCACCGGTAAAGCCGCCGCGCGGTTAACTGAATCCCTCGGCAACGCGCTGCGCCAGCTACCCCTTGATGAGGCGCAAAAAGCGCTGCTGCCGGATGAGGCCAGCACGCTGCACAGGCTGCTCGGCGCACAGCCGGGAAGCCAGCGCATGCGCCATCACGCCCTCAACCCGCTGCATCTGGACGTGCTGGTGGTGGATGAGGCGTCGATGATTGACCTGCCGATGATGTCGCGGCTGATTGATGCGCTGCCGCCGCGGGCGCGGGTGATCTTCCTCGGCGATCGCGATCAGCTAGCCTCCGTTGAGGCTGGTGCGGTGCTGGGGGATATCTGCGCCTGGGTAAATGCCGGGTACAGTGCGACGCGCGCGGCGCAACTCTCACGCTTAACCGGCGCGAAAGTGCCCGCAGGCGAAGGCGAGGCGGCTACCGCGCTGCGTGACAGCCTCTGCCTGCTGCAAAAAAGTTACCGCTTCGGCAGCCACTCCGGCATCGGTCAGCTGGCCGCCGCGGTTAACCGCGGTGATAAGCGCGCCACGCAGGCGGTCTTCAGCCAGGGCTTTGAGGATATCGAGCGGAAACCGCTCAACAGTGCCGAAGCCTATCAGGAGATGATTGACGACGCGCTGGCGGGCTACGGGCACTATCTCTCGCTGGTGCAGGGCCACGCCGAACCGGAAGCGATTATCGCCGCCTTCGGCGAGTACCAGCTGCTCTGCGCGTTGCGCGAAGGGCCGTTTGGCGTCAGCGGGCTGAATGAACGGCTTGAGCTGGCATTGGTGCGTCAGCGTAAAATTACCCGCCAGCCCTTCTCGCGCTGGTACCACGGCAGGCCGGTGATGATTTCGCGTAACGACTCCGCGCTGGGGCTATTCAATGGTGATATCGGCATTGCGCTGGATCGGGGGCAGGGGATGCGCGTCTGGTTCCCGCTACCTGGCGGGAAGATCAAGTCGGTGCAGCCGAGCCGCTTGCCGGAGCATGAAACCGCCTGGGCGATGACGGTGCATAAATCTCAGGGCTCGGAGTTTGATCACGCCGCGCTGATCCTGCCTGCGCAAAACGTGCCGGTGGTGACGCGCGAGCTAGTCTACACCGCGATTACTCGCGCACGTAAACGGCTCTCGCTCTATGCCGATGAGCGTGTGCTGGGCCAGGCAATTGCCACCCGCACCGAGCGGCGCAGCGGACTTGAAGCGCTGTTCAGCGCCCTGAAATAAAACGCCCCGCACAGGGCGGGGCGTGAATCAGGTCAGATCGGCCATCAGCACTTTTGAGCGCCGCTGGTAGTTGTACATCTGCTTTTTGGTTTCAGGCAGCGAGTCGATATCTACCGGCGTAAAGCCGCGCTCCTGGAACCAGTGAATGCTGCGGGTGGTGAGCACAAACAGCTTGCTGAGCCCCATCTGCCGCGCCTGCAACGCAATGCGCTCCAGCAGCGCTTCGCCGCGTGACGAGCTGCGATAATCAGGATGCACGGCAACGCAGGCCATCTCGCCAATCTTCTCTTCCGGGAAGGGGTAGAGCGCCGCGCAGGCGATAGTCAGGTTGTCGCGCTCAATGATCGTGAACTTATCGATCTCCATCTCCAGCTGCTCGCGGGAGCGGCGCACCAGAATGCCCTGCTGTTCGAGCGGGCGAATCAGTTCCAGAATGCCGCCGATGTCGTTAATGGTGGCGCGGCGGATCTGCTCGGCGCTCTCCATCACAATCTGCGTACCAATACCGTCGCGGGAGAAGAGCTCCTGCAACAGCGAGCCATCTTCCTGATAGCTGATTAAGTGGCTGCGACGCACGCCGCTGCGGCACGCTTTTACCGCGCCGCGCAGGAAGCGCACGGTGCCGGAGTGGTAGTCGCCGCGCTGCTCCAGCTCTTCGACACGCGCCTGCGCGTCGTTAGGGAACAGTTCAGAAACAATTTCGCCTTCATCATTCATCACACCCTGTGATGAGCAAAAGCCGATCATCTTCTCTGCTTTCAGCTTGATCGCCAGCTGGGTGGCAATCTCTTCGGAGGTGAGGTTAAAGCTCTCCCCGGTCACGGAGACCGCCACCGGCCCCATAAGCACAATTGCGCCGCTGTCGAGCTGGCGGTGGATCGCCTCTTCATCAATACGGCGAATACGCCCGCTGTGGCAGTAGTCAACGCCGTCATCAACGCCCAGCGGCTGCGAAATAATAAAGTTACCGCTGACCACGTTGATGTGCGCACCCTGCAACGGCGTATTGTTGAGGCTCATCGACAGCCGCGCGGTGATATCCAGCTGCAAAAGCCCTGCGGCCTGTTTCACCAGTTCAAGGGTTTTGGCGTCGGTAACGCGGGTGTGTTTGTGGTAGATCGGTTCGTGGTGATGTTCAGCAAGGTTGGCGTCGATTTGCGGGCGGGCGCCATAGACCACCACCAGCCTGATCCCGAGGCTATGCAGCAGGCCGATGTCGTTGACAATGCTGGAGAAGTTTTCATGCTCGATGGCTTCACCCCCGAGCATAATGACGAATGTCTTTCCCCGATGGGCGTTGATATAGGGAACGGAATGGCGAAATCCCTGCACCAGTTCGGTTCTGCGCTCTTTGACCACGGCCTGTCCTCACTGCATGATTATTCGTAAAAAGTGTATTTTTATTCTTTTATTGCCTTCGCTGCAAGCACAAATTTTCTTAACCCAGGATTCTCCCGTCTTTGTGAAGCATAGCGCCAGACATATGTTTACCCTTTAAAAGATGACAGTTTATGCATCATTCGCTAAAGTTTTCCGTCAATTCTGACGTTAAGCATTATTTAAACAAATTGCTCGGGAGAAGCATGTCGGGAAGTCATTCAGCGCTGAGCCGCCGCAAATTATTACAGGGTGCGGGGGCGATGTGGTTATTAAGCGTGAGCCAGGTTGGCCTGGCCGCCGTCAGTCAGGTGGTCGCCGTGCGCGTCTGGCCTGCGTCGAGCTATACCCGTGTGACGGTGGAATCGAACCGCGTGGTGAAGTACAAACAGTTCGCCTTGAGCAACCCCGACCGCCTGGTGGTGGATCTGCAAGGCGTTCATCTCAACTCCGTGCTTAAGGGCATGGGAACGCAGATCCGCAGTGACGATCCCTTTATCAAATCAGCCCGCGTGGGTCAGTTCGATCCGCAGACGGTGCGCATGGTGTTTGAACTTAAGCAGAATGTGAAACCGCAACTCTTTGCGCTGGCGCCGGTCGCAGGCTTCAAAGAGCGTCTGGTGATGGATCTCTATCCGGCGAATGCGCAGGATGTGCAGGATCCGCTGCTGGCGCTGCTTGAAGAGTACAACCAGGGCGATCTTGATAAGCAGGTGCCGCCCGCGCAGAGCGGCCCGCAGCCGGGCAAGGCTGGGCGTGACAGGCCGATTGTGATCATGCTCGATCCCGGCCATGGCGGGGAAGATCCGGGTGCGACGGGGAAATATAAAACCCGTGAGAAGGATGTGGTGCTGCAAATCGCCCGCCGTCTGCATGCGCTGATCGAGAAAGAGGGCAATATGAAGTCCTATATGACCCGCAACGAGGATGTCTTTATTCCGCTGAAGGTGCGGGTGGCGAAAGCGCAGAAGCAGCGCGCCGACCTCTTTGTCTCGATTCACGCCGATGCCTTTAGCAGCCGCCAGCCGCACGGTTCCTCCGTTTTCGCGCTCTCGACCAAAGGGGCGACCAGTACGGCGGCGAAATATCTGGCGGATACGCAGAACGCGGCGGACTTGATTGGTGGCGTAAGCAAAAGCGGTGACCGCTATCTCGATCACACCATGTTCGATATGGTGCAGTCGCTGACCATCAACGACAGCCTGAAGTTTGGCAAAGCGGTGCTTAATAAGCTGGGGCGCGTCAATAACCTGCACAAGAACAGCGTCGAGCAGGCGGGCTTTGCGGTGCTGAAAGCGCCGGATATCCCGTCGATTCTGGTTGAGACGGCATTTATCAGTAATGTGGAAGAGGAGCGTAAGCTCAAGACCGCAAAATTCCAGCAGGAAGTCGCAGAGTCGATTCTGGCAGGGATTAAAGCCTACTTCGCGGATGGCGCGACGCTGGCGAGAAGGGGATAACAGAATGGCGCCGAAGGGCGCCATTTTTTTCTCTTGTTTGCTGCGCGGTTTTACAAACGCCAGAAACAAAAAAACACCCGTTAAGGTGTTTATTGTGTTGGTTGCGGGGGCCGGATTTGAACCGACGACCTTCGGGTTATGAGCCCGACGAGCTACCAGGCTGCTCCACCCCGCGTCCGTCTGTTTACACTTCCATCATGTAAACTTTTTCTTTCTTCCACATTTTAATTGGTTGCGGGAGCCGGATTTGAACCGACGACCTTCGGGTTATGAGCCCGACGAGCTACCAGGCTGCTCCATCCCGCGTCCGTGGAAGCGCACTATACGCCGTAGACGATTTGATGCAACCTTTTTTTGCGACATTTGTCGATTTAAGGACTTTATGTTTAAAAACAACACAATGTGCTTAAGATTTAAACAAAACTGGTGTCGGAATGTTCTTGTGCATTTCATTAGCCACAGCGGTTTGTTATCTTCATCCGGCTTGGGGTTAACCAAAAGATGAGAAACAATGAAAGCACGTTGGGCTAGGTTCGTACTCACAGGCGCGATGGTGGCACTTCTCGCGTCCTGCTCTTCTAAACCGACCGATCGCGGTCAACAGTATAAAGACGGAAAATTCTCTCAGCCTTTTTCCCTCGTTAATCAGCCTGACGCCGTGGGCGCACCGATTAATGCCGGAGACTTCTCCGAGCAGGTGAGCCAGATCAGAGGCTCTGCGCCGCGCCTGTATGGCAACCAGAGCAGCGTCTATAACGCCATTGAAGCCTGGCTGCGCGCCGGGGGCGATACCCGCTCGCTGCGCCAGTTCGGCATTGACGCCTGGCAGATGGAAGGCACAGATAACTACGGCAACGTGCAGTTTACCGGCTACTACACGCCGGTGGTGCAGGCGCGCCACACCCGCCAGGGCGAGTTCCAGTATCCTATCTACCGTATGCCGTCAAAACGCGGCCGCCTGCCTTCGCGCGCGGAGATCTACGCCGGGGCGCTTAGCGAGAACTATGTGCTGGCCTACAGCAACTCGCTGATGGACAACTTCATTATGGATGTGCAGGGCAGCGGCTATATCGATTTCGGCGACGGCAGCCCGCTCAACTTCTTTAGCTACGCCGGTAAAAATGGTCATGCCTACCGCAGCATCGGCAAAGTGCTGATCGATCGCGGTGAAGTGAAGCGCGAAGATATGTCGATGCAGGCGATCCGCGAGTGGGGCGAGAAGCACAGCGAAGCGGAAGTGCGTGCGCTGCTGGAGGAGAACGCCTCCTTTGTCTTCTTTAAACCGCAATCCTGGGCACCAGTCAAAGGCGCCAGCTCCGTGCCGCTGATTGGTCGCGCGTCGGTTGCTTCTGATAAAACCGTGATCCCGCCGGGCACCACGCTGCTGGCGGAAGTGCCGCAACTGGACAGTAAAGGCAAATTCAACGGCCAGTATGAGCTGCGCCTGATGGTGGCGCTGGATGTGGGTGGCGCGATTAAAGGCCAGCACTTCGACATCTACCAGGGTATCGGCGCAGAAGCCGGGCATCGCGCCGGCTGGTATAACCACTATGGTCGTGTCTGGATCCTGAAGAACGCGCCGGGCGCGGGTCTGACGGGCAACGTCTTTAGCGGCTAAGGGAATGTGGTAAACTCTTCACCCCTTCCGGTCCCGGAGGGGGTTCTCTGTTTCAGCTTGAGGTTTCATATGTCAGCAGTAATCAGCGACGCCTGGCGCCAGCGCTTTGGCGGGACGGCGCGTTTGTATGGTGAAAAAGCGCTGCAGTGGTTTGCCGATGCGCATATCTGCGTGGTCGGCATCGGTGGCGTCGGGTCGTGGGTCGCCGAAGCGCTGGCGCGCACCGGAATTGGCGCCATCACGCTGATTGATATGGATGATGTCTGCGTCACCAACACCAACCGGCAGATCCATGCCCTGCGCGATACCGTCGGTGAAGCGAAAGCGGAAGTGATGGCCGCGCGCATTCGCGATATCAACCCGGAGTGCCGCGTCACGGTGATCGACGATTTCGTCACCGCTGATAATGTGGCGCAGCTGATGAGCACCTCGTTCAGCTATGTGATTGACGCTATTGATAGCGTGCGGCCAAAAGCGGCGCTGATCGCCTATTGCCGCCGCAATAAGATCCCGCTGGTGACCACCGGCGGCGCGGGCGGGCAGATCGATCCGACGCAGATCCAGGTGAGCGATCTGGCGAAAACCATTCAGGATCCGCTGGCGGCGAAGCTGCGTGAGCGGCTGAAGAGCGATTTCGGCGTGGTGAAAAACAGTAAAGGCAAACTCGGCATCGACTGCGTCTTCTCCACCGAAGCGCTGGTCTACCCGCAGGCGGATGGTTCGGTGTGTGCGATGAAAAGCAGCGCGGAAGGGCCAAAACGGATGGATTGCGCCGCCGGGTTTGGTGCAGCAACGATGGTGACCGCCACCTTTGGCTTTGTCGCGGTCTCCCATGCGTTAAAAAAACTGATGGCGAAAGCGGAGCGTCAGGCCAGCGCCTGACGGGCCTGTTCCTGCACGGCGGCGGCCAGCGCCGCCAGCCCCTGGCTGCGCGAGGCGCTCAACTGATTGCGCAGCCCCAACTCATCAAACAGCGCCAGCGGATCGTTCTCGATAAGTGACTGCGGGCGTTTGCCCTCCACCGCTGTTAGCAAGACCGCTAACAAACCACGCACGATACGCCCTTCGCTGTCGCCAAAAAAGTGCAGCGTGCCGTCGGGCAGACGCGTTGAGCCGAGCCAGACGCGGTTTTCGCAGCCGGGGATCTCCTGCGCCTGCGCTTTTATCTCGTCCGTTGCGGCAGGCAACTGCTTGCCGAGCATAATCAGCTGGCGGTACTTCTCTTCCCACGCGTTGAGGGCGCCAAAGGTCTGGCGCAGTGTCTCTTCAGTGACCACGGTGCCGAACGGATGTCCGGCGAAAGCTGGGCTTGTCATCAATCCACCAATAGTTCCAGAGCACGGTCGACGGCGCTGACCAGCGCATCGACATCCTGTTGAGTATTATAGGGCGCAAATGAGGCGCGTAGCGTGCCGTTGACGCCAAGCGCGGCAAGCAGCGGCTGGGCGCAGTGCTGGCCCGCGCGCAGCGCGATGCCGTAACCCGCCAGCAGCGTCACCATATCGCTGTGATGCACGCCGTCAAAGGTGAAGGCCAGCAGGCTGGAGTCCTGGCAGCGGAACGAGCGGAAACCGGGGCGCTGTGCCAGTTGTTCTTCCGCCAGCGTCGCCAGCCCACGGCTGTAGCGTTCCGCCTGCGCAATATCAATTCCGTTCAGCCACTCCAGCGCGGCGCTTAGGCCAATTACACCCGCCACGTTAGGGGTGCCCGCTTCGAGCTTATAAGGCACCGGCTGGGTGGTGAAACCCGCAAAGGTCACTTCGCTGATCATCTTCCCGCCGCCGAGCCACGGCGTCATCGCCTCCAGCAGTTCCGCTTTGCCATACAGCGCGCCAATGCCGTTTGGGCCATAGAGTTTATGGCCGGAGAAGGCGTAAAAATCGATATCGAGTTGCTGCACGTCGGCAGGGAAATGGACCACGCCCTGCGCGCCATCGACCATCACCACCATGTCGGCCTGATGGGCAAGCGTAATGGCGCGGGCCAGATCCGGGCAGCCACCGGTGACGTTGGACATCTGTCCCAACGCCAGGATCCGGCTGCGGGAGGTGATAAGGGCAGGAAGCTGGTTAAGATCCGGCAGGCGATCGTCCGCCAGCGGCAGTTTCACCACTTTTGCGCCGCTCTGCTCCGCCACCATCAGCCACGGCACCAGGTTGGCGTGGTGCTCCGCCTCGCTGACAATGATCTCATCGCCAGCTTTTAAGCGCGGGCGGGCATAGCACTGGGCAACCATGTTGATCGCCTCGGTGGTGCCGCGCGTCCAGACAATATTTTTGCCGGAAGGGGCATTGAGCAGCGTGGCGACCTGGTCGCGTGCGGCTTCATAGCGGGCGGTGAGCTGCTGCGCTTCGGCAAACTGGCTGCGGTGAACATTGCCAGCGCTCAGGCTGTAGAACTGCTGCGTGGCGTCGATTACCGTCTGCGGTTTCAGCGCGGTCGCGGCACTGTCGAGGTAGACACCCGCGTCGGCCAGCGCCGGAAACTGGGCGCGAAACTGCGAAGGATTAAATGCGTTCATACTTATCCTCATCTGTAGGCCGACGATGGTCGCGCACTTTTTTTCCGTGGGCAAGGGGATTGATAACCATCGGAATTATCTGTTTGTACTGGCGGAACTGCGCAAGCAGGTTATGCTGATAAGTGTAAGTAACGTGTTTGAGACTCTTCCAGTAAGAGTATTTCACAGCATTAATTGCCAGAATAAATCAAGGAGAAGAAGATGAAGAAGACTGCCGCAATTATTTCTGCTTGTACTTTAGCTTTCGCCCTGAGCGCCTGTTCCAGCCCGAACTACGCGTTGCACACCAACGATGGCCGTACAATCATTTCCGAAGGCAAGCCGAAAACTGACGACCAGACAGGAATGATTTCCTACAAAGACGCGAACGGTAATGAGCAGCAGATCAACCGTTCTGACGTGAAAGAGATGGTTGCTCTGGAGAAATAATCCAGAACGCCAGGCAAAAAAAAGCACCGCAATTTGCGGTGCTACATTAATCACTATGGACAGACAGGGTAAATGTACAGGAAGTGAAAAAGGGGTAGCGTCGCTACCGGGGTCTGAAATGCAGACCAAATTGCAAACACAACAACACAACATCACAACCGTAAGCCAAAAGCCCTTCAGAATCTCAATTCCAAAACACTTTTCGTTCCGGCTTCAGGAAGTGGCGCCACTATAGGTATTTGCTGGTGCAACCTCAACGGACAATTTATAATGGCTCAGATAAAAAAAACTAATAGGTTAACTACTGTTTCCTGTTTGTTAAATTCAGTTTACATCTAAGCCTGATAAACCATGTCCAAGCGATTACCACCTCTTAATGCATTACGTGTTTTTGATGCCGCTGCCCGCCATTTAAGTTTCACCCGCGCGGCCGATGAGCTATTTGTGACGCAGGCCGCAGTAAGCCACCAAATCAAGTCTCTCGAGGATTTTCTCGGCCTGAAACTCTTTCGCCGCCGCAACCGTTCGCTGCTGTTAACGGAGGAGGGGCAGAGTTATTTTCAGGATATCAAAGAGATATTTTCCCAGCTCAATGAAGCCACCCGCAAATTGCAGGCGCGTAGCGCAAAGGGCGCGCTGACCGTCAGCTTGCTGCCTAGTTTCGCCATTCAGTGGCTGGTGCCGAGACTCTCCAGCTTTAACTCAGCTTATCCGGGAATCGACGTGCGCATCCAGGCGGTTGACCGCGAAGAGGACAAGCTCGCCGACGATGTTGATGTGGCGATCTTCTATGGTCGCGGCAACTGGCCGGGCCTGCGCGTGGAAAAACTCTATGCAGAATATCTGCTCCCGGTCTGCTCGCCGCTGCTGCTGACCGGCGAGAAGGCGTTAAAGACGCCGGACGACCTGGCGCGCCACACCCTTTTGCATGATGCCTCGCGCCGCGACTGGCAAACTTATACCCGTCAGTTGGGCGTTAACCTCAATGTTCAGCAGGGGCCGATCTTCAGCCACAGCTCGATGGTGCTGCAGGCGGCGATCCATGGCCAGGGCGTGGCGCTGGCGAACAACGTGATGGCGCAATCGGAGATCGAAGCGGGTCGTCTGGTCTGCCCGTTTAACGATGTGCTTGTGAGTAAAAATGCTTTTTATCTGGTTTGTCATGACAGCCAGGCAGAACTGGGTAAAATAGCGGCCTTTCGTCAGTGGATCCTGGCCAAAGCGGCAAGCGAGCAGGAGAAATTCCGTTTCCGCTACGAACAATAATTCGCGCGCGCAGGGCGCGTATGACTCTTGGGGAAGTAACATGACCAGCCGTTTTATGCTGATTTTCGCCGCAATAAGCGGTTTTATCTTTGTCGCGTTGGGCGCATTCGGCGCGCACGTGTTAAGCAAGTCACTCGGCGTCACCGAGATGAGCTGGATCCAGACCGGCCTTGAGTATCAGGCGTTCCACACCTTAGCGGTGTTCGGTCTTGCGGTGGCGATGCAGCGCCGCATCAGCATCTGGTTTTACTGGAGCAGCGTGTTCCTGGCGCTCGGCACCGTGCTGTTCAGCGGTAGTCTTTACTGCCTCGCGCTCTCCCATTTACGCCTGTGGGCGTTTGTTACCCCGGTCGGCGGCGTCTGCTTCTTAATCGGCTGGGCATTAATGTTAATTGGCGCAATTCGTCTGAAACGTAGGGGCGTTGTTCATGAATAAAGTGGTATTGCTGTGCCGCCCGGGTTTTGAGAAAGAGTGCGCAGCCGAAATTACCGATAAAGCCGGACGCCAGAACGTGTTCGGTTTCGCCCGCGTCAAAGAGAACGCGGGCTATGTCATTTTTGAGTGCTATCAGCAAGAAGATGCCGACAAACTGGCGCGCGAACTGCCGTTCAGCTCGCTGATTTTTGCCCGCCAGATGTTTGTTGTCGGTGAACTGCTGCGCGACCTGCCGCCGGACGATCGCATTACACCGATCGTTGGCATGTTACAGGGCGTGGTGGAGAAGGGCGGCGATCTGCGCGTTGAAGTGGCCGACACCAACGAAAGCAAAGAGCTGATGAAGTTCTGCCGTAAGTTCACCGTCCCGCTGCGCGGTGCGCTGCGTGAAGCGGGCATCCTCGCGCGCAGCGACTCGGCAACCCGCCCGGTGGTGCATATCTTCTTTATTGCCCCAGGCTGCTGCTACACCGGCTACTCCTACTCTTATAACAACTCGCCTTTCTATATGGGCATTCCGCGCCTGAAGTTCCCGTCCGATGCGCCGAGCCGCTCGACGCTGAAGCTGGAGGAGGCGTTTCACGTCTTTATTCCTGCCGATGAGTGGGACGAACGTCTGGCGAACGGCATGTATGCCGTCGACCTTGGTGCCTGCCCTGGCGGCTGGACCTACCAACTGGTGAAGCGCAACATGTGGGTCTCGTCCGTGGATAACGGCCCGATGGCGCAGAGCCTGATGGATACCGGCCAGGTGACCTGGCTGCGCGAAGATGGTTTTCGCTATCGTCCGACGCGCAGCAACATCTCCTGGATGGTGTGCGATATGGTTGAAAAACCGGCCAAAGTGGCGGCGCTGATGGCGCAGTGGTTAACAGAAGGGTGGTGTCGTGAAACCATCTTTAACCTCAAGCTGCCGATGAAGAAGCGCTATGAAGAGGTCTCCAACAATCTCGCCTATATCCAGCAGCAGCTGGATGAGCACGGTATCGCCGCGCAGATCCAGGCGCGTCAGCTCTATCACGATCGTGAAGAGGTGACGGTTCATATCCGCAGAATGTGGGCGGCAGTGGGTGGACGCAGGGACGAGCGTTAATCCTTCTAAACGGAGCGGTGCTCAAACCCTCGCGCACTGCTCCTGTTCAGATAGCCTGCAATTAAAACCTGCAGGCTTATTTTTTATTTCCCGCCCTGGCTAGCTCTTTAACCAACGGCAGCATAATCCGCATCACATCGCGGCTGCGGTGTTCAATTCGCCCCGGCAGCGCCTTATCGATATAGAGCTGGTTATCAAGCCGCGCGCGGTGATAGCTCACGCCATCCGGAAACGCCTTCGATTTTGCCCGCTGCTGGGTGCCATCTTTATTCCCCAGAGACCAGTTGGCGGCTTCCACCGACAGCACCGGGATCATCGCGTTATCAAACACCTGCGCGTCATGGCAGCAGGGGCTGCGCTTCTCCGCGCCCGCCGGGGCGCTTAACGCCTGAATGCCGTGGGAGCGGGCAATCGCCAGCGCGCGGTCGCGCGTCAGTTTGCGCACCGAGGCCGGGGTGTTTTTGCCGCTGGTGAAATAGAGTTTGTCGCCAACGATCAGGTTATTGAGGTTAATCACCAGCAGGGTGTTTTTACGCTCTTTCTCGCTCATGCGATCAAGAAAGCTCCCCGCACCAAGCTGACCCTCCTCTTCGCCGCTGGTGGCGACAAAGCGCACGGTGTACTCCGTCGGCGTCGTTTTCAGCGCCTGCGCCAGTTCAAGCATCACGCCAAGCGCCGCGGCATTGTCATCAATGCCCTGCAAGGTTAAACCGCCGAGGTTGTTATCAACATCGGCATCGCTCTGCGGCGCGTAGGTATCAAGATGCGCCATCACGATAATCTGCTGCGGCACGCGCCCTTCATGGGCGGCGATCACCGAACTGCCGGTCACATTCTGCCAGCTCTGCTGATTATCTTTGGTGCTGTAGCGGTAGCGGGTTTTGAACTTACGGATATCGCTCTGATAACCCATCTGGGAAAATTGCTGCTGGAGATAGTCCGCGCTGAGCATTTCGGCCGGCGTGCCGGTCATGCGGCCGGGAAAGAGGCTGGCGATATGTCGCGCCTGTTCATTTGCCATGTCACCGGGTTGGGAAGAGCGGGCAGCAACCGGAAGGATAAAGCATACGCCGAGCGCCAGGGCAGCGGTACGGAGGCGCAATGCGGAAAACATAGTGAGTCCTTTATGCAGCAAGATTTTAAACGGGCTTAGTATGAAACTGTGACAGAGTTTGCACAATTTCATTTGTCGTTAACCATGCGAAAAATCTCACCTTAAGCACTTTTTGGTATGAGCTTTCCCAGCTCTTTATTCTTTTGCGGAACTACTCATTCCAATTCGTAATTTCATTCGTTCTAACGCGCCCCCTATAGTCCCCCTATTGCTGGCTGTGAGTGAGTTACAACGTTGTGGATTACCTGCCTCTGTTTGCTGCTGTAAAAGACCGCCCTGTTTTAGTGATTGGCGGCGGTGAAATTGCCGCGCGCAAAATCACCTTTTTGCGCCGTGCGGGCGCGCACGTACAGATAGTGGCCAGACGACTCGATCCGCAACTGCAACAGCTTGCCGATGAGCAGGCCGTTCACTGGATCGCCACGGAATTTGATGAGTCGCAGCTTGATGCGGTGTTTCTGGTGATTGCGGCTACCAACGATGCAGCCCTCAACCGCCGGGTATTTGACGCCGCTAACGCGCGCCATCGGCTGGTTAACGTGGTGGACGATCAGCCGCTCTGCTCCTTTATTTTCCCCTCTATTGTTGACCGTTCGCCGCTGATCGTCGCCATCTCCTCCGGCGGTAACGCCCCGGTGCTGGCGCGTCTGCTGCGTGAAAAGATTGAGGCGCTACTGCCGGGTAATCTCGGGCAGATGGCGGCGGTGGCCGGGCGCTGGCGCACGCGCATCAAAGCGTTTCGCCGCACCACCGACGATCGCCGTCGCTTCTGGGAAAGCGCCTTTCGCGGGCGTTTTGCCAGCCTGATGGCGGCAGGCGATGAGCCTGCGGCAGAGCGGGCGCTGGAAGCGGAGTTACAACAGCCGGGGTCGGCCAGCGGCGAGATTATCCTCGTCGGTGCCGGGCCGGGCGATGCGGGCTTGCTCACCCTGCGCGGTTTGCAGGTGATCCAGCAGGCCGATGTGGTCTTTTACGACCATCTGGTGAGCGATGCGGTGCTGGAGTTAACCCGCCGCGACGCGGAGAAGATCTGCGTTGGTAAGCGGGCGGGCGTGCATGCCGTGCCGCAGCACGAAACCAATCGCATGCTTGTAGAAGCGGCGCAGGAGGGGAAAACCGTAGTGCGCCTGAAAGGCGGCGATCCCTTTATCTTCGGTCGCGGTGGCGAAGAGCTACAGGCGGCGGCTGAAGCGGGCATTCCGTTCCAGGTGGTGCCGGGCGTTACTGCGGCATCGGGCGCGACGGCGTATGCCGGTATTCCGCTGACGCACCGGGATTTTGCCCAGAGCGTCACCTTCGTGACCGGGCACTACAAAGCCGACAGCGCACCGTTCGACTGGTCGCAGCTGGCGCAAAGCCGCCAGACGCTGGCGATCTATATGGGCACCATGAAAGCGGCCGAGATTAGCGCGCAGCTGATTGCCCACGGGCGTGAGTGCACCACGCCCGTGGCGGTGATCTCCCGCGGCACGCGTGCCGATCAACAGATTACTACCGGCACATTAGAACAACTTGAGGAACTGGCTACAGGCGCGCCAATGCCCGCCCTGTTAGTGGTGGGTGAAGTGGTTGCGCTTCATCGCGAACTGGCCTGGTTCCAGCAAACGACAGCCACGGCGGCGTTTGACGCTGCCGTGATTAATCTGGCTTAAGGAAGGGATATGGACGAAAAACGACTCACTCACCTGCGACAACTGGAGGCGGAAAGCATCCATATCATTCGCGAAGTGGCCGCCGAGTTTGCCAATCCGGTGATGATGTACTCCATCGGCAAAGACTCCAGCGTGATGCTGCACCTGGCGCGTAAAGCCTTCTATCCGGGCACGCTGCCGTTTCCGCTGCTGCATGTCGATACCGGCTGGAAATTCCGCGAGATGTATGAATTCCGTGACCGTACCGCCAAAGCCTACGGCTGTGAGCTGCTGGTGCATAAAAACCCGGAAGGGGTGGCGATGGGTATCAACCCGTTCGTGCACGGCAGTGCGAAACACACTGACATTATGAAGACCGAAGGGCTCAAGCAGGCGCTGAACAAGTATGGTTTTGACGCCGCATTTGGCGGCGCGCGCCGTGACGAAGAGAAGTCGCGCGCCAAAGAGCGTATCTACTCCTTCCGCGACCGTTTTCACCGCTGGGACCCGAAAAACCAGCGTCCGGAGCTGTGGCATAACTACAACGGCCAGATCAACAAAGGCGAAAGCATCCGCGTTTTCCCGCTCTCCAACTGGACCGAGCTGGATATCTGGCAGTACATCTTCCTGGAAAATATTGAGATCGTGCCGCTCTATCTGGCCGCCGAGCGACCGGTACTGGAGCGCGACGGCATGCTGATGATGATCGATGATGACCGTATCGATCTGCAGCCGGGCGAAGTGATTGAAAAACGCATGGTGCGTTTCCGTACCCTCGGCTGCTGGCCGCTGACCGGCGCGGTGGAGTCCCACGCGCAGACGCTGCCGGAGATCATCGAAGAGATGCTGATCTCAACCACCAGCGAGCGTCAGGGGCGCGTGATCGACCGCGATCAGGCCGGCTCGATGGAGCTGAAAAAACGCCAGGGTTATTTCTAAGGAGACGCCATGAACACCACTATTGCACAACAAATTGCGGATGAAGGCGGCGTCGAAGCGTACCTGCATGCCCAGCAACACAAAAGCCTGCTGCGTTTTCTTACCTGCGGCAGCGTCGATGATGGCAAGAGCACGCTGATTGGCCGCCTGCTGCACGACACTCGCCAGATCTACGAAGATCAGCTCTCAACGCTGCACAATGACAGCAAACGCCACGGCACCCAGGGCGAGAAACTCGATCTTGCGCTGCTGGTGGATGGCCTGCAGGCCGAGCGCGAGCAGGGTATTACCATTGACGTGGCGTATCGTTACTTCTCCACCGAGAAGCGCAAATTTATTATTGCCGACACGCCGGGGCATGAGCAGTACACCCGCAATATGGCGACCGGTGCCTCTACCTGCGATCTGGCGATCCTGCTGATCGATGCGCGCAAGGGCGTGCTGGATCAGACCCGCCGCCACAGCTTTATCTCCACGCTGCTTGGCATCAAACACCTGGTGGTGGCGGTGAACAAGATGGATCTGGTGGAGTTTAGCGAAGCGACCTTCGATTCTATTCGCCAGGATTACCTCACTTTTGCCGAACAGTTGCCGGGCGATCTCGATATCCGCTTTGTCCCGCTCTCGGCGCTGGAGGGCGACAACGTTGCCAGCCAGAGCGACAAAATGGCGTGGTACAGCGGCCCGACGCTGCTGGAGATGCTCGAAACCGTCGAAATCAAGCGTGTGGTAGAGAGCCAGCCGATGCGCTTCCCGGTGCAGTATGTTAACCGCCCGAACCTCGATTTCCGCGGCTTCTCCGGCACGTTGGCCTCCGGCGTGGTCAGGGTCGGGCAGCGCATCAAAGTGTTGCCGTCGGGCGTGGAGTCAACCATCGCACGTATCGTGACCTTTGATGGCGATCTGCAGGACGCGGGCGCGGGCGAAGCGATTACCCTCGTGCTGAAAGATGAGATTGATATCAGCCGCGGCGATCTGATCCTCGATGCGCAGGAAACACTGCCGTCGGTGCAGCGCGCCTCGCTGGATGTGGTGTGGATGGCAGAGCAGCCGTTGCAGGCGGGCCAGAGTTTTGAGGTCAAAGTAGCAGGCAAGAAAACCCGCGCGCGCATCGACGCCGTGCAGTACCAGGTGGATATCAACAACCTGAACCAGCGCGAAGTGGAAAGCCTGCCGCTGAACGGTATTGGGCTGGTTGACGTCACCTTTGATGAGCCGCTGACCCTCGATCCTTATCAGCAGAACCCGGTGACCGGCGGGATGATCTTTATCGATCGCCTGAGCAACGTCACCGTTGGCGCAGGCATGGTGCGTGAAGTGCACACCGATGCGCAGGTTGTGCCGTCGGAGTTCAGCGCCTTTGAGCTGGAGCTGAACCAGCTGGTGCGTAAACACTTCCCGCACTGGGGCGCGCGCGATCTGCTGGGAGGCAAATAATGGCGCAGCATGACGAAAACGTCGTCTGGCATGCCCATCCGGTAACGCCGCAGCAGCGCGAACAGCTCCACGGTCACCGTGGGGTTGTGCTCTGGTTTACCGGGCTTTCCGGCTCCGGTAAATCGACCGTGGCGGGGGCGCTGGAAGAGGCGCTACACCGCGCGGGCGTCAGCACCTATCTGCTTGATGGCGATAACGTGCGCCACGGGCTGTGCAGCGATTTAGGCTTTAGCGACGCGGATCGTAAAGAGAACATTCGCCGGGTCGGCGAAGTGGCGAAGCTGATGGTTGAATCGGGGCTGGTGGTGTTGACCGCCTTTATCTCGCCCCATCGCGCCGAGCGGCAGATGGTGCGTGAACGCCTCGGCGAGGGGCGCTTTATCGAGGTGTTTGTCGATACACCGCTGGCGATTTGCGAAGCGCGCGATCCGAAAGGGTTATACAAGAAAGCCCGCGCCGGTGAGCTGCGTAATTTCACCGGCATTGATTCGGTGTACGAAGCGCCAGAGGCGGCGGAAGTGCACCTTGATGGCGAACAATTGGTAACAAATTTGGTCAGCCAATTATTAGACCTGCTGCGGCAGGAAGATATTATCAGATCCTGAGACGGTACTGGCGATACACCCACTCTTCAGGCTTTAGCGAGTTTGCTTTTCGCGCCGTCTGAACAGGTGTGTATCGCGTTTACCGGTCGTGCAGGCAACAGGATCAGATATGCGTAACAGTCATAACATTACCCTCCCGCGGTCATCGTCTCTCCCCCCGACCGCCGACGAACCCACATGGTCGCTTCCGGGTGCCATCGTGGGTTTTGTCGCATGGCTGCTGGCGCTGGCAATCCCTTTTCTTTTATACGGCTCCAACACGCTCTTTTTTCTTCTCTATACCTGGCCCTTTTTTCTCGCCCTGATGCCGGTCTCGGTGGTGGTGGGAATTGCCCTGCATTCGCTGCTCGACGGTAGACTGCGTTACAGCTGTGTGGCGACGCTGCTCAGCGTGGCGGCGATGTTTGGCCTCCTTTTCCTCTGGCTGGTGGGCTAAGGCGCGCCATACTTCAAGGTGTAACGCCTGTTAAGGCAATGTGTCCGGGTTCGGATTGCTCAACATTTATGATAAAGTCTGGCGCTTGCGCGGTATCACCCGGCCCCGAAGTGGAGTCTGACGAAAAGTTATGGGATGATGATGCCGTTTTTCAGGGGGCAGGATGGGTAAATTAACGCTGCTTTTGCTGGCTTTGCTGGTCTGGCTGCAATACTCGCTGTGGTTCGGCAAAAATGGTCTGCATGACTACGGCCGCGTCAGCGAAGATGTGGCGGCTCAGCAGGCGACAAACGCAAAACTAAAAGCGCGCAACGATCAGCTGTTTGCCGAAATTGACGATCTCAATGGCGGCCAGGAAGCGATCGAGGAGCGTGCTCGTAATGAGCTGACCATGACAAAACCGGGCGAAACCTTCTATCGTCTGGTGCCGGACGCGTCAAAGCGCGCGGCGGGCTCAGCGCAGAACACACAAAACACGCAGAATACGCAAACTAGACCATAAACAGTCCCGGGTTAACGAATGGCAACACTCATTCCGGACGTCTGTGCCGTGGTGCCGGCCGCCGGATTCGGCCGCCGCATGCAAACGGAATGTCCAAAGCAGTATCTCTCCATCGGCGATAAAACCATCCTTGAGCACGCGGTCGCCGCGCTGCTCGCCCACCCGTGCGTCAGCCGGGTGATTATTGCCGTCAGCGCGGGCGATGAACGCTTCGCGCAGCTTCCTCTGGCCAATCATCCGCAGATTACGGTGGTAAACGGCGGCGCAGAACGTGCTGACTCGGTGCTGGCAGGCCTGAAGGCCGCTGCCGGTGCGCAGTGGGTGCTGGTGCATGACGCCGCGCGCCCCTGCCTGCACCAGGACGATCTCAACCGGCTGCTAGCCCTGCGTGAGACCAGCCGGGTTGGGGGGATCCTCGCCGCGCCGGTGCGTGACACCATGAAACGCGCCGAGCCGGGCCAAACCGCGATTGCTCACACCGTCGAGCGCAATGATCTCTGGCACGCCCTGACGCCGCAGTTTTTCCCGCATGCGTTACTCCACGACTGCTTAACCCGCGCGTTAGATGAAGGCGCTACCATCACCGATGAAGCCTCGGCGCTGGAGTATTGCGGCTATCATCCCGAGCTGGTCGCCGGGCGTGCGGATAATATTAAAGTGACCCGACCCGAAGATTTACGACTCGCAGAATTTTATCTGACCCATGCAGACCTTCAGGAGAAAGCATAATGCGCATTGGACACGGTTTTGACGTACACGCCTTTGGCGGCGCTGGCCCGATTATTATTGGCGGCGTGCGCATTCCCTACGAAAAGGGGCTGCTGGCGCACTCCGACGGCGATGTCGCCCTGCATGCGTTAACCGATGCGCTGCTCGGCGCTGCGGCGCTGGGGGATATTGGTAAGCTCTTCCCGGATACCGACGCGGCTTTTAAAGGCGCAGACAGCCGCGAGCTGCTGCGCGAAGCCTGGCGACGCATTCAGGCCAAAGGCTATACGCTTGGCAACGTGGATGTGACCATCATTGCGCAGGCACCGAAAATGTTGCCGCATATTCCGCAGATGCGCGTCTTTATCGCCGAAGATCTCGGTTGCCATATGGATGACGTTAACGTCAAAGCCACCACGACCGAGAAGCTCGGTTTCACCGGGCGCGGCGAAGGTATTGCCTGTGAAGCGGTGGCGCTGTTAGTGAAGGCGGCGAAATGACGGAATTTGATAATCTCACCTTCCTGCACGGCAAGCCTGGCGGCAACGGCATCCTGAAGGCCAGCCCGGAGGATTTCGTCGTGGTAGAGGATCTGGGCTTCGAGCCAGACGGCGAAGGTGAGCATATTCTGGTACGAATTCTGAAAAATGGCTGCAATACGCGTTTTGTTGCTGACGCTTTAGCGAAATTCCTTAAAATTCATGTGCGTGAAGTGAGCTTCGCCGGTCAAAAAGATAAGCATGCCGTAACGGAACAGTGGCTTTGTGCCCGCGTACCGGGTAATGGTATGCCGGATCTCAGCCAGTTCACGCTCGAAGGCTGCAAAGTGCTGGAGTATGCCCGCCATAAACGCAAACTGCGTCTCGGCGCGCTGAAAGGAAACGCCTTTACGCTGGTGCTGCGGGAAGTGAGTGACCGCGCAGAGGTTGAATCACGCTTAAAGGCCATCGTTGAACAGGGCGTGCCCAACTATTTTGGCGCACAGCGTTTTGGCATTGGCGGCAGCAACCTGCAGGGCGCGCTGCGCTGGGCGCAAAGCGACGCGCCGGTTCGCGATCGTAACAAACGCAGTTTTTGGTTGTCCGCCGCGCGCAGCGCGTTGTTTAATCAGGTGGTCAGCGAGCGGCTGAAGAAACCGGACTTCAATCAGGTTGTTGTCGGCGATGCGCTACAATTAGCGGGTCGCGGCAGCTGGTTCGTGGCGACCACTGAGGAGCGCGACGAGTTACAGGCGCGTGTCGATGCGAAAGCACTGATGATTACCGCGCCGCTGCCGGGCCGCGGCGAGTGGGGAACACAGGACGCGGCGCTGGAGTTTGAGCAGCAGGCAGTTGCTGATGCGCCAGAGTTACAGACGCTGCTGGTGAGAGAAAAAGTGGACGCTGCGCGCCGTGCGATGTTGCTCTATCCGCAGGCGCTCAGCTGGAACTGGTGGGATGACGCCACCGTCGAGGTACGTTTCTGGCTACCGGCGGGGAGTTTTGCCACCAGTGTGGTCAGGGAACTTATCAACACATCGGGTGATTATGCGAATATTGCTGAGTAACGATGACGGGATCCACGCGCCGGGTATCCAGACGCTGGCCCGTGCTCTTAGGGAGTTTGCCGACGTTCAGGTCGTGGCTCCCGATCGTAACCGCAGCGGTGCGTCTAATTCGCTGACGCTCGAATCTTCGCTTCGTACTTTTACCTTCGATAACGGCGACATCGCCGTGCAGATGGGCACGCCGACGGACTGCGTCTTTCTCGGCGTGAACGCATTAATGCGCCCGCGCCCGGATGTGGTGGTTTCAGGCATCAACGCCGGGCCGAACCTCGGCGATGATGTTATTTACTCCGGCACCGTTGCTGCCGCGATGGAGGGCCGTCATCTCGGCTTTCCGGCGCTCGCCGTCTCTCTTAATGGTCACACCCACTATGAAACCGCCGCTGCGGTCACCTGCGCCATCCTGCGTGGGCTGAGCCGCGAGCCGCTGCGCACCGGGCGCATTTTGAATATCAACGTCCCGGATCTGCCGCTGAGTGAGATCAAGGGCATTCGCGTGACGCGCTGCGGCAGCCGCCATCCTGCTGACCAGGTGATCCCGCAGCAGGATCCGCGCGGCAACACCCTCTACTGGATTGGCCCGCCGGGGGAGAAGTGCGATGCCGGTCCCGATACCGACTTCGCCGCCGTTGATGAGGGTTATGTTTCCGTTACGCCGCTGCACGTAGATTTGACCGCCTACAGTGCACAAGAGGTGGTATCAGGTTGGTTGGATCGCGCTGGGGTGAATACGCAATGGTAAGCAAACGCATCCAGGATCTTCTCAATCAGCTACGCGCGCAGGGCATCAAAGATGAACAGGTGCTTGAGGCGCTGTCGCGGGTGCCGCGCGAGAAATTTATCGATGAGGCGTTTGAACACAAAGCGTGGGAAAACGTCGCCCTGCCGATTGGTCAGGGGCAAACCATCTCCCAACCCTATATGGTCGCGCGCATGACCGAGCTGCTTGAGCTGACGCCCGATTCGCGCGTGCTGGAGATTGGCACCGGTTCCGGTTACCAGACGGCGATCCTCGCGCATCTGGTGCACCATGTCTGCTCCGTTGAGCGGATTAAAGGGCTGCAATGGCAGGCGCGCCGCCGCCTCAAACAGCTCGATCTGCACAATGTCTCCACGCGTCACGGTGATGGCTGGCAAGGATGGCAAGCACGCGCGCCATTTGACGCTATTATTGTGACAGCCGCTCCGCCTGAAATTCCCGCCGCGCTGATGTCGCAGCTGGATGACGGCGGCATTCTCGTTTTGCCCGTGGGCGACGAACTCCAGCAGTTGAAGCGGGTTCGTCGGCGGGGAAGCGAATTTATTATCGATACCGTTGAAGCCGTGCGCTTTGTTCCGCTGGTACGCGGTGAGTTAGCCTGAGTTACAGATTTATCCTGGGTATTTCGGGCCATAACAGCGTATTGTGGGCAAATTTGCCGTCGAGCTTCGCGGTTATCTTTAAGTCATTGGTAATTTACATAATATTGGGGGAAAAATGAGCGCGGGAAGCCCGAAATTCACCGTACGCCGTGTCGCGGCATTGTCACTGGTTTCGCTTTGGCTGGCAGGGTGTTCAAATTCCAACAATACTCCGGCACCGGTCAGTTCCGTAGGCGGAAGCGCCAGCGGAAGCGACAACTCAGGCATGCTCATTACGCCGCCGCCTGCCATGAGCACTAACGCACAGCAGCCGCAAATGCAGCAAGTCCAACCGGTACAGCCTGTTCAACCCGTACAGCCGGTGCAGCCAATGCAGTCTCAACCTGTCCAGGCGCAGCCGGTACAGACGGTAGATGGTCACATTGTCTATAACCGCAAATACGGCAATATCCCGAAAGGGAGCTACACTGGCGGCAGCACCTATACCGTAAAACGGGGCGATACCCTCTTCTATATTGCCTGGATCACCGGCAACGATTTCCGTGACCTTGCACAGCGCAACAACGTAGCAGCGCCGTACGGTTTGAACGTCGGGCAGACGTTGCAGGTAGGAAATGCATCTGGTACACCTATCACAGGCGGAAATGCAATAACGCAGGCTGATGCATCGGAACAAGGAATAGTCTCAAAAACTGCGCAAAATTCAACCGCGGTGGTTGCTTCGAAACCGACAATTACGTATTCTGAGACTTCAGGTGAACAAAGTGCTAATAAAATGTTGCCGAACAACAAGCCTGCGACACCTGTCACAGCGCCTGTTACGGCACCTTCCGTTAGTACAACAACCGAACCGACTGTCAGCAGTACAACTACCAGCTCGCCGATTTCAACCTGGCGCTGGCCAACTGAAGGCAACGTTATCGATAACTTCTCTGCCACCGAGGGTGGTAACAAGGGTGTCGATATCGCAGGCAGTAAAGGACAGGCTATCATCGCGACCGCAGATGGACGCGTAGTATATGCCGGTAACGCACTGCGCGGTTACGGTAATCTTATCATCATAAAACACAACGATGATTACCTGAGCGCCTACGCCCATAACGACACAATGCTGGTCCGGGAACAACAAGAAGTGAAGGCGGGGCAAAAAATAGCGACTATGGGTAGCACCGGAACCAGCTCTACACGCTTGCATTTTGAAATTCGTTACAAGGGGAAATCCGTAAACCCGCTGCGTTATTTGCCGCAGCGATAAATCGGTGCAAAGCAGGTGAGGTCATTCTCACTTATTCCGTTGCAGTGAGCGCAGATGCCGCTGCAGCGGAGGTAAATGAGAATGCGTCAGGTGTTTTGCCCAGGGATCACGGGTAGGAGCCACTTTATGAGTCAGAATACGCTGAAAGTTCATGATTTAAATGAAGACGCGGAATTTGATGAGAACGGAACAGAGGCTTTTGACGAAAAAGTCTTGGTAGAAGAGGAACCCAGTGATAATGACCTGGCTGAAGAAGAGCTGTTATCGCAGGGTGCAACACAGCGTGTTTTAGACGCGACTCAGCTTTATCTTGGGGAAATCGGGTACTCCCCGCTCTTGACGGCCGAAGAAGAAGTTTATTTTGCACGCCGTGCATTACGAGGTGATGTTGCCTCCCGCCGTCGCATGATCGAGAGTAACCTGCGTCTGGTGGTGAAGATTGCCCGTCGATACAGCAATCGTGGTCTGGCTCTGCTGGATCTGATTGAAGAGGGCAACCTGGGGCTGATCCGCGCCGTTGAAAAATTTGACCCTGAACGTGGGTTCCGTTTCTCAACTTACGCGACCTGGTGGATTCGTCAGACCATCGAGCGGGCTATCATGAACCAAACCCGCACCATTCGTCTGCCGATTCACATCGTCAAAGAGCTGAACGTCTATCTGCGTACCGCGCGTGAGTTGTCCCATAAACTGGACCACGAACCGAGCGCAGAAGAGATTGCTGAACAGTTAGATAAACCTGTTGATGATGTCAGCCGTATGCTGCGTCTCAACGAGCGCATTACTTCAGTTGATACGCCGCTGGGCGGTGATTCTGAAAAAGCGCTGCTGGACATCCTGGCCGATGAAAAAGACAACGGCCCGGAAGACACCACGCAAGACGATGATATGAAACAGAGCATCGTCAAATGGCTGTTCGAACTGAACGCCAAACAGCGTGAAGTGCTGGCACGTCGTTTCGGTCTGCTGGGTTATGAGGCTGCGACACTCGAAGATGTAGGCCGTGAAATTGGTCTCACTCGTGAACGTGTTCGCCAGATTCAGGTTGAAGGTCTGCGTCGTTTGCGCGAAATCCTGCAAACGCAAGGGCTGAATATCGAAGCGCTGTTCCGCGAATAAACACCCTTTCTCGTCAAAAAGGCCGGTCGTAAAGACTGGCCTTTTTTCTTTTCTGCTACCCGGCAAGCGCCGTTTCATGCAGATGCCGCCACATAAGCTTCCCGGCATCTTTCTCAAACACCACCGTTGACCAGCGCTGATGTGCAAGCTGTTCCGGCAATTGCTGCGTTTCACGGTAGCGCAGCACCGCGCCACTTTCCCACTCTGCCAGCAATTCGACATCATCCACACGAATGCTAAGCCCCGTGCGCGCCGCGCGCTGTGCCTGGAAAAAATTGACCAGCGCAGGCTTATCAAGCGTTGCTCCGCCTGGGGTAATCATGGTGAACGCGTCACTAAAGCGCGCCATCAGCGCCGCGCAGTCGCCTTCGCCACGGCCCAGCCACGCTTCAATGGCGATGTGGGCATCAATAATCTCCGTCATATAAATATTCATGATTGCTCCTGTTTTAGCTGTTGCAGGGTGTATTGGTTATCAAGGCGCAGCGCGCCCAAAAGCGGGAAAAGCGTAATTATGCCAGCGAGGATAAATGTCCCGCGATAGGCGGCAAGGGGCGGCATAACCTGTTGCAGCAGGCCGAGAACAAACGCCAGCAGCGTGGCGCCGATAAAAAAGCTCAGCTGGCGGTTAAGATTCCACAGCGCGCTGGCATCCGGCATCGCCTGATTGCTGATGGTGAGAAAAGCGCAGCTCTGTGCGGTGCTGCTGCACTGGCTTCCGCCCGCGCCCATCAGCGCGAAGCTGATGATAAGCATCGCCAGCGGTGTCGACGGGGTAACCAGCAGCAGCATCACAACGCCCACTGCCTGTAGCAGAGCGCCGATCATCACCAGCGGGCGCGGGCCGAGGCGATTGAAATAGCGGCCGGTCACGGAGATCGCCAGTGCGGAGGCGAGGGACCACGGCACCATTAACGCGCCGGTCACCGCAGGCGTGAGCCCCATCATGCGCTGCAAATAGAACATCCCCACCACGCTGACGCCAATAAACATCCCCGGCACACAGAGGTAAATAAGCATGGCGAAGCGCAGCAGTGAATTCTTCAGCAAAGAGAGATCGAGCAGCCGACGCGACACGGCGGGCTTTGCCTCCTCTTTCAGCCAGCACCCGGCCAGCAGCAGCGTCAGCAGTGCCAGCGGTAGCGTGACGAAGAAGATCCAGCGCCAGCCGAGCAGTTCCACCAGCAGCCCACCGACCGCCGGTGAACAGGCTGGGGCGAGCAAGGCCACCAGCATCACCGCAGAGGAGATCTTTGCCCGCTCATGAGGCTTGAACTGCTGCCAGGCAAGGGCTTGCCCGACCGGGATCAGCAACCCGCCGCCTAACCCCTGCACTACGCGCCAGGCAATCAGGCTGCCCAGTGAGTCGGCAAAACCCGCTGCCAGCCCCGCCGCGCTGAAGAGTAACAGCGACAGCATAAAGAGCCGCCGTGCGCCGATAAAGCGCGTCAGCAGGGCGCTGAAGAGGATCGCCACCGTCAACCCGGCGATATAGCCATTGCTGACCCACGCCAGCGCGGAGACCGACGCCTGCAGGCTCTCTGCCATCGCCGGGAACGCGACGCTGGCGATAAACATATTGATCAAGTCGAGAAAAAAGCCCAGCAGATAGACCACCGCGACTTTGTTGCGATACCTCATTTTTCCTCCTTCTGTGCGGAGCGCTACTGTAGCCGCTGGCAGAAAGGGGATAAACGGCGCGGGTGGCGATATACTGTCAAACCTGTTTTGACAATCACGAGAGAAGCGATGCTCAATTTGCAACGCGTCGCCATGTTTATCGCCGTCGTCGACACCGGCAGCTTTACCGCCGCGGCCGCCACGCTCGGGCAGACCAAGGCGGTGATCAGTTTTAATATCCGCCAGCTGGAGGATTCGCTGGGCGTGGCGCTGCTGCTACGCTCCACCCGCCGCTTAACGCTCACTGAGGCGGGGAGCCTCTTTTACCAGCGCGGCGTGGCGCTGTTACGGGACGCCGAAAACTTACAGGATGAGGTGCAGGCAAACCATATTGGCCTGAGCGGCGAGTTGCGCATTACCACCACGCCGGAGTATGGCGCGCAGGTGGTGATCCCGGCGCTGGCGGCTTTCAGCGAGCGTCACCCGGCGCTGCGCATTCGCCATGTCTCTTCGTCCCATCACGCGGATCTGATTAGCGAGCGTTTCGATGTTGCTATACGCCTCGGCACGCTGGCCGACTCCCGCTATCACGCGGCGCTGATTTCACGCTTCGATATTCTTCCTGTTGCCGCGCCGCAGTGGCTCAGCCAGCACCCGATAACGACGCTGCACGCCCTGGCGCACGCGCCGTGGATTATTCATGAGCGGCTCGCTTCCCCGCTACGCTGGCAGGTCAATGACACGGCAGGGAACGGGGAAACGCTGGAGATAAAGCAGCCTGCGCGTATCTTCGCTGACAGCGCGCAGGCGCTGATGTCGTTTGCCCTTGCTGGCTGTGGTGTGGCGCTGCTGCCGGCGTGGCTGGTGCAAAATGCGCTGGCTGAAGGGCGGCTGGTGCATCTGTTGCCGGAGTGGCGGTTTGCGCCGCAGGGCGTTTACGCGGTCTATGCCGATACGCAGCATCTCTCTGCCAAAGTGCGCGCGCTGGTCGATTTTTTGCGCCAGTGGGTGGCGCAGGAGGAGGTTGCCGGATGACATTAGCGCCATCCGGCAGCGTTTTTTAGACGAGGTTTTTTAAGCGGTAGATCCACTCCAGCGCCTGACGCGGTGTCAGGCTGTCCGGGTCGAGATTCTCCAGCGCTTCAACCGCCGGGTTGGTCTCTTCCGCCGGAGCAAGCAGCGACATCTGCGTGCCGTCAATCTGTGTGCCCGCTGCACTCGGCGAAAGGCTCTCCAGCTCCCGCAGTTTGCCGCGCGCGCGCTTGATCACCTCTTTCGGCACGCCCGCCAGCGCCGCGACCGCAAGGCCGTAGCTCTTGCTCGCCGCGCCATCCTGCACGCTGTGCATAAAGGCGATGGTATCGCCATGCTCAATCGCGTCGAGATGCACATTCGCCACGCCCTCCATCTTCTCTGGCAGCTGCGTCAGCTCAAAGTAGTGGGTGGCAAACAGCGTCAGCGCTTTGATCTTATTCGCCAGATTCTCCGCACAGGCCCACGCCAGCGACAGGCCGTCATAGGTCGACGTCCCGCGGCCAATCTCATCCATCAGCACCAGGCTGTTCTCGGTGGCGTTATGCAGGATGTTGGCGGTTTCGGTCATCTCAACCATAAAGGTCGACCGCCCGCTTGCCAGATCGTCCGCCGCGCCGACGCGGGTAAAGATGCGGTCAATCGGGCCAATCTCGACCTTCTGCGCCGGGACATAGCTGCCGATATAGGCCAGCAGGGTAATCAGTGCAGTCTGGCGCATATAGGTACTTTTACCGCCCATATTTGGGCCGGTGATAATCAGCATCCGGCGCTGCGGCGACAGGTTCAGCGGGTTGGCGATAAACGGCTCTTTCAGCACCTGCTCCACCACCGGGTGACGTCCTTCGCTGATGCGGATGCCCGGTTTGTCACTGAAGGTCGGGCAGCAGTAGTTCAGGGTGTCGGCACGCTCGGCGAGGTTGATCAGCACATCCAGCTCCGCCAGCGCGGCGGCGCTCTGTTGCAGATCGCCGAGGTGCGGCATCAGCAGATCGAACAGCTCTTCATAGAGCTGTTTTTCCAGCGCCAGCGCTTTGCCCTTCGAGGTGAGGACTTTGTCTTCATACTCTTTCAGTTCAGGAATGATGTAGCGCTCGGCGTTTTTCAGCGTCTGGCGGCGCACATAGTGGATCGGCGCCAGATGGCTCTGTCCACGACTGATCTGGATAAAGTAACCGTGAACCGCGTTATAGCCCACTTTCAGGGTGTCGAGTCCCAGGCGCTCGCGCTCGCGGATCTCCAGCCGGTCAAGATAATCCGTCGCGCCATCGGCGAGGCTGCGCCACTCATCCAGTTCGGCATGGTAGCCGGGAGCAATGACGCCACCATCGCGCACCAGCACCGGTGGGGCTTCAATAATGGCGCGCTCAAGCAGTTCGCGCAGTTCGCTGAACTCGCCCATTTTCTCACGCAGCGCCTGCACCGGCGCGCAGTCGACGTCAGCCAGCTGCGTGCGCAGCTCCGGCAGTTGCTGAAAGGCGTAGCGCATACGCGCCAGGTCGCGCGGGCGGGCGGTACGCAGCGCCAGACGTGCCAGAATACGCTCCAGATCGCCCACCTGGCGCAACACCGGTTGCAGCTCGGCGGCGCGATCCTGTAATGCGCTGATGGTTTGTTGACGCTCGGTAAGCACTTTCGTATCGCGCACCGGCATGTGCAGCCAGCGTTTCAGCATGCGGCTGCCCATCGGCGTGACGGTGCGGTCGAGCACCGAGGCCAGCGTGCTTTCAATTCCGCCAGCAAGGTTCTGGGTGATCTCCAGATTACGGCGCGTCGCGGCATCCATAATAATGGTGTCCTGCTGACGCTCCATAGTAATAGAACGGATATGGGGTAGGGCGGTGCGTTGCGTATCTTTGACATATTGCAACAGGCAACCGGCGGCGCACAGGCCGCGCGCGGCGTTCTCAACGCCGAAGCCAATCAAATCACGGGTGCCAAACTGCATATTGAGCTGCTGGCGGGCGGTGTCGATTTCGAACTCCCACAGCGGGCGGCGGCGTAACCCGCGGCGGCCTTCAATCAGCGCGGTTTCCGCAAAATCTTCCGCATAGAGCAGTTCAGCAGGATTAGTACGTTGCAGTTCAGCAGCCATGGTTTCGCGGTCGGCGGGTTCGCTGAGGCGAAAACGCCCGGAGCTAATATCCAGCGTTGCATAACCAAACCCTTTGCTATCCTGCCAGATGGCGGCGAGCAGGTTATCCTGGCGCTCCTGCAGCAGTGCTTCATCGCTGATGGTGCCCGGCGTGACGATGCGTACGACCTTGCGCTCCACAGGCCCTTTGCCGGTGGCCGGATCGCCAATCTGTTCGCAAATCGCCACCGATTCGCCGAGGCTCACCAGTTTTGCCAGGTAGTTTTCCACCGCATGATGCGGTACGCCCGCCATCGGGATCGGCTCCCCGGCAGAGGCTCCGCGTTTGGTCAGGGAGATATCCATCAGCTGCGACGCGCGTTTCGCATCGTCATAAAAGAGCTCATAGAAGTCGCCCATACGATAGAAAAGCAGAATGTCCGGATGCTGCGCTTTCAGCTTCAGGTACTGCTGCATCATGGGGGTGTGCGCGTCGAGGTTGTCTGTCGTACTCATCAGTTAGTGATGTCCATCTTCTTGAAAAATAATGAGTCAGTGATGTTTGTTGTTCTCATCGCTTATCACTTTCCTCACCGGAACTCATGAAATTGCATCGCGGTTCATGAAGGCGTAGCGAGCATGATAACGGACTCTGTGGGGCAGGAAAACAAGCGTGCGCGAAGCGGTTATTGAAAGCGACAGGAATGATAAAGCCAGATGATCAGGTAGAGCTGATAACGGCGAAAATCGTGGCTTACATCCCTCCTGTGGTACAACCGGAGTTAAGTCTTTTTTCTACCGTTACACGAGTCCTGTGACTGGCAAACTTACTTAGGTCGAAATTGGCAACTTTCCGCAGACTTCTTTCGACGCTGCACGTCTTAAACTCAACGAATTAAAGCTCCTCCGTCAGGAAGGTTGGTGCCCTGCATCAGAACTCAAGCAGGAAAAGCAGCTTCGCGCAATAGAGTCTGAACAGGCCATGAAAGTACAGGGATTAGTTGAGCTCTAACTGACTGAGCGCATTGAGGACCGTAAAACTAAGGATGGCAAAATCATTCCGTGGGCCCGGAAGAAGAAAGGCCAGGATAAAGTGCGCAGAACATTGTATGCCGATGCGGTAGATAAGCTGGGTGGTCATAATGCCGCTGAAATTACACGCAATGACGTGATTACGCTTATTAATGGCATTGTTGCCAGAGGAGTAAAAGTGCAAGCCGGTAACGTTCTACGGGAGCTCTCATTGACCTACGAGTTTGCTATTGGTTTGGGGCGTTTTGATGCCAGCTTTGCTAATCCCGCGCTGCTGGCAAAATCCAGCCTGCGTCAGACTCGAATCAAGCTAACCAGTAACCGCGGGACGCGTGTGCTGAGTGAAGCTGAGCTAAAAAAGTTTCTCCAGTGGCTTCCGGGCTTTGCTTTTTCACCCGCAATCAAAAACGTGCTTCGTCTGACCTTGTGGACAGGTTGCCGTACCGGTGAAGTCTGTAACATGGCGTGGAAGGATGTTGATCTGGAGAAAGGTACGATACACCTGCACGAGCCTAAAAAAGGCGTTGAACGTTACATTCAGCTATTGACGCAAGCCATAGATTTTCTAAAAGTTCTCCGCCTCAATTCAGATACATATTTTTTTCCGTCTACACGAACAAGCCGACCTCCAGCAAAAGTATCTGACGGAAAATGCATGGCGATTGCGTGGGGCCGGACAAATGTTAGATATACCAAGCTGGACGCCGCATGATTTACGGCGGACCGTGCGTACAGGGTTGTCACGGCTGCAATGTCCTAACGAAGTGGCTGAGGCTATTCTGGGGCATACAAAAGGCGGTGTGGAAGGAATTTATAACCTCTACAAGTATGATGCAGAGTGTAAGAAATGGTTGCAGGTTTGGGCAGATTACCTCGATTTTAAGATATAAATATGTCAGCCATATCAACTATAAAATAAGGAAGCTAAAAGCCGCTTTTGTACTACCGAATCTGAAATGTCATTGATTCATATATTATTTAAACGAATTGTGATTTTTGCATGATCGTTTTTAGGATTTCATCCGCCATAAAATATGAGGGGCTTTGAACTCACCGAACTAAGTGGGCATCCTAGAATACGAAAGTCCAAATTGAGCGAAAAGTGGAGGTTCTGCTTTCAGGGTAACCCGAACCACATACTAGAGGATATATAAAACAGAATGGTGCGGATGCCGGACTTACCTATTAATGCTAAGCACCGTCGCGATGAGCGGTATATATCGTATTTCGATTGGCATTCAGCGCGTGGGGATTGGCGAGGCCAAGCGTTTGTGCGGAAGATTTAACGTTTATTTTGTATGCCGGAGATAATTGATGTTGATTTAGCATAAGCATCTTTTCTTGGTAGTCATAAAGAAGGGTATTTAAATACACGCAAAATTGAATTGGGGAAAATATATGATTGCTGACTACATGCTCCTTAAAAGCATACATGTAGTCAGTGTCAGGCGCCTTTAGATATATATAACGCTAATGCGAATTATCGTGAGGATTGATGAAATATAAAAATGTGCTGATCGTAATAAATACGATTGATGATCAAAAAAACAAATGAATACATGCAATTAAATATATTCCACTTCATAAGACCACAAGCGCTTCAAGCCAGAACTAGTCTCTCTTGAGTAGGTTAAGCATTCTGGAAGAAGAATGCTCAATCCACCTCTAGCTTTTCCTTCAAGCACCCAGAATAAAGCTGCGCCTAATGCTTGTATTTTAGTCGAAAGCGGGGTTAGGTATATATTTGCATTGTCACACTTAGAATCAATAACTTTAATGATCTTAGAAATTACAGCAGCATTAGCAAATGGGTCATACGTTGGGGAAAATATCTAATATTTGTCCAGCCTGAAGATGGTGTTACACTACCTGCTTTAGAAGATCGAAGCGCACTTCGCTGATACATATCTGCACTTAATG
Source organism: Kosakonia sp. 1610 (assembly GCF_050435845.1). Taxonomy (NCBI): domain Bacteria; kingdom Pseudomonadati; phylum Pseudomonadota; class Gammaproteobacteria; order Enterobacterales; family Enterobacteriaceae; genus Kosakonia; species Kosakonia sp. 1610. The sequence goes on along the minus strand of NZ_JBNDKZ010000004.1, from coordinate 4,417 downwards.
AAGGGAATTAAAATATAGGAAATATAGCCGCGCCTTCTTTGTTATCGACTACCTCACCGATTAACTTGTAATCATAACCTACATTAATTATTAAATGATCATCTCCATTATCATTACTACCATAGATGCCTTGCAAATTTCTTGGAGTCCCACTTGATGCAGTGCTAAATAAGGTGTCACCTTGCTTTTGATAAAAAAGTGGCTCTGAATATAAAGCAGTAAACTTTTTTAATTTCCTATAATACAGACTAGCTACTAAAGATATTAAAACGTACCTCATGAACCCGGTTGTATCAATACATATTCTTTTTCCTTCTAATTCCCCCATCTCAAGTAGTAATAAACTGACTTGAGATGACTCACTTCTATCGGTAGGGCAAACTTTAGGGTTTTCTTGAGGATGTTCAATAGGTGGATATTGATATTCTGGGGGTATAAGCCAAGTTTTTTCCTTGGAACTAATGGTCTCATATACTTTCTTACTCGTTCACTTGAGTTGTAAGCAGATACAAAAAAATCATATTAAGGAAGCTCAATTGCTATTTTGTCAGTATTAATACTTCTTTTATAAAAACCAAATAATCAATCATTAAAGAGCTCTCTTTGAATGTTTTTATTAATTGATAGCTTTATCAATGAGTTCCACTTGTTACTTATTTCTTTAAATAAAGATCAAAGTCTGCCGATGCATCATTAGTAAAAACCACAGCCAATAATTCTTTGTTAAGGCTTATGTCACCTCGCCTTGATACAGGCAATGACCACCGCGGTGAGAGCATAGGGTTTAATTTTATTTTTCTGATTACTTTTTGGCTATTCCTGTCAGCTCTCCCATCAAAGATTTCAAACAGTAATGAATAATTTAATGCATCTTGTACGATTTTTTTTGAGTTTTCGGATAAATCATCACTGCTCAGGGATGCTGACACGCCTGTAGCAGCGCTTGAACACCAGTTCGCGGCGCATTCCGCAAGGAGGGTTAGTGAAGTATTAGCTCGTCCTGGGGCCACGGACCGGCCTAGCCACAGTGCATATGACCTTGCTCATAAATAGAAATAAGATTCATAAAAAAGTGACTTATTAAAAAAGGGGATATAAGTGTACTCTAATAAATAATTTAATAAATCCCACTTTATATTACTAAACAAATCCTTATGATTCCCTCCTGTAAGAGGGGTTTGTGGAACATAAGAGAAATTTAAACTCAGGGTTCCATAATAACGGCCAGGAAACCAAGCTTATTTCCCGGCGGTTATTAAAGACGTGATTGATAATTTATCTATACTAATGATTTAATTTTTCATATTCCACGCCCGATATGGACTCTTGAATCATTTTATCAACGAGTTTACTTTGATAAACAGTAACGTCTTCGAAACAATTTTTTAGCATGGCGGCTGGCGCACCATCCATTTTTTGCTCATCAATTACTACTTTTTCTATTCTTTCGATAAATGCATCGTTAGATTCATAAGGGGTATACACAGACTCTTCTTTATTAAGAAAATCTATGCCGCATAGTAAGTGAGCAAAAAAGAAGTCGCCTTTCGAATATGTTGCTGTGTCGGACGTAATAATTACATCAAAATATTCGTAATCAGCGCGTACGCTTTCAAGTATTTTCTTCATTTTCGAGGGAACTATTACAAAAGGTCCGCTTTTAAAAAAATCGTTTGGCCTTAAATCAGAATCAAGCTCCAGTTGTAGTACAGGAAAGTTAGTCCCCAGTTTTTCTGGGAGTGTTACATTGAAAGGCATAACATCGTTCATGTTTGTAACTGTTGCATCAGTATACAAGTTATCATCATATATTTCTTTTATACGGTAATACATATTCTATCTTTCTTAAAAATGTGGATCGGCATTTTGCAACTTAAACTGCGGCCAAGTAAGGCTTCACGAATCTTATCTTCAACCTTACCAATTTCATCGAGCAGTTCGCTATCTTTAATAGCTTTCATTTCATATTTACTCTGCAGAATTCTCAGTTCTTTATTCGTAAACATGGTTGCTTCTTTGAGATGTCGGCCAGAATGTAAAGGTAAACCCGATGCCAGAGATTCTTCAACGGTTGTAGGTAGAGAAATACCATTTCTTCCTCTATTAACATTGTATCCTAAAGAAGCTGCCTTATGCATAACGGGGTACTTTTTCGCTTCTGCAACACCAATTAAATGATGACCTGCGTAGCCCGGTTTTACTCCTCCTACAATATTAGAGTTGATATCTCCTCTCGCAAGAGTTCCCACGCATGAATTAGTTGATAACCCCAACGGGTCCACCCACACCAGCGGATCACCCACATAGCTATAGGTATTAATCCCGCCCGCTAGCCCTATCGGGTCGTACCGGTATTCCACTTTGCGGAACTCGCTGTTCCCCTCAAAGCGGATTTCCTTTACCCGCTGTTCATCGTCATACGTGAAATGCTGAATAACACCGGATTAATCCCGCCGCTGAACTAGCCGCCCGAACCCGTCGTAATCGAGCTTCAGCCCGCCGGGGCGCAGCAACAGGTTGTGCCTGCCAAGGTTCTGGCACTTCATATGCTCATTATCATTTAATTAGAAAAAAAGTTATTGATTCACTAATTAAAAATTTGCAGCAGTATTTATTATGGTTATTTATTAATGAAAATGGCGGGCTCTCCCGCCTTAAAGATAAGAATAACTCATGTATTTTAATATATATTATGAATCTTACGGCAACCTGTTGCTACCTCTTCTGGGACTAAATTTTTTCCAAGAAATTAAAGCCCCATGCATCCCGAGCTCATTATTTATACTTTCCAATTGATTGTCCTGAACAATCCAAAACCATCTCTCATTTACACTGTTAATTTTTTTTAGTATACCCCATTCATTTTTTTGTATGGCTTCGCACAATGTTGATTCGCCAATCATAATATCTAAATGAGAGGAATTAATGACATTGACGGGGTAGACTAACCGTAATTTTGTTGAATTAAACCTTGCCTGTCCCTGAAATCGACCATCAACTTCTTTATTAAAGGCCATTGCATTTTCCCATGAAAAAAGCTTGACCATGTTCTCTCCAATTGCATAATTATAGGCATCATATACATCGGCACATTTATAGCCTATTGCATAAGACGCAGCATTATTTTCAAAAAACCTTTCTAAAAATAAAAATAAATCTTCAAGACCATCACCATTGTATTGAAGATTTATATGGAAAAAGCCTCCGAATGTTTTTGTTGAATATCCGAAAGCCGCTTCCCAGGGGGTACCCTTAAGACCTTCATGATAAATCCGGAAATCTTTAGCTTCACCTTTATCTAGCGCATATTTGAGCTCATCCAGACTTTTCTCTACAAAATCAATATCCTCTTGGCTTCGATCTCTTCGAAACGCATAGTAACCTTGTGCATTTATATCAGATTTTATAGTTTCAAAAAAACGAATACCTTCATTAAGCGCACTGGAAGGTGTAATCTCTTGTGTACCATAAATAGCGAAACCGAAAGCCATGCTAACTCCTATATACTTTCAATCAAATCATCTAATACAGACTTAATATGGTAAGCATCATAATGGTGTTCAAACAGAATTATTTCGCCCTGTTGTGAAGGCGGGAGGTTACTCATTGCCGCCTGGTTCCGAGTAGTTAATGTCGGCAACTTTTTGCCCATATCTGTTTTTGATGCAAGTTCTATCAAGTGTGTTTTTCCGTTTATATCAACGACCATAATGTCAGGTCTTCTTCCGGAAATACCAGGTCCATGCGCAAAGCTATAAGACCTGTTCAAATAAATCTCGTTAAACTTACCACTCATAGCAAGTTTATTTGCAATAACTTCTGAGAATTGATCATGGCCAGGCGTTTTATCGACTTGCCCTTTGCCATATATTTTAGCTCCATTGACTTCTCTAACTGGACATGGCGCAAGTCCAAAAGGATCTATCCCCGTAAGCGGATCACCCACATAGCTGTAGGTATTCAGCCATCCCGCTAAGCCAATCGGGTCCATCTGGGTGTAACGACCAGCGACCGGGTCGTAGTAGCGGAACAGGTTGTAGTGCAGCCCGCTCTCGCGGTCGAGATATTGCCCCTGGAAGCGCAGGTTCTGCGGCACCTGCCACTGCGGTACGCTGAGTTCGAGCTCCGTTTTGCCCCAGGTGCTGAACTGCCCGCGCCAGACGGTCTGGCCGTCAGCGTCCGTTACCCGTTCCGGCAGGCCGTTCAGTTCGGTGTGGTACCAGTAAATCTCGCAGTCGTCGAAGACGCTGTCGACGCGCGCCAGCGGCTCGTAGCTTCCTTCGGTGTAGACATACTGAACGTAGTGGTCCGGCTCGCGGTCTCTCTGTTCACCCGCCAGTTGCAGTCCCTGCCAGTCAAAGCGGATGGTTTCCGGCTGCGGGTCGTTATAGCGCCACAGAATCTTGTGAGTTCTGCG